>NZ_WSTC01000005.1 GCF_009789195.1 Paenibacillus sp. MMS18-CY102 | reverse complement strand
CTCCCGGCGGCCGCCGGCATCCGCGTCTTACCCGTGTGCCTGGGGTTCGGCCGTGTGCTCTCCCGCTCTCCCCCCGCGCTAGCGCTGGCGGAGCCGCCGCGCTTGCCCGCTGGCGCAGAGCCAGCGCCACCGCGGGAGCCGCCGCGTGCATCGCCGCGCCCTCCAGCGCTTGCTGCGCCGCGCGAACCGCTGCGCCCGCCGCCAGCTTTCGCGCCGCCGCGCCCACGGCCGGCGTTGCGCTCCTGCTCTGCCTTCGCGCCTTGGCGGTCCGGCTTGACACGTACCGGCACAGCGCCGCGCGCTACGTCGGAATCTTGGCGCAGCTCGATTTTGACGCCAAGCGTCTTCTGGATATTAGCGACTGCGCCAATATCATGCGAGGAAACGAGCGTCACCGCCATGCCCTCATTGCCTGCACGGCCTGTCCGGCCGATCCGGTGGACATACGTTTCAGGATCTTGCGGCACATCGTAGTTGAAGACATGGGAAACGCCCTCGACATCGAGCCCACGCGCGGCTACGTCTGTGGCGATTAGCACTTGCAGGCGGGCTTGGCGGAACCGCTTCATGACTTGCTCGCGCTTCGCCTGCGAGAGGTCGCCATGCAGCTCATCACTGGAGATGCCGCGCTCTTGCAGCGCTTCGTTAAGTTTCTTCGCCCGAACTTTCGTCCGGCAGAAGACGACCGCCAGGTAAGGCTGGTACTTCCCGATCAGCTCAACGAGCGTATCTTCCTTGCGGCGGTCGGTCGTTTCAATCGCTACCTGGCGAATCGTATCAACGGTTACCTTTTCAGGCGTAATGTTTACATCTGTTGGCCCATTCATATATTCCGCACCAAGCTTGCGTATCTGGGCAGGCATCGTAGCGGAGAATAGCATCGTTTGGCGATGCTGGCGCGGCATGGATGACACGATTGTTTCTACATCCGGCAAGAAGCCCATGTGCAGCATTTGATCCGCTTCATCTAATACGAGCATGCGGATTTTGCCAAGGCGAATCGTTTCACGGCGCAAATGGTCGAGCAGCCGTCCAGGCGTAGCAATAACGATATGCGGCCAGCTATTGCGCAGCTTGCGAATTTGCGATTCTACATCTTGTCCGCCGTAAGCGGCAAGAATATTAGCGCCAACTGTTTTGGCGAGCTTATTTAGCTCTGTCGTGATTTGGATCGCGAGCTCGCGCGTAGGTGTTAGAATAAGCGCTTGCGTATGGTTTTTCGCCGTATCAATGCGCTCTAGAATAGGCAGGGCAAACGCAAGCGTTTTGCCCGTACCGGTCTGTGCCTGTACGATAACGTCCGCACCATTCAGTACGAGCGGGATTGCTTTCTGCTGTACTGGCGTAGGCACGGAAATGCCGTATGATGTAAGAGCGCTTGCCAGTTCTTGCGATACGCCAAGCGCCGAAAATGTAGTTGCCATTTCAAAACTCCTCTTTGTTGTGACCCGTTCCGGTCGAATAATCCCATTAAGTATACCAGTTGCGGCGAAATAGCGCATCTTTCTGCTTTTTCCGCCTCTTTTTTCATCGTGGATGCCATATGCTATACTAGACTGCAAATGTTTGAACTTGAACAGGCAAGCTTGAATCAAATTGCGCATGAAGGAGAGGGCAGCATGGCATTCGGCGTTAAGAGGCATGAACTCCAGGAATGGAAAGAGCGCGTCGAGCGAGGCGAAATCGCGCTGCTGACTCATTATTGGCACGAAGAACGTTTTCCGGGCAACCGCACGATTACGAAAGTAGGCTGCAACGATCTTGATCGTTTGGCGGCTTGGTGCATCCAATTCGGTCTTGATCCGCAATACATTCATCATCGCGATCGTTTTCCCCATTTTGACCTTATTGGCCCTAAGCAGCGTTCCGTATTGGAGCAGATGGGGCGGCAAGACCTTATCGAACGGTTTCGCCTGTGAGAATGTGACAAAGGTTTATTCCATGAAATAGGAGGCTTCCATAGCGGAGGCCTATTTTTTTTGAACAAATTGATTCTCTTGATTGTGGTGGAAAAGCACGGAAAATGTGGTAACTTAATAGATATAGTATGCCCAGCGGTCCACCATTTATAGCTGCATAGTAAAGAGAATCTTGATTTGGAGAGGGAATGTGGACCATATGATCGACGAGCGTTATTTAACACCAGCACAAGTGATGGCTTATCGATTTAAGCAAGATCCGAAGCCGAATTGGAAGATTGCTATACTATGCTTCCGAGAATATATTGGCTGCGAGATGATAACGGATTTTTTCCAAGCAACGCCTATTTCAGGGTACAAAATGTTTTATGGCATTGATGCACATGAAACGCAGAGGCAAGTGTTCGAGGCGGAAGTAGATGGCCAGAAGATTGGCATCATTACAAGGCTGAGCTGGGGAGGGCCTCAAGCGGCAATCTTAGTTGAGGAATTAGCCTTCCTTGGGGTCGAAACGATCATCGGTTATGGGGCAGCGGGCTCCATCGATGCAACGATTCGGCAAGGCGATCTTGTAATTGGCATTGAATCGCTGAACAGTGATGGCACAAGCCGCTCATATTTGCCGGAGAAACGTATATTTACATGCGATCAGGAGTTGCTTCGAATTGTAAGGGAAGAAACTGAACTTTTGAAGCAACCGATGAAAGAAGTTATCGCAGCTAACGTCGACGGGCTGTATCGTGAAACGAAGGCGCTAGTGAAGCAATTTCAAGCCGAAGGGGGGCAGATGGTCAACATGGAAACATCAGCCCTCTATGCGTCTGCTGAAATTTGCCAAGTGAATAGCATCTGGCTCGGATATATAAGCGACTGTCTCGTTCAAGAAGAGTGGGCGAGTTGGGATATTGATTCGAGGGTTTTATCGGTCCAAATCTCGCAAGTATGCATGAACGTCGTGAAGCATTTGGTACGAACAACTGCTGGCAATACCACGCCCCTGAAGGGCTAGGAGGTTGGTCTCATGGCTAGGGATGCCGTAATCGAGCAATTAGTAGAGCGGTTGAGAGAGCCAGCGGCTTTCGTCGCCATGATGTGCGGCGTCGCGGGATCTGGCAAAACGACCTTCGCGCAGCAAATCGAGAAAGCGGGATACATCCGGCTTTCGATCGATGAAGAAATTTGGTCGGCTAATGGGCGGTATGGCATCGATTATTCCCCGGATGATTATGAGCAGTTGAAGTCAGCTGCGGAGGCGAAGCTGCGCAAAGAACTGATCACGCATGTTCGCAACCAGCGGTGCGTCGTCGTCGATTTTAGCTTCTGGGCACGCAAGCGAAGAGATGAATATAAGCGGATCATCGAAGAGGCTGGCGGACGATGGGCGCTCATCTATTTGAAGGTTCGGCCGGAGGAATTGCGGGAGCGGCTTCGTATTCGGAGCGAGCGATTCGATGCGAATGCTGCATTTCCGATTACAGAGGAAATTTTGTCGTCGTATCTAAGCGGATTCGAACAGCCAATAGGAGAAGGGGAGATTGTGATCGATGAGCCATAGCATTCGATTCCCAATCGGGTCTTTCACGCCGCTGCTGGAAGTCACAGACGAAGCAAGGGCGGGGTATATCCGGCAATTAAGCGAGGTTCATGTGTCACTGCAGAAGCTGGTCTCCCAGTTGCGAGAGGATCAGCTATCTGTGCCGTATCGCCCAGGCGGGTGGAACATCAAACAAATTATTCACCATATGGCGGACAACGATATGAATGCGTATCTGCGGTTCAAGCGAGGGCTTACCGAGGAAACGCCAATGGGCAGCTCCTACGAGCAAGACCGATTCGCTGAAATGGCTGATTACCGGGACATTCCCATCGCACATTCGATTCAATTGCTGGAGCTTCTGCATGCACGATTAGTTATTTTGCTGCAGAAGCTTGAACCTGAAACATTCGCTCGGAAAATAACGACCGCAGCACTGGGCGAAATTACGCTGGACATTGCGCTGCAACGATTCGTGTGGCATAACCAGCATCATATCGGGCATATAGCGTCACTTGTTAAGGATAAGGGGTGGTAATATGCAACAGCCTAATGTTCGAATGGCCCGAAAGGATGAGCTGCCAAAGCTGCTGCGTCTCTACAAACATTTGCATGAGGATGACATTGCGTTGCCTATCGACGATTCACTAGAAAAGTTGTGGGCTGAAATGATAAGCGATCCGAACATGCGAATCATCGTGGTTGAGCATGATGGCGAGCTGATCGCTTCTTGTGTTCTGAATTTATTGAAAAATTTGACCCGTGGCGCAAGGCCCTACGGCCTTATAGAAAATGTCGTAACGCATGCGGATTACAGAAGGCAAGGGCTTGGCAAAGCGGTGCTGCAGCATGCGATAACGGTCAGCCAGCAACATCATTGTTATAAAGTGATGCTGATGACAGGATCCAAGCGTGAAGAAGTGCTTCATTTTTATGAGAGTGTGGGCTTCAAGAAGGGATTAAAGACTGGGTTTATGATCAAGTTGGATGAATAGCAGCGTCCGCTCGATGAGGAGGATACATCCGTGCAGGTAACTTATAAAGACTACATCATTACAGATGATAAAAGAAAGCTGGACATCCAGGCCGTAACGGACTGCCTGTCCAGAACCTATTGGGCGCACAATCGGTCCCATGACCGCATTGTAAAGTCGATTGAAGGTTCGGTATGCTACAGTGTCCTTCATGAAAGCAAGCAGATCGGGTTCGCTAGAGTCGTGACGGACGGTGCAACGATGTATTATCTAGCCGATGTGTTCATTGTGGAGGAGTGCCGGGGCGAGGGGATCGGGAAGAAACTGGTAGAGGTTATCGTTAACCAACCGGAATACGAGGGGCTTACAGGCATTCTCGGGACGTTGGATGCTCACGCCTTATATGAGCAGTATGGGTTCGAGCGTGAGCCTGAACGGCTTATGCGCAGGGCTGCTCAGCCAATAATTAGCCAATGAGTCCCCGGTTGTTTACATGGATGGCTTCTATCGTTATGAGGCTGATCTTTTATTATCGTGCGGACCCGCCGTTCTCTGAGGAAGAGGCGTTGGAATTTGAACGGCTATATACAGCTGCGCTTTTTAACGGGAAAGCTGCAGAAGCAGTCTTTGCTTCTGCAGACGGCATATGGTCGATTTTTTATGCGGTGTTTGACCGCCGTAAAGTAGGAATGCATGCTTCAAATCAAAGAATCGCAACCGCTATTATTTTTTTTCATTAACGAAAGATACGATGGGCCAGGCTCCGTGGACGGCAGGCACCGTTTATTTTATCCCGTCGGATGGATTCGAGCAGGCCCATACGAACCAGATTTATTTTGACGAATGGATATGTAAGGAGCCCGTAAGCCCGAAGCTAATGCTGGCCGTGGATCGGCGTGACTTTGCGTATGTAAGGCAGGTATCCGTCCATAGTCCGAATGAGCCTAAGTTCAAGTCGTGGCTGTTATACAAATTTAGAACACGGACTGGGGCTGGACTGGCAAGTGAAAGAAGATTTTAATGAACAATGGGACAGCGAAGAGCTGTTGATGCAAGAAGAGAGAAAGAAAACAATTAAGGTGTTCGTGGTGTATATTTTGATCGTTGTTGTGATCGTGTTAGCTAGTGTCGCCTTACTATTTGATAAATGGATTTCACCGTTGCTGCACATCTGTGGCGCGACAAATTGTTAGAAGAATATACCCGTGCCGTACCTAACAGAAAGGAGCTAGACGTCAATGATTAAAGTAGTGACAGAAATCGAAATTGCTGCACCAATCGACGTCTGCTTTCGATTGGCACGTGACATAACCGTCCATACGGAGACGGTCTGGAAACATACGAAGGAGCGGGCAATCGCTGGCGTAACATCAGGTCCAATCGGCTTTGGAGAGACGGTGACATTTGAAGCGACCCATTTTCTAATCAGGCAGAAATTGACGTCCCGAATTGTGGCCTACGAAGAACCGACGTTATTTATCGACGAGATGCAGCAGGGCGCGTTCAAACAGTTAAAGCACATCCACGCGTTCAGGGCGGCAGGTGAAAAGACGGTAATGACGGACATCTTGCATCTGTCAGCCCCGCTTGGACCCTTCGGATGGATTGCTGAACGACTTGTCTTGCAGCATTATATGAAACGGTTTTTAATCGATCGCAACGAGCGATTGAAGCAGCTTGCAGAGCAGATGAGCGTTAATTAGAGTGAGCTTTAATAACGTTTGAATAGCACCGGCCACGCCGATACTGGGATAGGAAACGAAAGCCAGATACCAGATAGGACGTTGAATACATTCATGGCCATTTTGCTAAAAGGGATTATTATCGGCTTGTCCATCGCAGCCCCGGTTGGGCCGATCGGCATTCTCTGCATGAAGCGAACCTTGAACCAAGGGAGAACATTTGGGCTAATAACAGGGCTTGGGGCAGCGACAGCAGATGTGGCGTATGGGCTCATAGCTGCGGTAGGGTTCGCCTTTATTACAGAACAATTGCTTGCCTGGCAGATATGGATTCGCCTTATCGGCGGCTTGTTTTTATGCTATTTAGGCCTTCAATCACTCCGCTCCAAACCGCTGCAGCATGATGAAGAGGCGCTGCCTCGCGGCCATCTGTTCACAGCCTATCTAACCACTTTTTTCTTAACGGCAACGAATCCCATGACAATCCTCTCCTTCTTAGGCATATTTGCAGGCGTGAATGCAGCCGGTACTTCCCATGCAAGCTCAATTTATTTGGTATTCGGCATCTTTGTCGGTTCCATGCTATGGTGGCTGCTGCTCACGGCAATGGTGGGATGGATCCGGGATACGTTGACTAGTGGAGCGATGATGTGGATAAACCGTGTATCGGGCTGCTTGCTCATCGGTTTCGGATTATTTGCGATAAGCAAAATATTCATGGAACATTAGTGTCCAGAAAGTGACGAGGTGGCCATTCGATGATCGTAATCAAACTGCCCAAAGAAGATAGATCCGAAATTGTTAAGCAGGTACAATCGTTTTTCGAAGAGGAACGGTCGGAGACGATTGGGGAAATTGCGGCTGAGATGCTTATTGATCGCATGATTCAAGAGCTTGGCCCATATATTTATAATCGGGCTGTTGCAGATGCAAGGGCGATGTTCGCAGAGAAATTTAATCAAATCGATGATGAATTATACGCGCTAGAAAAGCCAATGAGCCGGAGATAGTTGGCGACGCCGAGCTTGCTCCATAGTTTTTCTTAGCTTAGAAAGGGGAGATGCAAATTTGTTTAATCTAGCTAGACGGCATCAAGCAATGCTCGGAGATCTCATTGTCATCTATCATGCCCTGTTTCAATGGGGCAAGGCCAAGTCAAGCGGTACTGCATCGGGCCAAACCTTTATGTGCTTCCAAGAAGATACCAATTGCCAGCTCACATTTGCAAACCCGGTGCGCGGGTGGGGGTTCCTCGGGATCGGGCGCATGATTACACACATGAATCTATCCGTGGATGATGTTGAGCAGTTTCAGCGGGCGATTGCACGGTGATCAATAGCTTAATTATCGTATTCGTCCTCACGCTAGTCATTCACACGGCGGAGACCTTGTCCTATGCGGTGCGATTTGCTGGGGTGAAGCTGAATAAAATTGCGGTCGCCTTGTCATTGACTGGCATAATCGTGCTTGTGTCGCGGACGGCGAATTTAATTCAAGCACCATTGACGGCGAAGTTTGTCGATTATGCAAGGCATCATGCTTCGTTCCCGTTAATCGACTATATGCGGTTTATCCTTATCGCTTCTTCGGCTGGGACGATTTTAGCGATTGCGTTGTTTCCGACGTTCGTTAGCTTGTTCGGCCGCGTTATAGCTAAACTGGAGGTAGCGGGGTCGATTCCGAAGCTTATTACGAGCGTCACTGTTGGGCAGTTAATTAACACGAAGCATTATTTGCGCAAGCCGGCCTTTTCTTTTTATTATTTTCGTTATTTAGGAATTCCCAAACGGCTTATTTTTCTAAACGTTGTCGTAACAGCGTTTTATACCGTTGGCGTTCTTGCCTCGTTGTATGCCGCACACTTGCTGCCAGCTTACAGCACGACAGCTTCCCAAGCCTCTGGCATGATTAACGGGATCGCGACGATTTTATTGACTATCTTTATTGACCCTCAGCTTGGAATCATTACAGATAAGGCGCTGCATCATGAAGAATACCGCAATCAGCTGGGCAAGATTTATATCGTTTTAATGACTTCCCGCTGCTTGGGGACGATGCTGGGGCAATTTTTGCTCATTCCGGCAGCTTATTTTATTGGAATGATTGTGAAGCTAATCTAGTGTGTCAATGAACAATGAACAGGGAAAGGAGAGCAAGTGGATTGAATGTAAAATCTATCATGCGAAATGTTAGTTTACGCTACGCACTTATTATTTTAGCCATTATGTTGCTCTTTCTGAATCATCATTTAGGCTATTCGATTGGGGACAGCCTTCTGCGCTCGATTGGCATCTCCCCTTGGACAGAGGGGGAAGGCGAAGGGATGCATTTGCCTGCTATGATTTGCACCTTGGCGCTCGTTATCGTCGTGCCGATGGCTTTGCGCCATTACCGCAAAAGGCATACGCGAGTGCTCCGAACGATGCTGATTTTATTTATCGTATTGCAAGGCGTCTATCCTATAGTTGCTAAAAATACGATGTTCGCCATTCGGCACAACACCTCAGGAGCTGCATCCGTAGACTATGACCGCAATAATATTTCCTGCCAATACCAGTCATCCGGCGTAGGCACCATCCCAACCACATGCACATTTAAAATATTCAATTATGGCAATGCGTCCTCTGTGGCCATTACGCCCAGCATTTTCGCTAGGATCGGTTATCCTCCTAAAAATATTGTGGTGCAACCGGCTATTGTGCCTGTCGTGCCGCATACTACCCGAACGATAACAGCCGTTTTCGAAAGCAGCCCTATTGAAGGTTTCGAACAAGCAACTTTCAATACGAACCGGGTTGCTCTTAAGATCAACATCCCCTAATAATGCCATTCAGACCGTGACCGGCTGCAATGAACATGATAGGATAGACGAGAGAATAGTGCAGTGGAAACAATCAGCATGAATTAGATGGAGGATTAACAATGAAATTCAGGCCTTGTATTGATATGCATGATGGCAAAGTAAAACAAATAGTAGGCGAAACGCTCACGGAGGACAAGCAGGCGGTCGTCGAAAATTTTGTATCCAGCTATAACTCGATCCATTATGCCCATATGTTCCAAAAAGACGAACTGACCGGTGGGCATGTTATTATGCTTGGCGGCGGGAATGAAGAAGAGGCTGTCCGTGCGCTCAACGCTTACCCAGGCGGGCTGCAGATCGGCGGAGGCATTAATGCGGGCAACGCGCGTTACTATCTTGAACAGGGCGCGTCGCATGTCATTGTAACTTCGTACATTTTTAGCGACGGACAGCTTAATATGGACAATCTGCAAGCGATTATTGCAGAGGTTGGCGTAGACAAGCTTGTTATTGACCTAAGCTGCAAGGAGCGGGACGGGCGCTGGTATGTCGTGACGAACCAATGGAAGCAATTTAGTGACTTCGAAGTCAATGAAGCGAACATTCGCTACTTAGAACAATATTGCGACGAGTTTCTCATTCATGCTGTTGATGTGGAAGGCAAGCAAAGCGGCATTCAACAAAGCCTCGTAAACGCACTGGCACAATGGGTAACCATCCCGTGCACGTATGCTGGCGGAGCCCGCTCGATGGAAGATTTGGAATTGTTCCGCCGCCTGACGGGCGGCAAGCTTGATATTACGGTTGGCAGTGCGCTTGATATTTATGGCGGCAAGCTGCCGTATGAGCAAGTTGTAGCTTACTGCCAAGCTTAGGCGGTTGCCTTGTCGGCATGAGCGCTTCGCAGGAGGAATATAAATGAAGGAATAGAGTTGTATTGCCCCATTCCTTCCCATTCCTTAAGCGAGGTGAGCCGAATGATGCTTTGGGGAACGTTGCTGGCAATCGGATTGATTGTCGTATTGTCTATATTGTTCGGGCCCTACGGTGCATTCATCGTCATCGTGCTGCTGTTCGGCTTCGTCTTCAGCAATTATTACAGCAATAAGCGAATTGAACATGATTTGCGGCAAATTAAACAGAAGCTCGGTGTTACGAATGACACAACACAAGAGTAGACAATTACACGGATGCACCCAGCTATTTTAGTTAGGAAGTAGGCAACTCATGCGTACGAGTATGATAGGAATAGGGCTTTTGGCATTAGGCGTTTTGCTCATAGCGTATGGCAAGTCGGCAGAGTTACATCTGTTTAACTCGGTAAACGATCAATGGGGGCCAGAAGCAGCCTTGTTTGCTACGCTAAATCCTCCATTTTTTTGGTGGACGAATTTAACAATCCTCGCGGGCATTATTGATGCATGCGTTGGAGTAGCTATTATACTTCGAAACCCTCTTCAATGGGCCTATAATAGTTGGAACATGAGGTATGAGAAATTTATTCAAGAACGCAGAGCTTAAGCGGCAATCCGCCGCCATGATTCCATTCAAGGACAACTTCCGCGCTTGCCTTCCCTGCATACTATAAATGCAGAAGCCCGCATTATGCGGTGGAAGGAGAGCGGTGTCATGAGCAGGCGCACGTTAATGATCCTATCGCTCGTGTTGTATGTGTTGCTGGCCATCTTTATTTTGATCGTATCGATATTCGATTAATACGAATGCCTTCCGCTTAGATCCGCCCTCGTGGCGGATTTTTTGCGTTTGCTGCCACACTCACGGCATGTAGCATAATGCTGTCGGGTTTTACAAATAATGATACCGACTTTTCGTACAAGGGAGATGACCACGTTGTCAACGAGTAGCGCGGGCGGACGCCCTTATAAAGAAATGAGCATGTCCCCTAAGGAATACCAGGCCTTCGCCAAGCAGCGGGAGCCTTCTCGATCGATTTTCAAAAATTGCATAAAAGCGTTCGTTGTCGGCGGATTAATTTGCGTTCTCGGCGAGTTTATCCAGCAGCTGTATATTCACCTTGCGGGCATGGAACCTAAGGCGGCAAGCAATCCGACCGTCGCAACGTTGATCTTCCTGTCCGTTATCCTCACGAGCCTAGGCGTCTATGACAAAATCGCCCAATGGGCGGGGGCGGGCACAGCAGTGCCTGTAACTGGGTTCGCCAACTCGATGTGCTCGGCAGCGCTGGAGCATCGGGCGGAGGGGCTTGTGCTCGGCGTTGGGGCCAACATGTTCAAGCTTGCCGGTTCCGTTATCGTTTACGGCACGGTTGCAGCTTTTTTCGTCGGGATCGGGCATTTGATCTTCGGTACAGGAGGGGCACACTAACATGCTGCGCGGCAAACAAACCTGGTGGTTCGACAGCAAGCCCGTCATTATAAGCTCCGCTACCGTTGTAGGTCCGGATGAGGGGGAAGGGCCGCTCGCAGCGGACTTTGATCTTGTCCATCCCGAACTTGATATGCAGCAGAAAAGCTGGGAGAAAGCTGAACGGCTATTGCTGGAGCAGGCTTCGGAATTTGCCGTGACAAAGGCAGGATTGAAGAAGGAAGACATTCAGTTCTACATCGGCGGCGACCTCATGAACCAGATTATTAGCAATAGCTTTGCCGCCCGTTCTCTGGGCGCTCCTTATATTGGCATGTTTGGGGCTTGTTCGACCTCCATGGAGACGTTAGCGTTGGCAGCGCAGTTGGTCGATTCCGGCAATGCGCAGCATGCGATGGCAGGAACCTGCAGCCATAACTGCACAGCGGAGAAGCAATTCCGCTATCCGACGGAGTATGGGTCCCAGAAGCCGCCAACCGCACAGTATACGGTGACCGGTGCGGGAGCGGCTATCGTCGCTGCAAGTGGCGAAGGGCCTGTCGTCGAATGCGCGACCATTGGCAAAATTATGGATTTGGGCATTACCGATCCGTTTAATATGGGCGCTGCAATGGCGCCTGCCGCCGTTGATACGCTGCAAGCGCATTTTAACGATACGGGGAGGAGCCCTTCTGATTACGATCTTATCGTAACAGGCGACCTAGCCTCTGTTGGCCACCCAATCGCTAAGGAGCTGCTGCTGCGCAACGGCGTGCCGATGGACGATACGATTTTTAACGATTGTGGGCTTATGGTTTTTGACATTAATAAGCAGAAGGTACAGGCAGGCGGGAGCGGGTGTGGCTGCTCAGCGGTCGTGACTTATGGGCATTTGCTTAATAAGTTGAAGAAAGGCGAGCTGAAGCGCATTCTCGTAGCGGCCACCGGCGCCCTGCTTTCCCCGCTTTCCTTCCAACAGGGCGAATCGATACCTTGTATTGCACATGCGGTAGCAATTGCAGCGAAAGGGGTGTAAGGGGGATGCAGTTTTTGTGGGCATTCTTAGTGGGTGGAGCGATCTGTGTCATAGGCCAGTTGATGTTTGATGTCGTCAAATTAACGCCAGCGCACACGATGGCAACATTAGTCGTTCTTGGTGCGTTATTTGATGGCATTGGGCTATATGACCCGTTGGTCGACTTTGCCGGCGCAGGAGCGACCGTTCCGATAACAAGCTTCGGCAATGCGCTCGTGCATGGCGCTTTAACCTCCCTTCATGAGGACGGGTGGATCGGCGTTATCACCGGGATATTCAAACTGACGAGCGCGGGCATATCAGCGGCGATCATTTTCTCGTTTCTAGCCGCCGTTGTTGTTCGCCCAAAGGGATAAGAATAGGCAATTTGGAGGGTTGGAGGATTCCGCTGTGGAATCCTCCAATTTTTTTTGGCATATTCACTTCTATACGCTTCACCCTATATTTAGTAAAATAGAAGAAGATTACCGAAATTACTACAAGATTTTCATAGAACCGGAGGGACTCATACATGGAAACTCGTCAGGAAGACCTACAATTGTGCACGGCTATTCGTACTAATCTAGAGAGTTGCATTCTGGGCAAACAAGAGGAAATTGATTTGCTGCTAACAGCTGTTCTGGCCGGTGGCCACGTTTTACTCGAGGATGTTCCGGGCACAGGCAAAACGCAACTTGTGAAAGCGCTTGCCCGTTCGATAGGCGGACAATTCCGCCGGATACAATGCAATCCGGACTTATTGCCGACTGATATAACCGGGGTTTCGATCTACCATCCGAAGCAGGAGGCGTTCTTGTTCCGGGCAGGTCCAATCATGTGCCACCTGTTGCTTGCAGATGAAATCAACCGGGCGACGACGAAGACGCAGTCCGCGCTGCTGGAAGCGATGGAAGAAGGGCATGTGACGGTCGATGGGGAGACGTATGAGCTGCCTCGCCCGTTTTTGCTGATCGCCACACAGAATCCAATCGAATTCGAGGGGACTTACGTGCTGCCTGAAGCACAGCTGGACCGGTTTATGATGAAGCTATCGCTTGGTTATCCAGCTGAAGCAGACGAGCATCGCATGATCATCTCCCGTGATGGCGGCCATCCGTCAGACCGGCTGGGACAGGTGGCGTCCATTGAAGATTTGCTTCGGCTGCAGCAGTGTGTTACTGAAGTGCATGTCGATGACAGCGTTGCTGAATATGCGGTCAAAATCGTGCGGGCCACGCGTGAGCATCAGGCTTCATTGCTTGGCGCAAGCCCACGTGCTGCGGTTGCACTTATGCGGGCAGCCCGTGCATCGGCGTTGCTTCGTGAACGGACATTCGTAACGCCTGATGATGTGAAGCGGTTGGCACGCAAGGTGCTGCCTCACCGGATTATCGTACAAGCTGAAGCACGCATGAATGGGCTTCGGGCCGAAGATGTCGTAGAAGCTGCTGTTCAGCAGACGAAGGTGCCGGTCCGGCTGGAGCGTTAAGGATGCAGCGGGATAACAACCGTTCGTTCATTCGCTGGCGTTGGCATATCGTCGCATCGCTTTATCTGGGAAGCATCTGTTATTTGTTATTTCAAGGCGGCAGGACGGCTGTCATGCTGCTGGTTATTTTAACGGCACTTATTTTATATTTAATTCTTGGCAAATGGTCGGGAATTCGCAGTGTACAAGGGGAGAGAAAACTGGGCCAATTTGGCAACGCGGATGGGCAAGCCATAAGCGGAACGAGCGCTGAGGTTTCGTTATCCGTTCATGTGCCAGGCTATTATCCATTGCCGTATATTCTGGTGCGTGACCGTTTGTTCCGCCATGATGGGCAGTCGATACCGTTCGAAACGTCATTCGTGCCCAACTGGAAACGGTTCGGTGAAGTGCGCTACACGACTCCGCCGCTTAAGCGCGGGTTGTACCGGTTCGGGCCAACGGAATGCTCCACGCGTGATGTGTTTGGCATGTTTGAGCATAGCGGAAGCTTCGAAACCGGAACATCATTTAGCGTCGTGCCCCAGACTGTGCCGTTAAGAGGCTGGCATCAGATCCGGCGCGGCATGCGCGGTCCGCATTCACATGCATCTGCGCCTCGGGCGGCCAAAGAAACGACGCAAATTAATGGCGTTCGTGAGTATTTGTATGGGGATAAGCTGTCTAGGGTGCATTGGAATGCAACGGCGAAAACAGGCGAATGGAAATCCAAAGCGTTCGAGCGTGAATCGCTGCCCCGCACGATTGTCGTTCTTGATCGGAGCACGGAGGCTTATGGGATTCGGCAAGAGCGGTTCGAGCTGGCTGTGTCCGTGGCCGCTTCGCTCATTGAACTTGGGATGCGTCGCGAGACCGCGATGGGGCTTGTATCTGCGGGAGAACACACCGCTGTTCTGGCGCCCCGTTCAGGTGCAGACCATCGTGCTGGCATGATACGGCACCTAACGGTCGTCGAGCCAGACGCTTCCCAGTCTTTATATGCATCCTTGCAAAGGCTGGAATCCGTATGGGAGCCAGGAACGTTGGTCGTATTCGTATCTGGCGCACAAGGTGATTCCGTTATGCGCGCGATGAGCTGGCTCTCGCGCAAAGGCGTCTCGCTATCGTATATCGGCATCGAAGATGCCGATCTCAGGGGCGGACGCATGATTAAGGCAGCATGGCTGCAGGCACTTAGAGCCAAAGGCTGGTCGGCTTATAGCGTACGCCAGCTCCAGGATCTGCCAGCTGTGCTGGAAGGAGGCGCAAGCTAATGGCCGTGCAATCATGGAAGAGAGCGGCAACGGCCAGCTTGCATGAGGGCTGGTATCGGCGGGTCGTTTCTGTCATTACTGCGTTGCTGGCATGGCAGCTGGCAGGCATTTTTGAAGGATACTGGTGGGAAGAGACGTTCCAATGCGTGAGCTGGGTGCTTATCACGTCTGTTGCTTTAGATTGGATTTTGCCATGGAGGGCGGTCTACCGCATTATAGCGCAAGGCGCGGTGCTCGTTTTGCTATCGGCTAGGGTGGCTCATTATTCCTATATCAACATTGACGGGGGTTCGGTCGAAGGGCTGCAAGCTTGGATCACCGATAATGCCACGCAGCTGCATCCTTTTGTTGGGATAGGAGCCCTAGTATGGGGTGTAGCCGTTGTATTCCAGTATTGGGCGACAACTCGCGTCCGGATTATGGCGACGTTGTCGGTTCTGCTGCTGACGCTGATGATAGCGGATTCGTTCACGCCTGTCTTTCTATGGGACCAGACGGCATGGGCTGTATTTGCAGGATTAGTGTGGCTTATTGCAGAGCATTATTACCGCTTCCAACGTGAGCATCCCCGCAGTTGGTCAGAGCTATTGGAATATCCTGTTAGTTTTTTCCTGCCCATCGTATCAATTCTAACGGCCATCATGTTTGTAGGTGTACTAGCTCCCAACATCGTGCCAAGCATTGCGCCGATCCTGAAGGATCCTTATACGATTTGGGTAGAAGCCCATGGCGGCACGGTAAGCGGCTCGTTTACGGATTCGAAGGAAGATCCAGAAGACGTTAGCGAACCAACAGGAGACCATAGCTCAGGTTACAGCCGGAATGATTCGGTGCTGGGGGGCGGATTCCAGTTTGATTATTCGCCTGTTATGTATGTAAGCACGACCCAGCGAAGCTACTGGCGCGGGGAAACGCGAGCCTATTATTCTGGCTCAGGCTGGGTGCATGACGAGAATGACACATCGGCTGAGGTATCCCATATTCAGAGCGGCGAGCAGCTTGCCTTGGAGCAAGACCGGGACCAGTTAAAGACGGTGGAGGTTGAGCAAGCGGTAACGATGATTCGGGAGGATTATTACCCGGTACTGTTTGCAGCATCTCCAGTTAAGTCGGTTTTATGGATCAACGATGAAAATAAAAGCCAAGTGATTCCCTCGAGCTTGCGGTGGGACCCAGTTGACTGGGAGCTTCGCTGGGGTGTGCCAAACAGTGATCAAACGCCAGCCTATCCTAGAACTTATTCCGTCGTGTCAGAGCTGCCCGTATTGAATGAAACGTCGCTTCGCCAAGCAAAAGCCGGTTGGCCCGGCGGGGAGTTTGCCTCCCAGCTTGAGCCATACATTCAACTTCCTGAAACAACGCCGCAGCGCGTCCAGAAATTAGCGGAGGATATTACGGCTGCTGCAGGCAACGATTATGACAAAGCGAAGCTTATCCAAATGTTCTTGCAGAAAAACTACCCTTATACCAACGAGCCGGATACTTCATTGAGGAAAAGCCCGGACTTCGTCGATTCCTTCCTGTTTGAAGTGAAGGAAGGATATTGTGACTATTTCTCGACTGCGATGGCTGTTCTCGGCCGCTCGGTCGGGCTGCCTGTACGTTGGGTCAAAGGATACGCGCCGGGCATCCTTCCTGTTGACCCGTCCCAATATATTAATCGGGGCGAAGGGTTTAACCCAGCAGATATTAATCCTACTGGCGCAGGAACGTATACCGTTCGCAATGCGGATGCCCATTCTTGGGTAGAAATTTATTTTGACGGGTATGGCTGGATTCCGTTCGAGCCGACGCCCGGGTTTGATTTCCCTTATCCGATAGAGGAAGAGCAAGCTGTTGCGCTTCCGGATATCGAACTTGGTGATTTAACGGGAACAGCTGCAACTAGCAAAGGTAACTGGGGCATCTCGGCATCAACGATTATTTGGACATGTGCGGCATTGATTGCCGTTGTTGCATTGTATTATTTGGCGCTACGCCGCCGGCAGCTCGTGCAGCTGTATCAACAGCTGCGGTACCGCTCCATTCTCCCTAATGACCGGATTATAGCAGAGGCGAACCGACTGCTTCGCCATGCGCGCCGTAAAGGATACGCCCGCGAGGAATGGGAGACGTTACGCGAAGCAACGGAGCGTTGGGGTGCCGAGCGAAATTATTTAAGAACGGACCTTAAAGAAGTCGCGAATCAATTCGAACGGGCCAAGTATGGCACAACGGAAAACAATGCTGCAGATGCTGAACGTTTTGCCGAACTGGCGAAATCGATTCGAGATCGGATGTAAAAGAATAAAAATTTAGCCGTACAGCGCGAAAACGGCGCTGTACGGTATTTTTTTGCAACATTTTCGGCTATTATGGTATAGTTTCGTTGTAAAGCAGGTCACGTCAGGGGAGTCGAAGTTATGTTTGAACGGCTATTGCCGAATTTGCGCCTTAATTCCGTATACGATCTCGATATCGAAGCGCTTGCTCGCCAAGGCATCAAGGGCATCATTACCGATCTGGATAATACATTGGTCGGCGCCAAGGAGCCGCTGGCTACGCCAAGGCTGATCGAGTGGCTGAACAAGCTGCAGGAACGCGGCTTTAAGGTCGTCATCGTTTCTAATAATAATGAGACGCGCGTGTCTCGGTTCGCTAATCCGCTTGGCATACCGTATATCCATGCTGCGCGCAAGCCGGCCAATCGCGCTTTCCATCGCGCGTTTGAATTGCTGGGGCTCTCTCCGGGGCAAGTCGTCATTATGGGCGACCAGATGCTTACGGACGTATTGGGCGGCAATCGTTTGGGCGTATATACGATTCTTGTACCGCCGATCTCGCCTCGCGATGAGGGGATCATGACGCGAGTCAATCGCTTCATTGAACGGATTGCACTGACCCGCTTGCGCAAAAATGGTTTATGGCATGAGGAGGAAACGAAGTGACAGTAATTGATCAACCGGGCATCGACGCATCATGTGCGGGCTGCGGCGTAAAGCTGCAGACAGCGGACAAGGAGCTTTCGGGCTATATTCCAGCATCAGCGATCGAGCGCGTGCCAGCGATTTGCCAACGATGCTTCCGCATCAAAAATTATAACGACGCTTCCACAGTCACGATTGACCAGGACGACTTCCTGAAGCTGCTTGGCGGCATCGCCTCGACAGACAGCCTCGTCGTTCACATTGTCGATCTGTTTGATTTTGAGGGCAGCGTTATTTCGGGTTTGCAGCGCTTTGTAGGCAACAACCCGGTTCTGCTCGTTGTGAACAAAATCGATCTGCTGCCCAAAGCGGTTAATTACAACCGCATCCGCAACTGGGTGCAGCAGCAGGCGAAGGAACAGGGCCTTAAGACCGTCGATGTTGTGCTTTGCAGCGCGAAGCGGAATATTGGCTTTGATCGGGTCGTAGAAGCAATTGAACATTTCCGCGGGCGCCGCGACGTCTACGTTGTCGGAGCTACGAATGTCGGCAAGTCGACGCTCATTAACCGAATTATTCAAGATTATAGCGATCTGGACGCCGAGCTTACGACATCGCGTTATCCGGGAACGACGCTGGATGCGGTTCACATTCCGCTTGATGACGGCAAGTCCATCATCGATACGCCGGGCATTGTGTACAGCCATCGGATGACAGAGCTAGTGCCACGCAGCGTGCTTCAGGCGATTTTGCCAGACAAGCCAATTAAGCCGCTCGTCTATCAGCTCAATGAGGGGCAGACGATGTTTGTTGGCGCGTTGGCTCGATTCGATTTTGTATCGGGTGGGCGCCAGTCGTTTACTCTGTATATCTCCAATGGGCTCGAAGTGCATCGGACGAAGCTGGAGCGGGCAGACGAACTGTATGCGAACCATAAGGGCGTATTGCTATCGCCGCCTTCTGTAGAGGAATTGGATGAGCTGCCTGCTTGGACGAGGCACTCGCTGCGCATTCCACGCGGCGGAGATTATGATGTGTTCGTCTCTGGCCTTGGCTGGATGCAAGTGAATGGAACAGGCGGAGCGCTTGTGGACGTTTATGCGCCCAAAGGGGTCAAGGTGCTCGTACGCGAATCGTTAATTTAGCCGGTAACGTTGTACGGATGCGAGCATGAGGGAGTGAATACGATGGCATCTTCTGCAGACAGCAAGTTGGAAATGAACGTTCGCGTGGATAGCAACACCGTGTTGTTCGGCGTAATTGGCGATCCCATTCGGCATTCCAAATCGCCGGTTATGCTCAATCGGGCTTTCCGCGAAGCGGGCGTCAACGGGATTTATACCGCTTTTCATATTACTACGGACAAGCTTGGCGATTTTATCGCTGGCGTTCGGGCCATGGGTATACGTGGCGTGAACGTCACGATTCCGCATAAGCTGGATGTAATGAACCATTTGGATCGAATTGATGAATCTGCACGGGCAATCGGCGCGGTCAATACGATTGTTAACGATAACGGCGTTCTCACCGGATTCAACACAGACGGGATTGGATATGTTCGCTCCCTGAAGGAAGAAGCGGAGACGTCGCTCGCTGGCAAGCACATCGTTGTGCTTGGAGCAGGTGGGGCGGCAAGAGGGATCGTCTATGCGTTAACGAAGGAATCGCCTGCTAGCATTACGATTGCCAATCGAACGGAGCAGCGTGCAATTGAGCTAGCATCCTCGATGCGTGAGTTCACAAATGTAAAGGGCGTATCTAACGATCAGCTCCAGTCTGTTTGTGCTGATGCTGATATTATTATTAATACGACCTCGACAGGCATGTTCCCGAATGTGGATGAGTCGCCTGTTGACGCTGCTTGGCTGCGCCCTGGCGCGGTTGCAAGCGATATTATTTATAACCCAATGAAAACGAAATTTCTCGCTGATGCAGAGCGGCAAGGCTGCCGAATTCATGGCGGATTGGGCATGTTCATTTATCAGGGCGCGTATGCGTTCGAATATTGGACGGGCCAGCCTGCGCCTGCAGCGGCGATGCGCGAAGCGGTACTGGACGCATTCCGGTAACTTAAGAAGCAGATAGCAGAAAGAAGGAACAGACATGTTGACAGGCAAACAAAAAAGGCATTTGCGCTCGCTGGCGCATCACTTGACCCCGATTTTCCAGGTTGGCAAGGGCGGCACGAACGAGCATATTATGAAGCATATCGAAGAGGCGATTGAGACGCGTGAGCTGATCAAGGTTTCGGTGTTGAACAATTGCGGCGATGACCCTAAGGAAATCGGGCAAGAGCTTGCGCAAGGCTCAGGCTGCGAACTCGTTCAAGTCATCGGCAAGACGATCGTTCTATACAAAGAGTCGCGCGACCATAAAACAATCGAGTTGCCGAAGTCCAAATAATGCTGGGCGGACAAGATCATGCCTTGCCGAGCAGCAGCCGAATTCAGCAGGTAGGCATCATGGGTGGGACATTTGATCCGATCCATCTGGGCCACTTGCTTGCTGCTGAGACAGCGCTGGACCAATGCGGGCTTGACCAGGTGTGGTTCATTCCGACGAACGTGCCGCCCCTGAAGGCAGGAGAACAAGGTACGGATGCGGAGACGCGCCTGCGCCTCGTTCGGCTTGCTATTAAGAGCCAGCCAAAGTTTCAAGCGCTGCCAATTGAGCTCGAACGCGGCGGCGTCAGCTACTCGATTGATACGGTTTCGGCGTTGCAGGAGTCGTATCCTGAGTACGCTTTTCATTACATCATCGGCTCGGATCGCATCCATGACCTGCCGCGGTGGCACCGTATTGAAGAACTGGCTGCATTAGTCCGGTTTATCGGCGTTGAACGGCCCGATGAGCTAGTGGATTTGGCGAAATTGCCAGTGCCGATTCGTGAACGGGTCACGATGGCATCCATGCCGCCCATCGGCATCTCTTCGACAGCTATTCGAGCCCGCTTGCTAGCGGGACGGTCTATCCGCTATCTCGTACCCGATGCCGTATATCAAGAGGTTGTAGTGGAGGGGTTGTATGGATCGCGAAGCGATTATTGAATCGGTAAAAGCGCAGATGCCAGAGCGGAGATGGCTGCATGTGCAAGGCGTTATGGAAACCTCGATCATCCTTGCCCAGCGGTTCGGCGCTGACGCTGAGCGGGCGGAGCTTGCAGCGATCTTGCATGATGTGGCCAAGTACTGGCCGACGGAGCGCATGGCGCGCATTATTGCCGACGAACAGCTGCCTCAGGAGCTGCTAGAATACGATAAGGAGCTATGGCATGCGCCGGTAGGCGCATTCGTAGCGGAGCGGGATTACGGCATAACGGATGCCGAAGTGCTGGATGCTATTCGCTACCATACTTCGGGCCGTGTAGGGATGACGTTGCTTGAGAAAATCGTTTGCCTCGCTGATTATATGGAGCCTGGAAGAGACTTTCCGGGCGTGGATAAAATCCGCCAAGAAGCTGAGCATAGCGTGGAGAAGGCGCTTCTGGCAGGATTTGATTCGACGATTTCTTTCTTGCTGGAAAAGGAAAAACGGATATTCCCGCTGACAGTGGCCGCGCGGAATGCAATGATTCAACAATTACGGGAGGCTGAAGAATGACAGTTAATTCAGATCAATTGCTAGAAGCTACAGTAGCAGCAGCAGAGGAAAAGAAAGCAGGGCGTATCGTTGCGCTCAACTTGAAAGAAATTTCGCTTGTCGCCGATTATTTCGTTATTTGCCAAGGCAACTCGGACGTACAGGTACAAGCAATCGCGACTGAAATCCGCAAGCAAGCGGAGCTGCTCGGCGTTCGCGTACGCGGCATCGAAGGCATGGATTCCGCCCGCTGGGTGCTGATCGACCTTGGCGATATCGTCGTACATGTCTTCCATCGTGATGAGCGTGATTATTATAATCTTGAGCGGTTATGGTCAGATGCGAAAGTCGTGGAGTTCGCATGAGCCATATCGCAGGCACAATCGTTAAGCTAAGGGTGGCACGCGAAGTGTCGCCCTATGGTTTTTTTGTGACAGATGGCGAGCAGGACGTGCTGCTGCA
Source organism: Paenibacillus sp. MMS18-CY102 (assembly GCF_009789195.1). Taxonomy (GTDB): domain Bacteria; phylum Bacillota; class Bacilli; order Paenibacillales; family Paenibacillaceae; genus Paenibacillus_T. The sequence goes on along the minus strand of NZ_WSTC01000005.1, from coordinate 176,794 downwards.
CTATAGCGAGATCATCGGCAAGAAGCCTAATCCAGGCGATGATGTGGAAGTATTCCTTTATTTCGATACGGATGACCGCCTCTCGGCGACGATGCGCAAGCCTCTTATCACACTGGGGGAAATGGCGCGTTTGCGTGTAGCGGATATTCACTCCAAGCTAGGCTGTTTCTTAGAAATTGGCCTTGGCAGGCAGCTTCTGTTGCCCTTGTCGGAGCTTCCGGAAAATCGTGATTTCCGTCCGCTCATCGGTGACGAGGTGCATGTCGTGCTTCGTAACGATAAGCAAGGCCGGCTCATTGCGAAGCTGGCAGCCGAAGAGGACCTGACTGCACAAGTGTTCCGTGCGCCAGACGATTGGCGTAACCGCTGGATCGAGGGCTGGGTGACGAAGACGCTTCAGATGGGCTCATTTGTTTTGCTTGATGGCGGCGTGCTTGGCTTCGGCGCATTTGGCATGATTCCGGCAGCGGAGCGCATTCGCCCGCTGCGGCTTGGCGAACGTGTCCGTGCCCGTGTAACGTTCGTGCGCGAGGATGGCAGGGTCAACCTGTCTCTCGTTGAACGCAAAGAGGTGGGGCGCATCGAGGATGCGGACCGCATACTTGCGTTTCTGCGTGAACGCCCAGGCGGTGCGATGCCGTATTCGGATGAAACGCCAGCTGATCTGGTGAAACAGAAGTTCGGCATTAGCAAATCGGCTTTCAAGCGTGCGTTAGGTAAGCTGATGCGTGAGGGCGTTGTTATTCAAGAGGGGAACTGGACGAAGCTGAAAGAAGCTTCTAACCCAGCAGAAGAGGGGAAATAAAAGCCTATGGCCGCTTATCGGCAATTTGCGTCTGTCTATGATCGCCTTATGGAGCATATGCCTTATGCGGATTGGCTGCGCTTCGCGAGAACCATATGGGAGCAGCAAGATTTGATGCCCCGTTCCGTCGTCGATTTAGGCTGTGGGACAGGCAATCTGTCGATTCCGCTGGCGAAGTCGGGGTTTGATGTGTTTGCGATTGACCTGTCGGCGGACATGCTGTCGATTGGCCGGGGCAAATGGGATGAGTCGCCGCGCCGCGCAGTGCGTCCGGACAGCGGTTCTATTCGATGGCTGCAACAGGACATGCGGGAATGGGAGCTGCCTGAACCTGTCGATACGATCATTTCGTTCTGTGATTGCTTGAACTACTTAACAGAACCAGCTGATGTGGAAGCAGCGTTCCGCTCTTCCTTCCAGGGGCTTCGTGAGGGCGGGAAGTTTCTATTCGATGTGCTCCCTGGCAACCAATTCCGCCGGTATGCGGCGGAGCAGCCTTTCACGCTGGACGAGCGTGATGTTGCTTACATCTGGACATGCGAGTATGACGAGTCCATACAAGAGATTGAGCATTCGCTGACGATCTTCGCGCGTGACGGAAGCGATAAGGACGGGCGGTTTGTCCGGATCGAAGAAACGCATGTTGAGCGTGCTTACGATGACCAATGGCTCGTGCATGCACTAGGGCGAGCTGGATTTGCCCGAGTAGAGCGATATGCAGATTTCGATGCGCAGCCGTTGGCTGGTGAAGCGCCGAAATCGGCCGAGCGATTGTTCTATGTTGCAACGAAGTAGCCGTTAAGTGCATCGAAAAAAGCCCAGATATCCGGTCGGCACAGCCTTCTAACGAAGGTTGCCGCCCGAATGCCTGGGCTTTTTTTGGGTGACTCACACTGCAACTTACAGAATTTGTTCCAGAAGCTCTGGATAGTTGTCGATTTTCGATTTAAATTGCTCTTCGAGTCTCGGCAAATGGCGTTTCATGCAACTGCAGTAGTAATCTTTGCGACATACGGGGCAAGGAATGTTCAGCAGACGAGCGACGTCGATCAGCTGCCATTCAGGATCCTTCTTCAGGAAGAAGCGAGTAATCGATTTATCATCGAGCGTAACGATCAGCTGATAAATCTTCTCTTTTTTGTTGTAATCCCCGGAGTCCTTGATATCGACAATGACCGGATTAAATGACATTTCACATACCACCTGTCTATATTGTTGTACAAGGTCTACACGATAGAATAGCTTGATATACGCGCCCCTGTCAATGATTCAGGAGCAAATGAAGGATTTTTTTTCGTTTTCGTATTAGTTTGCCGCAAAAAAGGGTTCTTTATTCCTGTGACCGGCAATAAGTTGGCGATGGAGTTCATTCTTGACATCTGGCGGGGCTTCTCCTATAATCGTTCTAGAAAAGGCAAGGAAGAGGAGCAGTAATCACAAATGTACGCTTCAGAGAGCCGGCGGTAGGTGCAAGCCGGTGCGCACACGTGACGAATCTCGCCTCGGAGCCGCATTTATATGCCGTTTCGCCCGCGTTAAGGGCATAGAGTGAGCGAAGACGAAGAACGTCCGCGCTAACTAGGGTGGTACCACGGGAATAACAACCTCTCGTCCCTAGCGATTATACGCTAGGGCGGGAGGTTTTTTGATTTTTTATGGACAGTTATGAGGGGAGCACGTAATTATGAGCCAAGAAAACCAAACGATTCAGCAAGGATATAATCCGCTCGTTATCGAGCCGAAGTGGCAGCGCTATTGGGATGCCAACAAAACATTTGCAACGACAGAGGAAGCAGGGAAACCAAAGTTTTATGCGCTTGATATGTTCCCTTACCCGTCTGGGGCTGGGCTTCATGTTGGCCATCCAGAAGGATATACAGCAACGGATATCGTCTCCCGCTATAAGCGGATGCGCGGCTTTAACGTCCTTCACCCGATGGGCTGGGACGCATTCGGCCTTCCAGCTGAGCAACATGCGCTCGACACAGGCGAGCATCCGCGCGAAATTACGGTGAAGAACATTAACAACTTCCGCCGCCAGATTAAGTCACTTGGCTTCTCGTATGACTGGGATCGCGAGTTCAGCACGACGGACCCGGATTACTACAAGTGGACGCAGTGGATTTTCATCCAGCTGTATAACAAAGGCCTTGCTTATGTTGCAGAAGTGCCTGTTAACTGGTGCGAAGCGCTTGGAACGGTTCTGGCGAATGAAGAGGTTATCGACGGCTTGAGCGAGCGCGGCGGCCATCCGGTCGTTCGCAAGCCGATGCGCCAATGGGTATTGAAAATTACGGAATATGCGGAGCGTTTGCTCGAGGATCTGGAAGAGCTCGATTGGACGGAAAGCATTAAGGAAATGCAACGCAACTGGATTGGCAAATCCAAAGGGGCAGAGGTAACGTTCGCGATCGATGGCCATGAGGACGAGCTTGTCGTATTTACGACGCGTCCGGACACACTGTTCGGCGCAACGTATTGCGTACTGGCACCGGAGCATGAATTCGTAGCGCGCATTACGACGGCCGAGCAGCAAGAGGCTGTTAAGGCTTATCAGGAAGCGGCTGGACGCAAGAGCGATCTGGAACGTACCGATTTGGCCAAAGAAAAAACAGGCGTCTTCACAGGGGCTTATGCAATCAATCCAGTAAGCGGTGCGAAAGTGCCTGTCTGGATTGCCGATTATGTACTGGCAGGCTATGGCACAGGCGCGATTATGGCAGTTCCTGGCCATGACAGCCGTGACTGGGAGTTTGCGAAGCAGTTTGACCTGCCGATTGTGGAAGTGATTAAGGGCGGCGACGTACAAGCGGAAGCTTACACGGGCGATGGCGAGCATGTGAATTCGGGCTTCCTCGATGGATTGGCGAATGAACCGGCTATTGCAGCGATGATCGAGCGCTTGGAGTCGGAAGGCAAAGGGAAAGGCAAAACGACTTACCGCCTGCGCGATTGGCTGTTCAGCCGCCAGCGCTACTGGGGAGAGCCGATTCCGATTCTCCATCTCGAAGATGGCACGATGAAGCCGGTCCCAGAATCCGAGCTGCCGCTGCTGCTTCCTGACGTTGATGCGATCAAGCCGTCTGGCACAGGCGAGTCACCGCTGGCGAATGTGACGGAGTGGGTCAACACGATCGATCCGGAAACGGGCATGAAGGCGCGCCGCGAGACGAACACGATGCCACAGTGGGCGGGAAGCTGCTGGTATTACTTGCGGTTCATCGATCCGCACAATGACCAAGAGATCTGCTCCAAAGAGAAGCAAAAGGAATGGCTGCCGGTTGACCTGTACATTGGCGGAGCGGAGCATGCAGTGCTTCACTTGCTGTACGCGCGCTTCTGGCACAAAGTGCTTTATGATATCGGCGTAGTCGATACGAAAGAACCGTTCCACAAGCTCGTTAACCAAGGCATGATTCTCGGCACGAACAATGAGAAGATGTCCAAATCACGCGGCAACGTTATTAACCCGGATGAGATCGTAAACGAGTTCGGCGGTGACACGCTGCGGATGTACGAAATGTTCATGGGGCCGCTTGAGGCGACGAAACCTTGGAATGCGAATGGGGTTGAAGGCACTTACCGGTTCTTGAACCGTGTATGGCGTTTGTTCGTCGGGGATGACGGTGCGCTTAATGCGAAGGTGACGGACGGGGACGGCAGCGAAGCGTTCAAACGGACGTGGCATCGTACGGTTAAGAAAGTAACGGATGATTTCGAAAACCTGCGTTTCAATACGGCGATTAGCCAATTGATGATCTTCGTCAATGACGCTTATAAAGCTGAAGAGCTGCCGCGTAAGGCGATGGAAAACTTCGTTCAGATGCTGTCGCCGCTCGCGCCACATATCGCGGAAGAGCTGTGGGAGAAGCTGGGGCATAACACTTCGGTTACGTATGTTGAGTGGCCAACCTTCGAGGAGGCTTGGACGGTCGATCAAGAGGTTGAGATCGTTGTACAAGTAAACGGCAAAATTGCTGATCGCGTATCCATTGCAGCGGACATGGACGTTGCAGAGATGGAAGCTCTCGCGAAAGAGCTCGACAAAGTGAAACAAGCGATCGAAGGAAAAACAGTTCGCAAAGTTATCGCTGTTAAAGGCAAGCTCGTAAATATCGTTGCGAACTAATCCGACCGCTCGTCGGCGGATCGTACGAATAATGGAATAAGCCAGCTCAGAAGAGGTGAGTGGCCGGTCACGCTAAAGCATAGCGTGTTACTGGCCGTTCACCTCTTCGCCGTAAAAAGAGGCTTGCACTTTATCTACATCTTCCCGATATTTTTCATGTGTTGTACGGATTAAACGATTGAACATGCCATCACAGTCAAGCTCCAGCAATTCGAGCGCACGGGCGGTAATGCCACCTGGCACCGCAACGCGTGTTTGTATGTGCTCGGGGGTCATTCCACCTTCTGTAAGCAGCTTGCCGGTGCCAAGGATCATGGCGCTGGCAATGGCTATCGCTTCCGCGCGATTAATGCCGGTTTCCTCAACTGCAGCGTCGACGAAACGTTGGACAAAGAAAGCGAAGAAGGCAGGCCCGCAGCTGGAGAGGTCAGAAACGATACGGGTGTAGCGCTCGTCGATCCGAATTGGCTCGCTAATGTGGCTGAGCAGATGCTCCAGCCGCTTACGGTCAGTTGCTGAGGCACGGTCCCCGTACATACATAACGTTGCTCCGCTTCCAACATGATTCGTAATGCTCGGAATGACCTTTGCAGCTTTGCAAGGCAGCCAGTCTTCCAGCTGGCAGAGCATGACGGGGCTAGTAATCGACACCACGAGCTGTTCGGGACGCAGGCTGCCTCGAATGTCGTCGAGTACGGAGCGGAATTCATGCGGCTTAATGCATAGGAAGACAATATCCTTCCCTTTGGCCGCATCGGCGTTATTGGTCTCGGCGCGCAGTCCGGGATATTGTTCCGCCAAGCACTCGACTTTGGCGAAAGTGCGGTTGCTTGCGGCGATCTGAGATGGCTCTAGCGCGCCTGATGCGATGAATGCGCCGATGAGCAGGCTGCCCATGCTGCCAGTACCGATAAACCCGACATTCATCGGAAACCCTCCCCTGTCTAAAGGATTAACATGAAGGTAAATCTGGCCATTGTGACGGGATGGTTAAATCGATCATTGGAATGCTCTTACTACCGTATGCGCAGGAGCGCGGACATCATGCTCATTATTTTTTTGGAGGAGGGAAGGCAATGTTCTTGCGCAGGCGGCAACTTCTCGTGCTAATGATTACTAGCGCCGGCCTTATTCTTGTCGGATTAGGGCTATGGAAGATCGATGCCGGGCGAGCTAATCCATTGGAAACATTAGATGAAGGCATATATGAAGCGATTCAAACAGCAGAAGAAGGTAAATCGGTTGTTGCAAAAGAGCTGCCGTTAGCTCCTAATGCTTCGGCTACGGATAAAGGCAAGCTAGTGCCGGGCTTAACAGGCGGATCTGTCCGCCAAACTAACGATGATCCAAGCGATGGGCCAAACGAAGGTACAACGACAATAAAGGATGCCGAGCAACGCCAATCGAAGGATGGCCTTATCGACATCAACCATGCGACGGCTGAGCAGTTGGATGCCCTTCCGGGCATTGGGCCTGCTAAAGCCGAAGCTATTGTGGCAGATCGGGAGCGCAATGGCGCATTTCGTTCGCTGGATGAGTTGGATCGCGTTAAGGGCATCGGCCAGAAGCTGCTGGAGAAGCTGCGGGAGCATGTTGTCGTCCTTCCCTAAATATGCGACAATATTTTGTAGCTAAGGGGAAGGGGAGAATCGACAATGATGGCAGAAAGCAACGATGTTTCCCGCAAAGATTGGGATACATATTTTATGGATATCGCTTATATGGTAGCAACGCGCTCGCGCTGTAATAGAAGGCATGTTGGGGCAGTGCTCGTGCAAGGGAAGAAATTGCTAGGCACAGCCTACAACGGCGCTCCGATGGGTGTAGAGGACTGCCTCGAAGCGGGCTGCATGATCGTAGAAGAGTATGAACTGTCCACTGCTGAGGGGACGGAACAAATGATCAAGAAAGAACGCTGCATCCGAACGATTCACGCTGAGCAAAATTTACTGCTATTCACGGACCGGACGGATCGCGAAGGGTCTACGGTCTATGTGACCGACCAGCCTTGCTGGACTTGTGCGAACATGCTCGCCAATAGCGGCGTCCGAGAGATCGTATTTCATCGCCCTTATTTGAAGGATAGCGATAAAGTAGCTTTGTTAATGCAGCGAAAAGGCATCGACTTCCGGCGGATTGATCCGTATGAAGCGCCAGCCCAAACATCGCGTGCTGTAATTTCATAACTAGGCTTAATCGATTGGATTGATTCCAGAGGAAGAACCTCTTATGCATGCACTGTTGGAGTGTGTGTAAGAGGTTCTTTTTTTTCGTATGCAAAAGGAGGTTTGCTAGTGCCGCTATTAACGAATCGGCCGATTCTATGGTTCGCGATTTGCTGGACGGCGGGGATTGCATTAATTGCCCGAATGGACGTGTACCTCATTGTCGGGGCGGGGCTTGCCCTGCTGTTTGCGGCAGCACGTTTAGCTCAACGTACGGGCTCAAAGCTCGCGCTCATTTGTTTGGGCGCTTATCTCATTGGTGGCGCTTGGGCGCATTACAGTGATAGCCGAAAAGTGACGGAGCTCCCTGGACTGGTTGCAGCCGCAGAGGGAAGCTATCCGCCAGTCACATATGATGTTAAGGCGGACGGGACAATTATTTCACCAGTAGAGATCGATGGTGACAGCGTTCGATTTCGGATACGTGCAGGGCAGCTGCGAATTTCAGGCGAGAAGACTCCGCGCGAACTCCAAGAACGGCTGCTTGTTCAACTAAAGCTGCTGAAACCGTCCGAGTTACAACAAGCGCGACGATGGCAAAGAGGCGATCATATTGCCATTCATGGCCAATTAGAGCTGCCGCCAGGGCCTGCGAATGAGGGAGGGTTCGATTACCGTAACTATTTGCACAGCATTAGCCATATCGATTGGCTATTACGGACGAAGGGGACCGAGCAAGCGGTTGTCGAACCTAATGGGCATATAACCGTTGACACGCTTTTAGGGCGAATCGATCAAGCTCGAAGGCGGTTAGGCAGCCTCATGGATGCCCTTTATGGAGATAAGCAGACGGGGTATATGAAGGGGTTAGTGCTAGGTATCATTGATGGGTTGGACCCTGATGTGTTTCGGCAGTTTTCGGAGCTGGGATTAACGCATGTGCTAGCGATTTCGGGCATGCATGTCGCAGTATTTCTAGCCATTATCCATATGTTCCTCCGTTTGCTTCGGCTAACGCGAGAGCGCTCGCTTCTCGTCCTTGCCTGGGCGACCCCTGTATATGTCCTGCTATCGGGAGCATCGCCTTCGGTCATTCGTGCGGGCACGATGGCTGTTATTGGGCTGTTGGCTGCGCGAGCGAATCGCTTGAAGGATGGCTTGCATCTGTTGGCGGCATCAGCTGTTATCATGCTGGCTTGGAATCCGGCTTATGTGAGGGATATTGGTTTTCAACTATCGTTTCTCGTGACAGCGGGACTGATTATAGGTGTTGCGCCTGTTCGAGCGTTGCTGCCACAATGGCGCCTTGGCAAAATGTTTCTAGACGCCATTGCAGTTACGTTCGTCGCGCAAATCGTTTCATTTCCTGTTTCAATCTACTATTTTAATCAATGGAACCCGCTGTCGCTTCCAGCTAATCTCGTGCTTGTGCCGTTCATTAGCTTCATCGTTATGCCGCTTGGCGCTGCATCGCTTGTGGCGCAGCCTGTATGGCCTGTAGCCGGGCACTGGCTGGCAACTGTAACAGAGGCGCTAAACACGCTGACCTTTACGCTAGTAGAGCATACAGCTGCCCTGCGTGGCTGGCAGACGATATGGGCGAAGCCGCCAGTATGGTGGGTGGCAGCCTGGTATACGGTGCTAGCAATTGGAATTGCAGCTGCCCGCCTGTTGGCACGAAGCCAAAAATCTGGAGCTAAAGCGGTTGATCTGGCCGTTAGTGATGATGCAACAATGCCGCTTGCTGAAGGATTGGTTAAGGCTGTACGGATTGTTCGCCAGCGATATTGGATGGCGCTGCTTTCCGCAATGGCTGCGATTGCAGTGCTCTTATCATTCGCGTGGCTGCCGGATTTGTTTCAGCGGACGGCTTCATTAAGCGTACTGGACGTTGGGCAAGGCGATGCTATTCTGATACGGACAGGTGAAGGGAAGCACATTCTCATCGACGGGGGCGGCACGGTTGATTTGCGCAAACCAGAAGATCAGTGGCGAGTTCGCAACGATCCGTTCGAGGTGGGACGGAAAGTGCTTGTACCGTTACTTAAACAGCGTGGCATTCATTCACTGGACATCGTTGTCATCACGCATTTGGACAAAGACCATATTGGAGGGCTTCAAGCTGTCCTTGAATCTCTGCCAGTGCAAGCTATCCTGTGGAATGGCACATCCAATTCTTCTCCTGATGCGCAGAAACTGCTGCAGACAGCGTTAAGGCTTCATATCCCGATGTATCCCGCCGCAGCGGGGATGAGCTGGAGGTTAGGAGGCGGGACGCGTATGGACGTCTTATGGCCAGACGCTTCTGGCACCGCCCTAACTGGTGCGGCGGAAGCAAACAGAGCCCCAGGTGAACTAGTGGGACCGGTTCGTTCGCTAGCTGGCTTGCCTAATGTCGAGGACCAGAATGAGCGCAGCGTTGCGTTGCTGTTGACGATGTATGGCAGAACGTTTCTATTGCCTGGCGATGCGGGCAAATCATCCGAGGCAGCGATATTGGAGCGGTTGCGCATCCCCTGCAATGCTGTCCTTGCTGGCTTGAGAGCTGGTCCACAACAAAGCAATAACCATTGCTTGGATGTGTTGAAGGCTGGCCATCACGGCAGCAAAAACTCTTCGTTGCCTGCTTGGCTTGCTTATTGGCGGCCAGCGTTCGCCGTGGTTTCGGCGGGCAAGGATAATTTGTATCATCACCCTCATCCCGAAACGCTTGCACGGCTTGCGGCTGCGCACACTGGCGTGTGGCGAACAGATCGGGATGGCGAGACACGTTTTGCCGTTGCGCCTAATGGAACGATGTTTATAAGCTGGAGCCGCGACAAGTGGATGGACAATTTGTAAGATGCTGTAAGGGGCGCCTATGTACGGCGTCTTTCTTTTCTGCTATCCTATAGGTTGGGTTAGTAGAGAGAAATCGATGGTGTCCATCGATGGCATACATTTCCGCAAAATAAATTCGAACAACTGCAACCTTTGCACTGGCAAGCACGTCAGGAAGGTTGCATGAGAGGGGGAAGCTCCATTGGTGGAGCCAAGTCTCATACGAGCGGCTCAATCGGGCGATCGCGATGCGCTCATCACGCTGCTGCGCGAGATTGAAACTCATGTGTACCGGACAGCCTATTATATATTGAATAATGAGCAGGATGCGATGGACGCAGCACAGGAGGCGCTCATCCGTATTTATACAAAGATTCAATCATATGAAGAGAAGGCGCAATTCAAAACGTGGATACAACGGATCGTAACAAACATATGCATAGACAAGTTCAGGCGTAACAAGCCAACGGTATCGATTGAGGAACATGATCTCGTGTTCCGGGAGAAGGGGAACGTGGAGGACGATGTTTTGTCCACATACGTTGCGCAGGATATACGCGAGGCAATCGATAAGCTGCCTGAGCATCATCGAGCCGTCGTCGTACTGCGTTACTTACAAGATTTTTCTTATAATGAAATTGCGGACTCTCTCGATTTGCCGTTGAATACGGTCAAATCTTATCTATTCCGGGCAAGGCAGCAGCTTCAATCGCTACTTCATGATTACCAGAAAGGAGGTGTCCGAGGATGACATGTCAAGAGGTGATGGATTTCATGCAACGGCAGCTAGATGGTGACTTGAGTGAGAATGAAGCAGAAATGCTCACTGCCCATACACGGCATTGCTCGGATTGCGCCGATATGTTTGATCGTTTGAAGCGATTGTCTACCGAGCTGGAAAGCTTGCCTAAGGTAGTGCCTGCTTTTAGTATCGTGGATTCGATTATGCCGCAGCTTGACCAGATTGAGCTGGCGGCAGTTAACCATAATGATTCGGAAGTAAAGGCAGAGGTTGCCGAGCCTGCTGCCCGTAGAGCGCCTCGACGCCGCGAGGGCAGCTGGTTTAAGCGTGTTTCTTGGCCGGCAGTTAGCGGTGTAGTTGCCGCAGGCATCGTCGCGGGTTTGTTCCTTGTGATGTATAATCCGATTCAGCCTAGCATGGATGAGAAGAGCGATACGGCGACAACGGAATCGCCTTCGGCTACCTCTGCTTCGGAGCCTGTATCTAAGGCCTCTATTAAAGACAATAATGGTGACTTTATTAGTCAAGAGAGCATGCAAAAGAAGGACGGTACTGAAGTTCGGACCGAATCCCCAAGCAGTGCAGGAGGCAGCGATGAAGGAACGGGGTATCGCCCTCTTTCCGGTAATCAGCAAGATTATGGATCAGGCCAAGCTGTCGGCAAAACTGATGTTAGTGAAACGGATAAGATCGAGAGAGTGACGCCATATTTGGAAAACTCACTCCCCCAAGAGAAGGGATTAGCCGGCTACGAAGATGCGCCGTTAGCGCCATCGGCTGATGAGACTACAAGCGAACAGAAGAGTGTTGCAACGATCGCCAAAGACCAATACGGCCAAGCGATGAGCATTATGGACAACGGCACTGCTTCGACCGCCCCTGTGTCTAATGTGACGAACTCGCCGGATGGCGTGTACGCTTCTGCAATCATGGAAGGTGCTGTATATATTTATACCGTCCAAGAAGGTACGGTCATGTATGAAGGCACCAAACAATCGGGTGAAACGAGCAACCTTTCTTGGTCAGATGACAGCAAGGCACTTTTCTTCGAGGTGAAGGATGCCGCGGGCCAAACGACACACTATAAGGTGGATGTAGCAACCTGGTCGGTAACAAAAGTATAATCAATCGGCACACTTGCTGATGGTCTTGCGTATAGTATATGGAAGGCGTCAGCGACGAGACCTTGACGTCGTATGACCATCTCCGCGGCTGGTACCATGGACCCGCACGGAGGATGTTTATATAGATGTTCAGGGACAGAGGGATGGAGGCTCGTACTCCATCCCTTTGTTGATGAACGAATGCAGGGGGAGTCGGCAGATGGAAGCTAAGGAAGCGATTAAGCAGATCAATAGTGGCAGCGTGCGTCCAGTCTATGTCGCTTATGGCAGTGATCGGTATAGAATCGAGCAATTCGCGAATTTGCTGGCGGACAAGCTGTTTCAGCCAGATGAGCGAGAGCTGGGGATCGTAAAGTTTGATACATCGGAAATTGCAATTGAAGAAGCTGCTGCTGAGGCGGAGACGATGCCGTTCTTCGTAGCGCGCAAGCTCATTATTATTCGAGATGCGTCGGTGCTTGCGGCAGCAGGTGCGAACGCTAAGGAAGGCAAGATCGAGCATCGCGTCGAGCGGATGCTGGACTATATTGAACAGCCATCTGAAACGACGGTCATTTTATTTCTTGTATATGCGGAGAAGCTTGATGAGCGGCGGAAGCTTGTGAAGAAGCTCAAGGACCAGAATGCTTTGATCGCGTTTAATGAGCTGGATGGGCCGGAGCTTCGCCGATGGGTCATTCGAAGAGCGACAGAGCAGAAGCGGGTAATGACGGAGGAGGCAGCTGATTTGTTAATTGCCCGTACCGGCAATCGGCTGCAGCAGCTATCCCAAGAGACGGACAAGTTGTGCCTGCATGCAGGGGTGGATGGAACGATAGACGCTCAGAGCGTGGAACTGCTGACCGCTTCGACGGTCGAGGAGGATGTATTTGCCCTAATTGATGCCATAGCAAGCATGCAGACCAGCAAGGCGCTCAAGCTGTATCGCGACCTGCTGCAGCGCCGTGAGGAGCCGATTAAGATTGCAGCGCTTCTAGCGGTCCAACTGAGGCTTATGCTGCAAGTAAAGGAGCTGTCGGGCCAACAGTATTCTCCCCAGCAGATGGCCTCGCAGCTTGGTGTCCATCCATTTCGGGTTAAGCTGGCATCGGAAAAAGCGGCGAAGTTTTCCATTGCGGGGCTGAGTAAGCAGTTAGGGGAGTTAGCAGAGCTAGATTATCGGATGAAAACGGGGCAAATTGATAAGACGCTCGGTTTGGAGCTATTCCTGCTATCTTTCGGAAATGTTCAACAGCAGCGGCAGGCGAGAAGCTAAGGATTGATGGATATTTCATGCAAAATGCAAGCCGCTAGCGCCTGCCTTCGGGAAGGTGCAGCGGTTTTTTTCTGTTATTGCCCATGAAAAAACGGCTCCCTGTTCCGAAGAACGTAGGAGCCGTCATTCATTAAGCTTGTGCCGAAAGGGCATTCAGCTTCTTAGCAAGACGAGATTTTTTGCGGGCAGCCGCATTTTTATGGATCAGGCCTTTCGTAGCCGCTTTGTCAAGCTTCTTCGAAGCAGCGACGAGTGCTGCTTTAGCAACTTCTACGTCCGTGCCGGCGATCGCTTGGTCTGCGGATTTAACGGCCGTGCGAAGAGCGGATTTTTGCGAAGCGTTCAGAGCGCGACGTTTCTCGCTTGTTTTCACGCGTTTAATAGCAGATTTAATGTTTGGCATCACATTCACCTCCTGTAAAAAGGGAAAAAACCCAATACTGCAACACAACTTAAAATATCTTATCATGGGCAGGTCCAAAAAGCAATAGTACACGGACTTGTTGTCCAGATAACATCTAAAGAATTGTATCACAAGTCGTAACTGTAATCGAGTGAAATTAGCAATTTCGAATAGAAAACATCTGTGTATCGCACACTAAAGGCAAATAAGGAAGGGGCAGGTACGACATATGGATCATCTCGATTTGCGGCAATATGCCGTTCACACCGATCTAGCGTTGGAGGCAAAGGAGCTTGCAGAGACAGCCAATGGCGGGCCGATACCAGGTGTGCTGTCAGAATTGCTGGATGAGGATGGCATCAAAGTTTCCCGTGTGCATGTGCAGACCGAGCAAGGCTCGCGAGCGATAGGCAAAATGCCAGGACGGTATGTCACGTTAGAGGTTCCCGGGCTTCGCAATCAAGATACGGGGCTGCAGGACAAGGTTGCGACGCGTTTCGCACAGGAATTCGAGTCGTTTCTAGAACGGGCAGGTGTCGGCAAATCAGCCCGCATACTAATTGTAGGCTTGGGCAACTGGAACGTGACGCCTGATGCGCTTGGCCCGCTTGTCGTGGAGAACGTAATGGTTACCCGCCACTTCTTCGAGCTGATGCCCGACCAAGTAGCGCCTGGGTATCGAGCAGTAAGCGCAGTGGCGCCTGGCGTGCTTGGCATTACGGGCATTGAATCGAGCGAAATTGTGCAGGGCATTGTAGAGAAAACGCGCCCTGATGCGGTAATTGCGATTGATGCGCTGGCCTCGAAGGCGCTGGAGCGGGTCAATACGACAATTCAGATTGCCGACACAGGCATTCATCCGGGTTCAGGCATCGGAAATAAGCGCAAGGGGCTGACCAAAGAGATTCTTGGCGTTCCCTGCATCGCGATAGGCGTACCGACGGTCGTGTTTGCCTCTAACATTGTGAACGATTGCATGCGATTGCTAGAGGACCATCTAGCTGCTCATGCTGCGAATAGCGGTTCTCAAATTATGGGCTTGATGCACAAAATGGAAGAGAACGAGCGCCTGCAGCTTGTCCGTGAAGTGCTTCAGCCGCTCGGCCATGATCTTATCGTAACGCCGAAGGAAATCGACCAATTCATTGAAGACATTGCGAACATTATTGCCAGCGGCTTGAATGCTTCGCTGCATGACGCAGTGGATACGTCGAATGTAGCGGCATATACACATTGATTGGATGGGTTAGTTTTTACTAGAGGTGCGATGCGATCGCGCCTCTTCTTTTTTGTCCATGCCTCCTATTCCTAGTTCTAGCCTCTCTCTTATTCTCATAAGTTAGTAACAGACTAAGAGCGGTTGATAGGGAGGCTGGGCAACGATGAAACGAATGATCGTAACGTTCAATTGGAGTAGCGGAAGCCGAAAATGGAGGCAACTGCTCGTGACGGGCCGCACATTCGCGCTGCTGTCGATCTGTTCGATGGCGTTTTTTTTGGCGATCGGGCTTGGAGATATGCTGCATCAACGGACAGCTGCTTCACCTGTCTCAACGATGAAAGGCTTTGCTGCTAATGTTTCGGGAACGTTTTTCTCGGACATGCTGGAGATGGAAGTGCCTGCTTTCACGTCTGAACATCAGGGTGACACCGCGTTGTCGGGCAAGCAGGTCAGTGCGTTTTTGATGCGGTTAGTAACGGATGTTAATCCGAATGATCCTAAAAGTTTGCTTGCTCGCGAATTTCCGGGCATGGCGACGGACGAGCCTTATTTGATTCGCAAAGGGTCTGGAAGCGACACAGTAGTCCAGCCAGATGACCAAGCTCCTCTTCCTAACGATACTGCTTCGCAAGGCAGCGGTCATGCGGGTGAAGGCGATACTGGAAACAACGGCTCATCGGTGGGCAGCGGAGAGCTGGGCACGCCACCGGATAACGGAACGGAACATGGCGCTGGCAGTGAGCCTGGCGGCGATGAAGGCGTGAAAGAGGAGCCGGCAACGCCATCACCTTCAACGAAAGATGATCCAGCCGTATTTATTTATCATTCCCATAGCCGGGAGTCGTGGTTCCCGGTAGTAGGCGGAACTGGCAATGATCCCACCTCGACGAAGCAGAACGTCTCCTTGCTTGGAAAACGGTTAGCGGAGAAGCTTGACGGCCTTGGCATAGGCACCGAAACTTCGAAGGTCGATTATCCGACAGCCATTAAAAATTATAAATGGGTGCTCTCCTACAAATATTCGCGCAAAACAGTGCAAGATGCGCTCGCTTCCAATGGTCATTTGAAGTTTATATTTGATATCCATCGCGATTCGCAGAAACGAAAATATACGACAACTACGATCAAAGGGAAAGACTATGCCCAGGTGTTCTTCATCATCGGGCAGGAAAATCCGAATTGGCGCAAAAATGAAAAGCTTGCCTCTGAAATCCATGAAGCGCTAGAAAAACAATATCCGGGCATTTCGCGAGGCGTATGGGGCAAGACATCCAAGGATGGCAACGGGGAGTACAACCAATCATTGTCGCCTGGTAGCGTGTTAATTGAGATCGGCGGCGTGGACAATACGCTAGAAGAGTCGTACCGAACGGCAGATGCACTGGCCAAAGTTATTGCGCAAATTTATTGGGGCGATGCCAAAAAAGCAGTAGCGCCAAAAGAAAGCTAAATGAAAGTAAGTTAGTGTGCAGGCGGCACAGCATAATAAACGTGAAATGGCGGCAAAAGCCGCAGAGAGGCAGGGAACGGGCATGAAACGGGATGGCTGGAAATGGGCGCTGGCAGGAGGGGCGATCGCGTTGTTAATCGTATATGGGCTCGATACGGCTGACCGCGGCATTAACAATGTATACGGTCCGGTGGGCGAGAACGTGGAAACGCCTGCCGTAAATAGCACTGTGCAGCGTTATGCACCGGTGAACAATAGCGAAGGCAATCTTGCCTCTGGCACCGAATCCAGCCCAAACCATGCAACCGGCAATGGTTCCCAGCAACAAGCGCAAATGCAGCAGCCAACAGGACAGAGCGAATGGGATGGCCGGAGCGCCAATGGATCCGAGCGTTTGCCTAGCGTGCCTTATGATTCAGAAGAGCCAGCTGTTAACCGATTGGCAGATGGAGCGGCAGGCGTGCTGCAATCGGTATCGAGCGGGGGAATACGGCTGTTCGTATCTGTTTTCGACGGCATTATGGACTAGCGCACAATAGAAAAAGCAAATTGATGAAGCGGCTTCGGAGCACATCCGTTGCCGCTTCGTCCCATTACTGCTATAATCGAAAGGATAGTTAGCACTTAGACAGTGTGGGGGTTACGCATGGCGGACGTTCGCGAAAGACAGAAGAAAATTAGGAATTTTTCCATTATCGCACATATCGACCACGGGAAATCGACGTTGGCGGATCGTATATTGGAATTTACGGGAGCGCTCTCCTCGCGTGAAATGCAGGAGCAGGTGCTCGACCAGATGGATTTGGAAAGAGAACGCGGCATTACGATAAAGCTGCAGGCTGTTCGTTTGGGCTACAAAGCCGATGATGGCGAAGAGTACATTTTGAACCTGATCGATACGCCAGGGCATGTCGACTTCACGTACGAAGTGTCGCGAAGCATGGCAGCCTGCGAGGGTGCATTGCTTGTAGTCGATGCCGCACAGGGCATTGAAGCGCAAACGCTTGCCAACGTTTATCTGGCGCTCGACAGCAACCTGGAAATTTTGCCGGTCATCAATAAGATCGATTTGCCTAGCGCAGAGCCTGAGCGGGTGAAGCAAGAGATCGAGGACGTTATCGGCCTCGATGCCAGCGATGCGGTATTGGCTTCGGCCAAAGCGGGCATCGGCATCAAGGAGATTTTGGAGCAGGTGGTACAGAAGGTGCCAGCGCCTACGGGCAATCCAGATGATCCGCTGAAAGCGCTAATCTTTGACTCCCACTATGACCCGTACAAAGGCGTTATCGTCTATGTCCGCGTCATTGACGGCAGCATCAAAGCAGGCAAGAAAATCCGCTTCATGGCGACCGGAGCCGAATTCGAAGTTATCGAAGTTGGCGCGTTTAAGCCGCGCATGTCCATCGTGGACGAGCTGGCTGTAGGGGACGTAGGCTTCGTCGTAGCGGGCATCAAGAACGTAAAAGATACGCGTGTCGGCGACACGGTCACAGAAGCGAAGCGTCCAGCCCCTGAGGCACTGCCAGGTTACCGGAAAATTAACCCGATGGTATTCTGCGGTCTGTATCCGATCGAAACGCAGGATTATAACGATTTGCGTGAAGCGCTCGAGAAGCTGGAGCTTAACGATGCTTCCTTGCGTTATGAGCCAGAGACGTCGACAGCGCTTGGCTTCGGCTTCCGTTGTGGCTTCCTCGGACTGCTGCACATGGAGATTATTCAAGAACGGATTGAGCGCGAATTCAACATTCCGCTCATTACGACGGCGCCGAGCGTTGTTTATCATGTCACGCAAACGAATGGCGATGTGCTCCAAATCGACAACCCGTCGAATTACCCGGAAGTCGGGAAGATCGATTTTGTTGAGGAGCCGTATGTAAAAGCATCCGTCATCGTTCCGAACGATTACGTAGGTGCCATTATGGAGCTTTGCCAAGGCAAGCGCGGCGAGTACGTGAACATGGAATATTTGGACACGAACCGCGTAACACTGACGTACGAAATTCCGCTGTCAGAGATTGTCTACGACTTCTTCGACCAGTTG
The DNA here is from genome assembly GCF_009789195.1 of Paenibacillus sp. MMS18-CY102. Classification (GTDB taxonomy): domain Bacteria; phylum Bacillota; class Bacilli; order Paenibacillales; family Paenibacillaceae; genus Paenibacillus_T. The sequence continues at coordinate 158,635 of NZ_WSTC01000005.1, read as the reverse complement.
AAATCGCGTACGAAGGGCTATGCTTCCTTCGATTACGAGCTGGCAGGCTATCGCCAGTCGAACCTTGTGAAGATGGATATTATGTTAAACAACGAGCAAGTTGACGCCTTGTCAATCATCGTTCACCGCGATCGCGCGTACCACCGCGGCCGGGCGATTTGCGAGAAGATGAAAGAGCTTATCCCTCGCCAAATGTTCGAGGTGCCGATTCAGGCATCGATCGGAACAAAGGTCATTGCCCGTGAGACGGTTAAAGCGATGCGCAAAAACGTATTGGCCAAATGCTACGGCGGCGACATTAGCCGGAAACGCAAATTGCTGGAGAAGCAAAAAGAAGGCAAAAAGCGGATGAAGCAGGTCGGCAGCGTCGAGGTGCCGCAGGAAGCGTTCATGGCGGTCCTGAAAATCGACGAGGATTGATCCTCCGTCATTCGAGCTGACAGGGAGAGCGTAGCTCTTCCTGTTTTTCATATCTTATCGATTGAAACGACTGCGAACAGTCGTAACAGTCAAGCAAGGAGGGCATAGCGCCCATGCTTACACATGCACCAAGAGCGCTTTACATCCATATCCCGTTCTGTACGAATAAGTGCCACTACTGTGACTTTAATTCTTTTGTATTAAAAGGGCAGCCGGTAGACGCTTACCTTGATTCACTTGAGAATGAAATGCGCCTTACCGTAGAAGCGCTGTCGCCTGAAGGGATCGACACCGTATTCGTTGGCGGCGGTACGCCGACTGTGCTGACCCCTCCTCAGATGGAGCGGTTTCTTGCGTCGGTCCATCGCCATTTTCCGCTTGCGGCAGATGTAGAATTTACGATGGAAGCTAATCCTGGCACGACTGATCCGGAGAAATTGGCTGCGATGTACGCTGGCGGCGTAAACCGTATCAGCTTCGGCGTGCAGTCGTTCGATAATGACTTGCTCGCTGGCATTGGCCGGATTCACAATATCGATGATGTTTACCGGAGCATCGACAACGCGAAGAAGGCTGGTTTTACGAATTTGTCGATCGACCTCATGTTCGGGTTGCCGAAGCAGACGGTCGAACTGTTGACAGAGAGCGTGGACAAAGCACTGCAGCTAGGCTTGACCCATTATTCGTTGTACAGCTTGAAGGTGGAGGAGAACACGCTGTTCCACAAGCTGTATGAACGGAACGAGCTGCCGCTTCCAACCGAAGATGAAGAGCTTGCGATGTTTATGGTCGTCATGAACAAGCTGAAGGAAGCGGGCTACCGCCATTATGAAATTAGCAATTTTGCGATTCCAGGCCTTGAGAGCCGCCATAACTCGACGTACTGGCGCAATGAGCCTTATTACGGCTTAGGTGCAGGTGCCCACGGTTATGCGCGTGGAGAGCGGCATTTGAACATTAAAGGCGTTCAGCCTTTCATCGATGCGGCGCTTGCGAGGCTTCCACGATTGGAGACGACTCCGATCTCAGAGCCCGAGGCGATGGAAGACTTTATGATGGTCGGCTTGCGGCTGCTTGAAGGTGTTCGCAGTGCGGCATTCGAAGCACAGTTCCCTGGCCGTACGATGGAGGGCGTATTCGGAAGCATACTTGAACGGCTTGTCCGGGAAGGCTTGCTGGAAGCGACGCCGGACCGCGGCTATCGGCTGACTGAGCAAGGCATTCCGCTTGGCAACGAGGTGTTCGGAGCCTTTGTTGGTGTGCTGCCCGCGACGGTGGAATAGCGGATGGCCACCACATTTTCATAAGCTTGCAAGGATTAGATGCACCCGTTTCGCACAATGTGGAGCGGGTGTTTTACTTATAGAACTAATCAATTGAAGCTTTTAAAATTGGCTATTGAGCATTCATTCGTTTTGATGTATATTTATACATATTCTTTTTTAAAAATCGGCGTTGTGAGAGGATTGCACCTTGGCGACGAGTGGAGGGGACGAGCGTAATGATGCAAGCGGTATGTACCTGCAGACCAGCAACAGAAGACGATGTCGAAGTCTTGTTTCATCTAATAAGCGGCTACGCAGAGAAAGGAATTATGCTCCCTCGAAGCAGAGAAGCGCTAAAGCGGCTAATCGGAACCTTCGTCGTAGCTGAGGTTGAAGGCGTCATCGTCGGATGTGGCTCATTGTGCCAGCTTGGCAAGGATCTCGTTGAAATCCGCTCCCTGGGCATCACAGATGGCTACAAGGGATTTGGCATAGGCAGCAAACTCGTCGATAAGCTGATTGAACAAGCGCGCGAGCAGAATTTAACTAAAGTAATGGCACTGACCTATGAGGATCGTTTCTTCGTTAAGAACGGTTTTAATGTAGTTGATAAAGAGATTTTTCCCGAAAAAGTATGGACAGACTGCGTAAATTGCCCGAAGCAAAAAAATTGCGACGAAATAGCTGTGCTTAAAGTACTGAACTGACTTGACAATCGTCAAGTTGGTTTGGTATTTTTGTATTGACGATTAGCACTCAACGACAATGAGTGCTAACGATCGAAGGGGCAGCCGATTAGTCAGCATGAGCAGGAGATCAAGAGGAGGGGTTCGGATGTTAACGGATCGACAACGCATGATATTAAACGCCATAATAGACGATTATATTCGTTCGGCCGAGCCCGTCGGTTCTCGCAGCATTTCTAAGCGGGGAGACGTCGGTTTTAGCCCGGCAACGATTCGTAATGAGATGTCTGACCTTGAGGAACTTGGTTTTCTGGAGCAGCCGCACACGTCGGCGGGGCGTATCCCTTCGATCAAAGGATACCGATATTATGTGGATCATCTCGTCAGGCTTGGCGAGTCGAACGAGAAGGAAGTTACGAATTTCCGTTCGTTTTTCGCCGAACGCATGACAGAGATGGAGCAGGTCACGCAGCAAGCGGCGACCATTCTTGCAAATATGACGAATTATACGTCTATTGCGCTTGGCCCTGAATCGATTAACCATTCACTGAAGCATTTTCAACTCGTTCCACTTAACGCTGAAAGTGCTGTCGCGATTGTCGTGACGAATACGGGCCATGTGGAGAATAGGATGGTCTCTCTTCCGAAAGGCATGAGTATGTCGGATGTAGAGAAGACCGTGCATATCTTGAACGCAAAGCTCGCAGGCGTGCCAATGGTGCGGTTGACTTCCAAGTTGTATACGGAGGTTGGCCAGGAACTGAGCCGTTACGTCGATCATTACGAGAGCGTACTGAACATGCTGGAGCGGGCATTGCCAGCTGGCGAAGAAACCGAACAGCGTGTCTACTTGGGTGGAACGACGAATATGCTCACGCAGCCGGAGTTCAAGGACGTCGATAAAGTGAAGACGTTGCTTGATTTGCTTGATGAGACACCGACATTATCGCGTATGCTTTCTTCAGCGCCCACAGGCATTCAAGTGCGAATTGGCACGGAGAATGAGCATGAAGCGATAAATGAATGCAGTGTAATCACAGCAACCTATGCGATTGATGGGCAATCGCTTGGCACGATTGGCATACTGGGCCCAACTAGGATGGATTATGGCAAAGTGATCGGATTGCTCGAGATTGTTTCCAAGGACATGGCGATGCTGTTGTCCCGATGGTACCGATAACGAAGCAGGTTCGAGCGCGCCACGATCGTGCATATCGCCCAGCTTACAGCGGGCACGTTAAGGAGGTGAGCAAGATGAGTGCGAATGACAATATAACGGAGGATCAATCAACCGTGACGAATGTAGAAGAACAAGAGCAGCAAGCACATAACGAAGAACAGAATGTAGCTGGGAAATCGCAAGAGGAAACGGCGGCACAATCGGCAAGCGAAGCGCGCATCGCCGAGCTCGAGCAGCAGATTGAAGAGCATCAACAACGATACTTACGCGCGCAGGCGGACTTTGATAATTTCCGTCGCCGTACCATAAAGGAAAGAGAAGAGCTCGCTCGGTATGCAACGTCGAAGCTGTTGACGGAGCTGCTGCCGGTCGTAGACAATTTTGAACGTGCCATTAATGCCGCTAAGCAAAATAGCGATTTTGATGCATTGTCCAAAGGCGTTGACATGGTTTCCAGACAGTTCAATCAGGTGCTTGAGCAAGAGGGCCTGTCTCCGATGAACGTCGTAGGCGAGCCGTTTAATCCTGAGTTCCACCAAGCGGTGATGCAGGAGCCTTCTGCAGAGCACGAAGAGGGCACCGTACTGGAAGAACTGCAAAAAGGCTATATGCTGAAAGATAAAGTGCTGCGTCCAGCAATGGTTAAAGTTAGCAGCTAATCTGCTTGCCTATACAGATTAAACAAATAAATTAAGCTTTATATATTGAGGAGGCTATTACGATGAGTAAAGTAATCGGTATTGACCTTGGCACAACAAACTCTTGCGTGGCAGTAATGGAAGGCGGCGAAGCCGTCGTTATCCCGAATCCGGAAGGCAACCGCACGACTCCATCGGTCGTTGGCTTCAAGAAGGACGGAGAGCGTATCGTCGGCGAAACAGCTAAGCGCCAAGCGATCACGAACCCTGACCGTACGATCATGTCGATCAAACGCCACATGGGAACAAGCCACAAAGAAGTAATCGAAGGCAAAGAATACACGGCACAAGAAATTTCGGCGATTATCCTGCAAAAGCTGAAATCCGACGCAGAAGCTTACCTGGGCCAACCGGTAACTCAAGCGGTTATTACGGTTCCAGCTTACTTCAACGACAGCCAGCGCCAAGCAACGAAGGATGCAGGCAAAATCGCAGGCCTTGAAGTGCTGCGTATCGTGAACGAGCCGACAGCAGCAGCGCTTGCATACGGCCTTGAAAAAGTAGAAGACCAAACGATTCTTGTTTATGACCTTGGCGGCGGCACGTTCGACGTATCGATCCTCGAGCTCGGCGACGGCTTCTTCGAAGTAAAAGCAACGAGCGGCGACAACCGTCTCGGCGGCGATGACTTCGACCAAGTTATCATCGATTACCTCGTGAGCGAGTTCCGTAAAGAGCATGGCACGGACCTGTCGAAAGATAAAGCGGCGATCCAACGTTTGAAGGATGCGGCTGAAAAAGCGAAAAAAGAGCTGTCGGGCGTTCTGACGTCCACAATCTCCCTGCCATTCATTACAATGGTTGACGGCGTTCCTCAGCACTTGGAGCTCAGCCTGACGCGCGCGAAATTCGAAGAGCTGTCCGCACAGCTGGTTGAGCGTACACTCGCACCTACGCGCCAAGCGCTTAGCGACTCCGGCTTGTCTGCTTCGGAGATCGATAAAGTGGTACTCGTGGGCGGTTCCACACGTATTCCAGCTGTTCAAGAAGCTGTTAAGAAGCTGATCGGCAAAGAGCCACACAAAGGCGTTAACCCAGACGAAGTAGTTGCACTTGGTGCTGCTGTTCAAGCGGGCGTATTGACTGGCGACGTAAAAGACGTTGTATTGCTCGACGTAACGCCATTGTCGCTCGGTATCGAGACAGCAGGCGGCGTATTCACGAAGATGATCGACCGCAATACGACGATTCCGACGAGCAAATCGCAAGTATACTCGACGTATGCAGACAACCAGCCTAGCGTTGAAATTCACGTCCTGCAAGGCGAGCGCCAAATGGCTGCTGGCAACAAAACGCTTGGCCGCTTCAACCTTAACGACATTCCGCTTGCGCCACGTGGCGTGCCGCAAATCGAAGTTACGTTCGACATCGATGCCAATGGTATCGTAAACGTATCGGCACTGGATAAAGGCACAGGCAAGAGCCAGAAAATTACGATCACTTCGTCGAGCGGCTTGAGCGATGACGAAGTTGAACGCATGATGAAAGACGCTGAGCTTCATGCGGAGGAAGACCAAAAACGCCGCGATCTCGTAGAAGCGAAAAACAACGCTGACCAACTCGTATATCAAGTTGACAAAACGCTCAAAGAACTTGGCGACAAAGTTGACGCAGGCGAAATTGCAAAAGCGGAAGAAGCGAAAGAGAAAGTAACAGCGGCGCTCGCAGGCGAAAACCTCGAAGAAATTACGGCTGCTACAGAAGCGTTGACGGAGATCGTACAACAGCTGTCGGTTAAACTGTATGAGCAAGCTGCTGCAGAAGGCCAAGGCGCACCGCAAGAAGAAGCGGGCGACGCAGGTTCGGCGAGAAAAGATAACGTCGTTGATGCAGATTATGAAGTTGTAGACGACAAAAAATAAGCTTCGACCAGTGATAGGCGGTGATAGGTCAAAGCCAGGCATGACCTGGCTTTGGCCTATCCTTATGTTCATGCGCGCATTCCGCGTGCTGGGCACAACATGGGGGTGAGAGAAATTGGCTGATAAGCGCGATTATTATGAGGTGCTGGGCGTGGACAAAAGCGCATCCGGCGAAGACATTAAGAAGGCGTACCGCAAGATGGCTCGCCAATACCATCCGGACGTCAATAAGGCGGCAGATGCCGAAACGAAGTTCAAGGAAGTCAAGGAAGCATATGACGTTTTGAGCGATGACGGCAAGCGTGATACGTATGACCGGCATGGCCACGTTGACCCTAACCAATTCGGTGGCATGGGCGGCGGTGATTTCGGCGGCGGCTTCGGCGATATTTTCGATATGTTCTTCGGCGGCGGTGGCGGCCGGCGCGATCCGAATGCGCCACAGCGCGGTAACGATTTGCAATATTCGATGACAATCGAATTTAAGGAAGCGGTATTCGGCAAAGAAACCGAAATTACGATTCCTCGCACGGAATCTTGCGATACTTGCCATGGCTCGGGCGCGAAAGCCGGCACGAAGCCTGAGAACTGTACCGTATGCCGCGGCACTGGCCAGCAAGAGGTTGTGCAAAATACGCCGTTTGGCCGGATGGTTAACCGCCGTGCTTGCTCCAATTGCAGCGGTTCGGGCAAAGTGATCAAAGAAAAATGTACGACCTGCCACGGCGCAGGCAAAGTGAAAAAACAACGCCGCATCAACGTGCGCATTCCAGCCGGCGTGGACGACGGCGCTCAAATCCGGTTGACGGGTGAGGGCGAGGGCGGATTGCGCGGCGGTCCATCGGGCGATCTATACATTGTCATTCGCGTGAAGCGCCATGAGTTCTTCGACCGCGAGAACGATGATATTTACTGCGAGGTGCCATTGTCATTCGCGCAAGCGGCGCTTGGCGATGAGATCGAGGTGCCGACGTTATCCGAGAAAGTGAAGCTGAAGATTCCAGCTGGCACGCAGACGGGCACTTATTTCCGTTTGAAAGGCAAAGGGGTGCCGAAGCTTCGCGGACATGGCACAGGCGACCAGCATGTTAAAGTGACGGTTGTAACGCCGACTAAGCTTAGCGACGAGCAGAAGGAATTGCTGCGCCAGCTTGGCGGATTAGCAGGCGGCGCTGCTGCACCAGAACAGGAGCATCACGAATCCATCTTTGAGCGGATGAAGAAAGCGTTCCGGGGCGAATAGCCTGCGGTTTAAAGAGATGTGGGAGAGACGCGTCACAGGCTAATTGCCTGCTGAGGCGTCTTTTTGCTATGAATGATGGATTGGCACATTGGAAATGGTTGGTTGTCACTCTAGCGTATAGTTCAATGACAGGCAGCTTATCCTATAAGCGTTCGCAACGAACCGAACCAACCAATAGGAGGCAACAACACAATGGCTAATCTCAATAAGAACCAACAAAATCAGCAAAACGCTCAGAACGAGTTTGAAAAAGTAAACTTCGGCAATTTGCCGATTGGTGAAAATGAAGATGTGGAGTTTTCGGAGGAGTTCGCTGACGAAGCGGATCATGTAGCGCAGCAGCGTGCAGCAGCAGCGGACCAGAGAGCAAAGCAACAGTGACCAAAGGGCAAGATTCTGCAGCAGCAGGCATTCGCATTCGTGCGGCCTACGCAAAAGAGGCTGGCGCACGGGAAGCTGCTATGAAGCTGCACCTATTGCGGGCACAAGGCATTAGCGAAGGCCACAACGGAACGTTGACGGCTACGGTCGACGCAGATGTCGTAGAGCGTGCATTCTACCTTATTCAGCAAACGGGCGGCGTGCTGGAGCAGGACACCATGCATTAGCATCACGGCTGTGAGTTTCTGAATGAGCAAACAGGCATAAGGCCTATGTTTCCGAAGGCGGTACCCAATCATAGGGGCCGCCTTTTTGCGTCTTGTGGAGCAGAGCGCTTCGGGTATAATAAGAACCACAGTTTGAGCTGGCCATTATGATGAATGGGGAAATTAACAATGAACAACAATGTGTTATGCAAAATCATTATCGTGGATGATGAGATTCTAATAAGGCAAGGAATAAAACATTATCTGAATTGGGAGCAGGAAGGGTTCCAAATCGTCGGTGAAGCGTCGAACGGCAAAGAGGCGCTGGAGCTGGTCGAACAGATGCAGCCGCATATCGTCATTACAGATATTGTGATGCCGGTTATGGATGGGGAAGCGCTGACCCGCACGATTAAGCAGAAGTATCCCGAAATTGAGGTTATCGTGTTAAGCAGCTTCGGCGAATTTCATTATGTTCGCTCTACCTTCCAGAGCGGGGTGGCGGATTATATACTGAAGCCGAAGCTGGATGCGCAGGAGCTGCTTCAGGTACTAAAGCGAACGGCTGCCCAAATCCCTTCGTTGCAGTTGAAGCCGCAGGGCGAGGCAGTAGAGCTTTCTGTTACGTTGTTAATGGAGCGGTTGATTGCAGGGTATGATATCGATTTCGAGCCATCGGCCATTAACAACCTTTTTCCTTACTCGGCATTCGTCTTGCTAGGTGCTGACAGCAAGCATCGGCCCAATGGATCAGATGAGCTTAAGGGGGAGCAATTAGCGGGCATTGTTGATGCTTGGTGGCAGTCTGCGCGGCTGCATTTGCCGTATCATCGAATCGTCACGAACCAGCAGCAGCTCGTTTATGTGCTGAATGGCGAACCTGAGGAGCTAGAGGAAACGAAGCAACTAGCAAGCAAAATGGCGGAGGAGCTAGCACTTGCCCATGCCGTACCGGGATGGGTGTGGAGTGATACGTTTACTTCATTCGCCCAGCTCGGCCAAATATTTCGAGGAAGCTTCACGAAGCTGCTGAACTATCGTTTTTATTTTCCGAACCATCGATTGCTTACGATAGACAAGCTGCCGGAGCCGACAGCCGAAGGGAATAAGTTTGACTTAAGCCAGTTCACGGAGCAGCTGAAGCGCAAGCAGTTTGATCTGGCTTTTCAATATCTTGAAGAACATGTACATAGCATGGCGCTCGATTATACGATGGACGTTTTCGCGTTCAAGTCATTCCTGAGCAATATTATTTTTAATGTGACCGTCTTGCTCGGCAATATGGGGTATGAGGTGAAGGAGCTGGAGGAGCGCAAATATGCTTATTTTAAATCCATCGACGTTGCGCGCCAGGCCGATCATGCAGCGAATCAGCTGTATGCGTTCATGACAGAGGCAGACCAATGCATCGCGGCGCGCCAGCAACCGAGCAATGTCAATATGGGGCTCATATTGGCTTATATTGATGGCCATTATGCAGACCCGATCACATTGACGGAGGTAGCTAAACATTTTCATTTTAACCCATCCTATCTATCGAGCTACTTCGCATCCCATAATGCATATGGTTTCAGCGAATACCTCAATAAGGTACGCGTCGAGAAAGCGGCGGAGCTGTTAAGTGGGGATACGGCATCAATCTCGGAAATAAGCGGAATGGTCGGCTACTCTGACCATAGCTATTTCACGAAAGTGTTTAAAAAATGGACGGGCTTATCGCCGAGCCAATATCGCAGGCAGCAGCCGAACCAGAAGAGGGAATGATCATGAGGCGATTATGGGACCGCATGCAGTACAATGGCTTGTTCGTCAAAATGTTCATCGTCATGGTAGTCAGCTTAATTACGGTCACGCTTCTGACGTCTTGGATTACGATCCGCATGTCGGAGCGGCTGTTCATGGATACGTTCAGCATTACGAATTCGAAGGTTATTAACCAGATCAAAACGAATTTTGAGTCGTTTAACTACGGCATTATTACAGTATCCAACAATGTGCTTCAGAGCGGCTCCGTTAGAGGCTTCCTTACGAAAGAAGATAAGGACACGATTACGACAACGAGAACCTATTACAGCGCAACGCAAAAAATGAAGCAAATTTCGTCCAATTTAGATCCCTACGAAGTCGGAATAACGATTCTGGGCGTCAACGGCAACATGTACACGACCGACAATGCCAAATGGCCGATGAGCGTGAAGCAGCTGAGGGCCCATCCGATTACCGTTAATATGAATGCCGATCCTAAGCGGCTCATGTATCAGTTTAGCAGCGGCACAACGGGCTCCCCGCATCCTGTTATCGTGGCGTCCAAGGCATTGTATGACCGGGTAAATGGCACGCTTTATGGGAATCTATATATCGCAATACGGGAAGCGGCATTTAAGCAGTTTTACTCCAACTTTACAAGCGAAGGCAACGACGTCGTCATTATGAACCAATCCGGCGTTATCGTATCAAGCAATCTGGAGCAGCTAATCGGCGATCAAAATACGGAACTTCTGCATGACGCAACTGAAATTGTCCAGCAACGCCTCTCCTACAAAGATACGAAAGCAATGGGGAAGGATTATGTGCTCCTGTCCGAATATTTGCCGACCTATGATTTTTACATTGTGAATCTGATTGATAAAAATACAGCATTAAGCCATCTCGTCAATACGCGCGCGATCACCCTGATCTGTGCGGCTATTGTGCTGTCGGCGCTTCTTGTCGTCTTCATCATTACGCGAAGGATTACGCGATCGCTGTCGCTCCTCGTCCGCCAGATGTCCAAAGTAACGAAAAAGAACTTTCACAATTACATTACGGTCAATGGCAGTTATGAGGTGAAAGAGCTAGGCCAAGCGTATAACTACATGCTCGACGAGTTGAATGATTACGTAAAACAGCTCATTGAGACGCAGAAGGAGCAGCACAATGCGGAGCTTGCCGCGCTGCAGATGCAAATTAATCCGCATTTTTTGTATAACACGTTAGCGTCGATCAAAATGCTCGTCCAACAAGGCGACAAGGAGAAGGTGTCCGATACGATTAATGCGCTTATTTCGCTGCTGCAAAATACGCTGGGCAACGTCAGCCAGACGATTACCGTTGAGCAGGAGCTCGATAATTTGCGCAATTATGTGCTTATTAATCATATGCGCTACGGCGAAGGCGTGAAGGTGAACTATTTTATCGCCCCGGATTGTTTGAATTACCGGATACCGAAGCTCATTATCCAGCCGTTTATTGAAAATGCTTTTTTCCATGCCTTCCATGAACGGAATGAAGGGTATATTTACGTGCTTGTTTCTGTAGATGCAGGAGTGCTCGTCTGTGAGGTCGTCGATAACGGTGCGGGCATTAGCGGCTTAGCCGGCACAGGGATGCTGCCGAACCCGACCAAAACGAGGCAGCTGTTTTCAGGCATTGGCGTCCGTAACGTGCATGACCGTATCGTGCTGTTGTATGGCGAGCAATATGGCGTAACCATTACAAGCCAGCCAGGCGAAGGGACTCGCGTACGCATCAAGCTGCCGATTTTGAACGATTAATAGCGCAGCCAACAAAAAAAATACTATTTTCTAAAGCGTTTACAATTCGAGTGGACCATCCAACTTAAGGGACAATAATAAGACCAATCAGCGCAAAGATAGTCATAACGGCCAGATTTAGAGCAGTGCTATGATGATCTTGTTAGCCGGCAAACGCTTACATCATCAAGGAACGGCACTCGCACACAGTATCGGATGATAAGAAAAGGGGTTGGACGCGAATGAAAAAAGTACTGGCTATTTTGTTGGCAAGCTCTCTCGTGTTGGCAGCATGCTCCAGCAAATCGGACAACGGTACAGAGGACAGCAACAGCAACGACGGCGGCACGGCATCTAAAGAGACCAAAGAAGTGACAGTATGGGCATGGGATCCTAACTTCAACATCGCGGCACTTAATCTGGCGAAGGAAGCTTACGCAACCAAAAATCCAGATGCGAAAATCAACATCGAAGAAAACGCGCAAGCCGATATCGTACAAAAGCTGAACACGGGGCTTAACTCCGGTACGACAAAAGGATTGCCGAACATCGTTCTAATCGAAGATTATCGCGCACAAAGCTTCTTGCAAGCGTATCCAGACGCGTTCTACGATCTATCGAGCATCATTAATGCATCGGACTTCGCAGATTACAAAATCGGGCCGACGAGCTTCGACGGCAAACAATATGGCGTACCATTCGACTCAGGTGTAACTGGCTTGTATGTCCGTACGGATTACTTGGAGCAAGCAGGCTATAAAGCAGCTGACCTGCAAAATATCGACTGGAACAAGCTGATCGAAATCGGCAAAGCGATCAAAGAAAAAACGGGCAAGGACCTGTTGACGCAAGACCCTAACGACTTGGGCCTCATCCGCATGATGATTCAATCGGCTGGCTCATGGTACACGAAGGAAGACGGAACGACACCTAACCTGGTAGATAATGCAGAGCTGAAAGCAGCAGCAGAAACGTACAAAACGCTGATGGAAGCGAACATTGTTAAAGTAACATCCGACTGGAGCCAATTCGTTGGCGGCTTCAACAGCGGTGACGTTGCAGCGGTTCCAACGGGCAACTGGATTACGGCTTCGGTTAAAGCTGAAGCGGCGCAATCGGGCAAATGGGCGATCGTGCCGTTCCCATCGCTTCCGGGCGCTGCCAAAGCAACGCATGCATCGAATCTTGGCGGCAGCTCGTGGTATGTGCTGAACACGGATGGCAAAGAAGCAGCGGCAGATTTCCTGAAGCAAACCTTTGCTTCCGACGTTGACCTTTACCAGAAGCTGAACCAGCAAATCGGTGCAATCGGCACGCTCAAAGCAGCAGCGACGGGCGAAGCTTGCCAAGCAGCGGACGACTACTTCAATGGGCAAAAAATTGCGACGGACTTCGCGGCTTGGACAGAGCAAATTCCGCGTGTGAACTATGGCATGCACACTTATGCCATTGAGGATCTTCTTGCAGTTGAGATGCAAAGTTACCTGGGCGGCAAAGCGCTGGACAAAGCGTTGGCTGACGCCCAGTCGCAAGCTGAAACGCAAATCAAGTAACAGCACCATACGAAACCGGAACTATAATAAAACCTTGGCCGTTCGGGTAGGATGACCAAGGTTTTATTTTCTCCGCAGAGAAAGGGGTTTGGCTGACGTGAAAGTGGCGAAGCCTGGCATAAGCCTTTACAAAAGTGGCTCGAAAATAAAACTGACCGGCTGGTGGTTCGTAATCATCGCCGTTGTCATGATTGCAGCTTTCTATTTCTATCCGATGATTCAAGCTTTGCTGCTGTCGTTCAAAACAGGCAAAGGCGCGAATTTGCATTATACGGGTCTAGATAATTACCAGCGTTTATTCAGTGACAAAACGTTTTTAACGGCAGTGAAGAATACGTTCATCTACTTAATTATTCAAGTGCCAATTATGATCATTCTGGGCATGTTCATCTCGGTTTTGCTCAATGACCGCAATCTGAAGTTCAAAGGTTTTTTCCGTACAGCCATCTTTCTTCCATGCGTCACTTCGCTAGTAGCTTACTCAATTATTTTCAAATACTTATTCGGCACGGACGGCCTTGTCAATCTCGGATTAACGAAGCTGCATATCATCGCTGAACCGATCAATTGGATTACGGACCCGTTCTGGGCGAAAGTAACGATCATTATCGCAATTACGTGGCGTTGGACGGGGTATAACATGATTTTTTATCTGTCCTCCCTTCAAAATATCGATAACTCTATCTATGAGGCAGCGCGTATCGACGGGGCTTCGGCTTTCCGGCAGTTTTTCACCATTACGATTCCATTGCTGAAGCCAATTATTCTGTTTACATCGATCACATCGACGATCGGCACGCTCCAGTTGTTTGATGAAATCGTAAACATTACAAAAGGCGGCCCTGGCCAATCGACAATGTCGATTTCGCAGTATATCTATAACCTGTCATTCAAGTATTCACCGGACTTCGGCTATGCGGCGACGGTATCGTATTCCATCGTCATCATGATCATCATTTTGTCGTTCGTCCAGTTCAAAGTAGCAGGTGATAAATAATGGCTAATAAACTAAAACGCACCTTTACGTATGGGTTTCTAAGTGTCGCTTCTATTGTCTCAATTTTTCCGTTCTTATGGATGATCGTGAGCGCAACAAACAAGTCGGTTGATGTGACCAAAGGCAAGCTGCTTCCGGGCAGTTTTCTAGGCGAAAACTTTAAGAAGCTGCTCGATAGCATCGATCTATGGCAAGCCATGTGGAATTCGGCCAAAATCTCAATCATTACGACCTTGCTTGCCTTGCTGGTAGGATCGCTGGCTGGCTATGGCTTCGAGATCTATCGCACCAAGGCGAAGGATGCCGTATTTACGGTGCTGCTTATGTCGATGATGATTCCGTTCGCTGCTTTGATGGTTCCGTTGTATCAAATGTTTGCGACGATTTCGCGCAATTTCTCGGCCATTGGCGTCAACACGCTGCCAGCTGTTATTTTGCCTACGTTCACGACGGCTTTCCTAATCTTCTTCTTCCGGCAGAGTGCGAAGATGTTTCCGAAGGACCTGCTTGAAGCTGGCCGAATCGATGGCTTGAGCGAAATTGGCTTGTTCTTCCGCGTCTTTATGCCAACGATGAAAACGACGTACTCCGCAGCTGGCATCATTACATTCATGTCGAGCTGGAACAGCTACCTGTGGCCGCTCATCGTATTGCAGTCACCGGAGAAGAAAACGATTCCGCTGTTGATCTCGAACTTGGGCTCTAGTTACTCGCCAGATTATGGGGTCATCATGATGGCTGTCGTTATATCCACGATTCCGACGGCGCTTGTGTTCTTCTTCATGCAGAAGCATTTTGTTGCTGGGATGACGGGCTCGGTCAAATAATTGTTTATAGGAGAGTATCGATATGAAAGCAAATGAACCAAGCTTGAGCTGGCTTGCTGATCCTAGCGTGTTTGCCGTGAACCGGCTGCCTGCCCATTCCGATCATCGTTACTACACAACGATGCAGGAGGCTGAGTCGTTCGCGCCGATGGCGATGCGGCACTCGTTGAACGGCAGCTGGAAATTCAGCTATGCCGTCCATCCTGCAGGCAGGGCGGAGCGGTTTTACCGATTAGATTATAGCTGCGCAGGCTGGAACACGATTGAAGTGCCAGGCCATATCCAATTGCAAGGTTATGGGAAACCGCAGTATGTGAATACGATGTATCCGTGGGACGGCCATCACGATATCCGTCCTCCTGCGGTTCCAGAAGACGATAACCCTGTGGGCAGCTATGTGAAGACGTTTATGTTGCCGGAAGGGATGCAAGGCAAGCCTGTATATATCTCATTCCAAGGCGTGGAGTCGGCATTTTATGTATGGCTTAACGGTGAGTTTGTTGGTTATAGTGAGGATAGCTTTACGCCTTCGGAGTTTGACCTGAGCCCTTACATTGCAGACGGCGAGAACAAGCTGGCGGTCGAGGTGTATCAACGCAGCACTGGCGCTTGGCTAGAAGACCAGGATTTCTGGCGGTTTTCGGGCATTTTCCGCGACGTTTATTTGTACACGGTTCCCCAAGCACATGTCCGCGACCTGTTCGTGCATGCAGAGCTTGACGATACGTTCGAGCTTGGTTCGCTCCGCGTGGAGCTCAAGCTGGAGGGTGAGGCCGCGGGACGAGTGGCGTTTGAACTGCGAGATGCTGCGGGTTTGACGGTGGCAACTGCGGAAGCGAAGGAGCCGGGCGCAACAGTGGAATTGACGGCTTCGGCTGGCAAAGTCTTGCCTTGGAGTGCAGAGCGGCCGTATCTCTACACGCTCTTCGTTCAAGTTTATAATGAAGCGGGGCAATTGGTGGCCGCCGTACCCCAGAAGGTCGGCTTCCGACGGTTCGAGATGGTTGACAACATCATGTGCTTGAACGGGAAACGAATCGTATTCAAGGGCGTGAATCGCCACGAATTTAATTGCCGTAGAGGGCGGGCGATCACGAAGGAAGACATGCTGTGGGATATCCGTACGATTAAACAGAACAATATGAACGCGGTACGTACTTCGCATTATCCGAACCAAACGCTTTGGTATGAGCTGTGCGATGAGTATGGCATTTATGTGATCGATGAGATGAACCTCGAAACGCATGGCTCTTGGATGAAAATGGGCGTAGTAGAGCCGTCGTGGAGCATCCCAAGCAACAAGCCCGAATGGCAGGACATCGTTATGGACCGCGCGATTTCGATGGTGGAGCGGGACAAAAACCATCCTTCGATCCTGATCTGGTCATGCGGCAATGAATCGTATGCAGGCGAAGTGATTTTGAACGTATCGAATTACTTCCGTGAGACCGATCGGAGCCGCCTCGTTCATTATGAGGGCGTGTTCCATAATCGCGATTATGATGCGACAAGCGATATGGAAAGCCGAATGTATGCGAAGCCAGCCGATATTATTGCTTATTTGGAGCAAAATCCGCAAAAGCCATATATCAGCTGCGAATATATGCATGCAATGGGCAACTCCGTCGGGGGCATGCACAAATATACGGATTTGGAACGGCAATATCCGCTGTACCAAGGCGGCTTTATTTGGGATTATATCGACCAAGTGATCGTGAAGAAAAACCGTTATGGCGTCGAGTTTCTTGCCTATGGCGGCGATTTTGATGACCGTCCGACGGACTACAATTTCTGCACGGATGGCATCGTGTATGCGGACCGCCGCGTTTCGCCGAAAATGCAGGAAGTGAAGTTCCTGTACCAGAACGTAAAGCTCGTGCCGGATGCGAATGGCGTTACGATTACGAATGAGAACCTGTTCATTGGAACGGAAGGCTACGAGCTTGTTTACGCGCTGCATCGGGATGGGGAAGTTGTGTATCGCGGAACGAAGAGTGTCTATGTGCCTGCTGGCTGCGAAGCCTACGTAACCCTTGAGGGTTTCGAAATGGCACAAGAAGCTGGGGAATACGTTTTGCATGTGTCCTTCGTGCTCAATCACGATGAGCAATGGGCGGAGAAAGGGTACGAAATTGCTTTCGGGCAGTATGTCTACTGCATTGAACCTCAACAGGAGCCAGCTTTGGCTGCTGGGACTCTACGCGTCGTGAACGGGGATGTCAACGTTGGCGTGCACGGGACAGACTTCAGCATGATGTTCTCGAAGCAAGCAGGTACACTCATTTCGATTCGTTACGCGGAGCGTGAAATGATCGCTTATCCGCCAGCGCCGCTTTTCTGGCGGGCAATGACGGATAACGATAAAGGCTTCTCGCTTGGATTCGACGCTGCGGAGTGGTTCGCTGCCAGCTTGGCCCGCAAGTGCGTTGGCATGGATGTATCTGAGCAAGCGGGCCAAGTTACGGTCACGTATCGCTATGCGCTAGCGATTAGCAAGGATGTAGCCGTGACGATTCGTTACACCGTGTTGGCTGATGGCAGCATCAAGGTGAATGCACAGTATGATGGGGCGGATGGGTTGCCTGATTTGCCGGCCTTCGCTGTGTCGTTCAAAGTGCCTGCTGACTATCACCATCTTGAATGGTATGCAATGGGTCCGGAAGAAAACTACGTGGACCGCCAGCACGGCGCAAGGCTTGGGGTGTTCCGCAATGACGTGGCAGATAATGTCGCTGCGTACGTTGTTCCGCAAGAGTCAGGCAACCGTACGGGCGTCCGGCGAATCGACCTAACGGACGATGATGCTCGGGGCATTCGGATTACGGCACCAACTGGCAAGCCGGTCGAATGCAACATCTCGCCATACACAGCATTCGAGCTGGAGAGCGCGAACCACCACTACGAGCTGCCAAATGTGCATTACACGGTCGTCACGGTCGCGGGACGCCAAATGGGCGTCGGCGGCGACGACAGCTGGGGCGCTCCCGTGCATGAGGAATATCGGATCAAGGCGAATCAAACGCTGCAGTTCGAGTTTACGATTCATCGCGTGTAAGCAATTGAAAATAAAGTTTGGGCCGCCCAACCAGTCATTTTGGCTGTTGGGCGGCTTTTTCCGTTGTCCGCAGCAGCGCTGCAGAGGCGGGATGATTGTTGCCAAAATTGATGCTTCATGTGCATTCGCACGGTGATCGAGCGATGCCTCGGTTCAACATTTGGATCGTCTCATTGCAGTTTGTACAATGGGAAAAGTGCATTAACATGCAGCAACAGGCTGTCGTTGCAATTTGTGCAATGGCATAACATCAAAAGCGCCGTTTTGAGCCTGATTACATATAAAGTAACCCCACGCATTGTATGAACTACAATGATAACGCACATTTTCGGCCGTGGTGCTCGTGCTGTTGTACAAAATGCAATGACAATATGTTTTCGCTCAAAATGCTTCAAGTTGCACCTGCACCTGCACAAAAGGGAAATTAGCCTATACAGTCGCGCGGCGAATGAACCCATATGCTAACGCAGCTAATAGCACTGTAATCGGCAGTGTATAAAGCGCTAATTCAATCATCGTCATATCGCTGAACCAGTCGAATAAATTCGCCCAATATCCATAGGTGCTGAGAATGAATGAGGCTACTGTGCCGAGTACAATAACCACAATTGCAATGACAAGCATTCCAATCTTGCCAAATCGGCGATAGAAGCCGCCAATGGCAAAACCGAATACGAACTGATTCAATAGGAGCAGCAACGGGATCAAGAAACGATTGATGATATTGCCGTCGCTCCAATAAGGCAGATCAAAGAAATGCAGGTTAACGCCCCAATTATTCGTCCACTGGCTCTCTGCGATTGAAAATAGGAACAACAGCAGCGCAGTGAAAGCAAACGCGATGACGGCAGAGGTGAGGGTTCCCCAGTAATAGTCCCTACGCCGTACGCTGAGGCCAAGCGCGAAGGGGAAGGTTTGAACGAATGCAAGAATGCCGATGACGAATGTGTAGATGAAGATAGATGCAATTCCGCCCGTGTACGTTCCTTCGACTGCGGGATTAAACGCGCCAACGATCAGATTAACGCCGAAGCTCGACATGAGAATAATCCACGGAATGTAAAACCATTGCTGTTTGTTACGGCTGTGCATGCGAATAATCGCTTCTGTCCGATTCATGAGCGGTTCGCCCCCTTCAGGTTGTTCGCTTGTTGGCGAGTGCAATATACGATCAGTTGTTGAAGCGAGATTGGCGCAACAGCGAGGCCGAGCGATTCCGCCTCATCCTGTCCGGTATGACCATAGTGTTCATCGTCTAGAATTGACAGCTGCACTAAGCCGCCAAGCGCCTGCCGATCAATGACCGTACGGCCGGATGCGAACACGTCAACGACTGCAGATGGTCCAGAAACGCTGTAGGCGCGGCCGCGAAGGGAATCGGCATCTTCATTTAACAGCAGCTTGCCGCCATCGATCAGCAGCACATGCTCAAGCAGCATGCTGACTTCGTCGATTAAGTGCGTCGAGAGCACGACCGTGCGCGGATGCTCGGCGTAATCTGCAAGCAGTTGATCATAGAACAGCTGGCGAGCTACGGCGTCCAGTCCCAAATAAGGCTCGTCGAATATCGTGAGCGGCGCCCGGCTAGCTAATCCGATAATAATGCCGACAGCAGACAGCATGCCGCGCGACAGCTTTTTCATGTTCCGTTTGTAAGGCAGGTTGAATGCTTCAACGAGCGATGCTGCGAATGCTTCATCCCAATTGGGATAAATCGAAGCTGCGGTCCGCAGAACATCCCTAACGTTGAAAAGATCCGGATATTTCTGGCTCTCTTTAATGAAGCAAACGCGGCTTAGCACGTTGTGATTTTCAAATGGATGCTCCCCGAACAGGCGAAGTTCGCCAGCTGTTGCGAATTGCTGGGCAGTGAGAATATGCATAATGGTCGTCTTGCCTGCACCGTTTCGTCCTAGCAAGCCGTATATTTTGTTCGCTTCCAAGTCGAAGCTAACGTTATCGAGCGCTGTTACCTCGCCGTAGCTTTTGCGTAACCCCTTCACGTGAACAACGTTATTCATCGATTATCCGCCCCTTTTCGAATGAGCTCTTCCAGTTGCTCTGCCGTAATGCCCAGCCGCTGCGCCTCGCGCAGCATCGTGACGACATACTGCTCATAGAACTGCGTTTTCCGTTTGTTGACTGCGATGTTTCTCGCACCGGTCGCGACGAACATGCCGATTCCCCTTTTCTTATACAAAATGCCTTCATCAACGAGCAAATTTACGCCTTTGGCCGCCGTGGCGGGGTTAATGCGGTAGAACGCCGCGATTTGCGTTGTCGAAGGGGCTTGCGACTCCTCGACAATTGTGCCTTCAATAATGTCATCTTCAATTCGTTCAGCGATCTGCATAAAAATTGGACGGCTGTCATCCATATTCGGACCCATCGACATGTGCTCACCACCGTGTTGGTTAATTACTCATGTAACTAACTATATAGCCGACGGACTTAATCGTCAATAGGCTCCTGCTGAATTGGCCATATCGGGTGGAACGCTTCGTTAGACGCGGCAGGAAGATTTTATGCCTCTGATTGTGCTACAATAAACGTTATGAGCTTGGTTAAAGGCAATGAGGGGGATATTACAATGAAATATCATGAACTGACGATCGCAACACGCGAAGAAGTGGTCGAGGCGATTTCGGATTATTTACATGAGGCAGGGGCAGGTGGAGTCGCGATTGAGGAATCTGGCTCATTGAACCGGAAGCGGGACACCTCGTTCGGGCAATGGTACGAGCACGCCCTGAATGATATCGCTGAAGGCGATTGCATCATTCAAGGCTATTTTGCGGAAGAGACGGACATGGAGCCGCTGGTGGAAGCGATCAAGCCGTTTATCGAGCAACTGCGCGAGTATGATCTGGATCCCGGCGACTTCACCGTTTCCCATCAGCTCGTGGATGAAGACTCTTGGGCAGAAGCGTGGAAGCAGTATTTTAAACCGATTCGCGTTTCTGAGCGGTTAACGATTAAGCCGACATGGGAAGAATATGAAGCAAGCGAAGGCGAAAATATTATTGAGCTGGATCCTGGCATGGCGTTCGGTACAGGCACGCACCCAACGACTGCGCTGTGCTTGCGTACGCTAGAGTCAGTCATCGATGGCGGGGAAGAGGTAATCGATGTCGGTACGGGCTCAGGCATTCTAGCAATTGGCGCAATTAAACTAGGTGCCCGTGCAGTGCTAGCGGTAGATTTGGATCCAGTTGCAGTGTCCAGTGCGAAAGAAAACGCGCACCTGAACGGCTTGTCGGAGCAAATCGACGTTCGTTTGAGCGACCTGCTTGGCGTATTGAAAGGCGAGACCAAGGATGAAAGCGGTGCAGAAGCAGGTCCGCTGAATGTGACGGTTCCAGTGGATGTAGTTGTAGCTAACATTCTCGCGGAGATTATTCTCATGTTCTTGGATGATGTGTATCAAGCGCTGAAGCCGGGCGGTTATTATATTGCATCAGGCATTTGGAAAAACAAAGAAGAGGTTGTAGAACAGGGCTTGCTGCAAGCAGGCTTCGAAATTGTGGATCGCCGGCGGGAGGAAGATTGGATCGCCTTCGTCGCAGCCAAACCGAAAGCAGGTGAATAAGCAGAGATGCAAAATTTCGTGTGGTTTCCGCTCGAAGATTTTCCGTTTATCATTTTGACGCTTATCATTGCATTCACGGTACACGAATTTGCACATGCTTATACAGCATATAAATTCGGGGATATGACCGCATATAACGAAGGGCGCGTAACGCTTAATCCGCGCGTCCACCTTGATTTTCTTGGCACGCTGCTGATCATTATCGCTGGCTTCGGATGGGCGAAGCCGGTACCGGTGAATCCGAACCGGTTTAAGCATCCGAAAGTGATGAGCATTATCGTGACGGCCGCAGGGCCGGTGAGCAATTTAGTGATCGCTGCAGTTGGCATTGTATTCGTCTATGGATTGAATGAAACGGGATTATTGCATGCAGGCTCCGAGGGCGTATATTCGGCACTTGTCCATTTCTTCTTTTATTTAATTACCATGAATCTCCTGCTGTTTATTTTCAATCTGATCCCGCTGCCCCCGTTGGATGGCTACCGCATTATTACGAACCTGGTACCTTATCAGCTGCGCTATAAGATGGAACAGAATGTGCAATGGGGAATGTTCATTTTCCTGCTGCTCGTATTTATTCCGCCGCTGCGTGCTGTTACGCTCGATCCGATCTTGAGTTTCCAAGGGGATATCTTTTGGTATATTGTTTCCGTATGCGATCGCGTATTCACGAAGGAATTGGACTGGAACCAGATCATCATAGATTTTAGGCGATAAATCATGATAAGATGAGGGTTGAATTTTCGTAAAGAGTAGGTATGAGCGATGCAGAGATATTTTGTGCCGGCTAGCCAATTCGATGAGACGACCGTTACGCTGCTGGGCGACGATGCCCATCATGCGGCGCGCGTCATGCGAATGCGCAGCGGCGATTCATTCATAGTAAGCGATGGCGCCGGACGCGAGGCAATCGCGAAGGCGACATCCATCGCTACCGATTGCATTGAAGCGGATATTGTTGAGAAGCTGGCAGGAGATCGAGAGCCTGCTTGGCAGATCACAATTGCGCAAAGCTTGCCTAAAGGCGACAAGATGGAATTGATTATTCAAAAGGGAACAGAAATTGGTGCGTATTCATTCGTGCCGTTCGAATCCGAGCGAATGATCGTCCAGTATGACGCAAAGAAGGAAGCTAAGCGATTGGAGCGCTGGCAAAAAATTGCTAAAGAAGCGGCAGAACAAGCGCATCGCAGTCGAATCCCTGCCATCGCGAAGCCCGCAAGCTGGAAGCAGCTTGTTGGCAGCATTGGGGAGTACGACTTGGTGCTCTTTTGCTATGAGGAAGAAGGGCGCTCCGGCTCGGGCCCTGGCCTGCGTGATGCGGTTCGTCCTATCGCAGCCCGGCCTGATGCTCACGTGCTTGTTATTGTGGGGCCAGAGGGCGGTTTCACAGACAGCGAAGCGGCAGATGCTAGAAGTGCAGGCGCTGTAGTTGTCGGGCTTGGCAAACGCATATTGCGTACGGAAACAGCTGGCTTGGTCGCTTTGGCTGCGCTGCTGTACGAATCCGGAGAAATGGGAGGAAATTAAACGATGCCATCAGTCGCATTTTACACCTTGGGCTGCAAAGTTAATTTTTACGATACGGAAGCGATGTGGCAGCTGTTCAAGAACGACGGCTACGAGCAAGTCGATTTTGAAGAACGGACGGCTGACGTATATATCATAAACACGTGTACGGTAACGAATACTGGCGATAAGAAGAGCCGCCAAATCATCCGCCGTGCAATACGCCGGAATCCAGATGCCGTAGTCGCGGTAACGGGCTGCTACGCGCAAACCTCGCCTGCTGAAATTATGGAGATTCCAGGAGTCGATCTCGTTATTGGCACACAGGACCGTGACAAGCTTCTCGGTTACGTCAGCCAGATTCAACAGGATCGCCAGCCAGTGAATGCCGTACGAAACATAATGAAAACACGTGAGTTCGAGGAACTAGATGTGCCTGACTTTGCGGAACGGACGCGTGCTTTCCTCAAAATACAAGAAGGCTGCAACAACTTCTGCACCTTCTGCATTATCCCTTGGTCACGCGGGCTGTCGCGCAGCCGCGATCCGAAGAGCGTTATTGCGCAAGCTGAGCAGTTAGTTGAAGCGGGCTACAAAGAAATCGTCCTGACAGGTATTCATACCGGCGGATACGGCGATGATTTGGAGAACTACCGTTTGTCTGACCTGCTGTGGGATTTGGATAAAGTCGAAGGCTTGGAGCGCATTCGGATCAGTTCGATCGAAGCAAGCCAAATTGACGAGAAAATGATCGATGTTCTTAATCGCTCGACCAAAATGTGCCGCCATCTGCACATTCCGCTTCAAGCGGGCGAGGATGCCGTGCTCAAACGGATGCGCCGCAAGTACACGACAGCTGAGTTTGCTGAGAAAGTGAAGATGCTGCACCGCGCAATGCCTGGCGTAGCCATTACGACAGACGTGATCGTCGGCTTCCCTGGCGAAACGGATGAGATGTTCGAAGAAGGGTATCGGTTCATGCAGGAAATCGGCTTCTCGGAAATGCATGTGTTCCCTTATTCCAAGCGAACAGGTACTCCTGCCGCGCGGATGGAGGACCAAGTGGACGAGGAAGTGAAAAATGAGCGCGTGCACAAGCTGATCGATCTCTCTGAGAAAATGCAGCTTGATTACGCGAAGCCATGGGTAGGCGAAGTGGTTGACGTCATCCCTGAACGCGATTATAAAGGGGCGCCAGGCACAGGGCTTGTCATGGGATATTCCGGCAACTATTTGCAGGTTGTATTTGATGGTTCCGAAGCGCTCATTGGCCAGCTATGCCGGGTCAAAATTACGGAAGCAGGCGTGAACGAATGCCGCGGGCAGCTTGTACGTGTTCTTGAATCGGATACAGCTGCGGCACGCCATGGGCTCGCGGGCAATGCTGCGCCAGCCGAAGCTGTAGCTAAGGCACAATAATACAATTGCACGTAGCCCATCGGGCTTGTTGCGACATGAATATCACTCGATAAACCTGAGAGGAGTGCCGAGCATGAAAGAAATATCGGCCGGAGGCGTCGTCTATCGCCGCACCGAGGAGAATGTGCTTCAAATACAACTTATTCAGGATCGCTATGGCAAAGTGTCGCTGCCTAAAGGGAAGATGGAGCCAGGCGAAACCGTGGAGCAAACCGCATTAAGAGAGATCGTCGAGGAGACAGGGATGATCGGCACGATCATCTCGCCAATCGATCAGATCAAATATCAATACCGGCATGAAGCCAAAGGATTGGTGGATAAAGAGGTTCATTATTATTTGGTCGAGGCAGTCGGCGGATCCCTGCAGCCTCAAGTCGAAGAGATTCGAGGCGTGGATTGGTTTTCGCCAGAGGAAGCTTGGCGGAAACAACGGGCTTCAGGCTATGATAACAATGATCGAATTGTCGCAGGTGCATTAAAGCTGCTGGGCATAGAGGCTGAAGGACATGCCTGAGTTATGGACGCCCGATAAAAATATCGCACAGTTTATCGACCATACGCTCCTTAAGCCTGGTGCGGTTAGCGCGGACCTTGAGAAGCTATGCCAAGAAGCTGTGTTGCACCAATTTTACAGCGTTTGCGTAAACGGTTCGTGGGTGTCCTTTTGCAAGGAGCAGCTCACCGGTTCGAATGTAGCTGTTAGTGCGGTTGTCGGATTTCCGCTCGGCGCGATGTCAACGAAGATCAAAGCAGCAGAAGCAGATGCCGCAGTAGAGGACGGTGCAGCTGAGATCGATATGGTACTGCCGATTGGTGCATTAATTGAGGGGCGTTATGGCGTGGTCGCATACGATATTGGAGCTGTTGTCCGCGCTGTAGACGGCAAAGCAATCGTTAAAGTTATTATCGAGTCCGGCATGCTCACCGATGAGCAAAAATCTGAAGCATGCCGCGTCGCGGAAGCGGCTGGCGCCCATTACGTGAAAACGTCAACCGGCTTCGGAATCGGTGGAGCAACGGAGCGAGACATCAAGCTGATGCGAGCTGCTGTAACGCCTGGCATAGGGGTTAAAGCATCTGGGGGCATTCGGGACCGGGAAACCGCTGTTCAGATGCTCAATGCTGGAGCTAACCGCTTAGGCACGAGTGCTGGCATTGCGATCGTTACAGCTGCTGGAGCGTTGGCTTCCGGGCAATCGGGAGATAACACAGCGGCAGGGCAAGCAACGAACACACTATATTAAAGATCGTTTGGGCATGCGCGATTTGAGCGGAAGGCTCAGAGGACATGCTGGCCGTTAGGGTGGAGAGCAGTGGAATTAGCGGCAAGAACAATAGCGCACCTGCAACGTTTAAAACGATGTGCGAGAGAGCTACATATCTGCCCGCCTGCGTGGCGCTGATTGCAGCGAGTATAGCGGTGAAGCAGGTACCGACGTTTGCGCCCAGCACGATGGCAATGCTTATCTCGATCGGCATGGCGCCGATGGAAGCGAGCCCCATGATAATGCCAATGACTGCTGCACTGCTATGGATAGCGGCTGTCAATAACGTTCCTGCAACGATGCCCCAGAGCACGCTCGAGTGCGCGCGATTGAGAAACCATTCGAACATGCCGCTTGCTTGCAAGGAAGGGCCAATCGATTGCATCGTCGTTATGCCGATTAGAATTAGTGCGAAGCCGATGGCGACGACTGACAAGAGCCTTAGTGGCATTAAGAGCGGTTCAACACGCCGCCATGCGAGTACGCGCATTTCGCCCAGCATGGCTGTCAACAGCCATGCAGCAGCTGCGCCAAGCAGCAGAGGCATGCCCAATCTTCCGAGCTGCAAGCCGATAAGCTCGGTGGTGAGGCAAGTGCCGATATTCGTGCCCAGCACGATGCCGAGTGTGCGAGGAAACGTTAGGAGGCCTGCATTCACAAGGCCGATGGATAGAACGGTAACGGCGGTGCTGCTCTGCAGCACCGCCGTTGTTGCGGTACCCGTTAGCAGCCCGTGTAGCGGTGTTGCAGTGAATCGGCGGAGAATGGCAGCGAGATAAGGCCCCGCCCAACGGCTAAGCGCGAGCTCCATTAGCTTCATGCCTGCCATGAAGATTGCAAATCCAAGAAGGACAGGGCCAATAATGGAATGGAACATAAGATAGCTCCTTTCAGGAGATGGTCGTTGTCGTTATAAACGTATAGATTCGAGCAATCGCATCTGAACGGTAATGTCACCCTCACTCCACGGCATTTGAGAAAACCAACGTGTGTTTTCCCTCCCAATGGATGCTGCCCATGCGGTGTGAGCAATGGATGCTGAGTGACTTCCGGGGCCACTGGAGTGACCGCGTCCGCGTTCGTGCTCTAACGGACTGAGGAGACGTTATATGGCCGAAAACAGCCATTTTTCTGCTGTAACGGACCCAGGAGGCGTTATATAAGCAAAATCGCCGCATTGTGCCTGCAAATGTGCTGAATAAGGGCCGTGGAGTCCGTTACAGTTACAAACAGCGCCTTTAGAGGGAAATAACGGCGCTGGAGTCCGTTAGAATTACAAACGGCAGCGATTCCCCGTAGTGGCTATAAGGTCCGTTAGTGGTTGATGTTGATTGATGCAGGCGCGATGCACGATGCGCTGTCACGCGCCAGGAGTCATGCGTCTTACGCTATGCGTCAAGCGCCACGCGCTGAAAGAACATCGCGGACGAACTGGATGAGCTGGAGCGCATGCAGACGATTGTATCCGGCATCTTCATCCATATGCGGCTGAGCGGACAAGAATGACGGGCATACGATGCCCCTAGCGAAACAATCATGACTTATTAAATACAATTCGAAGTGGAAAGGGACGGATGGAATGAAGCGGCCAACGATTATTTTGCAGCGGAACCGGAAGAAACGGCTGGAGGATGGGCACCCGTGGGTGTATGCCAGCGAGATTGACCGGATGGATGGAGAGGCACAGCCGGGGGATATGGTGGATGTGGCCAATCACCAAGGCAAATATTTAGCGAGCGGATTTTGGAATCCGGCATCGCAAATTACAGTTCGTATCGTCGGATATGAGCCGAGCGTTACGATGGACGAGGCATTCTTCGTCGAACGGTTCCGCCATTGCCAGTCGCATCGCAACCGATTCGTTGCTGACCGTGACTGCCGCCTGGTGTATGGAGAAGCAGACTTTCTATCCGGCTTAGTCGTTGACCGGTTCGGTGATGTGCTCGTTATCCAGATTTTGTCGCTCGGAATGGATGTAAGGCGCGATCTCATCGTTCGTGCGCTTGTAGAGGTGTTCCAGCCAATCGGCATCTACGAGCGGAGCGATGTCGGCGTTCGCTCGCTTGAAGGGCTTGATCAGAAGACTGGCGTCTTGTATGGCGATTGCCCTCGTATTGTGGAAATCAGTGAAAATGGGCTAAAAATGGAAGTGGACATCGTAGAAGGCCAGAAAACAGGCTATTTCTTCGATCAGCGCGAGAATCGTGCTTCCATCGAGCCGCTCATGAAAGGCTGGGGAGGACGCAGCGGCATCCGCCTCGAAGAGCGTCCGGCAGAGGACACGGAAATTATGGAGATCGTCCCTGTAAATGCGAATGGCAAGGAAGTGACCTTCCCTTACTGGGATGGGGCAACGGTGTTGGAATGCTTCGCGCACACGGGCAGCTTCACGCTTCATGCTTGCAAATACGGCGCGAAAAAAGTAACATGCCTCGATATTTCGGAGCATGCGATCGATACAGCTCGCCGAAACGTTGCACGCAACGGATTCGACGATCGGGTAGAGTTTGTCGTGGCGGATGCATTCGACTACTTGCGCCAACAGGCGAAGGGCGTAGACGACCGCCTCGCCCGCGCAGCGGTTAACCAAGAGGAAGGGCGCAAGGTCGACACGTCCAAAAAGCTGCAAGCAGGCGGCGGCCGGACATGGGATGTTGTCGTCCTCGATCCTCCGGCGTTTACGAAGACGCGCGGCGCTGTGAGCGGTGCGGTGCGCGGCTATAAAGATATTAACCTGCACGGCATGAAACTGGTAAATGATGGCGGCTATCTGGTGACAGCGAGCTGCTCTTACCATATGAAACCGGAGCTGTTCTTGGAGACGATTCAGGAGGCGGCGCGCGATGCGGGCAAGCTGCTGCGGCTCGTGGAATGGCGCGCGGCTGGCAAGGATCACCCGCAGCTGCTCGGCGTCAGCGAAGGGCATTATTTGAAGTTTGCAATCTTCGAAGTGCAAAGCCGGCGATAAGCGAAAAACAGCCTTCAGGCCGGCGTCGTGACGACGGCTTGGAGGCTGTTTTTGTGGTTTTATGTTAGAATGGAGTCACTTAAGAAATGATCGAATCGTAATGAAATGGAGGTGCGATCCATGGCGCTAAAGTTTGTTCTTGGCCGCTCCGGGGCGGGGAAAACACGGCATAGCCTCGACGAAATTCGCGCCAAGCTGCAGTCGAATCCGGATGGACCGCCGCTTATTATGCTCGTTCCCGAGCAGGCGACGTTCCAGACCGAGTATGAGCTGCTGCGGGAAGAAGGGAGCCGGCGGGGCACGATACGCGCACAGGCGCTAAGCTTCCGGCGTTTGGCGTTTCGCGTCATGCAGGAAACAGGCGGGACGGCACTGGTGCCAATCGATGAGAACGGCAAAAATATGCTGTTATACAAGCTCATGCATCGGCTTGAGCCTGAGCTGCGCCTTTTTCAAGGTGCCGGTGGCCAGCCTGGCTTTATCGAGCGGTTAGGCGAGCTGCTGACCGAGTGGAAACGGTATGGCGTTGAGAATGGCCGCTTAGCTGAGCTGTTCGGAAACGACGGCCCTGATAAAGGCGGAGCGGCGTCGCCGCTGCTTGCCCGTAAGCTTCATGATTTGCGGCTGCTTTATGAGGCAATGGAACTGGAGACGGCACATCTCTATGCGGATGCAGAAGATTATTTAACCTATCTGGCGCGGGGCTACGCATTAAGCCCGTCTTTGCATAAAGCTGAAATATGGATCGATGGGTTTCACGGTTTTACGCCGAAGGAATATGAGGCGTTAGCTGCCATTATTGGTTCAGCAGCGAATGTAACCGTAAACCTGACGCTGGATCGCCCTTACGAGGGCGGAGACCGCCCCCATGAGCTGGAGCTGTTCCATCCGTCAGCCCAAACCTATATTCGGTTAAGGGAGCTGGCTGAGGCAGGGGGCGTGGACATTGCATCGGTCCAATCGTTGGACGAGGCTATGCCGCGCTTGCCGAGATTCGCCCAAAGCGCAGCATTGGCGCATGTTGAGCGATATTATGCTGTCCGCCGCCCGATGGCAGATGCTTCGCCTTCCATGTTCGATCCGCTTCATCCGGAAGGGCAAATTTCGCTGCATGCAGCGCCTAACCGCCGGGCAGAAGCCGAAGCGGCCGTTCGCGATATGGTTCGCCGTGCGCGGGAGGAAGGCTGCCGATGGCGTGACATGGCGATTATGGTGCGGAATGCAACCGATTATACCGATTATTTGACCGACCTTATGCATGATTATCACATTCCTTATTTCTTGGACCAAAAGCGTACCGCTTCCCATCATCCTTTGGTTGAGTTTATCCGTTCTTCGTTAGAAACGGTGCTGCACGGCTGGAAGTATGACGCCGTATTCCGCTGTATGAAAACAGAGCTTCTTTTCCCTAGTGAACATGCTGGTTCGAGGCTAAAGCGCGAGTCGTTTGACTTGCTTGAAAATTATGCTTTAGCAGCCGGCATAGACGGCTGGCGTTGGCTAGATATCAAAAGCTGGAGGCCGCTCGTTCGCGAGTCGCTTGAGCAAGCGGAAGCGGCAGAAGCGACCCGCACGGAGCTGGAACGGTTCCAAGTTGTGCTGGAAGCGAGGGAAGCGCTCGTGGCGCCACTGCGCCAATTCAGCGATTCCCTTCAAGGCGCACAGGATGTAAGGGCGATGTGCGAAGCACTGTTTGTGCTGCTGGACCAAGCTGGGGCGGCGGACCGGTTAGAGCGCTGGAGCCATGTTGATGCAGAGGCTGGCCGCGTGCGCCAGTCAAGGTCGCACCGCCAGCTGTGGGATAGCGTCATGGCGCTGCTCGACCAATTGGTCGAGATGACAGGAGATGAACCGCTAAGCCCGGAGCTTTTTGCAGGGATGATAACGACTGGCCTAGACAGCTTGAAGCTAGCTTCGGTCCCGCCTTCCTTGGATCAAGTGTTGATCGGCAGTGTTGACCGGACCCGTTCTGGCGATGTGAAAATCTGTTATGTGCTGGGAGCTAACGACGGCGTGCTCCCGATGCGCATGCAAGAGGATGGCGTGCTGACGGAGCAAGAGCGCGACATGCTTGCAGATGCTGGACTCCAGCTTGCCCCGAGCGTGAGGCGGCGATTGTTGGATGAAAGGTTCATGATCTACAACGCGCTGTCAGCCCCGAGCCGCCACCTATGGGTCAGCTATGCGATTGCCGATGAGGAAGGGAAAAGCTTGCATCCATCCGAGCTTATTCGCCATTTGCGTACGATGTTTCCTGCATTAATAGAGCAGGGCATTCAAAGCGATCCGCTTGCCGCGATGAGCCAGATGGAGCAGCTCTCGTACGTTACACGCCCAACTGCTGCCTTGCCGCATTTGATTGCAAAGCTGCGGGAATGGCGGCAAGGAACGGCAATCGATCCGCTTTGGTGGGATGTATTCAGCTGGTACGCCATTAGGCCAGAGTGGCAGGAAGCGTTGCGGCGTCGCACGGCGTCGCTCGATTACCGTAACGAGGAGCCTCCATTGCCACCTGAGACGGCTACCAAGCTGTACGGGGAACGGCTGCGTGCCAGTGTCTCGCGAATGGAACGGTTTGTGTCCTGTCCGTTCCAACATTTTGCGTCCTATGGATTAAAGCTGCAAGAACGTGCCGTTTATCGGATTGCGGCGCCAGACATCGGCCAGCTGTTCCATGCTGCGCTTAGCCGCGTAGCAGATAAATTCGGCCGCCGATGGGGTGCCGTGACGGATGAACAAGCGGCAACTGTTGCATCCGAAATTGTGGACGAGCTTGCGCCAAGGCTGCAATCGGAGATATTGCTCAGCAGCGGCCGCCATCGGTTTATGCTCGGCCGGTTGAAAGCGATCATATCGCAGGCGGCTAGCATGCTTGGCGACCATGCGCGCCGTGCAGCGTTCCATCCCGTTGGGCTTGAGGTCGATTTTGGCCCTGAGGGCACGCTGCCTTCGCTCATTGTGCCGCTGCCGGAAGGCGGAGAGGTGGAACTGGTCGGCCGGATCGACCGCGTGGATGCCGCAGAGACCGAGGATGGCTTGCTGCTGCGCGTTCTTGACTATAAGTCGAGCGCTACAAGCTTGCGTTTAGAAGAGGTTGCGTTCGGGCTGTCGCTCCAAATGCTCACGTATCTGGATGTCATCCTGACACACGGATCGAGCTGGCTTGGCCGGGATGTGAAGCCGGCAGGCGTGCTGTATTTCCATGTGCATAATCCGCTGCTTCAAGCATCGGGGGGCATTCCGCCTGCCGAAGCGCGCAAGCTCCGGTTGAAGAAATTCAAGACGAAAGGCTTGCTTGTCGCGGATGAGCAGATTGTTCGCTTAATGGATGGCGAGCTGGAATCCGGCCACTCCGAGGTGCTGCCGTTGGCGCTCAAGAAAGATGGCTCCTTTTACAGCTCCTCATCGGTTGTGCCCGAAGACGGATGGGATACGCTTCGCAAAACGGTACGGCGTACGATCGGGCAGATCGGCGGCGCGATTGGCTGCGGAACAGTTGCCATATCGCCATATCGGCTAGGAGGCAAATCGCCATGCACGTTCTGCTCGTACAAGCCCGTCTGCCAATTTGATCCGCTGTTTGATGGGAATGACTATGTAAAGCTGCCTAAACCGGCGAAGGATGATATTTGGCGCATGCTGGATGCAGGCGAGGGAGAGGCTGCAGAGGATCATATGGGCAGCGCGATGGCAGCTACAGCAGAAGCATTCATGACGAGGAGGGACGGACGCCCATGACAGGAGTAACGTTTAGCCCGAAGCCGGAAGGCGCGTCCTGGACTGATGACCAATGGCGTGCTGTATCGGCTGAAGGCGGCGATGTATTAGTGGCTGCCGCTGCGGGCTCAGGCAAGACGGCGGTGTTGGTCGAACGCATTATTCGCAAAATTTCGGCGGACACCGATGTGGACCGTCTGCTAGTTGCGACATTTACGAAGGCTGCGGCGTCCGAGATGAAGGAGCGGGTGCGGATCGCGCTGGAAGGCGCGCTAGCCCGGGATTCGGAATCGGAGCATTTGCGCAGGCAGCTGGCTTTAATTAACCGTTCCTCCATTACGACGCTACACTCGTTCTGCCTGGAAGTAATTCGAAGCTACTATCCGTTAATCGGGCTTGATCCAGGCTTTCGGATGGCAGGAGAGACGGAGAGTGAACTGCTTCGCATGGATGCGCTAGATGAATTGTTTGAGCGCAAATATGCAGGCGAAGATACGGACAGCGGCGAGTTTTTCAAGCTTGCAGAGCGGTACGGCGGAGAACGCGGCGACGAGCCGCTGTATCGGCTTGTCCAGAAGCTGTATGATTTCTCGAGAAGCAATCCGTGGCCGGAACATTGGCTGCGTGCGACAGCGGCTAAATTTCATTTGCCGGCTAATGTCCCGCTAAGCGATACCGATTGGGTGGAAGCCGCTCGGTCGGATGTCCATCTGGCGCTCCAGGGCGCAGCAGGCCTGTTAGAGCAAGCACTTGCGTTAACCCGGCTTCCAGCGGGGCCAGCGCCATATGGGGTTACGTTCGATGAAGATAGGAAAGTTGTAGCGCAATTGATGGCCGTTGTTGCTGCCGAGCCGTGGGAGCTGTGGCCGGAGGCGTTCGCAGGCGTTTCATTTGGCCGCCTGAAGGCAATGCGCGGTGATGAATACGACAAGCAATTGCAAGAACGAGCGAAGGATTTGCGCGACAAAGCGAAGGCACTTATCGCTGGATTGGCCGACAAGTGGTTCCGCCGAACGCAGGAGCAGCTTCGCGAAGATCTGGACGAGCTTGCGCCGTTGATGGATGCCCTGTCTGAGCTCGTTATTGCATTCGGCAATCGATATGATGAGCTGAAGCGGGAGAAAGGCCTGCTCGATTTCAGTGACCTTGAGCATAGCTGCCTGCGCATCCTAAGGGCTGCCGATTCGTCGCCAGAGCAAGAGAGGCCATCCGCAGCAGCGTTGGAATACCAACAACGATTCGTCGAAATCCTGTTGGATGAGTACCAAGATACGAATACGGTGCAAGAAGCGATTGTTACGCTTATTGCACGGCCTGATAACCGATTTATGGTTGGCGATGTGAAGCAGAGCATTTACCGGTTTCGATTAGCCGAGCCGAACTTATTCCTCACCAAATATAAGACCTATGTTCCTGCGGACCAGATCGTTGTAGGCTCAGGCGAAGGTGCAGGTGCAGGCAGTTCGCCTGTATCCAGCTTGGCGCAATCTGGCGTCCGCATTGACTTAGCGCGCAATTTCCGCAGCCGGCAGGAAGTTGTCGACGGCGTTAATGGCATATTCCGGGCGGTTATGCGGGAGTCGGTTGGCGAGCTCGAGTATGACGAGCGTGCCGAGCTTGTATGCGGCGCATCCTACCCTTCGCCCGATAAGCTGAATCGATTCGCTGCGGAGCTGGTGCTTGTGGACCGCAAGGGCACAAGCGAAGCCAATGCAGCAGACGCCAGTGAGATGCCAACTGACGAGGAAGCTGGAGGTGAAGGGGACGGCGCCGCTCCTGCGATGGAAGCAGCCGAGCTCCAGACGGCACAGCTTGAAGCACGCGTGATCGCTAGGCGCATTCGTGAGCTAATGGATGAGGGGTATCCGGTATGGGATGGCAGGCGGAAAGAAACACGGCCGCTCCAGTTCCGCGATATCGTCATCCTGCTTCGCGCTACGCAGCAATGGGCCCCGATTATGATCGAGGAGCTGCAAGGGTTCAATATTCCGGCCTATGCGGAGCTAGGCACTGGATATTTTGATGCGACTGAGGTGGAAGTCATGATGTCGCTGCTGCGTATCATCGACAACCCTTACCAGGATATCCCGCTTGCTGGCGCCTTGCGGTCACCAGTTTTTGGGTTAACGGCCGAAGAGCTGGCGAAAGTGCGCATTGCTTTGCGAAGCGGCAGCTTCTATGAAGCGATTCGACATGCCGCTACAACGGCCGCAGGAATGCCAGAAGGCATTCAAATGAAGCTGGAGCGCTTCCTGGACCAGTTGGATGGATGGCGGGAGCTTGCCCGCCGTGGCTCGCTTATTGAGCTGCTGGCGCTGCTCTACCGCGATACGGGCTACTATGACTTCGTTGGGGGGCTGCCAGGAGGCGCACAACGGCAGGCGAACCTGCGGGCGCTGATGGACCGCGCCAGGCAGTACGAGGCGACCTCCTTCCGGGGGCTGTTCCGCTTCTTGCGGTTCATTGAGCGCATGCGCGACACAGGCGGCGATCTGGGCTCAGCTAGAGCGTTAGGCGAGCAAGAGGATGTCGTTCGGATTATGTCAATTCATAAGAGCAAGGGGCTGGAGTTTCCGGTCGTGTTTGTAGCCGGTCTTGGCAAAATGTTCAACATGCAAGATTTGAACGCACCTTTCTTGCTTCATAAAGAGCTGGGCTATGGTCCAAAATTCATCGATGCAGAGCTTCGCGTAAGCTATCCTACGTTGCCTTATTTGGCCATTGGCCGCCGCATGCGGATGGAATTGCTTGCGGAGGAGATGCGGGTGTTATACGTAGCGGTAACGAGACCGAAGGAGAAAATGATCCTAATCGGCTCGGTTGCGGATGCAGAAGCCAAGCTAGCGAGCTGGGACGGAGCTGCCGACTTGGAAGGGCGGCTATCGGATGACCGCCTTGCTGCCGCGCGTGCATATTTGGACTGGGTTGGCCCGCTTGCTGTTGGCAGCGGGATGCTGACAGCCATACATGCTGAGGGCGCTGAGGCGCTGGATAGCGCGCATCAGCCCGCTGCCGATGGTTTCCCAGCGGACGGGCTATCAGGAGGCATAGGCGAGCTGGCAAAGCCTGAAAGCCCAGCAACAGCAACAGCAACAGCAACAGCAACAGCAACAGCAACAGCAACAGCATCAGCCGCTGCCGTTTTGCCGCTGCAAGGCTGGCAATTCGGGGTCTTGCCTGCCGCATTATTTGTTGATGAAGCAGCAGTAAGCGCTGAGGCAACTGAGGGTGAGCGGGAACAGGAAGTGAAGGAGCGGCTTGCCGCTATCGCGGAAGTGGCCGTCATGGAGCCTTCTGATGCAGTGGGCGAAGTGAGCCGGTTGCTGTCGTGGGAGTATGCGCATTCGGCGTCTACGGCCATTCCTGCCAAAACTTCCGTAACCGAAATGAAACGGCTGCATACAGAACGCGAGGAGCGCATGTATGCCGATGCGGATACGACAGCGTTCGCGCCAATGCTGGACGATCAACCATACGGCACTCGGGGGCTTAACGAGGCTGCATCAGCGCCTGCCGACGCTACTGCCGCGTATACATTCAGGCTTCGCCGACCCCGGTTTATGGAGGAACGCGCGTTGACAGCTGCGGAACGAGGGACGGCCAACCATTTGTTCATGCAGCATATTCCGTTGAACGTTCCAATCGATATTGATGTGCTGCAGGAGACACGGGATGGCCTTATCGCAAGGCACATTATGACTGCGAAGCAAGCCGCAGCCATTGATCTGCCGGCGGTATGCAGCTTCTTCGAGAGCGCGGTCGGGCGCCGCTTGCTGGCTGCGCAATGGGTGATGCGCGAGCTGCCGTTCAGTTGCGCGCTGCCAGCTTCCCGCATTTATGGGCAGAAGCCCGCCGCTGGGGAGGACGAACCCATTCTCATCCAAGGTGTCGTCGACTGCTTGTTTGAGGATGAGGGGGGCATTGTGCTGCTCGATTATAAGACAGACCAAGTCTATGGCGGCAAGTGGGATGAAGCGGCTGAGCGCCATCGCTTCCAGCTCGACGTCTACGCAGAAGCGCTGGAACTGTCGATCGGCAAACCGATACAGGAATGCCATGTCCATTTTCTAAGTGGAGGCGTATCCGTTCGGCTGCGATGAAATACCAAGGATAGCTAGACTTGATCGGAGGACATTGAACGTGCAGAAGGAAACGACGAAGAAAAGATCTTTTACAGTGCCAATTTTGCTGGTGCTCCTTACATTCTGCCTGATTGGCAACGTGCTTTTATATTCGCTTAAGCTTCAGAATGGGCAAGATGGGAAGCGGGCGCAAGGCGAAGAAATCATCACAGCTGGGCTTGAAGCCAAGCAGCATGTCCAGCTGGTGGCGGCTTCGTTAGAGCAACTCGCAGCTTCGGCAGATGCGGCGGACCGGACAACGGTGATGTTTGCACTGGGGCAAGCATTCCAATTTGCATCACAGCTTCCAGCATTTATCGAAGCAGCAGAGTCGCGTACACTGCCGCCGCATAAGCCTGCCATTCAAGCGCCGGAAGCATTTGTAGCTGATGCAGAGCGTTCGCTTGCTGCTGTGGGATCGCATGCAGGAGCATTGACCGAGAAGGAAAAGCAATATGTAGCGGCAATGTCGGAACAGTATAAGCAGTTAAGTGCGATACTGGAGCCATTTGGCTTGGATCCCAAGGATAAAATGGTGGCGATGTCCACCCAAAGTGGAGGAAGCTGGGTAGAGATCGGCCAGAAGCTGCAGCAAATTATCGACCTGTCGAGTGCGAAGCTGTAAATTTGTGTAGTAGTGGGACTACAGCATGAACTGCGACGGAATGTTTCGGATAAAAGCCTATCCCAGCAGTAGCCGATTGCCCAATTCTGCATACAGTGTAGGAGACAGGAGGGTGATTCTGTATGGAGCTAGGCAAAACGATTCAGAAACTATCGCCGCTCAAAACGGACGCGGCAGCGAAGCCAGGCGCATCGGTGAAGCCTGCTGCAACTGGAAAGCAAAGCACGGCCGGCAAAACGCCGACGGCAGTAATGCCGATGCCTTTGCCAATGCCTGTAAAGCCTGAGGTTACAGCACCGGCAGCAGCGGACAAAACGGAGATGAAGCATTGGTGCAAGCACCATATGCATCGTTATGTATTAGCGCGGACGTATAATGGCTGGTGTACGGATGGGATCGTCGAGCATATCGATGACGAATTTGTATGTTTAGCGGTGCCATGTGGCGTTGTGATGGTTGATTCGCGCGGATTTGGCCCATTTAGCCCGTTTGGCGGTCCATTTGGGGGGCCGGTCGGTGCGCCATTTTATCCATACCCATACTATCCAAGGCGCCGTTTCATTCGCCAGACGCTGCCTCTTGCTGCACTTGTCGGCTTGTCGCTGCTTCCGTTTTATTAAACCTCTGCATAGAGGTTCCTGATAGCGCTTCGCAACCTCCGTTCTAGAGCGGCAGGAAGCTTGGCGCTTTTTTGGCGTCTCGGATTGGACGGGCGTTCCTCATTTGGATTATGATAGAGGCAACCAATTGCCGAATAGGCGAGGGAAAGGGTGTTTGAGTGATGTGTATTTTCTGTAAAATAATCCAAGGTGAGCTGCCATCGCGCAAAGCGTATGAAAGCGAAACGGTTGTCGCGTTCCACGACATCGCGCCACAAGCGCCTGTCCATGTTGTTATCGTTCCTAAGAAGCATATCGATACAATGAATGAGGTGGAGGCAGGAACTGACGATGCAGCCATTGCTGAGCTGTTCGTTGCTGCCCGCCAAATCGCCAAAGAGCTTGGCATTGCTGAATCTGGCTACCGTCTTGTGAACAACTGCAATGAGGATAGCGGCATGGAGGTTAGCCACCTTCACTTCCACTTGCTGGGCGGTAAGAAACTGGGATCAATTGTTTCGCACACTGCAAGTTGACACTGCCTTTCCTTATCATCTATAATGAAATTTGATTACGGTGAAATTCTCTGGACGGTCTGTTTCGGAGGGAGGGAAAACTGGTGTCTGAAACGAAAGTTCGCAAAAATGAGACAATCGATGCTGCACTCCGCCGCTTCAAGCGCTCCATCGCGAAGGACGGCGTTCTTGCTGAGGTTAAGAAACGCAAGCATTACGAGAAGCCTAGCGTGAAACGCAAGAAGAAGTCCGAGGCTGCGCGTAAAAGAAAGTTTTAGGAGGATCATTCCACAATGAACCTTAGCGATCGATTGAACGACGATATGAAGCAAGCGATGAAGAATCAGGACAAGTTCAAGCTTACAACGATTCGCATGATTCGTGCTTCCGTCAAGAACGTGGAGATTGATTTGAAGCGTCCTTTGGAGGATAGCGAAGTGCTTGATATACTGAGTCGGGAGATCAAACAACGTAAAGATTCCCTCCAAGAATTTGAGAAAGCGGGCCGCGACGATCTTGCAACAACTGTTGCCGCAGAAATCGATATTATTGGTGTATACCTTCCCGAGCAGCTGACAGAAGTAGAAATCAAGTCAATTGTACTGCAGGCCATCCAGGAAACCGGTGCTTCTTCAAAAGCCGAGATGGGAAAAGTCATGAGCGCTCTCTTGCCGAAGGTAAAAGGGCGAGCGGACGGTAAACTAGTAAACACGATTGTGCAACAATCATTGCAATAGCATTCGTACGGACAACTAACACTCCCTAGTTTAGGGAGTGTTTTTTCTTTGCCTTCACTTCCATGAGGCAGAAAGCGCAACGTAATGGTAAAATATGCGTATGGATGGATACAATGCCACGAAGGGGGATACATTTTGATCCAACTAGGCAAGAGGTTATTCATGGTGCCGTTTAGCCGGTTATTGGCGGCCGTGCTGCTGCCTTTAATGCTATTTCCATTGTTGTTGGTAACGGTTGTGCATGCAGAGACGAAGCCAGCTCCCGCTGCAGGGGGCGCTGTATATGTCATTCATGCGAAGCAAACGGTGCAAGCGGGGCTTCAGTCTTTCTTGGAACGTGCGTACAAGGAAGCAGAGGAGGCGCATGCGGAACGTGTTGTTCTAGTCTTGAATACGTATGGCGGCCGCGTGGATAGCGCGGAGGAGATCGGTGGCCTAATTAAAACAAGCAAGGTGCCGACTACGGTGTTCGTTGAAGGGAAAGCGGTATCAGCCGGTACATATATCGCACTGAATGCTGAACAAATCGTCATGCAACCGGGCAGTACAATTGGGGCGGCAGCTGTAGTGAATGGTTCAGGCGAGCTGATCGATAATCCGAAGACTGTGTCCTTCTGGACGGGCGAGATGATGGAAGCGGCTCGTCTTCATGGCCGTGATCCAAATTATGCAGCTGCGATGACGGATGTGAATGCTAGAATCGAATTGGCTGCAATTGGGCGGACGAAGGAGAAAGGCGATATCGTTACGTTGACCGCGTCAGAAGCGCTGAAAGCCGGCTACACAGAGCATCTTGCCCTGAATGTTGATGAGACGCTGAAGTGGCTCGGCCTTAATGAACGTTCGGTCATTGAGGTCTCGCCATCTACAGCGGAACGGATCTCAGGCTGGCTAACTTCGCCAGTCGCCATCACGGTGCTGCTGGTGCTAGGCATCGCAGGCATCGCGCTGGAGATGCTGCTTCCGGGCTTCGGGATTCCGGGCATCATCGGCATTATCTCATTTGTGCTGTTTTTTACGGGGCATTACATCGCAGGCTTTGCTGGCAGGGAATCGGTGCTGCTCTTTATTGTGGGTGTCGTGCTGCTCGTGCTTGAGTTATTTATTCCAAGCTTCGGCATACTTGGCGCGCTCGGAGCCATCGGGTTAATCGCAGGTGTCGTTACTGCAGCGCAAAGTGCGATTGTTGCCTTGTATGCGCTACTTATCGCATTCGTGTTGGCTGCAATCATCGTGTATGTGATTGCGAAGAAATACAGCCATCGCGGGATTTGGAACAAATTTATTTTGCGCGATAAGCTGTCAACTGAAGAAGGGTATGTATCTAGCCCCTCGCGCGTATCGTTAATCGGGCAGCGAGGAGTGACGCTAACGCCGCTTCGGCCAGCTGGGGCAGTTGAGTTGAATGGCGAGCGTGTCGATGTCGTTACGGATGGGCAGTTTATCGCTGCTGGCGTAGCCGTAGAAGTTGTACTTACTGAAGGGACCCGGATTGTTGTAAAACCGGTATCCCACACATCTAATCCAAACGGAGGGGTTTAAAATCATGGAGCCGCAAGTCGTCACCTTTTTAGTTATTGCTGTTGTCGCTGTCATTCTGCTGTCCATCTTTCTCAGTTTTTTCCCTATCATGCTATGGGTTTCAGCGCTCGCGTCAGGCGTCCGCATAAGCATTATTACGCTAGTAGCGATGCGGCTTCGCCGCGTCGTACCGAGCCGAATTGTCAATCCGCTTATTAAGGCGACGAAGGCAGGACTGGGGTTAACGATTAATCAGTTGGAAAGCCATTTTCTTGCCGGTGGCAACGTAGACCGTGTAGTTAATGCGCTCATTGCAGCGCAGCGGGCAAATATCCCGCTCGTATTCGAGCGGGCGGCTGCGATCGATTTGGCGGGCCGAGATGTTTTGCAAGCGGTACAGATGAGCGTAAACCCTCGTGTCATCGAGACGCCGATCGTTGCAGCTGTAGCGAAGGATGGCATTGAAGTAAAGGTTAAAGCGCGCGTAACGGTTCGTGCGAACATAGAACGGCTTGTCGGCGGCGCCGGCGAAGAGACGATTATCGCTCGCGTAGGCGAGGGTATCGTTACGACGGTGGGCTCATCTAATTCCCATAAGGATGTATTGGAAAATCCGGATTTGATCTCGCGCACTGTTCTTGGCAAAGGGCTGGATGCGGGCACTGCATTCGAAATTTTGTCGATTGATATTGCGGATGTCGATGTTGGCAAAAACATCGGTGCGCATCTGCAGACGGAGCAAGCCGAAGCGGATAAACGAATTGCACAGGCAAAAGCGGAAGAGCGCCGTGCGATGGCTGTAGCACAAGAGCAAGAGATGAAAGCGAAGGTCGTAGAGATGCGTGCACGCGTAGTGGAATCGGAATCCCAGGTCCCGCTTGCGATGGCAGAAGCACTTAAGAACGGCAAGTTAGGCGTAATGGACTATATGAACATGAAAAATATTGAGGCGGATACGCATATGCGCAGTTCTATCGGCAAACCGGATTCACAACCAGGCGATAAGGCGTAACGCATGATGGAAGATTTAATTTCGTTTCTCCTGCATAACATTTACATCGTCGTGGTCGTCCTAGGCTTTTTGTTCTCGATCTTTAACAAGAGCGGCAAGAACAAAGGGAAAAACTGGAGGATGCCGGAATTTGGCAATGGCAATCAGCATCCAGCAAGAAGCGAGCGGCCTGAACGGCCGGTTCAGGTTGACCGCCGTCCGACTGAAGCCCAACCGCTCGCTGAGGCTCAGCCGCAAATGCGGCAGCAGACGATTGTTGAAGTGCCGGCAGTGCCAGCAACAGTTGCTGTTGGCGTTGCTGCGGCACTGCCTGTTCAGCGAACTAGCGCCCCTACAGGGCGCCCGTCGCACTTGTCGCCTGCTGCTGAGCCTGCCGAGCTTGCCAATTCGTTAGGGGAAAGCCAAGATGAGCTGAAGCCGACTCTCGAGAATGTAAGGCAGGCAATCCTTTGGTCCGAGATACTAGGGCCGCCTAGAGCGAAACGCCCGTTTCGCCGATAAACGGATAACGGATAATTGTACCGCTTAAGCCCGTGTTGATGTTGGATCTTGCGATCCTCATCCGCACGGGCTTTTTAATTCGCTTCATAATCCGAGGGGCTGCTGCATAATTTGGTAAAGTACGGGAAGGGGGAACGGGAATCAGATGCGCCGCATGAACCGTAAATTACAAAAGTTAACGGCCGATTTGTTAGAGCTGCCACAGGATGTCGTTTACGACCTTCCCCGTCTGACGATGATCGGTGACCGGCAGTTATACATCGAGAACCATCGCGGAGTGCTTCATTTCTCAAGCGATCGGCTGCGATTGGCGCTTAGCAAGGGCGAGCTGGAAGTGACGGGAGCGAATCTTATCATCCGGACGATCTGGACGGAGGAAGTGTTCGTGGAAGGCGTCATTAAACATATCGAAGTGCACGGCATGTAAGGCGGCTAGCTGGACCGGCGAACCTGCCGGTTCGCTATCGGGGGTTAAGAGAGGAGAGGGCGGCGTGAAAGGAACTTGGATGCATTGGATGAGAGGGATCGTGACGGTGCAGGTGCGCGGCGACCAGCCAGAATCGTTTGTGAACCGCGCGCTTGCGGGTGGATTGGAGCTTTGGTCCATTCGCCGGACAAGCGGGGGCGAACTGGAGTTTGAGACGACGGTAAACCATTTTTTCCGGATGCGCCCATATTTGAAGCGGACGAGCTGCCGTGTCCATGTCGTGGGGCGCGAGGGGCTGCCCTTCTGGGGCGTTAAGCTTCGCCGCCGCGTGTTTTTTGGCGTTGGGCTGCTTATTTTCCTCGTTGGCATGTACGTGCTCTCCTCGCTTGTCTGGAGCGTTCAAGTAAAGGGGAATATTCATATTTCGGATGAAGAGATATTGCATGCGGCTGAAGCAGAAGGCATCCATCAGCTCCAATGGTCGTTCAAGCTGGAGGACCCTGCCGTGCTCGCCAAGCGGCTGTCGGCGCGGTTGCCGGATGCAGCGTGGGTAGGTGTCCAGAAGCGAGGCACTTCAATCGTCATCAGTGTAGTGGAGTCCACGAAACCAGAAGCAAAGCTGCTGCTGAATCCGCGCCACCTTATCGCATCAGCCGATGCGGTTATAACGGAGATTCAAGCGGATACAGGAAGGCCCGTTGTAAAGCGCAATATGCGCGTTCAGAAAGGCGACATTCTTATTT
The DNA here is from genome assembly GCF_009789195.1 of Paenibacillus sp. MMS18-CY102. Classification (GTDB taxonomy): domain Bacteria; phylum Bacillota; class Bacilli; order Paenibacillales; family Paenibacillaceae; genus Paenibacillus_T. The sequence goes on along the minus strand of NZ_WSTC01000005.1, from coordinate 115,482 downwards.
CAGGCACGATTGGCGGCGAAACGGATACGCAGACCGTGGTCGCCAAAGGCAAGGTGCGGGGTTTGGTTTGGCATGAATATACGATCGTTTCTCCTTTGACAGAAAAGGTTAAAGTATATACAGGGGACTCCAAAATCAAATGGCATCTCGTCGTAGGCGGCCGTGCGCTACAGGTAAGCGGCTTCGGCGACAGCCCGTTTGCAACTTTCGAAACGGTACAGCTGGAAGAGAAGGCGTCATGGCGAGGGCTGCACCTTCCGGTCGGCCGATTGAAGGAGACGGTAATGGAGGTTCGCCTGGATGAGCGCGTGCTAACCAAAGAGGAAGCGATTTCCAAAGGAATTCAACAAGCAAAAGCTGATTTGATGACCAAAGCGGGGTCGGATGCCGTTATCCTAGCCGAAAAACTTTTGCATGAAAAGACGGAGAATGGTAAAGTTTATTTGAAAGTGCTTTTGGAAGTAGAGCAATCCATCGTTGCAGAAATGCCACTAGTACCCACGCAAGGAGAATGAGTCTATTTGCACAATGAGACGAAGATCGTAAAATTAACGCTGCGCAACGCAGCTGAGGGACTTGCTGTATTCGGCCCCCAAGATCGGTACCTACGGCTAATTGAAAGCCAAATGAACGCTACGATTCAGTCGAGGGATGCGGAAATCGTCATTACAGGCGAGCCAGCAGAGGCTGAATCGTTGGAGCAGCTATTTAGCGTGCTGCTTCAGCTTATCCGTGGCGGCTTTACGCCAACGGAGAGGGACGTGGCGTATGCGCTTGAGCTCTCACGGCAGATGCAAGCGGATCAATTGCTTGACCTTCTGACGTACACGATTACGACAACGTACAAAGGAAAACCGATTCGGGTTAAGACGATTGGGCAGCGGCATTATATTCATACGATCAAGAAGAAAGACATCGTCTTTGGGATTGGGCCTGCTGGAACGGGCAAGACCTACCTGGCAGTTGTCTTGGCTGTTGCATCGCTTAAAGAAGGCGCTGTTAAGAAAATAATGCTTACGCGCCCAGCCGTAGAAGCAGGCGAGAATCTCGGCTTCCTTCCAGGCGACCTGCAGGAGAAGGTAGACCCTTATCTGCGCCCGTTATACGATGCCTTGCATGATGTGCTAGGGCTGGAACAGACGACGAAGCTGTTCGAGCGCGGCATGATTGAGGTTGCTCCACTCGCATATATGCGGGGGCGTACGCTGGATGACTCGTTTATTATTTTGGACGAGGCCCAGAATACGACACCTGAACAAATGAAAATGTTTTTAACCCGGCTGGGCTTCGGCTCGCGGATGGTTATTACAGGCGACGTTACGCAGATCGACTTGCCTCGGGGCAAGAAATCTGGGCTGATTGAAGCGTCGCGTATTTTGCAGGGCATTGACGAAATCGGATTCATTACCTTCTCGGAGCAGGATGTCGTACGCCACACCTTGGTGCAAAAAATTATAACGGCTTACAACCATGACGCGGAAAACCAAGCATAGAGAGGATTGTACGCTGCATGAACCGGAATAAGGACAACCGACCAGGATATTCTTCAAGGACGACAGGATGGAAGCAGAGCGCGGGCGTACGCTACGCGCTGCTTTTTCTGTTCATGCTGCTATTTTATTTTAACTTGTCCCCTTATCTCGTGCCCCAAACGTACGATGTGAAGAAGGGGGCCGTTAGCGAGAAAACGATTGAGGCGCCTAAGCCGATTTTTGATGAGAAAGCGACGCTGCAAGCGCAAGAGAAGGCAGCCGAGGCTGTCGAGCCGAGCTACACCTACGTTGCGCTTCGTGGCGACCAGTTGATGGATCAAATATTCGCTCGCATGGACCAGTTGAATCTTGACGACGGCGTTAGCACAGCAGATAAGATCGAAATTTACCGCAATGAGATACCAGGCAAATATGATGAGTATCTCGACCGGTTCGCGAAGTCGAATCATGGGCTCGGCACTTATAACGACTCGTTGCTCGAAGAAATGCTCCGTACAGCGAAGGAGCAGCGGTACACGGTGCCGGAGGAGACGTTCTATAAGCTGCCGAAGCTGTCGCAAGAGCAGCTTGCCGATATGCGCAGCATTGCGATGGAAGTCGTTCGCAAGCTGATGTCGGAACAGCTTCGGGATGCGGAGACCGCCCGCACAAGAGTGGCGGAGCTGATCAATGCGAGCTCGCTCTCTAACCGTTCTGCACGGGAAGTCGTGCAGGAGCTCGCCCGTTATGCGATTATGCCGAATAAATTTTACGATAAAGAAGAGACCAACAACGCTAAAGCTGCGGCGCGAGAGCAGGCTCAACGGGTTGAAATCGCAGAGGGCGATGTCATCGTCGCGAAAGGCGAATTGATAACGGCTGAGAAGTACGAGCTGTTAGAGAATGCGGGGCTGCTTCAGGATAAACGTTCCTACTGGCCTCAGTTGGGCGCGTTTTTGCTGGCGTTGTTATTCGTCGTCGTATTGTTTAGCTATATGGCGCAATCTGGCGGAATAAGCGGGAGCAAGCCTAAATTCGGCAATCCGCAGTTGCTCATGCTGCTGCTCATCTTTTTTATTAATTTGACCATTATGCAAATCGTAAGTTTGGCGCAGACATCGGCGACCTCTTATGTGGGTTATGTGGCGCCTGTTGCGACGGGCACGATGCTGATCGCGCTCTTGCTAGACATGAATGTAGCCATTGTGGGCTCGTTCTTGTTCGCAATTGCAGGCAGCATCATATTTAATGTTAATCGGGCACAGATATTTGATTTTAATTTTGGATTCGTCATTGCTGTCGTCTCGTTCTCCGCTATTTTTGCCGTGCATCGTGCAAGCCAGCGTTCGACGATACTCAAAGCAGGCATCATGGCAAGCCTATTCGGTGCAGTGTCGGTATTAGCGATTCAATTGCTGGGAGAGAAGATCGACCAAACTGAGCTTATCTATGCGGCGGGATTCGCCTTCGCTAGCGGCTTGATCACTGCAGTATTGGTTATAGGCATTGTGCCCTTCTTCGAGGTTACATTCGGAATATTGTCAGCGCTCAAGCTTATTGAGCTTTCCAGCCCGAATCATCCGCTGCTGCGGAAGCTGCTGACAGAGACGCCTGGCACTTACCATCACAGTGTGATGGTAGGCAATCTATCCGAAGCGGCAGCAGAGTCGATCGGAGCGGACGGGCTGCTCTGCCGGGTCGGTTCGTTCTATCATGATATCGGCAAGACGAAACGGCCGAACTATTTTATCGAGAACCAGACCAATATCGAGAATCCGCATGATTCAATCGAGCCGAAGCTGAGCAAATCCATTATCGTTGCGCATGCGCGCGACGGGGTGGAGATGTTAAGAGGCTACAATATTCCGAAGCCGATTCGGGACATTGCGGAGCAGCATCATGGCACGACGTTCTTGAAGTATTTTTATCACAAAGCGCTGAAGCAAGCAGAAGAGCACGGCGTAGAGGCGGACTTTACAGCAGATGATTTCCGTTATCCAGGGCCAAAAGCGCAATCGAAGGAAGCAGCAATTGTCGGCATCGCTGATTGCGTAGAGGCAGCGGTGCGAAGCTTGCGGCAGCCAACGGTCGAACAGATCGAAACGATGATCCACAAAATTATAAAAGACCGTTTGGATGACCATCAATTTAATGAGTGTGACTTGACGATGAAAGAGCTCGATAAAATCGCGCAGACGCTGAAGGAAGCGGTCATCGGCATTTTCCATTCGCGAATTGAGTATCCAGAAGATGTCAAACCGAAGGAGCGGCTAGCATGAGCTTGCAATTGGATTGGAGCAATGAACAGGACAAAATCGAAATTCCCGAAGCATGGATCACCCGGATCGAGCAGCTGCTGCAGATCGCTGGAGAGCAAGAAGGGCTGACGGAGGGTGATGTATCGCTCACTTTCGTTGATGATGAGGAAATTCACCGGTTGAACCGCGACTTCCGGCATGTTGACCGCCCTACAGATGTCTTGTCATTCGCTATGCAAGAAGATGGCGAAGATGAACCTGAGATCGTATTTGAGGTGGAGTCAGAGGATGAGCAGGACCCATTCTCGGGCATGTTCGGCGATATTATTATTTCGACGGAGCGGGCGCTTGCGCAAAGCGAGGAGTACGGCCATTCCTTAGAACGTGAAATTGGTTTCTTGTTCGTCCATGGTTTTTTGCATTTGATCGGCTATGACCATCAGGATGAGGAAGGTGAAGCGGAAATGACTGCGAAGCAGGAAGCCGTGCTCCAGAAAGCAGGCCTGCCGCGTTAATGCGGACGTTCCTGCAGAGTGCGCGTTATGCGGCAGAAGGGATTGCTCATGCGATTCGAACCCAGCGGCATATCCGATTTCATCTTTCTGCTACTGTACTCGTATGTATGGCAGCAGCATGGGTTGGATTATCGCCACTGGAATGGGCGGTATTGCTGATGATGTGTGCTGTTGTCATTTCGCTTGAAATGATCAATACTGCGATCGAGCTGGCAATAGACCGAATAGGGCTAGAACGCCACCCTCTTGCGAAGGCGGCGAAGGATGTGGCAGCAGGCGCCGTGCTGCTTGCTGTATTATTTGCGATTGTGGTCGGCATCCTTCTGCTCGGCCCGCCAATCTGGCAGCGCTTCTAGCTGAACTGCATGTGGCCCAATAGTAAATGCGGAAGCAAGCAATAGCTTGAAGAAGAGGGGGAGACGGCATGATCGGCAAGGGCGAACAGCCTATGCAGCCTGAGTGGCAGCAACTGATGAATGCGGCACGGGAGGCTCGCGAGCGGGCGTACGTGCCGTATTCCCATTTTCAAGTGGGGGCTGCACTGCTAGATGCGAATGGCCATATTCATTATGGCTGCAATGTGGAAAATGCGGCTTACGGCCCAACGAACTGCGCGGAAAGAACGGCATTGTTTCGCGCAATTGCAGACGGATGTGCGCCACAATCGTTTCGCGCGATTGCGGTGATTGGCGATACAGCAGAACCGATCACGCCATGTGGCGTTTGCCGGCAGGTGCTTATTGAGCTTGGCGGGCCTGCGTTACCTGTCATCATGGGCAACTTGAACGGCGACATTATCGTTAAGACCGTAGGCGAGCTGCTGCCTGGCGCATTTACATCAGCAGATTTACATGATAAAACGATCTAATTGAGATCCGGACAGGAAGGAATTAATGAACGCAATGAAACAGGAATACAACAAGGACAATCAGAACGGCAAACGGAAGTTCCACTCCGGCTTTGTAGCAATTGTAGGCCGCCCGAATGTAGGCAAATCGACGCTCATGAACCATATTATTGGGCAGAAGATTGCGATCATGTCGGACAAACCGCAGACGACCCGAAACAAGATTCATGGCGTTTACACGAAGGATGACAAGCAGATTGTATTCCTTGATACACCGGGCATCCATAAGCCGCAATCGAAGTTAGGCAATTTCATGGTCAAGTCGGCGGTCAATGCGCTTGATGAGGTTGAAGCAGCGCTGTTCCTCATCGACGTGTCAGAGGGCATCGGGGGCGGAGACCGGTTTATTATCGAGCAGTTGAAAAATGTTAAAAACACGCCGGTTTTCCTCGTCATGAACAAAATCGACAAAGTAAAGCCGGAAGAGCTGCTTAAAATTATTACGCAATACAAAGATTTGTATGATTTTGCCGAAATTATTCCGATCAGTGCGCTTCAAGGCAACAATGTGGAGACGCTGCTGGAACAGCTTGGCCGTTATTTGCCGGAAGGGCCGCAGTATTACCCTGCTGACCAAATTACGGACCACCCGGAGCAATTCGTATGCGCGGAGCTGATTCGGGAGAAGATTTTGCACCAAACGCGCGAGGAAATTCCGCATTCCATCGCAGTTACGATCGAGGATATGCGTGTGCAAGAGAATGGCGTCGTCTACATCGGTGCTGTTATCTTCGTTGAACGTGATTCGCAGAAGGGAATCATTATCGGCAAGCAAGGTGCGCTGCTCAAGGAAGTGGGCAAGCAAGCCCGCCGTGATATTGAGACGCTGCTCGGATCGCGCACATTCCTTGAACTGTGGGTTAAGGTGAAGAAAGACTGGCGCAATTCGGACCGGACGCTGAAAGATCTCGGTTTCCGCCACGATTAAGCGCCGATCGATCGATTAACGAATTTTGTCACGGATACCGTGTCACCCTTTATCGCATCCTACGAATGTCAGGGCAATATGTTTGCGATTTCTGACAGGGCGGAAAGGGTGAATACGGAATGCGAGATTTTTCGTGGAAGTATTTTGCGTTAACCGGCAATGTTGACGCGTTTTTGCTCTACAAGGAAATGCACCAATTCAGTCAAGATGAGCTAGCTAGTGACGGCATTCCAGACGAGTTGCAGGAACAGGGCGAGGAAGGGGCGCCGTCCCTGGTGTAGTGACGTGCGGCAACGGGCATCTGCTGCTTACGGCTGGAGAGGCGATAGCAGCGATTGCCTGCGATGGGGGAAATGGGGATGCTTTACCGGACCAACGCCATAATTATTCGGAGCATGGATTATGGGGAAGGCAATAAAATCGTGACCCTGCTGACCGAGGGTGGGAGCAAAGCCGGCGTCATTATTCGAGGCGCTAAAAAAGCCCGAAGCCGGCATGGCTCGCTCGCCCAGCCGTTTACATACGGTGAGTTTATTTTTTTTCGCGGTGGAAGCGGCGGTTTGGGCACGTTGAATCATGGGGAAATTATGGCGTCGAATCATTTGCTTCGGGAACGGCTTGAATTAGCAGCCTATGCGTCATATGCGGCGGAACTTGCTGACCGGACGCTTCAAGATGACGAAGCGGATCCATTTATGTATTCGCAGCTCAAGGCTTGCTTTGAAGCGATGCAAGAAGACAAGGATCCGCAGATCGTCAGCCATTTATTCGAGATGAAAGTTTTACAGCGTGCTGGATACGATCCACAGCTCAATGCTTGTGTATCCTGTGAGTCAGAGGAAGGGCCCTTTGCGCTTAGTGCAGGCGGCGGAGGCGTGCTATGCAGGAGATGCATGCACCGTGACCCCTATGCGATTCGGCTGTCAGAAGGTGCTTTGAAGGTGCTTCGGCTATTTCGCTCGCTTGATTTGCGGCGGCTAGGCAATGTGACGCTAAAGCAGGAAACGAAGAATGAAGTAAAAAAAGCGATGCGGCGGTTGTTGGATACACATATTGGGCTCCAACTGAAATCGCGCAGTTTTTTGGACCAAATGGATAAATACGAGCTCTAACTGGCATAGTTGGATAAATGGAAGGGATGCCCGCATAATGCGGGCGTCTTTTTGTTTATTCAGCGATTATCGTCTCTAGACACGAAATATGCCCATAAATGCGGTTTGACCAACGTTGTTTATGCGCTTACAATGATTCGGAGACAGGGGGCATTGACAGCATGTTTAATAAAAAGAAAATGTCTACAGCGGCGCCCTCCATATCCATATGGGCGTTAACTTGGCCAATCATGATCGAGATGATGCTGCAATTTATGTTAGGCACAGCGGATACTGTTATGGTGAGCCGGATTTCCGACGACGCAGTCGCTGTGGTGGGGATATCGAATCAATTTTTTAACGCCGTCATTATGATGTTCTCGCTCGTATGCAGCGGCGCAGGCATTTTAATCGCCCAGAAGCTCGGGGCAAACAAACATTATGAGGCACGCCAAATCGGCATGATGTCGGTGTCCATAACGGCGATGCTAGGTGTTGTTATCTCGCTGGTTTTGATTTTTGCGACGAATCCAATCATCGCTATGCTGCAAGTGCCAGAAGCGATTCGGCCGCTCGCGCATACCTACATGTCGATTGTCGGCGGCGGCATGATCGTCACGGCGCTTAACTTGTCCCTTAGTACGGCAGTGCGCAATACAGGCGATACACGCTCGCCAATGGTGATTGCAGTCGGCATGAACGTGCTGCATATCGCGCTTAACTATGCCTTTATTTTTGGAGCGTTCGGCTTTCCGAAGTGGGGGCTGTTCGGTGTTGCGATCTCGATGATTATTGCGCGTAGCACAGCGATGCTGTTTCAATTCCGGTTGTTTAGGCATGCCTTCGGTGAACGCATTCAAATGCGCGAGTTTACACGATTCAACGGCAAGCTGCTGAAAGAAGTGCTGAAACTGGGGTGGCCCCTGAGCATGAATGGCGGCTCTTGGACTCTTTCACAGCTAGTTATTTATTCGATTATTGCCTCAATGGGCGCAGAAGAGCTTGCTACAAGAACGTATATGAATACGATTGAATCGTTCGCCTTTTTATTCGGTTGGTCGCTTGCGATGGGCGTTCAGATACGAATTAGTTACTTGTTCGGGGCTGGACGCTATCGTGAAGTTTATTATGATGCCTACAAGGTGCTTGGCTGGGGCGTTATCATCGTGCTCGCCAATACGGTGCTCATGCTCTTGTTCCGGAGCCAGTTGTTAGGATTGTTTACAGGGGACCAATGGATTATCGACACAGCGATGACGCTGCTGTGGCTTAACCTAGTGCTGCAGCCGGGCAAAATGTTAAATATGGCGCTTGGCCAATCGTTAAGCGCGATCGGCGACAGCCGGGTCATTATGCTATACTCGCTGCCGATCATGTGGGTGCTGTCAGTTGGGTTGTCCTACTTGCTTGCTGTACCCGCAGGGCTGGGCCTTCTCGGCATTTACGCAGGGATGATCGCTGACGAGTATATTCGCGGCACGGCAAGCCTTCTGCGCTGGCGATACCATCGCAAAAAAGCGTTCGCAAGCGAGTTTCCGGAACTTCATAACACGAATGCGCCCAATACCGCATCGATTTGACAATGCAGCCAAAAACGAATACTATATTTCAAGGCAATGTGAAATAAGGGCGTTTCCTATGCGCGTTGAAAGAGAAAGTAATCGATCTTGATCGGCCGTCAAGCGATTCGGGGACAGTGCGAGCCCGAGCGGATCATTCGATGAAAGGCACTCTGGAGTGCATACGAAGATTTGAACAAAAGAGGGCGTGAACGCACGGCAGCCGATAGGCTGGCGATGGCGGACAGCCAAGTAGGGTGGAACCGCGGGAGCATGCTCTCGTCCCTACGTCTGATTTATCAGGCGTGGGGGCGGGAGCTTTTTGTGATCTTTACATACCGGCACCTCTTGCTTGCAAATACGGAAGAAGGAGAGAATTTCATGAAAATGAACTTTCAAAACATGATCTTGACGCTGCAGCAATTTTGGGCAGAGCAAAACTGCATTCTCGTACAGCCTTATGATGTTGAAAAAGGCGCGGGAACGCTAAATCCAATGACATTCCTTCGCGTTATCGGTCCAGAACCGTGGAATGTTGCTTATGTGGAACCGTCCCGCCGTCCGGCGGATGGCCGTTATGGCGAAAATCCAAACCGGTTGTATCAGCATCACCAGTTCCAAGTTATTATGAAGCCTTCGCCAGACAATATCCAGGAGCTATATTTGGAAAGCTTGAAACGCCTGGGCATTGACCCTGCGCATCATGATATTCGTTTCGTCGAGGATAACTGGGAGCATCCAGGACTTGGCGCATGGGGCCTTGGCTGGGAAGTATGGCTAGACGGCATGGAAGTCACGCAATTTACGTACTTCCAACAAGTCGGCGGCATCGATATGAACCCAGTCGCAGTTGAAATTACGTATGGCATGGAGCGCCTTGCGTCCTATATTCAAGATAAAGAAAATGTGTTCGATCTGGAGTGGGTTGGCGACGTCAAATATGGCGATGTATTCCTGCAGCCGGAATATGAACATTCCAAATATACGTTTGAAACATCGGACAGCGCGATGTTGTTCAAGCTGTTCGGCATGTACGAGGAAGAGTCGAAGCGAGCGCTTGAAAGCAACCTTGTGTTCCCGGCTTACGACTACGCGCTCAAATGCTCGCATGCTTTCAACTTGCTGGATGCACGCGGAGCAATTAGCGTAACGGAGCGTACAGGCTACATTATTCGTGTACGGAATTTGGCTCGCGCTTGTGCGGCAACGTACTTGGAAGAACGCGAACGTCTTGGATTCCCGCTATTGAAGAAAGGGGATGAGCGCTAATGGCTAAGGATCTGCTGTTCGAAATTGGGCTAGAAGAAGTGCCAGCGCGTTTCGTGCGCGGTGCAGTAAATCAATTGAGCGACAAGCTGGCCAAATGGCTGGATGATTCCCGCATTTCACACGGCGCAGTAGAAGCATATGCGACGCCTCGCCGCTTAGCTGTCCTCGTCCGTGAGGTTGCGGAGAAGCAATCCGATGTGAACGAGGAAGTAAAAGGCCCATCACGCAAGATTGCACTAGATGCTGAAGGCCAGTGGAGCAAGGCAGCATTAGGTTTTGCCAAAAGCCAAGGCGTTGAGCCTGAGCAACTCTTCTTCAAAGAGCTTGCTGGCGTTGAGTACGTATACGGCAACAAGAGCAGCGTAGGCGTTGAGACGGCATCCGTACTGGCTGACGGGCTGACGGGCATCATTACGTCGATGACTTTCCCGAAAAACATGCGTTGGGGCAGCTACGACCTGAAGTTCGTACGTCCAATCAAATGGCTCGTTGCCCTGTTTGGCTCCGCAATCGTGCCACTTGAGATTACAGGCGTACAAAGCGGCAATGTAACGCGTGGCCACCGTTTCTTAGGTGCAGAGACAGCGATAGAAACGCCAAGCGATTATGTGGAAACGCTCCGTGCACAGCATGTTATTGCTGATATTGCAGAGCGTGAAGCAGAGATTGTTCGCCAGATCGAAGCATTGGCGCAAGAGAAGGGCTGGGAGATCGCAATCAAAGAGGATCTGCTCGAAGAGGTCTTGTTCCTCGTTGAGACGCCTAGCGTTCTGTTCGGCACTTTTGATCCTTCGTTCCTTCAAATTCCTCAGGAAGTGCTCATAACGTCGATGCGCGAGCATCAGCGGTACTTCCCTGTGCTGGATAAAGCAGGCAAGCTGCTTCCATTCTTCGTTACGGTACGCAATGGCGACCGTACTTCGCTGGAAGTTGTGGCAAAAGGAAACGAGAAGGTGCTTCGTGCACGCTTGTCCGACGCCAAGTTCTTCTACGCCGAAGACCAGAAGCTTGCGATTTCGGACGCATTGCAAAAACTGGAAACGATCGTATACCACGAAGAACTCGGCACAGTTGCAGATAAAGTGCGCCGGATTCGTGCAATTGCGGACCAATTGGCAACTCACGTGCAAGCGGATGCTTCGGCCGCAGCCGATATTAGCCGTGCAGCGGATATTAGCAAGTTTGACCTGGTTACCCAAATGGTCTATGAATTCCCTGAGCTTCAAGGCATTATGGGGGAAGACTATGCGAGAAAAGCTGGCGAACGCGAAGCGGTAGCTGTGGCAATCAATGAGCATTACCAGCCTCGATTCGCTGGAGACCGTGCACCGGCATCCTTAGCTGGAGCTGTCATTAGCCTATCTGACAAAATCGACACGATTGTAGGCTGCTTCTCGATCGGCATTATTCCAACCGGCTCGCAGGATCCTTATGCGCTCCGCCGCCAGGCGGCAGGCATCGTTCAAACGGTGCTCGCACAAGGGCTTCCGCTTGCGCTTGGCGATCTATTCGATATCGCACTGGCAGTGCATGGGCAACGTGGCTTGAAACGTTCAGCAACTGAAGTGCGTAAGGAGCTGTATGATTTCTTCGGCCTCCGCGTCAAGAATGTATTAACGGAGCAGGGCGTTCGTTATGACGTCGTGGACGCAGTAATGGCTGCGGGGTTTGATGACCTCAAGCTGACAGTTGAGCGGGCTTCCGTCTTAATTGGACGCGCTGCAAGCGAAGAGAAGAACGAGTTCAAGACTGTTGTTGACGCCTTTAACCGTGTCAATAATCTTGCTGCCAAAGCTGAATCCGAAGTGGTTGACGCGTCATTGTTCGCTGAACCAGCGGAGCAAGCGCTGTACGATGCGTATAAAGCTGCCCACCCTGTATATGCGGAACGTTTCCGCAATGGGGATATCGCAGGTGCGCTGGAGCTGCTGGCTGGTTTGAGAGAGCCTATTACCGCTTACTTTGATTCGGTAATGGTTATGGCACAGCAAGATGATGTACGCCGCAATCGTTTGGCGACGTTAGCGGTCATTTCAAGCGACATTGTGAAGCTTGCGGATTTTGCTAAGCTGGTCTGGTAATACGGCCCAATCATAGTGCAGGAGGGGATGGAACATGACAAGTGACGAGCGCAGTTTAGTCGTATATGTCGTGTCTGACTCGGCAGGTGAAACTGGTGAATTTGTCGTCCGGGCGGCAGCCGCCCAGTTCCATCCGATCCATGCCGACATTCGGAGAGCGCCATTTATTCAAGACGTTTCTGCTTTGGAACGGGTAGTTCTCCGCGCTAAGCAAACAGGCGGCATTATTTTATTTACATTGGTTATTCCAGCGCTGCGAGATGAGTTGAAGAAGTTAAGCCAGGCTTATGAAGTGGAGTGCATTGACCTGCTCGGCTCATTAGTATCTAGCTTCGAACGCCAGACAGGCAAGTCCTCCCGCCAAGAGCCAGGGCTTAATCATGTGCTGGATGCCGATTATTTCCGTAAGGTAGATGCAGTTGAATTTGCTGTCAAATACGACGATGCCCGTGATACGACAGGCGTCCTAAAGGCTGATATCGTGCTCGTCGGGGTATCCCGCACATCGAAAACCCCTCTATCGATGTATCTTGCGCATAAGAAGTACAAAGTAGCAAATGTGCCATTGGTCCCTGAGATCAAGCCGCCATCCGAGTTGTTCCATGTGAGGAAAGAAAAAATAGTCGGCCTGACGATTGGCGTTCCCTACTTGAATATCATTCGGAAGGAAAGGCTAAAGGCACTAGGCCTGCCGGATAGTGCGGCCTATGCAACGACACTGCGTATAGAACAAGAGCTAGCCTATGCTGAACAAATTATGAAACAGCTTGGCTGTGCAGTTATTGATGTTTCATTTCGTGCAGTTGAGGAAACGGCAAGCCTCATCATGGAGCAAATTCGGTTGCAATCTTAGCAAAAGCAGGAATTTGCCATGGCTTGCCGTATATACTTTTTAGTACGGCAGTGGATATCAATTTATGGCAATGGGAAAATGCTGATGCTACGATGGAGGCTCGATTTTGAATATGGCGGTTCCGGGATTTACGATATTAGTCGATGGCGATGCCTGTCCCGTCAAACGGGAAATTACAGTGACAGCCGCACAGTTCCATGTGCCTGTATTAATGGTGTCATCCTATGACCACCGGCTTGAGGCGGCAGAAGGTGTACAAGTCCTGCAAGTTGACCGAGGTGCCGATTCTGTAGACCTGCATATCGTTAATCGGGCCAAATCTGGCGATATTGTCGTTACACAGGATTTGGGACTCGGGTCGCTTGCGTTAGCCAGAGGCGCGATCGTATTGTCTCCCCGAGGCGAACAGATCGTAGAGGATGAGATTGGCCATTTGTTGGAACGGCGCCATGAATCGGCCCGAAGGCGCAGGGCTGGCGGGAAAACGAAAGGCCCAAGAGCGCTTACGGAAGACGATCGTCGTCGATTTCAGCAAAAACTGACAAAAGTTTTAATTGAACGGCAGGAGTTTAGCCAACCTTAGCGAATAGTTATTAGGTGCATAAGATAAGGGTGAGTAATGTGGCATACGGAAGAATTCCGGAGTCCGCCATCGATGCGGTACGCAACGCGCATGACATCGTGGAAACGGTAGGCAAATACGTTCATCTCACCAAAAACGGCAAATACATGAAAGGGCTATGCCCTTTTCATTCCGAACGAACGCCTTCCTTTACCGTAACGCCAGAATTGCAGATTTTTCATTGTTATGGCTGCGGCAAGAGCGGGAACGTTATCCGGTTTATCGCAGAAATCGAAGGGTATTCCTTCCCAGAAGCGGTACGTATGCTGGCAGAAGAAGCGAACATTCCGGTTACTTGGTCAGATCCTGCAGATGCAGGTCCGCCTGCCGACCCGAATCGCGATAAGCAGATTGAAGCACATGAGCTCGCTGCTAAACTGTATCATTACTTGTTAATGAATACAGAGCAGGGAAGGTCTGCTTTAAGTTATTTGCGTGACCGCGGCATGTCGGATCGGTTGATCGACCAGTTTTCAATCGGATACGCGCCAGAATCTTGGGATACGTTAGCCCGATTTCTCGAATCACGGCAATTTGCGTTGCCATTGATGGAGAAGGGCGGATTGCTGTCTGCCAAACAGGACGGAAGCGGATATGTCGACAGGTTCAGGGGAAGGGTCATGTTTCCGATATGGAACCGTGAAGGCAAAGTTATTGCGTTTGCTGGACGTGCTCTAGGTGATGTGCAACCTAAATATTTGAACTCGCCGGAATCTCCGTTGTTTACGAAAAGCCGAACCTTATATAACTTCAATAATGCACGCCCGGACATCCGAAAACGGCGTAAAGTTGTGTTATTTGAAGGGTATATGGACGTTATCAAGAGTTGGAGTGCTGGTGTCCATAACGGGGTAGCGACAATGGGAACGGCATTAACCGATGACCATGCTGCCATTCTTAGCCGTTCGGCAGAGGAAGTCATCATTTGTTATGACGGTGACAATGCCGGCAGAGCAGCCGCGATGAAGTCCATTCCAATGTTTGAGAAAGCGGGGATGACAGTACGCGTCGCTATGCTGCCAGGCGGGATGGATCCGGATGAGACGATCGACGCATACGGGCCAGATGCCTTTTTGCGTGACGTCATGGATCACCCTGTGTCCGCCGTGAAATTTAAGCTTATATATTCGCGAAAAAACCATATGCTAGAAGAAGATGATGGGCTTCGCAAATATTTGCTGGAAGCGGCGCGAATCATAGCGGAAGTTCCTTCTGCTATGGAACGTGAAGTATACATGAAAGAGCTTCATCGCGAATTCGAGGTTTCGCTCGAATCGTTGAAGCAGGACGTGCATGCCGTTCGCGAAACCATGCAAAATTTGCAACCTCCAAGGGATAATAACGGGTTTTCGTGGAATAATGGTAGGAATGAAAAGCGTCCCTCGTCCTCAGGGCCTCCTACGCTGCTTCCTGCGTATCAGCAGGCAGAGCGAAAGTTGCTCTCCGTCATGATGCGGGATATGGATACTGCCCGAGTTGTTCATGAACGATTGGGTGATGCTTTTAATGTGGAGGATCACGCAGCGCTTGCTGCTTATTTATATGCATTTTATGCGCAGGGTCATGATCCTGATGTCCAACGGTTCATCTCCACGCTCCAAGACGATCGGTTGGAAAGTACGGCCGCCTCTATTCTGTTAATGGACGGCGATTTCCCATTTAATGAACAATTGCTGGATGATTTTATTCGGGAGATACGTAAGCTGCCGCGCATGCGTGAGCTTGAACAGAAGAAGGAGCAGTTGGTGCGAGCGGAGCGATCCGGAGACATTGCGCAAGCTGTGCAAATTGCAAGTGAGATTATAGCCCTAGAGAGACAGCTGAAAGGACGGCAGGACGATCGTTTCTAGGGAGGAGGGAGTCGGAATATGGCGAATGATCAACATACTGAACTAGATACGGAGCAAAAGCTTGAGCTCATAAAAGACCAATTGATCGAACATGGCAAGAAAAGATCCTCCTTAACCTACAAAGAGATAATGGAGAAATTGTCTCCGTTCGATCAAGATCCGGAACAGATTGATGAATTTTTCGAACAGCTCGATGATCTTGGAATTGAAGTGGTCAATGAGAATGACGAGTCACCAATAAGCCGTGATGATCATGACCGTGAGCGGGATCAGGAAAACGACGAATTTAACTTCGATGACGACTTGGCATTGCCGCCGGGCATTAAAATTAATGATCCGGTTCGCATGTACTTGAAAGAAATCGGACGGGTACCCCTATTATCGGCTGATGATGAGGTGGAACTTGCTAAGCGGATTGAGAAGGGCGATGAGGAAGCGAAGCGTAGGCTAGCGGAAGCAAACTTGCGTCTCGTCGTTAGTATCGCGAAGCGTTATGTCGGACGCGGCATGTTGTTCTTGGATCTTATCCAAGAAGGCAACATGGGCCTAATCAAAGCAGTTGAGAAGTTCGACCATACGAAAGGATACAAATTCAGTACGTATGCAACGTGGTGGATTCGCCAAGCGATTACGCGGGCGATTGCAGACCAAGCACGTACGATTCGGATTCCGGTACACATGGTTGAAACGATTAACAAGCTGATTCGCGTATCGCGCCAATTGTTGCAAGAACTTGGGCGTGAACCTGCGCCAGAGGAAATTGCAGCAGAGATGGAGCTTAGCACTGAGAAAGTACGCGAAATTATGAAAATCGCTCAAGAGCCGGTATCCCTTGAAACACCTATTGGTGAAGAGGATGATTCGCATTTGGGAGATTTCATCGAAGATCAAGAGGCGCTTGCACCAGCAGATGCTGCTGCATACGAGTTGCTGAAGGAACAGCTTGAGGATGTGCTGGACACGCTCACGGAACGGGAAGAAAACGTGCTTCGTCTCCGGTTTGGGCTTGATGATGGACGGACTCGCACGCTTGAGGAGGTCGGCAAAGTGTTCGGCGTAACACGCGAACGGATTCGCCAGATCGAGGCAAAAGCGTTGCGCAAGCTGAGACATCCTAGCCGCAGCAAGCGATTGAAAGACTTTTTAGAATAGATATAAAGGACCTTCTGCTTGAAGCAGCAAGGTCTTTTTTTCCAAATCTGAAGGGGAGCGGATTATGGACCAGCAACGAAGGAAAATCATCGTACAAGAAATTGAGCAGTGGCAGAAGAGTAAACTTCTTCCAGATCGTTATTGTGATTTTCTGCTTAATTTATACTTAGAAGAGCCTGAACAGAAGCAGCCGGATCGATTATCCGGCAGGGCGGCGACTGCTGCAATGCGTGCCTCTGGCAAACAGTGGCTGTTTACAATTGCCTTTTTTTCCTTGATTTGCTTCGTTGTACTTCATTTTAACGCTTTTCATCCGCTATTGCAAATAGGGGTAAGCGTCGTTTCTTTCGCATTATTGCTCATATATGGGCAGCGAATTCGCAAGCGTAACGAGGCTGCGGGGCTTGCTATTATCGGGTTTGACATGCTTGGTTTGCTCGGGATAGGCACCTATTTGCTGAAGCAAAATGAGTGGGATAATTGGGGAGCAAAAGCTGGTTTGCTAATTGGATGCTCCCTTCTTTGGATTGTATACGGGATTTGGTCACGTATGTCATTGCTTCATTTGGCAGGCTGGGCAGCGATTGTATTATTATATGCTTGGGCGCTTTCCCGCCGGGATATGGAGCCAGCTTGGTATGAAGTACAATTGTATTGGGTGCCGATAACATTCGTGTTTGCTTGGTTTAGCTGGTTTGTGCAGCGATGGTCAAGGCCTGTCGCGATGGTGTTATTTGTAGTCGGCTGTTTGATTTGGTTCATGCCTGAATTATATGGGACTTTATTTGTTGATATTGATCTGTCATGGTCGCAGCTGCTTCTATTCGCCAAAATCGCGATCGGAGGGAGTTTGCTGTTCGCATTAAGAAAACAATGGATTGCGTGGGTAGCATAATGAGTGTGAATGTTAAATTATCGGAACGTCTTGAGACGATTGCATCGCTCGTGACGGCTGGTGCAAGAGTAGCAGACATTGGATCAGACCATGCTCTGCTGCCTGTTTATTTGGTATCCACAGGAAAATGCCCTTCTGCTATTGCAGGAGAGCTGAACCTAGGACCATTCGAAGCTGCATCGAAACAGGTGAGGGAAGCAAAGTTAGCTCAACTCATCAACGTCCGCAGAGGAAATGGC
Organism: Paenibacillus sp. MMS18-CY102; assembly: GCF_009789195.1. GTDB lineage: Bacteria > Bacillota > Bacilli > Paenibacillales > Paenibacillaceae > Paenibacillus_T. The sequence continues at coordinate 97,791 of NZ_WSTC01000005.1, read as the reverse complement.
ATGGCCGTGCTCACTCCGGGAGAAGCTGATACCGTAACGATTGCAGGGATGGGCGGTCAGCTCATTGCTACGATTTTGGAAGAAGGGCGCGTGCAAGGGAATCTGGAAGGGGTAAAAGAGCTAGTGCTTCAGCCGAATGTTGGTGAAGATACGGTCCGGTATTGGCTTTCGGAACACCATTGGTTGTTGGTTGAAGAGCGGATATTGGAAGAGGATGGCAAGATATACGAGATTCTTCGTGCGGTTCGGGCAGATGGGACCCGTGCTGCAGAGCAGCTTGCGCAGATATATAACCCCGCATTGCTGCCTCTTGCGATTGGGGCGGATGAAGCCGTAGGGCTGTTATACCGCTTTGGGCCATGGCTGATCCAACAGCCTTCTGATGTGCTGGTGTGCAAGTGGGAGAGCGAATGGCGGAAGCTTGAGCGCATCTGTGTCCAAATGGAGCAATCCGGCAATGCAGATGCAGTGGCAAAAGCGGTTGAGTTCCGCAATGATATGAAACGGATGGAAGAGGTGCTCGCGTGTTTGCGAAAGGACAAACGATAGCCCAGCTTATGGAGCAGCTTGCCCCTAAGCATTATGCGGTAGAGGGCGACCGTATCGGGCTTCAGCTTGGAACATTGAATAAACCAATACCTAAAGTGTTGGTCGCATTGGATGTTACGGATGAGGTTGTTGAAGAAGCCATTCGCGAAGGCGCGAATCTAATTGTTGCGCATCATGCCATTATTTTTCGGCCGCTTGCGAAGATCGATACTTCAACGCCAGCGGGACGTTTGTACGAGAAGCTAATTAAGCATGATATTGCAGTGTACATTGCGCATACGAATCTGGATGTTACGGATGGTGGCATTAATGATTGGATGGCGGATCTGCTTGGCATTGCACAGGATGGCCGCGCGAGCTTAGAGGATGTCCATATGGACAAGCTATTCAAGCTGGTTGTGTTCGTGCCGGCAACGCATAGTGAGCTAGTTCAGCAAGCGCTATGGAATGCTGGTGCGGGTACAATTGGACAATATGACCGTTGCAGCTTTTTAATTGAAGGAACAGGCACGTTCCGGCCAGGTGCAGGCACAAATCCGTTCATCGGTGAGCAAGGCAAGCTGGAACATGTGAAGGAAGTCAGGATTGAAATGATCGTTCCCCATAGCGTACATCGTGGAGCGATTCAGGCAATGTTGAAGGCACATCCTTATGAAGAGGTTGCGTATGATCTGTATCCGATCGATCTTAAAGGCCGTTCGGTCGGGCTTGGCCGTGTAGGCAAGCTGGAGGATCCGGCAACGTTAGGCGAATTGGCGGAACGCGTGAAGGCTGCGTTCGAAGTGCCCTTTGTTCGGGTTGTTGGCGATCTCGACGCAACGGTGCGCAAGCTTGCTGTACTAGGCGGTTCTGGTGCAAAATATGTGCGCCATGCGACGTTCGCTGGTGCAGACGTGCTGGTAACAGGCGATATTGATTACCATACCGCGCATGATGCGCTCGCAGCGGGCATGATGATTATTGATCCTGGCCACAATGTGGAGAAAATAATGAAGCAGCGCGTTGCACAATGGCTGTCAGAGAAGCTGGCAGAACGCAAATCGACGACAATTGTTATTCATTCGGCGTTGTCCACCGAGCCCTTCCGGCTCGTATAGCTTCAGCTATATGGTAGGCGATGCTGATATTGATCGCAATGCCAGAACATAAGTAGTTGAGCTTTCGTACAAATCCGAGTATACTTACTAAGCACCGGAAAGTTTGACAGACAATCGCTGGCGGCTATGCCGCGAGAGGAAAGTCCGGGCTCCGCAAGGCAGGATGCTGGATAACGTCCAGTCAGCGCGAGCTGAAGGATAGTGCCACAGAAATGGACCGCCGATGGCCGGCTTTCGAGCCGGATCAGGTAAGGGTGGAACCGTGGTGTAAGAGACCACGAGGAGCATAGGTGACTATGTTCCTGGTAAACCCCATCTGGAGCAAGACCGAGAGAATGCAGCGCCTTGTGCGCAGCCCTTGCCTGGGGCGCATTCGGGTTGGTTGCTTGAGCCGTACAGCAATGGACGGCCTAGATAGATGATTGTCGCTTTGTAGGTGGGAGGGTCGTTCCCGTTCGCACCACCGACAGCACAGAACCCGGCTTATGGCAAACTTTCCGCACGGCCTTAATGAACAAACAATAAGAGCTGGTCTAACGTCAGTATTCTGACAGTTAGAACCAGCTCTTTTTTGTTGTGAGGCGTTTAATTGCAGAGGCTTAGCTTAGTTTAGCTTCGCTAAACGCCTCGCTGCATTTTGTGGATAACGCTGCAGCGACACCGACGACTGCTTGGCAGCATCGAGCGCTTTTACAATATCGATCTGGCCGTAGCCAAAGTACTTATCTTTGCCTTTCGTGCCAAGGTCCTTGGCAGTCTGCCGCATAATGTCCATGACTTCGGTGTTCTTTAATTCCGGATTGACGGAACAAATTAACGCCGCGAGCGCCGCGACATGCGGACTAGCCATCGAGGTGCCTGACAGTGCTGCATACTGGTTGCCTGGGTAGGTGCTGGCTATGCCATCGCCTGGAGCCGCAACATCGATATATTCGCCGTAGTTAGAGAACGATGCACGGGCGCCTTTTTGATCCGTTGCGCCTACGGCAAGCACTTCTGGGTAAGCAGCAGGATAGCCAGGGCGTTCGGAATTGTCATTGCCGCTCGCAGCAACGATGACGACATCGTGATCGAAGGCATATTTGACTGCATCATGCAAGAAATCGGCTTGGGCATAGTTGCCCAAACTCATATTAATGACTTTGGCGCCATGGTCCGTTGCCCAGATTACGCCTTGGGCTACGGAGTAAGTCGAACCTGCGCCGCTAGAGTCGAGCACCTTGACCGGCATGATTTTGTTGTACCAAGTTAATCCAGCGACCCCTTCGCCATTGTTGACCGATGCGGCAATAATGCCAGAGACATGTGTGCCGTGGCCGACGTCATCATCAGGTGCGTTGCCGTCGTTTACGATGTTTGTCCCTTTTACCAAACGCCCTTTGAGGTCAGGGTGATTCGCCTGTACGCCAGTATCCAGTACCGCGACGATGACGGCGTTGCTGCCTTTGCCGACACTCCAGCCTTGCTCTGCATCAATGGAAGGCAAGTTCCATTGGTATTCTTCATATAATGCATCGTTCGGTATGACTGCCTGATGGCCTTCAGACATGGCAGTTGGCTTCGCCATAGATGAATGGCTGTGATGAGGGGAACTATTTTTCAAATCGTTGGTCATGTACAAATAATGAGGTTCAACGTAAATTGGATTCCAACGTTCGCGGAAGTAAGCCATCATCGCTTTCGCTTCCAGCTTGCTTGAACGGAATACATACGTGTAACCGAGCTTCTGAATCGTATCTGCTTGAACGTCCCGCTTAATGGCAGCCAATTGCTGTGGCGTCGGGTCCTTCCGGAATCGGACAACGACATCATTTACGTGATAATGGCTTGCGCCGCCATTATCTTCGCCCGTGCGTACTGTCGTTTCTTTGGTCGAATTAGCTTTGACAGACTCGATTTTGTAATGGCCTTCAGCGGGATAAGGGACGAGGCGCAAGTTGCGCCGCTGGTGGCGCTCGACTTGCCCGACGACATCTTGCTTCACAAGCCCGAGCACGCCGCTATTCACATGGCGAGGCTCAGGAACGCCAATAATAAAATAACGATGCCCTCCGTACAAGAAAGGCTTGGAAATAAAACGTTCGCCTTTAGCAGCGGTTTCACGGGCTTGCTTAAGCAGCTTGTCTGCTTTCTCATGCAGATCGGGCGGAACGCTTCCCCGAACGACGGAGCGCTTCGCATTAAACCAACTGACATAGAGCATATGGGGATGCATGCCCATCATATGGTTGATCTTCTCGCTTTTTGTTGCCCCTTCGGATTGGCCGGAAGCAAGCTTCGTAAAATCTTTGGTACATTCGGTCGTACATAACATGGCCGTGGCATCCATATCGCGTTGCAGCGTATGCAGCTTGAGCGTCGTTTCGTTTTTGACGGCTGCCGCCCGTTGTTTGGACGGCGTGTCGGTGTGCCCGGTTTTATTTGGGGCAAACCAAGGGGTAAACGGAATAACCAGTATTGCGGCTACTGCGATTGCCAGCCAGCCGATCCATTGTTTTCCTCGCATTCAAAGTCCTCCATCCCTAATGGGCGGTACACGCCTGCATACGGTTAGATTAAGGCATAGAGCCATAAATTATACGGGATGAAATGAAGGCAGGGCAGTACCACAACAGGTTGGTTTATGGTACGATAAGAAGGATTAAGATTTTTCTGTTTGTATCTAGAAAGGGGATCAACTTACTATGCCATCAACTAACATTAAATCGTTAAGCGAGTCCACTCACACCAAACTTAAAGAAGCTATCGTACAATTGGAATCGTTCCTGAATGAACATGCAGTGCCGCAATTGCTGAACGGAGAACAGAATGAAGAAGCGGCACTCTTCTATAGAGGCCTGCTCGCGGACCTTCGCCATTTGCTTGTATTCTCGGAGACGGTATATGAGAAAATCGGCATCGTGCTTCGCCGTCCAAACTTTGATACGGAAGCAGCAGAACGCAGCCTGTATGATGCTTACCATCAAGCAGTTGCAGCATTCTTCTATCCGAAAAATGAGTGCTACTCGGAAGATGGCCGTTACGCATACACCGGCCAAGATGCGATTCGCTTCCGTTTCAAGCCAATTCGCCCAGCGCGCGAGATCGTATTATCCGTATCCAAAGTATACGAGGAATTGCGTGATGACCTGTCTTACTATGAGAATGACTACATGACCCAGCGCCGTATGCAAGGGCAAAAATAACCTCGAATGCACTCACCTCCGTCATGGGCAACCTAATGGCGGAGGTGATTGTTTATGCCAAATGGCGTAAAATGCAGCGTTGCTAACTGTGCCTTCTGGGCCAAAGGAAACAATTGTAATGCAGACAGTATCTCGATTGATCTAGACAAACATGCCTCATCTTTTTATGCCGAATTCGCTAATGAATCTTTTGATGAACATCAAGATGAGGCGAGCCAATCGTCCGTCACATGCTGCCAAACGTTCCGTAAGGGGTGATCAGACATGGGAAACGATTGGGAAAACTGGTCGTCTCAGCCTGATGAATCTTCGCACGATGATGGGCAGCACCGTATAGATCCAGTGCCAAGAAGAACCGCATGGCGCCGCAAACGCCGTGAAGACGCTGAAATGTCTGCAGAAGCGGGCACATTCCCGACAAATACAGGTTATGTGCCAAGCGTGAAGCGGCATGAGTCGTATCAATACCGTGATTCTGATCGAAACTCGTTATCGTTCTCGTCAACGGTGGGTTGGATCGGGCTTGTATTTGCGATCGCGTCATGGTTTCTGTGGCCTGTCTTTTTGGGACCGACTGCAGCGGCGCTTGGTGTATATGCTTATTATTCCGGGAGCCGGGCGCTAGGGGCTTGGGCGATGGCATTAGGCTTGATCGCTGCAGCCGCTTACTTAGTGCTCATCCCGTTGTATTACGCAGTAAGGTGAATCCGTCTTCTATGGAGAAAACCGCTAGCCACCTGTGGGCTGGCGGTTTTTAGGTTATTCATGGAGGATGCGGTTGGGACTGGCGGACGGGGCGAAAACGATGTAAAATAAAATCGAATCCTGTATTATATATAGCCGATTACATGCCGTTATACATAGTAGTTAAAGCTATCATACCGATTGTCGGGAGTGTGAATATGAGCATAGATCCGCGTTTACTCAAAACGATGCTGCAATTGCAATGGATGAATAGTTTGGACAATAACGCTTCCTCGTCGCCGCTCAGTTCGGCTGATTCGACAGGCAGCACCTCTCTGTTTGACTCCATTTTATCGCAATACATGGCGACAGGCGGCCAAGTGGGCGACCTGAGCGGCTTGAATGAATCATTAACTTCATTAACCTCATTGTCGCAATTTGGCGATACGATTGCCCCTCCGCTAAGCGGGGTTGGCTACGATGCCGCCAATACGCCATACAGCAGCACAGCGCCAGCGGAATTGAACAGCATTATTCAAGCCGCGGCTGCCAAATATGGCGTAGATCCTAATTTGGTACGGGCGGTTATTGGTACGGAGTCGTCCTTCCATACGGATGCTGTGTCCGGCGCTGGCGCCAAAGGGCTGATGCAACTGATGGATAGTACAGCTAAGAGCATGGGGGTTACGAATCCGTTTGACCCGATTCAAAATATCGACGGCGGTACGCGTTACCTGTCTTATCTGGTGAACAAATACAACGGCAATGAAAAAGTTGCATTGGCTGCCTATAACGCAGGGCCTGGCCGCATTGATCGGCTGGGGATTTCGACAGACGAAGAACTTATGGCGAACTTGTCGAAGCTGCCTGCCGAGACGCAGCGTTACGTTTCCAAAGTGCTTGCAGCACGTTAAGATGTAAGCAACTAGCATGGCACGGCCTAGTGCCCTGTTCCATTCGTTGTCGAGAAGGCTCCGTAAGGGGCTTTTCTTGTTTGTAATGGAAAAAATGGTAAACGATATGAATAAGAAGGGGGCGCAGCTTGATGCGTTATTTTGATCATTGTGCCTCGACTCCTCCTCATGAAGATGTCATCGTTACGCTCGCAGAAGTGATGCGAATGCATTATGCGAACCCGTCATCCATTCATCAAGCGGGGGCGGATGCGGGGCAGCTTATTGAACGGGCGCGTGCTTTAATCGCCAAACAGTTTGGCACGAAGCCGGAAGAGTGGCTGTTCACGTCCGGAGGGACGGAGAGCAATAACTTGGCGATCAAAGGAGCAGCACGCAAATATGCAAATCGCGGCAAACATCTCATTACCAGTGCTGTCGAGCATGCTTCGGTCTACGAGACGTTTCAGCAATTGGAGAAGGAAGGCTTCCGTGTTACTTATGTTCCAGTGGACGAGCAGGGGGCTGTCTCTGTTCAGGAAGTTGCAGCAGCACTGACGGATGAGACGATACTCGTTAGCGTGATGCACGTGAATAATGAGGTGGGAACGGTTCAACCGATTGCTGCGATTGGAGCACTGCTTGCCAGCCGTCCGAAGACGCTGTTTCATGTCGATGCTGTCCAGAGCATTGGCAAGCTGCCAATCGATATAAAGGGCTGGGGAATCGATTTGCTGTCAGGCTCTGCACATAAAGTGCGCGGTCCCAAAGGAGTCGGCATTCTGTATGTAAGAGCCGGCGTGAGCCTTGAACCGCTCCTTACGGGCGGAGAGCAAGAGCATGGCTGGCGTGCAGGAACGTCCAATACGCCTGCAATTATCGCCTCTGCTAAAGCGTTCCGAATCGCAATGGAGGAATCGGGCATGATGCATGAACAATATATGGCGCTGCGGGAACGTTTAACGGATCATATCGCCCAGATGCCAGAGTTGGTTCTCAATAGCGCCACAGAGCGTGCGCACGGTGCGCCACACATCGTCCATTTTAGCTATCCAGGCATGAAGCCGGAAGTTATCGTGCATTCGCTGGAGCAGGAAGGCTTTATCGTTTCGACGAAGTCGGCATGCTCATCTAAGGATGAGAAGCCAAGCCGGGTGTTGATGGCGATGTCGAATGACCATCGGCGTGCAGCAAGCGGCATACGCGTAAGCTTTGGGCATGAGCATGCGATTTCGGATATAGACGCATTGGCTGATGCGATCCGCAAGACGATCAGTGGGCTTAAACCGCTGGAGAGGAGAATTTAATTGTCGAACATGATTTATGATATGGTACTGCTGCGGCTTGGCGGCGAAATTACGGTAAAGGGGAAAAATCGGGCGAGGTTTGAGAAGGTGCTGGGGGACCATGTGCGTAAGGCGCTGCGCTCATTTGAGAACATTGTCGTAAAGCAAACATACGGCCGATTGTATGTGGAGCTGAATGCCCATCCCTATGAGGCAGTAGCTGATGCGCTTCGGGACGTTTTCGGGCTCGTTTCGTTCAGCCCTGTCAAACGGACAGATGCGGAGCTTGATGCGATACAGGCAACTGCATTGGACGTATTCCGCGCGCATGGCAAACAGCCCGAAACATTCAAAGTTACCGTCAAACGCGGCTGGAAACAGTTTCCCCATGATTCGATGGAAATGAATCATTTGGTCGCTTCCCATGTGTTGCGGGAAACGCCAGAACTAAAGGTTAACATTCGAAATCCAGAAGTTGAACTGCGAGTGGATATCCAGAAGGAAGCCGCTTATGTGTATTGTGATACGGAAGCGGGAGCCGGGGGGTTCCCATACGGAGCGAATGGCAAGGCGATGCTCTTGCTCTCAGGCGGCATTGATAGCCCGGTAGCGGGGTGGCTTGGCATGCGCAAGGGACTTGAACTGGAGGCGGTACATTTTTACTCCTACCCATTTACGAGCGAGCAGGCTAAGGAGAAGGTAGTGACGCTGGCCAAACGGTTGCTGCACTTTACAGGCGGCAAGTTTAAGCTTCATCTGGTGCCATTCACCGAGATTCAGACACGATTCGCGCAATCGGACCAAGAGCGGCTCATTATTACGCTAATGCGCAGGGCGATGCTCCGGATTACTGAAATCATTGCAGCCCGCGAGAGCGCGCATGCGATCGTCACAGGCGACAGCCTTGGACAAGTGGCAAGCCAGACATTAGGCAGCATGACTGTTATTGGGCGAGTCGCCGAGCTGCCTATTCTTCGCCCCCTTGTCATGATGGACAAGATCGAAATTATTCGAATCGCGGAACGGATTGGGACGTACGAAACGAGCATTTTGCCATTCGAGGACTGCTGCACGCTATTCGTGCCGAAGTCGCCAAGCACGAATCCGAACCTGTCGATCGTTGAAAGCGTTGAAGCGGGCATTGACAACCTTGATGCAATGATTCAACAAGCGGTGAAGGACACGGTTACCGTTGTTATGAAACGAGAGACTGTGAAGGCAGCACCAGAAGGCGCAGAAGCAGCAGCAACAGGAAGCAATGATACGAGGGCGGAAACAGATGAGGACCGTTGGTTCTAAATCTCACATAAACTAACAGGCCAGGGGCTCCTAAGCGGAGTCCCTGGTGCTGCTTACTGCAGCTTGTTTATTGCGTTTAACGACATTCGTCAACAGGCCTGCCAAGACAACAACGACGATCATTACGGCAATGAAAGACCAAGAGAAGAAGCTGCTGCGCTCGAAGTAATGTTTAATTTCAGGCTCATGCGTAATCATTTTGGCTGCGGTATAAGCAAGAACGCCTGATCCAATGTAGACGATCCAGGGGAACTTATTGATGAGTTTGATGAACAGCGTGCTGCCCCACACAACGATTGGAATGCTGATTAATAAACCGAGGACTACGAGCAGGTCATTGCCATGGGCTGCGCCTGCTACTGCGATGACGTTATCCAGCCCCATTGCAGCATCTGCGATGACAATCGTTCGGATCGCCTGCCATAAGGTGCTGCCGGCTTTAATGTTATCGTGGGTTTCTTCCTGTACGAGCAGTTTATAAGCAATGAACAATAGGAGGAAGCCCCCCACCAATAGCAACCACGGTATTTCAAGCAAATGGACGACGAGCAGCGTGGCGACGGCACGAATGACGACCGCGCCCACTGTGCCCCATAGGATCGCTTGCTTTTGCTGTGATTTTGGCAGGCTGCGTGCGGACATGCCGATGACGATGGCGTTATCCCCTGCAAGGACAAGGTCGATGAAAACGATTTGCATGAGTGCTACAGCGAATGCCCATGATAAAATTTCCAACTCCATGATACGTACCTCCTAATTGGCGAGCAGAATATGTTCTCCTTTACGAGCCTTTCGAGCAAGCGTTCCAAAATATATTCCTCTCATATTGGCGGCAATTTGGACATACAGCTGTTGAAGAGGGGAGCGTGTACAAGTTGGATAGCTTAATCGTATTTATGCAAATCGTGTTGATTAATATGCTGCTTAGTGGAGATAACGCCGTTGTAATCGGGATGGCGAGCAACCAGCTTCCTCCGGCACAGCGCAAACGTGCAGTCTGGTGGGGAAGTGCTGTTGCGGTACTGCTGCGGTGCGTTCTGACAATCGTCGCGGTTACGCTGCTGCAAATTCCGTATTTGCAAGCGACAGGTGCCGTGCTGCTTGGCATTATTGCGGTCAAGCTGTTTCGGGACGCGTTTAATGGGGTGGAAGAGGAAGGCAAGCCGCTTGGAGCCAGGAAGGCGACGTTGTTTGCTGCAATCCGGACGATTATTGCAGCCGATTTTGTTATGAGCTTGGATAATGTGCTTGCAATAGCAGCGGTAGCTGATGGTGAGCCTGTACTTATTATATTGGGGATTATTGTAAGCATACCGATCATTATTTGGGGGAGCCACTTCGTAGGGGCGCTGCTGCGCAAATATCCTCCGCTTGTCTATCTAGGATCAGCATTGCTGGGCTATGCGGCTGGAGAAATGCTCGTCAATGATCCAGGGCTTAGCCGATTGCTGTATCATGGCACGTCGACGATGCATGACGCGATCCCACTGTTTTGCGTCCCGATCGTATTGATTATTGGCCTTATTTCACGCCCCAAAACGGCACTCCGATAACCAAACTGATGAACGAACGCCGGCTACTCCGTGCATAACGGGCAGCCCGGCGTTCTTCTTTTTGTTTCACCGCATGTTTGCTCTGGTTTTTTACGCTCAGTTCTATTACACTAGAGGTTGCGAGAAGTTACGGGATCGTGTCGTCTTTCGTCGAATGCGGAAGGCATCGATACCGATTGTAACCGGAACGATCGGGGGGAGGCTTTTTGTCTAGACAACATTATGCGGGAATTGCTCTGCTAGGAGCAGGGCTTGTTATTCTGCTTGGCAAAATGGGCTTTTTCAGCTTTATCGGCAGCGTGTTATGGCCAGTCGCGCTGCTCGTTGGCGGCATATTGCTACATGTGCTGTACTTCGGAAGGCTTTTGCCTACGGCAACTTTAGTGCCAGCGGGCATACTTTCTGTATACGGGTTGCTCTTTTTGTTCTGCAATCTGTTTGGATGGTCGTTTTTTCATCAGCTTTGGCCGTTACTGCTGTTCGGTCCTGCTGCCGGGCTGTATGAATACTATGCGTTTGAACCGTTCAAGCCTAGAATGGCACTGCAGTTAGCGATAGGCTTAGGCGTTGTGACAGCCGTTTCGTTCGGATTTATTCTGATCACGAGCTGGAGCATCTACCTGATCGCGTTATTGCTAATCGGAGCCGGCGCTTGGCTAACGTTTGGACGCGGGCGCAGATCGCAGTGGTAAAGCGCGCCCATCGATTGTTTACCGGTATATCCTATAGAAGAGAAATTGGAGTGGATGATGACAATGAAGGAAAGACAAAGCATTCGCAATATCGCAATTATCGCACACGTTGACCATGGCAAAACGACGCTGGTCGACAAGCTGTTGCAACAATCCGGCACGTACCGCGATCACGAAGCGGTTCAAGAGCGCGCGATGGACTCGAACGATATCGAACGCGAACGCGGCATTACAATCCTAGCGAAAAACACGGCAATCAACTACAAAGACTACTTGATCAACATCGTGGACACGCCTGGACATGCTGACTTCGGCGGCGAAGTAGAACGTATTATGAAAATGGTTGACGGCGTATTGCTCGTTGTTGACGCATTCGAAGGCTGCATGCCGCAAACGAAATTCGTATTGCGCAAAGCGTTGGAATCGAATCTGACGCCAATCGTAGTCGTAAACAAAATTGACCGTCCGAATGCTCGCCCAACGGAAGTTATCGATGAAGTGCTTGACCTGTTCATCGAGCTTGGCGCGAACGACGAACAACTCGAATTCCCAGTCGTATACGCATCGGCGCTTATGGGAACATCTAGCCTTGATCCAGAGAAACAAGACGAAAACATGCAAGCCCTGTATGACACGGTTGTTGAGCATATCCCTGCGCCGACGGAGAGCGTAGAAGAACCGCTACAATTCCTCGTAACGCTGCTCGATTTCAATGAGTACTTGGGCCGTATCGCAATCGGCCGCGTTAATCGCGGTATCGTAAAGCAAGGCCAGGCGATCGCAGTCATGACGCGCGAAGGCGCTGTAAAGCAAGCCCGTATCGAGAAATTGTTCGGCTTCCAAGGCCTGAAGCGGGTTGAAGTAGAAGAAGCAGGCGCAGGCGATATCGTTGCAATCGCAGGCATCAAGGACATCAACATCGGTGAAACGCTTGCTGATCCAGCTAATCCAGAAGCGTTGCCAGTCCTTACAATTGACGAGCCTACGCTCCAGATGACGTTCCTCGTTAACAACAGCCCGTTCGCAGGCCGTGAAGGCAAATGGGTAACATCCCGGAAGCTTCGCGACCGCCTGTTCAAAGAGCTGGAGACAGACGTAGCGCTTCGCGTAGAAGAGACAGACAGCCCGGATGCATTCGTTGTATCGGGACGCGGCGAGCTTCACTTGGGCATTCTCATCGAGAACATGCGCCGTGAAGGGTACGAGCTGCAAGTATCGAAGCCAGAAGTTATCATTAAAGACGTTGATGGCGTAAGATCCGAGCCGTACGAGCGCCTGATCATCGATGTGCCAGAAGAGCACATGGGCGCTGTAATGGAAAGCCTGGGCTCGCGTAAAGCGGATATGGTGAACATGATCAACAACGGTTCGGGCCAAGTTCGCCTTGAGTTCATCATTCCAGCACGCGGCCTGATCGGCTACCGTACGAACTTCCTGACGCTTACGCGCGGCTATGGCATCATGAACCATGCTTTCGACAGCTACGGCCCAGTGGCAGGCGCCCAAGTTGGCGGACGTCACCAAGGTGTGCTCGTATCGAGTGAAAACGGCACATCAACGTTCTATGGCATGATGGGTGTTGAGGATCGCGGCATCTTGTTCATGGAGCCGGGCATGGAAGTATACGAGGGCATGATCGTCGGCGAGCATAACCGCGACAATGATATCATCGTCAACATTTGCAAAGAAAAAGCGCTTACGAACGTACGTTCGTCCGGCAAGGACGATACGGTTAAGCTCAAAACACCGATCTTGTTCTCGCTTGAGGCAGCATTGGAATACTTGAACGATGACGAATATTGCGAAATTACGCCGAAGACGATTCGCCTTCGCAAGAAAATTTTGAACAAAAGCGAGCGCGAGCGTGCGGAGAAACAACGCAAAACGGCGCAGGCTGGCGTTTAATGCGCTTTCAGTTAAGGGAGGTCTAGCGCGATGCAGGATTGGTTCAGCAACCATCCGGTCATTACGTACGTCTTAATATTGGCGTGTATCCTTTACATTTTTAACGCGGTGTTCCGTGTTCAACGGCTGCCAATATTGAAGGAAGTCCTCGTTCACATCATTATGATGATCGGTGCTTTCGTATTGTTCGTTCTACAAATCGACAAGCTGCCGATCATCCAATGCATGTCAGTTGCCATTATCATGATGCTGATGCTTCGTGGGCGGCAATTGTACGATAAGCTGCGCAACAAGAATGGCAAGACGGAGGCCAATACGGAAACCGGACAGCCTTAAGGCGTGCCGTTCGGAGACAAGGAGCGGATCGGATCGGATGAAGCTCGAGGATGCTCTCTTTAACTGGTTACAGATTGATCGTGTAGCAGAGGCGCGCCCGGATGACCGGGCTGCCCTCGATACGCGGGATTTTTTCCTGCAAGTGCTGCAAGAGGATCACGGTGTCGTCCGCGTCAGCGTCTCAGCAGAGGATGCGACAATGATACATGTTCGAATCGAGAAGGAGAGCGGCACGAAGCTCTTCTTTTTCGATAGAGAGGCAGCTGAAGGGCTCGTTAATGACATTGCCGCCAACCCTCGATATCAAAGTTGAACGACATGGATTGAAGGTGACAGACGATGGATTCAAATACTCCACTGCCGCCCCGGTCCTCCAACAAGCGAGCAACCGGGAGCGCACAGTCGAACAAACCGATTAAAACGGGCAAACCGATGAAGAAACGCAAACGCATTCGCTGGGGAAGAATCATTCTTCTTCTCGTCGTAGCTGTCGTATTATTCGTCGGTTGGTTCGTCGTTGACCTATACTTCAAGGCAGATAAGGCCATTGGCGAGATTGCCCTTCCTGGCCAGAAAGTAACGGTTCCGCCAGACCAATCCGTAAAAGTTAAGCCTACTGCGGTTCTGCTGCTGGGGCTTGATTCACGGGTAGCGACCGGCACGATGAATACCGATGTCATCATGATTGCGGCGATGAACCCGCGCACGAAGAAATCGACAATCGTTACTGTGCCTCGCGATACGAGAATTGAGATTAATGGATATGCAAGCCACAAAGCCAACAGCTATTATTCTGCTTTCTATCACCAGGCATTAAAGGATACGAAAGATAAGGACCAGGCTAGGCTCGAGGCGCTTGATGAGATGAAGACGATGTTCGGCAGGTACTTTGGCATCGAGATCGGATATGCGTCTATCATCAATTTCCAAGGCTTCTCTGATGTGGTCGATGCGCTTGGCGGCGTTGAGGTTGATGTCGATATGGATATGCATTACGTCGATAAGGCGGATAAAACGACGATCAATCTAACGAAAGGCCGCCATACGCTGGATGGAGACGAGGCGTTGGACTTTGTCCGTTACCGCAAATCAAATGACGGCAAAAACATGTCGAGCGATTTTGATCGCAATAAGCGGCAAGGTGAAGTGATTGGAGAGATCGTCGATCGGCTGAAATCGCTCGGGGGAGCGACGAAGATCGGATCGGTAATCGAAGCGGTAAGCGGCAACTTGAGGACGGATATTCCGGAATCGGAGCTGCGCCAATTTATGTTCACGTATTTCGGCATGGGACGCAGTGATGTGGCATTCAAGCCGCTTGAAGGCAAATGGGTAAGCCCTTATGTGCGCGTCAACGAACAGAGCTTAGCCGACACCCGTCAAGCGCTCCGCACACAATTGTCCGAATAGCTGTAGTAGGAATGAAGTGGACTATGCTATACTAAGCATACGCACAGGTCGTAACAGAAGACAAGGGGGTCATGCGGATGGCCGAACCGATCGTGGTAATGCCCGAATCGTTGTTCGCGAACATGCAGCAATCTTTCGTTACTCTTCATGGGATTGGCCATGCGGTGCCTGCCGAACTTGCAGCGGCTGCCGTATACAGTTGTGCTGTGCTTGAAAGCGAACGCATCAAAGGTATGCCATGCAACAAAACAGATAATAAATGGGCGGCAGAGAACTGGGATGGACGAGTTTCTGCTGCGATAAAAAAAGCCTAGCGGTGATCGCTAGGCTTTTTGTGTACTTTTCATGAATTTGGTGCGGTTAGAGGTGTTTCTTCATCTTAGGGCCATCTTCCTTGCCAGGTTCAGGCTCATGCGGAATCGTATCCCGCGGCATCTGCGGCACGATCCGGCCGATGATGTCGGACATTTCTTCCGCGAATCCAGCGAACGGACGGCCACGCCGGATATCGGCTCCAATTTCCTTGAGCCGTTGGGACAAATCCATGTCTGCTGTTACAACCGCATCGATCCCGTAAGGGTCCTTGCGGAAGGCCTCTGCGACGGAATATTTGATCGTGCCGATCCGGGCTCGATCGAGCGTACTTTCCACGTCAATGCCAACGACTGCAAGATTGCCAGCGATGACACAATGAGCATTTTTAACGCCCTTAATGCCTTTCGCTAGCGCTTCAAGATGAGCCTCTACTTGCTTAGGATCGCTAATCTTTTTAGCTCTAGGCTCTGTCTGTTGAGCTTTGACGTGATTATTATTCTGAGGAGAGGGTGATGTTTCGTTGCGTGCAACGGTGCCGCATCCTGCCACCAGCAGGCAGATGGCTGTCGCCGACGCTAGGCAACTGAGGAACGAGCGCATATGGCCACCAGACCTTTCACTAGTCACTTTTTGTCGTCGCTGCATAGTTTGCCCGAAGTTGAATATGGTTATGTATGCCTTTCGTTACCAGTTCTATTTCCGGCGCCAGGAGGGTCCGCGATGAAAAAAATTTTCGTGCTCGATACGAACGTGCTGCTGCATGATCCGCAAGCGATCTTCGCATTCGACGACAATGAGGTCATTATACCGGCGGTGGTACTCGAGGAGATCGACTCTAAGAAGCGGCTCGCCGATGAGCTTGGCCGTAATGCACGCTCCGTTTCGCGCCTGCTTGATGGGATGCGCGAGGAAGGGCATCTGCATGAGGGCATCCTATTAAAGAACGGTGGCTTGCTCAAGGTTGAACTGAACCACCGGAGCTTTGTCCGCGTCCAAGAGATGTTTGGTGAAATGTCAAACGATAATCGCATACTGGCTGTCGCACTGAATTATCATTTGGAAGAGCTAGAGAAGGGCACCAATGCCCACACCGTACTGGTAAGCAAAGACGTGCTGGTTCGCATTAAAGCGGATGTGCTTGGGCTGGAGGCGCAAGATTACTTGTCTGACCGGACAGTATCGGCCACCGATCTTTATGCAGGGTACTCGACGCTGCATGTCCATCCTTCTGTGATCGATGAATTTTACACCTATCGGTTCTTATCCGTCAAGAGCTTACAGATTGCGTCCAGGCTTTATCCGAACGAGTTTATTATTCTGCGCGACGAGATGGGAACATCAAAATCAGCGCTGCTGAAGGTTAGCCAAGACGGTGTTCGGCTCGAGCCGTTATATCTCAGCAACGATGCGATTTGGGGCATTACAGCACGCAACGCACAACAGCGCATGGCACTTGAGCTGCTGCTCAATGACGATGTGCCGCTCGTTACGCTGACGGGCAAGGCAGGGACTGGCAAAACGCTTCTCGCGCTTGCTGCGGGTCTGCTGAAGGTTGAGGATGAGCATAAGTACAAGAAGCTGCTTATAGCGCGTCCAGTCGTGCCGATGGGCAAAGATATCGGGTATTTGCCAGGAGAGAAGGAAGAGAAGCTGCGGCCTTGGATGCAGCCGATCTACGATAACCTGGAATACTTGTTCGATACGAAGAAAAGCGGCGATATCGATAAAATTTTGATGGGGCTTGGCAGCATTCAGGTCGAAGCGCTCACGTACATTCGCGGACGCTCGATTCCTGGCCAGTTCATCATTATTGACGAGGCGCAAAACCTGACGAAGCATGAGGTGAAGACCATTGTGTCGCGTGTTGGGGAAGGAAGCAAAATCGTTCTGATGGGGGACCCCGAACAGATCGACCACCCGTATTTGGATTCCATCAGCAACGGGTTAACCCATATTGTCGAAAGGTTCAAGGCAGAGGGCATAAGTGGCCATATGACGCTGGAGAAAGGCGAACGCTCTAAGCTGGCACAGCTGGCGGCGGATTTGTTATAAGGGCTAATAAGGAGGCGGACGCGGCTGCGCGTGCGCCTTCTTTTTTTAATAGAGACAACAAACGTTGCCGTTTGCTATGATGGAGATATACGTTTTACAAATATACGACAAAATAGGAAAGGAAGGTAGCCGTGTATCGCAAATCCTCGATGCTGATGTTAATCCTATCGTTCGTGGCGGTCATCATTGTCTTGTTGTCTCTGCTGAGGCTTCCTGTTGGTCCTGCCTCCGATTCGAAGCCAGGGGGCAAGCAAGCCGTACTGCCCCCTTCGGGAGAGAAAATAAGCGAGCCACAAGTGATTAACGTAAGCGTTTCCTTGCCAGAAAGCCAATATGAAAGCATGATGAGGTCGGTTGATCGATTTGAGGAGCAGAATCCAACGATTACTGTCGTGCTGTCTAATATAGAGCAAGATGAGGCATATGCCCAATGGAAGAAAGATGGCCAGCTTGGGAGCGGGCCTGATGCCGTATTGATGGATAACGCATGGGTTAGGGAGTTCGCCGTGCTAGGCTATTTGAAACCGTTGGATGACATGATGTCCAGCCTGCCAGCACAATGGCTAGATGGGCTCGTTGAGCCGGTGAATTGGAACGGTTATTGGTGGGGGGTTCCCAAGGATGCAGACCCACTGGTTGCTGTATGGAGCCTTCCATTGCTCGATTCATTGACCAGTAAAGGAGTGCCGGGCAATTGGGGCTCATTCGTTCAGCTCGCCGTCTCGGCAGGCACTTCAGCACCGAAGGTGCCAATCGTCCATTGGGAGGAAAATCAGAGCGAGCAGATGCTTGCATGGCTTGATTCCTTCGGGATCGAGGGGCAAAGGACAGAAAAGCTGGGGGCATTTGACGAGGAAACGTTGAAACGGTTCGATTTTCTGGCAAAAGGTTCCGGTTCCGTATTTACGGTCAGCCGATCTCATGAGCCGAATCTAGCGGACAAGCTGGCTGAAGGCAAAATATTGTCTGCTGTGATGCGGTGGTCGGATTATGAGCAATTGTCGCCAGAGCTTCAATCGCTAATTGGAGTCGGTTATCCTCACGGCTGGTATGGCGGGCGCAGCTTTGTTGTGTTGGCGCATAGCGAGGGCAAGGAGGAGGCGCTGAACCGCTGGATGCAGCATATAGCTAGCGAAACGGAGCAGCAGGCTACATACGACCAGTTCGGGCTCCTGCCAGTGATCAAGCCCATATATACGCAGTTTCCAGGGCAGCTGCAAGAAGCTGGCGGAAGCAGGAGAGGGAGCAAGGAATGGCTGGATGATTTGAGCCGGAAACCTTCCCAAACGCCGGATCCGGCTTGGCCACGGCGCCTAGAGCGTTGGCAACAATTATGGAGGAATAGTGTTGGATCAGGCGATTGGCTAGAAATATTGGCATTACAATGGCAAAATGGCAAGGATGAAGCAAAAAGCTCCGGTTCATCCCAGCCATAGGGACGGGAATAAACGAGAGCTTTCGGCGGCATTGTTATAATTTTACTTTCAAGGTGAGAATCAATGTGCCATTCTCGATGCTGACGCTCTTGGCGGTCAGGAAGGAAACGATTTTTTGGGGATAGAAGTTCAGGTCGAATTGCTTCTCCAGTTCCTTCCTTGTCGTGTCGGGCAGCGCTAGATCGTTGAATTTTAACGACTCGACATGGAACTGAATGCTGCTGCTTGGTTCCGTTTCGACTGTGTAGCTTCCGGATACCTCGACAGATATGCCATCTCGCTCTCCGCTGGCAATGACTTTGCCGTCTTTGAATTGGAAAGCGAAAGCGTTGAAGAGCTCATTTTGTTCGCGCAAGAAATCATTCAGCGCTTGCTCAGGTATGCGCAACGTGTACTCGAAGCCACTGATCTCCAATAACTCCTTATGATCTTGCACCCAATCGGGCAAATGCTGCATCGCTTCCGACAACGCTTTGAAGTATGTCCGAACCTCGGTTAAGCCGACATTGTTCCAGTAGCTGTTCATTTCTTCCATCAGCAGGCGAAGTTTATCCGCATCGGAGCGTCCTTCAAGCGTAATATTCATTTCTTGTTGCAGTTTTGCAACGCGTTCCCGCTGCTTGCGCAGATTAGCCTCTGTCTCAGCCAGCTTGTTCTTTTCTTTGGTTTGCCGGTCATATTGTTTGCGCAGCAACAGTGACTGCTCGGCATATTGTTCGAGCACTTCGCGGTCACGGGCCAAAATAAGATCCATATAGTCCAGCAGCATAAACCATTGCTGCAAGGAGTTGAAAGAGAACAATGCGGCCAGCAGCCAATCGCGTTCGCCCATATAATAGGAGCGGAGCACTCTGCCTGCTTTTTCGCGCTGCTTCACGGCAGCCTGCTCTTGCTTGCTTATTTGGGCAGAAGTATCCGACAAGGAAGCTTCCAGCTTTGTTTGTTCCGCTTGAACGCGGGTGATCTCTTTATCAATTTCTACGACTGACAGGCTCTTTTCAAGCAATTCCTTGACGGCTTGTTCAGCAGGCGTTAGTGCAGCGGCTGCTCCGACTGTTTGTCCGAAAAATACAGTAACGGCTAAAGCGAATACAGCGGCACGACGCAGGAAAGCAGGCATGTTCGAACCCCCTTATTCGCCATCATTGCCCCTAATGTGCATGAGACAAGCATTTATTCAATGTATGCTTCCAATTCTCCTATTATATCTCATTAATCTCAAGGGGGAAGTGCAAATATGAGCGATAGATTGGAAACGAAAGCAACGATGGGCCAGAAAATAAGAGAAGCAATTGGGAGGGAGGGCGTATCTGCCATCCCTTGCCCTATAGAGGGCGTACAGTTGCCTGTCTCCTGTACAGCTATTCCATTCCAACGGTATATGGAAATTTGTTTATATGATGAGCAGTGGGGCTATTATCGCAGCGGCGATGTTCGTACAGGCGCAGATGGCGATTTTTATACGAGTGCTGCGATTGGCGGCTTAATGGGGGAGCTGTGGGCCCGAAGGCTGCGGGAGCTAGCGGCGATCCAACAAGGTGATGGGGCGAATGTCCATATAGGGGAATGGGGGGCAGGGGCTGGAGCGATGTCAGGGCGCATGCTCGATTATTGGGTGAGTGAAGCGCCGCAGTGGCTCGCTTCGATTCATTTTTTTACCGTGGATGACCATTTGAATCATGTAGCGGCAACCCGATCTAGGGTAAATCAGCTCATTTCCGGGAAAGGCCTTGAACCAGCATCGGTCCAGCATATGGGCTCAGCAGAAGCAGCCGGATATTTAAAGGATTTGGCGGAAGATGCAATCGTGATGGTCGCTGCAAATGAACTGCTGGACGCAATGCCCGTCCACCGCATTGCCATGCACGAAGGCAATCTGATGGAGCTTGGCGTATATGCCCATCCAAATTTAGAAGGCAGCACTTTAGGCGAAGGCAAGCAGCCGACGGCCATGTTTGGCTACGCCTATATGCCATTAAGCACTCCGGCGCTTGCAGCTTCGCTTGAGGCGGATGGCGTGCCGCTGCTGGAGGGGCAGGAGACCGAAATGAATTTGGCTGCCGAAGCGTGGCTTGCCCAGATGGGGCAAGTGATTCGGAATGGCATGCTGCTCATCTTCGATTATGGGCACGAAGCGGAAGAATACCGTGCTGAGCATCGCATGAAAGGAACATTGCTTTGTTATAAGCGGCATATCGCGCATGATGATCCGTTTCTTGCGCCAGGCGAGCAGGATTTGACCGCGCATATCAATTTCACTGCAATGATGCGTGCGGCTCGTAGAGCGGGCTGGGAAGTTGCTTATATGGAGACCCAGAAGCAATTTCTTCTCGATGAGGGCATCTTGCAGCTGTTGTCTGACGATGCGGGGCGTGACCCGTTTAGCGAAACAGCCAAACGCAACCGTGCGATTCGGCAATTGCTGCTGTCGGATAACATGAGCGAGACATTCAAAGTGATGGTGTTGACGAAAGGTTCGTTCCGATGGGCGAGTAATGGGGCATAACAGATGGGCTAGAAGGCGTGCAGCAAAAAAACAGCCGGAATCTTGAGATTCCGGCTGTTTTTTCTATGGTGTCATTCGTCTGAAGTTGTATTAGAACGGGAGTCCCATTTTGAATACGGTCCAGTAACTGAATCCTACAAACGATACGACCATGTAGCCCCAGAACATCAATATGTATGTACGTTCTGAGAAGTTCAGATAGCCGAGCAAGATGAACGCGGCGGCTTGCATGAAGAACAAGAGCGACATTTCGGTCATGTCTCCTGCAAACGACATCAGTGCAATCACTAACGTCCAAAAGCCGAGAACTCGAAACATGCGTGCCATTCCCCATCCCCCTCTCTTTCATTCGACCTTTTTTTCTATTGCCAATTATAACGTTACGTACAAGCAGTGTAAACAGTATCCACGACAATCTGGAAACTTTTTTATGGACGCGCGGCAGGCGTGTCTTTTATAAGTTTGTGCATTTGCCTTAACAATCATGTATGAGCACAGAAAAAAATGGATATAAGAAATAGTATCCGATAGATTCTATGAATTCTACCAAGGGCATAGAGATAATTAAGCGCCTTTAACGTTAGGAGGTTTGGGTAGCATGACAGCAGTCAGACAAGATGCGTGGAGTGCGGATGATGATATCATCCTAGCTGAGGTAACGCTACGGCATATTCGTGAAGGGGGCACACAATTAGGTGCCTTCGAGGAGGTGGGCGAGCGGATCGGAAGAACCTCGGCTGCTTGTGGATTCCGCTGGAACAGCTGCGTACGCAAGCGTTATGAAGATGCGATCCAGATCGCGAAGCAGCAACGGCAGAAACGCAATTATTTGAAGAAACAATCGCTTGTGGCGGCACCGCATGTCTCGTCTCTATCGATTGTAGACGAGGATTCGAAAGCGATAAAGCACGAGACGCTTTCCGAAGAGAGTATAACGATAGAGGGCATTATTCGGTTTTTGCGGCAATGGCGCGGTGCCTACCAAGAGCTGCAACGCCAAGTGAAGCTGTTGGAGAAAGATTTGCTTGACCGCGAGGAAGAGGTTGCTGATCTTCGCGATGAGAATCAACGGCTTTCAAGTGAAGTATCGAATGTGCAAACGGATTATCGGACGGTTAATGATGATTATAAGACCCTTATCCAGATTATGGACCGAGCGCGTCGCTTAACTGTACTGAGTGAAGAAGAGGAACAGAAGCAGCGGTTTAAAATGGATGCGAACGGGAATTTGGAACGCATTGAATAATTTAATGGCCTTGCCTAAGAAGCGCCCCTTGCATGAGTAGATGCGAAGGGCGCTTTTGCGTTAGGATAGAAGGATATAAACCATCAACAGGTTGGGAGAGTGGCAGCATGCGTGTAATGGTCGTAGGCGGCGGGGCGATTGGCCTCTTATTTGGAGCGAGGCTAGCGATGGCAGCGCATGATGTGACGATCTGGACGAGAACGGACAAGCAAGCAGCGCTATTAGCGGAAGAAGGAATCGAATTCGTCGAACGGGATTGCGTGCATGCCGTACCGGTCGCTGCTTTTGCTGTAATGGACAAGCATCAGGTTAACCATAAGTTATCGCAAGTCCGAAGCGTTGTGTTCGTGACGGTTAAACAGCCACAGCTCACGGACGGTTTGTTGAGCCATATTGCTTCCATCACGCAGAGCGGCGATGTGGTCGTTGGCATGCAGAATGGGATTGGGCATATGGAGAAGTTGAAGCTTGCCTTGCCAGGACGGATCGTATTAGCGGGCGTTACGACGGAAGGCGCCCTTCGCCATCATCCTCGAACGGTTGAGCATACGGGCGAGGGACAGTTGTACATAGGGGATATTGAGGCGGGCGCAACAGCGATTCGCGGCGGATCGACGCAACTAGACGGGAGTGCGCAGGAATCCGGGCAAAAAATGTTGGTGGACATGCTGCAGAAGGCAGGATTTACAACGATTCTGTCGAATGACATGAGTAATCGCATTTACCAGAAATTGCTCATCAATGCGGTTATTAATCCATTAACAGCTATTTATGATGTGCAAAACGGGGCATTGCCTAATCACTCAGCACGGCGATCTCTGATGCGTGCGCTTCATAAAGAGACTTATGACGTGTTGGCTGCCGCGGGTTACCAGGATCAAGGGGATGCCGATAGCTGGGATCAACTGCTATTGGTATGCGAGCGAACAGCGCAAAACGTTTCGTCTATGTTGGCGGATATCAGGCGCGGGTCGGTAACGGAAGTCGGTTGGATTAATGGCGGCGTTTGCCGGCTGGCAGATCAGCTCGGTTTAACAGCCCCATTGAATGCGGCGGCCGTATCGATGGTGAAGGCATTAATGAAATAAGGGGAGGGGACGGCAGGCATGTGGTTATGGGAGAGCGTTCGGCTTATTTATGCGTTCCTTGCGGTCATTCCGGTCGTTCCGTTCGCCATTATTTATTGGGCATACGGTGCCTACAGCAATAACCGCAAAAAAGCGTTCGGAATCGCGATGGATGTTACGACCGTTTTGTTGATCGGTTGCGTTGCCGTGCTGTATGACTACATATTTGTTAGTGATTTTGGCTTATATTTAATTTTATTAGTGCTTCTTTTATTAGGCGGCTTCATCGGCAATATGCAATTTAGAAAGCGGGGCGCCGTTGATACGAAGAAGGTTGTTCGCGCGGTGTGGCGCATCGGATTTTTGTTTATGAGTGTACTTTACGTGCTCTTTATGTTTATTGGGATTGGCAAAGTGCTGCTCGCGCCGATGTAATCGTAATAACGTAATGGCGCGCTGAGCGGCTGAATCGGCCGTTATTGAATGGGCCTTCCTGCGGGAAGGCTTTTTATTTGGGCATTTTTATAGGCTGTTGCTTTGACGCTGCGCCGTTCGATTGTGTACAATGGGAGTTATGGCAAGCCAAATTCAGCGAATAAGCGCAGATGCGCATTTCGTGGCTTACCACCCATTTTGATGCGGATCGAGGGCTGATTAAAGAAATGACATCTACGGATTATTACGAGTTTCCTTCTTCACAGCCTCTGAGCGAAGCTTATGGGAAGCGTACAGACAGCCGGTTGGACTCGTTGCTGCATAGCGGCCATCCTTCTGTCAAACAAGCGTGGCTCGCGCGAGCAGAGCGGCTTGATCAATCGGCAGGGATGCGCGTGCCAGCGTCTAACGCCGCTGAGGCACTGCGCAGCTATAATGCCCGAATTGGCATGTCTCCTGAAACAGAGTCTCAACTAGATGTAATCGAACAAGGTGCATATGTCGTCGTGGGCGGCCAACAGGCCGGCTTGTGGACGGGACCTCTTCTAGTTATACATAAGGCTGTTACTGTCATAAGTGCAGCCAAGCATGCATCGTCCATACTCGGCAAGCCTGTTGTCCCTGTATTTTGGATCGCGGGCGAGGATCATGATTGGGATGAAGCCAATCATATTGCCGTGTCATCCGAACAAGGCGTTCGAAAGCTTGCAGTAGCAAGGCCAGAAGGCCCGAGAACGTCAGTGAGCCGTACGGCGCTGGGGCTTGAAGCGTGGGAAGCGGCGATCTCTGATCTGGAAGGGCAGCTCTCTGGCTCGGAGTTTAAAGAGCCCATGCTGGAGAAGCTTCGTTCGTGGATCGGAGAGGGCGTCACGCTAAGTGACGTTTTTGCCCGGATCCTCGCATGGCTATTTGGCAAGGAAGGCCTTGTGCTGCTTGAAGCCGATGATGCGGCGCTTCGCCGTGTAGAGTCGCCGATGTTCCGTAGGATGCTCAGCGATAATGATGCGTTGGAAGCTGCATATGCGGAAGCTGGCAAACAAGTGCAAGCGCTGGGCTATTCCACGCAAGCTGCTGCGGTGCCAGGCTGTGCCAATCTATTCTTGTTCCGGCCAGAGAGCCAAGGTGCCGGGCAAGCAGGGGACCGCGTGCTGCTCTATAAGCGTGACGGCGGTTTCACGGATAAGAAAGGCGAAGCCTTCTGGAGCTCGGATGAGCTGCTGGCTTTGGCTGAAAGCAATCCAGAGCAATTCAGCAACAACGTATTAACGCGGCCGATCATGCAAGATTATGTGCTGCCTGTCTTGGGCGCTGTTCTTGGCCCTGGAGAAATTGCATATTGGGCGCAGACGGGCGAAGCGTTCCGCCGCTGCGGGATGGAAATGCCAATACTTGTGCCGCGTATGTCATTTACGCTTGTCGAAGGTACGGTAGCTAAGCATATGGACAAATATGGGCTAACGTTCGAGGATGTCGCCGTCCGATTCGAGGAGCGCAAGCAGGCTTGGCTGGCGGAGCAGGACCGATTCGATATCGCGAATCGATTCGCTGAGGTGAAACGGGAATTTACTGCGCTATACGAGCCAGTGGTAGAGCTGGCAGCTGAAGTGCAAGCAGGCTTGAAGGCGCTCGGTACGACGAATATGAACAAAATCGTTGAGCAGATCGCGTTTCTAGAAGCCCGTACGACGGATGCATTCCGTAAAAGCAATGAAGCGTCCATCCGGCATTGGGACCGAATAGGGGCTGCGTTGTGGCCTGCTGGGAAGCCCCAAGAGCGTGTATTAAACATGACAGCTTATTGGAACCGCTATGGCTCCAGCTGGCTGGAGAAGCTGCTGGAACTGCCGTATGATCCGAATGGCGGCCATCGCATTGTGTATTTATAACTTTCATTATTAAATAAAATGAATAAGAAGGGCAGTGGAATCATTGAGTATTGATGCAAAACAAACAAGTATCGTAGCAGACATGGCGCTTGCGCCAGAAGGACATTTGAAAATCGATTGGGTTAGCGCACATATGCCGGTACTGAACCGGATTCGCGAGCAGTTCGAGAAAGACCAGCCGTTCAAAGGCCTGAAAGTAACGATCGCCCTCCACTTGGAAGCGAAAACGGCTTATTTGGCGAAGGTTGTTAAAGCCGGTGGAGCAGAAGTAACGATTACGGGCAGTAACCCGCTCTCTACGCAGGATGATGTCTGCGCGGCATTGGTCGAAGACGGCGTAACGGTATTTGCGAAATACAATCCAGAGCCTGCCGAGTACAAAGCGCTTATGCTCAAAGCACTCGATACGAAGCCAGACCTCATTATCGATGACGGCGGCGATCTCGTAACGATTCTTCACTCCGAACGCCAAGACCTGATCCCTAACATCCGTGGCGGCGCAGAAGAGACAACGACGGGCATTATTCGCCTGAAATCATTGGAGAAGGAAGGCGCTCTGCAATTCCCAATGGTTGCTGTTAACGATGCGTTCTGTAAACATTTGTTCGACAACCGTTATGGCACAGGCCAATCGGTATTTGATGGCATTAATCGTACGACGAACCTTGTTGTATCGGGCAAAACGGTTGTTGTCGTCGGCTATGGCTGGTGCGGCAAAGGCGTAGCGATGCGTGCAAAGGGCCTCGGCGCGAACGTTGTTGTAACCGAAATCGATGCAATCAAAGCGGTTGAAGCATACATGGACGGCTTCGCGGTTATGCCAATGATCGATGCGGCTAAGGTGGGAGACATCTTTGTAACGGTAACAGGCAACCGTGATGTTATCCGCGGCGAGCATTATGAAGTGATGAAAAACGGCGCTATCTTGTCCAATGCTGGCCACTTCGATATTGAAGTTAACAAGCCAGAACTTGAGGCGCTGTCGACGAATATTCGTACGGTACGCAAAAATATCGAGGAATACCAACTGAAGGACGGCCGCAGCATCTATCTGCTCGCAGAAGGGCGCCTGGTCAACCTTGCAGCTGGTGACGGGCATCCAGCTGAAATTATGGATATGACGTTCGCGTTGCAAGCATTGGCGCTTCGTTTCGTAAACGAACAATATGCGTCGTTGGGCAGCAAAGTGGCGAACGTGCCTTATCATCTCGATGAGCAAGTGGCTCGTTTGAAGCTGGAATCGCTTGGCATTGGCATTGATGCATTGACTGATGAGCAGAAGGCTTACTTGGAAAGCTGGAGCTCCCACGAGTAATCAAGACTATAGAAGTAGGACTTAAGACGGATCACCATTGGGCGATCCGTCTTTTTGTTGTGGCCTTCTACGTAATTAATGTTTTATCACATAAAATTTATGATTTAATCACGTTAGTTGAGAAGGAGTTTTATGATAGGTGGCGAATAAGTGTGACTTAGTGGTGAAAAGTGGGGCGATGTGGAGGACTTAGGGGGAGAGGTGGAGCGGTCGTGTTCATGGGTGAGCATCAACACAGCATTGACGACAAAGGCCGCATCATTATTCCGTCGAAGTTCCGGGAATCCCTTGGCGACACCTTCATCGTTACGCGAGGCCTTGATAACTGTTTGTTCGTGTATCCAAGAAGCGAGTGGAGTGTGCTTGAGCAGAAGCTTAAAGCGCTGCCGCTAATGAAGTCGGACGCTCGTGCGATTACGCGGTTCTTCTTCTCAGGGGCGACCGAATGCGAGCTGGATAAACAGGGAAGGGTAAATTTGCCGAAGCATCTTTGCGAGTACGCGAAGCTGGACAAGGAATGTGTCGTGCTAGGCGTTTCGAGCCGCGTGGAAATTTGGAGCAAGGAAACGTGGGCTGGCTATTATGAGCAGTCTGAGGAAGCATTTAATGAAATCGCCGAAAAGCTCGTCGATTTTGATATCAACTTTTAGATGATCAGCTAGAATAAACAGCAGGAATGGGAGGCCTACCGCGTGTTTCAACATGTTACAGTGCTCATGGAAGAGGCGATCGATGGATTAGCCGTTAAGCCGGATGGAATTTACGTCGACTGCACTCTAGGCGGTGCAGGCCACAGCTCGGGGATCGTATCCCGGCTAGGTGTTGGCGGTCGGTTGATCGCATTTGACCAGGATGATTGGGCGCACGATAATGCGCGTGTTAGACTCGCATCCAGCATGGATAAAGTCACGTTAATCAAAAGCAACTTCCGTTATCTAGAACAGCGTCTGCTCGAGTGTGAGGGCGTCCCGCAGAAGGATGGCGTTCCGCAAGTAGACGGCATATTGTTCGATCTCGGCGTATCTAGCCCGCAGCTTGACGAAGCGGAGCGTGGGTTTAGTTATAACCACGATGCACCGCTCGACATGCGGATGGACAGGGATATCGGGCTAACAGCAGGCGACATCGTCAATACATGGGACGAGCGCGACATCGCGCGCATTCTAATGGAATATGGCGAAGAGAAGTTTGCGCGCAAAATTGCACGGGAAATCGGTGCTGCAAGAGCGAAGGCGCTGATCGAAACGACAGGCGAGCTCGTCGAATTAATCAAAGCAGGCATTCCTGCTGCTGCACGCCGTACGGGCGGGCATCCGGCCAAGCGTACGTTCCAAGCGCTGCGCATCGCGGTGAACGATGAGCTTGATGCGGAAGAGGATGCTTTGGAGCAGGCGATACGGTGTTTGAAGCCTGGCGGCCGTGCATCCGTCATTACGTTCCACTCGCTGGAGGACAGGATTTGCAAGCAAACGTTTGCGAAGTACTTAGAAAAGTGCAGTTGTCCGCCAGATTTTCCGTTATGCGTATGCGGCGGGAAAGGCACGCTTAAGCTTGTGAACCGGAAGCCGATCGTTCCAAGCGATGAAGAGCTTGAGGTAAATCCTCGCGCCCGTTCAGCCAAGCTGCGTGTAGCAGAAAAGCTTTAATCTAATTTCGGACACAATGAATAAAACATATAGAGCATGTCGTCGATCCAGTTGAGCGGGATTTTAAAGGGGGGATCATCATGCCTTACACGAATGGGAACTTGGCATTGCAGCCCAAGCGTAAGCATGAACAACAGAAGCAGGTCGTCCGGGAAACGACACGTACGGTTGTTACGAAACGTACACTGCCAATGGGGGAAAAATTGAGGTATTTATTAACGATTGTTGGTGTTGTGCTCGTTCTATTTTTTATTGTTTTTCGTTATGCGGATGTGTATCAAATTAAATATGACACGAAAAAGATGGCCGATGAGCAATCGAAGCTAGCTACGGATATCCAAGAATTGCAGCAGCAAGTCGAGACGTTGAAGAGCCCTGATAATTTCAAAAAGCAGGCTGAGAAGCTAGGTTATTCTTTTCCGGCAGATGACAAAGGCAAAGAGATAACCGTTCGCAAAAAAAACACCGAGTCGGCGCAGACCGCTAGAAACTAGGTGACAAGATGAGAAAAAGAATACAATTGCGTGTGATCTTCATGATCGGAGGGTTCGTAACCCTCCTTTTTGTTATCCTCATTGGCCGCCTCTATTGGGTACAGGTAGTGAAAGCAGATTTCTGGCTAGGCAACGCAGAGGTGTATTGGTCGGCATCCGAGAAGCTCGTCGCCAAGCGCGGCGAGCTGCTGGACCGAAATGGCAATGTGCTGGCGATGGATGGAAAGTCGTATACGGTGGCCGTTAGCCCCAAGCAGCTAGACAAGCTAGGCATTTCAGACAAGGTATCTTCGAAGCTAGCGCAGTTGCTAGGCATGTCAGAATCAGATATGAGGGCGATTGCGACAGCAAAAAATAACGGTGTCTTATACCCGCAGAGAGAGGTTCGCCCAAAAGGTTGGAAGATAGACAAATTATTGGGTGATAAAATAGACGCTTACAAGTTGGAATTGCAAAAAGCGACGAAGAGCGTTGACGTTGGCATTTATTTGATCGATGAGACGAAACGCTATTATCCGAAAAACAGCATGGCTGCACAATTAATCGGATATGTGGATAAGGAAGGCGATGCAAAAACGGGTTTGGAGTCATTCTTTAACGATGAACTGAAGGGCGAGAATGGTTACCGAAAGTATCAGAAGGATGGAAACCGCATCCAACTGGACAGTGGGAAACTCGACTATAAACCTTCACGGGATGGCAAGAACGTAACGTTAACCATCGATTCTGAAATTCAGAATTATGTGGAGCAAGCGATTCAGAAGGCAAATGATACTTATCGGCCAAAGAGCATCACGGCTATTGCGGTTGATCCGAACACGATGGAGATTTTAGGTTTGGCGAATTTGCCGAGCGCGAATCCGAATGTGTATTGGACACAGGAGACGAGTGGCTTCTATAACCATGCGACTCGCTCCTTATATGAGCCGGGGTCAACGTTCAAAATCGTCACGCTGGCTGCTGCCGTACAAGAAGGGATATTTGATCCCAATGCTAGCTACATGTCTGGTCAGATCGATATCGGGCATCACGAAGTTATCAGGGACATCAAACGTGGCGGCTGGGGGTCAATCACTTATTTGGAAGGGCTGAAACGCTCCAGTAACGTTGCTTTCGTCCACCTTGGCTACGAGGGGCTTGGTGAGGAGAAGCTTCTTAGCTATATTACGAATTTCGGGTTTGGCGTAAAGACAGGTGTCGAAATGCCGGGGGAACTGGCTGGCAGAATTCGATTGCAATTTCCTCGGGACTACGCAAATGCAACGTTCGGGCAAGGGGTCTCGGTTACGTTGATCCAGCAGGTAGCTGCGGTTGCTGCTGTAGCTAACGGAGGCAAGCTGTTAAAGCCACAAATTATTAAGCAGATTGAAGACCCGATAACGGGAGCGGTTGAGGTGCGTAAAACTGAAGTCGTTCGGCAAGTCATTTCGCCGGAAACATCGCGCAAGGTGGGCGAGTACTTGGAGCAGGTCGTATCCGACAAGGATATTGGCACAGGCAAAAATGCTTATATCGAAGGCTATACGGTTGCCGGCAAGACGGGTACAGCGCAAAAATGGGATAATACATTAAAAGGCGGAATCGGAGCCTATTCCAATGAAAAGTATGTTATGTCGTTCATCGGCTACGCGCCGGTAGAAAATCCGAAAATTCTCGTTTACGTCGTTATCGATGAGCCGAACGATAAAGATGCAGGCGGCGGCAAAGCGGCAGCACCGGTATTCAAAGAAATCGTTCAGCAAAGCCTGCGCTATATGGGCGTGAAGCCGCAGTATCCGG
The DNA here is from genome assembly GCF_009789195.1 of Paenibacillus sp. MMS18-CY102. Lineage (GTDB taxonomy): Bacteria > Bacillota > Bacilli > Paenibacillales > Paenibacillaceae > Paenibacillus_T. Next base: position 66,725 of record NZ_WSTC01000005.1, on the reverse strand, counting down.
ATGGCGTTTCGGAAGAAGCGGTCGCAGCTGGCAAGTCGCCTACGATGACGATGCCGGATTACAGCGGAATGAATCTTGCGAATGCTAAGTCCAAGCTGGACAAAAACGGGTTGCAATACGAGGTTGCAGGCAAGGGGGCGACTGTGCTACAGCAAATCCCGAGCCCAGGGACGGTTATTTCCTTGTCCCAACGCGTCTATCTCATTACTGAGAAACGCGACCAACTCGCAGTGCCGAACATGGTTGGATCATCACTGCGGGATGCGATGGAAGTGAGCACGCTGCTAGATATTCGTACGGTTACCGAAGGGCAAGGATACGTGGTTTCGCAAACGATAACGAAACAGAATGGCGAACGTGTACTGAAACTCGTTCTGTCACCGGATGTAAAGGATATTCCTGCTGATAGCAAAACTGATGCTGATAACAAGGCATCTGGAGCGGAAAGCGATAAATCCAGCAAGCCCGGCAGTCCTTAACGGACGCGGGCTTGTTCTATTGCTCCCTTGTCCCGAATACGATTTTCGTAAGGTCGGGAGGAGGAGAACGATAGTGAAAGTATCGAATGTAACCGTGCGAAGGCGCATGTTTATCGCATTATTATGCGGCATTATCGCATTCGGGGGCTTAATTGTCCGACTAGCTTACGTGCAGCTCGTGAAGGGTGAAGATCTGTCAGCTAAAGCGGAAGATTCATGGCGCCGGGAAGTGCCGTTCACGCCTAAGCGGGGCGAAATTTTGGATCGGAACGGATCACGGCTTGCTTATAATATTAGCTCGCCGACCATTTGGGCGATTCCTGTTCAAATTAAGGACAAGGAAGGCACGGCCAAAGCGTTAGCGCCATTACTCGGCATGACGCCGGAGAAGCTGCTGCCGATGCTGAAGAAGAAAGAGACGAACGTTAAGTTACAGCCCGGCGGGCGTAAAGTGACATTAGAGAAAGCGCAGCAGATTCGAGCGCTTGCGCTGCCGGGCATCGTCATTGGCGAAGACAATAAGCGTTATTATCCTTATGGCAGTCTCGCTGCCCATGTGTTAGGCTTCACGGGCATTGATAATCAGGGTCTTACGGGAATTGAAGCAAAATATGACGAGAACCTGAAGGGGATTCCCGGCAACATTGCGTACCTATCAGACGCTGCCGGCAACCTGATGCCAGGTTCTGGCGATACGTACCATGCGCCGAAGGATGGGTTAAGCCTCCAGCTCACGCTAGACAAGCAAATTCAGACGATAATGGAGCGGGAACTGGACCAAGCGATGGCAAAGCTTCATCCGGATCACATTATTGCGATTGCGATGAACCCCAAAAATGGGGAAGTGCTTGGCATGTCCAGCCGGCCGACCTTCCAGCCAGACCAATACCGTAATGTCCCGACCGAAGTGTACAATCGTAACTTGCCGGTATGGATGACCTACGAGCCGGGCTCTACCTTCAAGATCATCACGCTTGCAGCGGCCATTGAAGAGAAGAAGGTCGATCTTAAGAACGAACGGTTCTTCGATCCTGGCGCTGTCGAAGTGGGCGGCGCACGGCTGCGCTGTTGGAAGAAGGGCGGGCATGGCAGCCAGTCATTCTTGGAAGTTGTGCAAAACTCGTGTAACCCCGGCTTCGTCGCCTTGGGCCAACGTTTAGGGAAAGAAACGCTATTCGATTATATTCGCAACTTCGGCTTCGGCAAGAAAACGGGCATCGATATTAGCGGAGAAGAGAACGGCATTCTGTTCAAGCTGAGCCGCGTAGGCCCGGTTGAGTTGGCGACAACCGCATTCGGCCAAGGCGTATCCGTAACGCCGATCCAACAGATTGCCGCTGTAGCGGCAGCCATCAATGGCGGAACCCTTTATAAACCTCATGTCGCCAAAGGCTGGATTAATCCAGATACAGGCGAGACGGTAGAATCGATTGATCCAGAAGCCGTACGCACCGTCATTAGCGAATCAACGTCTAAGCAGGTTCGTGAGGCACTTGAGAGCGTCGTAGCGCAAGGGACAGGCGGGAATGCGTTCATCGACGGGTATCGGGTTGGCGGCAAGACCGGTACGGCGCAAAAGGTTATTAACGGCCGTTATTCGCCGAATGAGCATATCGTATCGTTCGTAGGCTTCGCTCCTGCTGATGATCCACAGATCGTTGTCTACCTGGCGGTCGACAATCCGCAGGGCATTCAATTCGGCGGCGTCGTGGCAGCGCCAATCGTTCGCAATATTCTTGAAGATTCGCTTCATTATCTCGGCGTTCCGCCGCGCACGCAGCAGATTGATAAAGAATACAAGCTGGGCGAGAATAAAATTGTCACTGTACCGAATTTAATAGGCAAGACGGTAGCTGATATTTATGAAGACATGAATATGAACTTCAACTTAAGCACGGCTGGCACAGGCACAACGATCATCCGGCAGGCACCGGCTGCTGGCGCTCGTGTGGAGAAGGGATCGACCATCCGGATTTATCTCGGCAGTGAAGCGAGTTTAAGTGAAAGCGCCCAGCCGCATCAGCATGGAAACGGAGAACCGCCATCTGCCAGCCCGGAATGACTTTTGATTTGAATTTCGGTTCGAAACGCGCATAATAGTGTAATAACGAGACGGAGGGATGCTCATCATGATCATGACATTGAATGAAATCGCAAATTGGTTTGTTGCCGCAAAGCTAGAAGGCGACGGCAATGTACAAATAACCGGACTAGACAACGATTCTCGCTCCGTTCAGCCAGGTACATTATTTTTCTGTCTGCCCGGCCATAAAGTAGATGGGCATGACTTTGCAGCAGCAGCGGCGTCCAAGGGCGCTGCTGCGCTTATCGTTGAGCGCAAGCTAGACGTTGCTATTCCACAATTAATTGTGAAGGATTCGCGTTTGGCGATGGCGATCATCGCGGACCGCTTCTATGATCATCCAAGCCAAAAGCTTCGCCTAATCGGCGTGACGGGAACGAACGGCAAGACGACAACAACGTATTTGATTGAACGCATTCTATCGGACGCCGGGCAATCAGCTGGCGTAATCGGTACGATTGAAACGCGTTATGCGGGCAAGACGCTTCCGATGTCGGGCACGACGCCGGGAGCGCTGCAGCTCCAGCAGTATTTGGCCGCGATGGCGGATGCCGGCGTGGATAGCTGTGCAATGGAGGTATCCTCCCATGCGCTGGATCAAGGGCGAGTGTGGGGCTGCCGTTTCCGCATTGGCGTGTTTACGAACCTTACGCAAGACCATCTCGACTATCACGGGACCATGGAGCAGTATGCGGCGGCAAAATCACTGCTGTTTTCACGCCTTGGCAACACGTATAGCGAGGCGGAGGCAGAGCGCAGCTATGCGGTGTTGAATGCAGATGATGCAGCTTCAGAAACGTTTGCGAAAGCAGCAGCAGTTGAGGTTCTTACATATGGAATAGACCGTGAAGCGGATGTTCGCGCAAGCAACATTCGAATAACGTCGAGAGGCACGACATTCCGCTTGGAAACGTTCCGCGGCGGGGCTGATATTTCGATCCGGATGGTTGGCAAGTTCAATGTGTACAATGCGCTGGCTGCTACGTCGGTTGCATTGCTTGAGGGCATCAGCATAGAGGCGATCAAGCAAAGCCTTGAAGCTTTGCCAGGCGTTCCTGGCCGCGTGGAATCGGTAGATGCAGGGCAGCCATACGCTGTCATCGTCGATTATGCGCATACGCCGGATGGGCTGGAAAACGTGCTTCGCACCGTTAAGGAATTCGTAGAAGGCCGTATCATTTGTGTCTTCGGCTGTGGCGGTGACCGGGATCGGACGAAGCGCCCGATTATGGGAAGCATTGCAGCGAAGTATGCTGATGTATGTGTCATCACAAGCGATAACCCGCGATCAGAAAACCCGCATGCGATTTTGCTCGATGTAGAAGAAGGGCTGAAGGCGGATGGCATTGCATCTGATCGATATATGCTTATCGAAGACAGAAGGCATGCGATTGAAAAAGCGGTTGAAATGGCAAGCCCGGGCGATGTAGTATTGATTGCGGGGAAAGGCCACGAAACGTATCAAGAAATTGGGAAAGAAACATTTTCCTTCGATGACCGGCTCGTGGCGGAAGAAGCGATAAGGGGAACGAAATCGTGATAAGACGAAATTTAGGGCAAATCGCTCGAATGTGCGGAGGGACGCTGGCCAACGGGCAACGGGATGCACAAATTGCAATCAACGGCATAACGAAGGATTCCCGGGCAGTTGAGCCCGGCCAGTTATATGTGCCATTAATCGGAGAAAATTTCGACGGGCATGAATTTGCTGCACAGGCGTTAGCTGCTGGGGCGGCTGGATCGCTGTGGGAAGAGGGCTGTCCTGTACCGGACGAATTGGCGGAAGCGCCGCTTGTGCTAGTGCCGGACACGCTATCAGCTCTCCAACGGCTTGCTTCGGCTTACCGTGAAGAGCTTAACATCCGCATTATTGGAATTACAGGCAGCAATGGCAAAACAACAACGAAGGACCTGACTGCCGCTGTGCTTGGCACAATGTACCGTGTCCACAAGACAGCTGGCAATCTGAACAATCATATCGGCGTGCCGTTGACGATTCTCCAGCTTGATGAAACGGTCGAAATTGCGGTGCTTGAGATGGGCATGAGCGATTTTGGCGAAATTGAGCTGCTATCGACGATTGCTTCGCCAGATGCTGCAATCATTACGAACGTGGGCGATGCGCATATGCTGCAGCTTGGCTCGCGTGCGGGCATTGCGGAAGCGAAGCTTGAGATTGTAGCGGGACTGCTGCCAGGAGGCGCACTAGTATTTAATGGCGACGAGCCGCTGCTTCGGGAACGGCTTGCACAGATCGAACTGCCGGAAGGGACGGAGCTTGTGCCATTCGGCAATGCAGCGGATTGCCAATGGTCAGCAGCAAACGTCCAGATCGGCTCGGATTCATCTGCTTTCGATGCTGTGTCGGCGTTGCTGCCTGGCGAGGACGCTGAGCAACTGCGCGGCTTAACGCTGCCTGTGCCTGGTGTTCATAATGTGATGAACGCATTATCGGCAATTGCGGTTGCCTATCGGTTTGGCGTACCTGTGGCTAAGATCCGTGAAGGTCTGGCTACTGTTACGATGACGGGCATGCGCATTCAACCGGTGACTGCGTTTAATGGGGCGAAGATACTGAATGATGCTTATAACGCCAATCCTACCGCTGTGCGGGCAGCAGTCGACTTAGTCGCTGAGCTAGACAGCTATAGGAGGAAGTGGGTCGTGCTCGCTGACATGCTCGAACTAGGCCCGGAGGAAGCGGAGCTGCATCGTGGAATCGGGGCGTATGTGACGCCAGAAAAGGCAGATGCCGTACTCACATGGGGACCGCTTGCGCAATATATTGCAGATGGAGCAGCGGAGGCTTTCGCAGCTGCCGGCCGTGCGGACGATGTACGGCATTTTGAGGACAAAGAGCAATTAACAGCGTGGCTGCGAAGCCAGTTGCATGCCGATGATCTCGTGCTTGTGAAAGGCTCCCGTGGCATGCGTATGGAGCAGGTCGTCCAAGCTTTAGAGAATTGACGAGGGGGTGAGAATATGGACATTAAGGTCATTTTACTGACAATCGGAGCATCGTTTCTACTAGCGGTACTGTTCGGGCCTTTGTTCATTCCGCTCCTGCGTCGCCTGAAATTTGGGCAGCAGATTCGGACGGACGGCCCGCAAAGCCATTTGAAGAAACAAGGAACGCCTACAATGGGCGGGATTATTATTATGCTGGCTCTGCTGCTTGCCTTCTTGAAGTTTGCAGACAAAACAGCAGATTTCTGGGTACTGCTTGTCGCATCGCTCGGATTTGGACTAGTAGGCTTCTTAGATGATTATATTAAGATTGTATTCAAACGTTCGCTCGGCTTGACCGCTAGGCAGAAGCTAGCAGGCCAACTGTTGTTCAGCATCATCGTCTGCATTCTGTTTAATCGAATGGGCCACAGTACAGAAATAGGGGTTCCTGGAACTGACTTTTCCTTTGATCTTGGCTGGTTCTATTATGTCTTTGTCGTCATCATCATGTTTGCGACGAGCAACTCGGTCAATTTCACGGACGGCCTTGACGGGCTGCTTGCCGGCACAAGTGCAATCGCATTCGGCGCATTCACGATTCTCGCGTTAAGCGTAAGCGAGTATGAATCTGCGGTTTTCTCGGCTGCGATGGTAGGCGCTGTGCTTGGGTTCCTCGTGTTTAACGTACATCCAGCTAAGGTGTTTATGGGAGATGCAGGGTCATTGGGCATAGGCGGGGGACTAGCCGCAGTAGCTATGCTCACCAAGATGGAGCTCATTCTGATTGTCGTCGGCGGCGTGTTCGTCTTCGAGATGCTGTCGGTTATCATTCAAGTCGGATCGTTTAAACTGCGTGGGAAGCGGGTATTCAAAATGAGCCCAATTCACCACCACTTCGAACTGTCGGGCTGGTCTGAATGGCGAGTCGTCACGACGTTCTGGATTGTCGGCTTCATTCTAGCAGCTGTTGGTCTCGTCCTCGGCAACGTCTTTTAGAGGGATTGGAAATTACGAACGGATACCGAATAACGGCGCCGTCCTTTCGCTAGCCGAGAGGACGGCGAAGCCGTTTTCAGATGATCTTAAGAGTTGGATAGAGAGAGAGGTCTTTGGCTATGGAGCATCCGGCATCATACCGGAACCGGCGCGTGATCGTGCTCGGACTTGCAAGAAGCGGCGTTAGCGTAGCGAAAGTATTTCATGCGCTGGGCGCGAATGTAATCGTCAACGATATGAAGGAGCGGGAGCTAAGCCCAGAAGCAGGTGAGCTTGAAGCATTAGGCGTTACCGTTATTTGTGGCTATCACCCCGAAGACCTTGTAACGGCAGATACGGCTTTATTAGTGAAAAATCCAGGCATTCCTTATACTGCAAGCCCGATAAAACAGGCTGAAGCGCTCGAAATTGAAATTGTTACCGAAGTGGAGGTCGCGTACTTATTGTCGCCTGCCCCGATTATCGGGATCACAGGGTCTAACGGCAAGACGACGACAACGACTTGGATTGGCGAGCTGCTGCAAGCAGCTGGAATGAAGCCCATCGTGGCAGGGAATATTGGGACACCGCTATGTGAAGCAGCGCAGGAGGCTGATGCCGGCCATACGCTTGTTGCTGAGCTAAGCAGCTTTCAGCTTAAGGGCACAACGTCGTTTCGCCCGCATGTGGCGCTGCTGCTGAATGTTGTCGAGACGCATCTTGATTATCATGGCGGCATGGAAGATTACGTAGCCTCTAAGGCAAAGCTGTTCGCCAATCAGACTGCAGATGATATTGCGGTTCTTAACTGGGACGATGCTATCTGCCGTACGATTGCCGAGCAATTAAACAGCCAGCTGCTGCCATTCTCGTTAACGCAGCGTCTGGATAAAGGGCTTTATATTGAACCGCCCTATGAGATTGAACCTGAACAGCCCGAGGGCAATGCGCGTTCGGCTGCAGAGGATACCGCGTTTGAAGGATCTTCTCATACGCCAGTGCGCCATGTTGTTTATCGGGATGCGCAAGGCGTTACAACGAGCATCATTCCAGTTGATGAGCTAGGCATTCCGGGCAAGCATAATGCGGCGAATGCGATGGCAGCCATTGCAGCAGCCATTGCGTCAGGTGCTTCGATTGCTAAGCTGCAAGAGCCGCTGCGCGAGTTCCGAGGCGTCGAACACCGTCTTGAGTATGTATGTGAGCGCAATGGCGTCACGTATTACAACAATTCCAAGGCTACGAATCCAGCAGCTACGATTGTGGGGTTAAAGTCGTTCCCGTTAGATCGGATCATATTGATCGCTGGCGGGCTTGACCGCGGCTCTGATTACATGGAGCTCTTGCCATGGTTCGCACAGCTCAAAGCAGCGGTGACGCTCGGCGAAACGCGTGGCAAACTTGCACATGTGGCACAGCTGGCAGGTTTAACAGCAGTCGAAACGGTCGAACCTGAGGGTGACGCCGAAGCGACATTGCAAGAGGCGGTACGGCGTGCATCCGCGCTGGCCGAATCGGGCGATGTCGTGTTATTGTCGCCTGCATGCGCTAGTTGGGATATGTTCAAATCCTATGAGCAACGCGGGCGCATTTTTAAACAATCGGCGCATACCTTGTAATAGGGGGCATGTCCCTACTATTTACGGTTTAGAGGTGTCAGCGCGATGGCTAAAGCTCGGTCCGCCCCGGACGTATGGATGATTGGCTCGATTGTTTTGATTCTGACGATCGGCATTATTATGGTGTATAGCGCCAGCGCTGTACTCGCCTTTCATGATTTCGGCGATAAGTTCTACTACGTAAAGCGCCAAATGCTCTTTGCTGCACTGGGCATCGGCGCGATGATTTTTACGATGAATTTGGACTACACCATATGGAAACGTTGGGCGGGCATCGGCTTGCTCATCTGTTTTGGCTTGCTAATTATGGTGCTTATCCCCGGAATCGGCGTCGTTCGTGGCGGAGCCCGCAGCTGGCTTGGCATCAGCTCATTCGGCATACAGCCTTCTGAGTTTATGAAGCTTGCCATGGTCATGTTTCTAGCTCGCTGGCTGTCAGATAACCATCAGCAAATCACGCTGTTTAAGCGGGGACTGCTCCCGCCGCTCGCCTTTATGGGAACAGCTTTCGGGCTGATCATGCTGCAGCCGGATCTAGGTACAGGTGCGGTTATGGTCGGCGCCTCCTTGCTTATTATATATACAGCAGGTGCGAAGCTGTCCCATCTGGGCTCGCTTGCGCTTGTAGGTGTAGCAGGGCTTGTAGGGCTGATTGCCGTAGCTCCTTATCGGCTTCAGCGCATCACGGCTTTTCTAGATCCATGGCAAGATCCGCTTGGCGCTGGTTACCAATCGATTCAGTCGCTATATGCAGTAGGCCCTGGCGGGCTTATTGGGCTGGGGCTCGGGATGAGCCGCCAGAAGTACAATTATTTGCCTGAACCGCAGACGGACTTTATTTTCTCGATTCTTGCAGAAGAGCTAGGCTTTATTGGGGGCTCGCTTCTCATTGGGCTATTTCTGGTGCTTGTATGGCGTGGCATTCGGACGGCAATTGCTGCACCGGATACTTTTGGCAGCTTGCTGGCGGCAGGAATTATTGGCATCGTCGGCGTACAAGTACTCATTAACATCGGTGTCGTTATCGGCATGATGCCGGTAACAGGCATTACATTGCCGCTAGTCAGCTATGGCGGCTCATCGCTCACGCTGCTTCTAACGGCGCTTGGCATTTTATTAAATATATCCCGTTATTCGAGGTGACTCATATATGCGTATTGTTTTGACCGGCGGAGGGACGGGCGGGCATATTTATCCGGCCGTCGCCATCGGGCGGCAAGCACAGGAGCAATCGCCGGGAACAGAGCTGCTGTACATCGGCACGACACGAGGGCTGGAAAGCCGCATTGTGCCTAAGCTTGGCATTCGGTTCGAAGCGGTTGAGATTACAGGGTTCAAGCGGAAGCTTTCCTTCGACAATGTGAAAACGGTTATCCGTTTCCTAAAAGGCGTTAAGCGTGCGAAGCGGCTGTTAAGGGAGTTTAAGCCTGATGTGGTCGTTGGCACAGGCGGGTATGTGTGTGGCCCTGTCGTATATGCGGCAGCGAAGCTAGGCATTCCTACGCTTATCCATGAACAAAACGTTATTCCAGGCATAACGAACCAATTTTTAGCGCGGTACACGGATTCCGTAGCGGTAAGCTTTCCGGATTCGGAGCGCCATTTTGCCAAAGCAAAGCGTACCTTCTACGCAGGCAATCCGTGTGCTACGAATGTGATGCGCGCGGAACCGGGCAAAGGCATCGCATCTCTTGGCTTAAAAGCGGGCAGCCGGATCGTTCTCGTCTTTGGCGGAAGCCGCGGCGCGAAGGCGATAAATGAAGCAATGCTTGATATGGCGCCGCAGCTTCATAAGCTGCCGGGCGTTCATTTTGTGTTTGTGCCCGGCGAGGTGTATTACGAGGATGTGAAACAGCGTGCCGAGCAGATGCAAGCATATCAATCCGGCCAGCTGCATGTTGTTTCCTATTTGCATAATATGCCAGATGTACTAGCTGCGTCGCAGCTGGTCGTAAGCCGGGCTGGCGCTTCTACGATAGCGGAGATGACGGCGCTTGGCGTGCCTTCCATCCTTATTCCTTCGCCTAATGTGACGAACAATCACCAGGAGGCGAACGCTAGAAGCCTCGTAGAAGCAGGTGCTGCTATGATGGTACTGGAGAGGGAGCTGAGCGGAACCCGATTATTCGAAGCTGTCTCCGCATTGTTAAGCGACGATAGGCGCCTCACGGATACAGGGAAAGCTGCTTTAACGCTCGGCATGCCTGATTCTGCTGTTACGATCGTTGATGAATTGAAGCGATTAAGCAAGAAAAAGTAAACATAACTTGAACCGTGACTGGCCATTTAGGCGTTTGTCACACTCCATGAGCCGGGGGCATAGGATACGTTATAAATCGCGACCGTCACCCATCGGGACGATTTTACGATATCTGAAGCGTCCGGCGGCGCCGTGTCTACGCCTTGGTGAAGGATACGGTTCAATTGACAGAAGGGGAGGTACGACTTGATGGAAGCCATATTGGCGGAACTACAACGGAACGATTGGGGTCAGGTTCTGTTGCAGGAGCCGCTTGCAAAGCATACAACTTGGAAAATCGGCGGTCCAGCCGATTGTCTCATTATCCCACGTGGAAAAGACCAGCTAGTATCGACCATCCTGCTGCTGAAGGAACATGGCATCCCGTGGACCAGTCTGGGACGCGGCTCGAATATGCTCGTAGCTGACAAAGGCATTCGAGGCGTTGTGATCAAGACTGGTGCAGGGCTGGACTACGCGCGCTTCGAAGGCGCTACGGTCGTTGCAGGGGCTGGATATTCGTTCATCAAACTGGCGGTCATGGCCGGCAAGGAAGGGCTGACCGGGCTGGAATTCGCGGGGGGGATTCCAGGAACGGTTGGCGGTGCCGTCTATATGAACGCTGGCGCGCTGGGGTCGGATGTGTCGCGCATTTTCAAATCGGCTGTCATTGTTCGGGAGACAGGGGAATTGGTAACTTACGGTCTGGAGGACATGGCGTTCACGTACCGGCATTCTATTCTGCATGAGGAGCGGGGAATCGTTGTCGAAGCGACGTTCGAGCTGGCGGAGGGCAACCGTTCGGAGATCGAATCGGTTATGGCTGCCAACAAAGAACGCAGATTGAATACGCAGCCGCTGCAGCTTGCTAGCTGCGGCAGCGTGTTCCGTAATCCGGCAGGTGATTTTGCTGCAAGGCTCATTCAGGAAGCGGGATTGAAAGGCCTACGTGTTGGCGCCGCCGAAGTATCGCAGCAGCATGCCAATTTTATTGTCAACACAGGGCAAGCGAAAGCCGAAGACGTCCTCACCTTAATGGCGCAAATTAAGCGCACCGTCAAAGATCGCTACGGCATCGATCTGGTGCCGGAAGTATTGGTGGTGGGTGAGCGGTAATTCGGAGGTGATACATTGGACAAATTGGTGATTGAAGGCGGGAAACCTCTCTCAGGAACCATTGCGATCCAAGGAGCGAAAAACGCCGCTTTGCCTATATTGGCTGCTAGCATGCTAGTTTGCGGTACCGTTACGATCGATTCTGTGCCGAAGCTGCTCGATATCGAAGTGATGCTAAACATCCTTCGTGAACTCGGGTGCAAGGCCGATCATATCGGGGATACGGTCGTTCTCGACACGACGCTGGCGCATTCGCCGCACGTGCCTGAGACGCTCATGCGCCAAATGCGTTCTTCGATTTTCTTAATGGGACCGCTGCTCGCACGTTTCGGCGAAGTTCATGTCTATCAGCCAGGCGGCTGCGCAATTGGCGAACGCAAGATTGATTTGCATTTGACTGGATTGCAAGCGCTTGGCGCTACGATTATGGAATCGGGCAACCGGATTATTTGCAAGGCTGATAAGCTTACAGGGGCAGAGGTGAACCTGAGCTTCCCGAGTGTAGGGGCGACGGAGAACATCATGATGGCCGCTGTGCTCGCCGAAGGCCGGACAACGATCAGCAACGCAGCGAGAGAACCTGAAATTCAGGATTTGCAAAATTACTTGAATGCAATGGGAGCAAGAATAATCGGAGCTGGCACGGATACCATTACGATCGAAGGCGTCGAATCGCTCACGCCTTGCCGTTATAAGGTGATTCCGGACCGGATCGTAACGGGTACGTTAATGGTAGCGGCTGCGGCAACCCGCGGGCATGTCGTTCTCCAGAATACGAATCCAGCCCATGTCTCGTCTCTCATTCATGTATTGCGCCGAGCCGGTGTTCAGATTACAGCTGACGATGATATAATTAAAGTTAACAGCATCGCACGGCCCAAGGCGATCGAGCGAATCGTTACCTCGCCATACCCAGCGTTTCCTACCGATCTGCAATCTTTGGTTATGGTGCTCCTGACGTTAGCGGATGGCGTTAGTATTATGAAAGAAACGATATTCGAAGGCCGCTTCAAGCATGTGGGCGAACTGTCGCGCATGGGTGCGGATATTCGAGTCGATATGAATGCTGCGTTTATCCGCGGCGTGTCAAGGCTGTACGGAGCGACTGTGGAAGCGACGGACTTGCGGGCAGGTGCTGCGCTTGTTGTCGCAGGTTTGGCTGCACAAGGAAGGACCGTCGTAGAGCAGGTGCACCATATCGATCGCGGATATGACCAAATCGAGCACATGCTTACCAGGCTTGGGGCCCGAATTAGCCGCTATACGCCGGTTCCAGATGATCGTGCCGTACCGAATGGTTAATGCTGTAAGACGCCGGCGCTCGCAACATTTGCGAGGGCCGGATGCTTTTGACGAAAGTAGGGACAAGCATGAAGCAACCGATGCCCGTGCTGCGGGAACCACAACGCAAACTTCGCAGCAGCCGCAAGCTAAAGATCATTCTTTTGCTCTTATTTATCGTGGTATTGTCGGTCTTGTTTTTTAACTCATCAATTAGTGAAGTGTCAACGGTAACGATTGACGGCGAGCGTTTCGTGCCGAAGGATGCAATCAGCAAAACGGCTGGCGTTTCAACTGGCGATGCCTTCTTCGGTTTTACGGAGCGTTCGATTGAACGAAAGCTTCTTGCGAATCCTGCGATTGAACAGGCGGAAGTAACGAAGAAGTTTCCTGGAGATGTTCATATTCATATTCAGGAGTTTCCAGCTGTTGGCTACGAGCTAACGCCTCAGGGACAGATGACCGCGATCCTGTCTAACGGCATAGGAATTACAGCGACTAAGGGCGAATTTGTTGTCGACAAGCCGCTGCTGTCGGGCTGGAAATCGAATGACCCTGTAAAATTAGCGCTCTCCAAAGTGCTAGCAGCTATTCCTGTACAGCAGCTCTCCGATATTTCCGAGATTCGCCCTGATCCTTCTAAGGCGTACCCAGACCGCATTCGCTTGTATACGCGCACGCGCTTTGAAGTCATTACAGCTGTTTCCGTATTCGCGGACAAACTTGAAACGCTCAATGCTGTGACCGAAACCCAACCGCCCGGTAAAGTGACGATGCTTTTGGCAGATACGTATGAGCCCTATGAACCGGATTCTACAGAAAACTTGGAAACTACTGAAAAAGAGTCTACTCAATAGCTACAAACGATGGTAGAATTTTAGTTATGGATTCTGGAGCTAGTGTAGTTTGTTGATAGCCGAAACGTTGCGATGATTGGCCTTTCTTTTGCTGGAAATTGGAAGCCGCTAAGAGGCCGAAAATTTTGTAGAAAAAAGAGGAAAGCCGTCAATTATGTTGAATATGTAGATTGTTAAGGACTGAAATTCATACTTTTCGTTGGGAATGGAGGTGCCGCACGATGAGCAACAGCGATATCATCGTTAGTTTGGACATCGGTACATCCAAAGTTCGTGCTATTATTGGTGAAGTGACGAATGGAGCCATTAATATTATTGGAGTTGGATCTGCCGACTCGGAAGGAATCCGGAAGGGTGCTATCGTCGACATCGATCAGACGGTAAGGTCGATTCGCAGTGCGATCGATCATGCTGAGCGGATGGTCGGCATTCAAATAAGCGAAGTATTTGTTGGCATCCAGGGCAGTCACATTGCACTGCAAACGAACCATGGTGTAGTCGCCGTATCGAACGAGGATCGCGAGATTGGCGAGGAAGATATTGAACGTGTCATGCAGGCGGCGCAGGTCGTTGCGCTACCGCCTGAGCGTGAAATTATCGATGTTGTACCTAGGCAATTTTTGGTAGATGGTCTGGAGGGAATTTCTGACCCGCGCGGAATGATTGGCGTTCGGCTTGAGGTAGAGGCTACGATTGTAACGGGAACCAAAACTTCCTTACATAACTTAGCTCGTTGCGTTGAGAAAGCGGAACTGCATACATCTGGCCGAATCTTAATGTCTCTTGCATCAGGTTCGATGTCGCTGACGAAGGACGAGAAGGTTATGGGCACGGCACTGATCGAGATCGGTGCAGGCTCAACGACAATCGCGATTTTCGAGGGCGGTGGACTCGTTGCAACATCTACGTTGCCAGTAGGCGGCGAGCATGTGACGAACGATATTTCGTACGGCTTGCGGACGCATACGGAGCAGGCGGAGAAGATTAAGCTTAAATTCGGATGTGCGCTCGTCTCAGACGCAGCTGAGGACCAGAAGTTCAAAGTGATGCGAATGGGCAGCAATGTCGAAAAAGAATTTTCTCAAGTGGATTTGGCTAATATTATTGAGCCGCGCATGCAAGAAATTTTCCATTTGGTTAGGCAAGAAGTTAGGCGCCTCGGTTTTGGCGACAAGGTAAACGGTTATGTGTTAACAGGCGGTGCGGTATCATTGCCGGGCACGCTTAGCTTAGCGCAACATGAACTGGAATCCTCGGTACGCATTGCCGTGCCTGACTTTATCGGTGTTCGTGACCCGGCTTTCAACAGCGGAGTAGGAATGCTGCAATATGTGCTGAAAAATACGCGCAGGGGAAGCACGACGCCTGTTGTGAAGAAAACGGCAAGCCGCAAAGCAAAAACGCCTGCCGCAGCATCGCCGAAACCCGGAATGTTCGAGCGACTCAAAAATTATTTCAGCGAATTCATTTGATCGGGGGAAACGGAGATGTTGGAGTTCGATATGGATATGGAACAACTAGCACAAATTAAAGTCATCGGCGTAGGCGGCGGCGGTAGCAACGCAGTAAACCGAATGATTGAGAACGGTGTCAAGGGTGTAGAGTTTATTACGGTGAATACAGATGCACAAGCTCTTCACCTTGCACACTCGGAACATAAGCTTCAAATTGGGGACAAGCTCACCCGGGGCCTTGGCGCTGGCGCAAACCCTGATGTAGGCAAGAAAGCAGCCGAAGAGTCCCGCGAACTGATCAGCAACACGCTAAAAGGCGCGGACATGGTATTCGTAACTGCAGGCATGGGCGGCGGTACGGGTACGGGAGCTGCTCCAGTCATCGCTGAAATCGCACGCGAGTGCGGTGCGTTGACCGTCGGTGTTGTTACGCGCCCGTTCACGTTTGAAGGCCGTAAGCGTTCGGGACAAGCCGAGCATGGCATCGAAGCGTTGAAAGAAAAGGTCGACACGCTGATCGTTATTCCGAATGATCGGTTGCTCGAGATCGTTGACAAGAAAACGCCAATGCTCGAAGCTTTCCGTGTAGCAGATACTGTATTGCTTCAAGCAGTTCAGGGCATTTCCGATCTGATTGCTGTTCCGGGTCTCATCAACCTCGACTTCGCAGATGTTAAGACAATTATGACGGAGCGCGGTTCCGCGCTGATGGGCATCGGCACGGCAACCGGAGAAAATCGCGCAGCTGAAGCTGCTCGTAAAGCGATTATGAGTCCGCTGCTTGAGACGTCGATTGACGGCGCACGCGGCGTAATCATGAATATTACGGGCGGAGCGAATCTGTCACTCTATGAAGTGAACGAAGCGGCAGAGATCGTAATCGCAGCTTGTGATCCAGAAGTTAATATGATCTTCGGTGCAATTATTGACGAAGACCTCAAAGAAGAAATTAAAGTGACAGTCATTGCGACTGGATTCGAGCATAAAGGCATGCCTGAACCAGTGCGCCGTCCTAGCCAACCGACATCAGAATCGACGGAATCGCGCAGTACGACTTCAACTGCAGCGTCGAACCTGAAATCATTTGGCGCAACGACGTCAAGCGACCAGCTTGATATCCCCGCATTTTTGCGTAATCGCCCACGCGGTGATCGCTAATCCACCCATAGGCTAGTTGCTTAGAACCGCTCACCGGCATTGGTGGGCGGTTTTTTTGCGTTATGGGGGAGGCTTCAATGCTCGACAAAAAAAGAGCGTCTGGGGCGTCATGAATAGACAGACATCGAAATACGATTATCCTATACTAGTCTCAATCGTTCCTACCGGATACGGACGTACGGCCGTACAGCAGGAACCGGCGGGCAGGTGAACGTCCTGGCGATTTACGTTGACGTCTTATTCATGAAAGAGTTGTTGATTGACGGAGCACTGCTGCTCGTCACTGCTTGGGTCAGGGGCATTCGCGCTGTCTGGTATCGAATACTAGGAGCGGGCGCTATCGGCGCCCTATACGTCGCTCTGTTGTTAGTTCCGCCGTTGTCGTTTCTTTACACATTCGCGTTTAAATTTGGCATTTCGTTAGTTATGTTGCTCGTTGCATTTGGTTTTGGCGGATTGCGCGCTTACGGCCGCAATTTAGCGGCATTTTATGCAGTTAATTTCATTGCAGCAGGTGCCGTGCTAGGTTTCTATTATCTCATCATGCAGCAAGGCTCATTGGCGTTATGGCAAGGGCTTCAGTTCATTGAAGGTGGCGTACGGACAGAGTTTAAGACAGGATTTATATTTGTTGGGTCAACAGCTTGTGTAGGGCTATATATCGCTCGCTCGGTTGTCGTACAGCGCCGTGAGAAAGCGCTTATACGAGCCCATGTCGCTCAGGTCAAGGTCACGATTGAGGATCGGGAATATGAATGTGAAGGTCTCATTGATACGGGCAACCAGTTGTATGATCCGCTGACACGGACGCCGGTGACCATCATCGAAGCGTCGCTGCTGGAAGCGGATTTGCCGTCTACATGGCTCAAGCGAATTCAGGAGTCTGAGGTTGATAAGTTGATCGTCGGTGATTCAGAAGAAACATTCGTCTGGCAGGACCGGCTACGGCTGGTGCCTTACCGGGGCGTGAACCGCGGAACGCAGTTTATGCTCGCACTGAAGCCAGATGCCGTTACGGTACAGTTCAATGGGGAAACCATCGTCACCCGAAAAGCTTTGGTCGGCCTTGATGGCGGACAACTGTCATCGGATCGGGCTTATCGGGCAGTCATCCATCCGTCCATGGCGGAGAGGAGCGGCGGAGCGTAACGGCGTATTTCATCTAAACGGGGAGGCATGAGGCCCATGCTCGGCAAATGGAGACTTATTCTTCAGTTATACTATTATCGTGTTCTGTTTTTATTCGGGATGAAGAGTGAAGAAATTTATTATATCGGTGGAAGCGAAGCGCTGCCGCCACCGCTTACAAGGGAAGAAGAGGAATATTTGCTGGAGAAGCTGCCTTCGGGCGATACGGCAATTCGCGCCATGCTGATTGAACGGAATCTCCGGCTCGTTGTCTATATCGCTCGCAAATTTGAGAACACGGGCATTCATATCGAAGACCTTGTATCGATCGGCGCGATTGGCTTGATTAAAGCGGTCAATACATTTGATCCGGAGAAGAAAATTAAGTTAGCGACGTATGCATCCCGGTGTATCGAGAATGAGATCTTAATGTATCTCCGCCGCAATAGCAAAACACGTACAGAAGTGTCATTCGACGAGCCATTGAATATTGATTGGGACGGCAATGAGCTTCTGCTCTCGGATGTCCTCGGTACGGAGAACGATACGATTTATCGCAATATTGAGGAGCAGGTGGACCGCAAGCTGCTGCATAAAGCACTCGATAAACTGACGGAACGCGAGCGAATCATCATGGAGCTTCGGTTCGGCCTTGCCGATGGCGAAGAGAAGACACAGAAGGATGTTGCAGATCTGCTTGGCATCTCGCAATCATATATTTCCCGTTTAGAGAAACGGATTATTAAGCGGCTGCGCAAAGAGTTTAATAAGATGGTGTAGGCACCCAAATCGAATCGATTTACAGAAAGGCTGCCTTTTGCCGGAAACGGCAAGAGCGGCCTTTTTTGTATGGTTAAGCCAATCAATCAGCAGCTTTTTCCAAATAAGGGTTGACGCAGAAGTGTATTATGGGCATAATACATCTATAGTGTATGAACCACATAGTACATACAATAAATATTGGAAATAGGCTGAAATGGACTCCAGGAAGGGGAGGTGCTAATGGCGTTGATTTTTAACAATCGAGATCCCGTCTATCTGCAGGTTGTACGGCACTTTAAGGAACGAATCGCAACAGGAAAGTTAAACGCTGGAGAGACAATTCCATCTCGGCGTGAGCTTGCTAGCCAATTAAACATTAATCCAAATACGGCGCAGAAAGCGTACAAGGAAATGGAGGAGCAGGGCTTGATCGTGACAGAAGGAAATTCACCGAGCCGCATCACGCGGGATAATGTAATTTTGGGCCGTATTCGTGAGGAGCTCTTGACTGAGGCTGTAGATTCATTCCTTGCTTCAGTAAGCAATATTGAAGTGCCAATTGAGCAGTTGCTATCGATTATTCGGCTGCGCCTAGAGAAAGCCGGGCAAGCAGGAACCGAAGGGGAGGGAAGCATATCGTGATCGTATTAGAAAATGTAACCAAGCGATTTGGCCTGCGGAAAGTGCTAAGCGGCGTCAGCTTTGAGGCCCCCCGTGGAGCGATCACCTGTTTGACGGGAATGAACGGTGTAGGCAAAACAACAATCTTAAAAGCAATTATGGGTTTAACGCCAATTCAAGGCGGCAGCATTACGATCGATGGCAGAACGCCTCATCCTGCGATGTACGAGCAGATCGTTTTCATCCCTGATAATTTGCCGATGCCTGGCAGCATGAAGATCGCGGACTGCTTGGCCTTCATGAAGGAGTTTTATCGGAATTGGAATACGGAGCGTGCACAGGAGTTAATGGGCATGTTTAAGCTCAATTCGAATGACCGGGTTCGTTCCTTGTCCAAAGGCACGGCAGCTAAGCTTAATCTCGTGCTCGGGCTTGGGATGGATGCACAATATATGCTGATGGACGAGCCGTTCTCAGGCATCGATATGTTCAGCCGTGAACAGATCGCATCCGTTTTTTCTAGTGAACTCATTGAAGGGCGCAGCGTCATTCTGACAACGCATGAAGTGCGGGAAGTGGAGCATTTGTTGGATCATGTGGTGATGCTTGATAACGGGAAAGTGACACGAACGTTCGACTGCGAAGAGGTTCGGATCCGGGAAGGGAAATCGGTCGTAGACGTGATGAGGGAGGTGTACACGACATCATGAGTTTTTGGAAGCTGATTAATTTCGAATTGAAACGGCTGGTTATACCGTTCGTTGCCATGGTGGTGCTGACGGCTGTCATTCAATTGATAGGCGTGTATGTAACGGCAAATCGGTTTGTCGACGCAGTAAAAGATGTGATGGATGATGAGAAAATCCCGAACTTCGAGCAATTTGCCCTGCTTAAAGGAGAGAGCACATTTTCTCATGCAATGGACCAATCGATTTGGATCACCGCTCCGGTTTTGTTGTGTATCGCATTTTTAATCATCTATTTGTTTTTCACTTGGTATCGGGAGTGGCTGGGCCGCCGGTCTTTTATCGTTCGGCTGCTAACGCTGCCGAATTCGCGGATGATTATCTATTGGTCCAAACTTGTATCGTTCCTGCTCGCTGTGTTCGGCCTTGTAGCGGCGCAGCTGCCGCTGCTTAAGATCGAGCAAGCTTTGTATTATCAGTTGGTGCCAGATGTACTAGTGAGAGATTTTCCAGTGGACATTTCGATTGCAAACAATACGTTGTTAAACATACTTCTGCCGCCTGCTTTTAGCGATTTTATGTTGTTCTATGGCGTTGGAATCGCAGCGGTACTTGTCTTGACGACGATCATTTTGCTCGAACGCAGTTACCGGATTGTTGGCATTATCGTTGGTCTGGCGTACGGTACGGCTGTTTTCTTCCTGTTCTTGATGCCAGTAATCATGCTAATAGATAGAACAAGCAGATTTTTCCCCAAAGAGCTGTTAGCGATGGGAATCGGAGTTGTAATCTTCGTGGCGGCATTGTCAATCTGGTGGAGTTCGTTTTTGCTCCGAAAAAAAATTACGGTGTGATTAGGAGGGCATGAATAGATGTTGATCGTTAAAAAATACGGGCTATTGTTCTTGCTCGCCGGCTTCATTATAGCTTGCATCGGCACATATTATGGCGTCGGTTGGGATAATGGCAAGCGTCCCGATTTTAGGCTGGTCACGAAAGAAGGGAATGCGAATGCGGTGCCGGATCTAGAGGTGCTGGCCAATTATGCCTATTTGGAGGCACATGATAATGGAGTTTTGGGATTCTCCTACAACTATAATAGATCCTTATATGACGAGATTGCGATCACGCCCACTAGCAATTCCTATGGCATCAAACAGTCATACATAACGCGCCGCTTGTTGGTGTCCCCGTACGAAGGCAAGCAGTGGAAAACGTTTATGGCAAAATACGCTTCGTTTGCGCGCGGCAAGTTGAGTTCAAATAACTTCTATGCCGATGACGACTCCGCCGTATATGTTGAAATAGTCTCTTCTCCGCCGCTGTATGAATCACAGAAGCTGTTTGTGTATGTCAAGCAATCGAATGGCGGCAACACGCAATCGTTTAGCGTAGATTTGCCATCCTACTCGGATTCAGGTGGATGGTATGTGTCAGATGTACAGCGCACATCAAATGGGCAGCTTCATGTGATGCTGCAACGGTCGATATACAATGCAAAATCCGAATTTTCCCAGCAACATGTCGCACTGCGAATCGATCTGAACAAGCAGGCTGTCGTTAGCGATAAGTTGGTAGAGGTGGAGCTGGCGGGGAAGACGGCCTCCAATATCGACTTCAGAAGCGAAACGAATTCGCCGGCAAAACAGCGTTACTATTTATTCGTAGGCAACGAAACGAAGGCTGCTCCAAGTGAAGCGAAGGACTCGGAACAGCCTAACCAGCCTGATACGACGATCCAGCATTATTATATCTACGACATCGAGAGCGGTCAGATCGAACCGTTCCCTCTTACAAGCGAGACTTGTACTTTTCTAAGTATTGCCGGCAGCAAGTTGCATTGTGCAAAGAAGAACAATAGTGTCTTAACCTATCGCGATTATAATCTTGCGGATGGCATGAAGCTTGATCACACCTTGAAGATTGATGCTTCAGAATGGGGAGCAGATACCCTTTATCTCTCGGATTCAAATGATAAGTACTTAAGCATTAATTACAGTACAGTACCACCGGCTGAAGAGGCGAAGGGACAACAATCGGGTAATTATTCAGCTATTAACGGCGTAGCACTCATTGACCGGGCGACCGGCAAGGTCGTTTATCGAGGCGAAATTCAAGCATTGGGAACGGATGCCGAGCAGCAGCGAGCAATAAACAATATTCGGATAAATCAGGGCATCGTATTGCAAGACTAAGTCATGTTGCACAAAGAGATGAAAGAGCAGCAAGCATCCTGTTCACCAGGGGCTTGCTACTTTTTTTTTCATGCTTAATAACGTTACCATTCCTTTCCTGATCTACGATTAAACGCTTTCACAGAATATGTCGAACATTGTCGGGGGGAGGAATATTTCGGGGGGGCGGGGAGATAATGAACATTAATGTTTCTCCTTGGGAGGTAATCACGTTGACCCGAAACAAAGTCGAGATCTGTGGTGTGGATACGTCGAAACTGCCCGTCCTCACGAATGCGGAAATGCGCGAGCTATTCACAGCGCTGCAAACGCGTAACGAGCGGGCAGCAAGAGAGAAATTGGTGAACGGCAACCTGAGGCTTGTACTCAGCGTGATCCAGCGGTTCAATAACCGCGGTGAATATGTAGACGACCTATTCCAAGTTGGCTGCATCGGACTTATGAAGGCGATAGATAATTTCGACCTTAGCCAAAATGTAAAGTTCAGTACGTATGCCGTTCCGATGATTATTGGAGAAATCCGTCGGTATCTTAGGGATAACAATCCCATCCGCGTATCGCGAAGCTTGCGGGATATCGCCTATAAGGCGCTGCAGGTCCGCGACAGCTTAACGAACCAGAATTCCCGGGAGCCGACGATTTTCGAAATCTCTGAGGCGCTGGGCGTACCGAAGGAAGATGTGGTCTTCGCGCTGGATGCGATTCAAGACCCGGTGTCGCTATTCGAACCGATCTACCACGATGGCGGGGATCCCATCTATGTGATGGACCAGATTAGCGATGACAAGAATAAGGATATTTCTTGGATCGAAGAAATTGCGTTGCGTGAAGCGATGCATAAGCTGAACGATAGGGAAAAAATGATCCTGTCGATGCGCTTCTTCGAGGGAAAGACCCAAATGGAGGTCGCCGATGAGATCGGCATCTCGCAGGCGCAGGTTTCACGGTTGGAGAAATCGGCGATCCAGCAGATGCAGAAGCATGTGAAAACTTGATAATTGGCTCTTAGAGCAGCGAGCAGCGGGCGCAGTTGGCATTCCTTCAGCTTCGCTTAAACCGAGGGCAGGAAAAACGGCGCATCGCGCCGTTTTTTTGCGCAATCAGGACATTTTGCCAAGGCTGGTCATATAGTAATAATAGAAGCCCATAGGCACCTGTCTTCCATCCGGTGTAGAAAGCGGTGAAGCAGCTTGAAAATATCTGACTTTCAGACAAAAGATGTGATTAACATCGTGGACGGGAAGAAGCTCGGCCAAGTAAGCGATTTGGAACTGGATTTGCGGGCAGGCCGGATTGATTCCATCGTCGTTCCGACGTTTACGCGATTTTTTGGAATGTTCGGAGGCGGTACGGATGTCGTTATCCCTTGGCGCAATATCGTCAAAATCGGCGCAGATGTCGTGCTCGTTCGGTTGGATGAAGCGAAGGCAGCAGCGTATCGCGCCGAGGAAGAGGAAGAGCTTCAAGCACGCAACTAATAGCCCCGGCCGCCTTGCGCGTGCCGAGGTCTTTTTTTCATCTAGGAATGGCTCTAAGTGTGCTGCACATGGCTGGATCGGAAGGATAACCCTGCATTTCCATCCTTCACCCCCTATGGTACACTGATGAGAACAGAGTAAAGAGGTGAATGGGTATGGAACCATTTGTATGGGATCAAGCATCAGGGGATGGAGCGTCGTTATTCACCTTATCGGAATGGGTAACTGGCAATAACGCGCTGACTGCAGGCTTCACGACCCGCCTTGGCGGCGTAAGCCGGGAGCCGTGGGCTTCATTCAATATGGGGCTGCATGTCGGGGATCGGGATGAAGATGTCGTAGCGAATCGGCAGCGGCTTGCAGAAGCGCTCGGATGGCCATTTGAAGCGTTTACTTGTGCGGAGCAAGTGCATGGCGACCGTGTCCATGCCGTTACGGCGGCGGATGCAGGGCGGGGGCGTGACTCGCGCGCATCCGCGCTACAAGATACCGATGCATTGATAACGAACGAACGTGGAGTGCTGTTAGCATCCTTTTATGCTGATTGCGTGCCTTTATATTTCTGGGACCCTGCCCATGAAGCCATCGGGCTCGCGCATGCAGGCTGGAAAGGAACGGCTGCTGAAATCGCGGCACGCACAATCGAGGCTATGCATGCGGAGTTCAGCTCGGAGCCTGCGCAGATCAGGTGCGCGATCGGTCCGGCGATCGGCAGTTGCTGTTATGAGGTGGATGGGCTCGTCATTGAACGGATGGAGCAGCTGTGCAGCAGTTTTGCGAGTTTGAATGGCTCTGGCGGAACAGGACCGGTAACGGCCGATCTTGTACAGAGGAAGGGCAACGGGAAAGCGATGCTCGACTTGAAAGAAATCAACCGACACATTATGATAAAAGCAGGAATTTTGCCGATCCATATCGAATTGTCCAAGTGGTGTAGCAGCTGTCGCACCGATTTGTTATTCTCCCACCGTGCGGAGAACGGATCGACAGGTCGGATGGCGAGCTGGATAGGCATGGAGAAGAGGTGAACCTCTTGTCGACGTTAGCAGAACGGATACAAGAAGTAGACAGAAGGATTACGGCGGCGTGCGAGCGCAGCGGGCGTGACCGGCACGACGTGAATGTTGTAGCCGTGACGAAATATGTGTCATTGGACAACGTGCGGGAAGTCGTAGCGCATGATGTTTTGCATCTGGGGGAAAATCGGTGGCAGAATGCCAAGCCCAAATGGGAAGCGTTCAGTGGCCTGCCGGCTAACGAACAGCCAGTGTGGCATTATATCGGGTCGCTGCAGTCGAATAAAGCGAAGGACGTCATCGGGAAATTTACATACATTCATTCATTGGACAGAGTTTCCCTTGCAGAGGCCATTGCGGACCGTGCAGACAAACTTGGGCTAGTCGTTCCTTGCTTTATTCAGGTGAACGTGTCTGGTGAAGCTAGCAAGCAAGGATTGGAGCCGGAGGAGCTGGAGCCGTTTATTCAGACCCTCAAGCAATTTCCTTCGATCAAGCCGATAGGGTTAATGACGATGGCACCTTTCGAGGCTGAACCGGAGGAAACACGGCCAGTGTTCCGGGAGCTTCGGATGTTAAGGGATAGGCTGAATGCACAAGGCATATTGGACGAGCCTTTGACCGAGCTGTCGATGGGAATGTCCAACGATTTTGAAGTTGCTATTGAGGAAGGCGCGACTTGGGTGAGATTGGGCACGATATTAGTAGGGAAAGAGGAGGCATGAGGCATGGGCGTAATGAATCGCTTTATGAACTTTTTTGGTCTTCAGGAAGAAGAAGAGGTTATTGAGCATGAAAAAGTAACAACAACCCACCACCAAACAGCAGACGAGCCGGAGCAAGAATTTGAAACTTCACCGTTCGAAGCGCGTAAACAAGCCAAAGGATCGAACATTGTGAGCATCCATTCGCAGAAGAACATGCGAGTGGTCTTGAATGAGCCGCGCTCGTTCGAGGAAGCGCAAGAGATCGCCGATCATCTGCGGGCACGCCGTGGTGTCGTCGTTAACTTGCAACGCGTGCCGAACGATGTTGCCAAGCGAATTTTTGACTTTCTGTTAGGCACGTTGTATGCGGTGAGCGGAACGATGAATCGGATTGGTCCTGGCATTTTCTTCTGCGCTCCCGAGAATGTGGAAATTCAAGGCACGATTTCTGAGATGCTAGTGGACGATCAGGATTACAAAAGAATGAGGTGACCTTGCGTTGTTGACAACGATTAGTTCTTACATTGGTACACTTGAACAAATTTACTCTTACATGCTGATCGGTTATGTCCTATTGTCATGGATGCCGAACGCACGGGACAGCTTTATCGGACAATGGCTTGGGAAGCTTGTGGAGCCGTACCTTTCGATATTCCGCCGTTTTATCCCGCCGATTGGCGGCATGCTCGATATCTCGCCGATTATTGCGTTGTTCGCACTGAAGTTCATCGCGCTCGGCATTGTGTTTGTACTTGACATTTTCCTCTAAGGTGAAGGATTGACGCAATGAGCCAGAAGAAAAACATTTATGATCACTTTCACCCGGATGAACGTTCTTTCGTTGTAAAAGTGGAGGAGTGGATCGAACGCTGCTCCGAGCGCCATGAGTGGAAAAGAACTGATTACCTTGACCCGAGGCAAGCGGAGATTGTTCGCTCCCTTGCATCTCGGGCAGGTGGAGTTGCGGTTCGGTTCGATGGCGGAAGTGAGGATGCGGAACGGCAACGTGCTGTAATCGCTCCTGACTACGCAATGTTGGACGACGAGCCGATGGGTGTCCAAGCGATTGCAGTAACAGCAGATTCGCAAGGCCACCTGGATCTCGATCACGGCGATTATTTGGGTGCATTGCTAGGGCTTGGCGTCAAGAGAGAGCTGATCGGCGATATTCATGTCCATGAGGATGGCTGCCACTGCTTAGTGACAGAGGAAATCGCGGATTATGTCAATATACATTTGCGGCAAGTCCATCGGGTTCATGTTCTGACGGAACTCATTCCGCTGTCAGCGCTTCGCGTTGTGAAGTCGAAGCTGGAGCATATGAGTTTATCAGTCGCTTCTTTACGGCTTGACGGCATAGCGAGCGATGTATACCGAATGAGCCGAACACGGATCGTAGAGCCGATTCGGGCAGGGCGGTGCCGCGTGAATTGGAAGGCGGAAGAAAATCCTTCCGCGATGCTGAAAGCGGGCGATGTCGTCTCGATGAAGGGGCTAGGCCGCTTCCAAGTGCTTGAGGTGGAAGGCATGACAAAAAAAGGCAGAATCCGAGTCGCAATCGGTAAATATATTTGATGTGATGCAGGATTTTGGGCGGTTCTGTCGAAACATTCCATTACTATCAAACAAAGAACCGTCATATCCATAGGAGGTGCGCCAATGCCGCTTACGCCATTGGACATACATAACAAGGAGTTCGGAAGAAGGCTTCGTGGTTACGATGAGGATGAAGTCAACGAATTCTTGGATCAAGTGATTAAGGATTACGAGACGCTCATTCGCGAAAATAAAGAAATGCAAAACCAGCTGTTGAGTTTGCAAGAAAAGTTGAATCATTTTACGAATATCGAAGAGACGCTTAGCAAAACGATTATCGTGGCGCAAGAAGCGGCTGATGAAGTGAAGCACAACGCGAAGAAGGAAGCGCAGCTAATCGTGAAGGAAGCGGAGAAGAATGCAGACCGCATCATTAACGAATCGTTGTCCAAATCTCGCAAGGTGGCGTTGGAAGTGGAAGAGCTGAAGAAGCAGGCCTCGATCTACCGTGCACGCTTCCGTACGCTCGTTGAAGCCCAACTGGAGCTGCTCAGCCAAGATGGTTGGGAAGCGCTCGATTCAAGTGCTGCAGCTGCGAACGAAACGCTTCAAAAAAGCAGCTTCGAATAGGCGAATGCCGATTTGACAATTGTTGCGGGTTCAGCTATAACTAGTAATAATAACTTCATTGACGAGACCAAGTACATGGCGGCATCGTTCCCCAGAGAGCTGGCAATTGCTGCAAGCCAGCGTTCGAATCGCTATGGAATATCCTCTCCGAGAAGCAGCGCAGAACATGCATAGGTGACCAGCCTATTGCCAGTAAGCGTTGACGGACGTCCCCCGTTACCGGGAACGCGATTGAGCTGCAAGGAAGAGCCGATCGTGATGAAGGTGCTATTGGCACACTGTGGCGATTGCCAGATGGATCAACTATGGTTGATGGGTGTGCGAATAGAACAAGGGTGGTAACGCGAGCACGACTCGTCCCTTATGGGACGGGTCTTTTTGTTTTTTCTAACAATGGTTTGGATAATGGAAAGGGGTAATGGCATGCAACGCGTAGATGTCAAAGAAAAGGCGCGGAGCCGCGAGCTTCGCATCCTCGAGCAGTGGAAGAAAGACGGCACTTTCAAGAAATCGATCGACAATCGGGAAGGCAAACCGAACTTTGTTTTCTATGAAGGACCGCCTACAGCCAATGGGGCGCCGCATATCGGGCACGTTCTTGGCCGTGTAATCAAGGATTTTATTTGCCGTTACAAAACGATGTCGGGTTATCGCGTCGTGCGTAAAGCGGGCTGGGATACGCATGGTTTGCCGGTTGAGCTGGGCGTAGAGAAGCAGCTCGGAATTTCAGGCAAGCAAGAGATCGAGAAATACGGGATCGAAGCATTCGTGAAAAAATGCAAAGACAGCGTGTTTGAATATGAGAAGCAGTGGCGTGAACTGACAGAAGGCATCGCTTACTGGACCGATATGGATAACCCTTACATCACGTTGCAAAATGAATACATCGAGAGCGTGTGGCACATCTTGTCTACGATTCATAGCAAAGGCTTGCTGTACCGCGGCCACCGCGTAAGCCCTTATTGCCCTTGCTGCCAGACGACTCTTAGCTCGCATGAAGTAGCACAAGGCTATGAGGATGTTAAGGATCTCAGTGCAACCGTGAAATTCAAGCTTGCGAATACGAATGAGTATGTGCTCGCTTGGACGACGACGCCTTGGACGCTGCCAGCGAACGTTGCGCTTGCGGTTAATCCAGCCCTCACGTATGTCAAAGTGAAGCGGGACGATGAGACGTATATCGTTGCGAAGAGCCTCGTGGAATCCGTATTCAAAGAAAGTGCACACGAGATTGTTGCAGAGGTACAGGGCGCTGAACTGGTCGGTCTAAGCTACGAGCCGCCTTTCCGTTATGTAGCAGTTGAGAAGGGCCATATTGTAATTGGCGCTGAGTTCGTAAGCGATACAAGTGGTACGGGTATCGTTCATATCGCGCCTGCACATGGTGATGATGACTATAAAGCTGCGCGTGCTAACGATATCAGCATGCTGAGCGTTGTGAATGGCGCGGGGCGTTACGTGGACG
This sequence comes from Paenibacillus sp. MMS18-CY102, assembly GCF_009789195.1. Lineage (GTDB taxonomy): Bacteria > Bacillota > Bacilli > Paenibacillales > Paenibacillaceae > Paenibacillus_T. The sequence continues at coordinate 38,291 of NZ_WSTC01000005.1, read as the reverse complement.
AAGTGACGGATCTGGCTGGCCGTTTCGTCAAGGATTGCGACATCGAAATCGTCAAAATGCTGAGCGAACGCGGGCTGTTGTTCAGCAAAGAAAAATACGAGCATAGCTATCCGTTCTGCTGGCGCTGCAAATCTCCGCTGCTCTATTACGCAACAGAGAGCTGGTTCATTGAAACGACGAAAATTAAGGATCAACTGATTGCCAACAATAATGGCGTAGAGTGGTATCCAGGGCATATCCGGGAAGGCCGCTTCGGCAAATTCCTAGAGGATCTCGTGGATTGGAACATCAGCCGTAACCGCTACTGGGGAACGCCGCTTAACGTATGGATTTGCGAAGCGACAGGCAAGGAATATGCGCCGCGCAGCATTGCGGATCTCCGCGAACGCGCGGTTGATTTTGTGCCAGAAGATATTGAACTCCATAAGCCTTATGTGGATGAAATCAAGCTGAAATCGCCGTTCGCTGAAGGTGCGGTGATGACGCGGACATCTGAAGTAATCGACGTTTGGTTCGACAGCGGCTCGATGCCGTTCGCTCAGCAGCATTATCCGTTCGGCGACCAAGAGAAGTTTGCTGACCAATATCCAGCAGATATTATTTGCGAAGGCATCGACCAGACGCGCGGCTGGTTCTTCAGCTTGCTGGCAGTATCGACGCTGTTCAATGGCAAAGCGCCTTACAAAGCGGTTATTTCGACCGGTCATATTCTCGACGAAAATGGCCAGAAGATGTCCAAGTCGAAGGGCAATGTTATCGATCCTTGGGAAATCATCAACGAGTTCGGAACCGATGCATTCCGTTGGGCTTTGCTCGCTGACAGTGCGCCTTGGAACAGCAAACGTTTCTCGCGCGGCATCGTAGGGGAAGCGAAATCGAAAGTTATCGACACGATCGTGAATACACATGCGTTCTTCGCGCTATATGCTTCCATTGATGGATACAACCCTAGCGAGCATGCTTATAAGCCTTCGGAAGCGAAGCTGGACCGCTGGATTGTATCGCGTTTGAACAGCTTAATTGCGCAAGTGTCCAAAGGGCTTGAGGTGAATGACTTCCTCAACCCGGCTAAGCTGATCGAAGCGTTCGTGGATGAGCTGAGCAACTGGTACATTCGCCGTTCGCGTGACCGGTTCTGGGGCAGCGGCCTGACGGCAGATAAGCTGGCGGCTTACGGGACGTTGCAACATGTGCTGCTGACGCTATCGCGCGTAATCGCGCCTTATGCGCCGCTCGTTGCTGAAGATGTATATGGCAACCTCGGAGGCGAGGGAAGCGTGCATCTGGCGGATTACCCAACAGTGAATGAGGCTCATATCGATGAGAAGCTGGAGCGTGACATGGAAACAGCTCGCCAAATTGTAGAGCTAGCACGCAACGTGCGCAACGAAACGGGAATCAAGACGCGCCAGCCACTGTCGGACTTGATCGTTTCACTCGATCGCGACTTTGACGTTGTTGCTTATGAAGACATCATCAAAGACGAGATCAACGTGAAGGCCATCGTCATTGAAAACAGCGATAGCGGCTTTGTTGACTTTACATTTAAGCTCAATCTGAAAGTGGCCGGCAAGAAGTTTGGCAAAAACGTAGGCCCAATTCAAGGCTACCTGAAAGGCTTGAGCGCGGAAGAAACCCGCGCCGCGGTTCAAAGCGGTGGATTGGCCTACACTTCTGCAGAAGGAGAGCCGATCTCCATCACAATCGATGAGCTGCTAGTTGAGAAGCAAGCGAAGGAAGGCTTTGCATCAGCTTCGGGTTACTCGCTTACAATTGCACTAAACACGGACATTACGCCAGAGCTTGAGCAAGAAGGCTGGGTGCGCGAAGTCATTCGTGCCGTGCAGGATACGCGCAAGAAGCTTGATCTGCCGATTGAGAAACGGATCGATCTCGTTCTGGACGTGGATTCGGAGCTTGAAGCTGCGCTAAAATCGTTCGATCATGTGCTTCGTGAGAATGTGCTCCTGAGTACGGTGGCATTCGAAGCGGCTGATGGCATGGAACGCATCGAGTTAGGCGGCAAAACGATCGGAATTCAAATTGGCTAATGAGGGCAATCTAATATAACGAAACAAAAAAACGAGCGTTATCTCGATGGGCAAGAAGCATCGGGGCTCGTTTTTTTGTTGATAATCGGTTGTAGAAGGGCGTGCCTTAGATATGGATGAGCGGGGAAGTAAGGAACATGGTGCAACACGGCAGCCAGAGGAGCCCCAAGAAAATTTGGCTGCGCTACGATATTCATTAAATGCAGTCGATAAGCAGCTTCAGAAGGTTGCAGCAGATATGGAGCGGACACAGATGGCAGAATATGTGGCACTGCTTAATCGGCCGATTAAGTTGATATGGCGCAATTTTGTGTCTGGGACGGCGCGCGGCGTTGGCATCGCTTTAGGCTTTACCGTATTCGCCGCGACCATCTTATATGTGCTTCGCTTGCTTGGAGCATTGAACTTGCCTATTATCGGTGATTACGTTGCAGATCTTGTCCGAGTCGTACAAGCGCAGCTCGAGGGAAAGGCTTATTAGAGCCAAGTGCTTGAATCAGCGGCATTGCTCTGGGCAGGGTCGGCTTCTAGCTCGCCATCGCCTTCGCCATGGGAAAGATATTCATGATATTGACGATTGCGGACGACCGATACGACACGTCCTGTAATATCGGTTGCAAGGAAGCTTTCGATCGGCTCGACAAACCCGTCGTTCTCATCCGCTTCCGAATACATTTCGTTATAGGAATCGACTTCCCGGTTGTCTGACATGGCAGGTGAGTTGGAATTGCCCCAATGCTCTACGATCTGCCAAGCATCCTCGCCATCGAATCCGTTATAGCCATCATCATCGTCTCGGTTGCTGCGGCCAAATGCCGGCGCTAAGAAGCTTTCCTCTACAGGGCGTTGATTATCTTCCAAATGCTGGCGAGGCGCATGTTCAACGCAGAATGCAGCGTCAGGCAGGGCATCGAGCCGGTCCGTAGGAATCGGTTGGCCGCAGGCTTGGCATATCCCGTATTTGCCTTCTTCGATGGCTTTGAGGGCAGTGTCAATACGCTCCAGCTTCAAATCCTGTTGCTCATGCAGCGCCATATCCTTGCTTCGTTCGAACATTTCGGTACCCATGTCGCCTGGGTGATTGTCGATGGGCGAGAGCTCGCCAGTTTCATCCTTTAAGGAGAAAGCGAGCCCATTATGTTCGCTATCTAGTTGTGCTTGTTCGATCCCTTGCTTCATATTCACCAGCATTTGCCGGTAATGGCTAATCTGCTGCGGGGTTAGTGGCGTCACGTTCAGCACCATCCTTTTATCTGCAATAGCTATAGGTTGAACCGCGAACAGTTGTTTTAACAGCCGCAGAAGGGGAGGATTAACTCCTGTTTTGGGCGAAGTTTACAGCTGGTAATGCAGCAAATGCCTGCTGTGGTCGCCCCTTCAACGTTTGTGTTACAATAGGCTTGACTGTCAATAAGGGGGAATCAGGGAATTCATGAGATCGATGCGATTATGGATGTATTTTGTGCTTAGTGCAGTAGTGTTTTTTGCGGATATGGTAACGAAGCGAATAATCGTGAATGAGATGCAAATGAATGAACAAATAAGCGTTATTGGGGATTTCTTCCTAATTACATCTTATCGGAACACAGGCGCAGCCTTCAGCTTGCTTGAAGATCAACGGGTCTTTTTTCTTATCGTCACAGTCATCGTTACAGTAGGCCTTGTTTGGTACATGGCCAAAATGAGAAAAACAGGCCGGGCAATCCTGTTAACAGGGCTTGGCATGGTGCTCGGCGGAGCTTTAGGCAACTTTAGCGATCGTGCGCGCACGGGCGAAGTTGTCGATTTTCTGCAATTTAATTTTGGCAGCTATACATTCCCTATCTTTAACGTTGCGGACATGGGGATTTGCATCGGCGTCGGTTTCATCCTTCTTGATGCATTTATTGGAGCACGGGAAGAGCGCGCACAAGCGCAATTATCAAATAACAGCCTCGCGGCTAGCCTAGATTCAGATCGGAAGGAAAGAACAGAATAATGACTGAAGTGAACCAATCAACAGAAGTTGAATACATCATGGATAATGAAGAGGATAATTCCTCGCTGGAATGGGTAGTTGAAGGGGATGCTGCTGGCGAGCGCCTTGATAAATATGTAACGGATTCGTTCGCCGATTCCGCTGTTTCTCGCACCCAAGTCCAAGATTGGATCAAATCGGGAGCGGTACTCGTGAACGGGACAGTGGCAAAAGCGAAGCATCGGCTAGATGAGGGAGACGTCGTCTTTGTTGATGTGCCAGAGCCGGAGCTAGCGGAAATCGTAGCTGAGCCTATTCCGCTCCATATCGTTTATGAAGATGAAGATGTCATCGTCATTAATAAGCAGCGCGGGCTCGTGGTACACCCTGCGCCAGGCCATAATTCGGGCACTGTCGTGAACGCGCTTATGTACCATTGCACCGATTTGTCCGGCATTAATGGTTCGATTCGGCCAGGCATCGTTCATCGGATCGATAAAGATACGACAGGTCTATTGATGGCCGCCAAGAATGATGCTGCACATGCTTCTTTATCCGAGCAGCTGCGAGCACATACAGTTACGCGCAAATATATCGCACTTGTGCATGGCAATATGCCGCATGACCGCGGGACAGTTGATGCTCCAATCGGCCGGGATGGCCGGGACCGGAAAATGTTCACCGTTACGGACAAAAACAGCAAGCATGCGGTTACGCATTTTTCCGTAATAGAGCGGCTTGACGACTATACCCTGTTGGAATTGCAGCTGGAAACCGGCAGAACGCATCAAATTCGTGTGCATATGAAGTATATCGGGCATCCGATGGCGGGCGATCCGATGTATGGCAGAAGCAAAACAGTTGCATTGAATGGCCAAGCGCTGCATGCGGCGATTCTTGGGTTTAAGCATCCGCGTACGAACGAATATTTGGAATTTGAAGCGCCGATTCCTGAGGATATGGAAAACGTTCTGCATAGCCTCCGTCAACGATAGTGGTGTAATAGTACAAATTTTTTGTGCATTCGTATATTTAAGTTGTGGCACACGATGCGATATGCTGAGTACATTACTATCAATAGGCTGATGGCATAAGCTACTGCAGCCTGTCACGGAAAGGTGATATCGCAATGACTCAAATGAATCCCTACTACTCGGAGCTTCAAGGCAGCTACTTGTTCTCCGAAATTGCAAAACGCCGTACGAAATTTGTACAAGAAAACCCTAACGCTGAAATTATCAGCCTTGGAATCGGCGACGTAACGCGCGGCCTTCCAGACGCAATCGTTAAAGCGATGCATGCTGCAGTGGACGAGCTCGGGCAACCAGAAACGTTCCGCGGTTATGGCCCGGAGCAAGGTTACGACTTCCTGATTCAAGCGATCATCGAGAATGATTACAAAGCGCGCGGCATTGATATCCAATCCAACGAAGTATTCCTCAGTGACGGATCCAAATGCGACGTAGGCAACATTCAAGAGATTTTCAGCCAAGATAGCGTTGTAGCCGTACAAGACCCGGTATATCCGGTTTATGTCGATACGAACGTAATGGCTGGCCGCTCCGGCAAATACAACCGTGAGACGAATCGCTACGAAAACATTGAATACCTCGATTGCACAGCTGAGAACAACTTCACGCCAAGCTTGCCGAAGCGTAAAGTAGACATCATCTACTTGTGCTACCCGAACAATCCGACGGGCATGACGCTGACCAAAGCGGAGCTGAAAAAATGGGTTGACTATGCAAAAGAGAACAACTGTGTAATCTTGTATGATTCGGCTTATGAAGCATTCATTACAGAGCCGGACGTGCCACGCAGCATTTATGAAATCGAAGGCGCGAAGGAAGTTGCTATCGAATTCCGCAGCTTCTCCAAAACAGCAGGCTTCACGGGCGTTCGCTGTGCCTATACAGTCGTTCCTCGTGAGCTCAAAGGCTTCGATAAAGACGGCAAAGAGCTGCTTGTAAATGACCTGTGGAACCGTCGCCACACGACGAAATTCAACGGTGTATCGTATGTAACGCAACGCGGTGCTGCTGCAGTCTACTCGCCAGAAGGCAAAGAGCAGATCAAAGCGCTTGTCGATTTCTACATGACGAACGCTCGCATCATTCGTGATGGCCTGGCATCGATCGGCCTTGAAGTTTTCGGCGGCGTTAATGCACCGTACATCTGGCTTAAGACGCCAAACGGCATGGACTCGTGGGCGTTCTTCGATAAATTGCTTTCCGAAGCAAACATTGTCGGCACGCCAGGCGTAGGATTTGGCCAAAGCGGCCAAGGCTACTTCCGCCTAACTGCATTCGGCACTCGCGAAAATACGGAAAAGGCAGTCGAGCGCATTCGCAACATGTCGCTGTAATTCGTATCGCATATTGTTTGATAAGAGGTGTCCCTAAAGCCGTGACGGCTAAGGGACACCTCTGTTTTTGTTTTGCAGCGGCAGAGTTGCGTTGGGCACGCGCAGAATACTGCGTATGTTGCATGTAAGGTTGAGTTGATGTCCTCCTCATTGCAGTTCGTACAATGGCAGCAACTGTGTGTGTGGAAGTAAGGAAATGTCCTTGCATATTGTGCAATGGAAATAGGCTGCATTCAACGTTTTCTAGCGTGACCGGGGGTCGTTTCGTGCTGTGCATCGTAACTTTATGAATAAATGAGAGTTCAGGGATGTTTATTCCCTATTTATTTTCTTTCATTTCAAGGGAAAATTCGTAATTGCAGCGCCAATTTGGCTGGTCTTGTTTTGGTTAGAAACAGCCCGAAACATCAATAGTAATCTTAATGAAAAATGCGGGCGAATCATTGTATGGAGGGGGCTGCGGGTCTTGACAGATCGTGTCGAACATGGGATAATTCCTTTGATACAGCAGTACCTTTAAATCAGCCCTGTGAGGCTGGCAAGGTAGCGTGATAACATGAAGTCTCGGTCGGCCCGCAGCCGGCAAGACAGGTGTCTGCATATGCCGATTTCCTAGGTGGAGGTTGGAATGCGGATGGCTTGTCTTCGCTGACGGAGCCACTGGGTTATCAGCTAACTCCTTGCCCAACAGGCAAGGAGTTTTTTTATGCGCTCACCTGTGAAGGCATACGACGAGGACGGCCGAAGCCGTCTGGCACGGTATGAGAGGGGGATACGGCTTCCATGATGGCCGAACAGCGGATCTTGATGGATGAAACAGCGATACGCCGCGCCTTAACGCGCATCGCCCATGAAATTGTCGAGAAGAACAAAGGGATCGATAATTGCATGCTGGTCGGAATTCGGACGAGAGGCATTTACTTAGCTGAGCGGCTTGCGACTCTGATCGAAGAGATCGAAGGAAAGCCGGTAGAAGTAACCGATCTGGACATTACCGCTTATCGGGATGACCGCAGGTCCAATGCTTCTAGCCAAGCACGCAATGAGACGGCTGCTGCTAAGCAGGAATGCAATCACCTGAACGTAGAAGGGCGCCGGATTATTTTGTTCGATGATGTCCTGTACACAGGCAGAACAATTCGAGCAGCAATGGACGCTGTTATGGACCGTGGAAGACCGGAAATCATTCAACTGGCTGTTCTGGTTGATCGGGGCCATCGTGAACTGCCGATTCGTCCAGATTATGTCGGGAAGAATGTACCAACCTCGAAGCAGGAGCAAATTGAAGTATCGCTGTCCGAAGTGGATGGCGACGATAAAGTGACGATCATCCATTAGTAGGCGGCATCGGCCTAAGGCGACTTGTAAACACGCAATATGAAGGGGGCAAGCCGGATGACGGCAACGGCATTGAAGCAACGCAGCTTACTTGGGTTGAAAGACCTCGACGCAGCAGAAATCGAATCGATTCTTGACCGAGCGGCTTATTGGGAAGGGCAGGCGGAGAAGCTAACGCCTGTACTGCAAGGGAAGTTCGTCGCGAACATGTTTTTCGAGAACAGCACGCGGACTCGCTTCTCATTCGAGATGGCAGAGAAGCGGCTCGGAGCGGAAGTGATGAACTTCGCAGCGGCAGCCTCCAGCGTAGAGAAGGGCGAATCGATCTACGACACAGTGCGAACGCTCGAGTCGATGGGCATTGACGCAGGCGTCATTCGGCTGAAGCCAATAGGCATGCTGGAAGAGATTGCAGCGAAAGTGAAAGTGCCGCTTATCAATGCAGGGGATGGCAACAATGAGCACCCGACGCAAGCGCTGCTTGATTTGTACACAATGCGCAAGCATTTTGGCGATCTCAAGGGGTTGTCGGTTTCCATCATCGGCGACATTCTGCACAGCCGTGTAGCACGCTCGAACCTGTGGGCGCTTCGCAAGCTTGGCGCAGATGTGAAGTTCTGTGCGCCAGCTGAGATGCAAGCAACCGAGTTGGACGCGCCTTACATCTCCATGGACGAGGCAGTGAAAGCGGATGTTGTTATGATGCTGCGCGTACAGTTGGAGCGGCATGCTACAGGAATGATGAAGTCCGCTGAGCTCTATCGTGAAAGCTACGGGCTAACGGTGGAACGGGCTAACCGGATGCAATCGAACGCGATTATCATGCACCCTGCACCGGTAAACCGGGATGTAGAAATCGATAGCGAGCTAGTGGAGCATGCCAAATCCCGCATTTTCCCGCAAATGGCCAACGGTGTTCCGATTCGGATGGCTGTTATGGAACGGGCAATGGGCTAACGGATTAGATCTAGACCAAATAGATGATTTGGGCAACTATGAAGGGAGATTCGCAACAATGTCAGTATGGATTCTGAATGGCCTCGTATGGAACGAAGAAGCGGGCACGCTCGTGAAGAAACATGTACGCACGGAAGGCGGCAACATCGCTGAGATCGTGGACGGCTCCCAGCAGCCTGATACAGCGGGCAGCGAAGTTATTGATGCAGCAGGCAAGCTTGTGAGCGCTGGTTTCATCGATATGCACGTCCACCTTCGCGATCCAGGCTTTGAATATAAAGAAGACATCGCAACCGGCACTCGCTCGGCTGCAGCAGGCGGGTTCACAACGATTGCATGTATGCCGAACACACGTCCGGTAACGGACACGGCTGAAACGGTGAAATACATCCTTGATAAAGCAGCCAAAGAAGGCATCGTACGCGTACTGCCATATGCAGCGATTACGAAAAACGAGCTGGGCCGCGAGCTGACTGACTTTGCAGCTTTGAAAGAAGCGGGTGCCATCGGATTTACAGATGACGGCGTCGGCGTCCAAAACGCGCAAATGATGAAAAATGCAATGGCACTGGCGAAGTCGCTCGATATGCCGGTCATCGCTCACTGCGAGGACGACTCGTTGGTTGAAGGCGCATGGGCTTCGGAAGGCAATTTCTCCAAAAAGCATGGCCTCAAAGGCATTCCGAACGAGTCCGAAGCGATCCATGTAGGCCGCGATGCGCTGCTTGCGGAAGCGACAGGCGTTCACTACCACGTCTGCCACGTCAGCACGGAGCAATCGGTACGCTTGATTCGCTTGGCGAAGTCGATCGGAGTTAGCATCACAGCAGAGGTTTGCCCGCATCACTTGGTGCTGTCGGATGAAGATATTCCGGGCCTGGATGACGCTAACTGGAAAATGAACCCGCCGCTGCGTACGCCACGCGACGTGCAAGCGGTCATCGAAGGCCTTGAGGACGGGACGATCGATATCGTCGTTACCGACCACGCGCCTCATAGCGCGGAAGAGAAAGCTCGCGGCCCGTTGCTCGCACCATTTGGCATCGTTGGCTTCGAGACAGCTTTCCCGCTGTTGTACACGAAGTTCGTACGCACAGGGCAATGGACACTCGGCTTCTTGCTGAAACGTATGACAGCTGATCCAGCTCGCGTGTTCAACCTGCCAACGGGCCGCTTGGAAGTAGGCGCGCCTGCTGACTTGACGGTTGTGGATCTGGAAAACGAACGCGAAGTACGTCCAGAAACATTCGCTTCGAAGAGCAACAACACACCGTTCGGCGGTTGGAAGCTGTATGGCTGGCCAACGGCGACAGTCGTAAACGGCAAGCTCGTATGGACCAAAGCGTAAGCGGAGCAATGCCCCGAACGAACGTTAACCCGAATCAAAGAATGGCCATTATAAGCAAACACAGTTATTTCATTAAGATTCAGAACTTCTGAGGAGTGATACGGATGCAAGCGAGATTGTTGTTGGAAGACGGTACGCTGTTTACAGGCCTCGCCTTCGGCGCTGAGGGCCAATCGACTGGCGAAGTCGTATTTAATACAGGAATTACAGGTTACCAAGAGGTACTGTCCGATCCATCCTACTGTGGCCAAATCGTAACGATGACGTACCCGCTCATCGGCAACTATGGCATTACGCGCGATGACTTCGAAGCAGTGCGCCCTTACATTCACGGCTTTGTTGTACGCCGCCATGAGCCGGTGCCAAGCAACTGGCGCGGTGAGTACTCGCTGGACTACCTGCTCAAAGAGTATGGCATTACAGGCATCAGCGACATCGATACTCGGATGCTTACGCGTAAGCTTCGTAACTTCGGTACGATGAAAGGCCTTCTGACGACAGGCAACGAACGGATTGAAGAATTGCAAGAGCGTTTGGGCGTTGCACAATTGCTGCATGACCAAGTAGCGCGCACGTCGACGAAAAACATTTTCTCGGCTCCAGGCAACAAAGAGCGCGTCGTTCTGATCGACTTCGGCGCGAAGAGCGGCATCGTAAAAGAATTGTCGAAGCGCGGTTGTGACGTCATCGTCGTTCCGCATGACACGACGGCTGACCAAATCCGCCGCCTGAATCCTGACGGCATTCAATTGTCCAACGGCCCTGGGGATCCAAAAGACGTTCCATATGCGGTTGAGACGGTTAAACAACTGATCGGCGAATTCCCGATCTTCGGCATCTGCCTTGGCCACCAACTGTTTGCCCTGGCAAGCGGCGCTGACACGACTCGCCTGAAGTTCGGGCACCGCGGCGGCAACCACCCAGTTAAAGAATTGGCAACGAACCGTTGCTACATTACATCCCAGAACCATGGTTATACGGTGCTGGAAGATTCGATCGCTGGCACGGACCTCGAAGTGACGCACATCAACAATAATGATGGCTCAATCGAAGGCCTTAAACATAAGAAACATCCAGTATTCACTGTGCAATACCATCCAGAAGCTGCGCCGGGCCCACATGATTCGAGCTATCTGTTCGACCAATTCCTGGACATGATTCGCGACCACAAGAAGAACAACCCATTGAAGCCGCTTCAAACACGGCTGCAGGAGACGTTGAAGGGAGAGCTGCAGTATGCCCAAAAATAATGAACTCAAAAAAATTCTCGTAATCGGATCCGGTCCGATCGTTATCGGACAAGCAGCTGAATTTGACTACGCTGGCACGCAGGCTTGCCAAGCATTGATGGAAGAGGGCTTTGAAGTCGTCCTCATCAACAGCAACCCAGCAACAATAATGACGGATACGAACATGGCGCATAAAGTTTACATTGAGCCAATTACGCTTGAATTCGTATCGCAAATCATTCGCCAAGAGAAGCCAGACGGCTTGCTCCCAACGCTGGGCGGCCAAACAGGCCTTAACATGGCAGTTGAGCTTGCTCGTGCAGGCGTTCTCGAGCGCGAGAACGTGAAGCTGCTCGGTACGCAGCTTGATGCAATCGAGCGCGCGGAAGACCGCGACTTGTTCCGTGAGCTGATGCGTGAACTGGAACAGCCTGTTCCAGAATCCGTAATCGTAACGACGGTTCAAGAAGCAGTGGACTTCGCGAATGAGATCGGCTACCCAATCATCGTTCGTCCGGCTTACACGCTCGGCGGTACGGGCGGCGGCATTTGTGCGAATGAAGAAGAGCTTCTAGAGACAGTTGCGTCAGGCATTCGTTACAGCCCGATTGACCAATGCTTGATCGAGAAATCGATCGCTGGCATGAAGGAAGTTGAATATGAAGTTATGCGTGATGCGAACGACAACTGTATCGTTGTCTGCAACATGGAAAACTTCGACCCAGTAGGCGTGCACACAGGCGATTCGATTGTCGTTGCACCAAGCCAAACGCTGTCTGACCGTGAGTACCAAATGCTCCGTTCAGCATCGCTCAAAATCATCCGTGCGCTGAGCATCGAAGGCGGCTGTAACGTACAGTTTGCGCTTGATCCGCACAGCTACCAATATTATGTAATCGAAGTTAACCCGCGCGTAAGCCGCTCGTCGGCACTTGCATCCAAAGCAACGGGCTACCCAATTGCGAAGATGGCAGCAAAAATCGCATCGGGCTACACGCTCGACGAAATCGTCAACCCGGTTACAGGTCAAACATACGCTTGCTTCGAGCCTACACTTGACTACATCGTTTCCAAAATCCCGCGTTGGCCGTTCGATAAATTCACATCGGCTAACCGTAAGCTCGGAACGCAAATGAAAGCGACTGGCGAAGTTATGGCAATCGGCCGTACCTTCGAAGAGTCGATCCATAAAGCGGTCCGCTCACTCGAAATCGGCGTACACCGCCTGCACTTGAAAGAAGCTTCGTCGCTTGACGACGAGACGTTGACAGCACGCCTGGTTAAGCCAGACGACGAGCGCATGTTCTTGATCGCAGAAGCTTTCCGCCGTGGCTGGAAGCTGCTCGATATTCAAGACCTGACGAAAGTCGACTGGTGGTTCCTCGACAAAATCGAAAGCCTGATCGCTTTCGAGGATCGTATCCGCAAAGAGGCTACGCTGACGAGCGAAACGCTTTATGAAGCGAAACGCAAAGGCTTTTCTGACCGTTCGATCGCTGAATTGCGCCGCGAAGGTGCTGCCAAATCGCATACGCATGAAGATGACATTCGTGCGCTGCGCGTTGAGCAAGGCTTGAAGCCAGTTTACAAAATGGTTGATACATGTGCGGCTGAGTTCGAAGCGACGACGCCTTACTACTACTCGACTTATGAAACAGAGAACGAAGTGACAGAAACTAGCAAACAAAAAGTGCTCGTGCTTGGCTCCGGCCCAATCCGGATCGGCCAAGGCATCGAGTTCGACTACTCGACTGTACATGCTGTTTGGGCAATCCAAAAAGCAGGTTATGAAGCGGTTATCATTAACAATAACCCAGAGACTGTTTCGACGGACTTCTCGACTTCTGACCGCTTGTACTTCGAGCCGCTCTTCTTCGAGGATGTAATGAACGTTATCGAACAAGAACAGCCAATCGGCGTTATCGTTCAGTTCGGCGGCCAGACGGCAATCAACCTTGCTGCTCCGCTTGCTAAAGCTGGCGTACGCATTCTCGGTTCGAGCCTTGAAAGCATCGATGCGGCAGAAGACCGCAAGAAATTCGAAGCTATGCTTCGCAAGCTTAACATTGCACAACCTGAAGGCAGCACGGTAACGAACGTAGACGAGGCTGTAGCAGTTGCACAAGGCCTGGGCTATCCGGTTCTTGTTCGCCCTTCGTACGTACTCGGCGGACGCGCAATGGAAATCGTATACTCGGATACGGAATTGCTGCTCTACATGAAAGAAGCAGTCAAAATCAATCCTGAGCATCCGGTCCTGATCGACCGCTACATGCTGGGCAAAGAAGCGGAAGTTGACGCGATTTGCGACGGCGAGACGGTTCTGATCCCAGGCATCATGGAGCATGTCGAGCGCGCAGGCGTTCACTCCGGTGACTCGATCGCAGTATACCCTCCACAATCGTTGTCGGATGATATTAAGCAACAAATCATCGACATTACGATTAAGATTGCGAAGGAACTGCAAGTAATCGGACTCGTGAACATCCAGTTCGTCATCCATGAAGAAAAAGTATACGTCATCGAAGTTAACCCGCGTTCGTCGCGTACGGTTCCGTTTTTGAGCAAAGTAACGAACCTGCCAATGGCAAACCTGGCAACGAAAGCGATCCTTGGAACGAAGCTCGCTGAGCTTGGTTATACGGATGGCCTGTGGCCAGAAGATGAATATGTATCGGTTAAAGTACCGGTGTTCTCCTTCGCGAAGCTTCGCCGCGTAGACCCGACGCTGACGCCAGAAATGAAATCGACAGGCGAAGTTATGGGCCGCGATGTACAGTATGAGAAAGCACTGTACAAAGGCTTGATCGGTGCAGGCATGAAAATTCCAACGACTGGCGCGATCGTCGTAACCGTTGCGGATAAAGATAAAGAAGATGCGGTAGAATTGATGCAAGGCTTCGCAGCACTCGGCTACAAGCTGATTGCTACAGGCGGCACGGCAACTGCGCTTGAAGATGCTGGCCTGCGCGTTACGCGCGTTAACAAGCTGAGCGAAGGAACGCCGAACATCCTCGACTTGATCCGTACGGGACAAGCTAACTTCGTAGTCAACACGCTGACGAAGGGCAAAACGCCTGAGCGTGACGGCTTCCGCATTCGCCGTGAAGCGGTTGAGAACGGTGCAGTTTGCTTGACTTCCCTTGATACAGTTCGCGCATTGCTCCGCATGCTGGAGACGCTCAACTTCTCCTCGCGTTCGATGCCGGTGTTCAAATAATAGTTGCTAAAGCGGCCAACGACCGTCCATTCTTGTCCTTAAATGGAGCAAGAATGGATGGCGCGTGGCCGCCTTCCATGTCCGGGTGGTGGACTTTGGATACATGACATAAAACGAGAGAGGGGAATGGCGATGGGTTTAACCAAGGAGCAAGCTGCACGGCGCGTCATGGTCGCTCTTGATTATCCAGATGCCGATGCAGCGGAGCGTTTGCTGCAGGAGCTCAGCGGGATCCCTTGTTATATGAAAGTTGGGATGCAGCTGTATTTCGCAGCTGGGCCTGCATTTGTCCAAGGGCTGAAAGAACGAGGCTATCATGTGTTCCTCGACCTCAAGATGCATGACATTCCCAATACAGTCAAAGGCGGGGCTAACAGCATTACGAAGCTCGGCGTGGATATGTTCAACGTGCATGCCGCAGGCGGCAAAGCGATGATGGAAGCGGCTATGGAAGGTGTAGAAGAAGCGTTAGCCAGTTCTGCTGGCGCAAAGCGCCCGACGGTGATCGCGGTAACGCAGCTTACGAGCACAAGCCAGTCGGTACTGAACGACGAGATTGGCATTGCCGGACCGATTGACCAAGCCGTGCTTCGTTACGCTCGGCTTACGCGCGAAGCAGGGCTTCAAGGCGTCGTGGCATCCCCGCAAGAGGTACAAGCGATTAAAGGGGCATGTGGAGAAGCATTCCAAACCGTCACGCCTGGCATCCGCCCTGCGGGAGCAGACATTGGAGACCAATCGCGTATTATGACGCCTTCGCAAGCGATATTGGCAGGAACGGATTTTATGGTCATTGGCCGGCCGATTACTGCAGCGCCAAGCCCTCGTGCCGCGCTCGAAACTATTATTGAGGAGCTGATGAGTGTATGACAACGGTATCCATAGAACAATTGCCGCGTGAAATTGCCAAGAGCTTATTAGAAATCGAAGCGGTTGCGCTTCGTCCCAATGATCCATTCACTTGGACGTCTGGCTTGAAATCGCCGATTTATTGCGATAATCGCTTGACGATGACGTATCCAGCGATTCGCGATCTTATTGCAGAAGGCTTCGCTGCTGTCATCCGCGAACGGTACCCGAATGCAGAGGTAATCGCAGGTACGGCAACAGCCGGCATCCCACATGCCGCATGGGTAGCGCAAAAGCTTGGCTTGCCAATGGCGTATATTCGCGACAAAGCGAAAGGGCATGGCAAGCAGAACCAAATCGAAGGACGCATTCAAGCAGGGCAAAATGTCGTCGTTATCGAGGACCTGATTTCGACAGGCGGCAGCTCGCTTAAAGCGGCAATTGCAGTGCAAGAAGCAGGAGCAACCGTTAATGCAGTGCTTGCCATTTTCTCGTACCAATTCGCTCAAGCAACGGAAGCCTTCGCACAAGCAGGCGTTCCGCTTGAAACGTTATCCAACTACACAGCGTTGATTGACGTTGCTGCCGAGATTGGCAAAGTACAGCCGGATGATATCGCCGCACTGAAGGCATGGCGTGAAAATCCACAAGCATTCGGCCAATAAATACGATTTCTATTCGAAGAAGCCAGGCTCTTGATTAGAGCCTGGTTTTTTTGTTTGCTTGAATTTGTATACATGAAAACGTTTCCAGATATTAAATTGCATAATTCGACACTTTTCTTAAGCTTTTCGCTATTTTTTCTTCTTTTCTGACACGGCGACGCCGATGAAGTAAGTAATCGTAATATAAGGAAAGAGGAGTTGTTGGTTGATGGCAAGAGTGTCAAGAGCGATATTTCGGATGGACTTGAAGAAGAAAATAATAGGGCTAATTGGCATTCCACTTGCGCTTTATTTAATTACCGCGTTTTATTATCCAGAAGATTTTAAGAAAGATATCAATAAGATAACGTCTGATATTTATGATTTAGCCTATATGACGAACAATGACGTAATGAATGCGGATCGCGATCTCTACCAGTCGCGAATGTATTACGAGCAGCTACAAGGAGACCGCCTGAAGGGGAAAGCCCGTGAAGATGCCGTCAAAGCGTTCGAAGAAAACTTAGCCCAAGCGACGGAACGGGTTCAAGCTGCTAAGCAGTTAGTTACAGCGGCAGGCTTGATTAATGTGCAAGCGACAGAGAAAGTTGTAGTCAGCGATCTATTCAAAGCTTATGAAGGATTTATCCCGGCATGGGCAGAGCAAGCGCGCCAAGTGATCAAGGCCAATGGTTACGGAACGCCTGCGATGGATAAGTTGTTCGATCAGGGACGTGAAGGCCTTAACGCATTTAGCGATCTCGTGGATGGCTATACGAAGCAATCGATTGACGATGTGCGTTCTGAGAATGCAAAGATGGTGAAGGTGAATTATAGCGTTACGGTCATCTTTATCGTATTGCTGATTCTTTTGATTTTCGTATCCATTCGCAAGATTAACCGGAACGTGACGAGTGCGGTTGGCAAGATGTCTAGCGTTATGGCTGGCGATTTGACATCGAGTGCAGAGAGCAAATATGGGAAAGATGAGCTCGGCCATATTTTGCGTGATGCGGATACGATGATTACGAGATTGAAAAGCATCGTAGGCGTCATTCTCGTGAACACGAACAAAGTGGCCGTTTCCTCTGAAGCGCTCTACACAGCATCGAAGGAAACCTCGGATTCGGCCAAGCATGTAGCTGAACATATTCAAGACGTAACATACGGCACAGAAATACAAGCGAAGAGCGCAGAAGAAACTTCACGCGCGATTGAAGAAATGACAGCCGGCATTTTGCGAATTGCGGACAATACGACATCGATGGCAGACCATTCGGCTGAAACGACGGACATTGCAGCAGAAGGAAGAGAAGCGCTCGATCTGCTTGGCGATCAAATGCGGGAAGTAGTAAGCATTATTACGGAGCTGTCGCACACGATTGAGACATTATCCCATCGGTCGGGGCAGATCAACCAGATTGCAGATCAAATTACGGCTTTTTCGTCACAAACGAATATCCTATCGCTTAACGCTTCCATCGAAGCAGCACGGGCTGGCGAGCATGGCAAAGGCTTCGCTGTTGTAGCGGACGAGATTCGGAAGCTCGCGGCACAATCGATTGAATCCGCAGACACCATTCGTGATTTGGTTGACCAGACGCGCAAAGATATTACGGGCGCATCGCATTATATGGGCCAGACGATGCGTGAAGTCGAGCGCAGCAGCGAACGGATGCAATCGCTGGATGAGAAATTTAGTGGCATTGCAGGTTCAGTGCGTGTCGTAGCAGAGCAATTGCAGGAGAACGCAGCGATTGCAGAGCAAATGTCCGCCAGCGCTGAGCAAGTGAGCGCATCTATGGAGCATTCCTCAGCGGCAGCAGCTGATAATTTGGGCAAAGTGCAATCTGTTGCAGCAGCGACGGAGGAGCAGATGGCGATGATGGCCAACATGGCCGAATCCGCAGAGCAGTTACAGGTAATCGTGCAAGACCTGAATAGTGTCGTTTCTAAATTTAAAGTGGAATAGCAATAATCCCCGTCCTCCTTATGGTGTCGAATGATCGATTCGAGAGCATTAGGGGGATTTTTTGCTCTTTTATAGAATCTTTAACAAAAATGCTGTCGAGGAGCGTAACTTTTCTTATGCGTCAGCCGTCTATAAGTTAAATGAGAAAAATGAAAGTACATAGGGGGGAGGTGTCCACACGCCAATGGGGATGTGGACTGCATTTAAGCGCAAAACGAAACCGTCCGGCGAGGAAATTGCTGCAAGCAATGGGCCGGCATTAGAAGTTGCTCATCGCTCGATGGCTCCTCAGTCCAATGAACCGTTATTAACGGTGAATGGCGTTGAACGAACGTTTCAGGTCGGAGGGCAACCGCTTCATGTATTGAAAGGGATCAACATGCAGTTGCTGCCTAATCAGCTTGTTATGCTCAGAGGCCGATCAGGCTCAGGGAAGACGACCTTGCTTAACATGCTAGGCGGGCTGGATCAGCCAAGCAAGGGGGAGATTTGGTTTCATGGCCTCCCGTTTCATGAAATGGGCGATAACGACCGTACGTTGACGAGACGGAAGGAAATGGGCTTTATTTTCCAAGCGTTTGCCCTTATGCCGTTGCTCTCGGCTTGGGAGAACGTCGAGCTGTCGCTCCGAATGGCTGGCGTACCGAAGGGAGAGTGGAAGCAGCGTGTTGCCCATTGCTTGCGATTGGTCGGGCTAGAGAAGCGGATGCATCATCGGCCCTTCGAGCTATCAGGCGGTGAGCAGCAGCGCGTTGCTATAGCGAAGGCGATCGCCCATCGGCCACGCTTGCTATTAGCGGATGAACCTACTGCGGAGCTAGATTCCCAGATGTCAGCGCAAATCATGGCGGTATTTCAAAATATTATCGAAACAGAACAAGTAACTATATGCATGACAACACATGATCCTACGATTTTGGAGGTTGCCGACCATGTTTACGAGATGGTGGACGGGAAGTTTGTATAAGCGGTGCGCAGCTGTTGTGCTGAGCGTATCGTTATTAACAGTCGGAGGATGCGGGCTGCTGCCGAAAGAGCAAGAAGAAGAGAAGCTGCCATCGATCACGCCGCCGACGATTTCGAAGAAACCGGAGTATGATGTCACCACGACTACGCTTGAGACGAAGGTATCAGCAATTGGCAAAATGCTTTCGCTTCAAGAAGAAACGCTTTACTTTACGCTCGATGGCAAACGGTTGAAGGAGTTATATGTTAAACCGGATAGCAAGGTAAAAGCCGGCGATGTCATTGCAGAGCTGGACGTGGATGACATGCGGAAGGATTTGCGCAACAAGCAGCTCGATTTGCGTAAACAAGAAGTTTCAATGAAGGAAACGCTTCGCAAGAAGGATGAGATGACGCCTGCTGAATTTGAAGCAGCTGTTATCGTATTCGAAGAATTTAAACAGTCGGTTGCTGACATTCAGACGGAGATCGATAAAGCGACGCTGGTCGCACCATTCGCTGGCACGATCGTCGGATTGAAAGTGGCGAAAGGCGATCTCATTAAAGCATACGACCAAATCTGTATCGTAGCGGACAATGGAAATCTAACGGCAGCTGCGAAGCTCGATAAGGATGAATTAGCGCAAGTGAGCATTGGCATGCCGGTAGTGGTTGATGTAAACGGCGCTGGCAAGGTGAAGGGGGTTGTCAAGCAGCTTCCTTCGCCAAGTGAGGATGACAGCAATGGGAATGGCAATGGCGGCGGCCTTGGCCCGAACGGCGAACGTCCGGAGCGCCCAGAAGACTTCTTGATCGTGCAACTGGAGAAAATGCCGAAGG
This sequence comes from Paenibacillus sp. MMS18-CY102, assembly GCF_009789195.1. Lineage (GTDB taxonomy): Bacteria > Bacillota > Bacilli > Paenibacillales > Paenibacillaceae > Paenibacillus_T. The sequence goes on along the minus strand of NZ_WSTC01000005.1, from coordinate 18,576 downwards.
GCGTAGTCCGGGGCACGCTCTTATCGATGGAAATCATTACGAAGCGCAAGGAAAACGTCGTTGTCATTCCGTTGTCTGCGCTGCGCAGTATAGGCTCCCGCAATTATGTACAGGTCATCGAAGCCGATGGCACGAAGCGGGAGGTTGATATTGAGCTTGGCCAACAGACAGCGACGGAAGCGGAGATCCTGAAAGGGTTGACCCCAGGGCAGAAAGTCGTAGGTCGATAAGCTATGGGGATCCCGTTGTTTCGATTTATTTTTCGTAAAATGTGGAATACGCGCTGGCTAACCATTAGTACCTTCGCTGGCCTGGTGCTAGCAGTCGCCTTTGCTACGAGCATTCCGATGTATGCAGACGGTGCGCTCAAGCGCGTCGTTGCACAATCGCTGCAAGAGAAGAGCGACGGCTTGCCTGCTGGCTCCTTGCTCATTCGCAATCAAGCGGCAGCTGGCGGCAAAACAGACCTTAAGGCCCTGACCAAAGTCGACCAGTTCATCGACAAGGATGTTCCGAAACAGATTGGCTTCCCTTCTACGACGAAGGTAAGATCGTATTCGATCCGCAGTACGGAGATCGTTCCAGTTGATCCTTCTAAAGTAGATGCGAGCCGCGTTCGGCAGATGTCGCTTATGACGATGTCGGGCTTGAAGGAAAAGGTAGAGCTTGCACAAGGCCGATGGTTTGTGGACTCAGCTACGAGCGATGATGGCGTTGTAGAGGCTGTCATGCTGGAAGAAGCGATGTACCGTAATGATATTCACATTGATGACGTCTTTGAATATCCGGTGTATGGCGGTTTGGATTTGACGCTCAAGGTGAAGATCGTAGGGGCTTATAAGCCGCTAGCTGATACTGATCCGTATTGGTATCAAGGAATCGAGAGCTTAATGAGCAGCCTCCAGATCGGCGGCGAGACGTTTACGGGCCAACTGATGCAGCAGCAGAGCATTCCGTTGCATACGGCAAGCTGGTATTACGCTTTCGATTTGAAGGAAATCAAGACGAGCCAGCTGTCACCGCTTGGCCACACACTTGACCGTTTGAACATTGACTTAAACCAACAGATGAAGAATACGAAAATCGAAATTTCGTTCGCATCGACGCTGACGGAATTCCGCAAGCAGAGCTTGCAGCTGCAGACGTTGCTATTTACGCTGGCTGCACCGATGATTGCAATGGTCTTCTATTTCATTGCGATGAATGCACGCCAGTCGCTCGACAAGCAGCGCTCGGACATTGCTGTTCTCCGCAGTAGAGGAGCGAAGACGCGCCAGATCGTATGGATTTACTTGCTCGAAGGATTAATGCTCGGCGTTGCTGCTTTGATTGCAGGCCCTTTGCTAGGATGGTTTATGGCGAAAAGCATTGGCTCGGCAAATGGCTTCCTTGCGTTCGTTGAACGTAAGTCGATTCCAATCGGCTTCTCAACAGATGCGATGATTGCTGGCGGAGCAGCCGTTCTGTTGGCTATTCTAGCGACAGTCATTCCAGCAGTGATCTATGCTCGGTCATCCATCGTTAGCTACAAGCAGCAATTGGCGCGATCGGATCGCCGGCCAGGCTGGCAGCGTTGGTTCTTGGACGTCTTGCTGCTGGGCATCGCTGGATATGGTTGGTATCTATTTAATGAGCGCCAAATGATCACGTTCCAAACCGGCATGACAACCGATCAGCTGAACGTTCAGCCCTTCTTATTTTTCGTGCCGGCGATTGCGATATTTGCGCTCGGATTGTTCTTCTTGCGTATCTTCCCATGGCTGCTGAAGCTATTTAATTGGCTAGGGCGCAAGCTGCTTCCGGTGCCGCTATATTTAACGCTTACGCAATTGTCCCGATCATCCAAGGGTTATTATCCGCTGATGATTTTGCTTATTTTAACGCTCGGCCTTGGTGTCTATAACGCATCTGCGGCACGGACGATCGACTTGAATTCAACAGAGCGAATCCTTTACAAATTCGGTACGGACGTCACGATCCAAACGGTTTGGGAAGGGCGCGCAGAGGTCGTTGATAACGGCCAAGGCGGAAGCGGCGGCCAAGGCAACGGCGGGGGGAATGAAGGTGGAGGCAATGGCGGCAATGGAGGAAACGGTGGTGGCGGTGGCGGAGGCAATCCGAATGGCGGAGGGAATAAGACGCCAACCCGCATTAATTACTCGGAACCTCCGTTCCAAATATTCAAGGATCTGGAAGGTGTAGAAGCTGCGGCGCGTGTTCTGCAGACGAAGGGCAATGTGGTCGTAGCGAACCGTTCCATTGGCCAAGGCACATTGATGGGAATTGATAACGTTGATTTTTCCAAGGTTGCTTGGTTCGGGGAAGGGCTGTATCCCGTCCATCCTTACTATTATCTGAACAATCTTGGCTTGTTCGAGCAAGCGGCACTTATCCCATCTTCTGTTGCAAAGAAGTATCAGCTTAAGCTTGGCGATACGATTGAGGTGGGGATGCCAGACGGCATGATTGAATTCGCAATCGCGGGCATTCTGCCATACTGGCCTAGCCAATACCCTGATAAGTCACCGTTCATTATTGCGAACCTGGACTACATCTACGACCAAATGCCGATTATCCCGTACGATGTATGGCTGAAGATGAAGCCAGAGGCGAAGGTAGGACCGATCATGACGGCGTTGCAGCAAAAAGGAATCGAGCTCGCATCCGTCCAAGATTCGCGTGCGGAGCTGCTCACCCAGTCGAAGCTGCCAACGCGCGGTGGCGTATTCGGGATATTGAGCCTCGGGTTCCTCGTTTCCGTTGTCGTTTCGTTGACGGGTTATATTTTGTACTGGTTCTTCAACCTGTCTGGCCGGGTCGTTCAATTCGGTGTTCTGCGGGCAATGGGGCTGTCGCGTCGCCAATTAACGGGCATGCTGCTGCTAGAACAGCTGTTCACAGCTGGGCTATCGATTGGGCTTGGGATTCTCATTGGCAAAATCGCGAGCTTGCTATTCCTGCCGTTTCTCCAAACGACGGACAATGTTGCGGGCTCTGTGCCGCCCTTCCGGGTCGTCTTCGACTCTAAGGATACGACGCAGCTGTACATTGTCGTGTCAGTGATGATGCTGATTGGCGCATTGCTGCTGCTTACGCATATTCGCAGGCTGCGCGTCCATCAAGCGGTCAAAATGGGAGAGGAGCGGTAAGCGATGATTGAATGCGAAGGCTTAGTGAAAATTTACAAAACCGACGATCTGGAAGTTGTCGCGCTGCAAGGCTTGAACTTGCGCGTCGAAGACGGCGAAATGATGGCGATCATCGGCAACAGCGGCAGCGGCAAGTCGACCCTTTTGAACATACTGGGGGGGCTTGACCGCCCGTCTGCCGGCTCGGTATCGGTTGGGCCGTGGGATTTGCTCAAGATTACAGAAGACCAGCTCGTCGAGTACAAACGGGACACGGTCGGCTTCATTTGGCAGAACAACGCACGCAACCTGCTCCCCTACTTGTCGGCGCTTGAGAATGTAGAAATGCCGATGATGCTGGCAGGCAAGGCGGATCGCAAGTATGCGAAGCAGTTGCTGGAATGGGTCGGCTTAAAAGACCGCATGTACAATAAGCTGCATCAGCTCTCCGGTGGCGAGCAGCAGCGTGTCGCGATTGCGATTTCGCTGTCTAACCGCCCGAAGATGCTGTTAGCAGACGAACCGACCGGCTCGGTCGATACGCGTACGGCGGATCTTATTATGGATATTTTCCGCCGCATGAATCGCGAGCTAGGCGTCACAATCGTCATCGTTACGCATGACCTTACGTTGGCGGGCAAGGTTGACCGGGTGGTCGCCATTCGGGATGGCTTAACGAGCACGGAGTTTATTAAGCGCAATCCGAATCTTGATGACGGCATTGTCGTTGGGTTAAGTGGGCTGCAAGAGGTGCATGAAGCATACGTGGTCGTGGATCGCGTTGGCAGGCTGCAGGTGCCCAAAGAATATTTGTCGGCGCTAAACATTACAGATAAAGCAACTATTGAGTTTGATGGCGAACGCATCGTTATCATGCCGCCGAAATCATTGGAGGGGTAATTACAAAATGACAAAAAGAACATGGTTTACACGCGTTGCATCCGTATCTGTCGCATTGACACTGGTTGTGCCAATGCTTGCTGCTTGTAGCGGGGGAGACAAAGACACGTCGGCTGAGCGCCGCGTGCTTCGAATCGGCACATTATATGGCGGGAAGGACAATGAGCCTTGGTTCCGCCAGCAGTATACCGATACGTTCGAGTATACGCATCCCAACGTTGATCTAGAGATCGTAAGCGCGATTAACTCCGATAGCCAACGTTATGAGCAATATGATCCGAAGAAGAAGCAGCCAGACGTTTATGAAGAACTGAAGAAGATGCTCACGGGCCAAAATCCGGTTGACGTCGTCGTTATCGACTACTCGCAGCTGAAGCGTTTGATCCAAGATAATCTGCTGCAGCAGCTGGACCCGCTCATTACCAAAGATAAGGTAGACCTGGCTGACTACGTGCCAACGGTTATCGATGGCATCAAACAAATTGGCGACGACAATATTTACGCACTGACGCCAACCTTCAATAGCTCGGCCTTATTCTATAATAAGAAACTGTTCAAAGACGCAGGCGTTCCTGTACCGACGGACAATATGCTTTGGCCGGATATTCTTGACCTTGCCCGCCGTGTGTCCAAAGGCGAAGGCAAAGACCGCCATTATGGCTTCACGTTCAACCGCTGGCCAGGAAGCAATGGCATTTGGGATGTTCAAAACTACTCCAGCGCGCTTCAACTGAAAATGTGGGATGACAAAGGCGAGAAAATGCTCGTGAACAAGCCAGGCTGGGAGAAAGCTTGGACGACGGTTGCCGGCCTCTACAAAGACGACATTATTCCAGACCAAGACGATGTGAACAAGGTGAACGAAAGCAAAAAGCCTTCGGATACGAATGTGTACAATCCGATGGAAGGCGACTGGTTCATGAATGGCAAAGTAGCGATGACGATTTCTGATTTCAGCTTTGTCAACGAGTTGAACAGTGCGAAGGATAACGCTGCCCAAATCAAAGGCTTCACGCCAGTCGATTGGGATGTTGTAACGGTGCCACAACATCAAGAACAAATGGGTGTTGGCGGCAACATCGGGCTTAGCCAGCTGATGGGCATTAACGCAAGCGCGCAAAATGCAGACGATGCATGGGAGTTTATTAAATTCTCTAACAGCCGTGAATGGGCGAAGCTGAAATCGCGCAGCCTGTACGAACTGACATCGCGCAAAGAATTCCTGAAAGTAGCAGACGGCTCAACGCCATTCAACATCAGCGCATTCTATACGCTGAAGCCAGTACCGCCAACTTCAACAGATGCCGACTCGCTCTATCGTGAGAAGCCAGGCATCTGGGAAGCGCAGAACCCTGGCAACGAGCTATTTAATGAAGTCGTCAAAGGCACCAAAACAACGAAAGAAGCGTTGGCTGAGTGGGAAACGAAAGGCAATGCGATTCTCGAGAAGCTTAAGACGAATCCGACGGGCCAAGCCGAAGGCGGCAGCTCGGTTGAAGTAAGACCGATGGTTAAATAAGCAACTTGCGATTGATTGATAGCTGAAATAGACAAAAAGCCTCTTACAGGGTGCCGGAAATAAGGCGCAGTTGTAAGAGGCTTTTTCATTTCTGTTTTTTTCATTGCCCATCCTCGCTCGTAGATGGAGCCTGACCGCCGCGAAACGGAAAAGTTTCGTACAGCGTCCAGTTGCCATGAATGGTACGTTGCAGCAGATGTAGCGCTTTGATTTCCATAGGGAAATCAAGAGTATGCATGCGTAATCCACCATAGGCATCGTGAAGCTCGTCAGGAGCCAAATTTTGCCCGATTGTAATGTGAGGGGTAAATGTGTACGGTATTACGTTAGCCAGCGTTAGAGGCCCTGTACAGACGGCTTGATGCAAGGCGATGATTGGATCAGGCTTCTCTAATGCCAGATAGATAACATGGGATGCTGGGAAAAACGAAGATACGCGATTAATGCGTACCGCAATTGGGGCAATTGTAGACGTGAATTGGTCCAGGTGGACACGTACAGCGGCTAACTGCTCGTCGTTCCAGCACTCGCTTTCACGAATCGTCATGTGCGGCGAGATAAGCCCATACTTCGGGTCCAGACGTTTGCGCAAGCTGTTCGCGAACTGCTGGACGACTTTGGAGGGAAAGGCTGCAAGGCCGTATTCCATCGTGTAGACCTCCTTCTAGAAGGCTAGCATAAGGGGGAACAATGCAAAGCCAATTGCACCCTTACTTAATTATATGCACACTGCTTGTTTTCACTGATTATGGGTACATTAAAAACAATCTCACATGAGATCAAACATTCGGAGGGATTGTAATGAAATGGATCTATTGGGGGCGGCTGTACGAGTCGAAGTTCCAAGCTGGCTGCTTAGTGCGGCGCATGGAGAACGATTGGTGGATCTACGGCTACGACAGCCCAACAGAGGTTGAAGTGTTCCGTTCGCGCAAGGGAAGATACGGCGTCCGCTATTTGCCATAACAGCCAAAAAGAAATTTCAAAAAAATGATTGACTTACAAATATAAAATATAGTATATTATTGTTTGTCTCGGTCGAGCAATTGCGGAAACGCGATGTGAGAGGGGCCCTTAGCTCAGTTGGTTAGAGCGGTCGGCTCATAACCGATTGGTCGGGGGTTCGAGTCCCTCAGGGCCCACCAGATTTTCTTTTTTGAACGTGCCGGGGTGGCGGAACAGGCAGACGCACAGGACTTAAAATCCTGCGGTGGGTGACCACCGTACGGGTTCGACCCCCGTCCTCGGCACTTCCCATTATTACAGGGATTTTGACTTCTTAAACCGAGTCAAATGTGCGAATATATTCTAATTAAAACTCCTTTTCATCACTTGTCTCAAAGAAGTGATCGAAAGGAGTTTTTTACATGTCTAGAGCACATGTAAAGGTTTAATCGTCATTCGCGGAGTGACAGGCTTGAGAAAAGGTACAAGCCGTTACTAGTCCAAACAGATCGCTTGAAATGGTTCGGGGAATTGATGTAAAGAGCAACTCCTTTGAGTTGCTCTTTTGTTTTGGACCCAGTTATCTTTTGTTGATCTTGAACAAAAGAAAAACCGCCCAAAAGAGCGGTTTATTCTAAACTATCGTATACATTTTATTCTTCTCGCGAAATAGTCCTTACCTTCAAACATTATTCTGTAATTCCGTTAGGCTGCTGCTTAATTTTTAAAAATCACGACCATACGCTTGCTTCCCATATATTCAACAGAAGTATTTAACTGCTCCGCCACAAAACGAACAGGAACGAAGGTACTGCCGTTCTTCAGTAGTAAAGGAGCATCTTGCATCACTGTTTGCTGGTTTACTTTTACCTGCCTGTTCCCTACAACCAAACGAAGCGTTTTGCCATCCTTCTGGATTGTTACCTCTTTGGTGCTCTGATTCCAATTCACGGTTGCCCCAAGCTTCTCGGAGATAAAGCGGATCGGCACATAAGTGCGTCCCGTCTGGATAAATGGCGCTGCGGTAATACGATAAGCACTGTCTCCAACATAAGCCGTAGTGCTGCCGATCACCAAGCGCTGTATCTTGCGTTGGCCGCCAGGCATATTATTTCCTGCCAGGTTGACGAATAATTTATATGTTTTTGAACCCTTGCTTAAATCTAAATAGTTATTATTCAGAGCAAGGGGTTCAATGAATGCACCCGTATCATAATACGGGGAGAAATTACGTTGTTGGATTGGCTCTAAATCCCACACGCGATTGTTGCTCAAATAGAGGTAACTCAAACCTTGAAGATTTCTCAATGGCTCCAAATCATAGATCTGGTTAGATGATAAATTCAGAGAAACCAAGTCAGTTAATTTAGACAAAGGAGCAAGATCTTTGATGTTATTAAACGCAGCATCGAGTGCCCTGACATTCACTAATCCTGCTAGCGGCTTCAGATCTGTGATCTTGTTGGAACTAATGGACAACCTACTCAGATTGACTAGTCCCGCTAGTGGTGAAAGATCATTAATTTGGTTGCTAGCTGCAGATAAATCTGTCATCTTCGTTAACATCCTGAGGGGCTTAATATCCTCGATTTGATTGCTGCTTAAAGCGAGCTTCGTCACATGAATTGCATATTCCAAACCTTGCAAACTTTTAATTCCTTTACCCGATAAATTAACGTCGGTCAGTGACTCTAAATCCTCTTTAGTTAGTGGTTCATCGCCATTTTTATTTAATAATGACTTAAGCGCTAGTTCTAGATTGGGATCCTCAATAGTAACAGGCTGCTGGCTAGAAGCCTCCATGTAAGCCTGTCCTGGCAAGCCCAAACCTAGGACAACAATAATTAATAATCCAGCAAGATATTTCTTCATTCTAACCATTTCCTCTCTAATCACTGTATAAGCACATTATTTCATAATAACACTTGAGTTCCACGTGACGTGCAGGTAAATAACGGAAAACGATAAATCGAATATGTTCGATATAAAAAAACGGCGTACAAACCAATACAGTTTGTACGCCGTTTTTTATTTCGTTCCCTTACTCCCCATCCCCGTTATTCTCACCCATCAAACTCAACAGCGCAGCAGGAATCGCGAACTGCTGGTTGTTGATCATCAGCTTCAACTGTTCTTCCTCTTCAGCCGCATTGGCTTCCTTGATCTCAGAGATTTCGCGATGGAGGCGTTCCATCTGTTGGTCCAATGCCGTGGCGGAGTTGGCCGCTGCTTTGAGCTCTTGGAGCAGGCGGAGCGGGACTTCTTCGTTGTATTTATAGAAGATTTTGTGCTCGAGGCTTGCCCAGAAGTCCATAGCGATCGTTCGGATTTGCACCTCTACACACACATGCTCAAGGCCGTCAGACATATAGATGGGTACTTCAATTAATAAGTGCAGGCTCTGGTAACCATTTGGCTTCGGATTTTTTATGTAGTCTTTTACTTCAAGAATTTTAAGATCGTGCTGGCGGTGGAGCATGTCATTGATGCGATAAATATCGGAGATGAACGAGCAGGTAATGCGCAGGCCGGCGATATCTTTAATGTTCGTCCGAATGTTTTCGAGCGATAGGTCGCAGCCTTTGCGGATGAGCTTGTTCATCATGCTTTCTGGGGATTTTAGCCGGGATTTTGTATGCTCGATTGGGTTGTACTCATGGAGCAGATGAAATTCTTCCTTAAGAATTTCGATTTTGGTTTCCATTTCGTCGAGCGCGAATTTGTACACCATTAAGAAGCGGGTAATCTTATTTTTGAATGTTTTAAAATGATCCATCGGATACTGCATATTCATCTCTATAACTCCCTCCATCTCCCGTGATGTGCATCTAAATGTAACATCACAACTTGAGCATATTACAAATGATGGTCGTAAGCAAATCGGCTGCTGCGTTGTCACCCTAGGATGCGTCCGGTATACTGGACGGTAACATAGGATGAGGTGAGAGGATGAGCAAGTTAAAGCAGCAGGATTGGCTGGAGAAGCTCGGGGACGAGCTGGTGCAGCCTTATTTTGAACAATTGCAATTAAAGCTGGACGATCAGTACGAGGGGGAGACGGTTTTCCCGCCGCGTGAGCATGTGTTTAACGCGCTAGAGTACACCTCCTACGAACAGACGCGTGTTGTCATTATTGGACAAGACCCCTACCATGGCGAAGGGCAGGCGAACGGCCTGAGCTTCTCTGTACGCCCTGGCGTTCGGATACCGCCATCGCTGCGGAACATTTATAAAGAACTGAACGAGGATATCGGCTGCCCGATTCCTGATCATGGTTCGCTGGAGTCGTGGGCCAAGCAGGGCGTTCTCCTTCTTAATAGCGTATTAACCGTGCGGGAGGGCCAGCCAAACTCCCATAAGAAGCTTGGATGGGAGCGATTTACGGATCGTGTTATTGCAGTGCTGAACGAGCGTGCAACGCCGGTTGTGTTCGTGTTGTGGGGCAGCCATGCACAGGAGAAAGCCGCTGCTATCGCGCAAGATAAGCATGGCATTATTGCTTCCGTACATCCAAGCCCGTTAGCTGCGCGCAAAGGCTTCTTCGGCAGCCGGCCATTCAGCCGGGCGAATGAGCTCTTAATGGGCTGGGGGCTTGCGCCAATCGATTGGCGAATACCGATGAAAGCAGATTTGCCGGAAAATGAGCGAGCCTAAGCGTTCCAGCGTACGTTGGCTAAACCCAGCATCAGGTTTTCTGGACGGCTACAGCCATACAGTGAATCCTTATGTAGGCTGTACCTTTGGCTGCTCATACTGCTATGTCCGTCGAATGCCGATCGGGTTGTTCAATCCGGAGCCATGGGGGGATTGGGTCAAAGCGAAAGCATTAGATGAGGGCAAATTCAGGCGAGAGTGGCTTCGTGAAGCGGGCAAAGGGCCATTGCGCCTGTTTATGGCGTCGGTAACGGATCCTTATCAGCCGATCGAGCATGAACAGCGGCTTACGCGCCGTTTGCTGGAATTAATGGCAGAACAGCCGCCCGACTATTTGCTTTTGCAAACGCGCAGCCCGCTTGTGACGAGGGATATCGATATTCTCCAAAAGCTAGGCGCAACCGTCCGCGTCAGCATGACCGTGGAGACGGATTTGGAACCGATACGGAAGCTATTTGCTCCGCAATCGCCGCCGCTTGCAGCACGCATGCGTGCGCTTCGCGAACTCTCAGCCGCAGGGATTGCCGTACAGGCGGCCGTGTCACCGCTGCTGCCTGCATCGCCAGATTTTGCAGAAAAGCTCGGTGAGCTGGCTCCCCGTATCGTCGTGGACGATTTTTTTCGAGGGGATGGAAGCGGGGGCAAGCGCACGGCACAGCTCAAGATCCGGCAGCTTTATGAGCAAGCAGGGATGCTGGAGCAATACAGTGCGAGGTACGCGGATCTGTTTGTGCGGGAACTGAAGGAGAGGCTGCCAAGGCACGAAATTCGGTTTAGCCAGGAAGGGTTCGCGCCGGATTAAATGCAGTGGGAACTATCATCCGGACAAATGCGATGAAGGTAATGGGCAAAAATGGTGAACCGAAGCCTACAAAGGCCAACAAAAAAGGAGTGCGCCAATCGATGGCGTACTCCTTTTTGGCATATGGCTTGTAGCTGCTTAGCTTGCTTTAGCTGATGAACCAACGCTCCCGCTGGAACTGGCCGCTGGATCGTTTCCGCCAGCAACTTGAAGCGTCGGCCTGTAATCGGAGGAAACGTACGTTTTCACCGTCACCGTCGTAATGACTTGGGGGTAGACGCGATCGGGGTCGGGTGGGATCGATATTATCGAGATAATCGCCTGGTCGCCTTCGAAGGTGATGGACTGAACGCGTACGCCATAGCCCGGGTTCGGCACATCAGCCGTGATCGTTACCTCATTTACTGCCTTCGTAACAGGAGCTATGCTTAGTTTCGCGTCGTAAAAGAAGGCCGGAACGTTTCCGCCGCCCGTCGTAGGCTGCGATTGGTCCTTCACGAATGCGATGCCATCATGCAGCCATGCTGCGGCGTCGCCGCGTTTGATCTGCTTCGTTGGGTAAAACTTCTGGCTGCTGTCCAGCGAGACGATATGCGTGATGAGCAGCTTTTGGATACTGTCCATGTATGCGGGGTTAATGTCCTTCTCGTCCTTGATCATGTTGTAAATATCGATGAAAGCAAAGTCATGCCCATGCGTCATCGCTTTGAACAAATGGTGTGCGAATTGTTCTCTCGTCATTGGAGCGCTCGGCTTCACATCCTGGGGAATGTCTAGCCCTGTGTATTCCGCAATGATGAATGCAGAGGAGTACCACTTATCGTCTTTCACGTTCGGGAAGTGGTCGCTAGCCTTAGGTTCTTTGACAAACCGGATGTTATCGATGTTAAGCCCGAAACCTTTGACAAGCATGGCTACACCTTCTGCATAAGTCAGCGTACTGCCGGGACGGTACTTGCCGCCATGCCCAGCGATAATCCCTTGTTCCTGCAGGGAATCGATTTTGCCCTCGTTAGGATCGCCTTTCGTATCAGAGAACGCAAAAACGGACTGTCCGAATGCCAACAGGCCGGCCAGTAGGAGCAGCGTAAGCAAGGCCATTCGTTTCATTAGCCATCATCCTTTCTTGGATAGGAATCTATTGTCATAGACGGCATAATCGCGATAAGGTTGCAGCCAAGCGGCGGAGATTTGGATTAGCCAATCAGATCCTGTAAGCCATTCGTAAATATATGCCATGCAAAATAGAGCAGCAGCACGGCTGCGCTAGCAGAGATAATGCGAACGAAGGTTTGTCCAAATGCAGCGCCTGACCAAGCGCTTAATCGCGCAATTGTAGCCGACCAGGCTAGTCCAGCGAAGAAGAAGCCGGCTATAAACCATTCTAGCCCATAACCGAACGTGAATTTCATCCCGCCAACAATCGGTCCAGCGATGAGCGCGAACCACATGATCGTCGTAGGGGATGAGAGGGCAAGCAGGATGCCGGTTAGCCAATGCTGTTTTAGGCTTTTTCTAGATTGGGAGGGGGCTTGTTGATCGGCAGGAGCTGTTCCCGGTTTAGGCCGATAGGCATCACGCGCCATCTGAATCGCTAACCATACTAAATATATCGTGCCTACCGTCCAGAGCGGCCATCGAATGAATGGGTACTCGAATAGGAAGCTAACGCCTAGCAGGGCCAGCGTCAGATAGATTAAGTCGCCGAAGCAGGAACCAAATCCGACCATGAACGATTTGCGAAAGCCTTGCTCTACGCCGACCTTGATAATAGCGACATTCACAATCCCGAGATCAAAACATAACGATAATGAAAACATAAATCCTTGTCCGAATGGGATGAAGTTGCTCATGACGGTTGCTCCTTAAAATGGTGAATATCGTGAAAGGAAATTTGGAGCAGGGATGCTCTTCTTGCAGGTGGTTAATTGCGTATCGTTACGCGTGTGCCGACGCCAACGAGTGTGGAGAGTGCCAGCACGTCCTTATTATACATGCGGATACAGCCATGGGATACGACTTTGCCGATTGAAGCGGGGTTATCGGTGCCGTGAATGCCATAGTGGGGCTTGGAAAGCCCCATCCAGAAGGCGCCGAACGGCCCGCCGGGATTGCTTTGCTTATTAATGATACGAAACTCACCGGTAGGTGTACGGGTTAACATTTTGCCAATGCCAACGGGGTAAGCATTGACTACGATATCGCCATCGAGCAGGTAAAGCTGTCTGTCCGACAAATCGACGATAATCCGATAATTGGGCATAGTGATCCCTCCGGGTTTATCGTATGCCGTGATTAGGGTGTATGACCGGGTTTCTGCTTACTTACCGCTGTAGCACGCGTGCAATATAGATGGAACGAAGGTTATAGGCAATATGGATTATGATCGGCAGTAATAACGATCCTGAGGCCATGTACAAATAGCCCATGATCAGGCCAAACATGATCGAGTTCGATATGCCGCGCAGCCCCTGCATGAAGTGGCCAATGCCGAAGAGCAGGGAAGCGATGAGGTACGACAGTGTTGGCGTCAGCCCTGTTTGATTGATCAAATATTGATACATAAACCCTCGATAAATAATTTCCTCGCAAATGCCAACCGTAACGGTGACAAACCCAAATTGAATCTGCTCGCTTGTTGAGATGGGATACAGCCGATCGTCGTAATTGCTTCTGACCATATCTTTGAACTGCTGATGATAAGGCATGAGTGCTAATGGAAGGATGGTGGTCAGGATTAAATAAGCGATGAGGCACCAAATTGCAATGTCCCATAATGCACCGAAAGTAACTGGCGTATTGGACCGGTATAGTTCTCCTAGTGGATTGTCGATTAGGATCAAGATGACAATAGACCAGTTAATCAGATGTATGAAAACGTATCCCGATTCTTTACTAGCGGCACCTGCTTGCTGTTTTCTCGTTCTATAGTAGTTATAAGCAGGTAGGATAAAAAGTACAATTAGAATAACATATAGTCCCATGTTTGACACTCTCCTGTAATTGACGCCCGATATCGGGCATGATAATATTGGAATAATATGTGTGCCCGATAACGGGCGAAAGGGGTGTTGAACATTTTGAATCGAAAGTGTGACCCACTTGACTTAATAATAGGAACGGATGATGCTGCGAAGCTTTGGAATATATCGCAAGACCATGTAAAGCGGCTCTGTAGAGAGGGAAGGTGTACTGCTAAACAGATCGGGAAAACATGGATCATACTTAAGGATCAGGCGAACCCAACGAAACATAATAAGGATGTGTGAATGGGATGTTTGAACTAATAATCAAATTAGCACTTGCATTAATTTTTTGTTGTTCAACAACCATATTGATGTTCACAATGTTTAAAATCCCAATCAAGGCAAATGACAAACAAATTACTATATTCGCGTTGATATTAGGGTTTGTGAATTTTTATTTTAAATTTATTCTCGGTTCTCCGCTTGTTTTCTTTTATCAAGTTGTTTCCTTCGTTATTTTACTAATGATTCTAAGAAGATATCCTATATTGTATGCTGTTATTGTAGCAGCAACAGGATTTATTTGCTCAGGATTAATTGATGCTATAGTTTCATTAGGGGCACAATTACTAAATGTAACAGTTGATCAAATGATTAATGATTTGAAAGTTTATATAATTTTACATGTCATTACTACCATTTTATATTTGATGGCAGCGTTTGGTTTGCAAAAGTTTAATATTGGATTCTCATTTGTTAAACGGAGGTTTTCTAGCAGAAACAATATATCTAATGCTAACTATTTATGGGGAGCAATGATGATAGTGGCTATGATCGTTATGACTTTTTTATCACAGCCCTCCGTCATTAATACATTAAATATGTACATTATTATAATGGTCGGGATATTGTTTATAGCAAGCATCTGTTATGCTTACATTCAAAATAAATTATCATTAGTTGATCGATATGGAAATCAAGAAAGGAATGTTCATAAATAAAACTATCAGAGTCGATCTCAAATAAAATTGTTACATCTATAAAAACGAATGATCCAGAATCTTCTTCTGTAGCGGTCTTGAAGTATGCATTGGATAATCTAATAAATTTGGCTATCTACATGCTTATTGTACTCATAATTAGTATAATTACTGGTGATTTTGTTACTGGGCTTATAGCAGTTGTTGCATTTCCTCTTTTGCGTTATTTTAGTGGTGGATTACATTTTAAATCAGTGAATGTATGCAATATTATTTCTAGCTTACTTGTATTAATTTGTATATATAATAATATAGATTTTTGGTATACTGGTGTTGTTATGAACGCAACTGCTTTAATTATTTTGGTAATAACGGCTCCAGCAAATGTACCAAGAAGTAATCTAAAGCAACATGAATACAAATATTTAAAAATGATTGTTGCAGTAATTGTTGGATTAAACTTTTATTTTCAAATGTCTGTGCTGTCTCTTGTTTTCTTTATTCAAGCGCTTACTACTTTGCCGGTAGCCCAAAAACTGCTCGATAAGTACAAACTGTAAGAAGAAGGGGAGGTAATGCAATGCGTGTAATGGCTGCTAAACTCGCTAATAAAGTTCTTACATCGGTCGCAAAGAAGTTGGTAAAGACGAATTGTATTTTTATTTGCCATCGGTCAGAAGCCCCAGAAGAGCTATTCCAACGTTAAAAAAAGCCCAGATCATTTAAATGATCTGGGCTTTTTTTTACGCCTTATCGTTTCTAAACGTTAGCATTGGCAGCGAATTCAGGAATGTTTTATTAATTTGATCGATTCCTTTAAGCAAATTGAACCCGAAAGCTAATTTATCTCGGTACACGATCTTCTCCACGCCTCTTAGATCAGAGTTGTGGTGCTTGATCAGAAGGTGCACCGTGTCCTCCTGCCGATCGTTATCCATCATGGAATTGAGTACAATCTGGTAACCATTAAGATCAGCGTAAATCCCTACGATTCTTTTGCCCAACAGACAATAGTCTATTGTTATTCCAAGTTTTCTGGCTGTTTCATAAGGTGATTCGTTCATCATATTAGGCCTCCCAATGCTTTGATATTTCCTGAAATAATCGGTTTTAATGCTTGTGTACTAATTTGTTGGCAACAACTCCTCTAGAAGCAATGAATCGATGATGTTCAAACAAGATAGTTCATATGTAAGGAATAGGCCATTGGGTACCTTGTGGTCTATTTGTCGCGTGTAAATGGATGTTTTTGTATATGAGATTGTATCATTGGCAAAACGAAAACTATGTCGTTTCTTGTCGAAAGTGTTAATTATTTTTTTCGTGCAATGTTTCTCGCGTTCAAAAACTCAATGAAATCAATTGCATACGCTAAGTCGATATCGGATAAATCATTTCTAATTAGTTCTTTTATACGATCTATGACATGTATTTGTACAGGCCGCATGTCATCTTCTTTAATGAAAGTCTGATAAGGGTCATTCGTACGGCCAATCAAATAGTCGATCGAAACTTTAAATAAATCTGCTAAATTCCTAAGTGTCTCAAGATTTGGTGAAGTGCCTTTTGTTTCATAACCGGCTATATCTGCTCTTTTTTTACTAACGGCTATCGCTACGTCGTGTTGGGTCATATTGCGTTGTTCACGAAGCTCTTTAAGGCGCTCGCCAAATGTCATTGCATTCGATCCTTTCTTTTAAAGCGATTAAGTGAATTTAAAACACACGAAACTTTAAACTCGGAATTTTCGTAAGTGTCTTTATTTATTTATATCTGATTTTACAGTGTGTTTAAGAGGCATACAATTGGAACGAGTGTTCTGTTTCGTTATTGTTTCGTGCTTTTGGTTTGTGATTTTAAATCACAAGTTAGTGGATGTGTGTGTATTGGCAAGAGGAGGCAGAGTGAGAAAACCAATCGGCTTCTCTTTTTGTAAAATTGGGTGAAATTTTTGAGTCCAAATCCGATATAGTTGGTAGTCTTGCTCCTAATTCTGGATAATTATTTTTGATATGGGTTTAATGGTGTTGTCTTACACATAACTTTTCATCGATTGGTGCAAGTGAAACAGAGTACGAACATGGAAACGCTGCATGCACTCATACGCATTGCCGCGCTTTTTGGAGTGCAGAGAATGGAGATATGCGTATTGAGCAGCGATTGGGCGAGCATGCCAAGCACGTGGCTGAATTTTTCGTGAATGAAGGAGATGGCGAAATGGCAATATCGGCAGTTAGCTATGACCAATTGAGGGTTCTACCGTTTAATGTTAGTTTGCACCATGTAAAGCTAACGAAAAAAGTGAATGATCATGCCAGATTATTAGTTACTGGAATCCTCCCAGAAGCAAATGAAAATGATTACGCACGTTTGGCCGATGAGCAAACGCATATTGAGCTTGTATATAAAGATAACAACAGAAAGCAACAGCGGTTGTTTCATGGCGACATCCTTCGGTTTCATGTGAGAGTCGAGAATCAAGTCAGTTGGCTGGAAGTAGAAGCGATCTCCCATACACACGCAATGGACCTCAAGCATGAAACACATTCCTTTCAGAACAAGTCTCTGCCTATCCCCGATTTAATGCAGAATATTAGTGACAGCTATTCTAAAGGAGCAGTATTCAATACGTTCGATGAGAACAAGCGGCTAGACTCCTATATCCTGCAATATCAAGAGACAGACTGGCAGTTTCTGAAGCGTCTTGCTTCTCACTACCACACCGTACTCGTTCCTGTGACAACAGAGGATAGCGTTCGTGTGTATTTGGGCATTCCTGACCATTGTGATGCAGGCAAGCTTGAGGCTACGCATTACCGGATGTATAAGGACATGCTCGCTTACCAGAAAGAAACGGCAAATGAGAAGAGTGGGCTTAGCGAACAAGATTTTATATGTTATGAAGTGAAGTCGAATGACCGGGTGCTTGAGTTAGGCGACAAAGTCACCTTTAAAGGCCAAAAGCTTCATGTTTTTGAAGTGCTTACTGAAATGAAGCAAGGCCTGCTAACACATCAATATACGCTCTGCAATGCCAAGGCTGCTTATAGAAGAAAAAGATACAATTCTGCGTTAATTGGAGCATCGATTTCTGGGAAAGTAATGGAGGTCGTCCGAGACGAGGTCAAAGTACAGCTTGAATTTGATCAAGACTGGAGTCTAGCGAAAGCTATTCTTTTCCCCTATTCAACGATGTATGCATCAGACGACCAGACCGGCTGGTACTGTATGCCAGAGAAAGGGGACAGTGTCCGCATCTATTTTCCGAATGCGAAGGAAGCAGAAGGGATCGCGCTTAGTTCGGTACGGAAAAAACTGCCTAACGAGGCTTTGGCAAGCAGCTCGGGAGGGCATGGACAGAATAGCAAGACAACGGTCGTTCAACAAGAACAGTTACAGCCTATTATCAATTATGACAAAGATTTAAAAGACGACCTGATGGCTAATCCAAACACGAAGTTTTTGCTTACTCCGACAGGGCAGAAGATTACTTTCGAGGAAGATAAAATCACAATTACAGGAGCAACTGGTGGGGCAACCATCACACTCACAAGCGAAGGCACCATTATTCTGAATTGCGAGAAAAAAATTATGCTGCAAGCGAGCAAACAAATTGAAATGGTCTCTGAATCTATTATGATGGTCGCCAATCAAATTGAAATGTCCACGAAGGAAGGCAAAG
>NZ_WSTC01000049.1 GCF_009789195.1 Paenibacillus sp. MMS18-CY102 | reverse complement strand
ATCCCGAACACGACCGTTAAGTCCTCCAACGCCGATGGTACTTGGACCGCAGGGTCCTGGAAGAGTAGGAAGACGCCAAGCACGATGAACCACTGTCTACGGACGGTGGTTTTTTTGTGTTTTAAGGGAAGCAAAAACGGCACCTGTACAAGGTACCGTTTTTTGCGTTTAGCGATGATAGTAACATAGCTCGCTCGAGTCTAGTTTAAGAACGCCATCGCTGTTTTGTTTGCGGAGCAAAAGCAATGTGATTTGGCTTGGGCAGCATGTCCACAGATGCCATACAATTAAACCGATTGAACCGCTGGTGTTTATCCATGGAATGAGAGCGATATAGATGCATAACCCGATCCAGCATGCATGGCGCTCTGTTTTGCGGTAAATGCCTAACTGAATCTCTGAGGTGGGCATGTAGCCAATAAAGGGAGGCGAGTAACTCCAGCCAAATCTACGCCGTTGCCACTCATCTACACGAATTAATGTTAGGCGGTTAATGATGTAACGGATAACAATAACGACAGGCAAACCAATTAGGGCATAGAGTAGCCCACTGAACTTAAATAAGACAATTAATGCTGCCACAAGAAAGTAGGGGGCGAGTTTATAGGCCTTCAATAGCTTAGGGGGAATGTTTAATTTACGAATTAGACGGTACTGGTAAACTGTTGCATTGTGTTGCTCTTGTAAGGTTTGTCTCATGATTGGTTCTCCAATAGTAGGATTCACTATTTACCTATATCGGTATTCGTTCATCCGTACTTAAGGCGCTGCCAATTTTTCTTCGATTTATTATCACCATTAGACGATCGCCTACATACGATATTTAAATTGGAGAACTGCTTAGGGCAATGACTAAAGTAGTAGATTGTGTGGCATAATAGTAGATAGTTAGTTTGTATTCCCCCAGACAGGAGGCATTCACATGGAGGAACAACAGCCAACCTGTAAGTGCATCATTTGTGGTGAGTTTAAGCGGGAAGAGGAAGGCATCCATATTGTAACAGAGTTTATTTGCGAAGATTGTGAAGTTGATATGGTGGCGACAGATGTAAACGACGCTAGATACCCTTTTTATATTCATCAAATGAAGCAGATATGGGTTCAACGGAATGCTTAAGAGACCTTTCCATATGAATGGAAAGGCTCTTTTTTGTTTGGATAGGTATGTTTAACCTCGTAATGTTACAATAAGGTCAAGTATACTGACCTGAGTAGAGGATGACGGATAGATGAGGTTGGAACCGGAGAAGGAATGGTACGCCCCCCTGTATGAAACACTGAGTAAGCACGCGCAAAGCCAGCCAGTATCGCTGCATGTACCAGGGCATCGTAATGGCGAGAGCTGGAGGCGAGGGCGGCAGAGCGGATATGATCGATATGGCTTAGCCCATTATGAAAATCTAATGCCACTGGATGTAACCGAACTGTCGCATACGGATGATTTGCATGCCCCTGAGGGAGTAATTGCAGAAGCCCAGCAGCTTGCAGCCAAATTGTATGGGTCTGACCACGCCTTCTTTCTCGTTGGCGGGAGCACGGCGGGCAATCATGGCATGATCTTAGCGGTTTGTAATCCCGGCGATCTTATTCTCGTTCAACGGAACGTACATAAATCCGTATTAAATGGATTGCGATTAGCTGGGGCTAGAGCTGTATTTATGCAGCCCGCAAGAGAAGAGGGAGAGGGGACATGGACGGTGCCAGAGCTGCAGTCAGTAAAGCAAGCTTTGGAACAATATCCCCAAGCGAAAGCAGTTTTGTTGAGTACACCCAATTATTATGGCCGGGTTGTATCCATGCAAGCATATGCTGATCTAATTCATGCGTACCAGATACCATTGTTAGTTGATGAAGCCCACGGGGCGCATTATGGATTTCACCCGGCATTCCCACAGTCGGCTCTGGCGGCAGGAGCAGATGCCGTTGTTCAATCCACGCATAAAACATTAACAGCTATGACGATGGGAGCTATGCTGCACATTAAGGGGGAGCGGATCAATCTAGAACGGTTGAAGGATGTATTAGCTTCGATACAAAGCTCAAGCCCCTCTTATCCGATTATGGCTTCCATCGATATTGCCCGGGCAATGGTGCAGTCTGAGGGTCCCAACATGTTTGAATCTGGGCTACAGGCGGCACATAGGCTGCGGATGTATTTGAATCAAAGGAGTAGCCGTTTAGTAGCTTCAGCCATCAGGGAGGATGGATCAACTCCTTTAATTGATCCTCTTCGGGTTATATTGAAAGACCGTGAGGGAGCGTATAGCGGTTATGAGCTGCAAAAGCATTTGGAGCAGCACGGTTGCTGGGCCGAAATGGCCGATGAAACTCGCGTGTTATTGTTATTTGGCAGTTACATGAGTGATTCGGAGCTCGAACGTATTCTAGCAGCTTGTGATGCGGTAGCAGAGAGTCTAGATCGTTTTATACGGACTAGAGGCTATGAAGGCAAGAACACAGTGGCTGAGCCTCTAAGTGAGGCAAGCACGGCCGGTGCAATATCGGAGCCGATCCCATTCTCGTTCAGAGGCATATCTGCCGATCAGGCAGTAACGGTTAATATGAATCAAGCAGCAGGCTTCCGGAGTGCAGAGACGGTGATCCCCTACCCACCGGGAATACCTCTCTTATATGCAGGAGAAGCCATTAGCGCATCGGTCGCCCAAGAGCTGAGACGGCTTGGGGAACTTGGCGCTAAATGCCAAGGGGCAACAGATCCTACGCTTCAAACGATACGTGTCATACAAGTCGAGACGAATGGATGACGGACTAGTGTAGCTTTGATATGATGAAGGATAAGGGAAACCTACTAGAAGGATTTAAGACGAATCGAGGCGTTAACATTGGAACAGGGTGTTTTCATTACAATAGAGGGTGGAGAAGGCGCTGGCAAGACAACTGTTATTAGCCGCTTGGCTGAGGCGCTATCTGCACTTGGACATACAGTTACGACGACTCGCGAGCCGGGAGGAATCCCAATCGCTGAGCAAATTCGTTCCGTTATTCTGGACCGGAACCATACCGGGATGGATGGCAGAACGGAAGCATTGCTGTATGCTGCTGCGAGAAGGCAGCACCTGGTCGAGAAGGTTATCCCAGCACTGGAGAATCGGCATGTTGTGCTATGTGACCGGTTTATTGATAGCAGCCTTGCCTATCAAGGGCATGCGCGTGGAATTGGCGTGGAAGCTGTCATGGCCATTAATGCATTCGCTATCGATGGGATAATGCCTAAGCTAACGCTGTATTTGGACGTAAGGCCAGAGGTAGGATTACGTCGCATTCAAGAAGCGGAAGTGAGGGAGATTAACCGAATTGATTTAGAGGCAATAACATTTCATGAACAGGTAAGGGAAGGCTTCCTTCAGCTAGCTGAAGCATATAGTGACCGGATCGTTGTAATTGATGCCGAACAATCGTCTGATGAAGTCCTAGGGCAATGTATGTCGATAATCCTGGAACGATGGGCAGGATTTTAGGCAATCGATGTCAAAATATTAAGGATGGCCGATTACCGTTGAAAGTCATGGGAGGGATTGAGGATGAAACTAGTCATCGCAATCGTGCAAGATAAGGATAGCAACAGGTTGTCCAATGCGCTCGTTCGAGAAGGTCTTCGTGCGACTAAACTGGCAAGCACAGGAGGATTTCTCCGAGCCGGTAATACGACATTTATGATCGGAATTGAAGATGATCGCGTTCATGAGGTTTTGCAGGTTATCCGTTCCAACTGTAAGGTAAGAGATCAGCTCGTAACGCCGATGTCACCGATGAGCGGTTCAGCAGATTCTTATATCCCGTTCCCTGTCGAGGTACAGGTGGGTGGGGCTGCTGTCTTCGTCGTTCCGGTGGAGCGGTTCGAGCATTATTAACGATAAACGTGACAGAATAGGGCGTGGCGACAGATGAAAATCGAATCAGGTTGGCGTCCGCTTGAACAGCGTTCGCGGCCAGACCAGTCGAACAAAGCGATCGTAACGAGAAGCTTCTCCGACGTCTTGCATCAAAACGACTCGGAACGTACGACAGAGCAGCTGCAGCGCAAGTTGCAGGATATTCATAATCAAGGGGAACGGTTAGCAAGATCCATGACTGTTCGAGAATTGAAGCAATATCAGCAAATGATCAAAAAATTTCTGGAGGATACCGTCAGGCGCGGCGTTGGATTGAAGGAGCATCGCGGCTTTGACCGGCGCGGTCGCATTAAGCGGTACAAGCTGCTTGATGAAATCGATGAGAAATTAATCGAGATGGCCGAAGAGCTGCTTCAGACCGAACAAGGAAGGATCGAGTTATTAAGCAAAATTGGAGAGATCCGAGGGCTGCTCATTAACTTGTTCTTCTAGAAGAAGGAAGGAAATGCGCAGCATGAGTATGGACGAAGTTCCAGGGCAAGAGAAGGCAAAAGGAATGCTGCGTTATGCGCTGCGAAGCGGGAAAATATCGCATGCTTATTTGTTCAGTGGACCTCGCGGAACTGGGCGAAAAGTACTTGCGCTTGCTTTTGCCAAAGCGTTGTTCTGTACTGCTGGCGGAGAAGATGCTTGCGGCCAATGTATCGAATGCCGGAAGTTTGAGCATGGCAACCAACCGGATTTGTATCAAATTGAGCCTGATGGGCAGTCGATAAAGCTTGGGCAGATTCAACAGCTGCAGCGGGAAATGTCGTATCGCAATGCAGGGGAATCCCGCAAGGTCTATATTGTTGAGCGGGCGGAGACGATGACGCTGCAGGCAGCGAACAGCTTGTTGAAGTTTCTTGAAGAACCGCAATCGCCGATTGTTGCACTGTTGCTGACAGACAACGGACAAGCAGTGCTTCCGACGATTCGGTCACGTGTTCAGGCCATTCCGTTTGCCCCGTTAGGCCCTCAACAGATTGTAGCTGCTCTCGAGGCTGAAGGATTCCCGTCTGCTCTTGTGAGGACTGCCAGCCGTTTAGCTTCGGGCCCAGAGGCATGCCGCACGCTTATCCAGCAGAATGGGTTTGCAGAAACGAGAAACGTAGTGATACAATTAGGAAAGGAGAGCATAAGCCGATTCACTGCAGCGATTGTGACGGTTCAGCAGCAGGTCGTTAAGGCTGAGGCCGGACAAGATCCGCAGCTTTTGCTCGCCATGTTGTTGCTTTGGTTTAAAGACATGATTCATTATCAGGCTGGAAGGCCTGAAGATATGGTTTTCATAGATCAGTCGGATTGGATAAGTAAACATGCATTCGCCCGTACCCCGGATGGTTGGGTGACATGCATGGAGCAGGTGCTGGAGTGTGGCAGGCGGATACGTGCCCATGTGTCAACACAGTTAGCACTCGAGCAATTACTGGTGAATCTACAGGAGGGCTAATGCCTTGTATAATGTCGTCGGTGTCCGCTTCAAGAAAGCGGGCAAGATCTATTACTTTGATCCCGTCGATCTGCCCGTAGCGAAAGATCAGCATGCGATCGTCGAGACGGCTCGCGGCATCGAGTACGGTAAAGTGGTGGTTGGACAAAAACAGGTCGGTGAATCGGATGTTGTCCTCCCCCTTAAGAAAGTAATACGGATCGCGAACGAAGCCGACGCGAAAGTAGTAGAAGAAAATAAACGATCAGCAAGCCAAGCGTTCACAACTTGCTTGGAGAAAATCCGCAACCACCAGTTGAAGATGAAGTTGGTAGATGTGGAGTTTACATTTGATCGCAATAAAATAATATTCTACTTCACCGCGGAAGGCAGAGTTGATTTTCGTGAGTTAGTTAAGGATTTAGCCGGTGTATTCCGTACCCGGATTGAGCTTCGCCAGATCGGTGTTCGTGACGAAGCTAAGATGTTAGGCGGCATCGGACCTTGCGGACGGGTGCTTTGCTGTTCTTCATGGCTAGGTGATTTTGAGCCTGTATCCATTAAGATGGCGAAGGACCAGAACCTATCGCTCAACCCAACGAAGATATCTGGGCTGTGCGGGCGATTGATGTGCTGCTTGAAGTTTGAGCATGATAACTACGAGAGCATTCGTGAGGAACTCCCGTCGATTGGCAAGATTGTCATTACGTCGCTAGGTGAAGGCAAAGTTACCGGTATTAATGCGGGGAGCAAGACAGTATACGTACAACTGCTCGACATTGGCGGCAAGCCGAAAGAGCTTCCGCTGGATGATGTCGTCGTGAAATAACCCGTTCCATCAAGGTCCTGAGGTGGGAACTGATTTGGATAATAAAAATGATCTGTTTGTACAAATGGACGAGCTGGAGGGCCGGGTTGGCGGAATTCATGCTGAACTCGGATTGCTGAAACGGCATATTAAGTCATTGCTTGAAGAGAATAAGCGGCTTAGTATAGAAAACAATCAACTGCACAAGCTGTTAAGGCAAGGAACTCCTTTCTTGGAGCCTCAAGAGGAGCCTGCCGCAGCGGATGAGTCATTTCACCATGACCACCCTCATGAAAGCGGTGTGGGGTCAACCAATCCGGCTGTTACAGAGCCTGAACCATTGCCGGCAGTTAGCGGCGGGCATGATAATCTGGCACGTTTGTACCATGAAGGATTTCATATCTGCAATGTCTACTACGGGCATCTGCGAACAGAAGGCGATTGCTTGTTCTGCCTGTCCTTCTTGAATAAATAAAGCATAACAAACAAGACCCGAAAGGGTCTTTGTTTTTGTTTGGTTAACAAGCATGGAGCGGCGAGAGAGATGGGGGAGCATAATTGAACAAGGATATAGAGCAATTGCAAGCTGGCGATCAAGCAAGCGAGGGCCAAGGCCAGGCGCTGCTGCAGGGGGAGCGACTCGATGATTTGATGACGAAGGAGCTTCAAATTATACAGAGCCGAGAGGTGTTTAGCTTCTCGATGGACGCAGTGTTGCTTGCTCGGTTCGCAAGCATTCCGCCTAGAGGGCGAGTCGTTGATTTATGTACAGGCAATGGGGTTATACCTTTGTTGCTATCAACGCGTACACGCGCAGCTATCGATGCAGTAGAGATCCAGCCACGGCTGGCTGATATGGCGAAGCGCAGTGTTAAACATAATCAACTGGACGATCAAATCCATATCATTGAAGGGGATTTGCGCACATACCCTCGTACGGCGGGCCAAGGCATTTATGATGCAGTAACGGTGAATCCCCCTTATATGCAGACGCAAACTGGCGACCAGAATGAAAATGAGCATTACGCGATTGCCCGCCATGAAATTCACTGCACGCTAGATGAAGTGGTTGAGGCGAGTGCTAGGCTGGTGCGTACAGGCGGCAAGGTGTCGATGGTGCATCGGCCGAACCGATTAATGGACATTCTCGAGTCATTCCGCCGCTGGAAGCTGGAGCCTAAGCGGATTCGATTCGTTCACCCACATGCGGAAGCGGAAGCTAATATGCTGTTAATTGAGGCAATACGGGATGGCAAGCCGTCTGTTAAGCTGCTGCCTCCGCTGATCGTATACACCAAAGAACGGGAATATACGGAGGAGCTCAAGAGACTCTACTATGGCAACAATGGAGTATGGTCGGACGGGCAGGAGAAGGAGGGGGAGAGCTAATGTTTGTTCAAAAGAGTTTTAAAGCTTCGGCAACACCGGCAAATGCTAATGGGAACGCTAACGGTAGCGGAACCTTATATCTTGTTGGCACACCTATCGGCAATCTAGAAGATATGACTTATCGTGCCGTACGCACATTAGGTGAAGTCGACCTGATCGCGGCAGAGGATACTAGGCAAACGAGGAAGCTATTGACCCATTTTGAGATTCAAACAAGGCTAGTAAGCTACCACGAGCATAACAAACAGGCAAGCGGACCGGAGCTTATTCGGATGCTGGAGGAAGGCAAGTCGATAGCGCTAGTCAGCGATGCCGGGCTGCCAGCTATCTCTGACCCTGGGGCAGATCTTGTGCGGGATGCTGTGGAGAAGCAGATTGCGGTTGTTCCCATTCCGGGCGCGAACGCAGCTCTATCGGCGCTTATTATATCAGGTCTGCCTACAGACAGATTCTTATTCGTTGGATTTCCTCCGCGGCAGCGCAAGGCGCTAATGGAGTGGTTAACGCCATTAGGATACGAGAATGGAACATTGCTGTTCTATGAATCTCCCCACCGTATAGGAAAAACGTTAAAGGTGATGCTAGAGGTGCTTGGCGATCGGCGAATTGCGATGGTGCGGGAGCTGACGAAACGCCATGAGGAAGCAGCAAGAGGGACGATCAGCGAATGCCTGGCTTGGCTAGAAGAGAATCCGCCATTAGGCGAGTACGTAGTCGTAGTTGAAGGACGGGCTTCAGCCAGTGGGGCAGGCGGCAGTATGGCAGTTGCAGAGGGCGAAGAGGCAGACTATGTGCAGATTGCAGGCATCCCCGGGCAAAGCGAGCCTTGGTGGGCAGCACTGGCGTTGGAGGAGCATGTCAAGCATTACGAAGACCGGCATGCATTGGACCGGAAGGAAGCAATCAAGCGGACGGCGCAGGACCGATCGATGCAGAAGCGGGATGTTTATAATGCCGTTATGCGGAAAAATGAAAGTGGATAACGCTTAGCGTTATCCACTATTTGTCCACAAAAAAAGGACCTTCCTGGCCGGGTTCTAGCGCAGGAAGGCATAAGGAGTATTAAAAAGGTTAGAATTAACATGTGGATAAGTACATTATAACCTATAATTCTTATTTTGTCACAGGTGTAGGCAATTCTGATAGGCAAACATTGCAAACAATTTTTCCTTTGAAGTAAGCAACGTTCTCTGCATTGCCGCAGAAGATGCAAGCTGGCTCATATTTCTTGAGCATGATGCGCTCTCCGTCCACGTAAATCTCAAGCGCGTCCTTCTCTCCAATACCAAGCGTACGGCGCAATTCGATTGGAATAACAACACGGCCTAACTCATCAACTTTACGGACGATACCAGTAGATTTCATCATAGTAATCGTTTCCCCTCTCATTTAAATAAAATCGTCACTATTCGACACGTTTTTACTTTATATGATTAATATAGTACCAAGAATACCCAGAACAGTCAACCCAGAAAATATGTTAAAATGCGCTAATCTTTTCTGTTTCACCTGTAAACTAGGGCATTATTAAGATACTATTACTATACATCATAGGCGAGTCGTTTGGAAATGAATACACGACACTTTTCGACAAAATATTAAGAGGCTGTGTCGAATTCTTGAACATATTAGCACTTAAGGGGTGTGATTGTCATAGAACGTCAGCTTGCGGAAGAAAAGGTATTTAAAGATCCCGTACATAAATCCGTATACGTTCAAGATCAGTTGATATGGAACTTAATTAATACGAAAGAATTTCAACGATTAAGGAGAATTCGACAGCTAGGCACCTCCTATCTGACCTTTCATGGCGCAGAGCATAGCCGATTCTCGCATTCACTAGGCGTATATGAAATTACGAGGCGGATTATCTCACAATTCGAGCGTAATGAGTATTCGGATTGGCCAAGGCAAGAGAGGCTGCCAGCATTATGCGCGGCGCTGCTGCATGATTTAGGGCACGGCCCTTTCTCCCATTCTATTGAGGATGTATTCGACACGGATCACGAAGACTGGACTTGTCGAATTATTATGGGCGATACCGAGGTCAATCAAGTGTTGCGCGAAATCGATGATCGGTTTCCGGAGCGGGTCGCCGCCATTATTAAGAAGAAATACGACAAGCCGATCGTAGTCAATCTAGTTTCAAGCCAGATGGATGCGGATCGCATGGATTATTTGTTGCGGGATGCTTATTTTACAGGGGTCCATTATGGCACGTTTGATCTAGAGCGTATCCTTCGGGTGCTTCGTCCTTATCAAGGGCGAATTGTAGTCAAAGAGAGCGGCATGCATGCGGTAGAGGACTATTTGATGTCGCGGTATCAAATGTACTGGCAAGTGTATTTCCACCCGGTGACACGCAGTTCGGAGATTATATTGAAGCAAATTTTGCGGAGGGCAAAAGAACTCTATCTCGACGGTTATCGATTCGAGTGGTTGCCAAGGCCATTGCTTCGTTTATTTCAAAATGAATTAACGACAGACGATTACTTCCTATTAGATGAAGCGCTTGCACAAACCGTTTTCATGGCATGGGCGGATGAGCGTGATGAATGGCTGTCTGACCTGTCAAGGCGGTTCCTCCATCGCCGGTTATATAAGGATGTTGTCGTGAACAATCACAGCGAAGAACTGTTTGATGAAGCGAAGCTCCAACTAAAACGGGCAGGCCTGCAGCCTGATTACCATCTAGAGGTTGACTTCCCATTCGATCTTCCTTACGATGTGTACCAACCAGATGCAGGAACGAATAAGAAGGGCAACGAAAAGCCTCCGATCCTTCTGCTTGACGCAAAAGGGG
Organism: Paenibacillus sp. MMS18-CY102; assembly: GCF_009789195.1. Classification (GTDB taxonomy): domain Bacteria; phylum Bacillota; class Bacilli; order Paenibacillales; family Paenibacillaceae; genus Paenibacillus_T. The sequence goes on along the minus strand of NZ_WSTC01000049.1, from coordinate 19,480 downwards.
ACATTGCCGAAATTTCGGCACGATCGGACATCATCCGTTCATTGAGCGGGCTTCATCAGGGCAAGCATCGCTGGTATTATCCAGATGACCTGCTGCGGCCTGTCGCCCACCGGCTAGACGAGCGTATTCGCAAGATTTTTGGGTATTAATGAAGAGACACATGATGAAGGGAATGAAAGGCACAGCATGGTTACATTAATTGACACACATACGCATATGGACAACCATAAATTCGACAATGATCGCGAGGAAGCTATCGCCCGGGCCCGTGAAGCGGGCGTTGAGCTTATGATCAATATTGGCTTTGACCGTGAGACGATTCCAACGACGATGGCGTTAGCTGAGAAATATGATTTTATCTATGCGGCAGTAGGCTGGCATCCGGTCGAGAGCATCCACATGCAGCCGGGCGATCTGGAATGGATTGAATCGTTGATGAGCCACCCCAAGGTCGTCGCGATCGGCGAGATCGGGCTTGATTACCATTGGGATACATCACCTAAGGATGTGCAGCAGCGGGTGTTCCGTGAGCAGATTCAATTAGCGCGCAAAGTAGGCAAGCCCATCGTGATTCACAATCGGGATGCCCATGAGGATGTTATACGTATATTGAAGGAAGAGAAAGCGGAGGAAGTCGGCGGCGTAATGCACTGCTTCTCTGGCAGTTGGGAAACGGCTAAAGCTTGTCTCGACATGAACTTCTATATTTCGTTCGGAGGGCCGGTTTCCTTCACGAATGCGAAGGTTCCCAAGGACGTGCTTGCGAAGGTGCCGGACGACCGTTTGTTGATCGAAACAGATGCCCCTTATTTGGCACCACATCCTTTTAGAGGGAAAAGAAATGAGTCTGCTTACGTCGCTCTTGTAGCGGAAGCAGCTGCTGCAATAAAAGGCAAAACGGTAAAGGAAATCGGATATTTAACGTCCGTAAATGCCAAAAATTGTTTCCGTTTTGAGCGATAATGGGCGGAAACGGGAGGAAATCGAACCAAATGGATGATAAAAGTAGATTTCCTTGCATTAACCGCTTCTCTTTTGGCTGAATTTCCTTAAATATCGTAAAAATCGTCTTTAATCGGTTCTTTACAAGGTTGGCGAACACGGGGTATGATTCATTTCAGAACTTACACAATGTATTGGATTTCCAGTAACACGCTTAATCTCCTAACGGAGAACGGGGGAACCAAATGTGGAAGCATTGTAACGGCCTGATTAGCCGGCAACGCGGAAGCATTGATCCAAAAATGGGGTGAATTTCGCAACCCTGCATCGGGCACGAACGAGATCGACATGATCCGCCGATAGCAGAGCGAATAGGGCAGGATCTCTAGCCCGAATCCGACAGCTAACCTCGTAAGCGAATAAGAGAGATCAACCTTCGAATCCCACTTTCCATGTTTTTTCGTGTTTACCCGGGAAGCCACGAAGCAGATGATCCTCTGTTGACGGCTTCTTTTCTTTTGAATAAAGGAGAAAACGTCGACATAGGGTTAATCATGGAGGTGAGAGGGAAGGAAGCTGGAGCGTGGCTTTGTCACGCCAATATACTATAGTCGCGTCAATTCAATCATGCAAAACACTCGACGGCGGGGCTTTGAAGGAGGACCGAAGAAGTGGGCATATTTCCGAAGATGGATACCCATGGTAAACGATCATCCAGCATGTCTTTCGCATTGCGATGGAAGCATGAAAACTTGCGTTTGATTATTTTGAGTGCTATTATCTCAATCGCTATGACTTTCATGTTATTGGTGTTGTTGTACGGAACGGCTGAGAAAAGCGTCTCCGTAGTAGTGAATGGACAAGAGAGCGTCGTGAAAACGAAGCAATGGGTCCTGCAACGCCTACTGGATGAACAAGCTATTACGGTTGGTCCGCATGATGAGGTATCCGTACCCCTGAATGCAGCGATCAAAGATGGAGACCGAATCATTATCGATCAGGCTCTCCCATTGACTGTAATGGTTGATGGCAAGACTCGGACAGTGTACACGACCGAGAGAACTGTGCAAGCAGCGATCGAGGAATTGAATATTCCTGTTCGTGGTTATGATAAGGTCTATCCGTCGCTTGGGACGGCTTTGCTGCCTAATATGTCAGTCAAGGTCGTACGCGTGAATCGCGAGATGTCGCGTTCTGAGCATAAGGTGCCATTCATAATCGTGAAACAAAATGATCCGACCTTGGAAACAGGGAAGGAGAAGCTTGTGAAGACCGGCAAGGAAGGCCTTCTTGTTAAACAGTTCGAAAACGTCTATGAGGACGGCAAGCTCATCTCAACTGAGCTTGTGACGAAAACCGTGCAGACGGCGGCAGTTAATCAGGTTGTAGCAATTGGCACGAAGAAGATCGAGCCGAAGGTGACGACGTTATCGACGAGGACCCCAAGCGTGGAGACGTTCTCGATGAGCGGCCGGACGTTTAAGGCGAAGAAAATCCTCAAGGGTGTTACGTTGACCGCTTATTCGGCTGGCGTGCAGTCTACGGGCAAGAGCAAAAACCATCCGCAATATGGCATTACGGCCTCTGGCGCCCGCGTCAAAGAGGGACGGACAATTGCAGTCGATCCGAAAGTAATTCCGATCGGTTGGTGGGTATATATCGAAGGCCTAGGATTCCGTCGAGCGGAGGACAAAGGCAGCGCGGTTAAGGGGAATAAGATTGATGTGTACTTCGATAGCGAAGACTATGCCGAGAAATTCGGCACCAAGCGCGGCTATACGGTGTACGTGATCGGTCCGAACAAACCTTCATCGAGTTAAGGTGTGTATCACATAATTATCGTATTTCCAAGCTAAATATGCCATCATAAGAAGAGGCGAATGCCTCTTCTTTTTGCATGCTGGGAGCTGGTCCCGCAAGGGTCGCAATAAAGCGCTTCGCAGCATGAGGAACTGGCTAGTGGAAAGGAATGGCGCAACGTGATTAAAGAAATTATTGTAGTTGAAGGCAAAGACGATACAGCAGCCATTAAGCGGGCTGTAGAAGCAGATACAATTGAAACGGGCGGGTCGGCAATTGGTGAAGCCGTGCTGAAGCGGGTTGAGCTAGCTAAGGAACGGCGGGGAGTCATTATCTTCACCGATCCCGACCATGCGGGAGAACGGATTCGCCGCATTGTTGCGCAGCGCGTGCCAGGGTGCAAGCATGCTTTTCTGCCGGAAGAGGAAGCGATGTATAAGGGTGACATTGGCGTAGAGAACGCGACGCCCGAAGCCATTCGTAAGGCATTGGCTAATGTGCGTACCGAGCAGCTGGCAGGCGAAGGCGGTTCAGTCGAAGTGGGATGGGAAGACTTAATCGAAGCAGGGCTTATCGTTCACCCGCAAGCATCAGAACGGCGTGAAGTAATCGGCAAGCTGCTTGGCATCGGATATGCGAATGGCAAAACCTTTTTCAAACGGTGTGTGAGCTTCCGAATTACAAAGACGGAATTTAATGAAGCAAGGCGCAAGATGGAGCAGCAATTGGAACAGGAGCGTGGCTAGCCATGGGTGAGAGCACAGAACGGCAAGGGCAGCAAGCAGCGGTGGAGGTGGCAACTCCGACCCGTACGCGTGATATCGTGAAGAAATATGGGTTTGAGTTCAAGAAGAGCCTCGGCCAGAACTTTCTGATCGATCAAAATATTTTGCACAAAATCGTAGCGGCTGCTGAATTGGATGAAACCAAAGGTGCGCTTGAGATTGGCCCAGGCATTGGCGCATTGACGCAGCATCTGGCACGTTCCGCGGGGAAGGTAACGGCGGTGGAGATCGATAATCGGCTCATCCCGATTTTGCGCGATACGCTTGCTGGAGAGTCCAATGTTGAGGTCGTTCACGCAGATGTATTGAAGCTTAATCTTCATGAGCTGTTTGCAGAGCGGTTCAGTGGGCTGTCAGGCGTGAGTGTGGTTGCCAACCTCCCTTACTACGTGACGACGCCAATCTTGATGAAGTTGCTTGAGGAGCGCCTGCCGCTTGAGCATATCGTTGTTATGATCCAGAAGGAAGTGGCCGATCGCATGGCGGCGAAGCCGGGCGGCAAAGAATTTGGCAGCTTGAGCGTAGCTGTCCAGTATTATTGCGAGCCGAGCATCGTCTGCACGGTACCGCATACGGTATTTATTCCGCAGCCGAATGTAGATTCTGCAGTAATTAAGCTATCGCTTAGAGAGAAGCCAGCTGTTGAAACGAGGGATGAAGACCATTTCTTCCGTGTAGTCCAAGCCTCGTTCGCGCAGCGCCGTAAAACGCTAATGAACAATATGTCATCATGGCTGGGCAAGGACCAGCGTGAAATGTTGGTTTCCTTGATGGAGGGATGCGGCATTGAGCCAAGCAGGCGCGGGGAGACACTCTCGCTTGAGGAGTTCGCTAAGCTGAGTGCGGCGCTGTATGATGCAGGGCTCGGCCTGTCCTAGATTACAATCGCCAGTCACCATCTCTGGGATTCACCCATAGGATAGACGAAGAGGTGATTCGCCCATGAAGCAAGGGGACCTGGTTGTCCGCAAATCATACGGCGGTGACGTGCTGTTCCGCATTGAACAATTAAGAGATAACCAACTAGCTGTCCTGAAAGGCACGGACTATCGGCTGCTTGCGGATTCCCCGATTGTCGACCTTGCGGTCGTGAACGATCCGGATTCGACACAAGCGTCTCAGCGGGTTCGTATTAAAGTAAATGAGTCGATGCGCCGGATGCAGCAGCAGCGGCCTCCCGTGCATGAAGATGATCCGATCCGGTTTGCATCAGCATCCGCGTCGCCATCACCGAACAGCAAATCCAACCAACCTTTCTATGAGATGCCGGGCAAGGTGCTCCATCTGGACGGGGACGGCAATTATATGCGCAAAAGCATGCAGCTATACTCGCAGATGCGCGTACCGGCACATGGCATTCACGTACACGAAAGCCAGATGCCGGAGCTGCTGTACCGGCTGCTTCCCGAGCTAAAGCCCGATATCGTCGTCATTACGGGCCATGATGGCGTACTTAAAAATCGGCGCCAAGAAGATTTGGCGAGCATAAGCAGCTACAAAAATTCGCAGAACTTCGTAAACAGCGTACGCGTTGCGCGTGATTATGAGAAAAATCGGGATTCGCTCGTCGTGATCGCGGGCGCTTGCCAGTCCCATTATGAGGCTCTCCTGCAAGCGGGCTCTAACTTCGCTAGCTCTCCTGGGCGGATTTTGATCCATGCGCTCGACCCTGTTTATATCGCGATCAAAGCAAGTGCTACCCCGATTCGTGAAACGATTGATTTGCCGGATGTTATTCATGGCACAATCAGTGGCATTGAAGGGGTTGGCGGGATTGAGACGGTTGGCCGACTTCGGGTAGGGCTGCCGAAGCCCAAATGGGTTAAACCGCCTGCTTCGACGAGCGTAACTTTATAATATGTACGACGGACCTTTTTTCTATGCAAAATTTTATAAAAAGGGTCGAAATTACTATTGACATAAAACTTTGTTGGCTGATATAATAATTTGTTAATTTGACTATCTGTCCCTCACTCGTTTATAATGGACGAGAAAGAGGTGGTAGTGGACAATGGCAAAAAATGCGCTGTCGGAAATCAAACGCAGCTTGGAAGCTCATGTTGGTTCCAAAATTCGTCTCCGTGCGAATGGGGGCCGACGTAAGACCATCGAACGCACCGGTGTATTGGAAGAAATCTACCCATCTGTTTTCATTGTCAAGCTCGATCAGGAAGAGAGCGCGTTCAAGCGTGTCTCTTACAGTTATGCGGATATATTGACCGAATCGGTCGAAGTTCACGTATGCAACGATGAAGGTCAGGTTCGCATTACGTATATACAATGAATGGGCTGGTTCGATGTATGGAACTGGCAGTTTGAAGCGTATGTCCGCTATAGGGCATACGCTTCTTTTTTTATTCTTGAGCAACGCTGGCGCATGAAAGCCATTCTCCTGCCGCATACTAGGCATGCCATCATTACAATTTCATTAGGAGGATGGACGATGAGCAGACGCAGAAGAAGTGTCATGTCAGAGCAACTTAAGTATGAGCTGGCGAAGGATCTCGGATTTTATGATACGGTTCAGCAAGAAGGTTGGGGCAGCATTAAAGCGAAGGATGCAGGCAATATGGTGAAGCGGGCGATCCAAATGGCCGAGCAAGCTGCTGCAGATAAAACGCGGCAATAGTGACTGAAGAAGGAGTCTCCCGGCGGAATGTCTGGGGGACTTTTGTCGGATGAAGTTGGAAGGATAAGCGTGTTTTGCAACTCCTTTCGCATTTCTTCATTCCGTTTGTTATAATAGGTGAAGTTAACCATACGAACGGGTGAAAATGATGAAAATATACGAGAAGGCTCCCGCCAAAATAAATTTGCTGCTCGATGTTCTCCATAAACGGGAGGACGGCTTCCATGAGGTCGAAATGATTATGACGATGGTCGATCTAGCTGACCGCCTTGAGATGGAAGAGCTACAGCGGGACCAAATTATTATATCTAGCCAAGCTGGATACATACCGCTTGATGAGAAGAACTTAGCTTTTCAAGCTGCGAAGTTAATTAAAGACCGTTACGACGTACGTAAGGGTGTATATATTCATCTAGACAAAAAAATCCCGGTAGCTGCTGGCCTTGCTGGCGGTTCCAGCGACGCAGCAGCTGCGCTTCGTGGCCTTAACCGCTTATGGGGACTAGGCATATCGGATCAGGAGCTCTGTGTGCTCGGTGCAGAGCTTGGCTCTGACGTGCCATTCTGCGTAACAGGAGGAACGGCTCTGGCAACGGGCCGCGGTGAGCGGCTTGAGCAAATCGATAACCCGCCGCAGTGCTGGGTCGTATTAGCCAAGCCGCCGATTAACGTATCGACTGCGGATGTCTATGGCCGATTCAAGGCCGCTGAGCTAACCGAGCATCCTTCGATGAAGGACATGCTGTCTGCGATCTCGCGCGGTTCGTTTAACGATATGTGTTCGTCGTTAGGCAATGTGCTCGAGAAAGTAACATTGAAACACTATCCCGAAGTACTTCAACTGAAGGAAAGCATGCAACGATTGGGTGCGGAAGGCGTACTTATGTCAGGCAGTGGGCCAACGGTGTTCGGCCTTGTGTCCAAGGAGGCTAAGCTGGCGCGAATCTACAATGGCTTGCGCGGCTTCTGTAAAGAAGTGTATGTGGTAAGAATGTTGACGTAGTATCCCCATATCCTTGATTAAATCCGTATAAAAATGTTATATTGGCTTTATAATATTCGGATTTAGCGGGGAGTGGTAGTTTTGAAAAAGCTTAAACGTAGCGCTCGACTCGTAGAGATGACACAATACTTACTCAACCGCCCCCATACTTTAATCTCGCTTACAGCATTCGCTGACCGTTATCAATCCGCGAAGTCTTCGATTAGCGAAGATTTGGCGATTATAAAAGAGGTATTCGAGGACGAGGGGATTGGCGAACTCCACACGCATGCAGGCGCAGCGGGGGGCGTTAAGTACACGCCAAAGATCCGCCACGATGCGGCGATTTCTATTATTCAAAGCGTATGCCGCCAATTGGAGCAGCCGGAACGGGTGCTTCCTGGCGGCTATTTGTTCATGACCGATATGCTCGGCCAGCCTGAGCTGCTGTCGGAGCTTGGAAGAATGTTCGCAACGGCGTTCGCGAATCGCGAGATCGACGTCATCATGACAGTTGAAACGAAAGGCATTCCGCTTGCATACGCAACGGCGGCTTGCTTGAACTTGCCCGTTGTGATCGTTCGCCGCGACAACAAGGTAACGGAAGGTTCGGCCGTTAGCATCAATTATGTATCCGGTTCCAATAAGCGCATCCAAACGATGTCATTGGCTAGGCGCACATTGCGTGAACATTCGCGTGTTTTGATTATTGATGATTTTATGAAAGCGGGCGGAACCATTCAAGGCATGATGGACTTGCTTGGCGAGTTTAATGCGAAGGTGGCCGGAGTCGGCGTATTCGTTGAGTCAGGCGAGCTGGGCACAGAGGAACGCTTGTTAGAGGACTACATCTCACTTGCGAAAGTAACAGCTGTTGACTTGAAGACGAAGCAGACGACAGTAGTGCCCGGCAACTTCTTTCAATAGAACGTAATTAATGGAGGGATTTTGTGATGAAGGATCAACCCCAACTTATTAACGCGGCCGGCGCGCCGGCGGCGATTGGGCCTTATTGCCATGCGGTGAAGCTGGGCGGCCTGTTGTTTACCTCGGGCCAAATTCCACTTGGAGCTGACGGGCAAGTCGTGGCGGGCGGCATCGAGGAGCAAACGCATCAAGTGTTCCGCAACCTGCAGGCAGTACTTGAAGCAGCGGGAACCTCTTTTCAAAATGTGGTTAAAGCTACTGTGTTTCTGAAGGACATGAACCAGTTCGCAGACATCAATTCGATCTATGCTTCTTACTTTGGAGAGCATAAACCGGCTCGCTCTGCAGTAGAGGTGGCAAGGCTGCCGAAGGATGTTCTTGTCGAAATAGAATTGATTGCATCGACGCCTGTCGAATGATAGCGAAAAGTTTTCAAATCGGAAAAATTTTTATATTTAGAGCATAAGATTACCAAAAAAACAGAAGGAATTAGCATAAATGTGTGGAATTATACACCAAGTCTTCAAGAGGCAAAGGTGGTGAAAACACAAGTGCAAATTACTGATGTCAGACTCCGACGTGTAAATTCGGAGGGCCGCATGAAAGCCATCGCATCCATTACCATTGACAACGAGTTCGTCGTTCATGATATCCGCGTCATCGACGGTAACAATGGAATGTTCGTAGCGATGCCAAGCAAGCGGACTCCGGACGGAGAATTCCGGGATATCGCTCACCCAATTTCTTCTACTACCCGGGAGAAAATCCAAGCTGCTGTACTCGCTGAATACGAGCGCGCTGCTGTGGAAGAAGAAGTTATCGAAGAAGGAGCGTAATAATGAGATGAGGGGAGCCTGCGGGCTCTCTTTTCTTTTTGATACGAATACGATATATTCTATAGAGATTATGCGGAATTGGATCATATCAATCGCAAAAATAAGCTTATGTTTAATACCTTTAGGAGGGTCACCATGAAATTAATCGCAATCGTCCTTGCCGCAGGCCAAGGCAAACGGATGAAATCGAAGTTATATAAAGTACTGCATCAAGTGAGCGGCAAAGCGATGGTCGAGCATGTGCTTGATACCGTTGACGCATCCGCATGTGAGCGGAAAGTTGTGGTCGTTGGCCACGGTGCAGAGCTTGTAAAAGCAACGCTCGGCGATCGGGCGGAATTCGTGCTGCAATCGGAGCAAAAGGGTACAGGGCATGCCGTTCAGCAAGCAGCGGGCTTGGTAGGCGAGGAAGAGGGCACGACGGTTATCCTGTATGGCGATACGCCGCTCGTAACATCGGAGACAATTGGCCAACTGTTAGAGAAGCACAACGGGGCGAAGGCTGCGGCAACAGTATTGACCGCGATTGTGCCTAACCCGCAAGGGCTTGGACGGATTATTCGTGGCGAGAATGGGCAAGTGCTTCGTATTGTGGAGCAGAAAGACTGCTCGCCGGAAGAAGCGGCAATTGATGAAATTAATACGGGCATGTACTGCTTTGATAACCGCAAGCTGTTCGAGGCACTTAAGCTCGTGAAGAACGATAACGCGCAAGGCGAGTTCTACCTGACGGATGTGCTCGAAATCTTGCGTGTGGCTGGCGAGACGGTGGAAGCCCATATTGCAGCTGACTTTGCTGAGGGCATCGGCGTGAATGACCGCGTTGGCCTGGCAGAAGCGGAGCAACTGATGCGCGCCCGTATCGTGCGCAAACATCAGATCAATGGCGTTACGATTATCGACCCAGCAGCGACTTATATTGAAGCAGGCGTTGTTATCGGTGCGGATACGATTATTTATCCGGGCACAGTGCTTCGCGGCAACACGGTCATCGGCGAGGATTGTGTAATCGGGCCGCAAGCCGATCTGACGAACGTTACGCTAGGCAATGGCGTTTCGGTCAAATATTCGGTTGCCGTAGATTCTGTTGTAGGTGACGATAGCGCAGTTGGCCCGTATGCGAACCTTCGTCCAGGATCTAAGCTTGGCAAGGAGTGCAAAATCGGCGATTTCGTCGAGTTGAAAAATGCGACACTCGGCGATGGCAGCAAAGTATCGCATCTGAGCTATGTGGGTGACGCTGTAGTTGGCAAGGACGTTAATATCGGCTGTGGCGCAATTACGGTTAACTATGACGGCTTCAACAAGTCGATTACTGAAATTGGCGACAATGCTTTCGTTGGCAGCAACGTGAACCTGATCGCTCCAGTGAAAATAGGCAACGGCGCCTATGTAGTGGCGGGCTCTACGATTACGCAGGATGTGCCAGGCGGCGACTTGGCTATCGCACGTGAGCGCCAAGTGAACAAGCCGGGTTATGCGGATAAAATCCGTTCCCGTGCGAAGTCCAAGAAAGAACGTCTCAACAAGCAATAACAGGTGATGATTCCATCTTGGAATGGGTAGCCTAAAGGCAATGTTTTGCCGTATACCGAAAGGCTGCAATTGCAGCCTTTTTTGTCATAGTGAAGAGGATTCTGCTCACTGGGTGTATAATCAATAGATAGACAACAAGCGGGCTAATGGCATTCATAGGAGTGGAATAAACGCAATGAAATGGATCGTTGGACTGGGAAACCCCGGCTCGAAGTATCAGAATACGCGCCATAACGTCGGCTTTATGGCAATTGATTCACTTGCCAAGCGTTGGGGGATCAATGTCAACCAGAGCAAATGCAAGGCGCTGATCGGGGAAGGAAATGTAGGCGGAACGAAAGTTGCGTTGTTGAAGCCGATGACGTATATGAATCTATCCGGCGAGACTGTGCGCGCTTATATGGATTATTACAAGGTTGCACTTGAGGATCTTATCGTCATTTATGACGACCTGGATACGGAGATGGGACGCATCCGGCTTCGGTACCAAGGCAGCCCTGGCGGGCATAACGGCATCAAATCGATCATTCAGCATACGGGAACGCAGACGTTTAACCGTATCCGAATGGGCATTACACGTCCGCTTCCAGGCGGCAATATCGCTGACTATGTACTGGACAATTTTCCGAAGGCGGAACAAGACAAGCTAGCGATTATGATCGAGCAAACGTGCGATGCGGCAGAGTTTGCATTGAAAGCCACGTTCGAGCAGACGATGGCGAAGTTTAATGGGTAGAAGCAGGCAGGCGAATTAGAAGCGGCTGGATGGGGCATACTGGAGCGTATAACGACTCTTCGGGAGGCATACATATGGCTGTGAACTACATTTGCCGGCATTGCCGGTCTACAGTTGGATCCATTAACAGCAGCTCTGTGACGGAGCAGCAGCTCGGTTTCCATTTCTTGACCCCTGAGGAGCGCAGCGATATAATAGCGTATAATCCGAATGGGGACGTAACGGTAAGCGTCGTGTGCGATTATTGCAATGAGGCGCTTGAAGCGAACCCGGAGCTTGTGCTCATATCGAATCCGCTTCAATAAATGCGGAAACGATCGCCGTGTAGAGTTGCAGCCTTGGCCTAGGCATTGATTGAAAGGGCTGAGGCTTCTTTGTGTGTTTATCGTTATACGCTATGATCGGCGGCCCTTCCCGTGCATTGGAAGCGGACGCCTGTCTTGCGTCGTAGAAAGAAGGTGCCGTTAACGTTGAAAGCGTTAATTCAGGCTTTTGCCGCGGATGCGGATTATCAAACGGTACTGACGGGCGTCACGGCTGGAATGCGCGAACAGCTCATTTCTGGTCTTGCTGGCTCGTCTCGTCAGGTGCTGGTGTCGGCGCTCCGAGCTGATTTAGACCGTCCGATGCTTGTAGTGACCCATAATATGTTCGCCGCACAGAAAATTGCGGAGGACCTCCAAGAGCTGCTGTCGCCTAGCGACGTGCTCTTATATCCCGCCAATGAACTGGTGGCAGCCGAAGCAGCAGTCTCAAGCCCTGAGACGCTTGCGCAGCGCATTGACGCGCTGATCCGGCTGTCCCAGGGATTTCGCGGGATTGTCGTCGTTCCGTTCAGCGGGGTTCGGCGATTCGTGCCTGTTAAGGGCGTTATGGCAGATGCGCAAATTAGCCTGAAGGTGGGCGAGTCGCTCCCGATGGAGACGTTCCTGCGCCGCATGAGCGGAATTGGCTATGAGCGGGTCGACCGCGTTGAATCGAAGGGCGAAATGAGCGTAAGGGGCGGCATAGTTGACTTCTACCCGCTAACCTCGCCGGTGGCGTGCCGCGTGGAATGGTTCGATGAGGAGATTGACTCCATTCGAACATTCGATGCTTCGGACCAGCGGTCGCTTGAGAAGCTGGATTCGTTCGTGGTCACGCCATGCAGGGAATTGCCTGCTGACGAGCGGCGGTTTAAGAATGCTGCCCAGCATGCGCAGGATTTGCTGGATAAGCAGCTGGAGAAGATGGCTGATCGCACAGCGAAGGAGCGACTAAAGGGCGAGATCGGAAGCGAGATTGAGAAGCTGCGGGAAGAGCAGTATTTTTCCGAGATGTACAAATACGTATCGCTCTTATATCCAGAACGGCATACGCTGCTAGACTACCTGCCACAAGATACGCTGCTTATACTCGACGAGCCGCTGCGGCTGATCGAGACGGCGCGGCAACTGGAGCGGGACGAGGCGGAGTGGGCAACCCATTTATTGTCCCATGGCAAATCGCTTCCGGGATTGCCGCTTGCCCGGGATACGGATGAGATCTTGCACTACCGGGCGTACCAGACAATATTCCTGTCGTTATTCCTGCGCCAGATTCCGCATACACAGCCGCAAAACATTATGAATTTCATGTGCCGTGCGACGCAAAACTTCCATGGGCAGATGAACGTGCTGAAGTCGGAGATGGACCGTTGGAAGAAGGCAGGAGCGACCGTCATGATGCTCGCAGGCAGCGCGGAACGGATGGACCGCATGCGCCGTGTCCTGCATGATTACGGAATCGAGCCGCCATCGCTTATTGAAGGCAATTTGCAGGCGGGCTTCGAGCTGCCTTCTATTCACCTTGTGGTTATAACGGAAGGCGAGATGTTCTCGCAGAAGCAGCGCAAGGCGACGCGTGTCGATAAGAAGATTGATAACGCCGAACGGATTAAGAGCTATACCGAGCTAAAGGTTGGCGATTATGTCGTTCACCAGAATCATGGGATTGGCAAATATCTCGGAATCGGCACGTTAGAAATTGGCGGAATTCATAAAGATTATATGCATGTCATGTACGCAGGCGGCGATAAGCTGTCTGTTCCGATTGAACAAATCGATATGATTCAAAAATATGTCGGCTCCGAAGAAAAGGAACCGAAGATTTATAAGCTCGGCGGCAACGAGTGGGCCCGCGTGAAGACGAAGGTTCGCTCGTCCGTGAAGGACATCGCAGATGAACTGATCAAGCTGTATGCGGACCGCCAAGCGAGCGCAGGCTTCGCCTTTGGCCAGGATACGCCGTATCAGCAGGAATTTGAAGCGATGTTCCCTTACGATGAGACGCGCGACCAACTGCGTGCAATCGGTGAAATTAAGTCGGACATGGAGATGTCTCGGCCGATGGATCGCCTGTTATGCGGGGACGTAGGATACGGGAAGACGGAAGTCGCCGTACGCGCGGCGTTCAAGGCTGCAATCGAAGGCAAACAGGTTGCGATTCTCGTGCCGACGACGATTTTGGCCCAGCAGCATTATGAGACGTTCCGTGAGCGCTTCTCCGGCTATCCGTTTAACGTACAGGTGCTTTCCCGTTTCCGCTCCCGCAAGGAGCAGAATGAGACGATGAAGGGCGTTAAAGCCGGTACGGTCGATATTGTCATCGGCACACACCGTTTGCTGTCGCAGGATGTTGTATTTAAAGACTTGGGGCTGCTCATCGTTGATGAAGAACAGCGGTTCGGTGTATCCCATAAAGAGAAGCTGAAGCGGCTGAAGACGAACGTGGACGTGCTGACGCTTACGGCGACGCCAATACCGCGGACGCTGCACATGTCGATGCTTGGCGTTCGTGACCTGTCGGTTATCGAGACGCCGCCGGAGAACCGCTTCCCGGTGCAGACCTACGTTCTGGAATATAGTGCGGCGCTCGTACGGGAATCCGTTGAACGGGAATTAGCGCGCGGCGGACAGGTATACTATCTATATAACCGTGTGCAGGGCATTCACCAGATGGCAGACCAGATCAAGGCGCTTGTGCCGGATGCTAGGGTCGCTGTTGGCCACGGCCAGATGTCCGAGCAGGAGCTGGAGAAGACGATTCTCGACTTCTTGGACGGCGAGTCGGATGTGTTGGTCAGCACGAGCATTATCGAGACCGGCGTCGATATACCGAACGTGAACACGCTAATCGTGCACGATGCGGACAAAATGGGCTTGTCCCAGTTGTACCAGCTGCGTGGGCGGGTTGGGCGTTCCAATCGGATTGCTTATGCTTACTTCACCTACCAGCGGGATAAAGTGCTGACCGAGGTAGCGGAGAAAAGGCTGCAGTCGATCAAAGAATTCACGGAGCTTGGCTCTGGATTCAAAATCGCGATGCGCGACCTTGCCATCCGCGGCGCCGGCAATTTGCTGGGGGCGGAGCAGCATGGGTTTATCGCATCGGTCGGCTTCGATCTCTACTCGCAGATGCTCGCAGACGAAGTTGCTGCCCGCAAGGCGCAGCTTGATGGCGCGGCACCGGCCGAAGAGCGCAAAGTGACGACGGTTATTGATTTGAGCCTCGATGCTTACTTGCCTTCGGATTATATTTATGACAGCATACAGAAAATCGAGATTTATAAGAAGGTTGCCGCGGTTCGCCAGATCGAAGAAACGGAGGATCTGCGCGATGAGCTTGTCGACCGGTTCGGCGATTTGCCGCTTGCGGTTGAGAACCTGTTGGCTGTCGCCCGCTTGAAAGTGTATGGCGCCGAGTACGGGATTGAGCAAATCTCACAGAAAGCCGATGATTGGAAGCTGCGTATCGCAGTCCGGGATTTGGCGCGTATCGATAAGAAGAAGGTCGACCTGCTCTGCCTGAAGTACGAGAACCGTTTCAAGCGGTTCGATGATGATGGCGCGGGCGGGCCTCCGTTCCTGCTGCTTCGCGGCAAGGGGCTCGATCAGGAGCAAAGGCTGGAGCTGCTAGAGAAGTTTCTTCACGACTATCAAGAAGCAGTGAAATCGAAGGGAGAACTCCAAGATGTTGCACAATAAACAGCAACGCAGCCGTTCCGGCTTCCGCAGCTTCGCTGTGGGGCTGGTTCTGCTGCTGGCAGTGTCGGTTGCATTGGCTGCTTGCGGCAAGAAAACCGACGACACCAAAGCGCCGGCTTCTGGCGAGGGCAAGGTTATTGCTGAGTATAAGGATGGCACGGTAACGGATAAGGAGTTCGATCGGTACCTCGGGTTCTTCTCCCTGGTGAATGAGCAAGCTGAGATGTATTTGGCTGTTCCGAGCATGAAGGAGCAGTTTCTGCGCGAATACATCGGCTACAAGGTGCTATATAGCCGCGTAGACGACAAGTCCAAGGATGCATCGAAGGAAGAAGTCGATAAATTCGTTGACCAGTTCAAAAAGACGGCGGACAGCAACGCGGAAATGAAAGCGAAGATGGAGAAGTCCGGCCTAACCGTCGACAATGCGGCATGGTACTACCGGATGATCGTCTCAGTGATGGACCATTCCGAGCAGAGCGTGAAGGAAGCGGATATGAAGGCGATTTATGATAAAACGCCATCTGATTTTAACAATATAACGGTTCGCCATATCCTTATTGGATTCAAGGATCCGGCAACGGGCAAGGACAAGCTGTCCAAAGCGGACGCGCTCAAGAAAGCCCAAGAAGTAAAGCAAAAGCTGGAGGCAGGCGGCGATTGGACGGCGCTCGCGAAGCAATATTCGGATGATGAGGGCTCGAAGGATAAGGGCGGCGTGTACGAGAACCAGGAGCCGCGCGTGTGGGTGGAAGCGTTCAAGAAAGCTGCCAATACGCAAGAGATCGGCAAAATCGGCGATCCGGTTGAGACAGAGTACGGCTACCATGTCATGAAAGTGGAGAAGCGGGAAACGCGTACGTGGGAGCAAGTGCCGCAGGCGACGAAGGACGAGCTTCGCAAATCGGCTTCGACGACGAAGCTGAACGATTTTATGGCCAATGAGCTGCCGGGCTTGATCACGAAAGTTGACCTTCCGAAGGAAGAGGCGACGGGTACGGATCAAGGTACAGGCACGGGTACAGACGCAGGCACGAAAACAGAGGGCTCTGATGCAAGTAAAGATGCTGGCACCGATTCTGGTGCAGCGACCGATAAGAAGAAATAAGCAGGCGGCAAGCATGCGGCGAAAGATGCTGCATGTTTGCCCTTTTTTGATGAAATGCGAGCCGAAAATCGGCCGTTAGCTACAAAGCAACAATCATCGCCAGCAATACATGCCAGAGCGAATAGCCAACCCCTTGCGTATCTGTTACAATACAAAGAGTTGAATTTTGAAAGGGGATACATAATGAACCAGACAAACCGTATTTCCACGTGGAAACGCAGCTTGCTGCTCGTTGCAGCGATGTTGCTCGTCGTATCGGCACTAGCAGCATGCGGCAAGAAGAATGAGAAAGATTCGGGCAAAGAAAGTGCAAGCGGCAATGGAACGGTAATTGCTACTTACAAGGGCGGCGAAGTTACCGAAGACGAATTTACGAAGTACACGACGTTCTACTCGTTGTTTGACCAATCGTTTGCGATGTACATGCAGATTCCAGAAGCAAAAGAGCAATATTTGAAAGAGTATGTAGGCTACAGAATCTTGTTCGACCGTTCCAGCGAAGATGATAAGAAAAATGCAGATACGGAAGTTGCTACGTTCATCAAGCAGTACAAAGAGCAACTGGCGAGCAATGCTGAGATGAAAAAAACCGTGGATACTGCAGGCCTTACAGAACAAGACGTGAGCGGCTTCTACAAGCAAATCGTAACGATTCGCAAGTACTGGGAGCGTAACGTATCGGATGCCGATATCAAAGCCGAGTACGAGAAAAATACAGGCAACTATAATCTCGTTAGCGTTCGCCACATTCTGATCGGCACAACTGACCCATCGACGGGCGCAGAGAAGCGCAAAGACGAGGAAGCGCTGAAGATTGCCAAAGAAGTGAAGCAGAAGCTGGATGCAGGCGGCGATTGGAAAGCGTTAGCTAACCAATATTCCGACGATGAAGGCTCCAAAGGCAACGGCGGCCTGTACGAGAATGCGAACCCGAACTCGTGGGTTCCAGAGTTCAAGGAAGCAGCAGTTAGCCAGCCAGTCGGTACCGTTGGTGACCCGGTTAAATCGCAATTTGGTTACCATGTTATGAAGGTTGAGAAGCGTGAAAGCAAAAAGTTCGAAGAGATTGCGGAAGATGTGAAGACGCAAGTTAGAACGGGCGCGATCAACACGAAAATGGGCGACTTTATGACGAAAGAACTGCCGACCCTGATCGAAAAGATCAACCTGCCTAAAGCTGAGACACCAGCAACAGACGGTGCGGCAACGGGCACAGATGCTGGCAAGGATACAGGTGCAGGCGCAACGGATTCTTCGACTGAGAAGAAAGACGAAACAACGGCTAAATAAGCCCGAGACAATCGGACAAGCATAATGAAAGGGTGACTCCCGTTCCGTAACCGGAACGCAGGAGCCACCCTTTTTTTTTGAGCACTTTCACCATTAATGGAACTGTACGTTGTTCTTGCCCTTCCGCTTGGCTCGGTACATGGCGTGGTCGGCGCTGCCGATGAGCGCTTCTGTCGTCTCGCCATCCTTCGGGTACAGGCTTACGCCTACGCTCAGCTGCACGCGGAACGGCTTTCCATGAATCTGAATCCCTCGTTCGAAGCGTTCCTGCAGTTTGGTTGCGCTTGCCCGTAGGGTCAACTCATTGGCGTTGGGCATCAGGATGACGAATTCATCACCGCCGAAGCGGGCGACGGTATTAGGTGCTGGCATGAGCCGTTGAAGCTCTAGCGCAACTTGCCGGACGACGTCATCACCGAATGCATGGCCTTGAGTGTCGTTCATTTGTTTAAAGTTATCAACATCAAGAAACCAAATCGCGAATGGCTGTCCGCCACGCTCCTGAGCGATGTGCAGATGGCGTTCAAGCAACTGCATCATTCGCCGGCGGTCTGGAAGTCCTGTAAGCGGGTCTGATAAGGCATAGCTTCGAATGGACTGTGTCATTTGGTTGAAGGTGCCTGCCAAGCGGCTCCACTCATCTGAGCTATGCGCTGCCATTGTGACGGCAAGGTCACCATCCTTCATCCGCAAGAAGGCTTCGCGGTAAGCGCGAATGGGACGAAGGGTCAAAGAGGCGAGCAGTGCGGAGATGAACAGCCCAATAAGGAGTGCCAGGCCAATGATCGATCCAAAGGAGCGTACCATTGCGCTTGTCGCATAATGCAGGTTCTTATCGGGGGAAATGAAAGCGAGCTTCCAATCCGTCTCCTTATTCGTATTGAAGACAATTCGCGAAGAGGTGCCGTCATTTGCTGTAATCGGATACATGCCCTGGTTCGCAAATCCGAGCATTCCCCTGTAAGCGGCATCATTCAAAGGCTGGCCCGTCTTCAATTTTGGATGGATGATCACGTTTCCCGCTGGGTCAGCAAGGATGAAAGGGCTTTCTAGCTCTTCTGCGGCAAGCTGTGTAAGCTGTCTAATGCTTTCTAGTGACACGCCAATTTCAATTATTCCGGAGCCATCTTTCAGCCGGGTGATGATAGCTGTTTCGAGCCCCCCGTCCGAGCTGCGTGTAGGTTGCAGCAATGTCGGGGTGTAGCCTGCTGTTAAGTTTAATGTAACAGGAGGGATTGCTCTTGTTGGCTCAGCTGGCCGCCGAACGGTGAAGGCAGTGCCTTGCGATAATCTTACGGAAATAAAACAGTAATCCTCATGGCGAAGCAAAAAGGTTTGCAGCCAATCCTCCAAATCATCGCTTCCGCGGGCACTTGTATTAATCAACTCGGTTGGAAACACGCGTGAAAGCCAGTCTGTATCTGCAATTGCTGTACCGATAATGGAATCGATCTGCTGATTAATGAGGTAAAGGTTATCATCGATTCGTTGCGTAACGGCACGATCCGTTTGGCCTTGGATGAGCTGGTAAGCGAGCAGAATGGCCAGAGAGGTGGGGATAAGCATGCTGAGGGTTACAGCTAACGCGAACTTATGCCTCAGGCCTAATCTGGGCATTACAAGCTGCATCATAAGTCACACCCTATATCGTAGTTATTAAGAACTATTTTTATAATCATCATAATATTACCATGTTTATCCTTTGTGTCCAGTAGCGGCAAGTTAAGATTGCTTAAAATAATTGTGTCGAATTAGCAACATTGATTGCCGAAACTTTGTAACAAAACCTCCATGGTTTTTGAACCGCTACCCCCACATGAAAAGTTGATCATGTCGAGGTTAGCGGCTCTTTTGCTTTTCCATACTGTTAAGGAACGTAATTGGAATAAACACGCAGCTTTTTAT
>NZ_WSTC01000048.1 GCF_009789195.1 Paenibacillus sp. MMS18-CY102 | reverse complement strand
CGATTAGAACGCAGCATGTGACACCATCCGTTCATAAGTTATTACCACTATTATACTATATTAACGCGGTGTCGTGTTAAATTACATGCACATAAGAAAGGCTGCCGAGACTTTCTCGACAGCCTGAGGGCAGAGGAATCTGCCCTATTTGCCCTGAAGCGTGCAAAACAGCGGAATAGGGCATAGAAGCCTGCCCTATTTGCTCCGAAGCGGGGGGCGCCCGTCGCCTCCCCCCGCCTAAACTAGCTTCGCAACGTTGAAGTTGGCCGCGAGCAACTCCCAGTTCTGGCGGAATGGCGTGCCGAGCACCCAATAGCTTACCCCGCGCAGCTTGAGCGCTTTGACAAGGTTGAACTTCGCCTGAACGCTGCGTGCATCCTCGAACCATACCTCATGCTGTACCCCGTTATTGTCGTAATAGCGATAGAAGGGCGACTGGCTCGGCCCGTCGAATTGGATTTCAGCACCATAGCGCGCAGCTCTGCGAATCGCTTCTGGGTTGCTGAGCGTAGGCGCCCACTCGTTGCCTTGGACATATGGCAGCTTCCAGTCGTAACCATAAAGTGGCATCCCCATGACGATTTTGTTCGCTGGCATGACCGATAGCGCATAGCGAACGACCTTCTCAACTTCATTAATCGGAGCGACCGCACGAGGTGCCCCGCCTGACCAGCCCCACTCGTAGGTCATCAAAATAACGAAATCAACGATGGCCCCATGCGCGGGATAGTCATGGGCTTCGTAGAGGCGGCCTTTTTGTTCGGCGGTCGTTTTGGGTGCTAGGCAAGTGGAGAGCAAATAGCCACCGGGCTCAAGACGGCCTTTGAGACGGCGGAGGAAAGTGTTATAGGCCTCTCGGTCCGCCTGTGGAACGTATTCGAAGTCGATGTTGACCGCGCGATAGCCTTTTTGCTTTAGTGTGTCCAATATCGCATTAACGGTTCGATTTTGTACGCTTGCATCGGTCAATACCGCATGGGCGATATCCGAATCGAACGTGCCGTCCTTGAAGTTGGATACGACCATCATCGGCGCTATGCGCTGGGCACGGCACGTTTCCAGTAGCGGGCCATCGTTAGGGCCAGATAGGGTTCCGCTTATGCTGACACGGTAACTGAACGGGCTGAGATAGGTGAGCAGGCTGCCAACCTCTTCAACGTTTCTTCGTCCAGCGTCGTCGAATTGCTCGGTGTACGCATTCACCTCAATCGTAGGCTTGGGCGGCACAGGCAAGCGAAGCCGCTGGCCGGGATAAATGTAGAACGGGTATGTAATGCCGTTAAGCTGAGCGATCGCTTGCGGAGTGATGCCATATTGGTTGCCAATGGACCATAGGCTCTCACCTTGGTGAACAACATGCTGATTGGCTTGAAGCGGAATAATAAGCGATTGCCCGATGACGAGTATGCTGTCAATTGGAATGCCATTCGCTGCTGCAATCGCATGATCGGATACGCCGTATTGCTGTCCTAATTTCCACAATGAGTCGCCTCGCTGCAACACATGAATGAACACACCGTTTCCCTCCCCCGTTACCTTAACATTGCCATCACCTCGCTAGAAGGCGATGCCCGGAATCTATTCGCTAATGCTACTCTATTCCGGGCACGGCCTATTCTGTACTTCTTTCCTTATTCCTCGTCCTCATCAAGCAAAATAATATCAAGTATCGTCGTTTGGCCATTTATGATTGTTGGCATACGCAATGCAGTCTGTTTGCCTGGGAAAGAGAAGGCGGCGTTAGGCACGCCTGCGGTAATGTTGGTTAGTGCATACTGGCCAGCCGGGTTGCTTATGATTTGGCGGATCAAAAGATTGTCTGGCGTCACGATTTCAGCTAGCGCCATGTTGAGCGGCTTGCCGCTTGCGTCTCGGATTGTTCCCCGCAGCGTACCGAATTCCACCTGCAGTGTCAGGTCAACGCGCGTGCTGCCGCTTGCATTTGTATTGACCCCTTTAGCGACTGAGCCGAATAAAGGCGCGCTGGCCGTAACCGTATAATTGCCAGGAGGAACAGGATCGGTAGCGTAAATTCCGTTCAGATCGGTAACGGCAGTTTGCAGGACCACATTCGTGCTGGAATCGAGCACATGCAGGATGGCGCCAGGGATAGGAGCGTCATTCACATTATCGCTGGTTCTGCCGATAATCGGTGCCGCAGGCCCGGCAATATTCAGATTGGCGGACTGGGATTGCCCAGGCTTATTCGGGATAAATGTCGTCGTCGTACCGACTCCCGGAACGGTGGCGACGACCGTCTGATCGCCGACTGGCGTGCTTGGCACAACATAATCGCCGTTTTTGTCGGTTACGCCGCTTCCTCCAATGACCCCATTGCCGTCGACGATTACGACAGAGCCGCCCGGCAGAGGCCTAGAGCCAAGGCCGCCAGTTACTTTTCCATCCACTTCGGCCTTCACCTGCTGCAGCGCGAATGAGATGACGGCCGTCTCGTTACGAAGCACCAGTACGGATGTTTGCTGGGTTACGAATCCACCGAGTGAAGCTGTTACTGCATAATTGGAAGCCGCAACTTCGCCTAGATCAAAACGCCCGGTGCTGTCCGTTACTAGGGAAGCGAGCGCCGGCCCAAAATTGTTAAATTGCAGCAGTTGAATCGTTACGCCAGCCAGTGGCGCTCCGGAAGCGGCATTCGTTACTGTGCCGGCCACGCGTCCCGGAAGGGGCTGGAGGGCGAAGCTGTATCGTGTAGTCTCGCCGGGAGCAATCGTGAATCCGCCGTATTCAGCCGCATAGCCGCTTGCATTGGCAATGGCTTTGTAGCTGCCCGGCGCTAGCGAAGGGAAGTCGTACTGTCCGCCGTTGTTGCTCAATATTGTGCCAACTAATGCTCCCGTAGAGGCGTCCAGAATTTGAATTTCCGCACCGGAAATATTCGTGCCAGTTACAAGATCGCTTACGAAGCCTAAGATAGCTCCAGGCGATGGCGTTAGCTGAAGGTCGGCGGTTGCGGTCTGGCCTGGGCGCGTGACAACAGCGGCAACGCCAGTGCCGAATCCGGAAGCCGTTATCGATATGATAAAGTTGCCAACAGGCACGCCTGTAATGAGGAAAGCGCCCGCGTTATCAGTGAATGTGGATTCCACGGGTATGCCGTCGACATCGGATATGCTGACCAGTGCTCCGCTTATTGGCGCGCCTGTCGTTGCATTGCGTGCAGTGCCGCTAACCGAAGCGGCTTGTGGCGTCAATTGGATGGCAGTAAAGGCCGAAATGCCGGCTCTGACGGTGACGCCAATCGTCTCGGTCTCAAACCCCGGTGCGGCAACGGTCAAAATATATTCGTTCGGAAGCACGCCTGCGATGCGGAACGTGCCATCAGCGCTAACGAAAGCAGTCTCGATTAGGGTGCCGTCCTTCGTGAACAATTTGATTTTGACATCATTATTGCTAATCGGTTGCCCTGCGGCATTCGTCACGCTGCCATCAATAATGCCGAATAATGGATTAAGCGATACGTTAGCAATCGTAGAGCTATTGCTGAAGACGAAGGCGCCTACTGTGCCAGTTGAATAATCATTTGCTTTTACAATGACCGTATAGGAGCCCGGCTGCAAACCGCTTATCTGGTAGTTGCCAAATGGCGTAGACGTCCCAACTGCAATCGCTAGCCCCGACGCTACGTCTGCGCGAATCTCGATACTGGCGCTCGAAATCGTCTGGCCAGTTACGCTATCCGTGATCTGCCCGTTAATCGTGCCGGGGTCTGGCGTAAGGGTGAAATTGAAGTTGCTGATGGTTTGGCCTGGACCGATCGTCGTGCCCTTCACTTCATTGCTGAAGTCCGGTGCGGAGGCGATTACCGTCTTCGGTCCAACTGGAATGCCTTCGGCCACGTAGCTGCCATCGCCTTGGACAGGGCTGATGCCGCGAATCGACTCATTGCTGTTTAATACTTTGATGACAGCAGTAGAAATCGGATTGCCTGAAGGATCGAGGACGAAGCCGGTTATCGATCCAGGGTTAGGCGACAGGTTAATCGTGACATGAGTCGTCGTGTCGGCGATGACTGACGCGCCTGCAATTTGAGAAGAGAAGCCTTGTGCGGTAGCAGTCAAGTAGTAGGAACCCACCGCTTCGCCAAGGAACCCGAAGCTGCCGTCAGGGTTAGTGATGGCAGATGAGATTAAAATGTTGTTGCTGTTGAATAGCTGTATATTCGCACCGCCGATTGCAGGGGAAACTTCGCCGAGAATGATGCCGGGGTTGGGCTGCAATGCAATCGGAAGCGGCGTAATGGCATTAGAACTGACGATTGCGCCCATCGTGCCGCTCTGATAATGCAGCGCACGAACAGCTACCGTATAGCTGCCCGGCGGCAAGCCTTCGAACAAGAATTCGCTCTTGTCATCCGCGATTAAGGTAGCGACGAGGATGTTGTTGCTGTCCGTCACGCTGGCAAGGACGCCGAAGATCGGCAGGCCGGTTACGGCATCGGTTACTTGCCCTCTGATGCTTCCCGGATCCGGCAGCAGAATGAGCGAGATCGTCGATTCACTATCGGATTTTACGGCGACGGTAGCCGATGCTGTCTGGAAATTAGCTGCGGAAGCAAGAACCGTGTAGCTGCCTGGGGCAAGTGCACTCGTTTCAAAATGGCCATTCATATCGGAGAAGATGGTCGAGATCGTGACGCCGCTGCCTGTCGCGTTTTTGATTAGCACGCTTGCGCCAGCAACAGGATTGCCCAGTTGATCGACAACCGTTCCATTGAGCGTTCCCGGATCGGGCAGGAGCGAGAAGTTAGCTACGCCGCTTCCGCCAGATGGAATTGTCACGCTTTGGAAGGCGCTTTGGTAAGGGACAGCTGATACGGTAATCAAGTAAGGGGCAGGGAATAAGTTTTCGATCAAGTAGCTGCCGTTGGTTTGGCTAACATAACGCGTTACGATGAGCCCGCCGCCAACGACGTTCAGGCTGAGCGTAATAACAGCGCCTGCGATTGGATTGCCTGCATTATCGGTTATGACGCCTGAGAGCGAGCCAGGATTCGGCGTTAATACAAAATCCTCGTTCGTAATCTCGCCGGGATTGACCGTCCCGCTAAAGGAGAGGCCGCCAAATCCTTCTGCCCGGACGGATACGTAATAAACGCCAGGTGTGAGATTGCCAATGGAATAGGAGCCGTCTTCCAGCGTGGCAACCCTTGCTACGATAATATTGTTTAAGAACACACGCACGATCACATCGGCGATCGGAGCGCCAGTTATGTCCTTGACTGTACCGCTGATGCCGCCTGCCAGTTGGCTAAGCGGGACATTCAATGTCGTTGTCGCGCCAGCATTAATCGATGCGCCAATCGTGCGCCCGGCATAGCCTTGATCAGCAATGACTATCGAATAAGAGCCAGGGGCAAGCGATGAAATGGCATAGTTCCCGTTCGCATCCGTCATTGTGGTCTGCAGCGTAATGCCTTCCGAAGTGAAAACGCGAATGCTGGCTCCTGCTAGCCCGGCTCCCGTAACGTTGTCGGTAATCGTTCCTGCAAGTGTGCCTGCAAACGGTGATAACGCTGCGTTAACAACGGAGGTTTGCCCTGCTTGAATAGCAAAGCCGATCACTTGTGTGACGAACGTATCTGCTGATATTCGCAGCCGGTCATTCGTTGCTGGCGCTAACGATGCAATCGTATAGGAGCCGAGCGCGTTAGTCGTGGCGGTGGCAAGGATGCTGTTTCGGTTGTCGAGCACCTCGACCAGTGCTCCCGTGATAGGGGCCAACGTCTGCGCATTCGTAATCGTGCCCGTCACCGTGCCGGGGTTCGGCTGCAGCGTCACATTCACCGTGCGAGTCTCTCCTGCCACTAGCGTTAGTGGTGAATCTGTTGCTTGGAAGCCGTCCGCGGAGAAGCTGACGCGGTAATAGCTAGGCACGATGCCAGGCAACGTGTAGGCACCTGTCGCGTCCGTTACGGTTTGGGCAGTACGAACGCCAATCCAGTTCGTCAGCGTAACGGTGGCGCCGGCGATGCCCAACCCGCTGCCGCTTGCCCGCACTGTGCCATTCACGGCAGCAGGCACAGGGGACAGTGTCAAATTAACGGTCGCAATGTTTCCAGCAGTAATAACAACCGGTGCATTCGCCGACTGGTAGGAGGGGAAGCTGAAAGCGAGATTGTAGCTTCCGGCGGGCAGATTAGGGAAGCTGTAGACGCCTGCTGAATCCGTGACGGTCTGGCCTGCTAATGTATTGCCCGGCAAGGAGAGAATTTGAACCGAAGCCCCAACGAGAGGCAGGCCGGTAACTTTGTCGATAATCGTGCCGGTTACGCCACCAAGCACTGTGACTGTGACGGAGGAGGAACTCGCTGGTGCAGCAATTGCGCCGCCCGTAAAGCTGTCGACGCCCTTGGCGGTTTTCGTGTCGACTGTCCGGGAGCCCGATGTATTGAATTGCGCTATGGCTTCATAGGTGAGCGTAGCGTTCCCCCCAGCTACGAGATTGCCGACGTTCCAAGTCAGCATCTTCGTCGAGCTGTTGAAGGCGGTTGTGCCGAGCGATGTTTGCGTAACGGCGAACGAAATGAGCTTATCGAATTGGAACGGGGCCTGAACAAACAAGGTTGACGCCGCGCTTCTGCCGGTATTCATTAGGGTGACCGCCCCTCTGAATGACGTTTGCTGCGCAGCGATCACCGTGGTTGGCGTTACGGTTTGGGACAGTGCAATTTGGGCCCTAACGTCTCCGCCTGCAATCGTTACAGGGTCGCAAAATAACGTGCTGAGCGTCGTTCCGATTCCGATGAAATCCTTATTAAAGTTGTTCGCGTTAGTGGCGGTGAAGAACAAGAAACGAAGGCTGGATTGGTCGGTAATTCCGAGGAGCGGGAAGAATACTGACACTGGTATAAAGAAGTCGATAAAAAAGTTCTCTGTGTTTCCAAGCGCAGACCCATCCTCTGTCGGTTGGGCTCGAGCTATGTCGAAATTACAGATCGTTTCTTCATAATTTGGTTTGCCTTTGCCGTCTGTGCCTTCAGCTTGGTCTGTGAAGACGTTCGGAATTTTCACCGTATTAGCAATAAGCTGCACTTTGTTCTCCAGCCCGTTTACGAGCAGTTCCCATTCGTAAGTGGAAGGATTGTTATCCGTATCGAATAGAACGCCCCAGGCGAAGTTGCGAAAATCGCTTTTGAACCGAGGATCGGTATTCAAACGCATGCGAAAATAAACGTTGGTCCCGTCATAAGCATAATAAGCAGCAGGATATTGCGCATCGCCTACAATGTCGGTCTCGTCTGGCGACACATCTCGTACAGGGTCTACAACATTGACGTTGTTTTGCTTGAGCGGCACATATTGGGCATTACTCGGAAAGGGCATGGACAACCTCCATAATTGTATTGGGATAATCGAATGAACCTCTTTATTTCACATGTATAGGCGTCAATTCTCACTATATGAATGAAGCCGGAATACTTAGCCTGTCTGTTCGTGAAAATGTGAAAAATCGAAAACGGATGATAAGTTTAGCAATTCGTTTAAATCAATGTAAAAGACGAACTATTTCATTGTAAAACATATCTAATGTTCGTGTTTTTCCGTTGACAACCTTAGGCTGGATTGTTACACTAGAAAGGGCTCGTGAAATGTCGATTTCGCGGAGCATTTTGACTCGTATATACTCGGGGATAAGGCTCGAGAGTATCTACCCGGGAACCTTAAATTTTCGGACTACGAGCGGATGGCTAAGAGATCATCAGGCTGCTTCTTACAGGGGGCAGCTTTCGACTGTCGGCGGAGCGATGTTGTCCTTCGTCGGCAGGCAGGGCGCATGCCTTGCTCTTGCCAATTGCATCCGTACTCGTGTCCCGAAGCCTTCCTAATAATGGAGTCGCGCTTTTGGGATTTTTTTTTGCGTTTAGGACGATATTTTCATATAAAAGGTGGTTGGGATCATGTCGGCAGTAGTAGGCGTCATTATGGGCAGCAAGTCGGACTGGGACACGATGAAATTGGCTTGTGATGTTCTGGAAGAGCTAAACATTCCTTATGAGAAGAAAGTGGTCTCTGCACATCGTACGCCAGACTTGATGTTCGAATATGCGGAAAGTGCGGTGGAACGCGGGCTGAAAGTAATTATTGCAGGCGCTGGCGGTGCTGCTCACTTGCCGGGTATGGTCGCTGCCAAGACGATTCTTCCCGTAATCGGTGTGCCCGTCAAGTCGTCGAACTTGAGCGGGCTTGATTCGCTTCTGTCGA
This sequence comes from Paenibacillus sp. MMS18-CY102, assembly GCF_009789195.1. Classification (GTDB taxonomy): domain Bacteria; phylum Bacillota; class Bacilli; order Paenibacillales; family Paenibacillaceae; genus Paenibacillus_T. Next base: position 22,013 of record NZ_WSTC01000048.1, on the reverse strand, counting down.
TTGTCCAAATGCCAGGCGGCATTCCTGTCGCAACGGTTGCAATCGGCAATGCAGGCGGCACCAATGCTGGACTGCTGGCAGCACAAATCCTTGGTGCGTTCGATCCTGAGCTTCGCGCACGCGCAGAGGCGCGCCGCGAACGCATCAAGCAAGAGGTGTTGGCTAGCAGCGAGACGCTATGATTGTGAGTTTGGCTGACAATAAGGCACAAGGGGGAGCGAGCAGAGTGGAACAACGGAATGGGAAGCCGCTGCTGCCAGGCAGCACGGTCGGCATTCTTGGCGGCGGCCAGCTCGGCCGCATGATGGCGCTCTCCGGCAGCGCGATGGGCTATCGCTTCGTGGCGCTGGATCCGACGGAAGATGCGCCCTGCGGGCAAGTAGCGGAGCAGATCGTTGCTGCTTATAACGACCGGGAAGCAGCAAGGGAGCTTGCACGCCGCGCAGATGTCATCACGTACGAATTCGAGAATGTCGATGCAGGCGTTGCTGCAATGCTGATGGAGGAGTCGTATGTGCCGCAAGGCAGCGAGCTGCTCTACACGACGCAGCACCGCTTGCGCGAGAAGCGCGCGATTGAGGCAGCGGGCGTGCGCGTCGCGCCTTACCGGGAAATCGCCAGCGCCGGCGAGCTTCGTGCAGGCGTCGAAGCTTTCGGCACGCCATGCGTGCTGAAGACGGCAACGGGCGGTTATGACGGCAAGGGCCAATGGGTCATCCGCTCGGAAGCTGAGATTGACGAAGCTTACGAGACGTTAGCGAAGGCTGGGACGGAGCTCGTGTTGGAACAGTTCATTCGTTTCGATAAGGAGCTGTCGGTCATCGCAGCACGCAGCACGACGGGGGAAGTTAAGACGTTCCCGGCGGCGGAAAATATTCACGTCGATAATATTTTGCATCTATCGATCGTCCCGGCCCGTATACCGGATGGGGTACAGCGTGAGGCGGAAAAGCTGGCCGCACGCATCGCTGAGGGGCTTGGCGCTGCAGGATTGATCGCTGTAGAGCTGTTCTGGTCTGAGAAGGACGGGCTGTACGTGAACGAGCTTGCTCCGCGGCCGCATAACAGCGGCCACTACACGATGGAAGCTTGCCGAACCTCACAGTTCGAGCAGCATGTACGGGCAATATGCGGTTTGCCGCTTGGCGACACATCGCTGTTGACGCCAGTCGTTATGGTTAATGTGCTTGGCCAGCATGTTGCGCCGCTGTTAGAGCGCATGGCACAGCCGGATGAGGCGGCAGCAGCGCATGGCGTTGCGCCGAAGGTGCATTTGTATGGCAAGAAGGACGCTGTACACAAACGGAAGATGGGGCATGTCAACGTTTTGGCCGAGAGTACGGACAAAGCGCTGCAGTATATAGAAGACACAAACATTTGGAAGGTGTGAAGGTACGATGTTGGAGCGTTACAGCAGGCCTGAGATGAGAGCGATCTGGACGGAAGAGAACAAGTTCAAAGCATGGCTGGAGGTTGAACTTTGTGCATGTGAAGCGTGGGTAGAGCTGGGCGTTATTCCCCGCGAGGACGTAGAAGCGCTGCGTGCAAATGCAAGCTTCGATATCGACCGCATTAACGAAATCGAATTGGAAACGCGCCATGACGTAATCGCGTTCACGCGCGCTGTATCCGAAACGGTTGGTCCTGAGCGCAAATGGGTGCACTACGGCCTGACGTCGACGGACGTCGTAGATACGGCTAACGGCTACCTGCTTCGCCAAGCGAACGAAATCCTTCGTGCTGACATCGAGCGCTTCATCGGCATCCTGCGCGACAAAGCCGTTCAGTACAAAGATACGCCAATGATGGGCCGTACGCATGGCGTTCATGCAGAGCCGACAACATTCGGCCTGAAAATGGCGCTGTGGTACGAGGAAATGAAACGGAACCTGGAGCGCTTCGACCATTCGGCTGACGGCGTTCAATATGGCAAAATTTCCGGCGCAGTAGGCACGTACGCGAACATCGATCCGTTCGTTGAAGAATTCGTATGCCGCAAGCTGGGCACGAAGCCTGCTCCAATCTCGACGCAAACGCTCCAACGCGACCGCCACGCGGAGTACATGGCAACGCTGGCACTCGTAGCAACATCGCTCGACAAGTTCGCAACGGAAATTCGCGCACTGCAAAAATCCGAGTTCCGTGAAGTGGAAGAGCCGTTCGCTAAAGGACAAAAAGGTTCGTCCGCAATGCCGCACAAACGCAACCCAATCGGCTGCGAGAACATGTCCGGCCTGGCTCGCGTTATCCGCGGCCACATGCTTTCCGCTTATGAGAACGTGCCGCTCTGGCATGAGCGCGACATCAGCCACTCGTCCGTTGAGCGCATCATCCTTCCAGATGCTACGATGCTCTTGAACTACATGCTGAACCGCCTGGGCAACATCATTGCGAACCTGACGGTATTCCCGGAAAACATGAAGCGCAACATGATGTCGACATACGGCGTGCCGTTCTCCGGCCGCGTTATGACGAAGCTGATCGACAAGGGCTTCAGCCGCGAGCAAGCGTACGATACGGTTCAACCGCGCGCGATGCAAGCATGGGAAACGCAACGCCAATTCCGCGATATCATCGCAGAAACTGAAGAAATTACGAGCGTCCTGTCGGCTGATGAGCTCGACGACGCATTCAACCCAACGTGGCACCTGAAGCACGTTGATACAATCTTCACGCGTTTGGGCCTCAACTAAGGTACTAAATGCGCGCAGCGCATGAGCTAAGCTCTTCGCCGCGTCCCGCCAAGGGACGACTCGCAGCGCGAAGCCCTCTAGACACGCACAACGTAGAGCGTGTCCCGAAGGGACGACAAGCGGCTCACAGCACAACCGAACTCAATCGCACCGAGCTCAATCGAGCGGACGTGTACACATATTTATGTACGCAACAAGGAGAGCGGGTCCCGCCAGGGACGAAAAGCGAGGACACGCTCCACAAGTATCAAAGCAGCGCCCTTCCGGAGCCCAGAGGATGGAATCCTCTGGGGCCCTCCCTTCTAGGGAGGGTTTGGGAGGGTAGCGGGGGAAGGGGAAAAATTCATGCAAGCTTTATCAAGCGCAGTTGACTACATCAAAGCGCCGCTCGTATACAAAGGCAAAGTGCGCGAGCTGTACGACCTGGGCGAGCACTTCCTGATCGTCGTAACCGACCGGATCAGCGCATTCGACTACGTGCTCGACCCGGCTGTTCCTGAGAAGGGCAACGTGCTTAACAGCCTGTCGGCCTTCTGGTTCGAGCAGACGGAATCGATTCAACCGAACCATGTCGTGCATACGGATGTTGCTAAGTTAGGCGATATCATCACGGAGCCAGAGTTGCTACGCAACCGGATCATGGTGACGAAGAAAGCAGAGCGCATTGATATTGAATGCGTTGTACGCGGCTATATCACAGGCGGCGGCTGGAGACAATACCAGCAGACGTCGGCGATTAACGGCATTTCATTGCCAGAGGGCCTGCGCAAAAACCAGCGCTTCGAGCAGCCGATCTTTACGCCTGCGGCGAAGAACGACGTTGGCCATGACGAGGATATTCCATTTGAGAAAATGGAAGAGCTCGTCGGCGCAGAGCTTGCAGCTGAATTGCGCGACCGCAGCGTGAAGCTGTATGAGTTCGCACACAGCTACTGCGCAGAGCGCGGCATCGTGCTCGCTGACTGCAAGTTTGAATTCGGGCTCATCGATGGCAAAGTTATTCTTATCGATGAAATTTTCACGCCGGACGCTTCCCGTTTCTGGGCGGTGGACAAGTTCGAGCTCGACACCGAGATCGACAGCATGGACAAAGAACCGGTACGGACCTATCTCTTGGGCTCCGATTGGGACAAAAACAGCAAGCCGGACCCGCTGCCATCAGAGGTAGTAGAGGAAACGACGCGTCGTTACCTGGACATTTACCGTCGCCTGACGGGCTCCGACTTGAGCTAAATAGATAGCATTAATTAGAGTTGCGGATTTCAGAATGACCTTATTATCCTTTAGGAGGAATCACGACATGAAAGCAACGGTTTACGTGACGATCAAGGAAAACGTATTGGACCCGCAAGGAACTGCTGTTCAAGGCGCGCTCCACACAATGGGCTTCGCAGAAGTAGGCAGTGTACGCATTGGCAAATACCTCGAGCTGCAACTGGACACGAACGATAAAGCAGAAGCAGAAGCGCAATTGAAAGCAATGTGCGAGAAGCTGCTGGCGAACACGGTCGTTGAAGACTATCGTTTTGAACTGGAGGGCTAAGACGTGAAATTTGCGGTAATCGTATTTCCAGGTTCCAACTGCGATATCGACTGCTACAAAGCGGTAGAAGATACGATTGGACAAAAGGTCGACTACGTATGGCACACAGCAACGGACCTGTCGAGCTATGACGCGATTCTTGTACCGGGCGGTTTCTCTTATGGCGACTACCTGCGCTGCGGCGCAATTGCACGCTTCGCACCGGTTATGAACGAAGTTGTGAAAGCTGCTGAGCAAGGCAAATTCGTTCTCGGCATCTGCAACGGGTTCCAAATCTTGACGGAGGCAGGCCTGCTGCCAGGCGCACTGCTCCGCAACGAGAATCTCAAATTCCGCTGCCACAGCACGCTGCTTGAAGTCGTGAACAACGGTACGGCATTTACGAACCAATATTCGCAAGGCGAGATTATCGATATTCCGATCGCGCACGGTGAAGGCAACTACTACTGCGATGATGCGACACTGGCACAGCTCAAAGCAAACAACCAGATCGTATTCCGCTACAAAGCGGGCGCGAACCCGAACGGTTCCGTAGAAGACATCGCAGGCATTAGCAACGAGCGCGGCAACGTGGTCGGCATGATGCCGCATCCAGAGCGCGCGATTGACCAAATTCTTGGCTCGGAAGACGGCAAACGCATGTTTACGTCGATTTTGAACGCATGGAGGGAACAGCATGGCGCAGCAGTTAACGGCTAAGGAGCCAACAGCAGAGCAAATCGCGGACCAAAAGATCTACCAGCAATTCGGTGTCAGCGACTACGAGTACGAGCTTATCTGCGGATTCCTCGATCGTAAACCGAACTATACGGAAATCGGCGTATTCAGCGTTATGTGGTCGGAGCATTGTGCATACAAAAACTCCAAGCCGATCCTGAAAAAATTCCCGATCACGGGACCGAAGGTACTCATGGGGCCGGGCGAAGGCGCTGGCATCGTGGACATCGGCGACAACCAAGCGGTTGTTTTCAAAATCGAATCGCATAACCATCCATCGGCAGTTGAGCCTTACCAAGGCGCTGCAACGGGTGTAGGCGGCATTATCCGCGACATTTTCTCGATGGGCGCACGTCCAGTAGCGCTGCTTAACAGCCTCCGTTTCGGCCGTCTTGAGAATGACCGCGTTAAATATTTGTTCGAAAATGTCGTTAGCGGCATCGCCGGCTACGGCAACTGTATCGGTATCCCAACGGTAGCGGGCGAAGTCATGTTCGACGAGAGCTACGAGGGCAACCCGCTCGTTAACGCAATGTGCGTCGGCTTGATCGATCATGACAAGATCCAACGCGGCGTCGCGAAGGGTGTAGGCAACCCAGTATTCTACGTCGGCCCTGCAACAGGCCGCGACGGCATTCACGGTGCGACGTTCGCCTCCGTTGAGCTGTCCGAAGAATCCGAAGAGAAGAAAACAGCCGTGCAAGTAGGCGATCCATTCATGGAGAAGCTCGTTATGGAATCGACGCTTGAGCTGATCAACTCCGGTATCGTTGTCGGCATCCAGGACATGGGCGCAGCGGGCCTCACTTGCTCTTCCGCAGAGATGGCTTCCAAAGCAGGCAACGGCCTTGAGCTGTACCTCGACGAAGTGCCACAGCGCGAGAAAGACATGACGCCTTACGAAATGATGCTCTCCGAGTCGCAAGAACGGATGCTGTTCGTCGTTACGCCGGAAAACGAAGCGCAAGCGAAAGAAATTTTCGAGCGTTGGGGCGTAATTTGTACGAAAGTCGGCAAAGTAACGGACGATGGCCGCCTTCGCTTGTTCCACAAAGGCGAGCAAGTGGCGGACATGCCGGTTAAAGCGCTCGTTGATGAGTGCCCAGTATACGAGAAGCCATCGAAGGAGCCTGCTTACTACAGCGAGTTCGCGAAGATCGATACGGCTGCTTATCCAGAAGTAACGGACCTGACGGGCGCGCTGAAGCAAGTGCTTGGTTCCCCGACAGTGTCGAGCAAAGAGTGGGTTTACAACCAATACGATTACATGGTTCGTACGAGCACGGCTGTTCAGCCAGGTTCGGACGCAGCTGTCGTAACGATTCGCGGCACGCGCAAAGCGCTCGCGATGACGACGGATTGCAACGGCCGTTACGTATATCTCGATCCAGAAGTAGGCGGACGCATCGCAGTAGCGGAAGCAGCGCGCAACATCGTGTGCTCCGGCGCTGAGCCGCTTGCTGTAACGGACAACCTGAACTTCGGCAGCCCGGAGAAACCAGAAGTATTCTGGCAAATCGAGAAAGCGGCTGACGGCATGAGCGAAGCTTGCGTAACGCTCGAAACGCCGGTAATCGGCGGCAACGTTTCCTTGTACAACGAGAATGCAAAAGGCGCAATCTACCCAACGCCGGTAATCGGCATGGTTGGCCTGGTGCATGACATCGACCATATTACGACGCAATCGTTCAAATCCGAAGGCGACGTTATCGTTCTCCTCGGCGAGACGAAAGCAGAGCTTGGCGGCAGTGAGCTGCAATACGTACTGCAAGGCAAGTCCGAAGGCCGTCCGCCGCAAATCGACCTCGCAGTCGAGAAGCGTACGCAAAGCGCTGTGCTCGCAGCAATTCGCGCAGGCCTCGTCGCTTCGGCGCATGACCTGTCCGAAGGCGGCATCGCAGTAGCGGTAGCAGAATCCTGCTTCGGCACGAAGCTGGGCGCTGATGTGAACATCGCAACGGAATTGCGCGCTGACCTTGCATTGTTCAGCGAATCGCAATCGCGCATTTTGTTGTCGGCGAAGCCAGACAGGGCCGCTGAACTGCAAGCATTGCTCGCAGAGCAAGGCGTAGTGCACGCAGCAATCGGTACGGTTACGGGCGTAGGCTCACTCAAGGTTAACGTGAACGGCAAACCAGGCGTTGCGGCGCCGGTTGCAGAATTGGAGAAGGTCTGGAAGGAAGCGATCCCATGTCTCATGAAGTGAAGCAGCCGTTAACGCTGTGGACTGGAGACCATTACAACGAAGGCATTGGACGAGACGATATTTTTGACAAACTGCGTGAGGAGTGCGGCGTGTTCGGCGTGTTTAATTGCCCGAACGCGTCCTCCCTCTCGTACTACGGCCTGCATGCGTTGCAGCATCGCGGCGAGGAAAGCTCGGGCATTTGTACGGTGGAAAGCGACAATCCCCGGAATTTCAACTATCACCGCGGCATGGGCCTTGTGAAGGAAGTATTCACGCAGGATGTGCTAGAAACGCTAACAGGTGACCGTTCAATCGGCCACGTTCGGTACTCGACCTCGGGCGAGAGCCGCTTGGCCAACGCGCAGCCGTTGATTTTCAAATATCGTGACGGCGATCTTGCGATTGCAACGAACGGCAACATCGTCAATGCGCCGGAAATTCGCCAAGAGCTCGAGCGTAAAGGATCGATTTTCCAAACGTCGAGCGATACGGAAGTTATCGCCCACTTAATCGCACGGTCGGAGAAGGATTTCGTAGAGGCAGCTCGCGACGCGCTTGCGCGTATTGTTGGCGGCTTCGCCTTCCTGATCATGACCAACGACAAGCTGATCGTCGCATCGGACCCGAACGGGCTTCGCCCGCTCGCAATGGCGAAGCTTGGTGACGGCTATGTGTTCTCGTCGGAGACTTGCGCATTCGAAGTTATCGGCGCGGAATTCGTGCGTGACATTTTGCCAGGCGAGATGCTCATTCTCGACCGCGAGGGCATGCGTGAGGAACGGTTCGCAAACAGCGGGCGCCCAGCGGTATGCGCGATGGAGTATATCTACTTCGCACGCCCTGACAGCGACATTCATGGCGCGAACCTGCACATGACGCGCAAGCGGATGGGACAGCGCCTCGCGCTTGAATCGTTCGTCGATGCGGATATCGTCACAGGCGTTCCGGATTCTTCGATCTCTGCTGCGATCGGCTACGCCGAGCAGACAGGCATCCCTTATGAGCTTGGGCTTATCAAGAACAAGTACACGGGCCGGACGTTCATCCAGCCTTCGCAAGAACTTCGCGAGAAGGGCGTTAAGATGAAGCTGTCGGCGGTTCGCAAAATCGTCGAAGGCAAGCGCGTCGTCATGATCGACGATTCGATCGTACGCGGCACGACATCGCTTCGCATCGTCAACCTGCTCCGTGAAGCTGGCGCGACGGAAGTCCATGTACGCATTACTTCGCCGCCATTCGCGAATCCTTGTTATTATGGCATCGATACGCCAGACCGCAAGGAACTGATTGCGTCGTCGAAGACGGTAGAAGAGATCCGCCAAGCGATTAATGCCGACTCGCTCTATTTCTTAAGCGATGAAGGATTGGTCGACACGGTCGGCATCGGCAACGATATGGAAGACAGCGGGCTTTGCATGGCTTGCTTCAACAACCATTATCCAACGCCGGTTGACGAAGAGTCGGATAAGAGCTGCAGCTGCTAGCATCACGCAGAACGGATTTATTCGTTTGTTTCACTATAGCGCCCGCCTCGGCGGGCTTATGATTTTATCACAAGGAGTGACGTGAAGGTGTCATCAGAAGCTTACAAAGAAGCCGGCGTCGATATCGCGGCAGGCAACGAAGCAGTCGAACGGATGAAAAAGCATGTGAAACGGACGTTCCGTCCAGAAGTGCTCACCGACTTGGGCGGCTTCGGCGGCTTGTTCGGCCTGAACAAGGACAAATACGAGGAGCCGGTTCTCGTATCCGGTACAGACGGCGTAGGCACCAAGCTGAAAATCGCCTTCGCGATGGACAAGCATGACACGATCGGCGTTGATGCAGTAGCAATGTGCGTGAACGATATTATCGTACAAGGTGCAGAGCCGCTGTTCTTCCTCGATTATCTCGCTTGCAGCAAAGTAGAGCCGGAGAAAATCGAAGCTATCGTTAAAGGGATTGCAGACGGCTGCCAACAAGCAGGCTGTGCATTGATCGGCGGCGAAACGGCTGAAATGCCAGGCATGTATCAAGGCGAAGAATATGATATCGCAGGCTTCACGGTTGGTATCGTCGACAAGAAGAAAATCATCGATGGCACGACGATCGCTCCTGGCGATGCGGTTATCGGTGTAGCTTCCAGCGGCATTCACAGCAACGGCTACTCGCTCGTTCGCCGTTTGCTGCTTGAGCAAAGCGGCTATGGCTTGCAGGATGCATTGCCAGAGCTGGGCGGCGCGAAGCTGGGCGACGTACTGATCGAGCCAACGAAAATTTACGTAAAATCTGCATTGGCACTTGCTGAGAAGGTTCAAGTGAAAGGCATGGCGCACATTACGGGCGGCGGCTTTATCGAGAACATCCCGCGCGTGCTGCCAGAAGGCGTAAACGTGAACGTAGAATACGGTACATGGCCGATTCAACCAATCTTCACGCTCATGCAGAACAAAGGCGAGATCACGAACCGCGACATGTTCACGACGTTCAACATGGGCGTTGGCCTTGTCGTTATCGTGCCTGCTGAACAAGCGGACGAAGCGCTTCGCGTATTGGCAGAGCAAGGCGAGAAAGCTTACCGGATCGGTGACGTTACAGCAGGCAACCGCATCGTGACGTTCACGGGAGCAGAAGTCTAATGAATGGATTGCGCATTGCTGTATTTGCATCAGGCCAAGGCACGAATTTTCAAGCCTTGGTTGATGCGGTGCGGGACCAAAAGCTCGATGTTATCATCGAGCTTTTGGTTTGCGATAAGCCATCCGCACCCGTTGTTGAGCGCGCCAAGCGAGCAGGCGTCGATACGTTCATCTTCAAGCCTAAGGATTACCCGTCCCGCGAAGCGTACGAAACGGAAATCGCGGCAGAGCTGGAGCGCCGCGGCGTTGGACTAATCGTGCTTGCTGGATACATGCGAATCATAACGCCAGTATTGGTGGAACCTTATTACGGACGGATGATCAACGTTCACCCATCGTTGCTGCCGGCATTCCCTGGCGTCAATGGCATTGGGCAAGCATTTGAGTATGGCGTTAAGCTTACCGGCGTTACGGTCCACTACGTGGACGGCGGATTGGACAGCGGGCCGATCATCGCGCAGCGGGCCGTCGAGGTAGCCGACGAGGATACCGAGTCGTCGCTCGCAGAGCGGATTCATGGCACCGAGCAGGCATTGCTGCCGTGGACCGTGCAGCAGATTGCCAGCGGACGCGTTAAGCTCGACGGCCGCCGCGTGACGATCGGCTAATATAAGCGAGAGTGCAGAGCTTTTTTAAAGCTTTTTGACCATAGATAGCAACAAATGAAAACGATTGAAGTGATTCGAGGAGGATGACGAAGTTGGCAATTCGCAGAGCGTTAATTAGTGTATCGGACAAAACGGGTATCGTTGATTTTTCCCGTGAACTCGCAGCTTTGGGCGTGCAATTGATTTCGACGGGCGGCACGAAAAGCCTGTTGGAGAAAGAAGGCGTGCCGGTAATCGGCATCTCCGACGTAACGGGCTTCCCAGAAATTCTTGATGGCCGCGTAAAAACGCTGCATCCAGCTGTACACAGCGGCTTGCTCGCTGTTCGTGATAGCGAAGAGCATCAACAAGCGATGAAGGATCTTGGCCTGGATTACATCGACATCGTAATCGTTAACCTGTATCCGTTCGCAGAGACGATTGCTAAGCCGGACGTAACGTATGATGATGCAATCGAAAACATCGACATCGGCGGGCCGACGATGCTTCGTTCGGCTGCCAAAAACCATGCATTCGTAACGGTAGTTGTGGATTCGAGCGACTATGCAACGGTGCTGGAAGAAGTGAAAGCGGGCCAAGACACGACGCTCGAAACGCGCAAACGCTTAGCAGCTAAAGTATTCCGCCACACGGCAGCTTACGACTCGCTCATCGGCGACTACCTCTCGAAGCAGACGGGCACTCCGCTGCCAGAGCGTTACACCGTAACGTACGAGAAAGTTCAAGACCTTCGTTATGGCGAGAACCCGCACCAAACGGCGGCATTCTACCGCAAGCCGCTTGCTCAAGCAGGCAACATCACGACGGCTGAGCAGCTGCACGGCAAAGAGTTGTCGTACAACAACATCAATGACGCGAATGCTGCGCTTGCGATCGTGAAGGAATTCAACGAGCCAGCGGTTGTCGCGGTTAAACATATGAACCCTTGCGGCGTCGGCATCGGAACCGATATCCATGAGGCTTACCAAAAAGCATACGCAGCTGACCCAACGTCGATCTTCGGCGGCATCGTTGCAGCTAACCGTACGGTCGGCGCGGATACGGCGCAATTGCTGAGCGAGATCTTCCTTGAGATCGTCATCGCGCCAGATTTCACGCCAGAGGCGCTTGAAATTCTCACGAAGAAGAAAAACATTCGCCTGCTCAAGCTGGGCGAGCTGCAAGCAGCTGGCGAACGCAAGCCAGAGCTGCTCGTAACGTCGGTAGACGGCGGCATGCTCGTACAGGAGAGCGATGTTCACTCCCTGACGGAAGCGGATCTGCAATTCGTTACGGACCGCAAGCCGACGGAAGAAGAGCTGAAGCAATTGCTGTTCGGATGGAAAGTCGTGAAGCATGTGAAATCGAACGCGATTTTGCTGGCAAAAGACAACATGACAATCGGCGTTGGCGCAGGCCAAATGAACCGCGTAGGTGCAGCTAAGATCGCAATCGAGCAAGCTGGCGAGAAGGCACAAGGTTCCGCGCTTGCATCCGATGCATTCTTCCCAATGGGCGATACGGTTGAAGCTGCGGCGAAAGCTGGCATTACGGCGATCATCCAGCCTGGCGGCTCGGTGAAAGACCAAGAATCGATCGATGCTGCGAATGCAAACAACATCGCGATGGTGTTCACAGGCGTTCGCCACTTCAAGCACTAAGCACACAATCAAATGAAGGGACGCCATGCGCGGCATGGCGTCCGTTCGTTCATTATAGTGGCCGCAGCAGAAACGGCCGTTTTCGATATAGCAGTTAATTTTGCGGGAGGTTAATTCATGCGGATTCTAGTTATCGGCGGCGGCGGGCGCGAGCACGCCATTGCATGGGCGCTCAAGAAGAGCGATAAAGTAAAAGAGATTTATTGTGCACCAGGTAACGCAGGCATCGCGCAGGTTGCGGAGTGCGTGCCGATTCAAGTAAACCAATTCGACGAGCTGATTCAGTTCGCATGCGATACGGCAATCGATCTCGTTGTTGTTGGGCCAGATGATCCGCTGGCAGACGGCATCGTTGATGCATTCGAAGCGAAGAACATCCCGATCTTCGGGCCGCGCAAGAACGCCGCTGAGATTGAAGGCAGCAAGATCTTTATGAAGGATTTGCTGAAGAAATATAACATTCCTACAGCGAAATACGAGACGTTCACAGACTTTGAAACTGCGCTGGCTTATCTCCATCAACAAGAGGCGCCAATCGTCATTAAAGCAGACGGCCTTGCAGCAGGCAAGGGCGTAACGGTTGCCGCTACGCTCGAAGAGGCAGAGCAAGCGCTTCGCGCCATGATGGTTGAGAAGGTGTTCGGCGATTCCGGCAACCAAGTCGTCATCGAGGAGTTCCTCTCTGGCCAAGAAATGTCCATTCTGGCATTCGTAGACGGAGAGACGGTACGCGCAATGGTGCCAGCACAGGACCATAAGCAAGTTTACGATAACGACCAAGGCCCGAATACGGGCGGCATGGGCACATACACGCCACTGCCGCACATCGAGCAATCGATTATCGATGAAGCGATTGAGAACATCATTAAGCCGACTGCAAAAGCGATGGTTAGCGAAGGCCGTCCGTTCCGCGGCGTACTATTCGCTGGCCTGATCATGACGAAGGACGGCACCAAAACGATCGAGTTTAACGCACGCATGGGCGATCCGGAAACGCAGGTAGTCCTTCCGCGCCTTAAGACCGACCTGGTCGATATTATTCTTGCAGCGATCAACGGCCGTCTTGACCAGTTGGACATCCAATGGGATGACCAAGCATCGGTATGCGTCGTATTGGCATCCGAGGGATACCCGGCATCGTATCCGAAAGACCGCGTTATTGCAGGCATCGCCGCTGCTGAGGCGCAAGGGGCGCTCGTGTTCCACGCGGGTACAGCATTCAAGGATGGCGAAGTTGTAACCAATGGCGGACGCGTGCTAGGCGTCGTTGGCCGTGGCAGCGATATCGCAGAAGCGCGCGCTCGCGCGTACGAAGCGATTAGCGTCATCAAGTTCGAAGGCATGCATTGCCGTTCGGACATTGCGATGAAAGCGCTGCGTTAATTGATGTGAGAAGCTCGTCTGGCTGCTTAGCGGCTGGGCGGGCTTTTTTTTTTACACTGGCGGGGTGTAACCGTTTTGTAACGCTATAGCTGCCGCCATCGTTTAGGATGAAGCAAAGAAGGGAAATGGTAAGGTGTGCTTGCTGGCGGCCATTGCGCTAGCTGGTGTTAGGAGGAAAGGGAATGGGAATAAGCAGAGTGCGCAAGGCAGCGTTAGCGATTATTATGCTAGGAATGGGCCTTGTGGCATCCGCCTGCAGCATGCGGTCAGCGCCTGCGGATCTATTGCTCCCCATACATGGGGCGGATGAGGAGCTTACGAAGGCCGTACGCCAGTCGTTGCCAGCTAATGCGTCGTTGGCGCTGGTTGATCGTGAACAGCAGCTTCGGGCTATTAGGCAAGCGGATCTGGACGGCGACGGGCAACTGGAAGCAGTCGTAACCTATAAGGATGATAGCGAACAGTCGAAGGTGTTGCTGCTTCATAAGGATAAAGCAAGCGGGCGCTGGGGTGGCTGGGCAACGATAGAGGAGAACTCATCATTTGGCATCGATTGGCTAGAGCTGTCCGACCTTAATCATGATGGGGCGCCTGAGCTGCTGGTTGGCTTCAATAGCTACGAGCTTAACCAGCGGACGCTCTATATTTATAATGCGCATCAATCGGGAACGAAGGCGGGGGGAGTGCTTAAACCAACTGCCGAGCTGGCGTATTCCCTTATTGAAGACGGTGATCTGGATGGAGACGGCCGCAAGGAGCTTGTAATTGTCCAGCAGGACAGTGAGAAGATGGAGGCGAGCCTTGCGGTGTACCGGATGGAACCTTCTGGCTTGAAGCGAATAGCGGCGGCTCCTGCTGATGGGGGCGTGAACGGCTATTTTGATATGCGGATCGGTAAAGTATCTAGTGGCCATAGAGGTGTCATGCTGCAAGCTTCGCTGGGGGCACATACCGAGGCGGTGTACATGTACGCATGGGACGAAGCGGCAGAGGGGCATGCGGGAGGGAAGACGGTCCAGGGTGGACAAGCTGGACAGCTGCGGCAAGTATACCCGAATGAGGCAATTAGCCAAAATTCCGACATCGTCGAGACCTATTTTTTATCCGTCACGGGAGGCGATGGCAATGGGGATGGCATTCTAGACTTTGCTGCGGAGCGAACGGCGCCCGGGCAGCCCGAAGATACCCCATACAGCAATATGATTACCTTCCAAGATTACCTCCAATGGGACGGAAAGGGCGCTTTCCCTGTCGTTCAGCGGATGTATGAAAATTTCGGGATGGGCGTTATGCTGCGAATTCCCGAGCAGTGGGGCAATCATTTTACGATAGCTAACTTGGATGGTCCATCCCGTGATATGGGCATTCAGATTCAAATGTATGAGCCGCAGTCCGGCACTAGAGCTCGCCTATTCGATCTATTAGCGATACCAGCGGCACATTGGGAGGAAGCGAAGGACGGGCTGGAGAAGGATGGCCAAGCCTATGCGCGGCTGCTTGCCGCTTCTGGGATGGTGTATATCGCTGTATACGGCATGCCGCCGGAGAGCTGGGGCCAACGGGAGAAGGATGCTTTTCAAGCGATGTTATTAGACGAGAATGAGCTGAGCCAACGACTTCAAGTGATGGAACGGCCGTAGCCGGAGGGGAACCGTACATGAACATTTTGCTGCTGGAGGATGAAGAAGCGATACGCGGGTTTGTCCGGATTAATTTGAAACGAAATGATATGACGGTCGTGGAAGCAGGCACAGGCGAGGAAGCGATTGCGCTTGCTGCGGAAGCGGGGCCATTTGATATCGCGTTGCTCGATGTGATGCTGCCGACGATAAGCGGTTTCGAGGTGCTAAGCGTGCTGCGGGCGCAATATCCGCGCATGGGCATCATTATGTTAACGGCGAAGTCGCAGGAGGCGGACAAAATATACGGGCTGGAGCTAGGGGCAGACGATTACGTGCAGAAGCCATTCAGCCCAGGGGAGCTAATCGCACGGATTCAGTCGCTGTATCGCCGTATGCAGCCGATTAAGGGGGAAAGAGGGGCTGCGAACGAAGCGAGCGTAGCCCAATTGGGGGGCGCTCAAACGGTTCTGGCGAACGATCACGTTCAGCAGGCGGGCGGCGGCGTCGAACCGCGGCTTGCGAACGAAGCAGGCTCTCCCCTCAAGCAGCCAGCCGAGGCAACTGTTGAACAGCCTTTCCGCCTCGCGATCGGCGAGCGGAAGCTATATAAGCATGGTGCGGAGATCGTGCTGACGCCGACGGAATGGACGCTGCTTAAGCTGCTGATGGAACGGCCCAATGAGAGCGTGAGCCGCGATGATATTTTGAGCGAGGTATGGGGGCGCTATTATGTCGGGGACTTAAAGGTCGTAGACGTTAACATTCGCCGCATTCGCCAAAAAATCGAGGACGATCCTTCCACGCCTGCTTATCTAGAGACGGTATGGGGTTTCGGCTACCGTTGGAAACGGGATGTGCCGACGCAATGAGAAGCTTGAAGGTTCGAATGGCATGGAGCTACTTGATTCTGATCGTGCTCGTATCGGGCTTGCTTGGCTCGATCTTTATTGCGCTTATATGGAACTACTATTACGGCAGCGCGACGAGCGCGGTCTCCCGGCGTGCAGAGAGCGATTTAGCAGTGCACGGTCGCATGATGGGCATGCAGATGGCTCGCGAACGCGTCGTTTATATGATGGGCAATTTGAAAGGGGATTCTTATCGCATTCAGCTGCTTGACCCCAATGGCAAGCCGGTAATGGATACGGACGGCCAAGCAGGCGGGGACCCGGTCCATACGCTAGATGTCGAGGCGGCAATGGGCGGCAAATCTGGCACCTGGCGCGGCAGTGAAAACGGCAAGCATATCGTAGCGGCCACTGTTCCCGTGCAATCTGGGCAGCTAGTCGTCGGGCTTGTGCGCTACACAGCTTCCTTGGAGCGCATTGACGATGTCGTGGCTCGCATTATTGGGCTTACGCTGCTGACAGCTGCTGCGGTCGTGCTGCTGTTTCTGGGCGTGAGCTTATGGATGGCGAAACGAATCGTTAAGCCGATCCGTGAGTTAACCTTTGCAGCGCGGCAGATGGCAGACGGTGATTGGCAGCGTCGGGCAGTGCCGCGAAGCGCAGATGAAATCGGGCAGCTGGCGGAGACGCTCAATACGCTGGCGGCGCAGCTTACGAGGCGCGAGCAGCTGAAAAATGATTTTATATCGTCGATCTCGCATGAACTGCGCACGCCGCTGACGTCTATCAAAGGCTGGAGCGAAACGTTAGCTGGCGATGAGACGGATCGCGAGGAGCTGGAGATGGGGCTCGCGGTTATTAGCCAAGAAACGGAGCGCCTTCACGGGCTGGTCGAGGATTTGCTCGACTTCTCCAAGCTGTACGACCGCAGCATAGAGCTGCATCCTGACCTGTTGGATTTGAATCAGCCAGTAAAGGAGACGGTCAAGCAGCTAGGTGTCCGCCAGGAAGCGACGGGCGTTCTCCTGCACGCATCTGTCGCATCGGAACCGCTTATGGTGCATGGCGATGTGAATCGGCTGAAGCAAGTGTTTATTAACCTTATCGATAATGCATACAAATTTACGCCGCGCGGCGGTTCCATTCGCGTCACAACGGGGGCAGTTGGCCATGAAGCCGTTATTACGATTGCTGATACGGGTACAGGCATTGCCCCGGACCATCTGCCGCATGTGACGGACAAATTTTATAAAGGCGATTCGGCCAAACAGGGCAGCGGGCTCGGGCTTGCGATCTGCCACGAAATCATCGTGCTGCATGGCGGAAGCATGGCGCTAGTAAGCGAGCTGGGAGCGGGAACGATTGTGACGATTCGCATTCCGTTATATCGCTTCCCTGCTGAGCCGGAAACGGCTGGCGGCGGATGAGACCCTATAGATAAGCATAAAATAAGAGTAAACGGATAGCCCGTTTACTCTTATTACTCTTTGTAGAATAAAGAGGTTCGGTTGCTGAACACATAAACGACCGCTACAAGCAGCCCGAACACCAGCAGACTGGACACCCAATGCTGCATGACCCATTCCATCCATGCGGGCATTTGCCGTCACCTCCTCCACGCTGTGATGTAATGTTAGTATGATCCGCTAAAGAAAAGCTATCCGCCTGTGCCAAGGGATGAATGATGCCCGTTGACAACGGGAGGAAGATGATGGTATGATCTAAACAGTTAATTCATACTAAACGGGTAGGAATAATAAACAATATAAATGTTCGAAATGATTCATATAGAAAAAGGCCGGAGGGATGGCAGATGGAGAAACAGCTGACGTTGAAGCATGAGAACTTACATTTGACGGGAACGCTCCACTATCCAACGGGAGGTTCGGATAATGGGAAGCATCCGGCTATCATTATTTGCCACGGGTTCGTAGGGAGCCGAATTGGCGTTGATCGGTTGTTCGTCAAAACAGCGCGTGCGCTCGCCGCCAATGGAGCTTATGTCCTGCGCTTTGATTACGGCGGTTGCGGGGAAAGCGACGGCGATTATGGCGAGCTTGGCCTAGAATCGATGATCGCGCAGACGCGAACGGCAATCGATTATGTAACATCCATGGATACGGTTGACCTGCAGCGCGTCGTCCTCTTAGGCCATTCGCTTGGCGGCGCTACAGCGCTGCTGACATCTGTGCGGGACCGCCGCGTGAAGCGGCTCGTCTTGTGGTCTCCAGTCGCTTATCCATTCACGGATATCGTACGCATCGTCGGCAGGTCGGGATATGATGAGGCGATCCAAAGCGGCAGCACCGATTACACGGGCTTCACGCTTAAGCCGGTATTTTTCGATTCCTTGCAGGAGCATCAGCCGTTCCAGGAAGCGCCGCGTTTCGGCGGCGACGTGCTGCTCGTGCATGGCACGAGTGACGACGTTATCCCAGCTGATTACAGCTTCTTGTACCAGAAAGTATTATGGACGCGCGGGGATGGCATTTGCGACAAAGAGATCATTTTTCAGGCGGACCATACGTACTCGACGCGCAAACATCAGGAGGAAGCGATTGGCGTAACGACGAGCTGGCTTGCGGGGCTGGATCGCCGCCATGAGGAGTGGCATCACTGGAGCATTTAACGAAAGTTATGTAGCATAGAACGGGGGCCTTCGTTTTATCGAAGGCTTTGGCTGCCGAGAAGTCTCGGCGGCTTTTTTTACGTAGAAATATGTGCCCAATTCAGTTGGCGCGCGGGTGGCAGAGTGAATAGGGAAGAAAAACCTCCCCTGTCCGGTCGGAAAACGTGTGGGAGAGTGAATAGGGAAGAAAAACCTGCCCTATCCGGTCGGAAGAGGATTGGCGAGACTGGGCTGACATCCAATCCCTCCTAGCCAGCTGCTTGCAAGACAAGCCCCCCTCGAATGTGGTTAAATGGTAAAGACGACGATTCCTACAAAAGGTGGAATGCCATAATGATGAAACGAAAGCAAGCCTTCATAGCGATACTATTAGCTGCTGCGCTAGCCGTAACCGCTTGCAGCAACGATAAGCAACCAACTGATGCGCCGGTGACGGCTCCAATCGATGAAGGGAATAAGACACCGGAGCAAAAGCCAGAGACGGCGGAGCCTCCAGCTGCGACGGGGGCGTTCAGCGCGCCGCTTACTGGGCTTCCGCTTGAGAAGGAAGCGGTGCAGCGCCCGATGGCCGTTATGGTGAACAACTATAAAGCGGCGCGCCCGCAATCGGGCCTGACGCAGGCGGATGTCATATGGGAGGTGCTCGCAGAGGGCGGCATTACGCGCCTTGTGGCGATTTTCCAAAGCTCGGAGTCCAAGGAGCCTATCGGCCCGATTCGAAGCATCCGCCCTTACTTAATTGAGCTGGGCGAGCTATACCATGGCGTACTTGTGCATGCCGGCGCGAGCAATGACGCGTTCGCGATTTTGCAACGGCAGCACAAACAGGATCTAGACGAAATTACGAACGCAGGCGCCTACTTCTACCGGGATAAGACGCGTAAAGCGCCGCATAATCTGTACTCGACCCTGGAGAAAATGCATGCGGGGGCAGAGAAGCGGAAGTACGAGAGCAGCGTTGCGATCCCTTCGTTCACGTTCGCGGATGGCGGCGCGGGCACGTATGATGGACCTGCGACGAAGCTGGATATTCATTTTCTGATGAAGGATTATAAGGTTAGCTATGCGTACGATGCGGCACGCAAGGTGTATCTGAGATCCATCAACGATGCGCCGCATATTGACCTGAACAATAAAGAGCAGCTGTCTGCGCCGAACGTCGTGGTACTGGGGGCAAAACATCAGGTGTATGACGATTACGGCCGGCTGAAGGTGGACCTCTCATCGGGCGGCCCTGCGATTCTGTTCCAGAACGGGCAAGAGGTAACCTGCGAGTGGAAACGTGCGGGCAAGGACGTCATTCGGATCATGAAGGATGGCAAGGAACTGCCGTTTATTCCGGGCAAAGTATACTATCACATCGTGCCGAATAACCCGACTTTTGCCGAGCATGTGGAATTTGGGTGAAATTTGTCGAATCGGGGAAGGCTGTAAATGAAGAAGCTCTAAATTGTTAAATTTGTTAACGGAGTGTTAAATCCTTTACGAAACCTTAACAATGTCTATTCGAGCGTGGTAAGATAGGGAAGTTGAACTTGAATCGGCACGCTGAATCAGCATATTTCCGATCGACGAAGGGGATTGAGTATGTTCTTTAACAAGAAGGATATCTTTTTCAAAACGCTAGAAGAAATGGCGGACACGCTCGTTGTTGCAGTCGAATACTTCGGCAAGCACGTCACGAATCTACAAGATGTGACAGAATTCGCTAAGCAAATGAAAAACTACGAGACGCAATGCGACAAGTACACGCACACGATCTTGACGGAGCTGAACAAAACGTTCATCACGCCAATCGAACGCGAGGACATCATGGCGCTCACAACATCGCTCGACGATGTATTGGACGGCATTGAAGCGTGCGCTTCCCGTTTTGAAATGTATCAAATCAAGGAGCATGACGAATATATCGCGCTATTCGCCGACAATCTCGTTCGTTCCTCGCACCAGATCAAGAAAGCAATCTACCTGCTGACGGAGAAGAAGCTGCTGGCGATGCGCGAGCCGAATATCGCCATCAACGAGCTTGAGAACCAAGCGGACGATCTGCTGCGCGTGAGCATCACGAACCTGTTCAAGAACGTCAAAGATCCGATTGAACTAATTAAGCGCAAAGAGATTTACGAGCGCTTGGAACAAACGACCGACTACTGCGAGGACGTCGCTAACACCCTCGAAACAATCATCATGCGTAATAGCTAGAGGGGCAGGGCGATAATATGGAAGTACCATACATAGTTCTCGGCATTGTTATATTTCTGGCGCTTGCCTTCGACTTTATTAACGGATTCCATGATACAGCGAATGCAATCGCAACGACGGTATCGACCCGTGCATTAAAACCGCGCGTAGCCATCTTGATGGCCGCAGTCATGAACTTCGTTGGTGCCATTACGTTTACTGGCGTTGCCAAGAAGCTGGGCGGCAGCATCGCCAATCCAGCGGAGCTTCAACATGGCGTGTATATCGTCATTGCAGCGCTAATCTCAGCTATCCTTTGGAACTTGCTTACATGGTGGTTCGGCATTCCGTCCTCTTCTTCCCATACGCTGATTGGCTCGCTGGCGGGCGCCGTTATTTCAGCCGAAGGCTGGGATGGCATTAATGCGGGGGGCTTCACATCCATTATCAAATGGCTCATCCTGTCGCCGCTCATCGCGTTCACGATCGGTTTCATCGTCATGTGGGTTTTGAAGATGATCTTTGCCAAGTCGAGCCCACATAAGGTAAACAAAGGCTTCCGCTATAGCCAAGTGGCTACGGCAGCGATTCAATCGTTCTCGCACGGCACGAATGACGCACAGAAGGCGATGGGCATTATCGTATTCGCACTCATGGCTGCTAATGTGCAAGAGACGGACAACGTGCCGTTGTGGGTTAAAGTATCGGCTGCGCTGGCTATGGCACTCGGCACTTCAATCGGCGGTTACAAGATCATCAAGACGATGGGCACGAAGATTTTCAAAATCGAGCCGATCAACGGCTTCTCAGCTGACATTTCGTCTGCCGCGGTCATCTTGACTGCTACTGCTGCGGAATACCCGATTAGTTCGACGCATGTTATCACGTCATCGATTCTCGGCGTTGGCAGCGCGAAGCGCTTCTCGAGCGTCAAGTGGGGCATGGCTGGCAAAATCGTCGTATCGTGGGTTATTACGATTCCGATCTCGATGGTCATTGCGGGAGGCATTTTCCAAATCATCAAGCTGTTCCTGTAAATAGGCAAGGGGGCTGTCCCGAAAGTCATTAGACTTTTAGGGCAGCTTTTTTATTTGGTTCGAACTATAGGCGGTCCGGCGGGAGCCAGCGGCTTTTGCTTTTGATTTGCCCTGCCATTGCATTCTGTACAACGGAAAAGGCGGGAGTGGTCTGCCACGATGGCTCCCATTGCATTTCATGCAGGTCTGTTGATTATCAAGAATCTGGAAATGGAAAAGTGAACGAATAAGAAGAGAGTGCTACTCTCCATTCGGGAGACAAATGATGGTGTCGAAGTGCACGAACGAATAGGGTTAAGGATAGTG
>NZ_WSTC01000047.1 GCF_009789195.1 Paenibacillus sp. MMS18-CY102 | reverse complement strand
TGAACTAACTGGCTAAACGTAGTAGACTTGTTCATAAGATCGCCTCTTGGGGGTGGAGTGGGTGGTACTACCCATTACCCGAGAGTGCGATCTTTTTACCATTTCTAGGTTAATCAACAGGCCTGCATTTCATGCAACGAGATATGTTTCAAATGAGCCATACTGTGCCCCAAACATAGAAACCCCTTTTTCCCATTGTACGATATGCAATGATACCTCCTCACTTCCACAATCAAGTTGATTCCATTGTATAAACTGCAATGAGCAGGTTGCTGAACGCACCAACGCAGCTCTGAACAAGATGTGATAATATTCAGCTAAAACGGGTTAATATAGGTAAGGGACGGAGGGATAGCATGAGGACATTGACATTATCTATGTGGTTAGTTGTTATATGCGTATCATTCACGTTAGGTGGATGCAGCCTCTTTCAGTCTCATCCTAGCGAGACGGCGATTGAATTAAACGCATTTAACAGCCTATCGAAGGAAGATCAGGATCGGATTAAGGCAAGCCCGAAGGATTCTTTTGTGAAAATCGTCAAGTACAAGGGGCAGGACGCATACGCCGTAACGTTTAACCATACAAGTACAGATTCATCTGGCAATATTACGGTTTATGTTGGCCTAGATAAAACTTCAATTATGGGGCAAGGGTTCGAGGATGAACAATAAACAAAATACCGCCAACCGCAGTACGACGAACCATCGTGCCGGGGTTGGCGGTATTTGCGTTTTCGTTACAAGATCGGCGACAGCAGCTTCGAAATCGACTCATTGAACTTGCTCCAAGCGGAGCGGTTATTGTAATCCTCCAGCGTGAATGGAATGCTCTCTTCCACATCCTGCTCATAGATCGATTCAAGCCGCTGCGCGGTTTCCCAGTCGTAGAAAATGCCATTAACCTCGAAGTTGAGCTTCAAGCTGCGAATGTCGAAGTTGGCGGTGCCTACGGTGGCGATTCGCCCATCGACGACCATCATTTTGGCATGCAGGAAGCCGTTGGTGTACAGATAGCACTTAACCCCGGCTTGAAGCAGCTCTCCTACGTAGTAGCGAGATGCCCAATGGACGAACATATGATCCGCCATATGCGGGATCATGACCCGAACATCGATGCCGGATAGCGAGGCGATCCGCAGGGCGTTCAGGAGGCTTTCGTCAGGGATCAAATAAGGCGTCTGCAGCCAAATCGTCCGCTTCGCCGAATGGATCATATGGAGCAGCGCATTCTCGACATGCCGCCATTGGTCGCTAGGCCCGCCAGCGACGAACTGCACCGCCAGTTGACCATCGCCTGATACGACGGGATCAGGGAAAAACTCGGGCAAATGCTGCGCGGATTGATGGGTCGCGAGCCCCCAATCCATTAGAAACATGCGCTGCAGCGAATGAACCGCTTCGCCCCGCAGCCGCATATGGGTATCTCGCCAATGGCCGAACCGTTGGTCAAGGCCGACATACTCATTGCCGACGTTGAAGCCGCCGGTGTAGCTGATGAGGCCGTCGATGATGACGATTTTGCGATGGTTGCGGTAATTGATGCGGAAGTTGAAGTACGGAATGCGCGAAGGGAAGAAAATCGCCCGTTGTCCGCCTGCGGCATCGAATTCGGTGAAAAACCGGTCATTGAGCTTTCTCGAACCGATATCGTCGTACAATAGACGCACCTGTACGCCCTCGCGGGCTTTGGCTGTCAGCGCGTCACGCACCTTGCGTCCCCAGCCATCATTATTGAAGATGTAATATTGCATATGGATATGCTGGGTCGCTGCCGCGATATCAGCCAACAGCTGCTCGAACTTCTTCAGGCCTTCCGTATAAAAGTCAACCTCGTTGCGCAGGGTGAGGAGGGAACGGGATGTTTTCAAATTCATGTCGATCAGCTTGCGATACGGCATGATCATTCCTTCTTTATCATCCGGCCAGCCTTCCTCCAGCTTCTGGCTCTGCTCGGCGATCATCGACTTTAAGTAGGCATGATCGCGTTTGTCCCACTTGTACAGCTTTCTCCGGCGCATATTTTGCCCCAATATCATATATAACACGAAGCCGACTACCGGAACGAATAGCAGCACCATGAGCCACGACCAAGTGGCCGCGACGTTGCGCCGTTCCATGAATACGAGTACGCCCGCTAATAAGATATTGACCGGAAGCAGCAGCAACGTAAGTTCCGTGTTCCATGTCATCGGTCTACACTCCCTAGATGATTGGTATGAATGTGTAGTTGCATCTTACCTATTTTCGGTAATTCGGTCAAGAAAGATACGCCTATAAAAAAAGCCCGATCACATTCTTCATGCGACTAGGCTGCTGAACCGTATAACATTTCACCTTTATCGTTATATAACTTTTGAGCTTTTAGCTTTTGCACGAAATCATCGCCTATA
Source organism: Paenibacillus sp. MMS18-CY102 (assembly GCF_009789195.1). Taxonomy (GTDB): domain Bacteria; phylum Bacillota; class Bacilli; order Paenibacillales; family Paenibacillaceae; genus Paenibacillus_T. Next base: position 28,606 of record NZ_WSTC01000047.1, on the reverse strand, counting down.
ACCGTATGCTGCTCTAGAGGCTGTACAAGCTCCTCTCCCGTCGATGGTTCTTCCCCGACTAAGAAGTTCTTATCATGAATTTGAATCAACGTAACGGCTGTTTCAGAGGCTGCTGTAATCGTCGCATAAGCGGCTGTGAACAACGAGGCATCCCCTCCGCCGCCTGCAAACTCATACTTCCCATCCTTCAATGTGAGGGTGATCCAAGTTTTGGGGGAGCCGTTCAGCTCAACGAGGAACGCCCATTGATTGGTGGGGGATACGATGTCCATAATTTTGTTGGCTGCAGGGGATGACAGCTTCTTCTTGTCGATGCCCCAGACTTGAAACCCTCTGCCTAACCGGGTGCTCCTTACTTCCTCTGCGCTATTAAAGCTGTAGGTCTGATACTGTTGTGCAATTAGGTCCTGATAGTCAGCAAGCGCTTGCTCAGAGGCGACAAGGGCCCCTTCGGGCAATGCTGCTGATTGCTTGTCATTGTCCGCATATACAGAGAATGATGACATCAAGATAGCAAGGATGATCCAGAGCGCAAAACGTATTCTTGTTCCCATAGGCGTAAAATGCTCCCTTCACAAAGCCGACAGCTAACTAGACGTGATACGCAGCAGAAAAGTTCAAGAAACTGGAATTTTTATTGAAAAAGCGTGAGAAGTGAGGCGGAGCGGTGCAACGGGCTGCCATTTGCACATGGGCACAGGTGCGGTATACTAACCCTCATGGAAGGGAGGGGAACGACAACATGTCTATCCGATTACGCTTGCTGCTGTCCTTTACGGCTGTGCTGGCGGTGGCCATTATTTTGTTTATGACGACATCCTACCTGATTTCGGTAGCGATTACAGGCGATATGCGCAGCATTAGCAGCTTCTATAGCATTCATTATTCCTTGCATCCCCTTACGGATGAGGAAGAGACGATTTTTCTTGATCTCAAATATTTGGCCAAGCAGGACCCCGACAGCCTGGCGGATGAGAAGCTTCTGGCAGAATACGACCGCATGCTCAAAATGGTCAAAGCCGGCCTCGTCGTCCGGCATGACGGGAAGGTGCTATATACGTCGCCTTCGCTCGGAGAATCGGCGATGGGCGATTATTTGCCCCAGTACGACGCAGCGAACAACGCAATTCGCAGTACGCTGAATGTGGGCAACCGCTTCTTCTCGTATGCAAAGTTTGATTTTCCGTTCCAGGACAGGCAAGAAGGAAGCATCTATGTGCTGCGGGAGCGGAGCCCTTTTCCAGAGCTTGTTCGGACGTTGCTGCCGATCCTCGTGCTCGTGCTGCTGGCGGTCATGCTGCTGACAGGGCTGCTATTGTACCGAAATGTGACGAAAACAATCATTCGCCCGCTTGATGTGCTGAGGCGGTCGGCGGAGCAGATCAAGGAGGGCGACTTGCAGTTTAAGCTGGAGCCGCAGTCGCGCGATGAGATTGGCCAGCTTAGCTTAACGTTCGAGCAGATGCGCCAGAAGCTGAACGAATCCATTCAATTGCAGCTGCAATATGAGGATAATCGCAAGCAGCTTATTTCGAATATCTCGCATGATTTGAAAACGCCGATTACGACGATCAAAGGCTATGTCGAAGGCATCCGCGACGGGCTCGCCGATTCGCCGGAGAAGCTGGACAAGTATGTCGGAACAATCCATGCGAAGGTGACGGACATGGGTCGGCTCGTTGATGAGCTGCTGCTGTATTCCAAGCTGGACTTGCGGCGCGAGCCATATTCGTTCGAGCGGATCGACCTTGCGGCATTCGTCGAGGATGCAGTTGAGGAGAGCGGGTTTGAGCTGGAGGAGCAGGGCATTGCCGTTACGCTGGAGGGGGCGCGGTTGACGCATGCTGACGTGATGGCGGATCGTCAGAAGCTGCGCCGTGTGCTAGGCAACCTCATTCAGAATAGCGTGAAGTTCATGGACAAGCCAGATCGAAGGATCATGTTCCGCTTGCGGGAAGAGGATGGGGATACGCTCGTCGTTGAGGTGACGGACAATGGGGCGGGCATTGCGGACGAGGCGCTGCCGCATATATTCGAGCGCTTCTATCGGGCGGAAGCTTCCCGCAACTCCCGAACAGGCGGCAGTGGGCTGGGGCTTGCTATTGCGAAGCAGATCATAGAAGGGCATGGCGGCATGATTGAAGCGGAGAGCCGGATTGGCGCGGGGACGACGATGCGGATTCGGTTGCGCAGGGCGGATAGTGGAACGGTAGCAAGCAGTAGATTGGCAGGGCAGGATGCCGTTCCTGCGGCGACGGGCAAGCAAGGACAACGGGAGACGGGTGATAGCACATGAAACGGATATTGATCATTGAGGATGAAATACCGATTGCGGAGCTGGAGCGGGATTATTTTGAGCTGCATGGCTTTACGGCGGAGCTGGCGCATGATGGCGAGGAAGGGATGGCGAAGGCGCTGGCCGGCGGTTATGATTTAATCATTCTTGACCTGAACCTACCGGGGGCCGATGGCCTGGAGGTGTGCCGCAACATTCGGGCGCAGCTGGACGTGCCGATTCTGATCGTATCCGCGCGCGATGAGGAGATTGATAAGATTCGCGGCTTCGGGCTGGGTGCGGATGATTTTGTAACGAAGCCATTCAGCCCCAATGAGCTGATCGCCAGAGCGAAGGCGCATCTGTCCCGCTATGAGCGGTTTGCAAGCCGCACGGCTGAGCCGGAGCAGCTTCATATCCGTGAGCTGACGATCGATAAAGCATCGCGGCGCGTCTACGTGCACGGCGACGAAGTTGTGCTGACGGCCCGCGAGTTTGATGTACTCGTCTTCATGGCGGCGCATCCGAACCGGGTGTTTAGCAAAACAGAGCTGTTCGAGCGGCTATGGGGCTTCGACTCGGCGGGCGATATCGCAACCGTAGCGGTCCATATTCGCCGCGTGCGCGAGAAGATCGAGGCCGTGCCGTCGAATCCGCAGTTTATCGAGACGGTGTGGGGCGCGGGGTACCGGTTTACGGTTTGAATGTGGGGGGCGGGAGTGTTTTATTTAAAGAGATACTTGGACTGTCCAAATTACAGTTTTCAGTTAGATAGGAATTAGTGTTTCTATCTAACTGAAAACTGTATGCGCACTTATTTACTATAAATAATCTTTCTTATTTCATTCGTCTGCTCCTCTGGGATTATATAACCTTGTCCGCTAGCCGATGTATCGACGAGTAGAGCGGTACGGCCATCCTCGTCCTCAACGTTTAATGTATATTTCTTTTGTGTGTTATCTTCGTATGTAAGGTACATAAAGAACATAACACCGTAGTCTAGTTTGCCTTTCATTTTTTTTGTTTTTTTAATGGCTTGTTCAAATGTCTTTAGTTCTTCAATGTTCTCATGGTTCAAAATCTTTGTTGAAAACGGTGGTGTCTTCAGTTTCTTACAAAGGTCGGCACATTCAAGTTCAATGTTAACGATCTCTTTGCCGTCCAAAATATTATTTCCGCATCCTGAAATTGCAATAACGAAGAATAACAGTAGGATGAGGGGCCACTTTCTTTGAATGATGCCCACCTCCAATGTCGGGTTTTCAGTAATAGAACAACTTCAACTTATCATTTTCTTTAGTTCTAATAAATAGTTCGGATGTAATAAATACTTTTGCAGACAAGCAGCACTATCTCATGGCTGTGTGTGTGTTGTCTTTGCGAAGCTCAACCATTCCCTTTGGTTTTCATAAAGTTTTGCGCCAGTTTATAAAATGTTAATCTCTTCGTTTCGTATTGTTTAAACCTCCCCCCTATAGTAGAGACAGGCACCACAAACTCTCGGATAGAAGGTCAGGAGGCCACTAATTATGATGAAACGTGAACCACGTAAAATAGCAGTATGGACGCTGGCGGCAGCACTTGGTGCGGCGGCAATCGTGCCAGGATATGCATCGGCAGCAAGCGAGACGGTAGCCGTGTCGGCGACGAAAGCGAATTTTGCATTGGCAATAGTTAAGGTTGATCCGGCGGTAGAGCAAGCAATGAAGCAGCTCGCTTCGCAAGGCGTATTGCAGGGCTATGAGAACGGAACGATGCGCCCGAACCAACCATTGACGCAAGCGGAGGCAGCTAAGCTACTGGTGCTTGCACTGGATTTGACGGAAGGCCGTCAAGACGCGCTTGGCGCGGAGCATCAGGGCAAATGGTACGTTTCGTACGTGAATGCGGCAATTGCACACGGCTTGTTTGATGCATCGGCAGCAGCGAAGTTCCAGCCGAACAAGCCAGTGACGGAGCCGGAGCTTGCTGCAATGGTGGCTAAAGGGTTGGAGCGGGACACACTGTCCGTTCGCCACTGGCTGTCAGGCGTAGCGGATGGCAATGGGAATGCGACGCGCGGCGAAACGGCAAGATTGCTGGTGACGGTGGAGCAATCGGTTCGTTCGGCGGATGCGAAAATCGTATCGGTCAAAGCGCTTGACGGCATCGCGCTGGAAGTGACGATGAGCGGGCCAATGACGCTTGCTGATGAAACAATTGAGAAGTCGGCAGAGACGTTCAAGTTCGATGGCGGCGTCACGATCGTCAATCAGCCGCGGCTAAAAACAGGATCGGTGAACTCGTACATCGTGCCGGTCACGAAGCTGGAAGAAAGCAAATCGTACACGCTGACGTACAAGGGCGAGCAGGCTGTTTCGTTCAAAGGCAACGGTGAGCTGATCCGGTTCAACTCGGCAAGCCAAGTCACGAATGACACATTCGAGGTAGAAGCATTGCTGAGCGAGGGCGTCGTCGACTATGGTTATGTAATCTCGGCTTATGCAGGCGGCCGCGGCGCAGATGCGTTGGTGCTGGAGGAAGGCAACAAGTATCAGGGCAAGCCGCTCCTAATCATTTCGTCGCTGCGCAACCGGACAGCTGTGCTGACTCCTGAGGGCGGCCAGCCGATCAACGTATCGTATGTCGGCTACACGCAATCGACCGACGGCAAGCAGGAGCCGAAATTCCGCCTCCCGGCTGGCACGAAGCTGGAAGCTGGGGTGAAGTACACGGTAACGGCGAACTGGTTCCAAGTGGCGAACGCATCGTTCGTGGCGAAGGACATCGCACCGCTCACCATCGCATCGGCACAGCAGACAGATGCGAAGACGCTGACTGTCACGCTGTCGCAAGATCCAGCGGACGAGCTGTTCGCATTCCGCTCCGTCATGCTCAAGGGCTCTGACGGCTCGGCTTTGACGGCGCAATACCGCGTCCAGACGCGCAAAGGCGCGGTCGGCATCTTCGACGTGATGAACGGCGGCGAGTTGAAGGCTGGAGTAACGTACAGCGTAACGCCAGTCGGCACATGGGCTGTGAATGCGGGCGAAGTGACGCTGGTGGCGAGGTAAGTTGCGAGTGGGGTAGAAAGCTAAGAAAACAGCCGTTTGCGGAAACACATCATGTGGCAGACAACACAGCTGTGAGCGGTATGTGGACTAGCTAACTATAAATGGGGTTGCCCAACGCCAATGTGGCTTGTGGCAACCCCTTTGCTGTGTACCCGCCTACCGCGTCCGCTTGCGCGGGCGCCTGCGCGGCGTCGTGCCTTTGGCGCCTGCGCCGGGCTTGCGCCGCTTGCGGCGGCGTGGCCTAACCGGCATATCATCGTCGTCATCGTCGCCGCCGGATTTGGACGCTTTCGCGTCCTTTTTGAACGAACCCATCAGCACCTTAACGAGCGGAGCCATCGATTGGACGTTCGCAACGATCTTCTGCATCTTGGTCATCGAGTTCAAAATGCCGTCGATGCCGCCGAGCCGATCCACGACGCCTTTGAGCTCGCCGAGCTTCTCGAGCGAAAATCCGCCAGCCTTCGATTTTGCCGACTCTTCCCCCACGATTTCAGCGATGGCATCTTCTACTTTCACGGGCGCGGTTGCTTTTGCCACTGCGGGAAGGCTGACGCTTTTATTGCCCACCGTGGCATTGGTATTGTTAGGAGCTGGACTGATGGGTGCGCCGCCGCCTACGCCTGGAAAGCCACCCCCGAATGCAAAAGGATCGCTTATGCCGGGGAAAGGCTGATTTTGCCTCATATGCGGATGCTGCGGATAGCCGCCTGTTGGGCCATTGCGCACATTCACAGGGATCACAACCTTCTTCATTAGACTATTGCTCATACAGTGTATGGCTTAGGCGAACATAAGGATTGGACGGATGCCCGGTTTTTAAAATGGTTTTTTGTCCCGGATCGCACCTGACAGACTCTTCCATTCATTAAAGCGTGAATGCTGCAATGCTTGATTATGCGGTACGAACGCTTTACAATTGGATAGATGAGTTCTCATACCTTATAGGGGTGACGTAGCATGCAGCTTAAGAAGCTGAACGATAAAGCGATAGACCAACTGTTCGAGGCGGTATTGACGCTGAAGTCGGTTGAGGAATGTTATATATTTTTTGATGACCTGTGCACGGTAAACGAAATCCAGTCGCTGTCCCAGCGCCTTGAAGTCGCACGGATGCTCGGCAAAGGCTCGACGTACAATCAGATCGAAGCGGAGACAGGGGCAAGCACGGCGACGATCTCGCGTGTGAAGCGGTGCCTGAACTACGGGAACGATGGGTACAAAATGGCGCTGGAGCGCCTGGGGCGCTAACGTGAAGAGGCTCGGTATTCTCGTCATTAGCCATGGATCGCGCGAAGCGGAGTGGGTGCAGCTTGTTGATGAGTCGGTCGCGGAAGCGGCCGAGCTCACAAGCCGCGAAGCGGCTAACAGCCTCAAGAAGGCTGAAGCTGGCTCGAATGGCCTCGCCCCCGAGATCGGGTTCGAATCGTCGTTTCTGGAGATCGTCGAAGGACGGCTCATTCAAGACGGCATTGATCGGTTGGCCGCCGCAGGCGTAACCGACCTTTTCGTGCTTCCGCTGTTTATTTCCTCCGGCAGCACGCATGTCGACGATATTGCGCAATCGTTCGGGTTCCCTCCCGTCAATGAACGTGAAGGGGAGATGGAGCCCTTCCACGTTCCTGATGGAATTCGCGTCACGTTCGGCGATCCGATCGACGACGATGCGGAGATTGCGGAGCGGATCTGGGACAATATCCGCGAGCTGTCGAGCGATCCGGCGCATGAAGCGTTGCTGCTCATTACGCATGGCAGCAGGGAAGATGGCTTCTATGAGCGTTATCAATCCGGCATGCGCAAGCTGGCGGAGCGCGTTCGCGTGCTCGGCGGGTTAGCGGGAGCAGAGACAGCGATGCTGCTTCCAGATGAAGCGGGCACTACGCTGCGGCGCATGCATGCGGAACAGCCTGAACAAGCGGTGCTCGTAGCGCCGCTATTTTTGAGCAATGGATATTTTACGAATCATGTAATCCCGTCACGGCTAGCTGGGCAAAACTATCGGTATAACGGCAGGGCGCTTCTGCCATCATCAGCGGTCGCACGCTGGATGGTCCGGCAGTCGCTGCAGTGGCTGCACGGGTTGGAGGTGTAAGAGGTGTCACTAACACCGGTTAAACGGGCACGGTTAATCTACAATCCGACCTCCGGTCGGGAAGAAATCAAACGGCGTCTGCCGGATTTGCTCCAGCGGCTCGAACGCGGTGGCATTGAGACGAGCTGCCATGCGACGTCTGGCGAAGGCGATGCAACCATCGCAGCGGCCGAAGCGGTAGAGCGCGGCTACGATCTCATTATTGCGGCGGGCGGAGATGGCACGTTGTATGAGGTTATTAATGGCCTGGCGGAAAAGCCGAATCGGCCGCCGCTTGGCATTTTGCCGCTCGGAACGACTAACGACTTCGCACGGGCGCTCGGCATTCCACGGAACTGGGAATATGCGTGCGACCTCATTATCGAAGGCTACACGCGCCCAATCGACGTTGGCGTAGCGAATAAGCGTTACTTCATTAATATCGCGGGCGGCGGCTCGATGACCGAGCTGACGTACGAAGTGCCGAGCAAGCTCAAGACGATGATCGGCCAACTCGCCTATTATATGAAGGGTTTGGAAAAAATGACTCGGCTTCGCCCGACCGAAATGCGCATTCAAGCGCGCGGCCATGAGGAAATCCATGAAGAGATCATGCTCTTCCTCATCTGCAACAGCAATTCCGTCGCAGGCTTCGAGAAGCTTGCGCCAGATGCGCAGCTGGATGATGGCATGTTTGACGTTGTGATTTTGCGCAAATGCAACCTGCCGGAATTTATCCGTGTAGCGACGATGGCGCTTCGCGGCGAGCATATGAATGACCCGCATGTCGTGCAGCTTCGGACCGATCATCTCGTCGTATCGACGCCAGATTATGTCCAATTGAACCTCGACGGCGAGTACGGCGGCACGCTGCCATGCCAATTCTCGCTGCTGCCATCGCATTTGAATATTTTTGTCGATGAATCGGGCGTATCCTCGTATCGTTAGTGTTGAAGTGATCTATAACCTTGCCGCTGAGGCGGAATGAATAGCAATGTGATCAAGGATCGCTGTCCTGCTGCTGCGCCCGTGTCGAACACGGCCGCGAAGGACGGCGGTTTTTGTATGAATAACCACAACCATTATGGAACTGAGCGGAGCGTTGAACAAGCATGAACAATAAGGGCAAGCCGTCGCAGGCGACGGGCAAGAGAGGGCCGGGCGGACAGGCAAGCGGCGGCAAAAGAAATAGCCGGTACCGGACGGCATCCGGCGGAGCGGGATCGGCGACAGCGGCGGCAGCGGTGAACGCGCCCGTGAACAAAAACGAAGAATACACCATCGACATTGTCGGGCTCACGCATGACGGCGAAGGCGTCGGCCGTGCGAACAACTTTACGCTGTTCGTCCATGGTGCGCTTCCAGGCGAGCAGGTGCTCGTCAAGGTATTGAAGGTGAAGAAGCAATACGGCTACGCCAAGCTCATGAAGCTTTTGCAGACGAGCCCGGATCGCGTGAACGCGCCTTGTACGATTTATAAGCAATGCGGCGGCTGCCAGCTGCAGCATATGAGCTACGAAGCGCAGCTGCGCTGGAAACGCCAGCATGTCGTCGACAACCTGACGCGCATTGGCAAGCTCAACGTCGACGGCGATATCATCGTCCACCCGACCATCGGCATGGACGAGCCATGGCGTTACCGCAACAAAGCGCAGGTGCCCATCGGCATGGCGCTTGCGGATATCGAAGACGGCGCCGCGGGCGGCTTGATCGGCGGATTTTACGCCCAAGGCAGCCACCGCATCATCGACATGGACGCCTGCCTCATCCAGCATGAGCGCAACGACGAAGTCGTACGCCAGATCAAACGCATCGGCACCGACCTCGGCATCACCGCCTACGACGAAGAATCCGGCCGCGGCCTGCTGCGCCACGTCGTCGTCCGGACCGGCTTCGTTACCGGCGAGCTTATGGTTGTTCTCGTTACTAACGGTAGCCATATCCCGAACAAGTCTGAGTGGATCGCGGGTATTCGCGCCGCGATGCCAGACGTCAACAGCATCGTGCAAAATGTGAATACACGCGATACGAACGTTATTTTCGGCGATGAAACGCGAACGCTGTGGGGCAGTGATGTTATTTATGATGAGCTCGACGGCATTCGCTTCGCGATCTCCGCGCGCTCGTTCTATCAGGTGAATCCGTCGCAGACGGTTGCACTTTATAGGAAAGCCGTGGACTATGCAGGTTTGACGGGAGCGGAGACGGTCATCGATGCCTATTGCGGCATCGGGACGATTTCGCTGTTCCTGGCGCGGAAGGCGGGACGTGTGTATGGCGTGGAGGTTGTGCCGGAGGCGATTGAGGATGCGAAGCGGAACGCGGAGCTGAACGGGATTGCCAATGCGGAGTTTGAGGCGGGATTATCGGAGGTAGTGATTCCTCGCTGGCGCGAGGAAGGGATTGCTGCGGATGTTATTGTGGTCGATCCGCCGCGGAAGGGCTGCGACGCAGCGCTGCTGGATACGATCATTCGGATGAAGCCGGAGCGTGTGGTTTATGTGTCGTGTAATCCTTCGACGTTGGCGAGGGATTTGAGGGTGCTGGAGGATGGCGGGTATCGGACGGTGGAAGTGACGCCGGTGGATATGTTTCCGCATACGGTGCATGTTGAGTGTGTGGTGGGGTTGGTGAGGAAGGGGAAGTGAACCCCGCGACGTATCATGAAATAATTAAGAGGGGCGAAGGCTCCTCTTTTTCTATGAGAAGTATTAGACAGAGCTTCTATAGCAGTTGTGAAAGAGAATGAAAGTAATGCTAGTGGACGTAAGTATTTCAAAGTTAATATGCTGGATTGCCTAGGTGACTATATTAAACCATGATTGGAGGTGGTGTGAAATTTAAGAATAAACTAAATAATTAATATATATATATATGATATTTGTGAAGGGCATTTATGTTTGTTTTCTAATCTTTTACATCTATAAGATCTACTATTTCTCTTATGTCGCTAATTTCCAGTGCTTCAGCTATCTTTTCAATGTGAGAAAAATTGATGTTTTCTCTTTTTTGATTAGATAATTCACTTAGTGCAGCATGCCTGACATCAGATAATCGAGATAGTTCTCTTAGAGAAATCCCTTTTTTTTCAATGAGTTCTGATAATTTAATTATAATTTTCTTTTTCATATCATTTCTCCTAAGATCATTGACTTACGTAAAAGCGTATCATATAATTTCGCTATAAACGGTACGCTTAAGCGTATCGGAAGTGGAGGTGTAAAATTTATAGGAACATTTGTTCTCGTTTCGATATGTTCATTTGATCTATTTTAATGTATACTGTTCCTGGAGAGTGTTCACCAGGAGTAGAAATGTTACAAGAAGGGAAGTCTTACTTCATGGCTTATGCAAGACATCAGAGCTTCTATATAAGAGATAAATGGTTTAGTAAGGGATTGAGGGCTGTAGAACAAGATAATAGATTCTTCTTTAATGAATACGCTTTTGAAACAATTGGATTGGGTAAGAACATGGTTGAGTCCTTGAAGTATTGGCTTTTTGCTTTCAATGTTCTCGAGGAAAAAGTAGAAGAAGGTCAACGAGGGCATTATTTATCCGAATTAGGTAGGATCTTGTACGACAACGACAAACTTCTACAAAGAAATGAAACATTAGCCATCCTTCACTACAATTTAATTAGAAATATCAGTGATCAGTCGACTGTTTTTGACTGGTACTTTAACAAATATAAAGAAACCGCGGTAAGTAAACCTGAGTTGTTAAATTCTTTTATCACTTGGGTGAGCCAAAATGAACCAAAAGGGATCTCGGAAAAGTCATTAAAGCGGGATATTGATTGCTTGATTCAATTTTATACTAAGACACCTGATGAAAACGATCCTGAAGACGTGATCTTTTGCCCTTTTTTTAAATTGTCACTAATAAAAAGTGAGCATTCGGGAGAAGGATTCGACACAATAAAAAAACTAGTTCCTGAGATTGATAAGATAGGGATTATCCCACTATATTACACATTGCTCAGTTACCAAATATCAAATGATGTGGATCTCATAAGTGTTGATGAAATTCTGAATGGTGATTATCTCTGGGGTAAAACTTATAATCTGTCTCGAAATAAAGTCATTGAAGTTTTAAATGTTCTTACCAATCATGAGCATTTCCCAGTAGAATATGTTAGAACTAATAACTTAGATTATATTAAAGTACCTAAAATTCCCCCATTAGAACTGTTGAAGAGTGAGTTTTTGAAAGGATGATTGACTAGAGATGGCGTTTAAGTCGAGTGTGAATATTAAATTTGATATTGGAAATGTCGAGTTTGTAAAGCGGTATATTCCTACTCCTTCTCATGCTGAGGCTATGAAGGGGATTATTGAAGGATTTACTAAAACAAATGCCAATCGCTCACATATTATTATTGGACCGTATGGTACCGGAAAATCATTATTGGCAAATGTAATTGGAAGTGTTATGTCGAAGTTAATAGACAACAATGAGATTTCTAACTTAGCTAAGAAGTTTGAACAAGTTGACGATGATATTGCTACTAATATTAAAGATGCCAGCAATCTATCTATTTCGTATTTTCCAATTTTGCTAAGCGGTAATGAGGGAAGATTTAGGCATTCTATATTGTCTAATATATTAAAAAAGCTCAATGATAAAGGTGTCGATATTGTGTTGCCCGGGCTAGCAACAAAAGTTCTTGAATCAATAAAATTATGGGAAACTAGCTTTCCTGAAACATTTAAAAAGTTTGTTTCTCAGTTAGAAAAAGATGGAAAAGATAGAACCGCGTGGGTTGGCGAAATAAAAAAACAAAATCAAACCGAGATAAGATATTTTTCGGAAATGTATCCGCTTCTTACTGCGGGTGCTTCGTTTGACATCGATTATGACCATAGTTTTTTATCTCAAATGGAGTATATATCTAGTCTCTTGCAACAAAATAATCTAGGAATCTTTATCGTATATGATGAATTTGGGAGATTTTTGCAAGGTTTAAGCACCTCTAAACTAAACGAAGCGATGCAAGATATTCAAGACCTATCAGAACTTGCAAACAGAACTAACTCCATACATTTTTTATTGATTACACATAAGAGTTTACGTCATTATTTTAATACATCAAATGATGACCTTGCTAAAGAATTTCAACGTATTGAAAAGCGCTTTAATCATTATCTTGTGAAAAGTGATCAAGCGACGTTTCTTAGAATTTCCGAGATAATAATGACAGAAAATATTGAACATAAACCAAAGATTTTAATTACTGAATTTACGCAGACACAAGGTTTAATGAGGAAATATCCTCTCTTTCCAAGTATTAATCAAGCAGAACGTGATGAGTTGGTAATACGTGGGATGTTTCCACTCCATCCTGTTTCAATATTTCTACTACCGAGTTTAACTAGGGTATTCGGACAAAACGAAAGAACATTATTTACTTTTTTAGAGAGTCAAGAAACAGGCGGTTTGATAAATCACATCAACAAAACTAATGAGTATTATTTGGCGCATCAACTATTTGATTTCTTCTTTTCTGATTCTAATGATATTGGTAATGGTGAAGTTACTGAACATATTCTCTTATATAAAAAAGCAATGGCACGGCTGCCAGAGGATATCTTTAATAAACAATTAGCAGTGAATATAGTTAAGATCATAACTCTTTGGAATTTGTGTGCGGTACAAAGTGAGCAAAAGTTAACAACTAACTTTTTGCAATTTGCGACACAGATTAATAAAGATGTGCTTTCAGAGATCTTATCTATATTAAGTGAAAATAAAGTTGTTAGATTTAATCGAGTGAATGATTTCTGGGAATTGTTTGCAGGAAACTCAGTTGATTTACTTGAGAAACTAGAGCTAGAAAAACAATTGCTTAAAGTGAACCAATCAAAGGAAATAGAGGTTTTACAAAATAATTTATTTAAGAGATTTTATTTTCCGGAACGATACAATGACGACAAGGGAATGACGAGATTTGCAGCTGTTAGGCTTGTGTTTGGTCAGGAAATACTTAAAAGTGGGGTGAGGGAGGATGATCAATTCTCTGATCTTTTAATCTACTATGTTTTACCGGAAGATACAGCAACTCGAGACTCGTTAGACCCTTTCTTAGCAGAATTAAGTAAACAGTCTGATAGAAAAATGTATTTTCTGCATTCAGAATCATTCGAAAAAATTAGGTCTGAAAACTACAATTATATGGGTTTGGATTTGCTTAAACGAAATAAGTCGTTGCTTGCTGAAGATAAGGGGATTAAGGAAGAATTAGAGATACTAATTAATGAGACTAAGTATAGGATTTCAAAATATTTATCTGAAATAGCTTCTTTTAATGGAACTCATTTTTGGTATCTTGAAGGCCAAAGAATTTCAATTAATTCAGAATTAGAATTGACAGACATATTGTCTGAAAAATGCTATAAACTGTATGAAAAAACGCCAGTTATATTAAATGATTCGTTTAATAGAAGTACTATCTCCGGTGCGCAAAGAAATGCAGCAATATTGCTTATTGATAAAATTTTAACAGAGCCCTTAAGAGAACAATTTGGAATTACTGGGAATGGACCGGAGTACGCACTATATGCATCAATCTTTAAAAATAATGAGGGTTTTGATCAAAATATAAATAAACTTGATTTCTCAAATATAAGAAACGAAGCTTTCTACACACTTAGGGTTAGGTTGATTGAAATATTGGAAATGAATCAAAGAGGTAGTTTGAAAGAGTTAATAGACTTATTTATTTTACCGCCATTCGGCATTCGAAAACCATTGATTCCCATTCTTATTGTCGCCCTACTTAGGGATAGATGGAGCGACATTATGTTGTATCGAAATGAAATGTTCGTGCCAGGAATTAATGGAGCCAAACTTTTTGATATTATTGTTGAGGCAGGACCTGAAAATTATCACTATGTTTATGAAAATATTAATCAGGATTATATTGATTTTTTTAATAAGATCGATATGTATTTCCAGGAATCCTTGGAGACACGTCTTGTTAATCATTCAAGGCTGATATATATATGTGGAACTTTGTTGAAATGGTTAAGGTCATTACCAAGATTTATTCAAACTTCGGAACATATAGATGAAGAGTTTAGACAATTTAGAGACTATATTAAAAGATCAGAGATTGATCCACAGCAATCGATTGCTCAAATTTATAATTTATTTCATAATGATTTTAATAAAATGTTGTCTATTAAGAAATATGGTGAAGGTTTTGTATCGCTCCTAAAAAAAGAGTTAATTGATAAGGTTATAGAAACAATTGGAGTCCTAGACTATGAGGGTTTGAAGATTTGGATCGAAGAGCAAAATAAAAAGGGCGCAATTAGCAGTAGTAAGTTGATTATAAACATGTCCTCATTACTTAACAGTTCAAATGAAGAATCGTGGATAGACCAATTTGCTGAGGGTTATATAGGTGTTAAAATAACGGAATGGTCAGATACAACCTACGACTTGTTTGTTGCACAATTAAAGCACGATTTCAAGCAAATAACTTCTACGAAAGAAGAACTTCTGCAAGGTAAAGAGAATATGGTTACTGTTCAATTAAATAATAGTAGAAAAATGATAAATAAGGTCGATTTATCGGTTAAATCTACAACAGTGTATACAAATTTAGAAAGAATGATTAATACTGCAGGTAAAAATGTACCGCGGCAAGAGCTAGAATATCTTATTTATAGGTTATTTGAAAACTACGTGATAAAAGCGGAGTGATAATATGGGCATCGAAGAAAAAAAAGTTGTGCATGTAGCAATGTTTAGTGGTGGAGCTGGCAGTGCTTATGTCGCTTACCATATGGTACAAACATATGGTAAAGAAAATTGTATTTTGTTTTTTACAAATACATTATGGGAAGATGAAGACAATTATAGATTTATGGATGAAGTCTCTAAACATATCGGTGTAGAGATTACAGAGCGGCTTGATGGAAGAACTCCAGAAGAAGTTTTCCATGATGAACGTTTTTTGGGTAATGCACGACTGGCAAAATGCTCTGAGGAACTTAAAGTAAGACAGACAATCATTTTCTTAGAAGATGAACTAAGAAATCAAATGAATTTAGAGCCAATTCTATACTTTGGGATTGGACCACACGAGAAGCACCGTGCGGATAATCTAAAAGAATTTTATGCTCATTTTCCGTTAGAGCCCATTGAAACACGATTTCCGTTGATCGATTTATTCAGAGAAGATCTTGACGCAAAAGGAATCATTCGAGATGAATGGGGCATTGAGCTCCCCAGAATGTATAATATCGCTGAACAACTGGCATTAAAAGAGAATAATGAGAATGCTAAGATTGCATTACAACATGGTGTTATAGGCTTTTCGCATGCTAATTGTGCTGGAAGATGTGTGCGTGGAGGGTATCAGCATTATGCACTATTATATGCGCTTTGGCCTGATAGATATAGTGAACAAGAAGAGATGGAAGAGCGGTTCAGAGCTAGTTTGCAAAAGGATGTATCGATTTTAAAGAAAAACGGTGGATCATACACAATGAAGCAGTTCCGTGAGGTCATGGAAATCGAAGGATTCGAGAAATACTTGTTTAAAGCAGACGCAGATATTCCGTGTGTTTGTTCATTTTCATAGAATAGTAGATAAAATCGTCGATACCCTCGACGATTTTTTTTGTGGGATTGTACTAACTAAAGGGGTATTGATTTTAATATAGAAATCTTATACAGATGACACTTCGGATTATACGGAGGAACTAATGAGTTCACCAAAGCAGTTAGGGTTAAGTGAAATGTTTGAACCTGCATTGTTGCATATGAAGAATATGGATAATGCAGTATTTGGCCCTTATTCATTCTTAAATTATTTGAGGGATAACAATATTCCAAATATCAGTGCAACACCTGAGGCAATCTCAATAGATTCATATGAAAAACTTCATCAATCAGCTAAAGATAATTCAGCGATGATAATGAGATTAGGTCAAGCTCCAGGGAGTAAAGGAACTCAATTTGCGTTGGTTAAAGTCAAAGGGAAACTAAAGGACTTTTTTCTGATAGATGATTCTATCTTTGAAACGGAGTTGACTGAATATGTTCCTGAGGATAACGTTGTTCAATTAAAGGTGTTTTCTTTATTACCTTCATTAACCGAAAACTCTTATGTTAATATCGGATTTTCTTCGGGATTAATTAGCTTTGCACTGGGGGTCGATCAAGTTAAACCTATTTTTCCACCAACGAGTTGCTCTTCGACATTTACCTTTAAATTTAGGCCACATAGCTCGATTAGTGATGAGTTTATACATAGTAAAGGACAAGTTGAAATAGATGCTATGTTTATCGAAAAACGCAACAATATTGATACACTATTTATCGTTGAGGCTAAAAGTGATTCAATTCATAGGTCCTTGGCAAAACATAAGTTACTTTACCCTATACTTGGAATAGCGGAAAATGTTCCGCTGGAGATACCAATCGTTCCAGTGTACGTAAAAATAAAAACATCTTCTATGGGTATTCATTTCCATGTAGTAGAGTGCAGTATTCCTGATCCTAGATGCAGAACAGTAGCTTATGATGAATTAGTGGTTAAGAGGTATTCCCATTTAGTTCTTAATCTTAAACGATTATGTGAATGAATGTTATTTTGTGATTTCGGTGTTTAACAGGGGATTTGCTGGAAAGCGTCGAATGAAACATAAGAACCATTTCCCGAATAAGGTGGTAGTACATAATGACTATAGTTCAATCGGAGTGGGTAGGATTTCTTCGACAATATGGACCAATTCCGCGTAATGATAATATGTACGATGAAGCGATTCATAGAATCATAAAGAGGAAAAATATTAAGCCAATAATCGTTGATTCAGTTTATTTAAATGAACTTATTGAGAATTATAACTCCTCTAATCCTAAGTCTGTAATACTAACCGGTACGGCTGGGGATGGGAAGACATATAACTGCAGAGAGGTTTGGTTAGCATTAAAGGGCTCGCTACAGATATGGCAGAATGACGATAAGGTGAAGGAATTAGATTTGCCGAATTCTAAGAAACTATATGTTATCAAAGACTTAAGTGAGTTGAAGGATGAGGAAAGAGGTATTTTGAATCAGTTTGTTAACTCGGTCCTTAATCCAAGTGATAGCAACGTGTTTTTAGTGGCAGCAAACGATGGGCAGCTGATTGAAGCTTGGAAGCATCTTGGTACAGACCCGCAAACTGTATTAGTAAAACAGTGTGTAGAAGATTTGTTGGTTACTGAAAACAAAGAAAAAGTCGGGTTCAATCTAAGACTATATAATCTAAGTCAAATAAGCGCGGCGAGACTCTTTCCCCAGATTGTGGATGTCGTACTGCAACATCCCGGATGGAATGATTGTAATCAGTGTTCTTTGAGAGAAAACGATCAAACGGGCAAGATCTGTCCTATATGGGAGAACCGTAATCGTCTCGAAGGGAATATAGACGAACAGCTGATTCGATCGCGAGTCACTGATCTTTTGGAGTTATGTGAGTTAAATGGTGTGCACCTTCCTATAAGACAACTACTCCTCTTAGTGTCAAACATGCTTCTTGGTCATCCGGAGGCCAAGGATCGACTTATGTCGTGTTCTGATGCTGCCAAAATAGTTGAGGAAAATAAAATATCTCTTGCAAGTGTTTACCGAAATATTTTGGGTGAGAATCTTACAGAAAGACGTCGCGAATCTACTGATGTATTTGCTACACTCGGAAAGTTTGGTATTGGTTACGAGACAAGTAATACGATCGATAACATCTTAATCTTTGGTGAGGACGACCCTGAACTTCTGCCTTACTACGAAGATCTTGTGCTAAACGACACATACTACGGTGCCGACCAGACCTTTCGTGCTAATCAAAAAGAATACCTAGAAGGCGTATTAGATAGCGGTGAAAACTTTTTAGAATCTCTTCGATCCCAAAGGCAAAGGTTGTTTTTTGTAATCCCTAGAGAAAAAGAGAATGACCTTAAACTTTGGCATCTTACAACCTTCCAATACGCTGGGGAGTTTTTGTCTGATGTTTACAGAGAGGCTAAAGACGGCAAAGTAACTACGCAAATAACTTCGAGGATCTCCCAGGGGTTAAATCGAATTTTTACAGGTCTGTTAGCAAAGAACAATGATGAATTGATTTTGGCTACGTCTGGAAGCCATTCCCAAGCGAAGGTAAGTAGAATTTATGAAGAAAGTATTTCGGTACCGAAAAAACGCGGGGAAAGCATGCAGATCCGAATGAATGCAAATGGCAAGCTCGTGATAGAAGTGAGGTTATCATCTTCTGTTGCTACAGTTGAACTACCGCTCCAGTTGGTTCGCTATGAGTTTCTTTCGCGGGTTGCCGAGGGTGCATTGCCGGGGAGTTTTTCCAGGGAGTGTTATGAAGATATCCTGGGTTTTAAAAGCAAGCTTCTTAAAAGACTAGAGGAGCGCCGTAGAATAGATGAAGAAGATTCGGATGATGAAAGTGATTTATCTTTCAGAATCATTCGACTAAATCAAGACGGCTTGATTGACGACAGAATCGTGGAGGTTAACTACGATGAATAATGAAAGACTTCCGCGCCCGACAAAGATTGACGCAGATATGTGGGTAGATGAGGCGATTTGGGGCCACAGATTATATGATGAACAAACCCCATGGCTTTGTTTTATGGAATTTTTAAATGTCCTTCAATCTGAACTTGAGTCTGGTCGAGCATTTGTTGAATCCGAACCAAACAGATTGGCGTATTCACCCAAATCAAGACTCTACTTACGGAACATCTTGTTTAATAACCCTCAATTAACTCTAATATCAAGTAAGTATAGATATGATGATAAAGAAGCCTGGTTACAGTGGTACGAAGTTATGGGAAAGGGACAAGCCGGCATCGTTAACGCCGATTTCAAATACCTAGAGAAAAGGTTCTCAAACTTTGTGGATTTCGCATCAGTGATTCAGTTTCTTCGGGAAACAACAATAGAGGGTGAGAACAACAAACGGTGGAGCTCACAATTTATTTTTCCATACGGTCCGGACTGTTTGTATGAAGACCTTAATGTAAAAGTTAATGGCTTCACGAATGATCGAAGATTTTTTGGTAGAACTGGTGAGCTGTTGTATTTAATGTTGATGAGAAGCAGCAAAGGGGTTCAAATACTCGCAAACCTACAGAAAAGCGTCTTAAACCCATCAAATAAGTTTAATCGATTAGTTGCAGCGCTAGAACCGAAAGACGTGGTGAGTTCATCTCCTCTTCGAACAGGAGTTTATTTGCCTTATCCAAAATTGGCTGACTATGAATTACTCGCGGATGATTGGTTAAGTTTGTTAGAAAGCAATATTCCGAATTACGACGCGATTCCGCACCTTGTAAACATAACCGGACTTCATTTGATAATGTACAGTTTAAATAGGGCGAAGACCGTCTTAGGTGATACTAACAAACTAACATTTATCTTAGAGATTGTTTCTCCGAAGAAAACAATCATTAGAGAACTATCTTCTGATTCTTTCATTGAGCACAACAATATGTCTCGGAGAGCTGTAGAGGCATATATCAGACAGGTTGTCGAAACAGAGTCTTGGAATCAAGTTACGGACATACATGAGGCAATCACTTTACTGAAAAATGAATATGCTTGGCCGAAAGATAACAAAGAGAGTGAGGTAGAATCAGCGAATTCACCCGATGATCTAATTAATATGTTTGTTTATGCAGCGATTAATAGACACAAGCAACACGTCGATAAATTTCACGGTGTCTGGGGAAAAGAAATAGGACTCTCGTCAAGAAGAGGCGCACGAAGACTACGTTATGCTCCCCAAGATATGCTTTTGAAATCTTTGGTACTGTGCGTTGTTCCGAAGAGAATGGAATTCCAAGACTTCTTAGATAAACTGTATGAAAAATATGGTTTTATCATTGGCGATAAGCAGGCTCTTGAATTGACGGAGGCTGGAAGAGCAGATTTAGAAGCGTTTTCTGACAATGCAAGACGACTTGAGCAACGATTGGCAAGTATGGGGTTACTACGCAGACTATCTGATGCATGCGCATATGTAGAAAATCCCTTTGGGATTCAGGAGGAAGAATTACCATGAACCAACTAGAGTTAATTGGAAAGGTAGCGACTGAATATCTTCGCCGGCAACTACAAAATAGCCAATCTGAAGAGGGAATTGCGCGTTTCTTATTGGATCGCCTTACCGGAGATCAGGTCACCAATATATGTAAAACGATAAGCAGAGATATGCAGTTGGTCTCGACTATGGCCATAAAAGTCCCTCGGAAATTAGTTGAAGGCAGTGGTTTGCTTCCTGAAATGGTTACTGACGAGAAGACAACCTATTGGAGAAATGCTTCTTGCGATAAGCCCGCTATCCTATTAGCGAACACGAACGATGACCAAGGGCAATCGCTAAGAGATATAACAAGGGTTGGCGCAGGTGATCTCAAGAGTAACCCGGATATATGGGTTCAAGTGGCAAGTAACGACCTCCCTCTAAGCGATGAGCAAAAAAAGCATTGGCAACAAGCATTGAAAGGTTTGCAAGAGGCAAATGAATGCAGCCTGGAGGAATTTAGTGAGTTTACTGTAAAAGTACGTGAAACAATTGCGGAGAATGGCATTCCTGTTGTTAGGGCGCTTGGTTGGGCATTATCTGCACTTCGCATTCCACGTGATTCTTATTACTTTGATGCAATTCCAGAAAATGCTTTAGGTCATGCTAGTAGGTGGAAGAAGCTCTTTACAGATGCATATAACAAAAGAGCTTG
Organism: Paenibacillus sp. MMS18-CY102; assembly: GCF_009789195.1. Taxonomy (GTDB): domain Bacteria; phylum Bacillota; class Bacilli; order Paenibacillales; family Paenibacillaceae; genus Paenibacillus_T. The sequence goes on along the minus strand of NZ_WSTC01000047.1, from coordinate 7,461 downwards.
CTATCTATATAAGCAACATCCGAATCGTCAAATCATCGAGAACAGTGAGATTCAGGCTTCTTACGAAAAGGTGAAAAGCCAAATCGATCCGTCTGTTCAGCCAATTATGGAATTGTTCATTGAATCCAATGTGAACTGGTCCACCGCAGCGGAGAACCTTTCGGAGTTAGAATGGGAGACGGATAAAGTCAATCTTCTGTTTTTTGAATTGAAGCCAATGAAGGTAAATCTGGCAGAAAAAACTCGGCAATTATATGATGATGAGTTTCCAGATACTTTAACGGATGCGGAGATTCTTTATCTTAATAATTTAAACCAACTCTTTCAAAAGAAAAAAGCAAAGGAAGCTACAGAGGAAGACAAGGAATTTTACGATAAGCACCGTCAAAACTTGGAGACAGACAAGGCATTAAAAGCAGAATGGGATCGTTTCGTTTATGGAAAGGCGATTGAATGTACTGATTTTTTAGTTGGTTTATTAGAGGCAACTGAGCGCCTCTTTGCTCAATGCGATAGTTTTATTGGGGGGAAGACTCTAAGAATCCGGACACAGAAGACAACGAGTAAAAAAGCTTGGTTGGACCTTAATGAAGATATAGGTATGACGTTTTGCACTGCTTACAGGGGGCTTGAGAAGTTAACCAACTGGCAAGTAAATTGGGAAACGTATCATTTGTTTAAATACGATGAGTTAGTATCAGAGGCCAAACAGAAGAAAGGCTACAAAAAGAACACCTCAACGGCAAAAGCGGCTATTCAAATCGCATTCTACATAGAGCTTAGTTACCTTGACTTGCAGGGATCAAAGCAAAAAAATGAAGTGAAACTAGTATGGCAAGTTAACCCGCAAGAGATTGGGCTTGAGCTCCACGATGATTTAAGGAGACTTGCTGATCACTCCTTCTCGTATTCTACTGTTTCACAAAATCCCGTTAGCAAAAAAGGTAAGCTGCAGGGGTTATCATTGAGCGATGTCGGTACAATTCAAGCAGTATTCGGACAGGATAGGGGTTCCCTGGTCGGTGTATATGCAAAAACAACCGATTTGCAAAAAACAATCTTAAATAACCTGATGAAGTTGCTCGAAGAAACCAGACTTACACAGAGCGATTATGAAGCTCTTAAAGAATCGTGGGGTCATTTTTCAACAAAATATAAACAGTCTATAAATGATTGGCTAATGGATGGTATTAGTTCTGATTCAATGATTGAACAGAGCGAGCTGTACGATAAGTTCTTACGATCCTTACAAGAGCATGCTTTGGGCGATATGAATCGAATTCATATCGTGCAGCCTGTTATGGAAATCGGGAATATAAGGGTGGATGGAGATAAAAACAAGCCAATGACCATTGTGGCTCCATGGCACCCGATGCGAATGGCGGCAAAGACCGTTAAGGCGCGGCAAGTCATTGGTTTACTAAATTATGTACTAACATCGGACCAAGTAGACTTTGGCGACCCACGCTTGTTCTTTACGGATCTAAAAGAAGAAATAGTAAGTCCGTATTATCCTGAAGTTGCAATAGGGTATAGGGGTCATGAACCGGTTCTCCTTTCGATTACAGATGCTAAGAATGATTATACCTTAATGGAAAGCCCAATACGTACTGAAGAAGAAATGCAGACGAATGAAGATCCAAAAGAAGCTAGTAATAAACTTCTTAGCCTAGTTGAACGTTACTTGGATCTTCAACCGCACGAAAAGACGAATCTAAGCTTAGTCTTGTACAACTGTGACTCCACAAGACTTCCGGAGACAATCGTAAATTCGCTAGCTGCAATGCATGAAGTTGAAGATGAAGTCCGCTGTCAAGTGATTTTGAGGCATCGGGATACAAATAAATTAAATGAATTATATATGAAAATGATAGAAAGTACGGATAGTGATGCCGATTCCTTTGTTGCGAGTGAGGTAACCCGTGATTTTATGGCACGTCTCCGTGTAGGAGTCATGGCACATGAGGCTACTGCATTAGACCCCAAAGAGGGAAAGCTAGCTGATATCGTATTCTTGCAAGATGTTATTTCGCGCCAAGCCAATCTTGAATGGGATGAAGTTCAGGTGAGGCAGATGCCAGAATTACTTAATCATTATCCTCCACGGTGGGCAAAAAGAAGATCTACAGTGAAGGATGAACTTAAATCTACGGTGTACTTGGCATGCCCAAGCCAATCTTCAGTTGGATGGTCCTATTTATCGTCGGTTTATTCAGTAGTAAAGGGGAAAGATGTTATCCCAGGGACATTTTTTCTACCGGCAAGGCAAATTTCGTTCCAGAATGACAAGGTGAAGTCCATTTTTGATGAAGCTCACAAGCTCGGCGAATGGGTAGTCAACTATGATCAATTACTAGAACGAAGACAGCTCAGGAACCTTGGGGTGAAGGTAATTAAGTACCAGCACAATAAATCTCATGGCTCAAACGTTATTGTATCATCAAAATCACAATTAAACCTCTTAAACGTACTCGTAAAAAGAAGATTGGATGCTCTGGGTCTAGGGTTAACTGAGGCGGAATTATTACAACTCACGGAGCGGTTTATTGAGGATGCAAATGCAATATCAGGCGACATCGTTCTTCGTGCTGCAAAACGAGGTGTGTTTGCGGGTGAATTATTAGGTGTCGTATTAAGCAAGATGATTCTTCAATCCGAGATGGGAACAGAGCAGGCTGTAGGTTGGTTTTTCCTTGATGATTATGCAAGTTGGCTTGGACAAAAAGAGGAGCAGATCGCAGATATTTTAGCGCTTGCACCTAAAATCATTGGAAATAAGCCGCATCTACAAGTATTTGTTTCTGAAGCAAAGTATGTTGATGCTAAGGGCGTATCTGAAGCGAGGAAAAATTCTTCCAAGCAGTTGCGCGATACCGTCTCGAGAATGGATAATGCACTTTTTGGCGATCCAGGACGTCTTGACCGTGATTTATGGCTATCTAGATTAAGTGATATGTTAAATGAAGGTATTGAATTAGCTCCGAATTCTCCGTTTACTGTTGAAGAGTTGAGGGAGGGTATTCGGACAGGAGAAATTCCCATTGAAATCAAGGGTTACTCCCATGTATTTATGTCAACGTTACCTGACACAGCTTTAGATAGTGAAAGAAATTCTATCACCAATGCTAAGAACTCCTATCAAGAAGTGTTTACTAGAGATCTTGTGAGAGAATTAGTCTTGGCCTATCATCAGGGGATCTCCGTCATCGAAATCAGGGAGAAGCTTGACGATAGTAAACCATGGGAGTTTAGCGACGCTAAATTGCCCGCTCCAAGAGTCAATTTTGTTGCTGCTAGTAATAATGGAGTTGCCGCGGCGCAGAGTAAAGTCTGTGATAATACCGATGAGGATCAAACCCAGGTTAACTTTGAGACTGATGAAGCTCCAGAGGATACACGAGAAAGCGATTTCGTGAGCGAGGGGGAAGTAACGGGATCTGTAGACTCAGATAAAAATGGACACGTTGTGGAAATGATCAGTAAAATTCCTTGGGCGAATATTCAGTTAGCAACATGGATATTACAGAATGCTCAAAGTATGGAAGAAACCAATGAGGATCAATCGTGGGTTAATGAAACGGTAAATAAACTTAGAATGGCTTTAATCAGCTATAACTTACAAGCTAAAGTGGTTGGACATCGATTGACGCCAAATGCTGTTGTCATAAGGCTAAAGGGATCGGATCAGTTAAAGGTTGATGATATCGAGAAGAGGAGATCAATTCTTCTTACAACACATGCCCTTGATGTAATAAACATTATGGCCCAACCTGGAGAGATTGTTGTTTCCTTGGCCCGCCCACATAGGCAAAGCATATCGTTAGCGGATGTATGGAAGGCAAGGAAGGTTCAAACCAATGCATCCGGGTTGAACATGAGTTTTGTAATTGGTGTTAAAGAAATCGATGGGGAACTGCTTTACTTAAATTTAGGGGGAGAGTTTGAAAGCGGAGCTCAGCACGCTCCACACACTCTTATCGCGGGTGCAACCGGAAGTGGTAAATCCGTCTTGTTGCAAAATCTAATCCTTGATATCTGCGTAACAAATAGAAAAGATTTAGCGCACATTTATTTAATTGATCCTAAATACGGTGTCGACTATATGCATCTTGCTGAACTTCCACACCTTGTTGAAGGTATTGTCGATGACCAGAATAAAGCAACACAGATACTTGAGGACCTCGTTGTTGAGATGAATGATAGGTACCAAAAGTTTAAGGAGCTCAAAGTTAATAACTTGAAAGATTTTAACGCTAAGGTTTCCGACAGTGAAAAGCTTCCTCTTATATTCTTAATTCACGATGAATTCGCAGAATGGATGCTTGTCGATGAATATAAGAGTGCGGTTTCCTCCATTGTTCAGAGGCTTGGGGTAAAGGCACGCGCGGCAGGAATTCACTTGATCTTCGCAGCACAGCGTCCAGACGCTAATGTTTTACCAGTTCAGTTAAGGGATAATTTAGGTAACCGATTAATTCTTAGGGTTGAGAGCGTCGGGACTTCAGAAATTTCCCTTGGTGAGAAAGGTGCAGAGAAACTACTCGGCAAGGGACATTTGGCTGCAAGGCTGCAAGGGGAGTCTGGACTGATCTATGGTCAAGTTCCCTTTGTATCAGGTGAAAGTATAATACAAATAGCTGAGAAGTTAGGAGCGAACACAATATGACAAATGAAGTATATGAATTAGACTGGGATCCGTATAGAACATTATTTGGACTAGGGAGAATTGGATATACTCCCCCTGCGGCATTAGGTGATATATTAGATAACTCGGTTAGAGCTAGGGCAAAGAACATTCGAATTATTATTAATAAAATCAACCCGGCCAGCCGTGATGCTAGAAAAAATAATGTTAAAGAATATATTATTGTCGATGATGGGATAGGAATGTCAGAGCAAGAGATACTAGACGCACTTAAATTAGGGTCGCCCGATACCAATTATGATACAAATTCCCTGTCAAAGTTTGGGCTGGGTTTAAAGTCAGCAGCTTTCTCGCAGGGAAATGTTTTAGAAGTAATCTCCTCAAATGGTGCCGATAAATTCAATAAGTTTATTGTTTCCTTAAAAGAGATAAAGGAGAAAGGTAAATACTTTTCAACAAAAGCCAAACTTAGTGCTGAAGATATCGACTTAGTAAAGAATTACACTAATAATGACCAAGGGACAATAATAAGAATTAGCGATATTAGACTCGAAAATCACCCTAGTGTTAAAGCGACACTTGATGAATTGGAATATAAATTAGGCGTTATATATTATTACTTCATAAAAGAAAATGGCTTGGAAATATCCATTGTGAATGGAGCTTCAGTTACTAAAATTGAACCTTATGATGTGTTATTTACACAAGAAGCAAGTGATGAAGTAAGTGGTGGAAATTTAGATGAGGATAATTGGGATGGTTTAAATGTTAAGTGGATCAAGAAACCAAAAGAACCAATACTATTAGATCCAGACAATAGAGTTCATGGAACAATTGAGGTTACTCAATTACCTTATCCACCTGCGTTTAAACCCGAAGATTCAAAGATAAGACAGAAATACAAAATCGAGGCAAATAATTATGGTTTCTATGTTTATAGAAATAAAAGATTGATTTCTTGGGCGGAACGTTTTGGGATAATTCCTCTTGATCAGGATTATTACTCTTTTAGGGGGAGAATCATCATTGACGACTCAGCAGATAATGCTTTTAATATTGATGTAAAAAAGTCATCAATAATTCTCTCTGATGAGGCTCAAAAAACAATTAGTGACTTAAGTGATGATTATAAACGGAAAAGTAAAAAGGCCTGGAAACATGCTAACGAGTTATTAAAGCAAAAGGAAGGGTCAGAACCCAGCGCAACATCTAACCAACTTGTATTAGATTATGAAATTCCAGATTTGTCTAGTGAGCCAATCTTAAGTGAGGAAGAAGAGCAAACAGAGGAGAAGAAGAGGCAAGAACTTGCTGATGATATGAAAAAGAAAATAAAGCAAATGGCGGCTGAAGAAAAAAGTGAGAATGAAGGACGGGATGTAAGTGAAGAGGAATTATCAGATGAGGATATAAATGCAACACTAAAGGGGACAAATAACCCCAAAGTAGAGAAGATATTTAGGGTAAATTCGGTTGACGATAATTTATTGTGGGAACCTTATTTTGACGCTGAACAGGGTCATTGTGTACGAATAAATAAGAAACACCGTTTCTCAAAGGTAGTTTTTGAGGATAATAGTCCTAATACGGATTTGCAAGTAATATATGACTTGCTACTCTACAATTTTGCTCTAGCAGAAGTTAAGGCGAGGACATCCAATGTCTTTGAGGGATTAAATACAGAAGAAACAATCATAGAGTTTAGGAGAATTGTTTCGGAATACTTGGCGGCTTTCGTTAGATCAAAGGAAAATAAACTTCCACCGCTAAATAAGGATAGTATTCTTTAGTTTAGGGATAAAATCATGATTGTAACTGAAGTTTCAAGTATTTTCAATGGTCGGGATAGAGCATATATTTATATAATATTATCAAAAGCTTATAGAGCCATATATGTTGGGGAAACTAATGATAGACGAGGAACGATCGGTAGATTCAGAGCACACATAGGATCTTCTGGTACTTTTAGGAAAAGGTTTGAGGAGCGAATTGGTGAGGATATAGAACAAATTGATGATCTAATATTGTTATCCTACCTGCTTCCTACAGATCAACTATTTACTGGTGTTGCTTCAACCCACAGACAATCAGTGGAATACCTTGTTCAGGTAAAACTAATTGAGATGCGTGCAGGATTAATTAAACCCTTTAAAGTTGTATCGGAAGTAAGAACCTTTAGTACCACCTCGGAAAAAAGAGTTGAAAAGTTAGCTGAAGCAATAGTATTAGATTTCATTAGTTACTATAAAATTTGAGCTACGCAGTGTCAGTTTTTATTTCCTGTTGACGGCTTGTTGACGAACATCGTCAACAAGCAATCAAACGCAAAAAAACGAACAACACGCTATGGTTAAAACTCTTATATATCAAGGGTTTTAACCAACCCATACAGAATCCCCCTCCACATGTTCCCACATACGGTGCATGTGGAGTGCGTAGTGTCAACATACCGTGTTGACAAATAATTCGGAACACCTAAACCTAATTGTGAATATCCGAGATCAATATATTTACTGTCTCGATGTTTGTGGAGTACTGCGTCTTGCTTATTAGGAAAGCTTATTAAGAAATTGTATATCGGACCACATTTACTTGAAAGTTGAAGCCCAACCTCAAATGAAGTGCACCCCCTATAGTGGATATTGGAAAAACACTCTAGTGTTTTAACCGATGAAAACGAAGGGGGTGCTTTTTCTGTGAAAAGAATAACGCACACATGATGGACCTCGTCTTTGAAGAATGATGGGATTCTGTAAAAATGGCAATAGGATGCTCGGGAAGCGAAATATTCGGTTCCATGTTTAAACCATATTTAA
>NZ_WSTC01000046.1 GCF_009789195.1 Paenibacillus sp. MMS18-CY102 | reverse complement strand
GAATAGTTGATAATGAAGTAGAATTTTTCATGAGACCGCCTCGTTTCGGATGTTTGTAGGGGTACAAACACATTACCGAATGAGCGGTCTTTTTGCTACCTTTTTTTGGCTAATCAACAGCCCTACAAAATGTACAATGGGACGGGAGAGTTGGAGGGGGCGAGCTTATGAAATACAATGACACCAGTAGCTGGGTGCACCGAGCGGCTCCTATTGTACGAACTGCAATGCCGCCAGGGCCTAGCCCCGCCGAGTGGCTCCGTTGCATTGCTCAGAGGGGCCGACTATTTGCGCTTTATATTGACCATCGGAGGGGGCACGTGGGCGCCGTTCATTCCGATTAAGCTCCTGATGCTGCTGTTGTGTCGAGAGTTTCCGCTAGCCGGAGGGCCGACGAATACCGTGTCCTTGACTGCCTTAATCGGTGCTAGTGCGGTGGCGATTTGCTCAGGGTCTATATTGTAGGCGAGCTTAAACACTTCCGGCGGTGTAGTTTGCAGGAAGTTCGAGACTTCGGCGTTTTCCACTTGGCTACTGTTGAAAAATAGATGCATATGTGTACGGTCCGACACAGGCGTAATCCAATGCAGCCACCCCATCGGGATAAATACGACTTGGCCAGGGCCTGCTGGATTGTTCATAAGCTGCGCTGTGTCTGGATTCAAAATCGATACGACCACATGGCCCTCGATGACAACGTCAAGCTCCCAAGCATTCGGATGCCAATGCGGCTCGCGAATGTGGCCTTTGGTCATGAATAGGTCGGCTACCGAGCCTCCGACCATCGCTGGAATTTGGGTCGCCGACACTTCATATGCGAAATTCGTATCGTTGACTTTAAATAAGACGTTGTCTTTCATCGTATAAGACAGATTGGGATTTCCCGAACTCTTCTTCAGATTAAGATTGTCAGGCACAAAACCGGCTCCGGTCACCATATCACTTCCTCTGGGCGTCGTTATTGCTGTAACCTATGTTAGCTGCGCCTTGGAGGTGTATGTCCGGCATCGAGCGGTTTCCTGTGTGCGGTGGCCGCTGGGGTATAAATCTTGAATGGCTATCCAACAATGGGGGAAAGAGTGCAATCGAGACGGCCAAAGGGCGGGGCATGTTTCCATCCGGGGCATAAGCGGAGGCGAACAAGCATAAAGAGGCGCTGATACCTTAGTTACGGTACCAACGCCCGTACGCTTTATGACAGGATCACATACATTATCGTGTGTAAAACGATACTTTTCTTGTACGGCCGTCTGCCCGGATGGCCGTATTTTCTTTTGCTGCAATTAGAACAGCCATTTTACCCAGTACGATAACAAGATCAGTGTGAAAATGACCGTGACTGGGATAACGAGAATGGTGACCTTCAAATAGTCGTTCCATGTGATTTTTACTTTTCCTTTCCTAAGAATGTGCATCCACAGCAAGGTTGCAAGCGTGCCGATTGGGAGCAACAGAGAGCCGATGTCGCTGCCGATGACGCTGGCGAGGTAAGAGATTTTGAGCGTGATCGGGTCGAGCCCCATATTCGTTAACGTCAGCGTGCCGACCATGAGTGCAGGGTGATTATTAAATAAGTTAGACAACAGGGATACGGCGACACCCATTCCGATGCTTGCTTCGAGCAGTCCGCCAGTAACGAAAGGCTTCAGCCAATTGATGAGCATGTCCGTCAGTCCGATATTGTGGAGGCCGTAGATAATGATATACATGCTGAAGGCGAAGATAAGAATGTGCCAAGGCGTTTTTTTGACCATATCGACTGGCGGAATTTTGAGGAAAATCCATCGCCAAGCGAGCAAACATACCGAGCCGATAATCGCCATAAGCGGAACTGGAAAGTGGATATACGATGCGACGAATAGGCTAATGCGAACTGCAAGCACGAACAAAATGATGTTGCGCATGAAAGCGCGGCTGCGTTTTTCAGTAGGGGCTTCATCTTGTGCGTACTTCAGCGGATGATGGCCTGGCAGCGGGGAATAAGGGCGAGCGCCTGCGGGCACTGTTTTGAGCCGTTTTGGAAGGAGTGGATAGAAGACAGCGAACAGCAGAAGGGACATGAGAGCCAATCCGATCGAAGCGGGTATAAACATCATCGCCGTGTGCATATACAGGTCCATGTGCACGATTTTGAGCGCGATCAGGTTGACGATATTGCTCACGCCAATCGGTGCGCTGGAAGCCGTTGCAATAAGGGCGCCGGAGATGAGATAGGGCAGCTTTTGATGGTTTTTGAGCCCCAAATTGTTAAGGATCATGAGAAGGATCGGAGTCGTGATTAAGATGCTGCCGTCGTTGTTGACGAATAGCGTCATGAGAAAACAGAGCAGATTCGTGTACCAAAATAACCGAATGCCTGAGTTGCCGGCTCGCTCCGTGAGTTTCTCGGCTACCCAATGGAAGAAACCGAAGCTTTCGAGCACAATGGCCATTACAATGGTTGCCATAATCGTAATCGCAGCCCCGCCGATCGTCTCCGTAATTGTGAACAGGTCGGATAAGGAAACACTGCCGCTTAGCAAGACGAAGAATGCACCGATGGTTGCAGGGATGGCTTCATTGACACTCGAACGCCAAAAGATGAACGACACGGTAAAAATAAATGACAGAATGGTCAGCCATACTGAAAGATCATGCATATCGATCACTACCTCTTTTCAGATATTGAATAATTTCCTCCTTTGATTTAAGAGGTTTGCAGCGGTTGTCCACTTTAATGCAAACACCCTTCCCGAATCGTAAAGCTGCTGTGGCTGCTATCCTCCTTTCTAGCAGTAGGAATCTATTAGCTGTACTGTATGTATACGTATCGGACAGATGGCGCGTACTACGCTATATCCCTATTTCTATTAAGTCCCGCTGGTATCTGTTCGAGACAATTGCCGATACGAACGTCTATCCTATCGTGATGAACACCCGCATGAGCGCTTGCGAATGTATGGGGTCAAAGCTGGCCCTATAGCTCGATGGGGAACGAACGGCGCTGTGTCGTTGCCTTCTTCTGAAAAATTATTGTTTTGAAGGATTACGAATTTCTTGCATGAATACATTAACGAGGAGATTCGTGGGGGGAATGAGTATGAAAATAATAACTTTATGCGGCTCTACAAAGTTCAAAGAACAATTCGAACAAGCTAATGCATCTCTTACACTTCAAGGGAATATTGTCATCAGCCTCGCCTTCTTTGAGCAAAGTGAAGGGTTTGAAATAACTGAGAAACAAGCTGAACTGCTAGGAGATCTTCATTTTAAAAAAATCGATATTTCGGATGAAATATTCGTGATTGATGTGAATGGTTACATTGGAAGCAGTACAAAAAGAGAGATTGAATATGCCAAAGAAAAAGGAAAAGCAATTCGTTACTACTCAAAATGCCGCAGCTTTGAATACAAGCTAAATCGTTGCTGAAACGCACTTCAGGAGTGCTCTAAGCTTATAGAAAAAGCCAACCCATAGTCATATCCCGGGCTGGCTTAATCATGATAAAGTGCCTCTTCAAGTCTCCCCGGCTTAAGGGCCACTCTTCCTATCGAGCTTAACTAACTTTTAAAGACGACTTTATAATCCTTAAATCGTTCGCGCCATTTCCGAGAAGGTGTATAATCCACGCACGCCGCTAGATACAATGGTGATGTGAGGATCGTCTTCGCTTGGTGCAGTGACTACGAATTGCATGGATGAGGTGAACAGAACGTAATCGTCACCGATAAATTTTTTAAAAGCGTCGTGAGTCTTCTTTGAAGCAAAAACATCAAGATCAACTAAATCAAGCTCTTCCATCGTTTCGCGTTTCACGAACGTGCCCCCGAAGACAACCCCTATGCCTCCGTATGAAGAAATATCGCCATCAGTCAAAATGACCAGCGTATCTCCTTTCTGCTTAACAGTAAGGTTCATATCATTTTTGGTGAATACGGCGCTTTTTCCATCCTTTGACCGCTTAGCTGTGCCATTCATGTCACCAAGATGACCTCCATTGACGGAGCTTAACTCGAAAGTAAGGCCGGCGGCTTATTGCCCAGTTGATTCCATGTTCCGACTAAATTAGCGCTAGCACGCTCATCGGTGTTTTTGCCCGTTTCCGTGCTCGATTGTTTCCCCGAATCCCTGCTTTAGTCTCCGTTCCCCCATCAGAGGAGCAAGCGGACAATAGCAGCATCAAGCAAGCTAGCATAACAAATCCGTAATTTCGTACTTGAAACATAAAGCAGCCCCTATCTATGTATGGTTGGCAACATCATGCAAAAAACCTCCCGCAAGGCTATGCCAAGATAGCTGTGCGAGAGGTTTTAGTGCAACTGGTTTATTTGCTCAAAAAAGCCGGAGGCTTAAACTTCAACGACCCAACCGAACGGATCAGGCAGCTCCGTACGTTGAATGCCTGTGATCGTATCGTATACACGGCTGGATAGCTCGCCAGTTTTGTTGCCGTTGATTGGGAGCTTCTCGTCTTGGTAATGAAGCTCGCCGATTGGCGAGATAACGGCTGCGGTTCCTGTGCCGAAAGCTTCTTCGAGCGTACCATTGCGGTGCGCTTCAACCAGCTCGTCGATCGACAGCTCGCGCTCTTCGACTGGAATGTTCCATGAGCGGAGCAACTGCAGGACGGATTTGCGCGTGATGCCTTCCAGAATGCTGCCGTTCAGTGCTGGCGTAACGACCGTGCCATTGATTTTGAAGAAGACGTTCATGCTGCCGACTTCCTCGATATATTTGCGGTGCACGCCGTCCAGCCATAGCACTTGGGAGTAACCCAATGCCGCTGCGCCTTCTTGGGCTTTGAGGCTCGCAGCGTAGTTGCCGGCCGTCTTCGCGTTGCCGACGCCGCCTTTAACTGCACGGACATATTCGGATTCGACGTGAATTGGCACCGGATTCAGCCCTTCGCTATAATAAGCGCCAACTGGGCACAGAATGATCATGAACTTATATTGGGTTGATGGCGAAACGCCCAACTGCGGCTCCGTTGCGATAACATATGGACGGATGTACAGCGACGTGCCGGGAGCGGATGGAACCCATTCGCGGTCGACGTCAATTAAGGCGCAGAGCGCTTCGAATGCAATTTCCGGATCGATGGCAGGGATGCTAAGGCGATCATTGGAACGGTTGAGGCGCTTCCAGTTTTCGTCTGGACGGAACAACACGACGCGGTTATCATCCGTGCGGTAAGCTTTCAAGCCTTCAAAAATCGTTTGGCCATAGTGGAACACTTTAGCAGCCGGATCAAGCGAAATATTGCCGTAAGGCACGACGCGCGGGCTATGCCAGCCTTGTCCTGCATCGTAATCCATAATAAACATATGGTCGGAGTAGTACTTGCCGAATACGAGATTGTTTTCGTCTGGACGCGGCTTAGGATTGGTCGTTTTTGTAACCGAGATCGTTGGTTTGGACACCTTGGATACAGCCCCTTATTATCAAATAGTAAATTCATTTTGAAATTGTTAATTGCATCGTATCACTGTCTTATATATATTGAAAATATCTGTTTTATTGAATCAGCATACCTTTTGGGTATGGCAAGGGAAGGGGGAATGGCAGATGGATATTCGACAGCTGCGGTATTTTTTGGCTATCGCCGATGCAGGGCAAATTACGCGCGCCGCCAAGGCGCTGAACATGGAACAACCGCCGCTCAGCAGGCAGCTGAAGCAGATGGAGCGTGAGCTTGGCGTAACGTTATTTGACCGCAGCGGCAAGCAGCTCATGCTTACGCATGCTGGCGAGTTGCTGCGGGAGCGGGCCGAAGGGCTGCTTCGCCAATTTCATGAAACGCTGCAGGAAGTGAAAGAGGTCGAGGAAGGCGTGCAAGGGCTGCTTTCCATCGGCGCTGTCGTCTCTTGCGTCTCTTTGCTGCCACGCGCGATCGAACGGTTTCGGGAGAAGTATCCCCAAGTGGCGTTCAAAATAAGCGAGGGCGATCATTTCCAGCTCGGGGATGCCCTTGCGAAGCGCAGCATTGAGCTTGTTGTCGCGCGTTTGCCGTTTGAGTTTGCCATCGAATCGCCGTATGAGCATGATGTGCTGCGTTTGCCCTCAGATCCGTTTGTAGCCGTTATTCCGAGCAAATGGAGCCCAGCGGACAAGGAGTCATCCATCTCGCTCGCGGAGCTTGCGGCTCATCCATTCCTGACGCTAAAGACAGACCAAACGACGGGGATGCATGAGCAAGTGATGAATGAATTCCGCCGCAGTGGCTTGGCTCCTAACATTATATGCGAATGCTCCAGCGTCGCGATTATTTTATCCCTTGTGGCGGCGGGGTTGGGTGCGACGGTGCTGCCGAAGTCGGTCGTTGCGATGTCGCCTATTGATGCAATTCGTATGCTGGAGATCGAGCAGGCGGATTTCCAGTCCGAGGTAGGGATCGTATGGCTGAAGGACCGGTACTTGTCGAAGAGCGCGCGGCATTTCATTGAGCAATATACGAGCGGCGGATATTGAGGCAGCTTATTCACATCATATATGGACAAAAAGGGCTTTAGCAGCAAACCGCGCGTACGCGCCATTCGCTGCTAAAGCCCTTTGTTCTATTCTAGTTCGTCCACCAGCGCTTCAAATCGTTCCACCACGATTTGCGCTGCTGCTCCTGGCGATCTCCGGTGCCATCTCCAGCCTTCGTGGCGTTCTGCGCGCTGCCGTCGCAGGTTTCAAGCGGCTGCGTGCCGGCGATGAACGTCTCCAGCCGTTTGCCATCCTCGCATCCAGCACCGGCAAGCTTGCCGGATTTGGGATCGATGTAGGCGCTGACGACGCCTTCGGGCATCGGGAAAATCTTTGGCGGCACAGTAGCCAGCGCGCCTTCAGTGAAGGATGCGAAGATCGGCGCCGCCCGATGCGCCTCAGTCGTTGTGAGCTGGCGGCCTTTGTCGTAGCCCACCCATACGGCCGTCGCCAGCTCCGGCGTGTAGCCGACAAGCCAAGCGTCGGATGATGTCGTGCCCGTCTTGCCGGCGACTGGACGATTGATCGTTGCCGATACGCGATGGCCGGTGCCGCCTGTGTCGAAGACGCTCTCCATCAGGCTGGTTATCACGTAGGCATGTGCCGCATCCACGACCTGCTCGGATTCGTGCTTCGCTTCATATAATACGTCGCCCTCGCGGTCTTCAATCCGCAGCACGGCAATCGGCTTCACGCGTACGCCGCTGTTCGCGAATGTGCCGAAAGCAGAAGCCATCTCGAATGGGCTGACGGGGAAGGTACCGAGCGCAAGTGATGGTACCGGCTTCATTGTGCTATCGATGCCCAGCTTGCGCGCCATTGCGATCACGTTGTCGGCTCCGACTTGCATAATCGTATTTACGGCATAAATATTGTCTGAACTCGCAATCGCTTGCCTCATATCGATAAAGTCATTGATGTACTTGTCATTATAGTTATGCGGCTGGTAGGTTAGGCGGCCGTCATCATAGGTGAACGTCGTCGGTTCGCTTTTGAAACGGGTGAGCGGCGTCATGCCATTTTGCTGCAATGCGGCCATATACAACACCGGCTTAAAGGATGAGCCAGGCTGCCTCGTTGTAGCGAATACGCGATTGTATTGGTTGTTCGGATAATCCCTGCCGCCGACCATTGCTTTGACGTAGCCGTTTCGCGGATCGATCGCAATGAGCGCAGCCTGCTGTTCGGAATCGCTCGGAATTCCGTCGGCAACGGCTTTCTCAGCAGCGCGTTGAGCCTCGGGGTCTAGGGTCGTAAAGATGCGGATGCCGCCTTCCGTTAGCAGCCGTTCGTCAAACCCAAGTTCGCCAACGACGAAGGAACGGATGTAGTCGCGGAAATAGGGTGCGAAGCCATCACCGCGAGACTCCTCCAGCGGTTTGAATGGCAAGAGCTCTGCGTAGGCTGCGTCTGCCTGTGCTTGTGTGATTGAACCGCCGGTTGCCATCGCATCGAGGATCGTGAGCTGCCGGTCCTTCGCATTTTTCATATTATTGTATGGCGAGTAATACTTCGGCCCTTTCGGAATGCCGGCGAGCAGTGCGCTCTCAGCGAGATCTAATTCCGAAGCGTGTTTGCCAAAATACTGCATGGCTGCAGCTTCGATGCCATAGGCGCCATGCCCATAATAAATCTGGTTCAAATACATGTTGAGGATTTCATCTTTGGAGTAGTGCATCTCTAGCTGCGTTGTATAGATGGCTTCCTTCAACTTTCGTTTCCATGTCCGCTCGTGGGTCAAATACAGATTGCGCGCAAGCTGCTGCGTTAACGTGCTTGCGCCTTGTTTGGTCGAGAGATTCTCGACATTGACGACCACTGCGCGCGCCATGCCTTTGAGATCGAACCCGCCATGGTCGTAGAACCTTCGGTCCTCTATAGCGAGCGTGGCTTGTACGACGAACGGAGAGATTTGGTTCAAAGGCACGGAGCTGCGGTTCTGGTTCGTATGAAAAGTATCGATAACGTTCCCTTGCAAATCGAGCATCTGGGACGTTTGTGTTATTGAAGAAACAGGGAGCGATTGCACGCGCAGATAGAGCAGGCTTCCTGCAATCATAACGATAAACAAGCCGGCGGCTACGCCTGCTAGCTTAGCTCGGCGCATCCACTTCGCCCGCCCGCTAAGCCGAGGCCACAGCCGCTCCGCAATGAGCGGGAATATCGGCGGCCTGCGCCGTTTTGCAGCACGTGCCTTCGCCTTTGCCGACAAGGGCCGTGCAGTCTTGCTGCTGGCTGAACGGCCGCTTATGCGGTGAAACCAACCTTTTATCATGGAGCAACTTCCTCTCGGGGATCGAACTAGCTTATCCCTTAGTATGGAAAAAGGAAGGGGTGGTTATTCACTTGATTGGGCCAAATGGGGGTGTTTCAAAAATCTAAAATTTAATCCAACGACAGGAAATTAGAGCTAGAAGAGGGGTGAAATAGTTCGATAATCCCAATAAATTTATTGGAAAAAAATATAATATTATGTTTGTGAAAACGTTTGTGCAGATATGCTCAACTGTTCCAGCATATACGAGCCCTTACGGCAATGGATGTAATGAAAGCCACTGGAACTGGTTAATGCCGAGCGGGCATTGGCGCATTAATGTCAGAAACACATGACTATAGGAGCGTGATCAATAATGAAAGCAAAGAAGTGGATGGCAGCCGCATTAATCGGATTATCAGTCATATCTCTATGCCTGAACATATTCACTGTAAATCGTATGTACCAGTTAAAAGGGAACTATGAGGATCATAGTGGCAATTTGGCTGTATTTGGGCTTCAGAAAGGGCTGGTCGATGGAAGAGGGAGCTTGCAACAGATTGTAGAGTCGGAAGGCATTCAACGCGATGCGGTGCTTGTGCGACTAAATGATGCGATCCAAAGCAACAGGGATGCAGAGTTCTACCTTCGTAGCGCCTATCCTGAGCTCATGAACACGGAACTAAGTGACTATGTATATGCGGGCAGCTTCTTCCAAGCCGTGGGTCAGTATATAAAGGAGGATATATTATTCCCTATGCAGGCCGATCCGCAGCAATGGAAGATTGCACATATTCAAGGGCAGGTCGAACCTGTGGTCGAACTATTGGCCGCATTGGATAAGGGCATAGATGAAGAACGATTCGTGAAGCTGTCTTCCGAGGACGCTAAAGCGGCATGGAGGGCGCAAGTCGAGCAGTTGCGGGGTAAATACCCTGATTTGCCGGTGTTCCGGTATTACGACCTGTTTGACCCTAGCCATTAACGACCCTCTTTTCATCCCGCGGCAACCCGTAAAGGTTGATTTTCCACTCCGTTAAATTATAATACAGAAAGAACCATTGCCCCCGAGGGAATCCAATGAAAGAAGGGATAAAAACATGGAGTTGTGGTACACAGAGAAGCAGACCGAATCGTACGGCATCACGGCCAAAATCAAAGAAACGTACGTAAGCGAGCAGACTGACTTCCAGAAACTCGATATGATCGAAACCGAAGAGTTCGGCACGATGCTCGTGCTCGACGGGATGGTCATGACGACGGACAAAGACGAGTTCGTTTACCACGAAATGGTTGCCCATCCGGCGTTGTTCACGCACCCGAACCCAGAGAACGTGCTCGTTGTCGGCGGCGGCGACGGCGGCGTAATTCGTGAAGTGCTGAAGCACCCGAGCGTTAAGAAAGCGGTGCTCGTCGAGATCGACGGCAAAGTGATCGAATACTCCAAACAATACTTGCCTAACATCGCTGGCGGCTTGGACGATGCTCGCGTTGATGTCATCGTGAACGACGGCTTCATGCATATCCACGACCATAAGAATACGTACGACGTAATTATGGTTGACTCCACGGAGCCGGTGGGGCCTGCGGTAAACCTGTTTACGCGCGGTTTCTACCAAGGCATTTACGAAGCGCTTAAGGACGACGGCATCTTCGTTGCGCAGACGGACAACCCTTGGTTCAAAGCAGACCTGATCGAGAGCGTGAATCGCGACGTGAAGGAAGTGTTCCCAATCGTCCGGGTTTATTGGGCGAACGTACCGACATATCCGTCTGGCCTGTGGACGTTCACGATGGGCAGCAAGAAGCATGACCCGTTGGCTGTCGACGAGTCCGCGATTCCAGAGCTAGACACCAAATACTATTCCCCGCGCCTTCATAAAGCAGCGTTCGCGCTTCCGAAGTTCGTGGAAAACCTCGTGAAATAAGGAGCGCTATCAACTATGAAAATCGATCAAAAATATTCCGGCAACGTCTTCATTCTTAGCTCGGAGGACTATGCTGCATCCAAAGCGGTCATTTATGGCATGCCAATGGACTTTACGGTATCATTCCGTCCTGGCTCGCGTTTTGGCCCTCCGCGCATTCGCGAGGTGTCGATCGGCCTGGAAGAATACAGCCCTTATCTTGACCGCAGCCTTGAAGATATCGAGTACTTCGATGCTGGCGACCTGCTGTTGCCTTTCGGCAACGCGGCCCGTTCGCTCGAAATTATCGGCGAGCATGTGCGTGGCATTTTGGAAGACGGCAAGCTGCCTGTAGGTTTGGGTGGGGAGCATCTCGTATCGTGGCCGATTTTCCAAGAGGTGTATAAGAAATACCCTGATCTGGCGATCATCCACTTCGATGCGCACGCTGACTTGCGTGAAAGCTACGAAGGCGAGCCGCTGTCGCACTCGACGCCGCTTCGCAAAGCTGCTGGCCTGATGGGCGGCAAGAACATTTACCAATTCGGTATTCGTTCCGGCTCCCGCGAAGAGTGGCAGTATGCGCGCGAGAACATCAATTTCCATCCGTTTGAGGTGCTGGAGCCTCTGAAAAAGGTGCTCCCAGAGCTTGAAGGCCGCCCTGTTTACCTGACGATCGACATCGACGTGCTGGACCCATCCTGCGCGCCTGGTACGGGTACAGCAGAAGCGGGCGGCATTACGAGCAAAGAACTGCTTGAAGCGGTTCATGCAATCGCGCGCTCAGGTGTGAACGTTGTTGGCTGTGACCTCGTAGAGGTAGCTCCAGCTTACGATCCGACAGAGCAAACGCAAATCGTGGCTGCGAAAGTTATCCGCGAAATGCTGCTCGGCTTTATTAAGTAATTGTCAATATGAGCTTGTTTACAAAGAGGGAGCGACACGGATTGCCGTGTCGCTCCCTCTTCTTTAATTAATAGCTCTTTAGAATATAAGAAGGTGCAGGGGGCAAGTAATTATCCAGTGTTTCCTTGCTTGCCAAAGTCCAGGTTCCGTTTTTGCCGCGAACTGCTGTATACACGATGTATGTGCCGTCCGGCAAGCGATAAGCGTGAGTAGCGGATATAGTGCCGTTCTTCATATGGCCTGACGGCAAATAAGGAATGTAATTGCCGTATTTGCCGTGACTGTTCCAGAACTCTTTCCATACCAGATTGCTGATTGCATTATTATCGGCATCGGTTAACCGGAAGTAGTATTCCTTCAGCCCTTCTGGCGTTGGGCGCGGCACATAAAAAGTATGGTTAGTCGAGAAGGCTAGCGGATTCGGGTCAAAATATTGGCGAGTGAACTTGTAAGATAATTGGTCGCCTCTGTACTGCGCTGCATCCCAAGTCGTATCAAGTACAATCCATTTGCCGCCGACATAAGCTTGGTTCCAAGCATGCGCATACCATGAAGACGTAAGATCTTTCAGAACCATCTCCCATGTGCCTCCGTAAGGGACAGCATACCCGGAGACCACTTGGGTTGGAATGCCAACGGAACGGCCAAGTGCAGCAGTTAGGTTGGCATAGCCTGCACATATTGCTATGCCGCTTCGCATAACACTGAGCGCATCTTGCGGTGCGGCATTATCAACAGCCAACGATTTATAGTCATATCGGATATTATTCGCAACCCAATCATGGATCGCTAGCAGCTTGTCTTTATCGGTGGAGCTGCCTTCCGTAATTTTGCGTGCCAGAGCGGCGATGTCCTTATGGTCGGATTGGATAAAGCTTTCGGGCTTTATGTTATCAGATGCTTTCGGCTTCTCGTATGCTGCAACGTCAAAACGGATAGGCGATTTTTCGATCTGGGCAGTTGCTGTAAAGGTTTGGTATTTGGAATCGGTTGACATATGGAATGCGAATTGTTCTTCTCTGGCTTCTGTCGGGCTAATGTATACATAACTTTTTCTAGTATCCGGGAATTTAAGGGCTAGGTAGCTGCGTAGATCATCATAATTCGATCGGTTTTGCAGTGTTGGCGCACTAATCTTGATTGCGATTGCCTTGCCCGGATTCTCCCGCGCTGTCTCTGCCGCTTTGGCAATTTCATTGAAGCTTGCGGCGGTAACGTTGGACGTGAATTTGAATTTCGGATCGAAATCTTTACTCGTTAGGGAACGAATGACGTCCCGGATATCCGAATAGTTGCTAGCAGCATTGCCCTTCAGCTTGAGTGTGCGCAGCTGTGTTAGGTATTGCAAAGGTTTTAAGCTCTTGGCCTGATTATCGGTTAGATTTAATTCGATCAATTGTGGCATATATTCGATTCCGCTAAGATCCTGTATTTTTCGTTTGGATGCATCGAGTGAATGAATAATGCTAATGTCACCGACGGTTATCGTGCCCTCGGGTTTGCCTATTGCCTCACGGATTGCTGCTTCAAGCCCAGAGTCGGCAAAATGTACAGGTTGGGCGAGGTCAGACGCTCCTAATGCGAAATCTTTTTTTGTCAGCTTCGAGGACATTGGATAGATTGGAAGGAATGTTGTGACCGGATTGAGCTCAATGTCGAGCGATAATAGATTTGGAAATTCAGCTATAACGGATACGTCTGTGATGGCATTGAATTCAAGATCGATCGCATACACTTCATGCTTGAATTTTAGCTTGCTCAGAGGCTTAATATCGGCAATCTTGTTCCCAGAAAGGTATAGGAATCGAATCGGCAGCCCCGCAAGCGGTGAAAGATCTTCGATTTTTTCGTTATATCGTGCTTCGAATGAATTTAGCTTGGCCATATTCGAGACGACAGAGATATCTTGAATATGATTGTATGTAAGGTCTAGGCTCGTGAGATTTTTTAACGGTTTAAGGAAGGAAATATCAGTTAGCTCACAGTTCGTTAGATATAGGCTCGTAAGTTGAGTCAACTTGGGTACAATGGCGCTTATGCTAGCTGGGTTAACGTACGAGAGACCAAGGTTTTTAAGCCCCTTCACTTTCGTTAGCGGGGTTAGGTCCGTTATTGGATTTTCGAGAATATAGACATCAGTCAGGTACGGGAGCTGCTCGATGCCAGCGAGGCTTTTAATCCCTTTATTGCTATAGATGTACAAATATTGTACGTTGGCGACATCGCTTTTACGGATCGGTCCGCTAGTTTTGTAAATTTTGTCGCGAATGGCCTGTTCCAAGTTTTTGTCGGCAAACGTGATGACAGCATTGTCGGCCTTAGAGGCTGCATAGGACGTATGCACATCGCTGTTCGGGTACAGCGGAGTAACCGTAGCCGCATAGGATAAAGCGATTGACAAGGCGAGTACCCGCAGCAGTTTGTGGCGTGGCTTCATTTATGGACAACTCCTTAGGCAAATATCTCTAGTTTATAGGAAAAAAGTTCTAATTATTTATGTCGACAGAATGAGTGTGAAAGTAAAGGCTTAGGATGAAACATTATACATTTATACATAACAATGTTCTTTCTATTTATCTAGCGCTTAAGATGCTATATTCTAGGCATGATGTGGGCATGATGGATACCAGGAGGTGGTGTCTATATGAAGTTGATGCCTATTCATGAACGGATGGCAGAGCTGCGCATTATCCAGAAGCGCCGTAAGCTGACTGACACGGAGAAGTTGGAGATGGAACACTGTCTAGATGTAAATGCGGACCATTGCCTGCGGTTAGCTTATTTGTATAACATGTCGTTAATGGCTTCAATGACAGAGGATCAGGAGTGGCAGTATGAGTTGTGCAAAGAAATCGAACGATACGGCGGAACGCCAAACAACAGCAGTGCCAACACCAACAGAACTGTCAGAACTGACAGTGCCGACAGCACAAACAGCACAAACAGCACTGACAACAGCAGCGGGAGTGGAGAAGGAACTGGCGCCGGAGGCTAACGATCTAACGGTGTACTCATTTCCTCCTATAATCAATGAACAATCGCGTGTACTCGTGCTTGGCAGCATGCCGGGCGTGCCTTCATTGACGGTGAACGAGTATTATGGCAATCCTCGCAATTACATGTGGCGGGTGCTATATGGCTTGCATGGATTAAACACGGTGGATGAGGCGTATGAGCAAAGGATTGCTTTTGCGCTATCGCATCATATCGCGATGTGGGATGTTTTAAAGTCATGCACGCGCGAGGGGAGCCTAGATGCTGCGATTCGGGATGAGGTGGTCAACGATGTCCCCGCGTTGCTGGAACAATACCCGAACCTTCGGTGCATCGCCTTTAATGGCAGTAAATCGCATGATACGTTCATGCGCCATTTTGGCAAGCTACAGTCCGTTCAGCGGATCGACTGCCTGAAGCTGCCTTCGACAAGCCCTGTTCCGACGAAGGCAATGAGGACCTTGGCGGATCGCCTTGGCGCGTGGCAAGTTATTGTGCCTTACCTGCAATAAAATTCAATCCTTGCATTTGCATTTTTCGGCTCATGGCATATAATAGATGCAATCATGTTACAGACATTGAACGGGATAGTACGCAGCGAGGTAATGCGACAGCGAGCCGGGGTGGTGGAAGCCGGCAGCATTCGCGCGGCGGAATCGCACCCGGGAGTCGGCGGCTTGAAGGCGGCGCATTACGCGTACGCTGGGTAGGGCAGCCCGGTCACGCCGTTATCGTGTTCGAGAGGCAGCATGCCAAGCTAGCGCGTTTTGCGTATAGCAAGAATGCTGCCAGAAGAGTGGTACCGCGGATATAACTCCGTCTCTTTCCTATAAGAGACGGAGTTTTTGTTTCCTTGCGGCATGCGTGACGGGATGGCCATCAGTTTGTACAGAAAGGAGGTGCCGAATTTGACGGATAAAGCGAGCGTGCGCTTGATTTTAAGCAGTGATATTGAAGGCGAGAAGCAAGAGCATCATTTTCATGGCGAATGGTATCGCAAAGGCCGTACCGTTTACGTCCGTTATTCGGAGACGGATGAGGAAGCGGGCGAAACGCGGACGCTCATTCGCTGGCGGGACGGCGAATTGCATATTGCAAGGCGCGGGCTCGTCGATTCGGAGCAAACTTTCGTAGCAGGCGTGCGGCGAACGGGGCGCTATGCTTCTCCTTTTGTGCAGTTTCAGATGGAGACGGACACCGAGTGGTTGTGGATGCAGTGTGGAAATTGGCGGACCGATGGCGAGCGAAGCGGGGCAGAGCCGCCTCATGAAGGCGACAAGCCTATCGATGGCGAGCTGCTGCCTGATCTCCCGATGCTGCTAGAGTGGCATTATAAGATGTATGTCGATGGCGAGCTTACCGGCCAGTTTAAGATTAAGCTGCAGGCGGAACGGAATTAAGCAATAATCTAATCCAGTATGATAAGGGGACGAATCAACGATGGCGACGAATGCGATTGAACGGTTATATGATAGTGTCAAAACAGCGCTGGCTAATGCGGTAGTAACCGCGGGCTTAGCAACACAAGAGGAGCTTCCGGCGTTCGTGCTTGAAGTGCCGCGCGACAAGTCGCATGGCGACCTCGCGACGAATGCAGCGATGCAGCTGACGAAGCTGGCGAAGCGCAATCCGCGCCAGATCGCGGAAGCGATTATTGCGAACCTAGACACGGCATCGGCGTCGATTGAATCGGCTGAGATTGCAGGCCCAGGCTTCATTAACTTCCGTTTGAACAAAAGCTATCTGTATCCTGTTGTAACCGAAGTGCTATCCGCGGGTGAAAACTATGGACGTGTAAATGCAGGTGCAGGCAAGCGCGTGGAAGTGGAATTCGTAAGCGCCAATCCAACGGGCAGCCTTCACTTAGGGCATGCGCGTGGTGCGGCAGTTGGCGATGCGCTGTGCAACGTGCTTGATTTTGCAGGCCATGAAGTGACGCGTGAATATTATATTAATGACGCAGGCAAACAGGTAGAGAACTTGGCGTACTCCATTGAAGCGCGCTACAAGCAAGCGCTTGGGCAAGAGGCGGTTATGCCGGAGGATGGCTACCATGGCGCTGATATTGTCGGTTTTGCGCAAGAGCTGGCAACGCAAGAGGGCGATCGCTTGCTGTCGCTGCCTGACGATGAGCGGTTCAGCTTCTTCCGCCAATACGGCTTGGAGCGCGAGCTGGACAAAATCAAGCGTGACCTCGGCCGCTTCCGCGTAGGCTTCGACCTGTGGTACAGCGAAACCTCGTTGTACGAGCAAGGGTTAGTTGAGCAAGGCCTGGATGCACTGCGCGCAACCGGGCATGTGTATGAAGAGGAAGGTGCGACGTGGCTTAACACGATGCAATTCGGCGACGACAAGAACCGCGTTTTGGTCAAAAATGACGGCTCGTACACGTATTTGACGCCGGACATTGCTTATCATCGGGTGAAGTATGGCCGGGGCTATGACCGCCTGATCAACATTTGGGGCGCTGATCACCACGGCTATATTCCGCGGATGAAAGCGGCGATGGAGGCGCTCGGCAACGATCCAGGCAAGCTTACGGTTCTCATCGCACAGATGGTCAGCCTGTTCCAAGACGGCGAGAAGGTGAAAATGTCCAAGCGGACCGGCAAAGCGGTAACGATGGAAGACCTGATGGATGAAGTGGGCGTCGATGCGATCCGTTACTTCTTTACGATGCGCAGCATGGACTCCCATCTGGATTTCGATATGGATCTCGCTGTATCGACATCGAACGAAAATCCGGTGTTCTATGTGCAGTATGCGCATGCGCGGATTTGCAGCATTTTCCGCCAAGCTGAAGAGCAAGGGATCACAATGCGCCCGCTGTCTGATATTGACCTGTCCCGCCTGGAGACTGAGCAAGAGTATGACCTGCTGCGCAAGCTCGGAGAGCTGCCGCAGGAAATTACGGATGCAGCTGAGCAATATGCGCCGCATCGCCTTATCCGCTATGTGTATGAGCTGGCTGCGCAATTCCATAGCTATTACAAAGCGGAGCGCGTCATGACAGACGATGCCGAGCAGACGCAAGCGCGTCTTGCTTTGCTCGCCTCAACACGTATCGTCATCGCTAACGTGCTGAAGCTCGTCGGCGTTACAGCGCCGGAGAGAATGTAATCTTCCCGCAAACAATCAAAGCCAGGAGTGCCCCGTCGGGGTGCTCCTGGCTTTTTACGTCGGTCGAAATGAGCTTCGAAATACAACTCGGCTACTCATGTGTTCGCCGCAGCTAGCGGTCTGAAACCTGCAGCATTTTGGCGATGTCGATCTCGCCGGTTACCCGAGGGGAACGCTTGCCTTTGAGTGGCTGCATAGAGCGCCGCAATATCGCTTTCACTTCGCTCGGTGTTAAATCGGGGTGCTTGGCGAGCAACAGCGCTACAGCGCCGCTTACATGCGAGGTTGCCATCGACGTGCCGCTCATCTCATGGTACTTGCCTTTTAGCCAAGCGGAAGTGATTTTGTCACCAGGTGCATAGATATCGATGTAGATGCCGCGATTGCTGAAGGGCGCAATGCGCCGCAGGCGTGTCGTAGCGCCGACAGATATCGTCTGTGGGTAGCGGGCAGGATAATCGATTGCGCGGCGTTTGCCGTCGTTGCCGGATGAGGCAACAATAATAACGCCGGCGTTCGCAGCGTTCGTCACAGCGCTTAACAACGCCTTGCTTCGCGATTTCATGCCGAAGCTCATGTTGATAATGTTCATCCGATTACGCACGCACCACTCGATCGCGAGTATAATATCGGAGACATAGGCGCTTCCGTTATGGTCGAACGCTTTAATGGGATGGATGGAGGAGCGAGGCGCTACGCCGATCATCCCTTGTAATTGATTGGCCGCAGCGATTGTGCCAGCGATATGCGTGCCATGGCCGTTGTCGTCATGCGGCAGCAAGCTGCGATTGAGCAGATTGATGCCCCGTGCGAGCGACTGGCGCAAATCGGGATGGCTAAAATCAACGCCGGTGTCGACGACGCCGATTTTAATTTTGTGGCCGGTTGTCGTGCTCCATGCTTGTGGGGCCTTAATGTTGGATACGCCCCAAGGAATGCCTTTGTCCGGAGCTGATGCCCGCTGGGTTGCTGTGTGAATGCGGACACGCTGGTCGGTTTCCACCCAGACGCGGCCATCGAACCGGCGATGAGGCTGGTCGTCGGGAATCGGGCAGGAGATCGCCTGAATAATGCCCATCTGCCTGACCGACTGCAGCGACGAGACCGATGCCTTCATTTCTGACCACTCATGCACGAAACGGCGAAAGTCTTGGCTGTGTTGGAACCGAATGATTCTCTTTTTGTGGCTCACGTTCTTCTCGGTCATCATGCCCTGCAGCCAACGGAGAAAAGCGGTGGTGTCCAAATTACGGGTCCCCTCCCGACGACGATGCTGCAGTATTGTATGAACGAGCGTCGAGCGCTGCATGAGCAAGTTGCCTTTTTTCATATAATTAGGCTTGAAACCGTGTCAAAAAGCGGAGAAAGACATACGATGATGTAAGAGCCCCGCGAAGGCTCCCGCCGGCCCGGCAGGCGGATGGAAACATCCAATCCGGAAGGATACAGTCAGAGCGAAGGGGATTTGCCCTTCGCTTTTTGCGCACGGACAAGCCTATAAGCTTGCATTTTTAAGGGAAATAGGTTTTACTATAGGTTGATACGGTAACAATCGTATATGAACGGCATTTTTGCTATTGAAGTAGCACGGGAGGATGGGTCAGTATGAGCATCGATTTCGCCGCAAAATGGGACCGCGAACGCATTCAGGAAATGCCAATGGTGGACTTGGCTTTCGAAGTGCTGAAAGCGACCAACACGCCGATGTACTATCGGGACATGATGATGGAGATCGCTAAGATTCGCGAGTTGGATCCGGAGAAAATCAATGATGTAATTGCGCAAGTATATACGGAAATCAACATCGACGGGCGATTTGCCTGCGTCGGTAACAATAACTGGGGACTGAAACGCTGGTATCCGGTTGAACGTAATGAAGATCCGGTTACGAATGCGAAGCGCCCTCGCATTATTAATGATGACGACGATCTGGACGACGAGGATATCTACGCGGACGAGGAAGAAGAGGCGTACACGCCGGACGAGGAAGATTACGATTCATACGATGAGGATCGTGAAGGATTCGAAGAAGGCGAAGAAGAAGCCGAAGTTGATGAGGAAGTCATTGACGAAGAAGAGATCGAAGAAGATTCGGACGCTGAGGGTGATGAAGGCGACGATGAGGATGAAGACTTCGACGACGATCAAGACGATGATGAAGGCGACGACAAATAAGCGAATGATTGGCAGAGGCTCCGCATGTTCCATTTGGGAACAGCGGAGCTTTTTTAGTCATGGACTTTACTTGACAGGCTTACCGCGAGCGGGTAAACTATTGCATGGGCTTCTGATTGCGGAATAAGAAATTTGTAACATTTGGACTACTTGTCCGGCTTATTCTCGCTAATAATCCGTATACTTTAGATCTAAAGTGCCCCGTGGACACGGGTGTCACTTTTTTTATTTTGCCATTTAACTTCCTTTCTACTCAGGACGCCGTCCGTTATCGGACGGCGAAACCTTTTTTGCCAGAAGGACGAGATGGCCGCTCCACAAATTGGAAGGCACTCCATGTCGGTGTGCACCACTGAATACGGCAACAATAGGCAAACCTAAACATTAACATAGGAGCTTGGAGGGTATTGGTACAGTGACTAAATACATTTTTGTAACTGGCGGCGTCGTGTCGTCCTTAGGTAAGGGCATTACGGCTGCATCACTTGGCAGGCTGCTGAAGAATCGTGGCCTGAAAGTAACGATCCAAAAGTTTGACCCTTATATTAACGTTGACCCGGGAACGATGAGCCCGTATCAGCACGGCGAGGTATTCGTTACCGATGACGGTGCTGAGACGGACCTTGACCTTGGCCATTATGAGCGTTTCATTGATATTAATCTTTCGAAGAACAGCAACGTAACGACAGGCAAAATCTATTCCACCGTTATTACGAAAGAACGCCGCGGCGAATACTTGGGCGGCACGGTGCAAGTTATCCCGCATATTACGAATGAAATCAAGGATCGTGTTTTCCGCGCAGGCAAGGAAGCGGGTTCGGATGTTGTTATTACGGAAATTGGCGGTACGGTAGGCGATATCGAGAGCTTGCCTTATTTGGAAGCGATCCGCCAAATCAAGAGCGACATCGGCCGCGATAACGTCATGTACATCCATGTAACGTTGATTCCTTACATCAAAGCAGCAGGTGAAGTGAAGACGAAACCGACGCAGCACAGCGTGAAGGAATTACGCAGCATCGGCATTCAGCCGAACGTCATCGTTTGCCGTACAGAGCATCCAATGGCTGACGATCTAAAACGCAAAATTGCACAATTTACGGACGTTGATGCGAATGCAGTTGTGGAGTGCCGTGATGCATCGACACTGTATGAAGTGCCGCTGATGCTTCGCGAGCAAGGGCTGGACGATATCGTCGTTAACCATTTGAAATTGACGACGACGCCGCCAGACATGAAGGAATGGGAACAACTCGTTCAACGTGTGAAGTCGTTGCACAAAACGACTGAAATCGCCATCGTCGGCAAGTACGTTGCGCTTCACGATGCGTATCTATCGATTGTGGAATCGCTCGGCCATGCAGGCATTGCTGCTGATTCTGACGTTAAGATCCGTTGGGTGAATGCAGAAGAATTGACGGAGAGCAACGTAGCTGAACAACTGCGTGGCGTTCACGGCATTCTAGTGCCAGGCGGATTTGGCGACCGTGGCATCGAGGGCAAGATTACAGCTATCAAATATGCCCGCGAGAGCGGCACGCCGTTCTTCGGCATTTGCCTCGGCATGCAAGTTGCTGTAATTGAGTTCGCCCGTAACGTTGGCGGCCTGTTGGACGCGAACAGCTCGGAGATCAATCCGTCCACGCCATACCCTGTCATCGATTTGCTGCCAGAGCAGAAGGATATCGAGGATCTTGGCGGTACGATGCGCCTGGGCCTGTATCCTTGTAAGCTCGTTCCAGGCTCCGTTGGCATGAAAGCATACGGCGATGAGCTCGTGTACGAGCGCCACCGCCATCGGTATGAGTTTAACAACGAGTACCGGGAGCAATTGGAATCGCGCGGCTTGGTCTTCTCGGGCACTTCGCCTGACGGCCGCTTGATTGAGATGGTTGAATTGCCTGAGCACCCTTGGTTCTTGGCTGTCCAATTCCATCCAGAGTTCACGTCGCGCCCGAACCGCCCTCAACCGTTGTTCCGTGGCTTCGTAAGCGCAGCATTGAATTTCGCAGAACAACAGTAATGGAATCCATCCCTGTTTCTCAACTTACGAGAAACAGGGATTTTTTTTAAATTTGTCTCTAAAAAGGGTGATTAAGGAAGGTGCTTGTTTGGGTAGTGATTAA
The DNA here is from genome assembly GCF_009789195.1 of Paenibacillus sp. MMS18-CY102. GTDB lineage: Bacteria > Bacillota > Bacilli > Paenibacillales > Paenibacillaceae > Paenibacillus_T. Next base: position 10,437 of record NZ_WSTC01000046.1, on the reverse strand, counting down.
GGGTGGGAATTGAGCTTGTGGAGTTATCGCCAATATCTGACAAGACATGTAATTCCTTTTTTTGATAAAGATGCAGGAAATTATGGATACATATGCGAATATATTTAACGACTGTCGGGTACGTCCAAGGCTGGGCGATCGTGGTGTTCATGGGAGGTTATATGGTGGAGAAGAACAAAGTGTTGATTGTCGATGACCAGAATGGCATTCGCGTCTTACTGATGGAAGTGTTCAGTAGCGAGGGATACTCGACTTTCCAAGCATCTAACGGTAAGCTCGCTTTGGAAATCGTTCGATTGGAAAAACCGGATCTTGTGCTGCTTGATATGAAGATTCCGGGAATGGATGGGCTTGAAATTCTGCGGCACATTAAGGCGATTGACGTTGATATTAAAGTCATTATGATGACAGCGTATGGTGAGCTGGATATCATTAAGGAAGCGACTGACTTGGGAGCACTGATGCATTTTACAAAACCGTTTGATATTGATGAGATGCGCTTAGCGGTGAACAGCCAGCTGCGAGGTGACCAAACGAATCGTTATGCGATAGGGACCTAACCTTACGGGTCCCTTTTTTTGTTTAGCGGACAATCCATTTACTATACGTGGGCGCGGTGTGGTATAATAGCGCAGGATGACAAGTAGTTGTTGGGGATAGAACCGTCTGATTGGTAGCAGCAATTTTTAGCGTAACGTCCGAATAAAGAAATCGATGACCGCCCGTTTAGGGCGGCTTGGCCATATGGAGCTATGCTCCTGCGAAGATGAGGCGTTTACCTCATCTTTACGCATGTGCGACAGTCTCTCCCATATTGGACCGCATGCGGTTCGAGGGGAGAGATTCGCCGTATTCATGGGAGTTTAGTGCAATAATTGGCTGCTGAAGCTCGATTATTTGTTCGCTTTTGACGGGGAGGAATCGGTTAAGGCATGGAGAAATTGATGATCCGCGGTGGTCGGCCGCTTCATGGTGAAGTTCAAATTAGCGGAGCCAAGAACAGTGCAGTTGCGCTGCTTCCCGCTGCAATATTGGCAGAAACAGAAGTAACGCTCGATAATTTGCCTGCGATAAGCGATGTTGCCGTATATAGTGAGATTTTGCGGGATCTCGGAGCGAAAGTAGAGCGTCATGAAGATATGATGCGTATCGATCCTTCGAATTTGGTCTCTACTGCTATGCCTAATGGAAAGGTAAAGATGCTGCGGGCTTCGTATTATTTGATGGGTGCATTGCTCGGAAGGTTTGGCGAAGCGGTTATTGGGCTTCCGGGAGGCTGCAACTTTGAGCCGCGTCCAATCGATCAGCATATTAAAGGATTTGAAGCACTGGGTGCTACGGTAACCAATGAGCATGGCGCTATGCGGATTTCGGCCAAGGAGCTTCGCGGTGCGAAGATTTATCTGGATATTGTCAGTGTAGGCGCAACGATTAATATTATGCTGGCGGCTGCAAGGGCCAAAGGCTCTACCATTATCGAGAATGCGGCGAAAGAGCCTGAAATTATAGATGTTGCTACACTTCTTAACGCCATGGGGGCTAAGATTAAAGGGGCTGGCACGGAGACCATTCGCATCGAAGGTGTTGAACGGCTGCACGGCTGCCGGCATTCTATTATTCCAGACCGCATTCAGGCGGGCACATATATGATTATGGCTGCTGCAACACGTGGCAACGTTACCGTGGAAGGCGTCATTCCGAAACATATGGAGGCGGTTACGGCCAAGCTTCGTGAGATGGGTGCGACAGTCGATGAATTGGACGATGCGATTCGAATTGTCGGGGGCGACCAGCCCTATGAAGCGGTTGACCTAAAGGCGCTCGTGTATCCTGGTTTTGCGACTGATCTACAATCGCCAATGACGAGCCTTCTTACGCAAGCTAAGGGAGTCAGCGTGCTCTCCGACTACATCTACGGCAATCGTTTTAAGCATGTGCCGGAGCTTGCGATGATGGGTGCGAACATTCGATTGGAAGGCCGTTCAGCTATCATTGAAGGCGGACCGCTTAGTGCAGCCAAAGTGCATGCGACAGATCTGCGCGCGGGTGCGGCGCTTGTTATTGCAGGCTTGACGGTTAAAGAAGGAATTACCGAAGTGACGGGTGTAGAATATATCGATCGTGGCTATGACAATCTCGTAGACAATTTGCGCCGGCTTGGAGCAGATATTTGGCGCGAGACCGTATAACGAAAGTCGATCATTGCAGGGAACGGCGGTACTGATTTCGTCTGAGGCGGAATAGGGTCCGCCGTTTCGGGCAATGCTGGTAAGCAAAATATAATAGTGTGGTGAGAATATGACGGATCTTCAGATCAACGATCTGGAAGAGATGAAGTTGACCGATCTGTACAAGTTGGCTAAACAGTACCAGATCCCTTATTACGGTCAATTTAAGAAAAAAGAACTCATTTTCGCGATCCTGCGAGCGCAAGCGGAGAAGAGTGGATTTTTCTTCATGCAAGGAATACTGGATATTCTGCCGGATGGCTTTGGGTTTTTACGGCCAATTAACTACGCCAGCAGTAATGAAGATATCTACATTTCGCAATCCCAAATTCGTAGGTTTGACCTTCGGTCCGGAGATTTGGTTTCTGGCAAATGCCGTCCTCCTAAAGAGAATGAACGGTACTATGGTTTGCTGCAAGTTAATGCCGTGAATGGAGAAAACCCTGAAACTGCTGCAGAACGCCTTCACTTTCCCGCGCTTACTCCTCTTTTCCCAGAGAAGAAATTGGTACTAGAAATGGCCCCTAACAAGCTCTCGACACGCATAATGGATTTGCTTGCACCGGTCGGACTCGGACAGCGTGGTTTAATTGTGGCGCCGCCCAAAGCGGGTAAAACATTGCTTCTCAAAGAAATTGCGAATAGTATCTCAGCTAATCATCCCGACATTGAATTATTCGTATTGCTTATAGATGAACGGCCTGAGGAAGTTACAGATATGCAGCGCTCGGTCAAAGGTGAAGTAGTTGCATCGACCTTCGATGAATTGCCAGAAAACCATATCAAAGTAGCTGAGCTTGTGCTTGAGAGAGCGCTTCGGCTTGTAGAGAGTAAGAAAGACGTTGTGATTTTGCTCGATAGCATTACGCGCTTAGCGCGCGCATACAACCTTGTTATTCCGCCATCAGGCCGAACGCTGAGCGGTGGTATCGATCCAGCGGCCTTTCATCGTCCGAAGCGATTTTTCGGTTCCGCGCGAAATGTGGAAGAAGGCGGCAGCCTGACGATTCTCGCAACCGCACTGATCGAGACGGGCTCCCGGATGGATGATGTGATTTATGAGGAGTTTAAAGGCACGGGCAATATGGAACTGCACCTGGACCGCCGTTTGGCGGAACGCCGGATCTTCCCTGCACTCGACATTCGCCGCTCCGGAACGCGCCGCGAGGAAATGCTTTTGTCCAAGGAAGAGCTGGATAAAGTGTGGGCGATTCGCAAGAGCATGAATGACTCTATGGAGTTCGTAGACAGCTTCCTGAAGAAACTTGCGGATTCGAAAACGAACGAGGAGTTCCTGATGTCATTAGACACATCATCTTTCCCAGGAGCGCCTAACGGCGGCAGCAGCAATAGCGCGGCAGGAACGAATAGCAACAGCAATAGCGGCTCAAATTCGGGCAGGCGCCCAGCAGCCCGTTCGACAGCATTGTCGCGGGATTGATGCCGATTTGTAAATGTATTTATTTTTAGGAGGACACCATGAATCTCGTATATGCAGACGCCGACGGCAACGTATTTGATCATCCGACATGGATAGGTCTAGGGCGAAGCGGCGATATGGCTGTGGAGCTGATGGAAGATGAGTTGATTCCGCTTCCAGATGGCGCCACGCTAGTTGGGCTGCCACATACGCGTCCAATTGGCTTTGACCCTAAGAAAGGCGAGATGGCTGTACTGCCGGGAGAAGTTCAAGCTGTAGGGGCGTTGCTGCCTCAAGGTTATACCCGGTTGAATATCCCTTCGTATGTTAAAACGAACAAGAATGAGAAATTTCCACTGTTCGGATACACAGCGGTTGTTTGGAAAGATGGGCAGTTTTATGTAGCGGCACAGCCGACCGATGATCCGGAACGTTGGAATCCTCTCAATTGTGACCGCAAAGAGCTGCGTGTGAAAGTGGACCAGTTAATTAATCGTTATCCAGACAATCGGTTATATAAACATTTGTCCAATTGTGCGTTAGGTTACGAATGCCTTACTTCTTCCAATACTTTTTTGCAGCGCTGGGAAGGCGCGGTGCCTGTATCTTTCTCGTGTAACGCGGGATGCTACGGATGTATTTCGGAACAGCCTGAGGACAGTGGATTCGTAGCGCCCCAGACTCGCATGAATTTCAAGCCTACCGTCGACGAGGTTGTCCAGGTAATGTTGGAGCAGTTGATTACGCCGGATGCGATCATCAGCTTTGGCCAAGGTTGCGAGGGTGAGCCATCTACACAAGCGAAGATTATCATAGACGCGATCAAAGAAGTTCGCAGCCAAACTTCAATGGGGTACATCAATATTAATACCAACGCTGGTTTATCTGACCATATCCGTGGAATTGTAGATGCTGGGCTGGATTTGATGCGTGTCAGTACGATTAGTGCGCTTGATGATCATTATAATGCCTATTACAAGCCGCGTGGTTATACGCTTGCAAACGTGGAAAAATCGCTCAAATACGCGACGGACAAAGGTGTATATACCTCGATTAACTATCTCATTTTCCCAGGCGTAACGGACCGGGAAGAGGAGATTGAGGCAATGATCGGATTTGCCAAACGGACAGGCCTTAAGCTCATTCAGATGCGCAATTTGAATATCGACCCTGAAAGCTATCTAGAGCTTATTCCGAAAGCGCAGGGCGAGATTTATGGCATGAAGCAAATGATGGATATTTTCCGTGAGGAATTGCCAGATGTCGTCATCGGTTCTTACACGCACGTGCCGCCTGGGCAGTTGCGCCGCGTTCGTTAAATCATATTCGCATGTTTTGGCATCACCGCAGGCGACAGATTTCATTGCATATTTCGAATGGACCATGCTATAATCACGTTGTCTGTGCAATTTACTCTGGATTCGCATGTAATCCAGGGCGGAAAGAGGTGAACGCGATGAAACAAGGTATTCATCCGACGTACCACGTAACGACGGCAACGTGCGCTTGCGGCAACACGTTCGAGACTGGTTCGATCAAATCGAATCTTCGTGTCGAGATCTGTTCCGTATGCCACCCGTTCTTCACTGGCAAACAGAAATTTATCGATGCCGGCGGCCGTGTGGACAAGTTCAAAAAGAAATACGGTATCTAATATTCTGTTTAAAATTGGCAGAATACAACAGCCTCCCTCAGCCATCCTATGGTCTAGAGGGAGGTTTTTTGTTATGTTGCGTTTATTGATTGCGCATTCCCGCCAGATAAGCCAAACAAGGCCGAGACGTTACTTATTGATGAGCGCTCTAGTGGTTACGGTGATGATGGCTGCTGCTGGCTGTGGTGGAGGGAGCGGCAAGTATGACAATAAGATGAAGGTGCAAAATTATGGCCATGATGGCTACATGGGCCTGACTAACACGAATCCTAATCTGCCGAACTCTCCGAACAGCTTAACGATTAAGAGTGACACTGATTTTGTAGATGAGAAGCTTCGCGGAATCAAGGGGATTCGCCGCAGCCGTGTCACGATTGATGGTTCATCCATGCATGTACGGATTGATCCGGACCCTGCGTTGAGTGCTGCAGAGCGAGCGAAATTGCAATCAGATGCAACGGCAGTCGTACAGCACAATATGCCTCGCTACGACGTGCATGTAACGGTAACCCATTGAAGGAATGATGAGGGAACAGCCGCATGAAGGTTGCGCTTTGTCTTTGAATGGGCTATACTTAGTTCTACCGTGCTAGACGGGGAGGTAGCGGTGCCCTGTAACTCGCAATCCGCTGTAGCGAGGTTGAATTCCTGCCTGAGGTTATGCTGATGCGGGGTTTGGTATTTGCAATCAATGTTGACAGTTGGGTCCTCCGCAATGGACGTCTGTGAACCCGGTCAGGTCCGGAAGGAAGCAGCCGTAAGCAGGTTAGTTCATGTGTTGGAGGAGTGCCTGGCTCGAGTTGAAGTGCAAGGGTGCCACCCGGGTCGCATGGATCGGGGGCAGGTGCACGGTTCCTATAACATGCATCCGCCAAATCGGCTGTGTGGAGTAATGGCAGTAGCCACTCCGCATAGGCCGGTTTTTTTGTATGCTCGCAATGTCTCCCAATTAGATGATAGAGCGGCAAGAGTCTGCATAATGCTTGTTTTTTTGCCACGGAGGTTCGTGTATAATGGTATAATCGGATCGAAATGTCATTGCAGAAAGGATGGGTCCCCATGTCTCACATAGCCTTATATAGAGCCTGGCGTCCCCAGACGTTCCATGACATGGTCGGACAGCGGCATATTATCCGGACGTTACAGAATGCGATTCGTGAGGACCGTGTCTCACACGCCTATCTGTTTAATGGACCGCGCGGAACAGGCAAGACCAGTGCAGCCAAGATATTGGCCAAAGCGGTTAACTGTGAACGCGGACCGGCGCCGGAACCATGCAATGAATGTGACGCATGTCTAGGGATTACAGCGGGCACGGTAATGGATGTCGTCGAGATTGATGCCGCTTCCAATAGGGGCATTGATGAAATTCGCGATATTCGTGATAAAGTCCGTTATGCCCCGTCCGAGGTTCGCTATAAAGTGTATATTATTGATGAAGTGCACATGCTTACGACAGAGGCATTCAACGCTTTGCTCAAAACGTTGGAGGAGCCGCCGGGACATGTCATTTTCATCCTTGCAACAACTGAACCGCACAAACTTCCGCCAACGATCATATCGCGGTGCCAGCGATTTGATTTCCGCCAGGTTTCCTTAGAGGAACAAACAGAGCGGTTACGGCTAATCTGCCAGGAGGAAGGCATTGAGGCTGACGAAGAAGCACTAGCGTATATTGCACGCCTATCCGAAGGCGGGATGCGCGATGCAATTGGCTTGCTTGAACAGTCTGCCGCATTCGGCGGAGAGCGTATTACGCTTGAAGGCGCAGTGGATGTAACAGGTGGATTAGCAGCCGAGCAATTCGCTAAGCTTGCTGAGGCGGTGAGGGATCGTAACTCTGGGGCTGTGCTGCCCTTAGTTGAAGGTTTAATGCAAGCAGGCAAAAGCGCTGAGAAATGTATGGAAAACTTCATTTACTATTTCCGCGATCTGCTTGTTCTTAAGCTTGCTCCCCAGAGCGGCGCGGCGACGGAGCGCATCGTTGACGACAGTCGGTTCCGTGAGATGGCAGATGGATTCAGTACAGAGCGGCTGTTTGTTATGATCGATGTGCTCAATCGCTATCAAGCAGATATGAAATATGCTCTGCAGCCTCAAACATTATTTGAAGTAGCGCTTATGAAGCTCTGTACGCTGAGTGAATCGAGTGATGCATCTGCGCGCAATGCGGGAGCTGCTGCTAGTGGAGCTCAGGCTTCGCCTGGTGCTGGAGGCGAAGAGGTGGCAAAGCTTCAACGCCAAGTGGAGGCACTGGAGAAGAAGCTTGATCAACTGCTTCGCAGCGGTGTGGCAGCAGGCGGCACCGAAGCTGGATCAGCATCGGCGGCAAGCGGCAATGGAGCCGTACGGCGAAATTCCGGTTCCCGGGGAGGCTTTGGAGCTTCGGGTGGGGGCGGTTTGGGTGCAATTGCAAAACCAAAGCTTGAGCCATTCGTTGCAGTTGCTAATGGGCAGGCGATTAATCAAATCCGAATGCGTTGGGGCGAATTGCTGCAGCGCGTGAAGGAAACGAAGATTACTGTTCACGCCTGGTTAGTGGACGGGGATCCTGTCTCTGCTGCAGATGACACCGTGCTCGTCGCGTTTAAGAGCATGATGCATCGGGAAACAACGGAGAAGCCGGCTAACCGTGAATTGATCGAACAAGTGCTTCATTCGGTGTTTGGTCGTCCTGTGAAGCTGGCTACTGTTATGGTGAAAGATTGGCAAGCGGCATCAGAGAATGGTGCCCCAGAAGCGGCTGGCGAGCCATTGGAACTTCGAATGGATGATGAATCAGGGACTGCTTCAAAACCGGAATGGGTTGAAGAGGCGTATAAAATGTTTGGCGATCAGCTTGTTGAATTAAAGCAGGACTAGAAATCGTGAGCAACATACATTTTCCGTGAGGTGATTGTTATGACAAACATGCAACATATGATGAAACAAGTGAAGAAGATGCAAGAACAAATGCTTAAGGCACAGGAAGAGCTGGGCACGAAAGTAATCGAAGGATCGGCTGGTGGCGGCGTTGTTAATGTTAAAGTTAATGGCCACAAGCAAGTTCTTTCTATTGTGATCAAACCAGAAGTAGTAGACCCAGAAGATATCGAAATGCTGCAAGACCTCGTTATTACGGCAGTTAACGATGCGTTGGCTAAAGCTGAAGAGTTGGCAAACGAAGATATGGGCAAATACACAGGCGGCATGAAAATCCCAGGCCTGTTCTAAGCATAAGTTAGCAAGGCTGTATTTATGAAATCGGCCTGTCGGATTCGCAGTATGCGTCCGGCGGGTCGTTTGTTGTTGAGAGGGGTTGAATGCTCATGTATTATCCCGAGCCGATAGCCAAATTGATCGATGCGTTCACTCGACTTCCCGGCATTGGCCCTAAAACGGCTGCGCGTTTAGCCTTTCATGTCCTGCGGATGCAGGAGGATGATGTTATTGACTTTGCTAAGGCGCTAGTGAGTGTAAAGCGGAACCTTCATTATTGTTCAGTATGCTGCAATATTACGGACGTCGACCCATGCCGGATTTGCCAAGATAAGAGCCGCGACCATGCGGTAATCTGCGTCGTTCAGGAATCTAAGGACTTGGTTGCAATGGAGCGTACGAAAGAATTCACGGGTTATTATCATGTTCTTCAAGGGGCGATATCCCCAATGGAGGGGATTGGTCCGGACCAAATTCGGGTAGCTGAGCTCCTGCAGCGATTAAGTGATGAACGGGTTCAAGAACTTATCATGGCGACCAATCCGAATATTGAGGGTGAAGCGACCGCGATGTATCTTTCAAGATTGGTCAAGCCGTTTGGCATTCGTGTAACGCGTATTGCCCACGGGTTGCCGGTTGGTGGGGATCTTGAATATGCGGATGAGGTAACTTTATCTAAGGCATTAGAGGGACGTAGGGAATTAAATTAGTACCTAATGAAGCGTAAGTAGCCGATCACCTTTCACAGGGTGGTCGGCTTTTTCTATATACCCTCGTCCTCCACGCGTTCTAGGGGCAACTCCTGCGACATAAGAATGTGGTATGAGAGAGTGGACGAGCGAGGGGGAAGTGAGATGCGTACGCTTGCGAATTGGTTTAATTTTAGAAAGCTGACAAAAACTGCGGAGGCAGGGAGAACGAAATTTGTACCGGATGAGATATGGCAGTTGAAGAAAGACGTCGAAGATGCACGTAAGGGGTGGCATAACGCCTGTCGATTCTTCAATTATGTCGTTGAACCGGATGAAGTGGAATATGCGATTTATCACCTTAAGGCAGCTGAGCAACGTTACGTCATGCTAATTCGAAAAGCGAAGGCAATCCAAGGTGTGGATTGGCCTGCGTGGTCAGCAGGTGATATTCGATAATGACAATTGTACTAACAGGAATCTTAATTCTTTCTTCCGCTACGTTGCTATTCGTTGTGATTCGTGCCAAGCCTTCGTTCGAATGGCTCCGCAGGTTTGCTATTCATATTGTTATCGCTGCGCTGGGCCTGTACGCCATCAATTATTCGGGTTTGCTTAGCGGTTGGGAAATTCCGCTTAACCCTGCAACGATTGGTACAGTTATGGTATTAGGTTTGCCAGGTATTGTCCTTATTGCTGGATTGCGTATGGCACTGTTCTAAAAGATGAGCCGGAGAAGGGCATGATGCCTTTACTGGCTCATCTTTATCTTTGTTATTGAGGATTGATTCAGATGGAACTTGGGTTGACGCGGGAACTTGTTTATGTTAAATTGAACTCCTCGCCTTTAAGGTGAAAGGGAGCAGTAAAAGCAACTTAAAAGAAATCTAAAAAAGTGCTTGCAATGTGATGAACACCTATGATATATTATAAAAGTCGCCGCTGAACGAAACGGCAACACGAAATAAAAGCTTGACCAACTAAACATCATGTGATAAGATGTAAAAGTTGTCGAAATTGTTCTTTGAAAACTGAACAACGAGCGAAACTGTCAGAATAAATGTTTCAAATGAGCTACAAATGCTCTAAAGTTGAAGATTTTCAACTCGCGTTGAAAACTTCTTTTATGGAGAGTTTGATCCTGGCTCAGGACGAACGCTGGCGGCGTGCCTAATACATGCAAGTCGAGCGGAGTTGATGAGGTGCTTGCACCTCTGATGCTTAGCGGCGGACGGGTGAGTAACACGT
>NZ_WSTC01000045.1 GCF_009789195.1 Paenibacillus sp. MMS18-CY102 | reverse complement strand
TTTCTCATCGATGAAAGAAAAGTCGATATACTTATCGATCTTGCGGAGCATATGATCAGCAGGAACTAAATCTTCAATGGAGACTAGCTCATAGTTTTGTTGTTTATCTCGATTAGAACGCAGCATGTGACACCATCCGTTCATAAGTTATTACCACTATTATACTATATTAACGCGGTGTCGTGTTAAATTACATGCACATAAGAAAGGCTGCCGAGACTTTCTCGACAGCCTGAAGCCCTCGCCATCGGCGGGGCTTTTTTATGCGGAATTATTATTTTGCCTTCTTTGCTTTTTTGAGATCGTCTTTGAGGGTTTTTAGATCCAGAGTATCGTATTTGGACAATTCAAGATTTGCGGACAGGGATTTCACTTTGTCGTTATCGTCAACTTGGTATAAGCCTTCTTCGAATGAAACAGAAGCATACACATCCCTGATAGGGTCTTTTTTGAGCACGAATAGATATTTCTTATTCTGTTTCACTTTCGTCTGGCCATCATCATTGCCGATAACGCCAAGCTGGCTATAGGTAATTTCTTTTAGTTCAGGATCTCCGTACAGAACTTCATGGATTTTAATCGTTTGTTGAGCCGTATCGAAGCTGAACTCTCCGCCTGTGCTCTCTAGTTTGGCTTGTAGCGGATCAGTACTCTGGCCATCAGACATCGAGACCTTGACGATTTTACCTTCATCCACTACTGTTCCAATAACGATGAGATCGGCCTTTTCGGTAAGTTGGCTAAGCGATTTAATTGGCAAACGGTATCCTTTGAATAGTTCCGATCCAATGACTTTTGAGCTGACATCGGGATTCGTATTATATTTAACAATTCCATTGTCTGTGGCAGTACTCGTTTTAACTACATTAGGTGAGGTGATATTTTTATTAGCGTCTGTGCCATCTCCAGCAGAACAGCCGGTTAAAGCCAGCCCCATGATAAGTGCTCCTGTAATAATAAGGCCACTTCGTTTAGTTAGTTTCATTTTCGATTGCCTCCTAATAGTAGTAGTCCAGATCAGTTCTGTCATGCGCCTGAGGAACCTGCCAGTTTGTTTGTCCTTGTGTCATTATCGAAACAGTACCGTCTGGTGGATGGCCTAACCCGAATACGTGACCAAGTTCATGGCCTCCTACTAACGTAATCATGAAACTTCCTAATCCATCAGCGGCGGGGTTAGTGAATATCTGGGCATAATCAGTTGAGTTCATCGCTGCCGTGGAAAAGCTGACATCGACACCATCGTTAAATACTCGTGTAGTGGCCACCGTGTTGGCTCCCCACTCGGCTGGCCAGCTAGCTTTATTGGCCATATCAACATTTGAAGAACCAAATGCGTAAGCTACAGCGTTTACATAGTTATTTGAGTTCGTGTTCCAATTTGCTCTCATTTGAGTAGTATAGGGCTTCCAACTCGAACTTGCGTAATCGTCGTTAAATTGAATCCTTGCAACGTTATGTCCATAAGAGGAATTGTAGGTTACGTGCTCCCAGCGGAATGCAGTCGATGGCGTGATGTTGTGAGCAGAGGCAGTTGGAGTAATGGCACCGAGTAATGCGATACTGCAAATAAAGCCAGCCAATAATTTCTTTGTATTCATGTTATTCCTCCGGGTGTCATAAATGAATGCTGATTTCTTTTCCAATATAACTGAACCTTATAATGACGGAAATAATCAATAATTACCACAACATTTTGGGAGTAATTAGTATGTTTCTTCTCGCTTCTTTGTGATTTGCTTTCTGTCTGTTAACTAGAATTAATTTGAACAAGGTACCTATTAAACGAGAATTGAAGGACAATCGTTGCAATTAAAAACTTAGCAAATTATACCAGTTGGTGTGTTGTCTCGATGACCATACAAACGGAGGTTAATCTTGCTATTCAGGCTGCTGTTAATAGAAGTTGGGGTTATTTAGATTTCTACTGTAAACTTATCTAACATCAGATAGTTGACACAAATATTGGATCATGATAACTTTAAAACCAAGTAAACTAATATGAATTATATGTATTTTAGTTTAAGAACTAGCAGATAAAGAGGGGTAGGAGTATGAAACATATGATTTCTTCTAAAGGTTGGCTGCGTAAATGGGATTCAAAAGGGTTGAAGCCGGGAATAGCGGTATTAAACCGATTATCGTTTTGGCGTAAATTCATGTTGATTGGGCTGGTAGTGCTGCTGCCATTAATCTTGCTGGCGGGACGGTCAGCACTTAGCTCGTATAAGTCGGCATCCCAAGTACAAAAGCAAATCAATGCGCTGAATGGATTGCGCATATCTTCCCAATTGTTAGGCTCGTTGGCCGAGCATCGAACGCTTCAGGAAACCGCGCGGGCGCACCCATCGGATGATGAACAGTTAAAGCCGGTTGAACAAGCTATCGAACAAAGCATCCAATCGCTTGAGCCGTACATCGTGAAGCAGGAGGGAGAACCAGCCTTGCAGGAGACGTGGTCAGCGCTTCTCAGCGAATGGGAGCATCTGCGGGCAGAAGGGTTGAAGCTGGAACGGATCGAAAGCGCCAACGTTCACACGCAGTTGATCAGCCAGGTAGTGAGTTTGGCTAATCAATTAGGCAGCGCAACGGGCCTTAATCTAGACACGCAGCCTGACATGTTCCAAGCGAAAAATGAAATCATACGGCAATTTCCATCGCTTTTGTTGAAGTGGAGCAACCTGCAGGCAGAGATGCAATGGGTGTTTACCCAATCGATTATAAGCAGCGATGATAAAAGCAGAATCACCTCGGAAACAGATGCAGTAAATGAGGAATGGAAAGTGATTGCCGAGCAATCCGCTGCTGTTGGCCAGAGTGGCGATGGCAGCACGAAAGCGCAAGATGCCCCTGCACGCTTAATAGAAGATATTCAGTCGAAGGTAATCTTGCCGTTCAAGCTGCTCATGGCCAATGAGGAATGGCTGAAGGCATCCGAGGCGGCAACCAAGCAGTTCTACGGGCAATGGAATAGCCAGATCGATTGGACGGAGCGGGGGTTGCAAGATCAGGCGACGGCAAGTACACAAGAAATGCTGCTTATTCAGTTCATCTCTGTTGCAGCGGTGCTGCTGTCCGCATACTTATTCTTCGCGTTGTATTATTCGATCACGCAAGTCGTTTATAGTCTCGAACGGGCTTCACGCAAGCTTGCGGAGGGTGATCTGACAGCTAGTGCCGATATTCAGACCAAAGACGAGCTGCAAGTTATCGCGGACAGCTTTAATCGGGTAGGCGAATCATTCCGTGCTGTTTTGCTCCAAATTACAGAATCATCCCATCAGCTAGCGGCATCTTCTGACCAACTAAACGCCAGTGCGGAGCAGAGTTCGCATGCCACTGAACATATTGCTGGCGTTGTGGAGCAGATGGCAGGCGGGGCTAACCATCAGGTGAATATTGTGGAAGAGAGTGCGTTAACGATTCACGATGTATCAGCCAAAATCCAACAAATTGCGGCGAGTGCCCAATCTGTCTCTAACACGGCCACAATAGCCTTGGATAAGTCCACGGAAGGCGGGCGCGCCATTCATCTTGCAGTAGAGCAGATGGGGGCGATCAGCGAATCCGTCGATGGCTTATCCCTAATCGTTACGCGCCTAGCGGATGCTTCGCAAGAGATCGGCCAAATCACAGAAGCGATTAACGAAGTGTCGCAGCAGACGAACCTGCTGTCGCTGAATGCGGCAATTGAGGCGGCTAGAGCGGGTGAAGAAGGGCGCGGCTTTGCGGTCGTCGCGGAAGAAGTGAAGAAGCTGGCGGAGCAGTCTGCACAGTCTGCAGGCCAAATCGCGGCATTAATTACGGCGATCCGCAATGAAATCGGCAAAGCGCATCATTCGATGCGCGCTGCAACCGATGAAGTTCGAACGGGGATCGAGGTTGTCCATACGGCCGGAAGCCTTTTTGCAGAAATTGAACGTTCGGTTCAAGAAGTGAATGGCGAGGTTAATGAGGTGTCGTCCGCTGCCCATCATATATCAGAAGGGGCGGAACAGGTTGTGCATTCTATCGAGGCTATCGCTGATGTAGCACAGGTGGCTGCGATTGGCACGCAAAATGTGTCGGCAGCCACGGAACAGCAGCTGGCTTCCATGCAAGAAATCTCGGCATCATCCGCGCATCTCACCGTAATGGCGGGACAGCTGCAGATACTTGTAGAGCGATTCAGGCTGTAGGAGCAAGCAATGGGTAAAAAAGGCCTGCGATTCGCCTGTGTGGGGTGAATACAGGCCTCTTGCCGCTTGGCATCAGCGGACTGTATGCTAGGTCCCTGTACAGTCACGATTAGACATTATCGTTAATATCCTCTATAATATATTCACTAAATTATGGCATATTGCCGATATAAAATTTGTATAAATGCATACAGTTGGAGGATCAGGGAACCATGAATTATTTAGCACTGGGGGACTCAATAACGTACGGGCACAGCCCAAAAACAAAGGAATTGCCTTTCCCTATTCATGTTCAAACCATGCTGTCCCAAGCAAATCCGGTTAACCTGCAGCTGCATGCTAAGCCTGGCTGGACGTCTAGCAAATTGCTTCGTTCTTTATCGGTTAGTACGGAGCGGTTCTGCGAAGAGCCTAGGTTGGCAACGATTATCATAGGCGGGAATGACGTTATCAAATATACGTTGCCGCTGTTGACGGGGAAAGTATCGGGGTTAGAAGCAGCATCGGAGCGCCTATACGACAACGTGATGAACATGATTAATCAAATTGCCCATCCGAGCACGACCATTCTGATTGGCACGCTTTATAATCCATTCCCGAACTGGTGGGTGATGGAGACCGTAACCGAAATGATTAATAAAACGATTCGAAGGATCGCGATGTTGGAAAATGTGCATTTGCTAGATTTAGACCGGTTGTTCCGAGGCAACGAGAAAGATTGGATCGAAGGCTATCGGTACGGACGGTTTCTGGACCTAAGGCCAATCGGCAATCCTATTCACCCGAACTTGGAAGGCCACCGGGCCATTGCAGAAGAGATCGTAAGAATGTATCATAACATCCTGTATACAATAAATGCTTCAACCTATGATGAGGCTGCTGTTTCGAGCGAATATTAAATAAAACTAGTGCCGCCCCCAACTGCTTATGGTTGGGGGCTTTTCTTATCGCTTTGCTCCCAGTAGCTCCAGCCTATGTAGAGGCTGGGCGCATACCGGCGTTTGCCAAGTCGGCTAATGGCGAGCTGCATGCGACGGTGTTGTACTATAAGTGCATTGGCTAGAATCCACATGAATAGGATAGCGATGTAAGCCCTGGCTGAATGCGGCCAGGGCTTGGGTGCGTTTTGCGCCGAGGGGCAAATGTGAGCAAACTATTAGCTTAAACCCATAAAAATCAATTTTTAAATCGATTTCATTTAACATTTAATTAGTATAATCACTGATGCGATAAGCAATCTGCAACATACTTGATGCGAGTGAAACACTCGCTAAGTTAAATACATGTTTATGTACATCTGATATGGAGGGTTTAGGTTAATGAAATCGAAGGGGAAGCAAAGCAAAATAAACGCATGGGTGAGCAAGTTGGCGCTGCGGTCATTCAAAGCGAGAATGATCGTTATTTTCCTGCTAATTTCGTTAGTGCCGATGGTGTTCAGTACAATCTTTTTCTCGAATTATCTGAAGAACGTTGTAACCGACGAGATTCACGCCAAGGAAGAGGCGGTCGTGACGGCCAATGTAGCGGCGGTGGATTATTCAATTCAGCGCCAGATTACATTTTTGAAAGAGTTGGTTGCGAATAATGCCGACGTTAAGAGTGGCAATGTGCCGGCAGTCATCGATTTCTTCAAGAAGTTAGAAGCCGCGAACAAAGAAGTGGAGCAATACGTCTACGTCGATAAACATGATATGGCTACTACGACGGCGATGCAGAAAGAATCTGTGGCGGACCGTGATTACACAAAGCAAGCCAAAGCGGCTAAGCTGCCGATCATTAGCGATTTGCTCATCAGCAAGGCAAGCGGCCATCCGATAATCGTTATTTTTGTCCCAATTCTCGATAAGCAGGACAATTATTTAGGCGGTGTATTCTGCTCAGTAACGACCTCGAGCTTGGACACCTTCACAAAGACGACCAAAATTGGAGATTCGGGCTTCGGCTATCTCATATCCCCAAGCGGCATGCTGTTAACCTATCCAGACCCAGCTAAGGCGGGCAAAAATATCGAAGAAGTGTTTTCGCCAAGTGAAGTGGATGCGATTAACCGGACAGTTTTGCAAGAAAACAAAGGGCGCTATACGATTACGGACGAGCAGGAAATCGAGCGGCAAAATAGCTACGACCGGATCCCATCGACGGGTTGGCGTTTAGTGTCAAGCGTGGCAGTAGATGGGGTGTATGCTTCGGTACATAAGGCTAACCAGGTGTCGATATGGCTGGCAGCCATTACAGCGGTTGTCGTAGCTGCCGTTGCGTTATTTATTTCGATGCGAATGGTAAAACCGATCACGGCAATCACGAATGTGGTGAAAAAGTTGGCGAAAGGCGATTTGACACCGCGCCTATCCATTAATCGGATGGATGAGCTAGGGCAGCTTGCCGATAATATGAACCAAACGTTGGACTCTTTCACTCATATCGTAGGGAAAGCGAGCTTTGCAGCAGAGCAGGTGGCTGCTTCTTCGGAAGAGCTAACTGCTACGGCAGCTGGTTCGCTAGGCATCTCGAACCGGATTGTCGGGTCGGCGCAAGAGGTGTTGGGCGCAGGCGAAGTACAATTGCAAGGCGCCGAGCAAACGTCCATTGCAATGAACGAGATGGCAATCGGCGTGCAGCGAATCGCAGAGTCTTCGTCGGTCGTGACCGAGGCATCCTTTAGCTCGCTGCAGGAAGTGCATAAGGGGCGCTTGGCGATAACTGAAGCGGTTGAACAAATGAAGTCGGTCCATCAGTCCGTTGGGAAATCTGCGGAAGATATGCGGGCATTAGAAGCGTATTCGCTGCAGATTGGCTCTATCGTCGCGGTTATTACAGACATTACGAACCAAACCCAGCTATTGTCGCTTAATGCTTCTATTGAAGCGGCTAGGGCGGGCGAGCAGGGCCGCGGGTTTGCAGTCGTAGCGAATGAAGTGAAGAAGCTTGCGGAGCTGTCGTCGTCTTCCGCTGCAGATATTGCGAATTTGATTCGGGAAGTGCAGGCGGCGACAGCAAGGGCGGTTCAGGCGATGAACCAAGGCGTGCTGGATGTCGATAAAGGCTCGGGCCTCATCCATGCCGCAGGGAATATCTTCAATCGAATTTCGCAAACGTTCGAAGAGATATCTGACCAAATCCAGGAAGTGTCCGCAGCATCGCAGGAGATGTCAGCTGGAACGGAGGAAGTGACGGCATCGATGGGAGAAATCGTGAATATGGCGGATAACACCTACCGCCATAGCCGAGACATTTCGGAGGGGTCAGCGCAGCAGACGGTTTCCATGCAAGAGATTTCATACTCAGCTGAACATCTGAGCAATATGGCGCAGGAGCTGCAGCAGTCGCTGGCGCAATTTAAGACGAGATAACGTTGATGCACCCTCCGAGGGTGCATTTTGCATATGTGGAAGCTATTTTTCCTTCAACAAATCTGTTGCGGACCGTGAGCAGCCGTGCAGAACTTTACTATTGCTTGGCCCCGGCTCAGTAGCTAGAATTATGGTTAAAACGGAACGTGAAAGCAGGTTGTGATATGAAGCAGGCTGATGTTAAAAAGGCAGGAGCGGCTGCTCCTGTTAAGAAGCAAAACATAGCTGGCGAATTGTCCAAGCTTAATAAAGAGGAACTGGTTAGCTTGCTTGCCGGTTTAGCTAATGAAATTAAGGAAGTCGAACAAGCGCTTGCGTTGAAGTTCGCAGATGGCGATTCCGAGGAAGGGATGCAGCAATATAAAAAAATAATTCGGGCGTCAATTAAGAAATATGCGGAAAGACATGGTTTCGTCACCTACCGGAATGTTCCTTACGCCGTAGGAGGCGCTGAGAAAGTATTACAAAAAGCAGATGGAATGGCGGAGAAAGGAAATTCCCTTCGAGCAGTTGAGATCAGTCTTTGTGTTATGCATGAGATGGGAGAGTTGCTGCAGGCATGCGACGATTCGGGAGGCATTGTAGGCGGAATAATTCAGGAGTGCCTAGCCCTCATCAGTCAGGCAGTTAGTCAGTTGGCAAATATGCCAAGCAAGGATCAGGCAACGATCTATCAATTATTGCTTAAAGAAGCTGGCGATCCTAGCTTAGAAGACTGGTCTGATTGGCAACTATCGTTGTTGGAAACGGCGGCATTGTTAATATGCACTACTGAAGAGAGGCAGCGTTGGAGCTTCCTTATTGATCAATTAGAGGCTGAAGAGCGGGGCAGCTCCGCGTATAGCAACTATTTCACGGAGCAGGCTGCAGAGCTGCGTTATCAGGTTATCCTCAAATTTGATGGCGGAGACGCTGCGCAGCAATATTTACGGAGCAATCTTGCGTATACGGTTTTTCGCCAGATGGCCATTGAATATGCGATTGAAAATGAGCAGTATGAAGAGGCATTGTATTTGGCTGAGCAGGGTGAAAAACAGGACACAATGAAACGGCTTCCGGGTTTAGTGAACAAATGGAGGGGGTATCGTTACGATATTTATGGATTAACGCATCAGTTGGACCTTCAAATTGCACTGGCTGAGCAATTCGTTCTTTCCGGGGAGTATGGTTATTACATTCGTTTAAAACAATTATACGATGGGGATAAGTGGGCGCAGGCCTGTAATAAGCTGTTAAACCAATTAGAGAGCGAGAGCAGAGGTTGGGTAACGGATTCCCTGTACACCCGTGTACTTGTCGAAGAAAACGAAACGGAAAGGCTGATGGCCTATGTTCGACAATCAAAGGGATCGATCAAGGATTATTACATGTACCTTCTGGATGATTATGCAGAAGAGGTTTATCAGTTGTTTACAACGCTTATTACGGAAGAAACCGCTCATTCTACAAACCGCAAGCAATACCAGAAGGTGTGTGGCGTTATCCGTCTTCTCGTAAAGGCAGGCGGGGGCGTGCATGCGAGGAAGTTAATCGAACAGCTCCAACTCGCTTATCCGAACCGTTCCGCGCTTATGGACGAGCTAGAGAAGGTTCAATTAAGCTGACGGAAATTGGGTGTGGGGCAGCAGATGGCTTGAGTGCCGCAGCGATAGGGATATACGAAGAGAGGATGGTTCCGAATGAAACTCGTAACAATTGACTGTAACGGCAGCTATCATCTTGGCATCAAGCTGGAAGCTGGCGTACTGGATGTGACGGAGGCTTTGAAGGCTGTGCCGGGAGAAGGGTTGCAAGGCGAAGTCGACATGATGGGGGTTATTGCACAGGGGGACCTTTATGTACCGTTGTTAGCGGAGTATGTTGATCGGGTGTTGAGCGGCGAGGCGGGAGAGCGCCGGTTTCTGTATGAGGAATCAGAGATTCGTTATGGACCAGCCGTTACACAACCGGGCAAAATCATCTGCGTCGGCCTCAACTATCGCAAGCATGCGGAAGAAACGAATGCACCAATCCCGCAGTACCCAATTCTGTTCAACAAGTTCGACAATGCGATTGCTGCACATTCCGATGACATTCCGCTTCCGATTCGGGTAACGGAGCAAGTCGACTATGAGGCTGAACTTGCCATCGTTATCGGGAAGCAGGTGAAGTATGTGGACAAGGAGCAAGCGCTCTCCCACGTGTTCGGCTATTGCAATGCAAATGACCTGTCCGCCCGCGATCTTCAGATGCGAACGCAGCAATGGCTGCTGGGCAAGTCTTGCGATAAATTCAGCCCGCTTGGGCCGTATCTGGTTACGGCAGATGAGGTAGGCGATCCGAACGCGCTGGCTATCAAATGCACCGTTAACGGCGAAGTGAGACAGCATTCGAACACATCGGACATGATTTTTCACTGCGACGAGATCGTCAGCTATATTTCCCAGCATATGACGCTGTATCCGGGAGACATCATCTTGACGGGCACACCGGAGGGCGTCGTGCTCGGCAAGCCGGTGGACGAGCGTATTTATTTGAAAGACGGTGATGTAGTGACGATAGAGATTGAGAAGTTGGGCGCGTTGACGAACCGGATGGTGGATGAGAAGTAGGAAACTCCGTCCGCTGCCGCTCAACCTCAGACTGCTGTTCTAACGGACCACACAGTCCTTATTTGATCAAAATCAGCCACATTTACGTTCTAACGGACCGAGCAGCCGTTATTTAGTCCATATTGCCCTCATAAGGCAGCAAAATGGCTAAATAACGGCAGTGGAGTCCGTTACAATTCTGCAATGGGCACTTTGGAGGGCAATAGCGGCTCTGAGGTCCGTTAGAAAAGAGGGTGACTCAAAAGCAGCGCTGCTTTTGAGTCACCCTCTTTTCATTTGCCATTTTACTGTGGATTCGTCGTCCAAATGCCCGCCGTCCGAATGAATACGCGCTGTGGCAGCTTCAAAGCTGCGAGGATCAAATCAGCTACATCCTCAGGCTGCATCATGCGGTCTTCGTCGCCGATTTTTAGTCCCGCGTTTTGCGCGAGCGGGGTGTTGACCGTGCTTGGCGTAAGGGCGGTCACGCGAATATTGGATTTGCGAACTTCTTGCATAAGCGATTCCGTCAAGCCCATGACAGCGAACTTGGAAGCGACATAAGCAGAGCCCGTCGCGAAGCCGCGCTCACCAGCTGTTGAAGCAATATTAATGATGCTGCCGCTGTTTTGCGCAATCATCGTAGGGAGGGCGGCACGCGTCACGTAGTAGGTGCCCATCAAATTCGTTTGGATAATCTGTTCCCATTGCTCTGGGTCCATATCGAGCAGTGTGCCGAATTGGGCAATGCCTGCGTTGTTGATTAAGATTTCAATGGAGCCGAGCTTTTGCACCAGCGAAGCAATCGCTTGGTCGACTTCTGCTTTATCGGATACATTGGCAGTTGCAATGTACACGTTGATGCCGTATTCGCTCGTAAGCGACGCTTGAAGCTGCTCCAGATCAGTGGACGTTCTAGCGAGCAAACCGAGATGAACGCCTTCCTTGGCAAGCGCGATTGCCGTTGCTTTGCCGATTCCTTTGCCAGCACCTGTAATGATGGCGGTTTTGTTTTGTAAAGTCATTCGTGATCTCTCCTCGCTCATAGCTCTATGTATAGGATTGGTACAAGTTCAAGTATGAAAGACATGCACGCCGAATGCAAGTTTAGGGACCGCGGGGTAAGGAGCACAGAGCCTTTATATTGGGGGGGAGGCATAAGATGCATTACAGATTAGTATGAAACAAATATGATGTTATATTGTTCCACCTTTTGAATTTATTATTATAAAAAAGTATTAATGACGTTGTATTAGGGGGAAAGACAGGAAGAATTCATCAATTAGTTTCGTTAATAAACATCAAAAATCGTTGATCCGTTACATATCTCGATTGTACACCGGCGTATTAGAATAGGTATAAAGTCTTGTGGGAAAAGCGAGATTTATGTCGAAAAATAACGCTCATTTTGAATGGAGTTATTTAGCTTTGGTTTGAATCGTTTGACTGGCAATGTAAACGCTTTCAAACACTCGGGTTGTAACAACATGACAGTACAAAAAGGAGAATGATACAACATGGTGCGAAGACTAAGCATCACATTAGCAGTAGCTTTGTTCGTTAACTTGTTATCGGGCATGGCCACGATGGCGGCACAGGCGAGCCCAACGCCAGCAGCGGTTACGCAGGCAGGCGCGATCTCAGATGTGCAGGCCCATTGGGCGGCTGCGCCTATTAACCGTTGGGTACAAGCGGGCATTATGAAAGGTTTGGCCGATGGAAAGTTCCACCCGGACGAATCGGTGACGCGTGCACAATTTGCTGTCATTCTGAACAGCTTGTTCGGATTCAGCCAAAGCGATTCGTCGGCCATGGGCGATGTGCCTGCCGGCGCATGGTACGAGGAAGCGCTGCGAAAAGCGAAAGCAGCAGGTTATATGAAAGGCTACCCAGACGGGGCGATGCATCCTAACGATACGGTAAGCCGCCAGGATGCAGCAGTTATGCTGACGCGGGTATTCCAGCTGATCAACGGCAATAAGCCAGCTGGCGCGTATTCGGACAATGCGGCAATCGCTGCTTATGCACGCGAAGCTGTTGGCATTATGGCGACGAATGGCTATCTATCAGGATATGCTAACGGCAGCCTGCTGCCAGCAAAAGGCTTGTCCCGTGCAGAGATTGCAGCTTTGTTGGACAAGATGATTGGCCTGTACACGAACGCGCAGGGATCGTTCCCGTCGGGAACCGGTCAAGGCAGCGCCATTGTGCGTGCTTCAGGCGCTTCGCTTACAGGGCAAGTGATCAGCGGCAACCTGTTCATTATTGCGCCAGGCGATGTCACGCTGACGAATGTAATCGTTCAAGGGAAGACGTTCATCATCGGCGGGGGCAAAGTGACGGTCAGCGGCTCGCTCGAGCAAGCGGAAATTCAGGCTCCGCTGACGTTGAACGGTGTCGATCTGCAGAAGGGCGACCAAGTTTCGGTTACGGACGGCAAGCTGGTCTTGGGCCAAGCCCCGGCAGGCGGCGGAATGGGCGGTGGCGGATTCGGCGGCGGCGGTGGCGTCGCAGGTTCAGGTTCGGGCGCTGGCAGCATCGTTGATCTCATCGACGATGGCGCTTTCGCCAATGGGCTTGGCAAATGGAAAGCGTTCTGGGGCAATGAAACGACAGGCGTGTCGGCTGGTACGCTTGCGGCTGTACAGGGCGAGATGAAAGCAAGCATTCAGTCCGCTGGGGACGATGCTTCAAGCGTACAAATTAGCCGCGAGGGCCTCTCGCTAACTAGCGGAACGATCTATACCGTCTCCTTCGACGCACGGGCGTCGATCGAACGCGACATGGTCGTTACCGTAAGCGATGGCGTGAAAAATGTATCGACACCGCGTAAATTCTCGTTGATGAAGGAAGCGGGATCGTACACGTTCACCTTCACGATGCAGGGCATGTCTACGCCTACTGGCAAGCTCGTCTTCCAGTTGGGAGGCGCGAAGGCGCCGGTGGACGTATTTTTCGACAATGTGAAGCTGACAGCTAATACAGCATCGATGGTGGACAAGACAGCGTTGGATGCGAAGATCGAGGCAGGCCATAAACTGGAACAGAACGATTACACGCCGGCTACTTGGTCCTTGTTTGAGAGTGCATTGATTACGGCGAAGGAAGCAAGCTTCTCTAACGGTGCTTCGAAAGCGGAAGTGGACCAGGCGCTAGAAGGCTTGACGAAATCGATGGCGGCGCTCGTCCGCATTGTACGTGCGGCAGGGCTTGCTGGCATTTCTATCAAGGACGGCAATGGCAATGATCTGAAGATGGAGCTGACGCCAGCGTTCCGCCCGAATCAATTTAACTATTTGATCGGCACGTACAGCAATGTTACGTCTGTTGTGCTTGACCCGGCAGTTGCGGCGAACAACACGCTGAGCAAGGTCACTGGTGCGGCTGTTGCAGGCGGCAAATATACGGCAGCTGTTAAAACGGGCACGAATGAGGTTGTATTCGAGGTAACGGAGCCGGGCAAAGCAACCGCTGTCTATCACATATACGTGATTAAGGAAAAGCCGGCAGATGCCAATGGCGAAGTTAGGCGGAATCCGGCGGACTGGGAGCTTACTTGGAACGACGAATTCAATGGAACGAAGATCGATGAATCCAAGTGGAATTTCGTAAACAAAGGCGGCGGCTTCGGTAACCGAGAGTTGGAATATTATACGCCACGCGAAGAGAATGCGCGGATCGAACCGCTTGACGGCTCGAACAAAGCGCTTGTCATTGAAGCACGTAAAGAAAAATACCAAGACCACGATTACACATCAGCTAAGCTCTATTCGCAGTACAAAGGCGACTGGACGTACGGCAAATACGAGATTCGTGCGAAGGTGCCGAAGTCACAAGGCATTTGGCCGGCAATCTGGATGATGCCGACGAACTACGACCTGTACGGCCCTTGGCCGGCAACAGGCGAGATCGATATCATGGAGCTGATCGGCAGCGAGCCGAATAAGGCATGGGGCACACTTCACTACGGCCTGCCTTGGAAATATTCGAATGCTAGCTTCGAATTGCCGGGCAGCATGGACTTCTCGCAAGACTTCCATACGTTCTCCATTGAATGGGAGCCGGGCGAAATTCGCTGGTACGTAGACGGCATTTTCTATCAACGCCAGAACGATTGGTACTCGAAACGTGAAGGGGAGACATTGCCAATCACGTGGCCGGCTCCATTCGACCAAGACTTCTACATGCAGCTGAACTTGGCGGTTGGCGGCGAGTGGCCGCAATTCCCGGATAAGACGACGATTATTCCGAGCAAAATGTTTGTCGACTATGTTCGCGTCTACAAACTGAAAGACGGCCTGTCGTATCGCGATCCAGGCACAGGGCCAGCATCGTCGCTCGCGGCTAATGTACCGACGCCGCGTCCGGAAGCCGGACTGGGCGGGCTCGTATACAATGGCACCTTCGACGAAGGCGCCGAGCGGATGGGCTTCTGGGATTACAATGTGGATAGCTCGGCTGCGGCAATCCATTCCATTGATCCTGCCGTTAACGAACGTGAATTCAAAGCATCGATTACGAAAAGCGGTACGAGTGCATCATCGGTGCAGCTCAGCCAGCTGGGCATTCCGCTTGTGAAGGACAACCAGTACCAACTGACCTTCAAGGCTCGGGCGGCGAATGCCGGCCAGTCGATTGAAGTGCAAGTGTTTAAGGACAAAGCCCCAGCTACGAGCTATTCGGGCGCGATGGCTTTTGCGTTGGATGACACAATGAAGACGTATTCCACAATTTTCACAATGAATGATGCAACTGATAATAGTGCACGGCTTGCCTTTAATCTCGGCCTGAACACAGGGGATATTATTATCGACGACGTGAAGCTGACGAACTACTACAAGCCGTTATATCAAGTGGTGGAGGCGGAAGCCTTTACGAACGGGCAAGGCTTTACAACGCTTAATGGAGCAGTCCAGCCAGATGGTTCGGCTACGGCTTGGCTCCAGTACAATGTTACGGTTCCAACGGATGGCGACTACGTGTTGTCCTATCGCGTAGCGACGAGCAGCGATGCGGCGAAGCTGACGTTCCGCGGTGCGGAGCCGAATACGCGGACGCTGCATCTTCCTAACACGGGCGGAGATGCCCAATTCCAGACGGTAACGGATCTCGTGCATCTCAACGCTGGCACGCAGATGTTGTTGCTCGCTGGTGCAGGCTACAATTTGGATAACATCAGAATCTCGCCAAACGTCATTCGTAACGGAAGCATGGATGTCAGCACAAATATGTGGGATGTATGGATGCAGAATGCTGGCGGCGCTGAGATTACGACGGAGCAAGGCCAGACGAAGATGGCGATTACAGCACAAGGCGACGATTTCTGGGGGCTGCAATTCAGCCAGAAGGGTGCACCGCTCTATAAGGGCAAGAGCTACCGCGTCACGTTCGAAGCAAGCTCATCGGTAAACCGCAAGCTTCGCTTGACGATCGATGACCCTAGCAATAACTATGCTTACGCTTTATATGAATCGGTCCCGCTGACGACGCAGCCCAAAACGTACACCTTCGACTTCACGATGAACGCAACGACGAACCTGAACAGCCGAATTGACTTTAACTTAGGCAAAATCGGCACGGCAGCCGGCACGCATGACGTGTATGTGGATCAAGTCCGGTTCGAGGAAATTCCAGCAGTGGAGCAAGCTTCAACATCGAGCAGCCCGATTAAGATCGACGTGCCGGGCGAACCGATTCAAGTTGAACAAGCGGAAGGCTTCGCGGCATTGGCGGTCAATCAGGGCAGCCTTAACCAGCCGTTCGATAGCAACACGACGGAATACACCGTTAAAGTTGTTTCTGGCGTAACAAGCATTACGCTGACGCCAACAGTCGCTGCTGGCAATGACATTACCTTAGTAGGCGGCGCAACGAAGAATGGCAACGATTATGTAGCCACGCTGGCAGAAGGCGAGAATGCGGTCACCTTCATCATTGACCAGCAAGGGCGGGTGCCGAAGGCGTATACCGTTCATGTCGTACGCACGCCGGCTAACTTGCTCAAAGGAAAAGCGATTACAGGAACCTCAGGCAATGCAGCGTTAGCGGTAGATGGAGACATCACGACACGTTGGGAATCCGACCACAGCGATCCACAGTCGATCTCCATAGATATGGGCGACAGCTACAATGTGTCGAAGATTCAGCTCGACTGGGAGTCATCCCGCGCAACAGCGTATACGCTTGAAGTCTCGAATGACAATGTGAACTGGGTAACGGTATATCGCACGACGACGGGCAGCGGCCCAACGGATGCCATCTCCATCCCGGATCGCGTTACAGCACGGTATATTCGGATGACAGGAACGGAGCGGTTCTCATTCGGCGGCGCTAAGTATGGATACTCGCTGTACGAAATTTCAGCAACTGGCGAACCGTTCGCAAGCCAAGCTGATTACCGTGCGTTTAAAGCTGATCTGAAGCAGCAAATAGCAGCAGTTGGCAATCTGGATGCTGCGGATTACTCAGCAGATTCATGGCTGGCCGTATCCACGGCACTGGGTGTTGCGAATGCGACGTATGCAAAAGCAGATGCGGCGCAAACGGAAGTCAACGATGCATTAACCGCGCTGGCTGGCGCAGTCGCTGGACTCGTTAAGCTAACGAAAGCGGACGGGCTGGACGGGCTTGCAGCAAGCCAAGGAACATTAACGCCGCAATTTAGCCAAAATACGCTGCGTTATTCGCTCATCGTTAGCAATGCGACGGCAAGCGTTGATTTTACGGCGATATTGGCACAGGACAACAACATGGATTCGGTAACAGGTGCGGTTGCATCTGGCCCGAATGGCTATAGTGCGAACCTGAATGTTGGCAACAACACTGTCACTTTCACGATTGCCAAGCCAGGAACGCAATTGAACAAAACCTACACGATCAACGTTATTCGCTTGTCCGATAAGAGTGCTGTTGTTAACGGGGCGGCGATAGCTTCGTCCGGCGGTAACGCGGGAGCGGCGGCAGATGGCAATAACGGATCCCGTTGGGCAGCGGCAGACAATAATGACGACCAATGGATTTATGTCGATCTAGACCAGAGCAGAACGATTACGGCGGTTCAGATTTCATGGGAACGGGCATCGGCTGCAGCTTATGAAATCCAAGTCTCTGATTCACCGGCCGATGAAACTAGCTGGCAGACGATTGCGACATTTGGGCAAAAGGGCGTTAAACAAGTCGATGCCGACCGCACGGACTTGATCGCCGCTTCCGGGCATGGCCGATATGTCAGAATGAAGGGCCTTGAACGCAATATCGATTACAGCTACTCGATTTACGAGTTCCAAGTGTTTACGAATTAAGTTTATTGCACAAGAGTAAGTGGGAAAAGCCGAGAGAGCACGCTATAAGCGTGGCTTTCCCGGCTTTTTCTGGATTTATATACACGATTAAACAACAATTGTGTGTTATGATGGTGCATTATGGCGTTCATATTCTTATTAGGAAAGGCGAGGCGATCAGCATGGCTCAAGTGAAAGTTTTCGGGCTTAAGGAACATCTGGCTCCTCTGAAGGCGCGCTATTCAGAAATTATTCATGCTTGCATTGTGGAGGCATTTAAGCTCCCAGCAGATAAGAAGTTCCAACGGTTTTTCCCGATGGAGCAGGACGATTTTTATTTTGCGCCTGGACGGACGGAGGCTTATACCGTCATTGAGATTAGCGTATTCGAAGGCCGTTCAACGGAATCGAAGAAACAGTTAATTCATCTGCTTTTTGAACGTATCCGCAATGAATTGTCGATTTCGCCTGAAGATATCGAGATTACCATATTTGAAACGCCGCAATCCAATTGGGGCATTAGAGGCGTTACTGGCGATGAACTGAAGTTGAATTATAAGGTTAATGTATGATCTTCATATCATTGACAATTTCGTGAAGCAGTGCTAGAGTGGGTCTGGAAAAAAGATGCATTCGGGAGCGAATGGATCTTAGATGAGCAGAGACAGGCAAGTTAGAATGAGCGGAGCCGAGCAGAGTTGCGTCTATTTTGGTATAGCCATAGCGTTCAAAATCCCGTTCTTTCCCCTGTTCCTCTAGCAATTAGGAGGAAAGCCTATGAACCCCCCTTTATTTTCGACGAACGAACCTCAAATCCATCACTATTCTCCTTCTTCTGGCAATACGATTAAACGAACGATTACATTCATGCAGGTGCAAGAAGCGATACCCCCGATACTCGAAGTTATCGATGAACGTAAGGGTGCGCTCTTCACAAGCCGCTTTGAATACCCGGGCCGGTATTCGCGTTGGGACATCGGATTTGTTAATCCGCCTCTCGAAATTCGGTCATTCGGCAACAGGTTTACGATTGCTGCGCTCAATGAACGTGGCATCGTGTTGCTGAAATATATTGAAACTCAATTGCAATCCATGAAGGATGCGACGGTAACAAGAGACGGTGACGTGGTGAACGGCAAGCTCACGGTTAGCGATACTGTCGTCTATGAGGAACAACGAACGCAGCAGACGTCCTTATTTTCAGTTATGAGGGTGATCAAGGATAGTTTGCATTCGCAGGAGGATACCTATCTCGGATTATACGGCGCATTCGCTTATGATTTGATCTTTCAATTCGAATCGATAGCGCTTAACCATGCCCGTAACGGTGAGCAGCCTGATATGGTGCTCTATTTGCCAGATGAATTAACTGTGGTGGACCATCAGATGTCATGCGCTTATAAGATTGCTTATGATTTTCAAATAGGGGACCACTCGACCGAAGGCTTGTCCCGAACGGGGGAGCGGACGGCGCGTGATTTGCAGCCCCGAGACGCTGAGGAAATCCCGAAGTTTCAGGCAGGAACCTATGCCAAGCTCGTGAACGAGGCGATCGAAGCGTTTAAGGTGGGCGATTTATTCGAAGTCGTCCCTTCCCACACATTCTATGAGCCATGCACGGAGGCGGCTTCCCATATTTTTAATCAGCTAATGGAAGTGAATCCGAGCCCCTATTGCTTTATTATCAACCTTGGGACGGAGCATCTGGTGGGGACTTCGCCCGAAATGTACGTGAGGGTCGAAGGCAGCCGAGTCGAGACTTGCCCGATCTCCGGCACGATCAAACGGGGGGCTTCTGCTATAGAAGACGCCGATCAAATTCGGACGCTGCTTAATTCGCCTAAGGAAGAAGCAGAGCTTACGATGTGTACCGATGTTGACCGCAATGATAAATCCCGGATTTGTATCCCCGGCACGGTTGAGGTAATCGGCAGGCGGCAGTTAGAAATGTATTCACATCTTATCCATACCGTGGATCATGTTGAAGGAAGGCTTGATCCGCAATTTGATGCGTTGGACGCTTTCATGACCCACATGTGGGCGGTCACGGTTACTGGCGCACCTAAGAGGGCGGCGGTCGCTTGGATTGAGAAGCATGAGGATTCGCCGAGAGGCTGGTATGGCGGCGCAGTGGGCTATTACGCGTTTAATGGCGATCTGAACACAGGGCTCACGCTGCGAACGGTCAAAATCAAAAATAATATCGCTGAGATTCGCGTCGGCGCCACATTGCTCTACGATTCCATTCCCGAGGAAGAGGAGCAGGAGACGCATGTTAAAGCTGCCGCGTTGATTAGCGTTCTCCGGGGAAACAAGCGGCTAGCACAGCGATTGGTTCAACAGGTGGAGCCAGCTGGCAAAGGAAAGAAAGTGCTATTAGTCGACCATGAGGATTCTTTCGTGCATACGCTGGCGAGTTATTTCCGGCAATGCGGCGCTAATGTGCAAACATTGCGTTCACCAGCTGCCCGCCAAATGCTTGCTGCGAATGAACCATTCGATCTTGTTGTGCTGTCGCCGGGACCGGGACGGCCTGAACAGTTTGATTTGGAGCAAACCATTGCATTATGCATACAGCGCAGGCTGCCGATTTTCGGCGTATGCTTAGGGCTTCAAGGGATCGTTGAATACTTTGGCGGCGAGCTTGGCGTTCTCCCATATCCGCAGCATGGCAAACCCGCTGTTATTCATGCCACACCGGAATGTTCGCTGTGGGAGGGGTTGCCGGCGAGCTTTACGGTAGGCAGATACCACTCGCTTTATGCAGCATTCGTGCCTGATTGTTTGCAAGTGGCCGCGGAGACCGAAGGGGATCATATTGTGATGGCTGTGGAGCATAAGGAACTGCATATTTCAGCGGTCCAATTCCATCCCGAATCGATCCTCACGCTCGGCAGAAGTGCGGGCATGGCTATGGTTAATAACGTATTGGCCCAATTGCCTGATGGGATTGAACGAAACTAACCGTTTGCATTCCAACCAACCCCATGTTAGAATGACCTTACTTAAATTGGAACGGAGGGTTACGTGTGATAGACTTTATCCGAGTTAGAACTTCGCGCGGCTAATGGAACAGCGCCAAGGCTCTGCCCTGTGCAGAGGACTCAGGATAGGTCTGCCCACATAGAGGTAACCCACATGTTAGACCGGTTACGGCGAGACGAAACGGATATCGTTCTCGTTCTATCTTTATGGGAGTAATTGTACGGAGACAGTGTGACTTATGCGAATGCTTGCCATGGCGGCGGGCCTATTCGCATCACGCTCCGGCAAGACCTCGTTATTCTGAAATCCTCTATTCGATACGTGTATCGAAGAACGCACAGGCCTTAGCGCGCCCGTGCGTTTTTTGTTGTTGATGAATTGCCCTAACAAGAGGAGGAATAAATAGATGGAACAAGTGAACAACAGAGCCGTTATCGTCGGCGTTAATTTACAGAACCGCCCGGATTTTGCGTACTCGATGGAAGAGCTTCGCAACCTTGCGGATGCGTGCAACATTGAGGTAGTGGGAGAGCTTACCCAGAATGCAGCGAAGGTTAACGGTCCCCACTACATCGGCAGCGGCAAAATCCAAGAGCTATCCGCATTAGTGGAGGGGCTGGATGCATCGACCGTTATTTTCAACGATGAGCTGTCGCCTTCCCAAATTCGCAATTTAGAGAGCTCCTTGGAGAAAAAGGTTATCGACCGGACGATTCTCATCCTCGACATATTCGGGGAGCGCGCCCGGACGCGTGAAGCACAGCTTCAAGTTGAGGTAGCGCAGCTGCAATACATGCTACCGCGTCTCGTCGGCTTGCGCGAATCGCTCGGCCGCCAAGGCGGCGGCTCCGGCATGAAGAACAAAGGCACAGGCGAGACGAAGCTGGAGCTCGACCGCCGCCGTATCGAGGAACGGATTTCCGCGCTGCAGACGGAGCTGGAGAAGCTCGTCGCCCAGCGCCAAGTGCAGCGCAAGCAAAGGCAGAAGACAGGCGTGCCGGTCGTCTGTCTCGTCGGTTACACCAATGCGGGCAAGTCGAGCTTATTGAACGCGGTTTTGAAGGCATACATGCCGGAGTCCAACAAGCAAGTGCTGGCCAGAGACATGCTCTTTGCTACGCTGGAGACATCCGTTCGCGGCATTGAGCTGCCGGACAACAAATCGTTCCTGCTGACCGATACCGTTGGGTTCGTAAGCAAGCTCCCGCATTATTTGGTCAAAGCGTTCCGCTCTACGCTAGAGGAAGTGACGGAAGCGGATCTGCTGATTCAAGTTGTGGATTATGCTAATGAGGAATATGAGCGCCATATTCAAGTGACGAATACGACGCTGAAGGAGCTAGGCGCCGATCATATCCCAATGATTTATGCGTATAACAAAACGGATTTGACTGAAATGAAATACCCGCAGGTGGAGGGGGATAAAGTGTACCTCTCCGTTAAGGAAGAGGCAGGGCTAAGTGAGCTGGTTACGCTCGTGAAGCAGCGGATCTTCCAAGACTATATGCCGTGCGAGGTCATCATTCCGTTCGAGGAAGGCCGCTTGGTCGCATACTTCAATGCCAATGCAAACGTCATAGCAACGGATTACGAGCCTAACGGAACCCGCTTGACGATGGAATGCAAGAAAGCAGACTTTGAGAAATATCAGCATTTGTTCGTGGAGCCTGTGGCTGAAGTGTAAGTTGCTTAAAATAGATCTCGGCTTAATCGCCGCCCGCTTCCTTTAATGGAAGCAGGGCGGCGATATTTGTTTCCGCCCTAGATTAATTAATAGCAGCTAAGCACAGGGAGGCTATTATTAGGTGGATGATCGGTAATCTTTGTTTTTCATAAAAAGTAAATTTTAACCTTTTTTGTTACTTAAGAACTATGTACTTAGTGGTGGAATCGCCGTATCCTAAATGTGTTACATATAATTACTTTTATAGGAGGTTATTATGAAACTCAAGAAAAGTTTAATGGCATCGATGGCGGCGTTGAGCATTCTTTCTTTCGCAAGTTCAGCAAATGCGGCGACTGGATTCGCAGATAATTACTATAGCGCACAGTCGTTAGCGAGTGACCAGATCTATCAAGGTTCGCTTTCGGCCCCGAATGATGTTGATTGGTTTACATGGACGAATACGACAGGGCAAAGCGTGAACTTTACAGTGTCTGTTCTGAGCCAAAACAAAAATTTTGACTTGCAGTTTGTCATTAATCCTCCATATAACCCAGCTCTTCATGCTAACGATAATGGTGCAAACAGTATCGATACCATCTACGGCAATAATCTGCCTCCAGGAGCTACCGTTCATTGGTATGTGGAGGGGCACTCGTCTAGCGATTATGGTCCTTCAGGAGGGTATGTAACTTGGCTTCACGTTAACTAGAACATCACAAGAGACAGTATCGCCCCAAGGGTTCAGCCGGGCGATACTGTTTTTTTATGCAGCGGATGATTATCGATTTTGCCAGAGTGCTCGTACGGGAGCTAATGCGTGAATGCCGCTTGGCATCCAGAACCGCCACTTACGGCATAATTGGCCGCGGTGCTCATATGTTGGTGAATGGAGCGCATACGGAAGGGGATGGATGGGCAAGTGACGATTCCAAGACGAAAAAGGGCGTTGATCGTACAAGGCGGATATCCAGGGCATCGGCCGCGCGAAATGGCTGATATTGTGGCGAAGATATTGGAATCGGAGCATTTTATCGTTGAAATTTACGATACGCTGCAAGTCTTCGACGACCGCAACAAGTTGATGCAGGCCGACCTTATCGTGCCTTTATGGACGGCAGGCAAGATCGAAGCGGAACCGCTTAACAATTTGCTGCAAGCGGTCGCTGCGGGGACGGGCTTGGCTGGCATTCATGGTTCGGCGGACGCTTTCCGCGGCGAAATCCAATATCAAGCGATGATCGGCGGCCAGTTTCTCGCGCATCCTGGTGATGACACAGCTATGTATCGCATCCACTTTCCAAATCCGCATAATCCGCTCGTTGCAGGAATCCAAGATTTTTACGTCACGACCGAACAATATTACATGATGGTTGACCCGTCGGTCGTTGCGTTGGCGACCACGTACTTCGACCGGCCTGCTCCGCCGCTAGTGTGGCGCCCAGTCATCATGCCCGCATCATGGGTGAAACAATATGGAGCAGGCCGGATCTACTACAATTCGCTTGGCCATAGGCCCGATGTGATACAGCTGCCTCAAGTGACGGAAATGATTCGTAGAGGCATGCTATGGGCTGCAAAGGGTTAACTCAAACAGGTGACGCCAAACGGTTCACATTCCTATGCGAAATATTGTCCGCCGTTTACATTAATAATTTCTCCTACAACATAGGAAGCGTCGTCTGATGCCAAATAAACGTAGGCCCCAGCGAGCTCGAAGGGCTGGGCGTTGCGCTTGATCGGCGAGTCATATCCGATCGATTCGTATTCTTCCGGAGGGAATGAAGCGGGTACCAGCGGTGTCCATGTTGCGCCAGGGGCAACGGCGTTGACGCGGATGCCGCGGCTGATGAGGGAAGCGGCGAGCGCTCGCGTAAAGGCGTTGATCGCTCCCTTCGTAGCGGAGTAATCAATCAATACGTCTAGCCCGACGGTTCCTAAGACGGAAGTCGTATTAATAATTGCGCTCCCAGGCTTCAAATGCGGCAGAACGGCTTTGGTTAAATGGAATATAGAGAATATGTTGGTTCGAAACGTTAGCTCCAGCTGTTCGCTGCTAATGTTTTCGAAATGAGGCTGATAAAACTGGACCGCTGCGTTATTCACCAGAATGTCGATTTTTCCGAATTCACGAACGGTTTGCTCCGCAATCTGCCGGCAGAATGCCTCATCGCCGATATCGCCCGCCATCGGCAAGCATCGGCGCCCAAGCTGTTCAACACGCGCCTTCGTTTCATTCGCATCCACATGCTCATTGTAATAGGCCACGACGAGATCGGCGCCTTCTTTGGCGAAGGCGTATGCAACGGCTCGGCCGATGCCGCTGTCCCCTCCCGTAATAACGGCGACTTTTCCCTCTAATTTTCCTTTCCTATCACAAGGCGGCGGTTCTGATACCGGCCGTTGCTTCATCATATATTCGAGCCCGGGCTGTTGGGGCTGATATTCCGGCAAGTAATGAATAGGAATGTGTTCGCAATCGGTCTTATATCCGAAAACATTCGGCTTGATTTTCATGCTGGCACCGTCACTTCCCTGTCGCTGAATAGTTCAACATATGCCCAGATCAGGAATCAGGTGAAAAAAGGAATAATTTTGAACCCTATGCCGCATGATATGCATGTAGGCGGTGATAACATTGTCACTTCAATCCGATGAACAAGGCGTTCAGCCGGCCAATCCGATTCCAAATAAACTTCATGAAACCCGGAAACGGCTGGACGAAATCTTTCGTAACTGCGGCGATCTCAAATGGTTTCCTTGGCATTACGGGCCGGATATGAATCAAGAGGCTCTTTCCATCTTTTTCGGAACCATAGCAGAGCGCAAAAAAGTGAATTACATGAAGGCGGTGCTTCAGGATCTCGTCACGCACGAAGTCGGCCCAGGAACAGATGTACGGATAGAAAACATTATCGCGCATTTCGAGAAGCACGGCGTATCCGAGGAGTCCGCCAGAGTCGTTGCGGATTTCGAGGCCTCTATTCTAGAAGTGTTAAATGGCAATCTCGTTATTTACTTCGATAACTGGGATAAGGCGCTCTCCTTCGAGACGTCGGGCATGGAATCGAGGCAGATTACGGAGCCTGCAAATGAAAGCGTCGTACAGGGGCCTAGGGAAAGCACTGTCGAGAACATTAATAAAAACGTAGGCTTGCTGCGGCAACGGCTCAAGAGCTCGCGATTCAAGCTCGTGAAGCTGAACGGGGGCGGCGAGACGAACACGGAAGTCGTCTATTGTTATTTGGAAGGAAGGGTAAAGCCGGACTTGCTAAAGGAGTTCGAGAGGCGAATCGAGAAAGCGAAGCAAATCGAAATATTGGAGACGTCTTATATCGAGGAGCTGATCCAGGATGTGCGATTCTCGCCGTTTCCTCAATTTCGTTATACGGAGAGGCCGGATGCTGCGGTCGCTTCCATGATAAATGGCAAAATCGTCGTGTTGGTGCAAGGAACGGGGTCGATGCTGATTTGTCCAGGGCTATTCGTGGAGCTGCTTCAATCGAGCGAAGACTATTACCAGCGTTCCATGTACGCCACGATGATCCGGTGGCTCCGAGTATGTGCGTTTTTTATGGCATTCACGCTTCCCAGCGCCTATATTGCGTTAACGACATTCCATTCGGAAATGATTCCTACCAATCTTCTTCTTACTATTCTTGATACACGGGAAGGCATCCCGTTTCCCGCATTCTTCGAAGCGCTTATTATGGAGTTTTTCTTCGAGCTATTGCGCGAAGCTGGCATTCGGATGCCGCGCCCAATCGGCTCGGCTGTCAGTATCGTAGGCGCGCTCGTTATAGGCGAAGCTGCCATTAATGCGGGAGTTGCTTCACCGATCATGGTCGTTGTAGTAGCGTTGACGGGAATTGCCTCGTTCGCTATTCCCCAATACAATATGGCAATTGCGCTTCGCATTATTCGCTTGCCATTGATGGCGCTATCTGCTATTTTGGGCGGCTTTGGGCTTATGTTTGGCCTTCTAATCGTATTGTGGCATCTATGTACGCTTCGTTCGCTTGGCCAGCCGTATCTTAGCCCGATTCAACCGGCCGATCCCAGTTTGTTGCGCGATGTGTTTGTTCGCCCATCTGTGAAGAAGTTGGGGCGATCAGCCAATAACCGGGCAGGCGCTGGTTAGAACTCTAAGGAAAGTATGATGCTCGAGATGAAAACCATAGTGAGAGCCATCCCTTTGCTTTTGGCGGCATTCCTGTTAACGGGGTGTTGGAACCGGACGGAATTGGTGGACAAAGCCTTCGTGATGGGGGTAGCGGTTCAAAGTGTTGATCTGGAAACCGTCCATCTAGCCGTACAAATGTTCAAACCGTCGCAGAAGGCGGGCGGACAGGCTAGCGCTATGCAAAAATCCTTCATTAATATCAAAACGACAGGCGATTCGACGTTCGAAGCTGTTCGGGACATCATGCTTCAATTGGGGCGCAAGGCGCAATGGAGCCATATGAGAATTATTATTATCGACGAGAAAACGGCGAGAACAAACAATTTGCTATCGCTGCTCGAATATTTTTACCGGGACCATGAGACGAGAATAACGACGAAAGTGCTGATTACGAAAGGCGATCCGTCCGAGTATTTAAAAGTCAGGCCAATGATCGAGCAAACCATATCCCAGCAGTTTAACAAAATGGAGTCTAATTCCAGCAAGGTGTCCGGCAAGGCGCCGATCGCCAATCTGCTTGAGCTTGCACAAGCTTTAAAGAGCGAGGTTCCGAATACGATTCTGCCAATCGCAACTATCAAACAGAAGGGCGGCGTGTCGATGTCGGGGCTCGCGGTCATTCAAGACAGCAAAATGATTGGTACCATGTCGGCTTTGCAGACCCAAGATATATTAATGCTTAGAAACCAGTACAAGAACGGGATCTTAACGATTCCTTGCATCCATGAAGACGAGGGGGAAAAGAAGCAATCCGATTCGATTGAGGTGCAGTCGGCCCTCGTGACACTTAAGCCGGTGATTCAATCGGACAAGCTGAGCGTTAAGATGAATGTTGCGATAACTGGAAATATTGGAGACCTGGCGTGTACCAAGTTGGAGAAGCGTGGCGATGAGAAGCTGTTCATCCAGCGGATCGAGCAAATGATGGAACAACGGCTGCTCGAGACGGTTAGGGAGACGCAGAAAAGAGAAGTGGATTTGTTCGGAATCGGCAATCTCTTGTATCGCAAGCATACGCGTGTGTGGAAGCAATGGAAACGTGATTGGGGCACTCGGTATGCGAATGCTAGTATTGAACTCAAGGTTAATGTGCGGTTGCAGAACACGTTAACGACCACAGGAAAGCCCATCTACATGAAATAGGAGGCAGTCGGAATGAAGGAGAGAGTGATTGTACTGTTGTTGACTTACGCCATCGTTCTCTTGCCTGACATTCGAGCGTGCCGCAAGGCTGCCTTGCGTGATAAAACGATTTATTATGCCTTCGTGGCGCTCTCGGTTTATTATAGCATTGATTATTTGACCATCCGCGAGCTGCCGGATATGCATACGGCCGTTGACCATCTATTGACGGGGCCGGCGAGGCAGATTGTCAACTATTTGAAGGTTAAGCCGGCATGAACAATCAGGAAACGGTCAGTGTCGCGCAGATGGGCTTTCTCTTCTTCATCTATATTACGGGCTCAGCGATGATCGTCATACCTGGGCCCCTCGTCGGCATGGCGATGAATGCCGCATGGCTGTCGATTTTGATCTCGATGGCGCTCGGTCTTGTGTTGCTAATGATGATGCTTTATTTGATCAATCGGTATCCTGGCATTTCGTTTATCGATATTTGCCGCCAAACCATTGGCAATTGGCTGACGTATGTGGCCGCTGGCTTGATGCTGACGATGGCTTTTCATATGGCGGCGGGCATTATGATCGATGTCGCTGGTTTTATGACCAGCATGATGCTGCCAGAGACGCCAGTATACATATTCACCGGCATGATGTTTATCCTAACCGCACTGTTGTTAAGGTCGGGCATAGAATCCATGGCGCGGATGTTCGTCATACTTACTTTCGTCGTGATCGCTTTTTGGTTGGTCGTTATCGTGCTGCTCATCCCGAACTATCATCTGGACTTTCTGGAACCGATATTCCCGGAAGGGTTTAAGCCAATGATTCTAGGCAGCTACCTAACGGCCGGTTTTCCTTATGGCGAGATCGTCTTATTTATGGCTATCCTGCCGTATGTCCGTGCGGGCAGTGCAACCAAACTAAAGCCGATGCTAATCGGCATGATGATCTTAAACGGCGTTATTCTTGCGATGTCGACGGTCTGCACGATCATGACATTAGGTCCGTTATCCGCGGAGAAACGGTATCCGTTGTTCGTACTGGCCCAAATTATTGAGATTGGCGATATCATCGAACGGATGGAAGCAATTGTAGGGATGTCCATGATCGCAGGCTCGCTTATGAAAGCGACGATTACGATGTATGCGATTTTGACGATACTATCGGATCTGTTCAAGCTGAACAATCGGCGCATACTGGTTAACCCATTATGTTTGATTACGCAATTAATGGCGCTTACGCTGCCTGCGGGCATGCTGGAGTGGGAGGAGCTAGTCATAGTTGTGCATCCGCTTTGGGTGGGAGCTGTTTATGTGCTGCCACTTCTCGTTATTGCGTCTGCAGCCTTCCTGAGAAAATCAGAAAAATAATGGAATGATCCACTTGACAACTATCTTAAATTGTATTATCTTTAATTTAAGATAAATGAAACGAACGCGAGGTGAACACAATGGCAGAGCAAACGAAGGATAAGGACGTGGCGTTGGATCTTTACATTGCCCTTTCCAGAGCAAGCCAATGGGTGAACGCACATGCGGATCGGGATATCCGGAGCTATGGGCTGAACCGCACCGAGTTTGGCGTACTAGAGCTGCTGTACCATAAGGGCGCTCAACCGATTCAACAGATTGGCAGCAAGGTGCTGATGAGCAGCGGCAACATCACTTATGTCGTCGATAAGCTGGAGAAGAAGCAGTTTGTATCACGGAAGGCATCTACGGAGGATCGCCGGCTCATCTTCGCGGAAATTACGGACACAGGCAAGCAATTTATCGAAGAAGTATTTCCAGCGCATGCCGATGTGATCAGCGAAGCGATGGCGGGACTGACGGCAGAAGAGAAGCATTCAGCAAGCCAGTTGCTGAAGAAGCTAGGACGCTTTGCGCAGGATGGATTCAAGTAGAAGCAGGATGGCGAGCAGCCATTTTTTACGCTTAATATCTTAAATTAAAGATTCTTAAAATCAACTAAATTCGCCAAGCAAGGTTAAATATACACGAAATTAAAACTAAACCCGGTTAAGGAGATGGGATTATGACAAAACAAACCGCAGGTATCCACCACATTACAGCATTCGTAAGAAACGCACAGGAAAACGTTGATTTCTATGCAGGGGTTCTAGGGCTTCGGCTGGTGAAAAAAACGATTAACTTCGATGCACCGGAAGTGTATCATCTGTACTTCGGCGACCAACAGGGCAGCCCGGGCACCATTATTACATTTTTCCCATGGGAGAATTCGCGTAAAGGGCGTGTTGGCGGCGGCCAAGTCGGCGTCACCTCTTATGTTGTGCCGGTCGGCAGCTTGGCATTCTGGAAAGCGCGGCTGGAAAAATTCGGCGTTGCGTACGAAGTGACGGCTCGCTTCGGTGAAACTTATGTGCAATTCGAGGATCGCGACGGCCTGAAACTCGAAATCGTCGAACGTGAAGCGGGGGCGCCAAGCCAATGGGCATTCGGCGGCGTGCCAATCGAGAAAGCAATCAAAGGCTTCGGGGGCGCAGTGCTGTATAGCACAGCTCCAGACAAAACGGCCCACCTGCTCGAGCATGTTATGGGCCTGCGCAAAGTCGGCCAAGAAGGCGTATACGCCCGGTACCAATCGACGGCTGACATCGGCAATGTAATTGACCTGCCGGTTCAAGCGGTGCCGCATGGCACAGGTGGAGCGGGCACCGTCCATCATATCGCATGGCGCGCAGCAGATGATGCCGAGCATGCGCTCTGGAGAGAGCATGTGGTGCAAAGCGGCTTCCATCCAACACCGATCGTCGACCGCCAATATTTCCACGCACTGTACTTCCGTGAGGAAGGCGGCATCCTGTTCGAGATCGCAACAGACCCACCGGGATTCGCCCGTGATGAAGCGCCGGATGCGCTTGGCGAGGAAATCAAACTGCCGGAATGGTTCGAAGAGCATCGCGGACAGATCGAAGCGCTGCTGCCGCCGATCCAAGTGCGCGTATTAGAGGGGGATGCACAATGAACATGAAACATTTATTCCAACAAGGGTTCGACCTAAATGCGCCGGTGCTCGTCCTGTTCCACGGAACGGGCGGCACCGAGCGGGATCTATTATCGCTTGCAAGATTAGTGGCGCCGACTTCTTCCGTACTAAGCGTGAGAGGCAATGTGCTCGAAAATGGCATGGCGCGGTTTTTCCGCCGCCTGGCGGAAGGCGTGTTCGACGAGGAGGAT
This sequence comes from Paenibacillus sp. MMS18-CY102, assembly GCF_009789195.1. GTDB lineage: Bacteria > Bacillota > Bacilli > Paenibacillales > Paenibacillaceae > Paenibacillus_T. The sequence continues at coordinate 1,938 of NZ_WSTC01000045.1, read as the reverse complement.
CTCGTATTCCGTACGCAGGAACTGCATGAATTTCTGAATTGGGCAGCGACCGAATATGGGCTGGACCGGAGCAATTTCGTTGCCGTCGGCTACTCCAATGGGGCGAATATCGCGGGGAGTTTAATGTTCCATCATGCTGGTTCTCTCAGGGGAGCAATTCTCCATCATCCAATGGTGCCGCGGCGTGGCGTGAAGCTGCCGGACCTGTCCGGCGTGCCCGTCTTCATCGGGGCAGGCGAGAACGATCCGATCTGCTCGCCGCAGGAGACGGAAGAGCTGAAACAGCTGCTAGGCGGAGCGGGCGCGGAAGTCGAGGTTCATTGGGAGCGGACAGGACATCAGCTGACGAAGTCGGAAGCGGATGCGGCGGCGGCGTGGTTTGAGCGGAATTTTGCATAATCGGATTGAATGGTAAAGAAGGAGGGGCTTGGCATGATTGCTATTGATCCCGCTCAGCAGAGCGACAAGGACAACTATAAGCTGCTTATTGGAAGCATCATTCCAAGGCCGATCGCATTCGTTACGACGTTGTCGGAGGAGGGCGTGCTGAACGCGGCGCCCTTCAGCTTCTTTACGATCGTGACGGTGAACCCGCCGATGGTCGCGATATCCGTCCAGCGTAAGCAGGGCGAGCGTAAAGATACGGCGCGCAATGCAATTGCGACAGGCGAGCTGGTCGTACACATTGCGTCCGAATCTTATGTGGAACAGCTGAATGCAACCGCAGCGAATTTGCCGCCGGATGAGAGCGAAGTGATGTTGGCGGGATTGACGCCAGTTGCGAGCAGCCGCATATCCGTACCGGGAGTTGCTGAGGCGAGCATTCGCATGGAAGCAGTGCTCGAACAAGCGATTCCGCTAGGCGGCACTGCCGAGCAGCCCGCAGCGGACCTGCTCATAGCCCGCATCGTCCAGTTTCACATCGAGGAGCCGTTGTACGAGAATGGGCGGATCGATCCGCACGGGCTGCGGCCGGTGAGCCGGCTTGCGGGCAATGACTATGCGAAGTTGGGTGAGCTGTTTACGGTGGAGCGACCGGTGTAAGTGAAGGGGTGTCCCCGTAGCCACGATGGCAGGGGGACATCCTTTTTTTTTGCGTTGCAGCAGAATCAACTCGTGCGCGGAAAATGAAGAGTCAAGTGAGTAACTTTACCTTGGCAACATACGTCTGTGATGGAGACGGGTACAGATGCAAAGCGCAGTCGAGACCTCTCGTTCTAAAATGCAACCAAAAGGTGAGGAGCTATGATGGATAACTGGCGGAAGCGTATAATCAAGGGCGGATTTCTATTGGTTTTACTCCTAACAATGGGAACAGCATTAATGGGCTGTAGCGGGAACACGAACGCGAAAAATTATTTTAAACATGAGCCTTTACCGGATGCAGAGGCCATCTTTCTTGAAACGTCTGCTGCAGTAAGGGAAATCGCGTGGAATGAGCTTTCCAAAGAAGATAAAGAGTCGGTTACGGGCGACTGGAAGAATGCACAAGTGGCTTTAGCAAAATGGGAAGATGTCACAATGAAGAAAACAACCGAAAAGCCTGATACAGAGGCGCTTTACAAGGTGACATTTCTAACGGACAGGGATGCACAGCTGGGTCCGATTGGCATCTATATTGATCCCGTGACAAAGAAGATTGTTGGTTACGATGGTAGACAATAGCCAGGGGCAGCAAGAAACCCAACCTTAAGGTTGGGTTTCTTGCTGTCGAGAAAGTCTCGGCAGCCTTTCTTATGTGCATGTAATTTAACACGACACCGCGTTAATATAGTATAATAGTGGTAATAACTTATGAACGGATGGTGTCGCATGCTGCGTTCTAATCGAGATAAACAACAAAACTATGAGCTAGTCTCCATTGAAGATTTAGTTCCTGCTGATCATATGCTCCGCAAGATCGATAAGTATATCGACTTTTCTTTCATCGATGAGAAA
>NZ_WSTC01000044.1 GCF_009789195.1 Paenibacillus sp. MMS18-CY102 | reverse complement strand
GCTGTATCGCCTCAATATGCGGGGCGGGGATTGTTAACTAAAGTAGAGTCGTCCCAAGCCTTTTTACAGCGGCAGAAGTCAATTCTGCGCCGCTGGCAATGTACTACTAGCCAGGCATCCTTCCATTTTAATCGGAAGAAGATGATCGGGAAAATAATCGGGAAAAGCCATTCTGATATAACGGCTCATTTCTCTTTTCTAATGCTCGTCATATGGGATGGAAAGACTAGAGGTTAATCGAGGGAAACCCATCGACGAATCTCCAGTCCTGGTTATTGGAGGACAGTTATTATTTACTGGTGAAAACGTAACTCAGATTACCTTTATCTATCACAATTTCGCTCCCCCCCTACTTCGGATATTTGGGATCCAGTTATTTTCATAGTAACGTATTTCTTATAGACCAGAATATGGTATAGTTTTCTCATCACACGTTGACTGTCAACAGTGAAGATTGTTTCCACTTGTTACGGACGTTATTAGCAAAGTAGAATTGCAGTCATATATACAAAGGTGGGGAAATGGTGTCAGTCGTTCAGAAATATTACATAGAGCATTTCAAAGAAATGTACTACTACGAACATGAACAAAAAGAGAAAATTAACGGACGAATTCAAACGCCTATCGGCTTTTTAACCTTACTGATTGCATTAGATGCCTTTTACATCAATGGCATGGAAGATATCCAAAAAGGAACATCGGGCATGGCATTCTTTATATTACTCAGTTTATTTTCCCTATCATTACTTGGAATTGTTTATCTCTTAATTAGATCTTACTATGCTTATAGCTATAAATACATTCCAGTCCCGTCCGTTTTAGAAAGCAAAGCGAACGAGTATGCTACTCATTTCGACACGTACTATGAGCAGTACAAGGATTATTACAAAATATCCAAAGATGATTGCATCACTAATGAAATCGATAAAAACATGTATCACTACTACATGATTACCACAGAAACTAATATGATGCTTAATGAGAAAAAACTAACATACTTAAGAAAAGTCGGGTATGCTATGATCATTTCCTTAATCTTGGGTCTTGTATCGCTAGTTCCGTATTTTATAGCTCATGAGAAAAATGATGTCCAAAAGATTGAAGTTGAGAAACTAACTGAACTCATTGATACAATTCAATACAAAAAGATACGATCGGATGATCACAATGACTTGCAAAAAACCGTACAAGAGCAAGAAAAGTTAATTCAAGAGATAAAAATAGAACTTGAAGCGATCCAATTGTCAAAGTACCAAGTAACAAAGGAGGTGAGTAAAATGACTGATCAAAATAATGAACCTAATATCCAAGATATCCCACCACCACCACCAGGTCCCGCTCCAATTCGTTCCATAACGGAAGGCTTTCAACGAGACGAAAGTGTGAACAAGGATACAGAGTAGTTGCAGGAACGCCTTCATGTGGGACGTTTTTGCACAAGATATAACCTATATAGTGCCATTAGAACAAGACCTACTGTTTTCTCCTCCCATCCACCTTTTCCCACGTACCTTTTTCTCTGATTTTTGTATCCTTGAAAGCAGAGAAAAAGGTTGGAGATAAATCGGTTTCCACTCCGATTTATTTCCAACCTTTAGTTCATCAGGACAGTATTGCGGAAAAGAATGGGGATTTTTTCTTTTTATCGTGGATAGTAAATGATTTTTCTATACAAAACAGTGTAAAACGCTATAGTCTCAGACTTCTACTGTTCCTACTTCTACTCAAAAGTTGATTCCTGACTTAAAGAAAAATTAATTTGATATCTGAATAGAGTTACATGCGGAACGACCTTAACAGCATATTTAATCTTCTCATCAAAGTTTTCCGCTACAATGATTCCACTCACTTTTTTATCTGGATATTCTGATTGAAGCCATCCTATATACCGAAGAAGTTGACCTACAGTAGTGTCTATACCTCTACTAAGTTTCAGCTCCAGTACAACGAAATTTTCATTTTCATCCACTGCTAAAATATCAATTCTGCCGACAGGAATACGATATTCTATTCCCTCAATGCCATTATCATCGACATATAGCCGAAGTGGTTTGCCGCCAATGTTGACCTGGGAGATATTTTTTGCAATAAAATCCCTCAAGTGAGCCTCAAACGGGAACAGCAAATTGGCATTGGAATCATCGGAAACTTGATCAGCTTGATCATCATTCGACATTTCATTCGTAACTACCCGGCTAACTTCTCTAACAATGAGTGAACCATTCTCATCCTTATGTATTTCCCATTCGCCATGTTGATCCACGTCATACAGTTCTACTTGTCCTCGTCCTGTACTGTAAAGGAAGTCATATTGAGAGAGTGATATGCGTGGTTTATTATTTTCAGGCCAGTTTATTCGTGACTGTACATTAACACAACATGTCAAAATGGTACAATTAATTGTATTATCTTTTGCTTCTGGATTCTTGCTTCTTATGTGTTTTTTAATATCAGCATTCGAAGCTTTTCCCCCTAATGCAATCACTGCTTCTTTGACCTGTTGCCATATTGCCATTGTTATCACCTTTCTCTTTCTTCTTTCGAGTTCAGCACCAATGCTATTGGTTATTACCAATTGGAATATTCGAGATCAAATCCGACTTTCCTATCCTAACGTTATACTATGCATAACTAAAACAACAAAAGTTCCTACTTAAAATCAACTCAAACTCTTTATCATCACTTATTTTTTTTCACTCGGGGTTTGCTATAGACGGGCTTTCTCAGGCTTTCCCTCTGCTTTACGACAGGAAATAAGTCAGAAGGCTGCGTCGAGCGATACAAGTTTATGGTTGCTACCCTCTATAATCAAAAACTCCTATCCAGAAAATCACACTCTTTCTACTTGCCCCACCCCAACACCTCAACAGTCTATCCCGCAATTCCGAGACAATAACTAGTGTCCCTCCCACGTGTGACCTAACAGAGTGAGAAGCAGGAAATAAAAGCAACAACTCGAGAAAGTACCGTAGTAGACTGGGAAAATAATTTGGAAAAGAGTTAGGAACTAAATCGAAACAGATCAAAAGGAGACGGAGTGCTTGTTTGGGTATATGATCGAACCAGATCATTAGGGTGCTGGGAGTTGCTTAAGGAAATGATTAGGAAACAGCTTATAAAGGAGAGAAAAAGCTGAAGAGATGGTTATGGAGTTAATCAACCAGGCTCCAGCCTTTCTTCGTTTGAAGACAGTTACTGCGACATTGGACGGGAATAGTTCTTTAGTTAATAAAAAAGAAACTTAGAGTTTATTATTAGTAACACTTATTAATTTCTTCTGTAATCTTATTTATAGCATTCGAATATCTTGCAATACTACTTAACAGGTCTTGAAACATCAAAGCATCATTTTGCATCATATTCATTGGATATTCAGACGATATCATCTTAACATAACCCTTATCCGGAACTAATTCATCACTAAAGTAGTAATCTGAATAATTTGTAATTATTAGATAGTTATACGGACATCTTTCTTTATCAACTATATATCTTCTATAGTCACTTTCAAAAAAGTTAATATGTTCATCAAGATAAGGTATTCCTTCATTAATGACATCTTTATTTGGAGGTATATTTTCATCGATGAAAATAATAAATGGTAATTCTTTAGGTCTTTGTTCTTTCGCCTCATTCATCAATCTACCTAAAAAAGAAGGTTTTATATTATCTGGTGTATTCCCTTCATTAAAATGCAGAATACCGCGAAAATGTTTACTTTTTGTTTCAAACCCTATTTTTTCTTTTGTCACTTTATGTATTGCTATAAATTCACACTTTTTACCCATATCATTATATAATTGAGGATCTGTATAACTTATCGAAAAGTTTGCTCTAACAACAATCGAAGCAACTTGAATTTCATAAAGTACCCCTTGAAATTCTTTATTCAATCTCAATCTTTTTCTGAGATCGTTAGGAAATGCTCCTTCTAATATTAAACAATAAACATCAAATGCTAAATTTAGTAAAGACCTAACATTTCCTGTCATATGCATACCTGATTCATCCGGATGAATACTATCAGTCTCGTTATTTTGAAACTTCCACTTATAATACGCATTGACCCAACTTACTAATATATCCCCCGATTCTTTCAAATTTAATCTTAATTCACTTATTAGATTTTTTATTAAAAAATCTGAAAAACTTTCATTTTCCGGAATAAATTTTACTTTCAACCTCTCAACATTTGTACTTGTTAACGGATTTAGATTTATAGGCTCAGATGATGCGCCTAGCTTTTCGATATTTCCAACTCGATTTAATTGGTTATTCAATTTTACATTTCTCCCTCTTTTTGGATCGTCTATACTGAATTAGACATAAAAAAAAGTGCTAGTAGAATAGAGCGACAGAGATAAGGAGCGGATCTACTATCAAAACAAAGACGTACGTTTACAGCGGAGTTTAAACAACAATTGGTTCAGTTATATGGAAAAACAAGGAGCAAGTATTGTTCGAGAGTACAACCTGAGTGGATCAGCGTTGGTTCGATGGATTGCGCAAAACGAGAACTCAGGATCGTTTACAGAGAAGGCGAACCGTATCCCAAAGAAAATGAGCTGCTTGCTTTATGGAAAGAAAATCAGCGTCTGAAGATGGAGAACGACATTTTAAAGCAAGCCGTCCTGCAATTACTACAAGCACGAACCAGCCTCGAATGAAGACGAACAACAATTGGAGGATGCGATTATTGACATCTTCACAGCCAGTCGAAATAACTACGGAACACGAAAGATTAAGGTAGAATTGCGGAAGCAAACCCTAGTGGCTTCACGCCGTAAGATCGGCCAGATCACAAAAAGCGATTCTAACAAGTCAGCTGTAAAGAACGAACTGAACCGGGAACTTCATCAAGAAGAAGCATATGCCGTGGTTGTCAGCGATCTGACGTACGTACGAGTAGACGGTGAAAGGCATTACGTATGCTTGTGTGTCGACCTCTTTACATAGAGAGATCATTGGCTACAGCAGCGACCCAAGAACGGACGCAGATCTTGTTTACAATGTGCTCACAAGCATATCTTATGCTATAAAGTAGTAGGAGGGGTCCCGTAACTGCCCACAGCTGACAGTAGAGGTGAAGAAGTGGCCAACGGCAATTATGCTTTGCAGTTCCGTCCCTCGCCCCCCTTTTTTTCATCTAACTATATTCATTTTATTCCGAATGAGTTGCAATCTTCCTCTTTAACCATAGTTGAAATTATTCAAACGCGCCGAAAGCATAATCCGTTCACCTTTTAAAATATTGATGATTTATCCTTTCATCAAAATAATGTTTTCTCTTAATCCAAATGAGACCATCACCTTTTGTTATTACAGCTACATCTATTGGACCGCCTACGGTCTCCAGTTCCTTAGATACCTTCTTCTTAAATGACGATAGATTCACCAGCGTTTCTGCAAAATTCCCAAGTTCATTGTGAGGCAGATTCATTAATACTTCATGCATCGGGTTTATATAACTCTCAGACTGATACTCCTTTATTCCTTCGTAAAAAGCTTCGACAGCATTATTTTTCAAATCGACAAGAAAACTATCATCTTCTAAACTATAACGATTTATGACCAATTGATTATATTCTCCAAATAAATCCGTCAGACGGTTTCTTGAAAAGCGCTGCAACTCTGGATCAAAGCCCAGCAAATATCTGTACACAACTTCTTGCTGAGCAAACGGGATAATTGATGAGTTAGTAGTTATACCGTCTATCTTTACTGATTTGTTATGTACTATTTTCAGGCGATTGCCATGAATTGAACCAATATCATATGAATACAAAGCTGGAAACATCTCTTCCTCACCAAATCCCGTTATTACGACTCCAGTATACTGTTCATATGAAAAATCATCAGAATAAATGTATACTACTATAATTCTTTTTAAATTCAATTGATCAGCTTCAGATAACTGGTATCCATTGAAAATGACCTGAATTCCTTCGTTCAACAAATCCTCATTTTCATCCAATAACATTTCAATTTCATCAGATGAACAGTTAACGGATGATGTCCACTCCCCGAATTGTTGCAATACATTATTAATGTACTCAGTCATTGTCACTTTCTCAGTTCGAAATTCATTATTCTCATAGTTGTAAAGAAGACTACGATAAATGTGTACCATTTTAGAGTTCAGACTATTCTTCTGAAGATCTGCTGTAACAACACCACTTCGAAGGTAATTAATAAAATCATCACAATATTCTTCTACATAGTCAAAACATATATCATCAAGTTTATTCCTATACGTTTTAATTATAGTTTCCCATGGAACCCCCATAAAAGTTGACGAGTGATATATCATGACCCCAATCGGATATTTATGTGATAAGGATAGTATCTTTACAGCAGAGTTATAGACCTTATCTCCCACCGTAACAGCACTATCAGCTGCAAGAGCGACTGCCGACCTATTTAGAATTGCTATTTCCGCTGTCATAGATAGATCCTCCTTAAATGTTAAATTCACATACCATTTTATAGAAAATATCATATCAGAATTTTGAGGATAATATAGCATTACATCCATTAAAAAAGCCTTTATATAAGTTAAATAAAGGCTTAAGAAAGATTCAAAGAGAAGCCTGTGAGAGCTTGCTTCGTATTAGTTTATGGTTGGGTAGATGATTGGGAAGGGCATAAAAAAGGCTGGCCGATTCGCCTCCAGCCATTGGTGGATTGATAACATAAATTTTATTCCTGGACAGATATTTGGGGGAAAGTTAGGAATTATTGTTTGTATAAATCTACCCCCGCTGCCGCAACGCCTCATACAAAATAACCGTCGCCGCCATCGCAACGTTCAACGATTCCGCGCGCCCGCGAATCGGAATAATTACCGCTTGGTCCGCCAGCCCAAGCACCTCTGCCGACACCCCGTCAGACTCGCTGCCCATCAGCAGCCAAGTCGCGCCCGTCCAGTCACAGTCATAGCAGCTAACCGCTGACTGCAAGCTTGTTGCCGCCAAACGAATTCCTCGCTCCTTAGCCTTCGGCAAAAGCTCTAGAAGATCTGCCTCAATGACTGGCAAATGGAATAGCGACCCCATCGTCGAACGGACGGTCTTCGGATTGTACAGATCAACGCAGCCGCGTCCAAGAACAACGGCATCCGCACCTACTGCATCCGCGCTGCGAATGATCGTTCCGGCATTGCCTGGGTCGCGCACGCCGTCCAATACGACAACCAGCGACTTCTCGCGGAATAACGCCGTTTCATCCACGGCAGGCTTCACGACCACTGCAAATACAGGCGGCGGCGAATCCGTGCCTGTACATTTGGCCATAACGGCCGTTGATGCACTTACGAGCAGCTCTGGAAGCTCGATTAGCGCAGGATGCTCCTGCAGCTCCAGCGGCAATCCCCGCTCCCCATCATATACGATGGTTTCCACTTGGGCTCCGCATTCGAGCGCTTCTTTCACAAGATGAATGCCTTCCACCAGAAACTGCCCGCTGCGGTCACGGTGTTTTTTCTCAAGCAGGGACGCCCAACCTTTAACCCGAGCGTTTTGTACTGAAGTGACTTCCAAATCCGACAACGTTATCCGTCCTTTTAACCGTTTTTATATTGTTCCGAGAAAACATGCTCAAACGTGGCCAAATCTTCATTCTTGCCCACGATGACAAGCACGTCCTCTGCATTGATCCTGTCATCTGCGTATGGCGAGATGTTCATCTGTCCATTCGACTTAATCGCCATGACATTACAACGGTATTTCGCCCTAACATCAAGCTGTTTTAAGGTTTGGCCGATCATTTGCGCAGGCGCTTTTATTTCAAGAATGCTATAGTCGTCTGACAGCTCGATAAAATCGACGATATTAGGCGAGATTAAATGATGCGCGACGCGCATCCCCATATCGCGTTCTGGATACACGACTTTGTCCGCACCAATCTTTTTCAACACTTTGCCATGAAGCTCGCTTTGCGCTTTAACAATAATTTTGGGCACGCCAAGATCCTTCAAAATAAGGGTCGTCAAGATGCTCGCTTGAATATCTTGCCCGATCGCAACGACTACGACGTCAAAATTGCGAATGCCCAGCGCTCGAACCGCTTCTTCATCCGTACAATCCGCGGAAACCGCGTGGGTAACGACGTTACAAGCTTCCTGTATTCGCTGTTCACTGGCATCGATGGCAAGAACATCAAATCCGAGATTCGTCAGTGTTTGGGCTACGCTTGAACCAAAGCGCCCCATTCCGATAACGGCATACTGCTTCTTGGCCATGGCTGTTCCCCCTGGTACGTGAGATTGACTTGACCGTATTATACCACAAGCGCCCACTCCAATGCCCTGCCTGCCACGAGTCCCCTCGCGTGAAAGAAGGCTCTATTGCACATAATAAATGACGCAACTAATGGAATGGAGGAATGCAGCTTGAATACGATCGATTTGCGGCAAGCGATCATTACCCGGGTGAAGGATAAGTCGAATGAAGAACTCACTGACATCATTCAAGACTCCATCGGCAGTGACGAAAGGGCGCTGCCCGGTCTTGGCGTACTGTTCGAGATGATCTGGCAAGACAGCTCATCAAGCGATCAATCACGGATGGTCAACTCCTTGCATCAGCATTTGCATACCGGTGATTCAGCGCCAGAATCCGGTTTAGGCCATTCTTAACATTGAAACGAAACTAACTATAGGGCTACTCGCCCATGCCAACCTGCCGCTCCTCGCATAGGCTGTTATCATCGATAATGGCCACCGAGAAGGGGTTCGGAATAATGGCAGAACAAGTGGAATTGCCTGATAGCCCGTCAGCGGACGATATTGCGCTTATGGCTGCCGTAGCAACCATTGTAGGCGACGTCCTTGCTCTGATCGCATTGCTAAAAGCACGCAACGAGAAAGAAGAACCGCCGCCGCCTATCTCACGCAAACGGCAATCGGAAAAACGAACGGGAGGATAAGCCATCCGAATATGGCCATCCTCCCGTTTCCTTTACAATCTAGTTAAGCTCCGGCATTGGCTCCGGACGAATACATTCGCTCTTCATCGTATAATGTTCGCCTTCGGCAGATGCAATATGGAAGCCATGCATCGCTTCCAGAACATGATACGCCATTTTGCCCTCGGCGCGATGCTGGCGATCCTCGACGATTGCCTTCGCCATATCGATAACACCGATTCCGCGATTATTGTCAGTGAAGCCGTGTGTCAGCGGAATGCTTATCCACTCCGATGACCCTGCTTTTCGAAGCTGAACCTCGCCGCCGAAGCCGTTCGGGTCAGGGACACGCAGCGATCCCGCAGTGCCATAAATCTCGATGTTCGGCAGTGCTGTATCCGCGGCGATATCGAAGCTTGTTACAAGCGTAGCAACTGCTCCTGATGCAAAATCGAGCACGCCCGCGATATGCGTTGGCGTTTCGACTGTTATCTTTTGCCCATGCTTCGGCTGGCTCGTAATCGTCCGTTCCGCATGCGTAATGACCGCAGAGCCGGTTACGCGGCGGATTGGCCCAAGCAACGTAACCAATGCAGTCAAATAATACGGGCCCATATCAAACATCGGGCCGCCGCCTGCTTGATAATAGAAGGCAGGGTCAGGATGCCAATTCTCATGCCCCCGGGACATCATGAAGCCAGATGCTGCAACCGGTGTGCCGATTGCCCCTTCGTCAATAAGCTTCCGGCAAGTTTGAATGCCGCCACCAAGGAACGTTTCCGGTGCACAAGCGACGCGAAGCCCGCGTGCAGCTGCTGCCTCCAGCACTTGCGCTCCTTCTTCCAGCGTAACAGCAAGCGGCTTCTCGCCATACACATGCTTGCCGGCTTCCAATGCTCGCAGGCTAATCTCGGCATGCGCTTGCGGAATCGTCAAATTGACCACAATGTCGATAGACGGGTCAGCCAGAAGCTCCTCAACTGAGCAAGCTTTGCTCACGCCGTGCTGGGCAGCCCGTTCTTTCGCCCGATCCAAATCCGCATCCGCGCATGCTGCCACTTCAACGTCTTCCGAACGGCATAAATTAGTCAAATAAATATTGCTAATATTTCCACATCCGATAATGCCAATCCGCGCTTTCGCCATCTTGTTTATCCTCCTAAGCATCCCATAATCAATCCGTTATTATCCGCGTGCAGCCCATAAGAATCCACGGCGCATAAGCTCCATCGTCTGCGGCATCGCCACGACATCGGCTTGATGGCCTAAGGAGCAATAATACACATTGCCTTGTCCCCAGCTCTTCGTCCAAACGACCGGCATCTTCACCGATCCAAAATCAGTCGTTGCATGCACTTTAATCGCAGGATCGACATGCATGTAATACTGCTCAGAACAAACTTCAAAGTCTCCGATTCCTTTGGTTAACGGATCGCCCGGAATGGTCATGTTTACCATATAGTTCACCCCATCATTGCCCGGATGCGCCACCCATTGGCCACCCACCATATGCTGGAACTCCACTTCGTTGCGGAACGAATCGCCCATGCCGCCATGGCAGCCCGCAATGCCGCAGCCCGCTTCAACGGCGCGGAGCACTGGATCAAGCTGGTTTTTCTCAATCTTGCCCATCGTCCAAACCGGTACAATGAGATCGAGTGAGTTCACTAGCTCCTCATCGGCGAAGGTTTCCAATGTGTCCGATACGATTACTTCAAACTGCTCTTTGCGCAGCATATCCGCGAAAATCTCTGCAACCTGCTGTGGCTGGTGGCCATCCCATCCGCCCCATACGATTAATGCTTTTTTCATAGCTGCATTCCTCTCCTCTGTCCTGATTCGCAATCTGATCTTAGGCCATCTCGGAAATGGACACCCAACGCCGCTCTGCGATGGATCGCTCGACTGCTTCCAGCACCTCTTGGCACTTCACGCCATCCACGAAGTTCGGTACCGGCTGGCGGCCTTCTTTAATGGCATCCATCAGCTCAACCACTTCATGCGTGAACGTATGCTCGTATCCAATCGTATGGCCCGCTGGCCACCAAGCATCCATATAAGCATGAGCTGCATCGGTCGCCAGGACGCGCCGGAAGCCCTGCACATCTTCTGCATCATCTGTAAAATAGACCTGCAGCTCATTCAGCCGCTCGAAGTCGAACTTCACGCTGCCTTTGCTGCCGTTAATCTCGAAGGAATTCGTGCAGCGATGCCCGATTGCGAACCGTGTCGCTTCAAAGCTGCCGAGCGCGCCGTTGGCGAACCGCGTCATGAACAGCGTCGCATCGTCTACCGTCACATCGCCGAGCGGAGCGTCAGCATCGCCTTTTGCGCTCAATCCCGTCATGGCTGACGGCAGCGGGCGCTGCTTGACGAATGTCTCACTCATGCCAATCACATCGGCGAATTCGCCGATGAGATGGCGTCCGAGATCGATCAAATGCGCGCCAAGATCGCCATGCGAGCCTGAACCCGCAATTTCTTTCTGCAAACGCCACACGAGCGGGAACGACGGATCCACGATCCAGTCCTGCAGGAACCATGCGCGGAAATGATATATTTTGCCCAGCCGGCCTTCCTCTATCAGCTTCTTCGCCAGCTTCACAGCCGGTGCAAACCGATAATTGAACCCAACCATATGCGTAACGCCAGCCTCTTCAGCAGCAGCTAGCATTTCTCTTGAATCGCCAAGGGTCAGCGCGAGCGGCTTCTCGCAGAAAATGTGCTTGCCTGCTGCCGCAGCGGCCAACGCGATCTCCTTATGCGCATCACTAGGAGCGTTAATGTCGATCAGATCGATATCCTCACGCGCAACGAGCTTCCGCCAGTCCGTCTCCGACGACTGCCAGCCGAACTGGCTTCTTGCTTGCTCCAGCCCTTGTGGATCACGGCCGCAAATCGCTTGCATGACTGGCTTGACCGTATTCGGGAAAAACATCGGTGTTGCCCGGTACGCATTACTGTGCGCTTTGCCCATAAATTTGTAACCGACCATCCCAATTCGTACCTCTTCCATACAACGCTCCACTCCTATCCCATTAAGGTTCGTTCAATCCCACGATCCAAGTTGACTGTTCACTCATTGCCGTGAACGCGAAGACTCCCGCACTACCAACTGAACAGGAAGAACAGCCGACACTGGCTCCTCCTCCTGCTGAAGCAGCTTACGAGCCGCTAATTGCCCCATTTCATGAAAAGGAACCGTTACGCTCGTCAGCTGTGGGCTCGCCATCCGCGCAGCATCTGCATCATCATAGCCGCAGAGCGCGTAATCGCGCCCCGCTTCCAGCCCTCGTTCGCGAAGCCCTTGCATCGCCCCGATGGCCATTCGGTCATTCGCAGCGAATATGGCGTCCGCTTGTCCCGACCGAATGAGTGCCTCCAGCCGATCCGCCAACGCATAGCCGCTTGTCCGGCTGTAGTTGCCCGCGAGCATCAGCTCCTCACGCAGCTCTAACCCACTTTCCGCGAGAATACGAGCATAGCCATCCCTTCGGTCAAGGCTGTTCGAATATTGCTCAGGCCCGTTAATAAACACAATGTTCGAGCAGCCGATTTCGGCCAAATGGCGCACAGCATCCCGGCTCCCTGACCAGTGGTCTGCATCGACGGTTAGGAACGGTGGCTCCTCCCCTCTCACAGCGTAGCGCTGGTTCAACACGCAGAACGGATGGCCGCTTCGCTTTAGCTCCTCCAGCGCTTCCCGATCAATCGGCATATCTCTTGCGCCAAGCACGATCAGGGCATCTACCTTATGCGCTTGGAACAGCGCAGCATAATCGCGTGGCTGCTCAGGCTCCCGGAATAGCAACAGCAGATCATAGCCTTGTGCCTGTGCCTCTTCGCCAATGCCGCCAAGCATCTCGGAGAAATAGTAGGTCGAGAACAAAGGCACTTTAGGCACAAACGGCAGGACAACGCCAAGATTGCCGCTTTTCTTCCTAGCGAAACGCTGGGCCAATGCGCTTGGCACATAGCCAAGCTCTGCTGCGGCGGCCAGCACACGCTGCTTCGTCTCTTCCTTCACCGGCCCGACGCCATTGAGCACACGAGATACCGTCGCTTCAGAAACCCCCGCTAGCTTTGCTACTTGTTGTCTCAATTTATTCGTCTCCCTCAATGGGCTTTCATTTTAATGTACACGCGTACATTTTGTCACGAGAACGGTTTCATGTCAACCCTCGAACTTCTAAACACAGCAAAAAAAACAGCGTGCTCCCCCCCTCACTAGTAAGGGGAAAGCCCGCTGTTTCTTATCTTTATCGCTATCCGGGCTTAAGGCGCAGTCTCTAAAAACTGTGCAGTCGGATTTTTTTCCATCGCCGTACGCATCGCGTATTCATTCTCGAACAACACGACATAATTGTCTTTCTTGTCCTTCACAAGCGTCGAGTTAATGCGGAATTTGGATGGATCGATTTTGTCGTCAATAACCCAACGCGCGAATTGGTACGTCTGCCGATGCAGCTGAATTTCCACCCCGTACTCCGCACGCATCCGATACTCGAACACCTCGAATTGCAACTGCCCGACTACCCCGAGAATCGTTTCTTCAAAGCTCGTCGTCCGGAACACCTGAATGGTGCCCTCCTCCGTCAGCTGATCGATTCCCTTCTGGTACTGCTTATGCTTGAGCGCGTTCTTAACCGTCACTTTGGCGAAAATTTCCGGCGAGAACGTCGGCAGCTCGTTAAACACGACGTTGCCGCCTTGTGCCAACGAATCACCGATTCGGAAAATGCCCGGGTCGAACAAGCCGATAATATCGCCCGGGTAAGCAGACTCGACGATATCACGGTCCTGCGCAAGGAACTGCTGCGGCTGGGACAGCTTAATGTCTTTGCCTGCGCGAACATGCTTGACGCTCATGCCACGGTCGAACCGGCCCGAACAGATCCGCAGGAATGCAATCCGGTCGCGGTGAGCGGGATTCATGTTCGCTTGGATTTTGAACACGTAGCCTGTGAATTTCTCGTTCGTTGGCTCAATTGTGCCCGCCGTGCTTTCGCGGGAAGTTGGCTTAGGAGCGAGCTGCAGGAAGTTCTCAAGGAACGTCTGAACACCGAAGTTGTTAACTGCGCTGCCGAAGAATACAGGCGTTAACTCGCCTCTGCTCACTTTCTCGAAGTCGAACTGGTCGCCGGCAACATCAAGCAGTTCAAGATCTGCAATCAGCTGATCGGTCATATAATCGCCCGCCATCTCACGAATGATCGGGTCGTTATAGTCGTCTACCTTACGGACTTCAATCGTGGAATGGTCTTTGCCGTTGAACAGCTCAACCTGGTTCTTCATCCGGTCATATACGCCGCACAATTCACGTCCCATGCCAATCGGCCAGTTCATTGGAACCGAACGAATGCCGAGCACGCGCTCGATCTCTTCCATCAGGTCGAACGGGCTTTGCCCTTCGCGGTCAAGCTTGTTGATGAAAGTAAAGATCGGAATGCCACGCTTGCTGCATACTTGGAACAGCTTAATCGTCTGCGGCTCTACGCCCTTCGCAACGTCGATCAACATAACTGCGCTGTCCGCTGCAGTCAGCGTCCGGTAGGTGTCTTCACTGAAGTCTTGGTGGCCAGGCGTGTCCAATATGTTAATGCGATGCCCATTATAGTCGAATTGCATAACGGAAGATGTAACCGAAATCCCCCGCTGCTTCTCAATTTCCATCCAGTCGGATGTCGCATGGCGGCTAGCTTTACGCGCTTTTACCGAGCCAGCCTCGCGGATCGCGCCGCCGAACAGCAACAGCTTCTCCGTCAGCGTTGTTTTCCCGGCATCCGGGTGAGAAATAATGGCGAACGTGCGCCGCTTATCGACTTCTTGTTGTATTTCGTCCTTTAACGATACGCTCATAAGTACGTCCTTTCGTTTTCCCTGTTAGTGTCCGTAGGGTAACGCTTTAGAAGTGGCCGAAGGCAGCTAAGCTTGTGCTTGCTTATACGCCGCCGATCAATACAGCCCGCGCTGGTGCGGCCTCAAGGCCCGTCAGCTTCAACGGCGCAACGACGAGAAAATACGTGCCCGGCGGCACATTTTTTAATCGCAGGCCTTCAACGATAATAATATTGTTTCGGAACAACTGGCGATGTGTCGGGTATTCACGCTGGGAGCGCTCAATGCCAAGCCCGTCAACGCCAATGCCACGAATGCCAATCTCCACCAAATACCGTGCTGCTTCCTCATTCACATAAACAAACCCGGTATCGAAAGTGTTGCTCTCGTTAAACGAATTGCGTGTTTTCAGTAAAATCCATTCGCCCTTCTGAATGCCAAACTTCTCAAGATCAGCCTTGGAAACAGCATCCTCGACCGCAGTAAGATCAAGAACACGCGCATGCCCAACAAGCTCCTCTAAGCCAATCGACTCGATCGTAGCGCCATCCTCCAACATATGCAGCGGTGCATCTACATGCGTGCCGGTATGGACGCTTAACGTCATCTTGGAATCGTAGACTTCGCCTGTCTCATAGTTGGAGACGTTCTCGAAGACTGGTTGATTGTTCTTCGCATTGCCCCACACCTGCATATCCTGCTGAATGGTCATCGAGATATCGTAGATTTTGAACATAACAGTCTCCTTACCGGCCGCTCTACCGCATAGCATAAGCTTCATCTCGGTTCGACAGCGCATGTTGTTCTGAAAACAGTCCGAAGGCCGGCCGACAGAATGATCCTGTCGACCGGCCAAAATTCAACCTATAATAATCAAATTATAACGAATTGGAAGCCCCGCATTGCGTATTACTTACGGCTGCCTGAGATCCAAACCACGTTGTCTTCTTCTTGCCCGTTAACCGGCCACCAGTGGAAACCATCTTCTTCGATGATCCGATCCATCGGTTCTGGTCCCCATGAGCCTGCAGGGTAGAAAGCAAGATCGCTATCGCTTTCTTTCCATGCCTTAGCAATCGGGTCAACGAACGTCCAAGCTTGTGCAACTTCATCCCAACGCGTGAAGCGAGTCGAATCGCCGCGAGCCGCATCATAAATCAGGCGCTCGTAAGCTTCTGGCGTGTTGATGCCGACTTGGCAAGATTGGCAGAACTCCATAGCTACCGGTTGGATCTCGCGATCGGAGCCAGGGCGTTTTGCATTAAATTTGATGTACATGCCTTCCATTGGGTTAACGCGGATAACGAGCAGGTTAGGGCCGACATCCTCGCGCGAACCAAACAGAACGTTCTCTGGCACATTTTTAAATTCAATAACGACTTCTGTCGTTTTCACCGGCATGCGTTTGCCTGTACGGATATAGAACGGTACGCCTGCCCAGCGGAAATTATCCACGTAGACACGTGCGCCGAAGTATGTTTCCGTAACGGACTCAGGGTTAACGGAGTCCTCTTGACGGTAGCCTGGCAACGATTTGGTGCCTGCTGCGCCTTCCGAGTATTGCGCACGAACAACGCTAGAGCGAACTTCTTCGCTCGACTTGTAAGGGCGGAGCGAACGCAGCACTTTAACCTTCTCATCGCGAATATCTTCCGGTTGAAGGCGGCTAGGCGGTTCCATGGCGATCATCGTGAGCATTTGCAGCATGTGGTTTTGCATCATGTCGCGCAATGCGCCCGATTTATCATAATAGCCACCGCGGTCCTCAACGCC
Source organism: Paenibacillus sp. MMS18-CY102 (assembly GCF_009789195.1). Taxonomy (GTDB): domain Bacteria; phylum Bacillota; class Bacilli; order Paenibacillales; family Paenibacillaceae; genus Paenibacillus_T. The sequence goes on along the minus strand of NZ_WSTC01000044.1, from coordinate 19,745 downwards.
GACTGTTTCCGACAGCGTGATTTGTACGTTAGCGATATGTTTGTTGTTCCACAGCGGCTCGAAGAATGCATTCGCGAAACGAACAACCTCGATGTTTTGTACCATTTCTTTGCCGAGGTAATGGTCGATGCGGTAGATTTCTTCTTCCTTAAACACTTGGCTCAGCTGTGCGTTCAGCTTGCGAGCCGACTCCAGGTCATAGCCGAACGGTTTCTCGATAACGAGACGTTTCCATCCATCCGAACCTAGCAGCCCGCCATCACGCAAGTTGAAGGAAACAGGGCCGAACAGGTCTGGCGCAAGCGCCAGGTAGAACAAACGATTGCCAGCGATGTCGAATTTCTTGTCCAATTCGCTGGACAATTGATTCAGTTCACGGAATCCGTCGACGTTGTTAATATCGAGCGGCATGTAGACGAAGTGCTCGGCAAATTTATTCCAAAGTGCCGTGTCGTCTGCCTTGTACCGGCAAAACTCTACGATCGACTCATAAACGTCCGAACGGAATTGGTCATTCGTCCGCGGACGGCGAGCAAGGCCGACAACGGCGAAATTCTCCGCCAATTTGCCTTCCTTATATAAGCTAAACAACGCCGGGAACAGCTTGCGTTTTGCAAGATCTCCGGTCGCACCAAACAGGTAGTAAACCGCGCCTTCGGCGGCTTGTTGCTCAAAATTTACAGTGGTTGTCATGGCTCTCATTCTTCCCTTTGGTTTTTTTCTCTATTCTCAACACCTATCACGTACTTGTAGTGTAGCATATTCAGGGGTAATTCGCCATTGAGCGCCTCATAAAAAAAACTGATGATCCCCCTAAGGAAAGGTAATCATTCAAGCTTACAACCCCTAATTCCGACTATTCGGATTGTGCATAATCACCTGTAATGATCGGTACGCCGACAATCCAATCGATTGTGTTGGCGGTATCATTCTGATGTCTCGACAGCTGCAAATTAGCCTTCTTATCCTTGGTTAGAATCGAAGCCTCCAGATGTGGAGATCGCCATGTTTCGCTAATTGTTCGCCCTGAGCTGTCGGCATAAGACTCGACAAGGGCAGCGCCTGCTTGCGCAGTTAGTGCATCAAAAAGCGGCTTCATCATTTCGCTTTCTCCTGATACTGGCATCGTATTCGCTGCAATAGAGCTTGCCACCCGAAAACTATAGGCAAACGCCGCTCCCGTCTCATGCAGTGCCTGTTCGATCCGCCTTGCTGCAGCAGTTAGCCGCTCCTGGCTGATCCCCGCTTCAGGCTTCATGACCAGAATTGCCCCCTCAAATCGGCTCTTGTCCGGGTCAACGGCCATCGTCACAGGTACACTGTTCCCTAATTGAGCAAACTTGCCTTCCCCCTCAATGGGCATCATCCCGTCGTATGCAGCCAGCCCTGCTTGTTCAGCATCTTGGCCATCATGTCTAGACCTCTGCAACCCAAGCAGATTCGCCACCTGCAGTGCTTGTCCATTATCAAGCTGCTCCACGTCGTAGCGTACGATCCACCGGCGCTGGTCCATTTGCACATCACTGCCACCAGCTTGTTGGGAGGCAAGCGAAGCTGTCAGCCCCCACACATAAGCTAAATCATTCGTGGCACTCCCTGTGGATCCGGTCGGCCGCTGTGCAGTAATAATGATTGCTCCAGCAAGAAGTGCTGCTGCTGCCAGCAGTATAGGAACCAGCTTAGGCTTTCGCACTGGCTTTCTTCGCATGCCTGTCTGCGCCTGCGTACGCACCATCAATTCGTTCACAGCCTTCAGCCCCTTTTTTCCCGATATTTGGCCCTAATCTCTGGGTTATTGACCATGCACAGTTGCCTGCGCCTGCATAATATGGGCTTAGAAACAAGGAGGTGCGTCACGAATGGAACCGATATTTCCTTTACACGAGGATCATGTGTCGCGTTATTGCGGCCTGCCAGTGTGCATTATAACGAAAGATGGCAAACGCCATGTTGGTGTTCTATCAAACTGCCGCGGCGGACGAGTGATGCTCAATAGCGGCCCAAGCCAGCAATCGCAATCTGGTCCACATGCCTATCTCGACCATCATCAGTCCGCTGAGCTGTCCAAAAACAAAAAAGGAAAACAGCATAAGAAAAACAAAAAAGCCTACGCACAAGAGGAGATGCCGCTGGAGGTTCAAACGAAAGACTACGGCTATGACGGATATGGATATGGCGGCGGGTATGGTTACGGGTACAATCCATGGGGAACGGCTTTCGCAATCGATCTTGCGCTCATTGCCTTTCTATTCTTGCTCTTATAATAAATATCTTGATTGGGCGGCCAGCGTAAAGGCGCAGATGGGCCAATTGTTACATCTTTCTGGCTATTTGCGCTGGACCGACACCAATCGCCACCTTCCGCATTCGATTTTCTGTATGGTATTGGCGAGGAGGCGATAGTAGATGTGGATTAGACCGCCGCAACGCTCAGAAGCAACCCGACCTGTCCAATCTGTGCAGCGTGCCCGCAAGTATGTCGATTACCCGCTACGTGACGAGCACGATCCGCTAGCATTAACGAATCTCAATGAGAAGCGCCAACGGGAAGCAGCCGAACACGCGGCGCAAGCGATTACGGACTTGATGCAGCGTCTGGCAAAGCTTAAAGCATTGATAAGCAGCGCCGTTCCTTTTAAAAACAGCCATCCAAACGCTGCAGGATTCCTTGCAGCTTTTACAGCAAGCTATAACGATTGCTTGCTCGCTTTCAACGAGCATGAATCGCTGCTTGTAGCCTGTAAGCTCGATCTCCTGAAACCGATGGCAGCATTCATTGGGCAAAATCCGTTAAGTTTTATTTTAGAAGAGAGTCCCACTCGTTTAGCATTCGATTGCGCATGGGCCAAGCATACTCGATCCCATTCGCAGATACAGTCGAACCTTGTAGAGCTGTTGTTTGAACCTGATGGAGCTATGAATGCAATTAGCAATGTTATTGCACGCATCATGCAATCACCTGTTGCTTCTCTTATTGATCCTAGCCAGCTTCGCTTAATGTTTGAACCCCTAACTTACGCCTACACGCCTTACAGCCGGCCGCAGCGTACAGCCAGCCTTCTCTTAAAGCTGCAAGGATGAACCGTTTCTATATCAAGGCAGTAACAGCAAAACATCGACGAGCTGGCCTGCAGATGCCCCTTGAGACCCTGAAGGAATAAGAACAAGCCCTTCGGCAGCTGGAATGGATGCCATCATGCTCGACTTAACGAAGCCAAGCGGCTCCGCGTAACGGCGGCCCTCCCGCTCAATTAATCGAGCCCTTACATACCGGTCATGCGGGCTCCCCTTCTCGAATCCATCCAACAGCTCCGCTTGTACCACAGTGGGCAGCGCATGGCTTGTCCCTTGCAATGCCAGTATAGCTGGGCGAACGAACAGTTCAAATCCGACAAAGCATGCGCCAGGATTGCCCGATAACGCAAATAAGAGCTTGCCGCCAATTCGCGCCGCAGACGTCGGGCTCCCAGGACGCATAGATACGCGGTCGAACAACAGCAAATCTTGCTCCATCTCAAGGCTCCCGCTATTGCTTGGCTCAAGTGGCTCGCCCATTCTGGAATCGTATCGCGGCAGCTCGCTCATCAGCATCGCCATGATGTCGTAATCCCCTACCGATACGCCGCCTGTCGTAACGATAATATCCGCCTTCTTCACCGCTTCAGCTAACGCGCTTCGCACGGCTTCCAGCTCGTCTGGCAGCCGCCCCAGCAGCACGGCTTCAGCGCCACTTTGCTCAGCCATCGCCGCAAGCATGGCGCTATTGCTGTCTCGAATCCTTCCAGGCTCTAACCGTTCGCCTACTGCAAGCAACTCGCTTCCTGTAGCAAAAATCCCGACGCGGGGCCTCGCGAACACAGGCACATCACTGTAGCCAAACGTGCCCAGCAATGCAACATGGCCAGGCCTTAGCATCATGCCTACTTCCGTTAAAGCCGCCCCTGCTTGCAGCTCTTCACCTGGCTGTGCGACATTCTGCCCCTTTTGTACTGTGTGCTTCACCTTTATTTCAATCGCTGTTCCATGTGCGCCTTCGCTGTGCGACGCCTTACCCCATGCCTTAAAGCTCACCTTCGCGCCTGTTCCAGCTTCAGCGTCCTCCGTCTGCTCCAGCATGACAACGGCATCCGCATCAGGAGGCACCATTGCTCCTGTCATGATCCGAACGGCTGTACCTGGAAGAACAGGCGTTACCGCCCTGTCTCCGGCCGCCACTGAATCAATCAACCGAAGGGAGACAGGCTTGCTCGCTGAAGCTAATGCCACATCGCCTGAGCGGACTGCAAAGCCGTCCACACCTGATCTTGCAAACGGCGGCCAATCGCATGTGGCCACCAGCCGTTCAGCCGCATAACGTCCTCCGCATCGGTGTAACGGAATAACTTGCACCGGCATTTTTGCATGGCAAGCCCGTACTGCTTCAAGCACCACCGATTGCGCCGCAGCAACTTTTATAGCTTTTCGACGAAAACGGCCTCTGCGCTCGCCCTGTTCATTCACGATCTTTATTGGCACTTTGCTTTCTCCGCCTTCCCTCATCACGAATCCCCGCTCCCTATTCCACTTAATGCCATTGTATCAAATGCAGCGCCCTCCCTCCACCGCCATAACCGCCACTTTCATGTCATTATTCGTAATGCTACAATTTGGGTTAGAACTTGAGCATTTCAATGCATGGCGCTTAGGAGGATTCCATATGCCAAAACCAACATTCCAGCCCACTGTGGTACAGGTTGTAGGATACAAAAATACCGGCAAGACGACGGTCGTCTGCCGGTTAACAGAGTTACTGAAGCAAAGTGGGTATACCGTTGCGACGATGAAGCATGACGCACACGATTTTGAGATGGACAAAGAAGGTACCGATACATGGTGCCATCGGCAAGCTGGAGCAGATCTTACAATCATAACGTCTCCGCATCAGACAGCTATTTTACAGCAGCGTTCAACGCCCCTTGAACAATTAATTCAAGCATGGGGCAATGTCGACTTCGTGCTCGTTGAAGGTTTCAAAACAGCAAGCTATCCTAAATTCATTCTCGTCAAAAATGAACAAGACATTGCATTAGTCCATACGCTTGAGCAACCGATCGCCATTATCGCCTGGCCGGACATGCTTGAAACTGTATCCGCACTCAAATTAGAATCGCTTCCAACCGCGCCGCCTACCGTCGCGCTTGACGATCTCGAAAGTATGTATCAGTTGCTTCAAGCAGAACGCAACCGCCTTATTACTTCTAGTTAAGCATCAGCTATGCCATGCTTATGCGCATAGATTGCTGCTTGCGTACGGTCATCAACGCCTAATTTGGAGAAAATGTTCGTGACGTGGAATTTCACCGTCTTGATCCCGATAAACAGATCATCGGCAATCTCCTGGTTCGATTTCCCCTGTGCAACCAGCTTCAATACGTCCATCTCCCGCTCCGTTAGCTGCTCATGCGCCTTAACAGCCGTCTGCTGCGGCTGGCGGAACCGGTTCATCATCTTCGCAGCAACTTGGGATTCCAATACCGACTGCCCGCGCGCTGCTGCCCGTATCGCATCGGCGATCTCATTAGCACGCGATGTTTTGAGCAAATAGCTAAAAGCGCCCGCTTCGATGACCGGGTACAGCTTGCTGTCGTCGAGATAGCTAGTAAGAACGATCACTTTGCAATCCGGGAAAAGCTCTAATACTTTTCTCGTCGTCTCGACGCCATCCATGCCTTCCATGACGAGATCCATCAGCACAACATCCGGCTTGTAAGCTTGGGCGAGCCGAATGCCATCCATTCCATTGCTTGCCTCTCCTACAACCTCTATGCCATCCTCCGTGTCCAGCACCGCTGCCAACCCAATTCTAACCATCTCATGATCATCTACCAACAACACCTTAATCGACTGCCCAATATCCATCTGATCTCTTTGCTCCAACGTCTCCATCTCTCTTCCTCTCCTTATTCCATCGATCTTGCCGGTATCCATATATCGATTGTTGTGCCTCCGCCCAGGCTGCTCTCAATTTCGAGTGAACCGCCCATCTCATGGACTCGCTCTTCCATCGTCAGTAAACCATAAGACGAGTGTTTGCGCTCCTCTACCTCGAACCCGACGCCATCATCAATGAAGGTTAGCCGCACTTGCCTTCCAAAACCCGCTAGCCGTATTGTCATCGCCTGCGCTTTGGAGTGGCGTAGCGTGTTTGAGATCGCTTCCTGTGCAATTCGGAACAGATGATCCTCCGATTGCGTATCCAGCGTCATCTCGCCTTCGACGACGAAATTAATCGCCATTGCGGTTTTCTGCTGCAGCTCCCCAACGAGCACCTGCAGCGCTTCCCCTAGATTTTTCCCATCCAAATGTACTGGACGCAAATGCAATAGCAGCGCGCGCATCTCCGATTGCGCAACAGCCGCCATCTCCTCGATTAGCTCCACTTGCCGCTTCGCCCGCTCCCAGTCCTTCTCAATCGTACGGCCGACGGCTGTCGCTGTCATCGAGATTGCGAACAGCTGCTGGCTCACCGCATCATGAAGCTCCCGGGCAAGCCGCTGGCGCTCCTCAATAACTGCAGAGAACTTTACTTTCTCTTCCCAGACCTCGTCCTCTTCTTCGCTGCCTGGCTCGCGTTCTCCATCCTCTGCCCGGTCAAAGGTAACATTGGTCGGACGGCGGCGCTGCCGGTCAGCCAGCCGCTGCAGCGCCTCCTTAAGCCGGATGCCCTGCCAGTAGCTATTGAGCGCAGCAGCCGCAAGCGCAGCAGCGATAATCGCAAGGGCAACAATGGCCGCGCGGCCTTGCAATGCGAAAACTTCAAGATATCCTATGCCTTGAAGAACAATGAGCAGTAGCCCGAATACAATTAAGAGCCAGATGACCGTCTCGGCGATTTGGCTTTTTCGATTGCGCGGCTTCGCTGCGTCATCCTGCTTCTTTTCGGACATGATAATATGCTCCTTTTATAATTACTCTTATCATAGCCGACACTTCCTAATATTAACAAGGAGAAGAGCGGTACCGCTCCTCGCGGTCCGCCCTCTTGCGTTCTTCAATCCTTACTCTGCTGCACTGTTGCTCATTTTGTTTTTCAACGCTTCCAGCTGGGCATCGACCTTAAGTTGTTTTTCCAGGTCAATTGTGGAGCCTACTGGTGTACTGTTGTAAGTGTATGGCGTACGAAGCACATCGGCTTCTGCTTCCATTTGAATAATTTTCTCTTCCATCCGGTTGAAGCCGCGTGCTGCGCCGCTGCTGTCGATCGATTGATGCGAAACAGTCAGTTGGGCCATTTGCTTCTTCGCTTTCGCTAATTGGGCACGAGCTGCCAACTCATTGCGCTTGTTGCGCAGTTGGTAGAACTCTTCCTTCATGCTGTGCAGCTGCTGCATCAATTCGTCAGCTTGCGCTTTTGCTGCTCCATGCAGCTCAGTGTACTCCGAAACCTTTTGCTCGAAGACGATTTTCTCTTCCAACAGCTTGCGGGCTTGGTCCTCATAACCTGCACGGAGCGCTGCTTCTGCTTTCGGCTCCAGCCCTGCTGCCGTGCGAACGGCCTCTTCGAGGCGCTGCTTCATGCGGCGCTCGTTCGTCAGTTGCTTCGCAACCGTTACCTCAGCTTGGCGAATTTCCTCTTCCATGTCACGCAGATACTGGTTTAGCATAATAACCGGATCTTCCACTTTATCCAACAACTCATTTACCGACGCCTTCGTCAAATCCTTCATACGTTTAAAGATACCCATATTTAAAACTCTCCCTTCTCATACTTCGCTAGTTTGGCTTTCAATTCATCTAATTCCTTGCGGAGCGCTTTACGCTCCAAATCTTCCATCATAGAATCCAACTGGGACGACGGTGGTGTGCTGCCGTATGGCGGCTGCTGCGGTGGATTCGAATACGGTCCACCTGCTTGATGGCCATTAGGGCCACCGAATGGCGCTCCATTAAATCCATTGTTGCCTGGCTGTTGGCCAAAGCCGTTGCCATAAAAGTTACGGTTTCCTTGGCCTTGATTGTTCCCATAACCCCCATAAGGGTTATAGTTGGGATTCCCGTAATACGGGTCCCTAGGGACAACAAATGCTGCAAGGATGTAGATTGGAATGACAACCCCGCCTGAGAAAACGGCCAACACGATCATCAAGATCCGAATTAGCGTCGCGTCGACACCCATCCATTCCGCGAGGCCTCCACAGAGGCCAAACAGTTTTTTATCCCGATACGATCGATACATCTTGCTCATGACGAGGACGACCACCCTTCTTTTTCAAGCTTACGCTTAAGCTGTTCTAGCTCACGCTCAACAACGGATTGCACTTTCTGCCCCGCTTCGGACAATAACTCGCTTCCCATCCGGCGAAGGTCACGAAGGCTTTTGGCCTCGAGCTCCATATCGTTGATACGGTCCTCCAGCCGGCGGAACATGCTTGTTGGTTCCTGCCCTTGGCCGCCATACCGAGCATTCATCCGTTGTTGGAGCCTCAAGGATTCCATCCGGGCTGCGTAATACTCTCGTTTGTCATAGACCGACTGGTACTCGCTTCTAAGCTCTCGCAATTGGTCTTCCAGCTCGAGAACGCTTTGGCTCGACTGCTCATACAGCTCTTGATATTGAGTTGCACGCTCTTCGGCTGACTGCTTCTCTTGAAGCGCGATGCGTGCCAAATGTTCTTCCCCTGCACGAAGTGCTGTCATCGCCTGCTGTTCCCGCTTATCTTTCAGTTGCTCTGCTTGCAGCCACTGTGTTTTTAAGTGCAGGCTGTGCTCTGCATATTGCCGGTAAAGCTTCTCGCTTTGGATAATTTCTTCACGCGTTGACCAGAGAAACTGATCAATGAGCCGAACAGGATCTTCTGCCTTCTCCAGCCGTTCATTTAGCGTCGCGACTGTAATGTCACGAACACGTCGGATAATACTCATCGGTTTCCGCCCTCCTCGTTCATCCTATTCTATGATCCTAATGGTTAAGATCTTCTTCCTTTTACAAGTGACACGCCGTAAGCGACCAATGCGATGGCCGCAATGAGCAAGATCAGCGTATGGAACTTGCCGAGAACCATCAGGCCGCCAAAGCCGATCAACAAGCCGCCGAAGATTCGATTGCCGTTCCGCCAGCCAACCACCCCAAGACCGACGAGAATGAACGGGAACAGAAGCTTGAGAACCCAGCCAATGCTGAAGCCGATAATCGGAAGTGCGATTACAGCGCCAATCGCGATTAGTACGAGACCTTTTTTAGATTGAATATTCATATCGTTTAACACCGCCTTTCGTTTTTGTCTGCGTTAACCTTATGTCCTTATTCTAGGTGGAATCGCGTTTATCCAAAACAGACTCACGGCTGTTTTTCGGACTGGACCTAGGTCGGGGGACCTGCCAACCCAAGGGCGGAACGCCATTAAGACCTCTTTACCGGCTTCATTTGCAGGTGTTATTTCCCATTGGTTTCATTGTGCGAACTACAATGAGCAAGCTGCTGGATTGCACCAACGCCAAATGCTGCAGCAAAAAGGAGGTGTCCCCAAGCCGTTGTGGCTTTAGGACACCTCCAATAGCGAGTGAGGTGGATTTGCAGATACAATTATGGGTAGCAGGGGAGTTACTTTTTCTCGGAGAGATACTTATCGAATTGCGATTGTTTTTCAGCCAAAATCTTTTCCACTCCAGCCTTAAGCAATTTGTCCTTATACTCAGGCAGCACTTTGTCAACATCGACTGATCCTGTTTCCAGAGCGGTCTGGTATTGGCGGTCAATATTGACGATTGCGCCCACTTCCGCTTTTACTGGCTCGCTGTCGAACACGAAGCCAAGCCCTGGCGATACTTTAGGCCCTTCATTAAACTTGCGGAATTGTTCCCATTTGTTTGGGTCCTCCGAATTCCATACATAATTCAAGAACTGATTGCCGAACATCCATGCTGCGCCTGGCGCATAATGTTTCGTATTATCTGTAGGCGTAATGATTTCACCATTTTTCGTAAAATGCTGGCCTTCAATGCCGAAGTTGATCAGGTTGTTCAGATATTTATCAGAATGAAGCAGGTTAATAAACATCATTGCACGAGCGGGATCGCCCGATGTGGTCGAAACGGCAAGCATCGAACCGGACGTTTCACTCGTCGATACCGTTTTCTCATTCAACTCGATTTGATCCAGTTTGCCAACTAAGCCGAGCTCTGTTTCCAACTCTTTCGCTTTGCCAGGCTTCAAGGCAGACGTCATAGCGAACACATTCCCCGCTTTAAGCGCATCCTTGTTCATCGTCGTCGTAGTTGCTGCATCGCTATTAATATAGCCCTTCACGAAGAAGCCGCGCGTCAGCTTTAACGTATCCACATAACGCTGCGTATCATAGTTCGCCTTAACTGTCGTTTCCGCCGCATCTTTAATTAATACACCCGGAACAGACGTATCGCCCAATGCATCAAAGTTTCCAAAATAATGAGCGTCGAAATTCTCCCCCTTCAACAGGTACAACGGCGTCATTTCAGGCTTATTAGCCTTCACAGTTGCGAATACAGCGTCCAGGTCTTGAATCGACTTCACCTTGCTCATATCAATGCCTAGCTCCTGTGCGATGTCTTTGCGGTATACGATACCGCCTTGGGCAGCAAGTTCTTTGTTAGTCGGGACACCATAGTTTACGCCATTGATTTTGGATCCCTCCAAGAAGACAGGATCAAGTGGTTTTACGATATCTTGCCCGTAATCCTTTAACAAGGGCCCGAGATCGAGGAATGCGCCCTTGCCAACGTTTACCGCATATTTGGTCCATTGTGCTGTGAAATAAATATCGACAGGATCTCGCGAAGCAATCATCAGGTTCACTTTGTCTTCCCAAGCTGTCCAGTCAATTGGCTGAAGGTCAATCGTAGCATTAATTTTATTCTTCAAATATTTATTAATTTCATCTTCAATCTTCGCTTCATCATCCTGCGTGCCGCCAGGGTATACCATCGTCAGCTTGTATTCCTTCAATTCTGAATTGGCAGGGGCAGGCTCTGTTGCTTTGTCCGTATCGCCCGCAGCCGTTTCTGTCTTATCCGTAGCAGTCGAAGCCGGCTCTTCTGTTTTATCTGGCTCGTTGCTGCCGCATGCTGACAAAACTAGCGTTGAAGATAAAGCAAGCATGAGCAGCATGGAAGCACTCTTTGTCGCCTTCATCATTTCAATTGACCTCCCAGAATCGTTTTTATATATGCTACACCGGTTCTAACCGGTAACAGCCTGATCCAACTTCACCCTTTGACCGCCCCAACGGTTAAGCCTTTGACGAAGTACTTTTGGAAAAATGGATAAGCAAAAATGATGGGGCCGACGCCGATAACAGCCATAGCCATCCGAACAGTTTCACTCGGGAATTTGGCTGCCCCGCCAATCGTGCTAATTGCGTCACTGTGGCTCAGCATGAACTGGATGTTTGTTAACGTCTTGTACATGAGATACTGCAGGCTGACGTTATCCTCTTTGGTGATGAACACCAAGCTTAGGAACCAATCATTCCAGTAGTTCAAAGTGCTGAATAGGGCTACAGTAGCCAACACTGGCATCGACAACGGCAGTACGATTCGGAAGAAAATGTACAACTCTCCCGCTCCATCGATTTTGGCCGATTCTATAATGGCTCCCGGTATCGTCGTCTGGAAGAAGGTACGAATGATGAGGACGAAGAAGGCGGACACAAGCAGAGGCAGAATTAGCGCCCAGATGCTGTCTTTCAAGTGCAGCATTCTCACGTATACGAGGTACCAAGGGACGAGCCCCCCATTGAACAACATCGTGAAAAAGACGAAGAAGGTGAAAAACTTGCGCTGCGGAAAATCAGGGCGGCTGATCGGATACGCATACAAAGCCATCGTAATCAAACTCAACACGGTGCCCACAACAGTCACAAACAGTGACACCCCATAGGAGCGTACAATGTTTTGCCAGTCCTCGAACACGAACTTATAGGCGCTTAAATCAATGTGCATCGGAATGAATTTGTATCCTTCCCTTATGACATCCTGCTCGTTGGAAAGCGACACCATAATAATGAGCAGCAAAGGAAAAATACAGAGTGCGGAATAAAGAAAGAAAATGATTTTGATCGTCCAGTCGCCGACTGGATTCAACGAATTCACAGGCCGCGATGGCGCTCTTTCCACTGGCGAGTCCATGGTGCTACCTCCCACAAAATAATGCTCCTATCCTTTAACCGTTAGAATAATGCGCTGTCTTTATCTACCTTCCGTACAAACCAATTGGATAAAAATACGAGGACAAACCCGACCACCGACTGATACAGCCCTGCTGCGGATGATAACCCTGAGTCGCCCATAGCCAGGAACGTTCGGTAGACGTAAGTGTCCACCACATTCGTAACGGGGAACAGCGGTCCCGATTCTTTGGGAACCTGGTAGAACAAACCGAAATCTGCGTAGAAGATGCGGCCGATTTGCAGGAGCGTCATGATGATCATGATCGGGATAAGCAATGGAATTGTAATTTTCAATATCTGCTGCCATTTGTTCGCCCCGTCGATCGTTGCAGCTTCGTAATACTCATCATCGATGCCGATAATAGCCGCCATATAGATAACCATGTAGTAGCCTACATTTTTGACCGTGTTGACGAGCGGGACTATGAACGGCCAAGCTTCCACTTTGAAATACCATTGAACCGGATCTACGCCAAAGTATGGCAGGATCGTCGTGTTTATAAAGCCGTTTCTATCATGCAGCAATCCGTACACGAGATACGAGACAACAACCCAAGATAAAATGTAAGGCAAGAAAATAACCGATTGATGAAATCTTGCCAGATACTTGCTTCTCAGCTCATTGAGCATAATCGCGAATGCAACCGGGATAATGAGATTCAAGACGATAAACAACGAGTTATAGAGCAGCGTGTTGCGCGTGATAACCCAAGCATCGCTTGTTTTGAACAAATACTTAAAGTTCTCGAACCCTACCCACTTGCTGTCGATCAGGTTCATCAAAATGCTCGAATGCTGATAAGTCATATTTTTGAATGCAATTACAATTCCGAGCATTGGGATGTAGTTGTTGACCAGCAAGATCAAAAATCCCGGAAGCATCATGATGTAAAACATTCCGTATTTCCGCATATTGCGTGTGAGTGCTGCCATCGAATGTCCCCCTGCTTCATTCCTATTCCCGACACTGATCAGCTCCGTTTCGGTCTATTTCATTGTAAAAAAAAAAGGCGACGGCGCTCTATCTTCACCGTGACCTTATTAACGTTCTAGTGACTTGTTTGCTTCGCGCTAGTCGACTTGCTGAAACATTCGGCGATACTCTTGCGGCGTCACGCCTGTCGCTTTCTTAAAAAGCTTCGAGAAATGCGAGAAATTGCTATAGCCTACTGACACTGCGATATCGCTGATGCGGTCATTGCTTTGCTCCAATAAATGCTTCGCTTTGGCGATCCTTCGCTCGGTAGCATAGTCTGTGATCGATTGGCCGGTTTCTTTACGGAACAAACGCGAGAGATAGGCCGGATTCAAATACACATAATCAGCCAGCTCTTCCCGGCTAATCTCGTCCTCGAAATGCTCTTCAATATACTGTTGCGCCTTCCTTATAACCCGGGATACGTCCTTCCCATTCAATCGGATATACTCGACAGCCTGCGCACAAACTTGCAAAGTCCAGCCTTTCAGCCCGAACAGCGATTTTAGCGCTTGGCCGCCTTCCTCCCATCCTTGCTGAGGGAATGCTGCTTCTACATCCAACGACTTGCGCTGAAACGTTTGGAGCACCGTATGCACGATGCCAAAGTAAATCGAAACGATATGGACGTAATCGACCCCCTTCTGCCCCTCAATCAACTGATCGAAAAATACATTCGCGCTGCGAATTAACTCTGTTTTTTTGCCCGACTCCAGCAAGACTGCCCATTCCTCTAACGGCGGATACAAATTAGATGACGAACGAAGCTTTAGCTCGCCTCGTTCTCTTTCATGCACGACAACAGCTGTTTCGTTTAGATTGCTTTTTTCTAGCTCCGTTAACTGGCCTACGACATTACGCAGCTCTGCAACAGCTGCAGGCGCGCTTATATAGCAGGATAAACGGCAGTGCAGATAAGCACCGCATTGCTCGATGTAAGAACGACAGCGACTGTCCAGCTCCGCTTTATCGACTTTCCCAGGCTCATAGAGCAGTACAAGCAACGCTCCGCTCGCATCCTGAACTGCCTGTCCGAACAAGCCTTTTAGGATGACTTCCTCTGCTGCATTTTTAACCCCATACGCCATAATTTCCTCATCTCGCGCCGTCCACTCCTCTTGCCATTGCTCGATACTAATTAGCACAATAACAATTGGCGTGTCAGCCTGGACCGGAATGCCATACAGCTGCAGCTGCGGATTAAGCTGCTGTGGGGCAACAGACTGCCTCCAATGGATGATATCCTCCCACAGCCGTTCTGCCATAACGGGAAGCTGCTTATGCCACTGCTGGAAATAATGCTCATATGTTTTATGGAACGAATCATGCTCCTCCTGTAGCCTCACCTTATCCAATGCCTGCATCAAGACCTTCTTCAAATGAACATGGTCCACTGGCTTTAACAAATAGTCAAACCCTTCAAGCTGCAGCGCCTGCTGCGCATATTTAAAATCGGCATGCCCAGTCAGTAAAATAGTCTTCGTTAATGGGGAATTGTAATTCACCCAGCTGAGCAATTCGATTCCTGTTTGATTAGGCATATCAATATCGGATAGCAAGACATGAATCGTATGCTCGTTAAACAGCTCCTGAGCCTCTTCTGCATCGCTAGCTGTATAAATGTTAGCTATCGGCATATCGCTCCAGTCCATCCCGTGAACAATGCCGCGAATCGCAATATCTTCGTCATCAACAATTAACAAATGATAGCCCAAACTTCCGCCTCCCTCATCCAACTGCAACTGCATTGCCTGTCATCGTTGGGAACATGATCGTAACCGCTGCGCCGCCTTCCTCACCGTTTGCATAACGGATACTAGCCCCTGCACCATAATGCAAGCTTAAGCGATGGGTCACATTCACGATGCCTAACCGGCTTGTTTCCCCTTCAGCCAACGGTTGTTTTTCATTAAGCAGCTTCAACACTTCGGGAGGGAACCCGATCCCATTATCCCGAATCGTAAGATAGAATCCGCTATCCAAATCTGCCTCCTGCTCTACAGCTATGTGAATAACGAACAGCTGCTTACGGTTTTTGAAACCATGTATGATTGCATTCTCTACAAAAGGCTGTACGGTCAATGCAGGGATCGGAAAGCTTTTCAACGGCTCTGGGATAGCATAAGTAATAGCCAACTTATTCGGGAATCGCATTTCCTGAATCGTAATGTAATTATCAATATGGCGCAGTTCTTCATCTAACGTGATCGTGTCGCGGTTAGCCCTCATAATGAATCTGAAATAATCAGCGAGGTGAAGTGACATTTTTTTAACTGACTCATGATCCTTAAGCGCTGCAAGGTTATAGATGATGTTCAACGTATTCATATAAAAATGGGGATTAATCTGCGCTTGCAGTTGCTTAAGCTCACCATGCTTCACTCGAAGCTGCTCCTCGTACATGCCGATCTTCAATGACTTGATTTGCTCCGCCATCGTATTAAACGTATTCGCTAGAAAGACAAACTCCATCGTCTTGTCCGACTTCAGGCGAACGTCCAGCATGCCAAGCGATATTTTTTTCATTCCAACAATCAACTCACCTAATGGCTTAAACATGACCCGCCGGACAAAGATGAGATACAACAGCAGTAAAATAGCTATTCCGATTGGCAGGAAATAAAACGCCATCTGAAAAAACGGAAGATTTTGCAGCATGGACTTCTCTGGCAGCATAATTGCATATGCCATGTCAGCTGTCTGGCTTCCTTTGTACATCACTAAATAATTGTCGTCACTTCGCTCCCCTTGTTGTGTGATATAAGATAAACTTCCGTCCATCTTCGTTCCTTCTAGTTGAATGGGTCCCTCCCCGCCATTAAGTGGCCGTATGATCTCATTGCCTCGTCTTAGGTACAACCCGCTATCTGCGATATCTCCCTCGCTCCACTGCATGCCAAGATTCAGTGCTACATCCTGTACCCGAATGATCGCCCCTACATATAGGTTATCCGTCACATGAACCGTCTTTATCATCATCGAGCTGCCAGGTATGCGTTCATCATTGGCCAACTGCCAATAATCCATTGTTGGTTGATGTAAATCGTTTTCGATCACATCAGGAACATGATCCCTTAATAGCTTCTTCATCATCTCGTAATCATTGCTGCGCGTACCAATAATAACATCGTTTTCACTATACAAAAAAATCGTATCAAGCAAATCATAAAAACCAACGTCCCGCATCAACGTGTTATAGATGTTCACTTTCGTTAATACATAATTGTCCGTTCCGTACGGGTATGAAGATAACAAGCCTACCTCACTGTCCAACACCGCCATCTTCATTAAATACTCGCTCGCCTCATGCAAGTTATTGTCGGTTTGCTTCACGAACATATCCAATGTATTGCGATATGTTTCCGAGACCTTTTCTCGCACGACCTGTTTCGCATACAAGTTGTTTACGAGCATGAAAAGCACTAGCGGTACAATAACTGCGACAAAGCTTAATAACAGTTTCATCTTTAGCGATTGGACAAAAGGCATGCTTCGCCTCCACTCCTTATACTCTCACTTCCTGTATTTGTATGTATTCGCTTTCATTTTATTTTTTCCTCCACGTTTTTTTATTTGCGCTTAAGGTTAGAATTTGCTTAATCTGGTATAGTAGTAAGACGGGGTCACCCAGTTTTAAACATTAGAGAGGAGCACCACCTAATCATGACTGAAGAAAATAAGCAAAACGAAGAATTGCAATCGCAAGATGCAATCGAAAATCACATCATTGCTACTGAACCTAAAGTACAACCAAAATCCAGCGCTTCCGGCGTATTTGGATGGGTCGTAAGTGGCGTACTTCTCATTCTTTTGATTCTTGTTGCCACCTTGTCCTATGCAGGTGACGACAAAGGCGAGAATGTTGCAAGCGTAAACGGTAAAGCAATTACAGAAAAACAACTTTACGATGCTCTCCTTCTTGTAAAAGGCGGCGGCCAAACTGGCCAGCAAAAAATGAGCGAAGTCACACTTGATGATTTGATCAACGTAGAACTTATGGATCAAGAGCTCCAAAAGCAAGGCCTGGTCGTTGGCGAAGCCGATATCGATAAAGAGCTTGAAGCCCTCAAGCAAGCATATGGCTTAGATGATGAAAAGCTTAAGCAAACACTTGCTCAAAACGGCATGACGGTTGACGACCTTCGTCCTGACCTCGAGAAGCAAGCAAAACTGCGTAAGCTGCTTAGCAAAAAAGCAGACGTTACAGACAAAGACATTCAAGACTACTACGATCAAAACAAACAATCGTTCGCAACGCCTGAACAAGTACGTGCTTCCCATATTCTTGTGAAAACAAAAGAAGAAGCTGACGCAATCCTCAAGCAATTGAAAGACGGCGCTGACTTCGCAACTGTTGCTAAAGAAAAATCGGAAGACCCTGGCTCCAAAGATGCTGGCGGCGACCTGAACTACTTCGGCAAAGGCCAAATGGACCCAGCATTCGAGAAAGCTGCATTCGAACTTAAAGTCGGCGAAACTAGCCAACCGGTTCAAAGCTCATTCGGTTACCACATCATTAAAGTAACTGACCATAAAGCTGCTGCTAACCCTACGTTCGAAGAGAAAAAAGAAGAGATCAAAAACATCCTCATGATGAACAAAATCAATGAACTCGCACAACCATTCATCGAAGAACTCAAATCTAAGGCTAAGATCGAAAACTCCCTTGTTAAAGAGGACAAGCCTGAAGATGCGGCAACAGCTCCAAAAGAAGAAGCAACTACAGTTCAGTAAACAGCATGCATAAAAAGGGCGATCCGATTAATAATCGGATCGCCCTTTCTTGATATATTACCCCGATTTATTACGAGTCAGTTTGACATGACAGCTTTAATTATTGATACCGCTGCACTGGCATTTTTCGGTTGTCCTCTCTCACGCTAATAACATCCCGCAGCTGGATTAGTCTAATATACAGATCATTAAGAGCAATGAATTATAACCACTTGTACATACCTTATTCCAAATCTAAAAACAAAAAAAGCCTATGCATGTAATCTGCATAAGACTTTGTTGTTTAAAAAGATGGTGCCGGTGAGAGGACTCGAACCTCCACGGTTTCCCTCACGATTTTGAGTCGCGCGCGTCTGCCATTCCGCCACACCGGCTAACTATGAAGCTATCAACTAACTAAAGATGGAGGCGCCACCCAGATTCGAACTGGGGGTAAAGCTTTTGCAGAGCTTTGCCTTACCGCTTGGCTATGGCGCCATGATGGAGCGGAAGACGGGAATCGAACCCGCGACCCTCGCCTTGGCAAGGCGATGCTCTACCGCTGAGCCACTTCCGCATATAAATGGCTGGGGATCCAGGGATCGAACCTGGGAATGACGGAGTCAAAGTCCGTTGCCTTACCGCTTGGCTAATCCCCAATAAAATCATGGGGCGATCGAGGGGAATTGAACCCCCGAATGTCGGAATCACAATCCGATGCGTTAACCACTTCGCCACGACCGCCATAAGAAGAAAAAATGGCAGGGGCAGCAGGAATTGAACCCACACCAAAGGTTTTGGAGACCTTTGTTCTACCTTTAAACTATGCCCCTATAATGGTGGAGGATGATGGATTCGAACCACCGAACTCAGAGAGAGCAGATTTACAGTCTGCCGTGTTTAGCCACTTCACTAATCCTCCATAAAACATGGTGCCGGCGATAGGAGTCGAACCCACGACCTACTGATTACAAGTCAGTTGCTCTACCAACTGAGCTACACCGGCATATTCACTTTTCAAAAATGGTGGCTCGGGACGGAATCGAACCGCCGACACAAGGATTTTCAGTCCTTTGCTCTACCAACTGAGCTACCGAGCCTAATTGCTGAATGATAATGGCGGAGCCGACGGGATTCGAACCCGCGGTCTCCTGCGTGACAGGCAGGCATGTTAGGCCTCTACACCACGGCTCCACACGATTTCTTCGGCAGCAATCCGAAGTTGAAATTGGTTGCGGGGGCAGGATTTGAACCTGCGGCCTTCGGGTTATGAGCCCGACGAGCTACCGAGCTGCTCCACCCCGCGTCAGTATTAAGTTAATGGTGGAGGCTGACGGGATCGAACCGCCGACCCTCTGCTTGTAAGGCAGATG
Organism: Paenibacillus sp. MMS18-CY102; assembly: GCF_009789195.1. GTDB lineage: Bacteria > Bacillota > Bacilli > Paenibacillales > Paenibacillaceae > Paenibacillus_T. The sequence goes on along the minus strand of NZ_WSTC01000044.1, from coordinate 501 downwards.
CTCTCCCAGCTGAGCTAAGCCTCCGAACAAGCGACTCTTATATCATACAACACTTCTTCATATTTTGCAAGGCTTTTTTAATCTTTTTCCGAAGAAATGGTGACCCGTAGGGGATTCGAACCCCTGTTACCTCCGTGAAAGGGAGGTGTCTTAACCCCTTGACCAACGGGCCTAACTAATATGGCAGAGAGGAAGGGATTCGAACCCTCGAGACCCGGTTAGAGCCTACACGATTTCCAATCGTGCTCCTTCGACCACTCGGACACCTCTCTATATGGCTCCCCGAACAGGACTCGAACCTGTGACAACTCGATTAACAGTCGAGTGCTCTACCAACTGAGCTATCAGGGAATATGACAAAGTGATTTGCACTTTGAAAACTGGATGCGAATGTTGAATCCTTAGCTTTGTCTTGCTCACGAAGTTGCTTCTCTTAATAAGAAGCTTAGGATAAGCCCTCGACCTATTAGTACTCGTCAGCTGCACGCATTGCTGCGCTTC
>NZ_WSTC01000043.1 GCF_009789195.1 Paenibacillus sp. MMS18-CY102 | reverse complement strand
GGGGTTAAACAACGTGATGGAACAAGCGTTGATGACCGCTGCGGTACAGAACATGAAGAAGATCGCCCTCCACCTGGAACGGAGGGCGTAAAGCGTTAAACCATACTTTTTTTCCTTTAAATACAGCCCCGATAAAACAAAGAGAAACCCAGCGTTTTGAAAAAACGTGGGTTTCTAAAAGTGCCGGAAAAGCATTGGACTTTTCCGGCACTTTTATTCTGTTCGGCGATTGTTGCCTTGCTGGATAGCGCAGCTTTTTCTACCCTATTCGCACTCTAGCGCGTCAGTTGGCTGGATAGCGCAGGGTTTTCTGTCCTATCCTACTAATCAATCCTCTAGACGTAAAGAAAACTGTCGAGAGTTTCTCGGCAAGAAACACTGCCTTAAGGTTGGGTTTCTTCTTTATATTTGATATGAAACGCATGTAGCGTCCCATCTTCACCCACCACTAGCGCATTCAGCTGATACCCGTAAGCACATCCGCCATCGATGCCGATTTTGTCCTCATTGAACCAAATATCGGGTTTGCCGTGAATATCGGCCGTCTTCGTATGGCCGAACACGACGGGTTTGGCGAGGCCTGTCGGCTGCGAGATGAAGGGGTCTTTCACGTAAAGAAATTCCCGATGCGGCTGGTTTTGCCAATCGTGCTTGTAGTCGGGGTGGATGCCTGCATGCACATAAATATACGAATTATCCTCTAAGTAGTAGGGCATGTCAGCGATAAAATCCAAGTGATGCTGAAACTCGGAAGGAATCCGTTCCTGCAGTTCCCGAAGCATCTCAGATTCCGTCCGGTGCTCCCTTGGGCCAATGTAGCTCTCGTATGTCGCTTGCCCGCCATGCTTGAAAAACTTCGCGAGCGCCTCAGGCTCGCCGTTTACGGTTTCGATCAGCCGCTGATCATGATTGCCTCGAATGGCTGTAGCAATGCCAGCGCGTACGAGCGGAATGGCGAAGTCGACCACCTCGCGGCTTTGCGGCCCGTGATCGATCAGGTCGCCAAGCAGGATGAGATGGTCACGATTCGCATCGAATCCAGCGACTTCAAGAAGGGCTTGCAATTGTGTAAGGCAGCCGTGAATATCGCTGATAATAATGGTTCTTCCCATTGAAATCCCACCTTATGGATGAATGGCCATGTTTATCGGTTTAGTATAACTGGATAAAATAGGGGGTTCAATAGGTTTCTATCAAGCTTGCGGCAGTTCCTGTGTTTCGGCAATCGGGGAATTGGAGTGGGTTGCACGCGCAGAACGAGTAAATAGCACGATAATGCCAATCGCTACCGTTACGCCGATCGCACCCATCCACATGACGGCTCTCAAGGAGACCGACCCGACGGCAAGGCCGCCGATTCCTGCTCCTGCTGCCATTGCGAGCTGCATGACGGAGCTGTTCAGGCTGAGCATAATGCTTGCTGACTCCGGTGCTAAGGTGACAAGATTATATTGCTGGGCTGGCCCTGAAGACCATGCGGAGAACGACCATAGCATCAATGCTGCGAAGACGATGATTGGCGAGTGGATGGCGATCGACAGCAGCAGCAAGGCAATAACATGCAGCACCATGCCGGACAGGAGCGTACGGTTCACGCCCCAACGGTCGGTGCCGTAACCGCCGAGCTTGGAGCCGATTAGGCTGGCAATGCCGAACGCCAGTAGGGCAGCGCTGAGCGTCTGTTCATTCATGCCAGTGACCTCAAGCAGGAACGGGGAAATATACGTATAAGAGAGCGAATAACCGGCTAGCCAGAAGAAGCTGACGGCAAGGGCTAACACGATTTTGGGGCTGCGAAGGATAGCAAGCTGTTGGCGGAGCGGGACGGGAGTGGCATTTTGCGTATGGGGAATGGTTGCCCAGAGTACGATGATTGCGGCTAGGCCGAGCAGGACGATCCCGCCGAATATGATTTTCCAGTCATAGTGGACAGCGACGATTCGGCCGATGGGGACGCCGATAATGAGGGAAGCGGTAAAGCCCATAATAACGGTGGCGATTGCGCTCCCCTGCTTGCCTTGCGGCGCAATAGAAGAGGCGACGGTCAATGCAGTGACGACAACAATGCCGGCGCCGAGCGCCATGACAATCCGAGCAACTAGAAATAATGGGAATCCGGGAAGGGCAAAAACAAGCCCATTCGCGAGGACGAAGAGGCCAAGCCCGCTAAGCAGCAGCTTGCGGCGGTCCCATCGGGCAGTTAGGGCGATGAGGAGCGGGGTGCCAAACGCATAGACAATGGAGAAGACAGTGATTAGCTGGCCGGCAGCGACGAGCGAGATCGAGAGGTTGGCCGCTATTTTATCCAGGATGCCTGCAATAACGTACTCGGATGTGCCGACTAAGAAGCTGACTAACGCAAGAATGTAGATTTTCCATGTGGAGGACATTGGCGAAATCTCCTTTATGGTCAACTATCTATATAAATTCGATATTTCCGGTAATATCGAAATACTAATGAAAATTTTTAGCTAATCAAATAAGCAGCGAATTTCTGTACTGTTTCTCTATTGAGGCTGTAGTAAATGAAGGTTCCTTGCTTCTGAGGGGTGAGGAGCTGGCATTCGGCTAGCTGCTTCAAGTGATGGGACAGGGTGGAGAGCGGAATCGACTCCAGCCGTTTTTCGAGCTCGGCGGGACAGAGATCACCTTCTGTTGCGAGCAATTGGACGATGCGGTAGCGCGTCTGCTCGCCTAATGCGCGATGAACTTTAATCGCCTGTGCTTGTAATTGTGCTGCGTCCATGGGCTTCACCTATATTTCTAATATTTTCGAAATTAACTTACCATATCTAATTACAAAAGTAAAGTGAGTTGGGGGACCCTTTTTTTTGTGCTGCGGGCAGGCAGTCCCCATTCGATTTTGGTGACTTAAGTCACCTCCATTGGTTACCAAAGTTTCTATTTTAAGCATATCGCAAGCTGTATACTAAGGGGGATTCGAGGGGCGGAGCACCCTAATGGGGAGTGGTTATCGGTGATGGCAAGCAGTGTTATACAGACGAAGGCTGCCAAGCTTTATGTGGTGGTGGTGCTATTCGTTACTTGGTTAGTGACAGCCCTGTTATTCATCAAGCCGGCAGTGGGCTTAAAGTGGTATCCAGTTATTATGGCGATACCGGCGGGCGTAGCGATTCTTTTTGTAAAAATCCAGCGTAAGAAGTTTCATCCCATCATCAAGGGGACGAACGCCAAAGCACTCTTATTCGGCATTGGTTTTCCGGCCGCCGTTATTATCTTATGCGCCTTATTATCTCGGTTGGCAGGCATAGGAAAATTGAATGCTAGCCAGGCAATAGATGTGGCGCTTGCCATCAAAATGATCGTGATGATTATTATCAATCTGGTCGTTGTCTTAGGGGAAGAATATGGGTGGAGAGGCTATTTGCTGCCAGCCTTAACAAAACAGATGGGGAAGTTAAAAGCAACAGTTGTGGTGGGGATTGTGTGGGCGCTTTTTCATGTCCCAGCTATCTATTGTTTAGCTCAAGCCAACGGCATAGGCCATCCGTGGCTGCTCGTCGCGGTTCAAGCAGGCGGTGTATTTGTGTTTAACTTCGTCTTCTCCTATTGCTATTACTTATCTGGCAGCTTGTTGCCCGTGCTGTTGTTCCATTCGGTGTGGAATGTGCTTAATACGACGGTCAATGGCGATATTTATACGAATAAGCCTGGCCTAATGGAGGGGCGTTTGCTTCTTATGAACGGTGAAGGAGTAATGGGCCTCATCCTAGGCTTATTAGCGATGGGGGCATTCATCTTAATATTCAGGAGCGATGGCCGGAAGGGGAAGGCAACAGGCGCGAATATGGGTTTATAAAATAATGAACGAAGCTCGGTCGCCAAGGCCGGGCTTGAACCTTGTCCGATTCATTGTCGGTTGAGGATCGCGAGGAATGATGGTATGTTTGTCCTATAGATAACCGTTATTAATAGGCAAAGGGGCGTTTTATTTGAGAGGCGTTTTTCATGGCAAACTAAACGAGTTAGTCGAAAATATTGGGGCCAGTTACCGGGATTACCCGATTAATAGCTCGATCGATCCCACGCTGCTGCCAAGCCGGAATCGCATCATCGAAGTGATTCATCTCATGCGCGAGTTGCTGTTCCCTGGTTACTTTGGCAAACAAAATATGCTCGAAGCGACAATGGACTATCATATTGGCGAAAAGCTGATTCAGATTCATGAGATTTTATCTGATCAAGTATGCCGCGTGCTGCGATATGCTAACGATAATCAAGACGCAGCATTCCTTGAGCAGGTTAAGGATCGCACGGAGGCGATCGTTACCGAATTTCTGGGCAAGGTGCCGGCGCTGCGCGCGGTGCTGGCAACCGACATACAGGCTGCTTTCGAGGGCGATCCTGCAGCGAGCAATACGAGCGAAATTATTTTCTCCTATCCGGGGCTGTTCGCGGTTGGGATCTATCGGGCGGCGCATGAGCTTCACACGCTGTCCGTGCCGCTAATTCCTCGCATTATGACCGAGTATGCGCATAACCTGACGGGGATCGATATCCATGCGGGTGCGAAGATCGGCCATTCCTTCTTTATCGACCATGGGACAGGCGTCGTGATCGGCGAGACGACCGTCATCGGCAACCGGGTCAAAATCTATCATGGCGTAACGTTGGGCGCATTATCGACGAGGGGCGGACAAGCCCTTCATGGCGTCAAGCGCCATCCTACGCTGGAGGACGATGTGACCGTTTATTCTGGAGCTTCGATCCTTGGCGGGGAAACCGTCATTGGCAAGGGCGTCATCATCGGCAGCAACGTGTTTATCTCGAAGTCGGTGCCGGAAGGCGCTCGCGTAACGGTCAAAAATCCGGAGCTGATCATTCGAGGGCGTGCACCGCAGGAGTTTAAGCAAGAGGAGAACCTGGATTGGAGCATTTGATGGGAAGCAGGAAGCGTAAATAGGATGTGGCAAAAATGAAAAAGATGCCTCAGAAGCAGTTCTGCTTTTGGGGCACCTTTTTTATAACGGGACTCAGAGCCGCTATTCCGCCCAAAAAGGGCGCCACTAAGTTTGAAGCTTGCCCTTAATCGTTACGGGCGATGAACAGGCCCGACTCTGTGCTGATATCGAATGAGCCGTCAGCGTTCAGCCTGCTTTGCAGGAAGGCACTGAATGATTCCACTTGCTCTGGAGGGAGCGCGATTGCCCCTGCAATTAAGCCGTTGACCGAGAGCAGGTAACGAACGATCGCTTCCGGGTCCGTCACATGCAAGGTGTTGGCGTATAATCGGGTTTCCACATGTGCGAAAACCTGCCCAATCTGCTCGGCTCCGTTATCAAGGGAGAACCGCTCGGATACCGTGCCCAATGCCACTTCGTAATTAGAACCGGAATTGAAATCGCGCATGAGCGATTTGACCTCTTTCATGTTGCCAGACCCGATTGTTGATGCGCATAGGATGCCGCCGGGACGAAGGACACGCGCAATTTCGCGCAGCGCCTGCTGGCGGTCTTCGATGTGGTACAGCATATGGTTCGCGATGATAATATCAAATGAGGCATCCGGGTGGGGAATTTGCGAAGCATCCATTTGCTCGTAGCGGAAAGGATGTTCAACTGCTGCAAGCGCAGCTGCCGTACCCGAGAGCATCCCTTCAGAGAAGTCGGATAGCGTAACTTGCCAGCCTGCCGGAATGCGGTCCGCATTGGCCAGCCACAACAATCCCGTGCCGCATCCAAGCTCCAGCACATCCGCTTGATCAGGCGCTTCGATTTGATCCCGCACCCAACGGGGCCACGGATAGGCGTTCGTACTAAACCTCGCATGAAGCTCCACTCTAGCATTAAATTTGCCGGTATTCGCATACTGCGTTGCATCTGACATGAACAAACACTCCCATCGTTAGTTTGGCATTGTTAACATCCTAGATGACTATCAATTTTAGTAATTATTTGTATGATTTTACTACTCTAGCATGCTTCGATTCGATAGGCAAACATGTGGGTTGCTAGAACTAGATGGTGCCAGATTTGATTTCCATAATAAGGATGGAAGTGATTTGGAAAACCATTTATGATTAGATCTATTGGCCTACTACTCTATGACTCGATGGGAGATTTAACATGAAAAAACTCGTATGGATTTTCCTTAGCATGATCATGGCGGCAGTTGCTTTGGCGCAGCCGTCAGCTTCTGTCCAAGCCGCATCCGGCGAATGGGCAGTGCCTGTGGACAAGCAAAGCCCGCAATTTCTTAATGTGGACAGCAATGGCGGCATCCATTATATTTCGGCGGATGTGGACAAGCGAATCAGTTATTACCGCTACTATGATGCTGCGGGCAAGAAAGTGTTCAGCGTGAAGGGCAAGCAAGAACAAGTCATGAGCGTGGAGTCCAATAGCAGCGGCATTTTATTGGACCGGCATTTATGGGGAGGCATTTACCTCGATTTAACGTTCTATGACCGCAAAGGAAATGCCAAGTGGACGCGGCATTTTAACAGCACGCTTTATGTGGAGGAGGTAAGCGATAGCCGGATTTTGCTGCGGGCTTACCCGGGCAACAAGGATGGCACGATTAGCTTTTATACGCTAAATCCAAAGACGGGCGCAACGGTACAGTCGCTAAAGTACAACAGTGACTTCGAGTGGAAGAATGGCTTCTACAATAAAACCGCTAACGGAAAGAACCACGCTTATGCGCTTGATGGATTTGAATTTGTTACGGAAGATTTTAATGATAACGTATCCGCGATTGTGAAAAACAGCGATGGCTCGCGCTTGATTTTAACTTCAAACATGTTTTCGAGCGATGCCTCCTCGATTCTGTATTTGGTAGATGCCAACAAGCGCGTCGTCTGGAAGCGCCCGTTCACGTTAGAATGGCTGCATGGCCTGACCGTGCGGTACGGCCGCCTGTACCTGTATGACGACAAATTGTATTGCATCGATATGAGGACAGGGAAGTCTGTCTGGGAATATGTCCCGGACTCCCGCATCAGGGAAGATTACCTGTTTATGAAAGACAATCGAATCCTATGGGGCAACAGCCTGATCGACATGAACGGGAAGCTGATCAAGACCGTTAATTTCGACCGTGCCGGGCTAGAAACCTCGGGCTACGTCGTACATCCAAGCGGGGCGTATGCAATCGGGACTGGCTACGACGCAAAGGATGTTACGTATATTTATAGAAAGCTTCTGTAGAGCTGGATGGGGGGCTAGGTTGGTAGCGCTAACGGACCGAGTGGGCGTTAATCGGCGCAAATACGCGAGTATTGGTGGCTAACGGACTCAGGAGCCGTTATTTGAGCAAAATTTAGCTTCAATGAGGCGTTTTCGGGCTAATAACGGCCGCTGAGTCCGTTACGTTTTTAAAAGGACCGATTTTCGGCAAATAGCGTCATCTCAGTCCGTTAGAGCGCGGCTATGATGCGCCAGCAACGTGTACCGCATGAGCGCCATGCACAGCATCGGCACTGTGTACCGCATCGGCACCATGTGCCGCCGTTAGCCAGCCGCACCCGCATCACCAGTACAACAGCATCTACACGCACATCAAAAAGGACCATCCCGTGCATCATGCACGGGGCGGTCCTTTTTGCATTCCCCTATGGCAAAATGTTGCCTGCCGCACGGAAAATCTCGTACCACTCTTCGCGCGTTAGCGTAATTTCGCTTGCTTTGAAGCAATCTTGCAGGCGCTCCAGGTTCATCGTGCCGACAACCGGCTGCATGCGTGCCGGATGGCGGAGAATCCACGCAATCGCGATCGTCGTGCTGCTAACTTCGTATTTTGCCGCTACTTTATCGATTGCCGCATTCAGTTCCGGGAACTTGTCGCTGCCGAGGAATACGCCTTCGAAGAAGCCGTATTGGAACGGCGACCAAGGCTGAATCGTCATGTCATGCAGGCGGCAGTAGTCCAAAATGCTGCCGTCGCGGTTCACAGCTGAATCATTGGCCATGTTCACGTTGACGCCGTTGGCGATCATATGGGCGTTCGTGATGCTCAGCTGGAGCTGGTTAGCTACAAGCGGCTGCTTCACGAATTTTTTCAACAATTCGATTTGCATCGGATTCTGGTTGGATACGCCAAAGTGGCGAACCTTGCCCGAGCTTTCCAGCAGGTCAAATGCTTCAGCTACTTCTTCCGGTTCCACAAGCGCGTCCGGACGGTGCAGCAGCAGAACGTCGAGATAGTCTGTATTCAACCGTTGCAGAATGCCGTCAACGGAGTTAAGAATATGCGCTTTGGAAAAGTCGAATGACCCTTGGCGAATGCCACATTTGGACTGGAGGATGATTTGTTCGCGAACCGAATCGTTCATATGAATCGCTTTGGAGAAAATCGATTCACATTCGCCGCCGCCGTAAATGTCGGCATGCTCGAAGAAGTTCGCGCCAGCTTCCATCGCGGTTTGGACGAAGCGCTCCGCTCCTGCTTGGTCCAGCGATTGCATGCGCATGCAACCCACTGCGACTACAGGAACCTCTAATGTGCTTGTTCCGAGCTTGATCGTTCTCATCAATTTGTATCCTCCTCACAGGCTGCGCCTGTACACGTATGTATGACAATAATGGCGTGAAGCTTGCCTGTATTATTGTGGCACAATTACAACGTTGTTTTCAAGTGAGCGAAACGTTAGGCGCTAGATAACTATCTAAAAAATGCACCGCATAAATGGAAATATGACTTCTATAAATCTACCTTTCCTTCCTCTACCATTATAGGGAATGCATTCTCATTTACTGGAGGAATACGATGGTTGAACTGTAAATGGGGGGATACTGACACATTTTGCGGGAGAATGCTTCATCCATTCATTGAAGGAGGTAGTTGAAGTGCATCAAATGAAAGTGAATAGCTTCAGAAGCATGAATCGCATGATTGCGATTACGCTCAGTATGGCATTGCTGATCAGTCTGATGTCCCTTGTGGGTGCAGCTCCGGCCCACGCAGCAGCGTCCCAGCTGTTGTCGCTTCGTAAACCGGTGCTGGCATCTTCCACAGAAGGCGCCAATATGACAGAACGGGCGGTAGACGGCAATATTAGCTCGCGTTGGGCGAGCGTGTGGCAGATGGACCCACAGTGGATTTATGTCGATCTGGGCTCCGTCGCGAATATTAATCGCGTATATCTGAGCTGGGAAGGCGCATATGCCAAAGCATATAAAGTCCAAGTATCGAATGATGCCAACACATGGACGGATATTTATTCGACTACGACGGGTACAGGTGGAATTAATGATTTGACGAACCTGTCGGGTTCGGGCCGCTATGTACGCGTATTGTGCCAGCAACGCGCATTGGCAGATTTCGGATTCTCCTTATACGAGTTCCAAGTATATGGCGAATTCACGACGCCACAGCCTCCGGCACCTACGAACATTGCAATCAACAAGCAGACAAATGCTTCGACGTGGGAAGTGCCTACATGGTCGACTGACCCAGGCATCGTGAATGCTTCCAAAGCATTCGATGGCGACTACACGACGCGTTGGTCCTCCGAGTCTTGGGATCCGCAATGGATCAGCGTAGACCTCGGCAGTGTGCATAACATTGGAACGGTCATTTTGAACTGGGAATCTGCCTTCGGAAAATCCTATGATATCGAAGTGTCCAACGATGGCACGAACTGGACAACCGTATACCGCCAGCTTTATGGCCAAGGCGGGGTAGAGACGATCAAGATCAAGGCTGACGGGCGTTACGTCCGCATGTCCGGTTTCGCAAGAGGGACGGGCTTCGGCTACTCGTTGTACGAGATGGAAGTCTACGACTTTGTGAACGGCGATCCGGTTCCACCGGTTCATATCCCGGCTAAACCAGTTCCACAAATCGTAAACGTTGGCGCAGGCAGCTACAAAACCAACGACATTACGACGACGTCACCAACTTATCCGACTTACAAAACGGACAATGTTACTGGCCCGTTGCCTTCTGGCGGCTGGTGGCAATCGATTCTGATCAAACGCCTCAGTGACGGCATCGTCGCACTGCCATTCCGTACGCAGTACACGGATCAAGGCCTTAGCGTTATGAATCCGGGTGCAGGCTTCGTGTCGGCAGACGGCAAAACGATGAGCACGGCAGGCGCGCCTGACTTCTACCTGATGGCGAATAACATCAACCCGATGACGATGTCCGCTAAGGTAGATGGCTATGGCGACTACTCGGTAAGAGCAGTGCTTAGCGATGACAACACGTTCAAAATGAAAACGACGATGGTGAAGGGCTCGCCTTACCTGTTCAACGAGTTCTCGGACCCGTCCTCACCATTCCTCGTGCTGAACGGCACGTCGACTCGCTTCTTCGATGACAGCAACAACACGTTGCTCGCAGCAGAAGGCTCGACTGTAACGGCAGACCACATCGGCGTAGAAATCGCGAACGTCGACACGGGCGGCAACAACAAAGTAAGATCGTACGGCTTGTTTGCTCCAGCTGGCACGGTGTTCAAGAAGGTTAACGGCAAGCTGACGATCCAATTGGGCAGCGGCGAAAACTACTTGTCCATCGGCACATTGCCTGCTAACGGCAACCTGAACTACTACTACCAGCATGCTTACGCGTTCGTAACGAACACGAAAGCAAGCTACAACGTAGAAGACGCAACAAGCAACGTTACGACGACGTACCAGTCGACGGTTCAACTGAAGCGCAGCGGCTTCTCGTCTGATTCCTTGATGGCGCTCTTGCCTAACCAATGGAAGACGATTACGTCCGCAACGTCCCTGACGGCACTGACGTACCCATCGATCCGCGGTACGATGAAGGTGCACGAAGGCAACACGTTCTTCGTCCAGAACAAATTTGAGGGCATTATTCCACAATTCGCTGAGCCGACAGGCTCCGCAGGCTACAACCGTGCTGAAGTAATCAGCTACCTGAACAATACGAACACGATGCTTGAGAACAACTACATGTGGGATGACCCGTATTGGGAAGGCAAAAACCTGCATCCGCTCGCGCAAGCAGTGCTGATTGCAGACCAATTGGGAGAGACGGCAATTCGGGACAAGTCCTTGTCGATTCTCAAAAATATTCTTACCAACTGGTACACGTACAGCGGCGGATGGCCGAATGACTATCCATTCTACCTGTACTATTCGCCTGAGTGGGGCGCAATGCAAGGCGACGGCGGCGACCATGGCATGGCCAAATGGATGTCCGACCATCACTATGTATGGAGCTACTACATCTATGCATCTGCCGTACTCGCAACGTATGACAAAGACTTCCTGAACAACTACGGCGGCATGGTCGAGCACCTGATCCGTGACGTAGGCAACCCATCGCGTACGGATTCGATGTATCCGTTCATGCGCGCTTTCGATCCATATGAGGGCGTTTCATGGGCAGGCGGTTATGGCGACAACTATGACGGCAACAACCAAGAAGCAACGTCCGAAGCACTCTTTGCTTACGCGGGTGAATACCTGTGGGGCGTTGTTACGGATAACAAAGCATACCGCGATGCGGGTATGTGGGTGTATGCAGTTGAAACGAATTCCGTTCTTCAATACTGGTTCAACTATGACCAAGACAACTGGCTGCCAGGCTTTAACCATGGCGTAGTTGCACAGGTTTACGGCAGCAAAAACTACTACGGCACTTATTTCGCGGCTGACGCGAACAATATGTACGGTATTCAATGGCTTCCGACCGCTCCTTACATGACGTACTTCGGCGTGCGCCCAGATGCAGCTGCAAGAGCGTACACTGCGTTTAAGCAAGATAAGGGCGGCAACGAAACTGGCTGGTACCATATCATTTGGCCATTCCAAGCGTTGAGTGATCCGCAAGGCGCATTGGCGAAATGGGATCCGACGAAGATCGCGAACGACGATAACAACGGCAAGAAAGAATGGCCGAACACGTACTGGTTCCTCCATGCAATGGATGCATTCGGTACGCGCACGACGGATATCTATTCGTCCAACTGGACGACGTACCAAATGTTCAAAAAGAACGGTACGTACACAGCGAACATTTGGAACCCGACGAGCACGACGCAATACGTCGTATTCCGTAATGCAGCTGGCAGCATCGTAGGTACAGTAACCGTTCCTCCGCTGAAAACAGTAGCGGCTAACCCAGTGAACGGCGTTCAACCGCCGGCACCGAACGGCCAAGTTGCTGCACCGACGTTCAGCGTAGCGAGCGGCTCGTACAGCGCAGCGCAATCCGTTGCGATTGCTACGACAACGGCAGGAGCAACGATTCGTTACACGACGGACGGCTCTGAGCCGAACGCTAACTCTGTTAAGTACTTGGCACCGATCACTGTGTCGCAAAACACGACGATCAAAGCTAAAGCATTCAAGGATTTGATGAATGATTCCGCTACGTCGACAGCGACGTACACGATCAACGTGGCAAGCCAAGTTGCGCAGCCAGTGATCACGCCTGCAACGGGCACGTTCACAGGCACGCAGAACGTAACGATCACGGATGCAACGGCAGGCGCAACGATCCGTTACACGACGGATGGCTCCACGCCAACGGCAACAACGGGTACAGTTTATGCAGGCGCATTCACAGTTTCGGCAACGACGACGGTGAAGGCAATTGCAGTGAAATCTGGCATGACGGATTCCACAGTCGCAACATCTGTCATTACAATTGGCGCAACGAACGTCAACCGCGCGCTGAACAAAACAGCTACGGCGTCTTCCGCACAAGGCGGCAATACGGCGGCAGCAGCATTTGACGGCGATGCGAATTCGCGTTGGGAATCGGCTGCAAGTGATCCACAATGGATTACGGTAGACCTTGGCGCAACGTACAGCGTAACGGGCGTTAAGCTCAATTGGGAAACGGCAGCAGGCAAGGATTACAAAATTCAAGTGTCCAGCGACAATGCAACATGGACGGATGCATACACGAAAACAGGCGGCACGGGTGGCGTAGAAAACATTACGTTCACGGCGCCAGTAACCGGCAAATATGTGCGTATGTATGGAACTGCAAGAACGACGGGTTACGGATTCTCGTTATTTGAATTTGAAGTATACGGTACGCCTTCGACGTCGGCACAGGTAGATACGCCTGTCATTACGCCAGCAACTGGCTCGTATACAGGCACGCAAAACGTTTCGATCAGCACGGCAACTTCCGGCGCATCGATTCGTTATACGACAGACGGCTCGAATCCAACGTCGACTAGCGGTACGGTGTATGCAGGCGCATTCCCGGTAACAGCGACGACGACGGTGAAGGCGATTGCCTTCAAAGTGGGCTCGACGGATTCGGCGATCGCGACTTCGGTTATTACGATTGGTGCAGCTACTACCAACATTGCATTGAACAAAACGGCAACGTCATTGACGGGCGGCAATACGGCTGCAGCGGCAATCGATGGCAACGTGAATACGCGTTGGGAATCAGCGAACCAAGATCCGCAGTGGATTACAATTGACCTGGGCGCTACGTACACCATCACGGGCGTTAAGCTCAATTGGGAAACAGCAGCGGGCAAGGATTACAAAATCCAAGTATCCAACGATAACGCAACATGGACGGATGCTTACACCAAAACAAACGGAACAGGCGGCGTAGAGAACATTACGTTTGCAACGCCAGCAAGCGGGAAGTACATTCGCATGTACGGTACAGCGAGAACGACTGGCTACGGCTACTCGCTGTGGGAGTTTGAAGTGTATGGTTCGGGCGGAACAGGCGGAGGCACAGGCGGCGGAACTCCAACGAACAAAGCGTTGAATAAAACGGCAAGTGCCTATTCCCAAGTAGGCGGCAACACAGCAGCAGCGGCTTTCGACGGCAATGTGAATACGCGTTGGGAATCCAACAATAGCGATCCGCAATGGATTCAAGTTGACCTTGGCGCAAGCTATTCGCTTACGGGCGTTAAGCTGAACTGGGAGACAGCAGCTGGCAAAGACTACAAGATCCAAGTATCCAGCGACAATGCGACGTGGACCGATGCTTACACGAAGACAAATGGAACGGGCGGCGTAGAAAACATTACGTTCAGCTCCCCAGTCAACGGCAGATACGTTCGCATGTACGGTACGGCAAGAACGACAGGCTATGGCTACTCCCTGTGGGAGTTTGAAGTGTTGGGCTCTTAATGTAAGCAAGTTTAGAAATGTAAGAAAATTTAGAAGCAGTGCCAGCAGCAACCCCCGGCCATTTGGCCGGGGGTTGCTATGTGTTCTATATCTTGGCCAGGCGGAGCTTAGCGCCTGCCGTTTGTTAGCATTTGACGAGCTTGATTGCCGATAGGTACAATAGGTAAAGTTAACGTTAACGTATCGTGTCTAGGGGGCAAATGGGAATGGAAGGCGTCGGCTTGGTATTAGAAGGCGGCGGCATGCGCGGCGTATACACGGCAGGCGTGCTGGACTATTTTTCGGAACAACATATCTATTTTCCTTATACGGTTGGGGTATCCGCTGGTGCCTGTATGGCAGCGAGTTATATATCGAGACAGTTGGGACGGAATCAAGAAATTAATAAGACGTGGGTCAAAGACTGGCGGTATCTTTCATGGCGCAACATGTGGAAGAGCCGTCAATTGTTTGGGATGGATTTTATATTCGATGAGATCCCGAATGTGCTTGTTCCTTTTGACAATCAAGCGTTTATGGATAGCCCGGAGCAATTCGTCGTAGGCACGACGGATATCCGTACGGGCAAGACCATTTATCATAGCAAGACAGACCCTGGCTTTGATTTGTGGAAGGTATTGCGGGCATCAAGCTCGCTGCCATTCATTGCGCCAATTGTGGAGTATGAAGGGAAAGCGCTGCTCGACGGCGGGATATCCGACCCGATTCCATTGCGCCAGGCGGAGGAAGATGGCTACCAGCGCAATATCGTCGTGCTGACCCGGAATATCGAGTACCGCAAAGGGCGCAACCGGTTCGGCTGGTTCGTGCGCCGCGCGTATGGCAAGTTTCCGGAATTCGTAAGAATATTGCTGCAACGGCACAAAATTTACAACGACACGCTTGCCTATATCGACGATCAGGAGCGCAAGGGCAACATTTTCGTCATTCGTCCTCAGCGTCCGCTGGAGGTCGGAAGGATGGAGCGCAATCCGAGGAAGCTCGAAGCGCTGCATCGGCAAGGATACGAGGACGCGAAGCAACTGCTGGCATCCATCAAGGCATGGGTGGCGCGAACGCGGCAAACGTGACTGAAGAAGGCGGCGTGTAAGGCGCATAATGTTTTGCGGTGGCGGTGCAGAGATCATTCTGCACCGCTATTTTTTGTGCGTGAGACCGTGCGCCGCATGCCGGCAAAGTGATGAATAGGGCATAAAAATCTGCCCTATTGGTGCGGCAAGCCGGCGCCCAGCCGTTCGCCTAAGCGTAATCGCCGGGCTGCGTTTTGCTGCTCATCGCAACGCCAAAGTCGGTGTAGATGCGGTTTGTTAGGTCGATGCCTTTTGCCTCAGCGATGTGATGGGCGAGAATTTGGAACGGGAGAATAAGGCTGAGGGGTGCGGTAAACTCATCAATGTCGAGATCCAGCGCGAGTGTACGGTCGTTCGTGGACGAAGCAGCTGCCCATTCCGAAACGTTCAATGGACCCGATGCGGATGATCCTTCTGGCAAATCTGCTGATACGCCATTCAAATCCGGAGGGCTTGACACGGTTGAAGCCGGACCAAGCGAGACCGTATACGTATAGTCGGTAATCCGCCCTTCATACTCGCGAAGCCGCTCCAGCCGGCCGTTCACGGGACCGCCAGTCTCGAGGAAGAAGATGCGGTGCGCCGGGTTTACCTCCAAATAAGGGCCATGCATGAACGCTTCGAGCTCGATGCCTTGCGTTGGCATGCGGACGGTTTCGCAAAACTTAGTCTCAATTTCCTTAATCGTGCCGATTGCCGGACCGTAGCCAATCGCGGTAAATCGCGGCGCATGTACGAACGACTCGCGATGCTGCTCGAAGAATAATTCTGTCTTGGCAATGATGGCTGGAATCGCATCAATGGCCGCTTGAAAGCGTTCGAGCTGTGCGCGGACTTCGGCATGTGTAGCCAGCCCCTTCGCTTCGGCTAGGCGCAGGCCGGCTAGCATGAGTGTCAGCACGGTGGCGACGAACCCTTTGGTCACGTATCCGACGCGTTCTTTGCCGCATCCGATATCGACGGTGACATCAGCGGATGCTGAGATTACGCTGGACGTATCGCTCGCGAAAGCAACCGTCGCGATACGCCTGTCGCCTGCCAGGCCGCGAATGCGATCTAACGCGCCGATGGTGGAAGTGCTTTGGCCGCTTTGTGAGATGCCAATCGCAAGGTCCGTGTACGGGCTAATCCGGTCGTAGTGCGTGAAGTGGAACGGTTCTTTGAGATCGATCCGCACAGCCGCCCATTTCTCGATAAAATATTTGGCGCTCAGCGCAGCATTATAGCTAGATCCCGTCGCTAGCACGAGCCAGTCGGACTTGCCGTTTGCGTGATCAACGAACTCCTGCACCTGCGCAGGGTAATTGGCGAGAATCTGGCGAGCCATCGCTTCTTCTTCGTGAATATACGTCATCATCGTCGGTTTCATTGAATATCCCCCTGAATCATCGCTTGGCATCATATGAACATCCGCCAGAGCTGTCGCGAGAGTTGCCTCCAGCACTGTCTCCAGAACTACCGCCGAGCATCCACCGCATACAAATCCGCAGCGAGCGACAGCCATTTGCCAGCATTGCCGGTCCATACTTCCTTATAGGTTGCATTGTTAAATTGGGGCCAGTACGGCTCGTCTTCATTACCGAATGTCTGGACGCCGACCGGCAGCTCGCCGGTCATCTCGCCGGATAGCACAGAATATTGCTGCGCGTAGCGATAGCCCTCGCCATGCATGAGCGATTGGCCGAATGGGTTGCACCCGACGATCCATCGCAGCTGCCCTTCGGCGATATCGAGCAGCTCCTGATCGTTCAGGTAAGCGCCGGCGGCCGACGCCGCTTTGCCAGCAGAGAGCAGAATCGCATTGTTGCCGCGGAATGAGAACCAGACAGGGAACCGGCGCAGATAAAAGGATGCATTCAACCGAACGCCAGCCTGCAGCTGGAGGCTGTAGTCAGCCAATGCTTGTTCATCAATCAGCAGATGCTGCAGGTTGAAGCTGCGGCTGTCCAAATGCTCGTCAATATGGTACAAGCCGCTAGCCAGCATCGGGTAGGGGGCGGTGTAAGCAGCTAGCTTTTTCACATATTCGCCATACGCCTGAATTGAAGCAAGCCAGCTATCCGCCTCAGTGTGCTCCGGCTGGGACTGATGTATCGCGACCAACGCTTGCATGTACAGGTGCTCACGGGCCTGATGGTTAAAATGCTGCACGACGCGCTTGTCCGGATTGCGATAAAGGAAGCCGCGCATCGCCGTTCCATCATCGAGCAGAATGCCGTCTAGCTCTTGGGAACGTTGAACGTAGGCGATAAAAGAAGCCGCATGCTTTGCATAACGCTCCTCCTTCGTAGTGTTATACAGCATTGTTGCAGCCCACGAAGCGGTCGCCATGTACAAGCTTTCGGACGTTTGGTACGTATGCTCCCAGAAAGTCGGTTTTTGGCCGAAGCCATGCTTGCCGTATTCCTCCAGCGCAAAATCAAAATCCTCCTTCGCCGCTTCCAGCAAACGGGTGGAGAGGGCAGCGTTCGGCAGCTTACGGGAGATATCTGCCTGGATGCCTGCGCAATAGAAGTTTTCGTACGCCTGATTATGCACGCGTGCGACGGCATCATCCATGCCGCCGATACGGCCATCGGTCCAACGGGTCATGCCGGCGCTGGTCGCGCGGTAGCCGTCGCCGAAGCGCGTTTTGAGCAGAAAATCGATGCCCCATTCGCCTTCCTCCAGTAGCCGCAGATAAAGATCCTCGTCCTGCGCCTTCACTTGCTCCGCCATCTCGAACAACGCAGCGGTTACCTCCGCGCTCTGAATGAGCTGCTGCGACACGTCGCCAGCGTCATGCCAGCCGCCATTGAAGCTAATCATGCTGCCTTCATGGGAAGCGGTAATATCAGCATGGCAAGCGCCGTGAATGCCCGGGACGGGATACCCGCAACGTTCGCAAAAGACAAAGTTCAGCGCCTTCCATAGCGATGCATGCCAGACGGAGGAAGCTGCTCCAATCGTAAAGCTTTCCGTTCGAACATCGCCAGCCTGCAAATAATAACGGCCTTCCTGCTTGAAAGGGGTGAAGTCGAGCAACGCAAATGACCCCAATGCTGTTTCTATCATTCGTATATCGCCGGAGTAGGCGATCTCCTCCTCGCCATCGCGCTTCAAATGGAATGCTGCAGCTGCCAGCTCTGATGCGAAGGCTGTCTTCGTGCCATGCAAGCTATAGCCGCTTTGGGAATAGATGATCGTTCCCGCGCTTGGCAGCCAGCCTTTGGATACGGAACTGACAGGCACTTGCTCCAACGTAATGCTGCGCAAGCGCAGCTCCATCGTGTCTCCGGTTGCTCTTTCCTTGCCGTTAATCATGTAGCCGATGGCGATCTCCGTTATAGCATCCCGGGGCAACTCCTGAATGTTCAGATGAATCGTGTTCCATTCCTGATTGCGCAGGTTAACGCCGTGAACGCCTTCACGCTCGTAGAGATCAGGTATTGGAATGGCGCCCTCATTGCGGAATTGGATCATCACATAAGCGTTCGGCACGCCTTGAAAGTCGGGGCGCAGCTCGAGCGTCATGCGATTGAACGATTCCCAATTGGCACGCTCAAGCGATGCGGCGATCCATGCGTTTCCGAAATTCGTATAGTCGCCGTCTGCTGGAGCCCCTATCGGCCAAGCGGGCATAACGGTAGGGGAGCCCAACAGCGGCAAGCCTTCCGATGTCGCGCTTAGCGTGCCAGCACCACGATGCTCCCATATGAGACCGGCGACGCTGGCTTCTTCTATCGCGGTGGGGAACAAGGCTGCAGCATGGAGAATCGTCTCCCGCGCTTGCTCCTGTTCAAGCGAACGGTCCCCATATAACGGCAAGGGGCGATGGAGATAGCCCGATTGGCGGATGTCCCGCCACAAAGATTCGTTCATCATCGCTCGTCAGCTCCTTTATCCATTTCGGCTGCCCGATCAGGCATCGTTATGCCGGCAGTGCGCTGCGCCAGCGCTTCGTATCCTGCAAGGGCAGCCCCGACTAGCCCGGCCTCCAATGTTGCTTGTTTGGTCGTAACGATACCGTTGGCGACGAAGCGCATCGTTCGCGGGTTCAAGTAATGATGGATTCTATTGCGAAAATAATCGCTGCGCGCCACGCCGCCGCCCAGCACAATCGTGTCCGGATCCGATACGCGAACGAGATTCATGAGCGCTGCTGCGACAGCTTCGGCTGCCTCTTCGGTCACGCGTACCGCTAATGCATCGCCGGCTTGCGCTGTTTTGAATAGATGGCGGGCTTGCAGGCGCTCCCCGTCTGGAATGGCAACAGCAGAGGCGGGATAGCCGGGTTTCAACGCCATTATGCGCTCATGCAGGCCTAAGCCGGAAGCGATTCGCTCTACGCATCCCGTACGTCCGCAGGGGCAAGCGATGCCGCTGCCGAGCGTGACGACCATATGGCCAACCTCGCCTGCGTTGAATTGGTTGCCTTCGATATAACGTCCCGCCACGACGAAGCCTGCGGCAATGCCTGTACCGATGTTGTAATAAATAAAGTCGTCCGAAACGGTTCCCCAGCCAAAACGCTGCTCTGCCTTCGTCGCGCAGGCTACGTCATTGTCGATGCCGCATGGGAGCTTGAATTTTGCTTCGATGAGCTGTTTCACATTAGTCGGGTCCGTTTTGCCGGGTTGAATTTCGAGCCAGATGCCTTGCTGCGTATCCACTCGCCCGACCACGCCGATGCCGATCGCGACCTGTTCGCGGTCGAGGCAGCGCTCATGCTCGTAGTAGTGTTGAATGGATTGCGTAATGCGCGCCATGGCAGCCGCTTGCGAAGTTGTGTCGCTTCGGTAAGAGCGGCTATGGAGCACTTCGCCTCTTTGTGTAACTTCGCCAACGAGAATCGAGGTGCCGCCGAGATCGACGGCAAGAATGGATGGAGCGAGCGGATGGCTCATAGCAGGAACCCCCAGTTTGATTTGAGTTTGTGGTAACGATACCAAATTAGGAGAAACGATAGGGATAACTTTTGAACTGAGGTTAGCAAACAAAAACGAGCATGTCAATGGATTGTTTTGTCGTATAAGGGGTTAGAGAGGGGAGGGCTGCTGTCGAAATGAATGGGGATAAAGGGGGTGAATTGACTTTCATTGTGGTAACGTTACCAAATTAGCGTTGAATTCCGTTTGTCTTTCGGGTAAAATCGATCCATAGCCATGTTATCGGACGGATTTGGAGGAATTGGGCGTGAAAACCAAAATAACGATTACCGAAATCGCTCAAAAAAGCGGCGTGTCCGTTTCAACCGTATCGCGTGTACTGAATAACAGCCCGTCGGTATCCCCGAAGAAGCGGGAGAAAATCCAAAGGATCATCGACGAATACAACTATACGCCGAGCGTGTTTGCCAGAGGGATGGTCAATCATACGACGCGCAATATTGCTGTTATTTTACCGGATATTACGAATCCGTATTTCGCCTCGCTGTTTCAACAGGTCGAGCGCTTTGCGCTGCAGCATCAATACGCCACGTTAATGTTTAACACGATGTTTGTGCGAGGGGAGCAGCGGCCAGCCGAGGAGCTGACGGAAGCGGATTATTACAAAATCGCGCTCGAAAAGCAAGTGGATGGCGTACTCATTCTCGGCGGGAGCATGGATAAGGAAGAAATTTCGGGCGAATTTTTGCAGGCGCTAAACCAGATGCATAGCCAAGTGCCAGTCGTGATCATTGGCAGCCGCGTTGAGGGATGCGATTGCTTGTTCGTCGAACGCAATCTGAAGCAGGGCGTTACGGCGATTGTGCATCATTTTGTCGCGCTGAATCATGAACGGATCGGGTTTATCGGGGGGCAGCCGGGCATTCGGATTACGTCGGCCCGCGTCGAAGCGTTTCAACAGGCTTTGTCCGCATTAGGCAAACCAGTAGATCCGCGGCATGTGGTGCTGTCCGATTATTATGCACAAGACGGGTATAGCGCGATGAACCAACTGCTCGATGCAGCTGGGGGAGCAGATTCGACTTCACAGCTGCCGACCGCTGTTATTGCCATTAACGATATGGTCGCCCTCGGCGCTATTCGTGCAATGAAGGATAGAGGGCTGAACTGCCCTGAGCATATAGCGATTGCTAGCTGTGACCAGTTCCCATCGGGTGAATATAGCGTACCGCGGCTGACTTCCTTAGACCAGCATAATGAATATTTGGGAAGGATGGCAGTGCTGCAGCTTATTAACGCTATTAATGGTTCAGAGGAAGAAATCAACATTAACCATACGCCAGAGCTGATGATTCGCGAATCTTGCGGGGGCGTGAAGACAGTTATGCAGATGACATAAGGACAGCGCGAGACAGCCAGGCAGCTAGCGCGAAGGCAATAAGCGCAAAGACAGCAAGCACAACGGCAACAAGCGGGCAGAATGAAGCCTATTAGCCACGTTAGAGATAGTACCGTCCACCGAATCGATTATGCCACCGAAGCAATTCTGGTTCAGGAGTGCCGTCTCCGCTCATATAGTGAAAGAAACGAGTCGAGGCGGGGATGCCATGAAGGCAGACAGCAAGGACGGAGCTGGGGAGAGCAGCAAGCTTCGGGCGCTGACCCATTTTTTGAAACCGGAAGGCCCATTCAATATGTTCGTCCGATTCATCAGCCCGAATCCGAGAACGCCCTCTGTTCCGCAATCGAAAGCGCCGGCCATTAGCGGGACGGCTTTCGTTAGCCCGTTCGTGAGCATAATCGGCGATGTTACTGTCCGGGATAATGTGTTCATTGCGCCTTGTGTCAGCATACGGGCTGATGAAGGGACGCCGTTCTATATCGGCAGCGGCTCTAACATTCAAGATGGCGTTGTGCTGCATGGCTTGAAGGATGAACATGTTACCGTTAGTGGGCGCTCATATTCGATCTACATTGGCAATGGCGTCACCTGCGCGCATGGTGCACTTGTGCATGGCCCATGTGCTATAGGCGACCATGTGTTTATTGGATTTCAGGCGCTCGTGTTCGATGCGGAGGTTGGCAACGGGGCGTTTATTTCGAATCAGGCGGTTGTTACAAACGGTGTGCGCATTCGCGAGAACCGGTTCGTTCCGCCGGGGGCAATGATTGATACACAGGCAAAAGCGGACCAATTGGGCGAGGTTCCCACAGACCAGAAGCAATTCGTTAAGGGCGTGCAGCGCGTCAATCAAGCTTTTCCGGCAAGCTATAACATGCTGTTCGGCAGCAAGCGATGCAGCTGTGGATTAGCGAAGCATCATTAGCCCGGCGATCGGATTCATAGTTGCAAATATGCAAAAAAGCAGAGCGGTTTCGGCTCTGCTTTTTTGCATTGCGCTGCGCCAGCCTACAGGAGAGGCCAGCGCGCCCTTCAGCGCGAATAGGGCAGAAAAACCTGCCCTAAAGGAGCGGCCAGCGCAATCCGGCGCAGCCTACTCTTCGTCCTCCAGAATCAACACGGTCACCGGATTCGACTGCGCAGCGCTCGGCACACGACGGCCGTCCGGTGCTACGTAGTCGAATGTGATGCTGGAGGTGTTAACCGTTAGCGGGTTTTCTGGCTCGCGAACGGCGCGAACGGCGAAGGTGACGCGCAAGCTGTTTTTCGGTCCAATCGTGCCGAGCGTAATGCCAAGAGCAGGATTAGCGCCCGGCGCGGCCGCACCGCCAACGGTTAGCGTTCCGTCGATAAACGATAAGCCATTTGGCACGATATCCTGGAGCACGACGCGATCAAATGGCGTGTTCCCGGGGTTGGAGACGTCGACCGTATACGTAACTACACCGCCGACGAATACTTCGCTAGCGCTAACTGATTTGACAACAGTAGGGGGAGCAAGCACGACGACCGTGACCGGATTCGTCAAAATTCGTTCGTCGAAGCTTCTGCCATCCGGCAGCGTAAATTGCAACAGCATGTTGCCTTGGTTGACGAGTATGCCCGAAGGTGGGTAAAACTCGACTTTGAGCTGGAAGGTGATGACGTTCGTGATGCCGGCTTCAATCGTTCCGAGGAACGTGCCGGTGAAACGATTCGCGCCTGGAACCGGGAAACCGTTTAGCGCGACGCTATTTTCAACGAATGAAGTGCCTTCCGGCAAAATATCAAACCACGTCGCCAGCGAGTTGAAGCTCCCGCTGTTCGTTATGGTGGATCGGTAATTAATAATATCGCCGACGAAAACGAACGGCTGCAGCGCTTGCTTGGTGGCAGTAAGGGAAGGCTGCGTAATGCTTACGCTAACCGGATTAGACACGGCTGTCTGCTCAACGCCGTCGCTTGTAAACCGAGTAGTCGATACATCGCTAATCACGCCCGAAGGAGGCACGGCAACGACCGCCACTTGAAACGTAACGACCGCGGTGCCGCCTGCAGGCACCGTGCCAATGTTAATGCCAGCGGCTAAATCTCCCGCGATTGGAACGCCTCCAAGTTTTAAGCTGCCGGATACGAACTGGCCGCCAGGTGAAGAGCTGTCGGTGACGATCGTATTGAGCGAATCGACTGCGCCAAGGTTCATCACTTGAATCGTGTAGGTCAGGACGTCGCCGATCGCCGCAGTTGGGCTCGATACGGATTTCGCGATGCTTAGCGTAAATTGCGTATTTTGCACGATAACAATGTTGGAAAGGCCGTCCCCGGGCAATGTTGGGCGCCCTGGCGGCGTATAGGTGAAGGTTTCATTAGCTTGGTTGACATAGAATTGATCCGGTGGCGACGCTGTCATGAGCACATCGTAAGACACTACAACAGAGCCGCCAGGGGCAATCACTCCGACTGGAATGCCCGTTATCGGGCTCGCTGCGGGAGCGAGGGCACCATCGATCATGACGGTGCCGGGCACGAAAGCGGAAAATGCGTTCAACGGATCAAACACGATGGCGCTGTCATAAGCAATCGATCCTGTATTCGTTGCTGTTATGCTGTAGTTCACGACATCGCCGACATTCGCAGTGGCAACGCCAGCACGTTTGATGAGCGAAACCCCAGGAGTAACGACCGGAATAGTAACGGGATTGGACATTGACTTCAAAGTTTCCGTGCCCGCAGTGAACGTGACGGTGGCTTGGTCGGTGAGTGTGGCTGGATCGGGCAGGGAATCGACCTTCAATTGAAAAGTAACAATGGCGCTGGCGCTCGGAGCCAAAGTGCCAACCAGAATGCCTGTCAATGGGCTGGCACTCAGGTTTGGATTGCCGCCGACGGTAACACTGCCAGGGACGAAGGAGGAGCCAACTGGAACATTGTCAGTAACGACGACTTGCGTCAGCGGGAAGGCATTATTGTTTGTGAAAGTAACGGTATAGGTGATGGTTTCCCCGACAATCGCGCTTGGCAAATCCGCCGATTTGACCGGAGCCAGCATCGGGCTCGTCACAGGAATGTCTACTGGATTGGAGATGACGACGCCTGGTATTTTGCGCCCATCGGGCAGTTGAGCGATGAAATCCGTTTTAAATTGATTATGAATCAGATTATTCGGTGGGCTGGAGGTTACGAGAAGCTTGTAGTTGATCGTGACCGTCTGCACGAGATTAAGTACGCCGACATCGACCCCGACGTTCGGATTATCGCCGGGCTGATTAACCCCGTTAACAAATACGCTGCCTGCGACGAAGGTGGTTCCAGCAGGGATCGGGTCAGTAATGATGGCTGTAACCGCAATATTGCCTATATTCGTCACAGATAAGGTATAGGTAATCGTATCGCCGATGATCGCACTCATTAGGTCGGCTGATTTTTCGACGACGATAAGCGGGAGAATAATTGGGATTTTGACCAAGTTGGAAGGCACGGATGTTGAGGTTGGCTGCGAGTCGGGCGTCGGCTGGAAGGTGAATGCTGCGAATGCCTGATTTACTAATTGAGGCGGCTCTGGAACCGACACAACTTGCTCATCAAACATAATGGTTACGGTTGTATTAGGGGCTATCGTGCCGATCGGAACGCCTAATGACGGGTCGGCGGCGAGCATCTGCACCCCGTTAACAAACACGCTGCCGGGCACGAAGGTTGCGCCGTCAATCGTTCCGTCGAAGAGGACGACGGCGGTGGCATTTACCTTGCCCGTGTTTTTGATCTTAACGGTGTAGGTGACAACATCGCCTACAACAGTTACGCTGCGATTGGCTGATTTCTCGACCTCTAGAATAGGCTGTTGGATGTCGATTTGAATGCCGATGGAGTCAACGAGGTAGCCATCGCCGTTGGTCGTTAATCGGAATACAGCTGTCGTCTGGGCATTGTTGAGGGTTGGGGAAATCGTCACGTTCGTAATATCCCAGCCTTGGCGTCCGCCAATAATGTTGAAGCCGGGTTGCCCGTTGACTTGGTTGCGAGTGCCGAAGGTGCCGCTCGTATCGAGTGTTCCATCGTCCTTATTCAGCTGCGAAGCGAAGAAGTTGTTTACGAAGTTATTCGGTCCGGATAGCGTCATTAATGAGCCGGAGGTTGGACCGAACAGCATTTGGTCGCCGGTTTTATTGGCGTCGCCTTCTTGTGCGCCGACAAGCGCCCGTCCGTTCAGCGTGCCGAGGAATGGCGTAGCAAAGCCAGAAATCGGCGTGTCGACGGGACCTGATGTTGCCAGAATGACGGTCGCCCCGACTCTCAGCGAAAGATTGCGCAGCGGCAGCGAAGCGTTATGGTAATAGACCGCAAGCGTCCAGCCTGCATGGTTGGAGGTAGGGTCTGGAATGACAATTGTGCCGACGACGCCGCTCGTCGTATAGGTGCCAGCGCCTGCGCTCGCGACTAAGCTCGTCACATCAGCGGAGCGGACATAGGCGGAGACCGGGGTTCCGCCCGGGTCATTGCTGACCACGATTTCCATTGCGGTAGCGGCAGCAGGCGTGATGCTGAATGTGCCGGCGGGCGTTTGGAAACCGACAGGATCATCGATAAATGCGCTCAGATTAACGCCGTTATTAATATAGGTGCCTCCCCAGATCAGCTCCGCGTAGACGACGGTTGAACCTAGAGGCATCTGCAGGACAGCCGATGAGCTGTTTAACGTGTAATTGCCGGTCGTTCCCGCGGGATAGGTGCCAAATGTCAGTCCGGTATTGGTCGTGACGAACGCACCGATGCTGTCGACCGTTCCCGGCACGGCGACGGAGTTCGAGCGGCTAAGGCCGAGGGTGTTGCCTGTAAACGTAGCTGCTCCATTCGTATTCAGGAAAAATCGGTTAACGAAAGGCATTCGTCGCCAGCCCCCTTTTACATAACTAACTGATATTTATGCAAGGTGCAATGAAGTAGAAGGAGAGAATGCAAAGAAGGGAAGGGCCGATTGCGGCACCTTCCCTTTTTCAGCCTATTCGGCATTATCGGCCAAAATATACCGTCTCGCCCGTACGCGCGGACGTGTAGATCGCTTCGAGAATTTCCGTTACGACGAGCGCTTGCTCCGGCTTCACGATCGGCTCGCGATCGAAGCGTACCGCATCGATCCAAGCTGCGCATTCTACGTCGATATCCTTCGCCGAGGCTCCGTCATAGAACGCAACGCCGCCTGCCTTCAGGTCGACTTCTTTTACATATAAGCGCCCTTCTTCTTCCCCATTGAAGCGGAGGCCACCCTTCATGTCCGCGCCGCCCTCCGTGCCGCAGAGGGTGCATTTTGCCTCGTCGATGTCCAATGAATTAAGCGCCCAGCTCGCTTCAAGCGAGATCGTTGCGCCGTTTTCCATTTTGATAAAGCCAACCGCTGAGTCCTCGACCGTGAATTTCGCCGGATCCCACGGACCCCAAGCGTTAGCGGCGTTTTCCTTGGAGCCGAGCTTATGGAAGACGGAGCCCGTAACGGAAACGGGTTTATAGTTGTCCATCATCCATAAAGTCAGGTCGAGGGCATGCGTGCCGATATCGATAAGCGGGCCGCCGCCTTGCTTCTCCTCGTCGAGGAATACGCCCCAAGTCGGAACGGCGCGGCGGCGAATCGCATGTGCTTTGGCATAGTAGATGTCGCCGAGCGCGCCTTTCTCGCACACTTTTTTGAGATGCTGGCTATCTGGGCGGAAGCGGTTGTTGTAGCCGATTGACAGTTTTTTGCCTGTCCGCTTGGCCGCTGCCAGCATAGCTCGCCCTTCTTGGGCTGTCTTCGCCATCGGCTTCTCGCACATGACGTGCTTGCCAGCTTCCAGTGAGTCGATTGTGATGAAAGAATGGGAGTCATTCGGCGTTAACACATGCACGATATCGATACTCCCATCGAGGAGCAATTCTTTGTAATCCGTATATATGCGAGAGCCCTCGCTGCCGTACTGCTGTTGTGCAGCTGCGGCGCGCTCCTCTTCAATGTCGCAGAAAGCTACGATTTCCACATGCTTGTTTTTGCTCAATGCTGGCAGATGTTTGCCGTTGGCGATGCCGCCGCATCCAATGATGCCTACCCGTAATAGACCGCTCATAGTTGTCCTCCACGTCAAGCTGGATTTGATTACGCCCTAACTATAGGTTTGGCTCCTATTGGGAGTCAATATGGATAAGGAAAAGTTGTCCTTAATGTCGCGATTATATAGTTTTTATGTCTTTAAGTTCTAGTGTTCGTATGCTATACGGTGTGCTAACTTAGAATAAAGTCGTAAATGTGAAGTTTTTATTGTAAAGGGGCGTTCGCCAACATGATAAGAGTCGCTATGCTTAGTTACTGGCATGTACATGCCTGGGATTATACAGAAAACGTATTAAATCACCCGGATACAGAGGTTGTTGCGGTGTGGGACGAGCTGCCTGAACGTGGGGCGGAAGCGGCGGCTAAGCTGGGCGTGCCATTCGTCGCCAATTTGGATGAGCTGCTCGCAAGGGAAGATGTCGATGGGGTCGTGGTCGATACGCCAACGAATATGCATCGTGACGTGATCGTGAAGGCAGCGTTGGCTGGTAAGCATATTTTCACCGAGAAGGTGCTGGCGTTAACGACAGCGGAAGTGAACGCGATTCTAGCAGCTATGGAGAAAACTGGCGTGAAACTGACAGTATCGCTGCCGCGGTTGAACGATTGGTATACGCCAGCCATTGAGCAGATTGTAAACAAAGGGCTGCTGGGTCGCATCACGTATGTGCGCGTACGGTTGTCCCATAACGGCGCAACCGCCGGATGGCTTCCAGAGCACTTCTATAACCGTGAGCAATGCGGCGGCGGCGCTTTGATCGACCTTGGCTGCCACCCGATGTATCTGGCGCGGCTCTTCTTAGGCATGCCGGTGCAAGTGAGCGCATCGTTCGGTTACGTGCTAGGCAAAGAGGTTGAAGATAACGCGGTAGTGACGCTGCTTGGCCTAAATGGCGAGATTGGCGTAGTCGAAGCGGGTTTCGTGAATGCACATTCGCCGTTTACAATTGAGCTTCATGGCACGGAAGGGTCGCTGCTATACGGTACGCCGGATGACCGGATTATGTATCGGAGCAGCCATACGGGCGAGCAGCAATGGCTCGAGGCTGATCGCGGAGTGGGCCGCAGCTCGGCGTTCGAGCAATGGGTCGGCCATATTCAGCGCAATACTGCCGCATCGGATAACATCCGAATGGCGCAGGAGCTGACCGCTCTGATGGAAGCAGCTAACCGTTCAGCAGCCGAGAAGAGGGCGGTACAGCTTGATGAGCTTATCTGAATTAAGCCATCGCCCGTATCCATTTGCAATTATGCAGGAGAAGATGGATGCGCTAGAGCGTTTAGAGCTAAATTTCAAGTGGGGGCGGTATGGGATTCGGGTGCTCAAATGGCATCTGACGACGTTTAAGCCTGGCCAGTTGATTAAGTTTCATAAGCATTCGGAGTTTGAATTTCATTTCATTCCGCGAGGCAAAGGCAGCGTAACGCTTATTGACCAGACGTACAAGCTGGGCAGCGGCATGTTTTATTTGACGGGCCCGGGCGTCGTCCACCAACAAACAGCGGATGCGCGAAGCGGCATGGATGAATTGTGCCTGCATGTGGACATTACGCCACTTCCCGGCAACCTATTATCAGAAGAGT
Source organism: Paenibacillus sp. MMS18-CY102 (assembly GCF_009789195.1). Classification (GTDB taxonomy): domain Bacteria; phylum Bacillota; class Bacilli; order Paenibacillales; family Paenibacillaceae; genus Paenibacillus_T. Next base: position 13,457 of record NZ_WSTC01000043.1, on the reverse strand, counting down.
GGGGAGCGGAGTGGGAAAATCGTGAGTCGGAAGCGTGCATTCAAGCGCTAAATGGTTTTCCGCTTCGCCCCTTCATGGACCAGCACGATGCGATGGCGAGCTTCCTGCAAGCGTATATGGCATGGCGGTCTGGCGAACTGGGCGCGTATACGACGATTCGGCAATCGCTTATTCAAATATTGATCCGGGCAGCCAAAGCGACGGTGGACCCGAATGGGCAGCAACTGCTGCCGGCGCGGGACATTCAGGCCCATCGCTTCGAGATGGCTCTGCAATACATGCATGCGAACTATGCGAGCCCGCTCACGTTACAGGAGGTGGCGGATCGCATTCAGATTAGCGTTCGCCAGCTGCAGCGCATTTTCAATAAGTTCGGCATTGAGTCGTTTAGCAGCTACTTGGAGGCGTTTCGGCTGCAGCGCATTTGCGAGGATTTGGTTGAAACGTCGAATACGGTGGAAGCGATCGCAATTAGCCACGGGTTTATGAATAGTAATTATTTGTTCCAAGTTTTCAAGCGGCAGAAGGGTTTGACCCCTCTTGCGTACCGTTTGAAGCATACGCGCAAGACGGATGAACGGCCGAATCCACAACCTTAGGGGTTGTGGATTTTTCTGCTTTTAACCGATAATAATAAAATTCGAAATGTTCATGGAGGGATTATCTGTGTATAGAGTGCTGTTGGTCGATGACGAGATAGATGTTCGCGAAGGCCTCGTGCAGGAAATCGATTGGGAAGCAAACGGATTTACGATCGTTGGGACCGCAGAGAATGGCAAGGAAGCAATGGAGATGGCGGACCGCCTAGCGTTGGACGTTGTCATTACGGACATCAGCATGCCTTTCACGAATGGGTTACAGCTGGCGGAGTGGCTGCGCGCCCATCATCCGCTCATTAAGATTGTCATTCTCACCGGCTACGATGAGTTTGATTACGCGCGGCAAGCGATTCGCCTGAGTGTAGATGAATATTTGCTTAAGCCGTTCTCTTCTGAAAGCTTCAGGGAGGTTTTGCTCAAAATCCGTGACCGAATCGAAACGGAAGTCGCCGAGCGTGAGGATATCCGCCAACTGCAAGAGCATTATCGGACGAGCCTGCCTGTGCTGCGCGAAACGTTCCTCGCCACGCTGCTTACGCGCAAGCTGCCGCGGTCGAAGATCGAAGAGCGGATGAATCATTATGGCCTTCAGCTGCTGGGCTCGCGTTATGCGGCTGCGGTCATTGCCCTGCATCCTTTGGATGATAAAGCAACGGAACAATCAGGGCACTCGCTGCGGCAATCGGGCGATCTGGATCTCATGCTGCACGCAATGCTGAACATCGCCCGCGAACTCGTTGATTTGAATGGGATTGGAACCGCTTTTATTCATCAAGATAGCATTGCTGTACTAGCCATTGACGCGCATGCGGGGGATAAAGAGGGCTGGCTGGTTAACGTGCAGGAGACGCTCGGGAACATCCTGAAGAGCATCGTCCACTTTTTGAAGCTGCCCGTAACGATTGGCGTCGGATCTGTCGTGACCGACATTGCGGATGTCAAATATTCGTATGGCGATGCTTTGCTTGCGCTGGATTATCGCCTGGTGCTGGGCTCGGAGCGAGTCATTTATATCCATGACGTGGAAGGGCGCGGGTATGAGAAGCTGCGGTTCGATGAGTTGAAGGAGCAGGCACTCATTCGCAGCTTGAAGCTAGGGACGGCGGAGGAGCTGGAGGAAGCGGTCGAGGCTGTATTCTCAGAATTGCTGGAATCGAAATATGCCTACAGCGATATGCAGGTTTATCTGCTTGAGGTTGTAACGGCCGTACTGCGGACGGCGAAGGATGCGGATGTCGATCTGGATGGCCTGTTCGGCGCTGGCTTCCAGATGCATGCCGAGATATTTAAGTTTTCTGGGCTGCCTGAGGCGAAGCGGTGGTTCCATGATCTTTGCCAGCGCCTGATGAAGCATATTGCGAGCAAGCGGCAGCACACGTACAAAGATATCGTCGAGAAGGCGATTCAATATACGAAGGAGCATTATGTTGACCCGGACATGTCGATTCAGGTGCTGTGCGCTTATCTGCACATCAGCACAGGCTACTTTAGCGGATTGTTTAAGAAAGAGGTCAAAATGACGTTCGTGCAATACCTTATGCACACTCGCATGGAAGCGGCGAAGGAAATGCTTCGCACAACCGAGCTGAAAGCGTTCGAGGTGTCAGAGCGCGTTGGCATTTCCGATGCGAATTACTTTAGCTTCTGCTTCAAGAAACAGGTTGGCATCTCGCCCAAGGAGTACCGAAGCCGGATTCTTGCTTCTGCTGCGGAAGGGGAGCAGCAAACATGAGGCGCGGCGGCAGCCGCTCGGCCATCCTGCCGTTACGGTGGGGCGAATGGGTGCAGCGAAGCAGCATTCGATCGATTATATTGTGGTCGTTTTCGCTCTTTATTTTATTCATCGTAGCCATCGTAGCGGTATTGCTTTATAACAAGTTTTCGCGAACGGCCGAGCAAAACGTTTATTTGAGCACGCAGCAGATTGTGGACCAAGTGAGCTACAATCTTGAGGATTACGTGGACGGCATGTCCCAGTTATACCGGACGATAGAGAAAAAAATGCTGACCGAAGGGCAGTGGGATGACGCGGAGTTGACCAAGCAGCTCGATACGATCATGGACAGCCGCGACGATCTTGTATCGATTGCACTGTTCGACGCCCAAGGGTCGCTATTGCGCAACCATCCGTCACTGCCCGTCCGGGCAAGCGCCCATGTGTCGCAGCAGAGCTGGTTCCACTCGGCGATTCGGGTGCCGGACCATCTGAGCTTCTCGCTGCCGCATGTGCAAAATTTGTACAACGGGACATACAAGTGGGTCGTGTCGATGAGCAAAGGCATCACCGTTATGCATGGCGGCAAACCGATGAATATTGTGCTGCTGGTCGATATCAATTTCAAAAAAATTAATCAGCTCAGCAGCCGGATCAGCCTTGGCAAGAAGGGTTATGTTTATATCATTGACGAGGGCGCGGGCAATATCGTCTTCCATCCGCAGCAGCAGTTAATTTACATGGGGCTGCGTAACGAGAGCGTGGAGCAAGCGCTCACCTCGGTTGCGAGCTATACGGATGAATCGGATGGCGTGAAACGGTTAAATACGGTGAAGTCGGTGCAAAATATCGGCTGGAAGGTCGTAGGCGTCTCTTACCTGGATGAAATTATGACGACCCGCCAAGAGGTAAACCGGTACATGGTGCGCGTCGTTGCGGTCGTGCTCATTATGGCGATTCTCATTTCCATGCTGCTTGCTGCTATGCTGACCCGGCCGATTCGGCGGATGGGCGTGACGATGAAGGCGGTGGAACGCGGGGACTTCGAGGTTGAGCTGCCGGTGCAAGGTCCGCTTGAGGTTGTGCAGCTTGCAAGCCGATTTAACCTGATGCTGGATAAGATCAGGCAACTGATGAAGCAGATCGTCTTCGAGCAGGAGTCCAAGCGGAAATATGAGCTGGAAGCGCTGCAAGCGCAGATTAACCCGCATTTTCTATACAATACGCTCAATTCAGTCGTTCGTATGGTCGGCATGAGCAAGAACGAGGATGTCATCACGATGATTACGTCGCTGTCCAAGCTCTTCCGCATCAGCCTTAGCAAAGGCAAGACGACGATACTCGTTCGTGAGGAGCTGGAGCATGCGCGGCATTATTTGACCATTCAGCAAATGCGGTTTAAGCGTAAGTTTGCCTTCACCATCGATGCGGACGAAGAGGCGCTAGACTGCAGTACGCTGAAGCTGGTGCTGCAGCCGTTGATCGAGAATGCCATCGTGCATGGCATTGAATATATGGTGGACGAAGGGCTCATTCAAATTCGTGCAACTGTAGAGGGCGGGCTTCTTGTGCTGGTCGTTGCGGATAATGGAATCGGAATGTCGCCGCAGAAGCTGGCGGGCATTTTGGACCGGACGGATTCGAATGATGCGGTGCGATCAAGCGAACCATCTTTGGAGACGAGTGCAGGTTCGGGCGTTGCGGTGCATAATGTCCATGACCGTATCCGGCTGTATTATGGCGCGCAATATGGGCTCAGTTATGAAAGTGAGCAGGAGGAAGGGACGACGGTGCGCGTAACGATGCCGATCGTGCGGGAGCGTGACGAGGAGGTGCAGGGGGATGAAGCTTAAGGCAAAAGGTTTCGGCAGATGGAGGATCGGAACCGTGCTGTTGTTCCTGCTTGTTCTGATATTGCTGCCGGCATGCGCTGCTTCGCAGCTTACATCAGAGGCGCCGGAGACGCCTCGGCGTATTGTGCTAGTTGCCCCCGTTCATGCGAGCGAGCAGGGCGAGGCGATGCGGCTGGGCGCGGACGCTGCAGCGAAGGAATTCGACGCACAGCTGGAATACATTGCATTCGAGCCATCAGATGATGCGGATGAGCAGCTTGCTGCTGCCTTGCGGGCCGTGAACGACGGCGTGTCTGCCATCCTCATTGATCCGGCGACAGAGCAGGTTTTGTCAGAGGTGGCAGCGAAGGCATCGGCCAAAGGCATGCCGGTCGTGACACTGAACGATGTCCGGCAAGCCAAGGGCGTGCAGGCAGCGGTATCGGTAGACAATGAAGAAGCGGGGCGGCAGGCGGGAGAGGCGATGGCCAAGCTGTTGAATGGCCGGGGGACGGTCGTCATTCTTCGTTCGGACCGAATTGATCCCGATCTGGTGCAGCGGGAAAGCGGCATTCGGGCTGTGCTTGCAAGCTATAGCGGAATTTCGATGGCGCAGAGCGGCGCATGCGGGAATCAGAAGGATGCTTGCTGGGAGGCGGCGAAGCAGCTGCTTGACGGTGGGCGAATCGATGGTGCACTAGCACTGGAGTCAACGGGCTCCTTTGGGTTATCCAACGAGGTGAAACGGCTAGGCAAGCAGGGCCAGATTAAGCTAGTCGCCTTCGGCAGTGATACCGGCCAGCTGGAGCTGCTGCAAGACGGCGTTATTCAACAGCTAGTCGTACAGAACGGATTCAGTACCGGCTACCTTGGCGTGCAGCAGGCGGTTTCCCTTCTCTCGAATGCACGGGATGATAAGCCTATTTTGCTGGAGACAAAGGTTATTAATGCAGACAACATGTTTTGGATGACGAATCAGAAGATGCTGTTTCCTTTTATCCAATAGCTTAACGAAAACCGCCGTAACTATAAAAATGCGCATAACGTTCGACGAAGTAATGAGAATTTCGATAGAAAGCATGAGAATTTTACATTCGAATCCAGCCGTAAATGAAGCATAATGTCGTTAGACGCTAAGCGAAGCGCACGAAGCACACAAAGCTAAAGGCTGCTCGATAGCGAACTACAGAGGTCTCCAGGGAGGTCAATACAGATGAAAAAGACTAAAAAGACGTTGATGCTTGCACTTATGACAGGGGTTATGCTTACGGCTGCAGCTTGCGGCAACAGCGCTTCTAAGACAGAAGACAGTGGCAGCGGCGGCGACACGGCAGCAGCTGGAACGCCAAAGCTTGGCGTAGCAATCTACAAGTTTGATGACACGTTCATGACGGGCGTTCGTAACGCAATGTCCGATGCAGCAAAAGGCAAAGCAGAGCTGGACATCGTTGACAGCCAGAACGCGCAACCAACGCAAAACGAAAAAGTCGATCTGTTTATCTCCAAAAAATATAAATCGATGATCATCAACCCAGTTGACCGTACGGCGGCAGGCGTTATCATCGACAAAGCAAAAAGCTCGAACACGCCAGTTGTCTTCCTGAACCGCGAGCCGGTAGCTGAAGACATGAACAAATGGGACAAAGTATTCTATGTAGGCGCGAAAGCAGAAGAGTCCGGCACAATCTCCGGCCAACTGATCGTTGACTACTGGAAAGCTAATCCTAAAGCAGACAAAAACGGCGACGGCAAACTCCAGTACGTTATGCTGACTGGCGAGCCAGGGCACCAAGATGCTGAGCTCCGTACGAAATTCTCGGTACAAGCGATTCAAGACGCTGGTATCCAAGTTGACAAGCTCGCTGAAGATACAGCAATGTGGGATCGCGTAAAAGGCCAAGAGAAAATGCAAGCGTTCCTCGCTTCCAATGGCGACAAAATCGAAGCGGTTCTCGCAAACAATGACGACATGGCGCTCGGCGCAATCGAAGCATTGAAAGCAGCTGGCTACTTCACTGGCGACAAATACATCCCAGTTGTAGGCGTTGATGCAACAGCTCCTGCTATCCAAGCGCTCCAAGACGGCACGATGCTCGGAACGGTGCTTAACGATGCGAAGAGCCAAGGCGCAGCTTCGGTAGCAATTGCTACGGCACTGGCTAAAGGCGAAACGCCAACGAAAGAAAACATCGGCTTTGACATCACTGACGGCAAATATGTATGGATTGCATACAAAAAAATCACCAAAGACAACATTGCTGACGCGCAATAAGGAATGATGGGGGAGGGGCAGCGGCATTTTGAAGCGTTGCCCCTCTCGCATTCCGTGCGAGGGCTGGTCAAGTGGGAGGGATAGAGAATGGCGGAGCAACATGTACTGGAGATGAAAGGGATTTCGAAAGCCTTTCCCGGCGTGCAAGCGCTCAGTAATGTAACACTGAAAGTGAAGCCCGGTACCGTGCATGCGCTTATGGGAGAGAACGGAGCAGGGAAATCAACACTGATGAAATGCTTGTTCGGCATCTATAAGCCGGACGAAGGCGAAATCTTTATCAATGGCAGCAAAATGGCGATTAACAACTCCAAAGATGCACTAAACAGCGGCGTTTCAATGATTCACCAAGAGCTGCACCCCGTTCCTCACCGGAACGTAATGGAAAATATTTGGCTCGGACGTTTCCCGACGTTTGGATTCGGTCCGCTTAAGCTTGTTAATGAAAAGCGAATGTACGAGGATACGCTGCAACTGTTCCGCGATCTGGAAATTGATGTTGATCCGCGCGCTCGGACGGGCTCGCTGTCGGTATCGAAGATTCAATCGCTGGAAATTGCGAAAGCTGTTTCGTTTAACTCCAAGGTCATCGTCATGGACGAGCCGACCTCCTCGCTTACGGGGAACGAGGTCGAACAGCTGTTCAGCATCATTAATCGGCTGCGCAAGCGCGGTGTTTCTATTATTTATATATCGCACAAAATGGAAGAGATCCTGCAAATCTCCGATGAGGTTACGATTATGCGGGACGGCAAATATATCGGCACTTGGGATTCGAGCGAGCTGACGACAGACCTGATCATCTCCCGAATGGTAGGGCGTGACCTGACAGAGCGGTTCCCAGAGCGGACGAATGTGCCGGGCGAGACACTCATGAATGTCGAGAAGCTTTCGTCACCGAATCCAAAATCGTTCCAAGACGTATCGTTCGCGCTTCGCCGCGGCGAGATTCTCGGCTTGGGCGGCCTTGTCGGCGCGCAGCGTACAGAGCTGATCGAAGCGCTGTTCGGCCTTCGTGGCGTCGCTTCCGGTACGATTAGCATTAATGGCAAGCAAGTGAAGATCAAGTCTCCAGCTGACGCCAAGCAGCATAAGATCGCACTGCTCACAGAGGAACGCCGGGTTACAGGCATCTTCCCTGTACTGTCCGTCTACGAGAATACGATTATCGCAAACTTGGGCCGTTACCAGAACAAGCTCGGATTAATCAAGGAGAGCGAAGGCAGGGCAGAAGCGCAGCTGAACGTAGAGAAGCTGCGGACGAAGACGCCTTCGGTTGATACGCAAATTCGGAACCTGTCCGGCGGTAACCAGCAGAAAGTGCTGCTGGCGCGTTGGCTGCTAACGGAACCCGATATTCTGCTGCTCGACGAGCCGACGCGCGGCATCGACGTCGGTGCCAAATACGAGATTTACTCCATCATTATCGAACTCGCCAAGCAAGGGAAAAGCATCATTATGATTTCCTCTGAGATGCCGGAATTGCTGGGCATGTCCGACCGGATTATGGTCATGAGCGAAGGGCGAATGACAGGCATCGTAGAAGGCAGCAAGGCAACCGAGCAAGAAATTATGCGGCTGGCGGCACAGCAACGATCGGCAGTTACAGGAGGGAATAAAGCATGAACACGCATCCATTATACAAAGTGAGAAATTATTTGGCGCAGAGAGCAATCTTCGTCGTGCTCATCTTGCTCGTCATCGGCATTGCAATCGCTGATCCAAACTTCTTGGCTTTCTCGACGTTTATTAACATCTTGCAGCAATCGTCGACACGGCTTATAATCGCATTGGGCGCAGCATTTGTCCTTATTACAGGCGGTACGGACTTGTCGTCAGGCCGCGTAGTCGGACTAACAGCTGTTATCTCAGCATCGATGCTTCAGATTGATACTTATGCGAACAAGTTCTATCCAGACTTGCCGCATCTGTGGGTAGGGATTCCGGTTATTATCGGCATCATCGCGGGCTTGCTCGTAGGTTTGGTTAACGGCTTGATCGTCGCGAAGCTTCATGTCCCTCCGTTCATCGCAACGCTGGGCACGATGGTCGGCATTTATGGTTTGAACTCGCTGTACTTCGATATGAAACCGAACCAATCGCAGCCAATCGGCGGCTTGCGTTCAGACTTCATGAAGTGGGGCTCGGGTTACTTCGATCTAGGCGGCGGCTATACGCTACCGTATATCGTTATCATCGCTCTCGTAGTAGCACTGATTTGCTGGGTTGTTTTCAATAAGACACGCCTTGGCAAGAACATGTATGCAATCGGCGGCAACGTCCAAGCAGCACATGTATCCGGCATTAACGTTGCACGTAACTTGATCATCATCTATGCCGTATCCGGCGGGCTTTATGGCCTAGCAGGCGTGCTGGAAGCAGCGCGTACGGGCGGCGCAACGAACAACTACGGCAACATGTATGAGCTTGATGCGATCGCGGCTTGCGTAGTCGGCGGCGTATCTACAGCAGGCGGCGTCGGTACGGTACCGGGCGTTGCAGCAGGCGTACTCATCTTCGGCGTTATTAACTACGGTTTGACGTTCGTAGGCGTAAGCCCATACTACCAGCTCATCATTAAAGGGCTCATCATCGTTGCGGCAGTTGCATTCGACATCCGCAAATATATGGCGAAAAAATAATTTCATAACATATCGTTCGTAATCGGCCGCAGGTGTTTTTTATCTGGCGGCCCTTGCGCGTGTATATAGACAAAAACTTGAGGGGGGCTTCAGGTGACAAAATCGTTCCGTTTCTCGCTAGGCCGCAAGCTGACCGTCGCTTTCGTGGCGGTGTCGCTGCTGGTATGTGCGACCGCAGGTATCGCCTACCTATTTATGAACAAGCTGGACCGAAATTACACGGCATTAATCGATTCGTATTCGCAAGCAATGGAGACTGTTTCTGCAATTGAGATCGACGCGCAGCACCAGCATGGCTTGCTGTTTAGTTACTTGGTCGATCCGACGGCGGATAAAGCGAAGCAAATGGAAGAGCTGAGCAAACAGCTCGGTTCGCGAATTGAAGGATTGGGCGCAGATACTGGCGTAGAGAAGCGGGACAAAGCCGTACAATCGCTGGAAGAGTCGAATGCGACATTCGGGCGTCTGCTTGTGAAGGTACGGGGTTATGTGGAGCAGAAGCGCGTTGATCTCGCGAAAACGGAAGCGTCTATGTGGGCGATTCCGATCACAGACCAATTGAATCAATCAGCCGAACAACTGGGGGAGGCAGAGAAAGCCTCGCTGCAGCAGAGGCTGAGCGATTATAAGCAGGAATCGAAACAGACGGTCAATACGCTCATTCTGTGCAGTGTAGCGGTTCTTGCATTTGCCATTCTCATCGGCCTTATTCTATCAAGGCTTATCGTTCGCCCGATGCGGACGATGGTTCGGACGGCAGGTGGCCTTGCTGCGGGCGACCTGACAATTGCGTCCGTCGATGTGCGCAATCGGGATGAGATTCTGGACTTGGCATTGGCGATTAATAGCATGAAGGACAATTGGCATGCCATGATTAGCGAGCTAGGGCAGCATGCTGGCAAAGTAACGGAATCAGCGGACAAGCTGCGCCAGCAATCGGATTATATTATGCAGTCTTCGGATCAGATTTCTTCGATTATGGGCGAGATTGCGGTTGGAACGGAGAAGCAGGTGCAGGGGGTTGACCGCGGCGTCACAGCGGTTGGCACGATGTCGTCTGGAGCTGGCGCAATCGCGGAATTGGCGGAGCGTGCAGACCAACAATCCGCTTACGCGTTGCAGGCGACGCGTTCAGGCGAAGAAATTGTATTATCGACAGTTTCGCAGATGCATGCCATTCAAGAGCAGATGGGCAGCCTCGGATCGTTCGTTGAGCGCCTGGGCATTCGCTCGGAGCAAATTGGCGAGACAGCGAGTTTGATCGCGAATATCGCCAAGCAGACGCAGATGCTGGCGCTTAATGCTTCGATTGAAGCTTCACGTGCAGGCGAAGCGGGTAAAGGCTTCGCGGTTGTAGCGGATGAGGTGCGCAAACTGTCCACGCAGACGGGAAACGCAGCTTCGGCCGTATCCGAGCTTGTTGAAGGCGTTCGCACCGAAACTGCTTCGGTTATGAAAGCAGCCGATGTCAGCCTTCGGGAGGTAACGGCTGGCATGCATCGCGTAAACCAGACAGGGGAAGTGTTCGGCGGCATTCGCCAAGCGATGGAAGACGTTGCTAGCCAGATTAGCAAAGTTGCAGAGCGCGCGAATGCGCTTGTCGCGCAGTCAGATATGGCTGTCCACGCGATCCAGACGATTGAGCATGTTGCCCAACAGGCGGCGGACGGCTCCCGTGAGGTATACGCCCATACGGAGGAGCAGAATGCGGGCGTTCAAGAGATGATCGTGGCGATGGACGGGTTATCGGCCTTGGCTGGCGAGCTTTCGGCGATGATTGGGAAGTTCAAGGTTTAGTAGAGCAGCAGATTGTGATAAAACGCACACCAAGCAGCCTCTTTCCTTCACTGGATAGGGGCTGTTTGGCGTGCGAACAGCGCTTCTGGCGTAATTTCGGCAGATGCCACAGACTCAGATTCGATCCCCTCCAGTTTTAACGGACCTGACAGCCGTTATATCCCTCTATTTGGGCCGATTGCAAATGTAACGGACTCCACAGCCGTTATTTAGTCTATTTGCTGCCTCATGATGGTGTTTTTAGCCGAATAACGGCTGCTGAGTCCGTTAGAACAAAAAAACATCTGTTTTTGGCCAAATAACGTCTCCTCGGTCCGTTAGAAATAGACAGTACGGCGGCACCCCATATTCTCTCTTACTAGAAACATCCAGTTTACTGTTAAGCGTGACAAGCATAACGGAGCACAGTTTGCTTAGTTGTGTCTTGCTGCACATGTGTCTTGCCATGACTCTCATGTCCTGCCATGACTCTCATAGAAGGGTGTATATGTTTGAATAAATATTTCTCCTAGTGTTTTACTCGGGTATTGACAGTATACCGACCCGAATGCTAAGATTAGCCCCAATAAACGGAAACGAGAATCGTCTCTCGCCAAGAGTGATGATGAATAATAGAGCCGAGCAGGCTGCGTAGAAGGGGTGTTGGGCATGGGATCCGTGCTTGAAATTCAGGAAGTGAACAAAACGTTTCGAGGGGACAATGGCTCTGGCGTGCATGTGTTGGATCGGCTGAGCCTAAACGTAAACGAAGGCGACTTTACGACGATAATCGGGCCCAGCGGTTGCGGCAAAAGTACGCTGCTGAAAATCATCGCAGGCTTGGACACCGATTTCGAAGGCCAAGTGCTGCTGGAAGGCGAGCGGGTTGTTCGCCCCTCGCAAGAGAAAGGGTTCATTTTCCAAGAGCATCGGTTATTCCCGTGGTTAACGGTTGAGGGCAATATCGCAGCCGACCTGTCGCTGAAGGACCCTGCGATTCGCCAACGGGTCGATGAGTTGATTCAGTTAGTGAAGCTCACCGGATTCGAGAAGGCGTACCCGAGACAGCTGTCCGGCGGGATGTCGCAACGGGTAGCGATCGCAAGGGCGCTGCTTCGCAAGCCGAAGGTGCTGTTGCTCGATGAGCCGTTCGGCGCATTGGATGCATTCACGCGCAGCCACATGCAGGAGGCGCTGCTCGATATTTGGGAAACGAATAAGACGTCGATGGTGCTCGTCACGCATGACATTGATGAAGCAGTGTTCCTGTCCACGCGGGTTGTCGTATTGGATGCGAAGCCGGGCCGGATCAAAGATATCGTGCCGATCGACTTGCCGTATCCGCGCAAGCGCACGAGCCGGGCTTTCACGGAGCTGCGTACGCATGTGCTCAGCAAGCTAGAGCATACGGAGCAGGAACAGGACGCTTACAGCATTTAGGCAGAAAGAAGATTCTATTGTAGGAAGAGGTTGAGAGAGATGTCGACAACCGTACAGGCGGACGCGCGCAAGCAGGGGGGCGTTTTGAATAAGCCAGCGTCAGTGAACAAAGCGCGATCAGCCAAATGGAAGCTAGCCTACAGGGCGGCACTGATCCCGGCCATCATTCTTGTATTATGGCAATCGTTGAGCTCTTATGGGGTGATTTCGCAGCAGCTATTCTCGTCGCCGCTGCTTATATTGAAGCAATACGTTTCGTTAATCGCCGACGGCGAGTTAGGGCGCCATTTGCGCATCAGTGTTGTGCGGGCATCACTAGGCTTTCTTATCGGCGGGGGCAGCGGCCTGTTGCTCGGGTTGTTCGTCGGAATGTCGCGGCGGGTTGAGGAATACGTGAATCCGACGGTTCAAATGATTCGCACCGTTCCGCTGCTGGCCATTACGCCGCTCTTCATTATGTGGTTCGGCTTTGGGGAGCTGTCCAAAGTGCTGCTCATCTCACTTGGCGCATTTTTCCCGCTCTATGTGAACACATTCCTCGGTGTCCGCAACGTGGACTCGAAGCTGTTCGAAGTGTCGCGCGTGCTGCAATTCAGCCGTTACCGGCAGATCGTGAAGCTGATCATTCCCGCGGCGCTGCCGAACATCTTGCTCGGCGTACGGCTGTCGCTTAGCATCGCGTGGCTCGTGCTCGTGGTGGCGGAGCTAGTTGGCGCGGAATCTGGCGTAGGCTACATGATCCAGGATGCCCGCTCGTTCATGCAGACGGATGTCGTGTTCGTCGGCATTACGATTTTTGCGGCCGTCGGCAAGCTTTCGGACTCCTTGGTCCGTTTGTTAGAGCATCGCCTGCTTCGGTGGCAGGATAGTTTTAAAGGATAGAAGGAAACAGCGGTGGACTAGGGCTCTGGAGAGAGCGTATCGTCCGCCGCTTTTTTATTGAGCAACTGACGGGTGAATAGGGGAGGAATATCTGCCTTATTGGCGTCGTTGAGCGGCTGACGGGTGAATAGGGGAGGAATATCTGCCTTATTGGCGTCGTTGAGCGGCTGACGGATGACGTACAATAGTCTGTGTACCATGATCTGGAGTATTCCCAGAACATAAAAAAGTAGGGTATCCTCGGGGTTGCTGAGACCACCAAGAAAGGACCCTACTCGATGACTACTATACCCGAAAATG
>NZ_WSTC01000042.1 GCF_009789195.1 Paenibacillus sp. MMS18-CY102 | reverse complement strand
CTGGCCGTTGGCCGCAAGGCGCTGGCCGTTGGCCGCAAGGCGCTGGCCGTTGGCCGCAAGGCGCTGGCCGTTGGCCGCAAGGCGCTGGCCGTTGGCCGCAAGGCGCTGGCCGTTGGCCGCAAGGCGCTGGCCGTTGGCCGCAAGGCGCCGGCCGGCAGCCTTCGCGCGTCATGCGCTAGCCTTCGTTACAGGCCTTGCTCCACCATAACAACCACGTTTCCCTTCTTATGCCCCTGCTCCACATACGCATGAGCTTCAACAATTTGCTCCAATGTATAAGTTCTATCGATGACGGACCGGACTTTCCCTGCTTCAATGAGCGAATGGAGCTGAGCGAGGTGTTCGTGCTTGAATGGCATCGAGGATCTAACCGTTACATACTTGCCCTGATTCTTAAGTACGGATTTACAACGTGAATAAGATAGTTTGCCAACCGCGTCGAAAATCAAATCAAACGTCTGGCCACCATTCACAAAATCTTCCTTCGTATAGTCTACAACTCGATCCGCACCGAGCGACTTCACCATTTCGATATTCCCAGTGCTGCACACGCCAGTAACGTCTGCCCCGCAGGACTTGGCGATCTGTACAGCATAGGTGCCTACACTTCCAGAAGCGCCATAGACCAACACCCTCTGCCCTTGTGCGATGCCGCCTTTTCGCAGAAACCCCATTGCAGTCAGTCCCCCGACTGGGACGGTCGCCGCTTCCCCATACGCCATATTAGCGGGCTTCATCGCCACGATTCCTTCTTTGGCCCTCACCCCATCTGCCAACAGGCATACATACTCGGCGTAAGCACCGAAGCCTAGGCCCGTGTAGGCAAAAACGGAGTCTCCCTGCTTGAAACGTGTCACGCCTTCACCCACTTCATCGACTACTCCAGCTAGCTCGAACCCCAATGTCTTGACGCGCTTGGGACGGAAGAGCCCATTAAAAAGCCTTGCAAGAAACGGGTCCGCTTTCCGGATACGCCAATCCGCAGCCGAGACGGACGTCGCATGAACTTTAATTCGAATTTCGCCACGCTTCGGCGCTGGCTTAGCCATTTCGCTCATCGCAAGGACATTCGGCGGCCCGTATCGTTCATACACGATTGCTCTCATGAAATCCCTCCTCATGTTCCTAGCAGAGGCATAAGCTACTCGCCTTCTGCTTCCATCGGCAAATCACGCCTTCGTTCTAGCCTTCTTCCCCATACGTAAAGACGCTCTCGAGCGGCTGATTAAACACCCGTGCAATTCGAAACGCCAACTCCAAGGAAGGCGAATATTTCCCCTTCTCAATGGCTACAATCGTTTGCCTTGTCACCCCAACGAGGTCGGCGAGCTGCTGTTGGGTCATTTCGTTATGGTTGAACCGTAAGCTGCGGATACTATTGTTTATGTGACTTTGGCCCATCTTAAACTCCTTTTCGATAAAGATATAAACGCGTCCCGATGCTGGCTGCCTCAGATAGAAAACCCGAGAGAATTAATGTGGCGAACATGACCGAAACGTTCATTTCCAGCACCAAAGATGCCATCGCAAGCAAAAATCCGAGTATAAAAACAAAATAGGACACACGCATCGCTCTCAATTCAATTTGCTTATCGAACTCATCAGCGAAAGAAGGCTCCACTTCCTTCGTTGCGATCCGGTTAATAATGATGAACACGATCTCGATAACGATTTTAGCTACAATTGTTACCGGAATAAGGATTAAAATGACTGCCCCCCAGAAACGAAATAGCTCCGTCCCCTCCATAATGGCATCTTTATACTTCATATAAACATACAAGCAGTAGGACCCAAAAATCATGATCGAGCTGATGAGCGAAACGATATTTTTCTTCTCCTGATAGGACATGGCAAGGCTCCTTCGGTTTTGGTTTATTTCAAGAATGTAACATTTAACATACATAGTGTCAAACAAATTTGACACATCACCCTCCCAATGCAAATAACCTGCCACCTAATTTCCAGCGACAGGAATGTATGTACAAGCAGGTTCATGCCCCGCGGTGCTTGGCATGTTTGCTTGGCAACCAAGAGCAGATCCAAATGAAATAACAGGTTACCGTTAGTACGGCTGACAAGTAAAATGCCATTTCCCAAAATGCAAAGGTGTGATATTCGATCAATACGAATAAATAGCTTTTCAAAAATAACAAAATGACGGCTAAGCTCCAAACCCGAAACTCGGTATAAATGCACATACATTCATTAGAGTTGAACATTTGTTCCGCGCAGCGATTGCACTAATCTGGATAGGTACTGTATTAGGGGACTCAAATCACTAAAGGAGTGGACTGGCGTGGCAAAAATAGCAGACAAGTATCTCGTCGTAGATACATGGAAGGTCGTTGAGAAGGGCTTCGATCCCGCGCGGAACCGCGTTTCGGAGTCGATCTTCTCCCTAGGCAATGAGTATATGGGCGTGCGCGCTTACCCGGAAGAAGGCTATAGCGGCGATTCCTTGATCGGCAGCTACTTTAACGGCCTCTTCGAAGAAAGCAAAGTTTCCGCTCATTATAAAGGCATCATTCGTTTCCTTCGTTTCATGGTAAACGCAGTCGATTGGCTGCATACCCGCATCAGCGTGAACGGCGAAAAGCTTGACTTGGCAACAAGCCGGTTCAGCGAGTTCAGCCGCGAGCTCGACTTCAAGCGCGGCACCTATCTGCGCAGCTTCATCTGGCAATTGTCCGATGGCAAACGGCTCAAATTAACATTCGAGCGGTTTGTCAGCATGAACGTTTCTAATCTGGGCTGCCAGCGCATCACTTTTGAACCCACTAATTTCTCTGGCGAAGTCGCAGTCCGAACAGGGCTAGATTTCTCCGTCATTCATGAAGATCAAGGCCGCAACTTCTGGCAAAGCATACAGCATGGCCAAGCGAATGGCGTAACAGCGATGATCGGCGAAACGGTCAACACGAAAAACCGCCTCTTCTCCGGCTTTACGACCGACGTACCGAACGCCGTGCAAACGAAACTCGTAGAAGCAGACCGCTTCATCGGCCAAGATATTACGATTAAGCTCGTTCAGGGCGAAGCAACGACCTTCGATAAATTCGTGTACAACTACGCTGAGAAAGAGCTTTCCACGACGACTGAGCAACTGTGGAACAACGCGCTAGAACAGGCGCAAGCGTATGTCGGCGCAAGCTATGACGAGCTGGCGCAGCAGCAAGCGGACTATTGGGACAACGTATGGAAAGAATCTGACATTGTCATTGAAGGCGATCCAGACAACCAACAGGGCATCCGTTTCTGTATTTTCAATTTGTACCAAACGTATCATGGCGACAATCCGGGCTTCAACATCGGCGCTAAAGGGCTTACGGGCGAAGCGTATCGCGGCCTTGCTTTCTGGGACACCGAGTCCTACTGCCTGCCGTTCTATATTTTCAACAACCCGAAAGCTGCCAAAAGCTTGCTCGAGTTCCGTTACAAATCGTTGGACTATGCCCTCGAACGCGCGAAGGATCTGGACTGCGAAGGCGCATTCTATCCAATCGCAACGATCGATGGCACGGAAAGCTGTGACCTATGGCAGCACTCCAACCTCCAGCTTCACGTAGGCACAGCGGTCGCTTACGGCATTCGCCACTACGTGAACATTTCGGGCGACAAGGACTTCCTGTATGACAAAGGGCTGGAAATGCTCATCCAAATTAGCCGCTTCTATGCGACGCGTGGGCAATACGGCCAACAAACCGGCCTGTACGGCTATTTCGGCGTTATGGGACCAGATGAATTCCAGCTCATGGTCAACAACAACTGCTATATCAACCTTATGGCGAAGAAGCTATTTGAATACACGCTTGAAGTGATCGGCGACATGTCTGAACATTCGAGCGAAACGTTCCAAGCGTTAGCGGCGCGGCTCAACTTGACAACTGAGGAGCAAGCCGACTGGGAGAAAAAAGCGGAGCTTATGAAAATTCCGAAGGACGAGAAAACAGGCATCTATGAAGAGCATGACGGCTTCTTCGATATGCCGCATCTCGACATTCATTCGATCCCGGTAACGGAATTCCCGCTCTATTCGCACTGGTCGTACGACCGCCTGTACCGCTACGACATGATCAAGCAGCCAGACGTGCTTATGTTCATGTTCTTGTACAGCGGTGACTATTCGCTTGCTGAGAAAGCAGCCAACTACGAGTACTACGAATCGCGCTGCATTCATGAATCGTCGCTCTCGCCTTCCGTCCACTCCATCTTCGCTGCGGAGATCGGCAAGGAAGAAGAAGCGTACCAATTCTTCGAATTCGCAACGCGCCTGGACTTGGACAACTACAACCGCAATACGCGCGAAGGCTTGCACACAACCTCCATTGCGGCAGCATGGCTGAACATCGTCTATGGCTTCGGCGGCATGCGCTCCGACGGAGATAAGCTCGTCCTCCAACCGACGATTCCAGCACGCTGGGACAGCTACAGCTTCCCGATTTCTTACAAAGAATCGAAGCTGCATGTTGAAGTGAACAAGCAAAGCGCATCCATTAAGGTCGTATCCGGCGAAGCCGTCGAGCTTACGATCTATGGCCAAGCCTACACAGTAGACGCCGCTGGCGTTATGATCAGTCTCGCGAAAGTCGGCATGTCCGTTTAATTTGGAACAATAAAGGAGAATCACACATGTTAGAAAATATGAAAGGCGCCATCTTCGATCTGGACGGCGTCATCGTCGATACGGCTAAATACCACTATCTCGCATGGAAAGCATTAGCGGACCGGCTAGGCTTTGAATTCACCGAAGCGCATAACGAACGGCTCAAAGGCGTTAGCCGCGTGGAATCGCTTCGCATTTTACTCGAAATCGGAGGCGTCGAAGTCGACGAGGCTGCCTTTAATGAAATGGCAGAAAGCAAAAACAACGAGTACGTTGCATCCATAGCGAAGCTTCAGCCAGAAGAGATTTTGCCTGGCGCGCGGGCGTACTTGCAGCAGCTTAGAAGCAAAGGCGTTAAGATCGCGCTCGGGTCTGCAAGCAAAAACGCCGAATTTATTTTGTCCAAGCTGGAAATTACCGACTTGTTCGACGCCGTGATCGATGGCAACAAAGTTTCGAAGGCGAAGCCTGATCCCGAAGTATTCGTATCGGCGAGCGTCGCGCTTGGCCTCGATCCGAAGGATTGCGTCGTATTCGAGGATGCGGAAGCTGGCGTTCAAGCCGGCAAAGCTGCTGGCTCCAAGGTTGTCGGCATTGGCAGCCCGGACATTTTGAAAGAAGCTGACCTCGTAATTTCGGGTCTTGATGTACTAGCTGGATAATAAATAAAACGCTCCCTGCTCACTTTCGTTGAGTACGGGAGCGTTTCTTTCTACGGGTTTATTCGAATCCGAGGGCTGTACGCTCCATCGGTTGGCACGATCTC
The DNA here is from genome assembly GCF_009789195.1 of Paenibacillus sp. MMS18-CY102. Taxonomy (GTDB): domain Bacteria; phylum Bacillota; class Bacilli; order Paenibacillales; family Paenibacillaceae; genus Paenibacillus_T. The sequence goes on along the minus strand of NZ_WSTC01000042.1, from coordinate 41,406 downwards.
ATACTTCTCTGTGCGCCAATTGATCGCTGGATAACGATAGACCGAGCCCTCAGCCGATGAGCGCCGCTCATCAAAAGGATTGATGATAGCGCCGGATTCGCTAACAAGCAAGAACGAACCAACAGCCCCTTCTGTCCCGTCAAAATAAAGCACAGTAGACACCGGTGTCGCTACCAGTTTCGCAAAATGAATCGATTCCCCGTTACTATTGTGAACAATTCGATCGATAGACACCGTTAAACTGTCTTGCACCAGCCGTTTCGTCGACACGTTAATATCAACCGCCCACGGGGCGTTCGTTGTATCGTCCTTCTCAAAGCTGAACGCGGCACGAAATGAAACAGGTTCGGTCATCTGGGAGGCGTCGATTGGCACCTCATACAAAATAGTAACAGGATCATGCAAAGTTACCGTATACATGGCTAAACCCAACAGGCTGATTTCCTTCCCATTCATCCATACTTCCGCCAATTGCGGAACCTGATAAAATGATGGGCGGGCCTTGGCTGCCACATAAGTAGCACTAAGCAACAATTGGCCGTCATCGATTATCGCCTCATCCAATGTGAACGTACCGTATTTGTCCTTCATTGCCGTTCCGATGGACGTCTTATACGGCGTTAAATCCCCTGCTTTATGGCCAAATAATGCAAGCGACCGCTCGATGACGTTGCCAATAATCGGCACATTAGCAAACGCCATATGGCTAGAGCTTATGGTTATGCCAATAGCAACCATCACAACCGCAGCAGCCCCTGCATATTTCATCCTGCGGGCTGGTTTCTGCGCCTTTAATTTGCTAGCCATTCGCTTCTCCCATTGTTTGCGTTGTGCGCGCGTAAGCTCCTCTTCCGCATATTCGCCCAGATCAATAGGAACGCCATTAAGCTCCCGATAGATTGACATCGCTACACGCCCTTTCCGCCGCCATTGTAATCGATCCATATTTTCCTCAGCTTCTTCCGCCCTCGGGATAGCTTATTATGGACCCACGATTCCTTCGAGTTATATTGCTTCGCAATTTCGCTAGATGGTGTTCCGATTAAATAATAGTTTTCAAAAATGGTGCGTTCTTGCGCAGTAAGCGCCTCTAGCAATTCATCAACCGTTAACGCGGTCTCTCTCAATCCTCCTGCCATCGCCATCGAATCATCAATATCCGCCACCGTCAGCTCCTTCGTTCGGACCCTAATCCGTTTCCTTAGGCAATCAATCGCCTTATATTTGGCAATTGCCGCTAGCCATTGCTTAAACTCGTTAATCTCGGGATTAAAATCATCAATGTGATGCCAAACCGCAAGCAATACATCATCCAAGCATTCCTCGTAATCCTGATGCTCGTGATTCACATGGCGCTTAATAATGGCAGCAATTAACCCGCCATATTGCTGGATGATGAAAGCAATGGCTTTCTCGTTTCGTTGTTGCAGCTCGCTCACAACATTGTCCTCCGTTATGGTCAAATGCGTTCCTCCTTCCCGAATAGCAGCGTCTGCCTTATTATTCGAATGAAATGCGATAAACCTATCATAGCGCAAAAAAATATAAAACCCGAATGATAGGCATGACTCACAATGCCCCATCTTTCGGGTTTCCTGTACACTAATTGAATCAATTCATCTAGCCGCACACAACGCGGTTAGCCATATCTTACTTGTTTATCCAGCAAGGCCGCCACCGCTATTCGCTTCGACCAAGCGAACCGCCAACTGGCTGCCCGGCTCTGCTAGCAGCGTTTCCCCACCGATCTTGAACGGCTGCACCAAGCTGTTGCTGCTGCTTGAATCAATTACCACCTCGTTAGGCGTGATGTGCAGCGAGAACTGCTGGCCCTTAATTAACACGGGAACCGTGATGGAATTCCAGCCTTGCGGCAGCGAAGGCTTCACGGCGATCTCTCCGCCTGTCAGGCGAATGCCTGCGAAGCCGAGAATAGCCGCCATCCAAGCGCCGCCGTTCGCGGCAGGATGCGTTCCGCCAATATACAGCGTGCCAACATACTGCTTGGATTCCCCTGTCAAATCAATCGTCGCCGTCTTCATGAAATACTTATATGCCCAATCCGGCGATCCGATATCTGACGCGACCAACGCGTAAATGCAGGAGCTTAAGCTCGAACCATGCTCCGTGCGCGGCTCGTAATACTGCCAGTTCGCCTTCTTCACTTCCTCCGAATAGCGGTCCTTCAGCAGGTGAAGCATCAGCACGACATCAGCTTGCTTAAGAATTCGCGTCGTCGTCGCCAGGCCGTTGCCCCCGCCCAGATACTCATTTTTGTTCAGAATCCGCGACTTCAATGTTGGCAGGTCAACATCTTCAAGCTTCATATAGCCGTCGAATTGCTCGATGAGCAGTGTCTCTGGATCCGGCTGCGGCACGTACAGCTCTCGATGCATATCGCGCAGATGCTCCAGATCGCCTTCGAACTCCAGCTTAGCCAACAATTCGCTGCAGAACGCCGGATGCTTCGCCTTCAGCAGCTCCACCGTTTCCAGTGCGATCTCAAGCGTCAGGCTAACCATTGCATTCGTAAACGCATTGTTGTTTACACGTTCATGGTATTCGTCCGGTCCGGTTACATCCAACAGCTCATAACGGTTTTTATCTACTTTATAGTAGGAGTAGGAATGGAGGAATCTCGCACACTCCAAAATCACCTCGGCTCCACCTTCCAGCAGCGCGCTTTCGTCGCCAGTGAACCGGTAATACTCCCAAATGCCGTAAGCAGCGTCTGCACTAATATGAATCTGCTTGTCGCGGAAATACGTCCGCATCGGGCGGTTCGTGAACACATCCGTCACGTTGAACAGCGTACAAGCATCGTCGCCGGTTTCTTGGCTTTCCCAAGCAAAATAAGCTCCGCGATAGCCGTACTCCGCCGCTTTTCTCCGTGCGCCATCGAGCGTATGTACCCGGTACATGACGAGATTGCGCGCGATGTCAGGCTGGCTGTACAGGAAAAATGGCAGCATGAACATTTCGGTGTCCCAGAACACCGCTCCCTTATACACCTGGCCGGACAAGCCACGCGCTGGAATCGATACTTGCTCCGAATGCGTCGGCGCAATGATATGCAGCTGGTAAAGGCTATAGCGCAATGCGAACTGCGCTTCGCCGTCGCCGTCGATCTGAACGTCCGACGCTGCCCACTTGCGTTCCCACTCCCGTTCATGATCACTTAACAGCCTTTCGTAACCCGCTTCCATCGCTTCCTTCACGCTGTTTATCGCCGCTTCGGCCGTCTCGGCCTGGTCTTCGCCGAATTGAACGGACACATACTTCGTGAACGAATACGTCCATCCCGCCTGGCAGTGGAACGACACTTTGCGGTAAGCGCTATTCGCCTGCCGAACTGACATCTCTGTGCTATCGATCCCAGACCACACAACGCCTTCCGCTACGCAAACCGTTTGGCGAAGCTCATGCGTGAGCGCCGACAATGCAACAATGCCTGATTGATCCACAGTGGCAAAATCCTCAAGATGAGGGCCGTTAATGTCCCAAACATCCCCATCGATGCCTGTTTCAACCGTTAGCTCGCCGTCTTCCGAGCAGCGAACTTCCACCTGCATGACGATCAGGTCAAGCTTGCGCATACTAATGAACCGGCTCGAGCTTACCTCTACCTTTTTGCCGCCTGACGCCACAAATGTCGTTGCCCGATTGAAGGTCGCGTTGCGCATATTGAGCGTTTGCACATGCGATTCATGCTTTGCCGTTAACAGCCCTAGCTGCTCTCCATCACAGAACCACCGCGTCGACAGCCCGTTCGGCGCATTAATCGGCTCCCTCCATTGGTCGCCGACCTTATCATACAGCCCCGCAGGCGTGCATGCCGTCAATTGTTCTTTTGTAAATTCCTCCAACGTTCCCCTGTAACCGAGAGCACCGTTGCCTTGCATAAATTTGTTGCCATTTATCGTAATTTTGTCCGGATCAAATCCGGATTGTTCCACGATCCAACTCATTGTCATTCCCCTACCTTTGGTTTCGAATATCCTTCCATTGTAAGGGGCGATAAATGTGTGCCGACAGGCGTGATCTTATCATAATGATAGTTGTTTTTATGGTGTTGCACCATTTCATATTTGAACTTTCGTTCCAGAATAGCTATACTACTGGCAAGGAGGCTGAAGGCAATGGTTCGTACTAAAGAATTTGAACCTTCCGCTGCTTTGGAGAAAGCGATGCAGCTATTCTGGCGCAAAGGCTACGAGCGAACATCAATTAACGATCTCGTGTTGGCAATGGGAATAAACCGGGGCAGCATCTACGACACTTTCGGCGATAAACACTCCCTGTACCTCCAATGCCTTGCACGTTATTCAGACATTTATATCTCGCAGACGCTTGCCATTCTTGCTCGGCAATTGCCGGTTTATGCGACGCTAGATCGCTTGTTCTCCAACGTGGTGGAGCTCGTTCACGAAGATGGATGCAATTGGGGCTGCTTCATGACGAATACCTCAACCGAATTAGCCTTGCATGACGAGAAAGTGGCGGAACTGGTTACCCTTAATTTTGAACGGCTGGAGCACGGTTTCACGCAATTTATCGAACACGGGATCCACTCTGGTGAACTCCGTTCAGAGCTTAACCCACAGGCTCTTGGCCGATACTTCACGAACGCTTTCTCGGGGCTTGCTACACTAGCCAAAACAAACCTCCCGCCCCCCTTCTTCAAAGATGCCATTCAAAGCACGTTGTCCATTCTTAAATAGATGGCCTGTCTTCTTCGACAGGTCTCTCTTTTAACCTTTATTTGAATGATCATTCCAATAAGGAGGTGATGCGATCGACAATAAAAACGTTGCACCCGTTATGTCACTATGTCGCCCTCTGCCACAAACGAAATGAGAGGAAGGGATTACGATGTCTAACCATAATCAACAAATCGCCGTTATTACGGCGTCCTACTCTGGCCTTGGCACGGAGCTGTGCAAGCTGCTTGCCCAAGATAGCTATAAGCTCGTCCTCCTAAATAGGGATAAGCTTCGAACGGAGAACCAATTGGATAGCTTACGCCAAGCGTTTCCCGGTCTTGCCGCTGTATCGGTCATTGCCGACTTGTCCGACCATAACGCGATTCGGGAGGCAGCGATGCAAGTTGCTGAACAACATCCCCGTATCGACAAAGTGTTTCACAATGCAGGCATTCTCCAAAACCATTTGGCCTATTCCCCGCAAGGCAACGAAATCCATTTTGAAGTAAATACCGTCGCTCCGGTTCTGCTGACCCATCTGCTCAAGCCTCAACTTGCTGCGTCAGGAAATGCAATCGTGACAGCAGTCGGATCAAGTGCGATGCGAATGGCACGCCAACTCCATCTGGGCAAGCTGCAGAAGCCAATAAAATTCAAAAAGTTCAGCCCTTACGCGCAGAGCAAGCTTGCCACTGCAGCAGCGTTCATCGCGCTGTCCGAATCGTTCGCCAAAGATAATATCCTGCTGCGAGTCGTTGATCCCGGACCGAATAAAACAGCGATGTCCGCAAGCAGCGGCCTGCCTGGCTGGTTTAAGCTGCTTCGTCCATTCTTCAATTCTCCCGATGTTGGAGCAAAGCGGATTTACGAGGCTGCACATGCCGCTGCGTTCAACGGCCAAACGGGCATTTATATCGAGAAGGGCAAAGTTGCTCAGCCTCCCCGCATTGCCCTGAACAGCAAGCTCCAAAACGAGCTGCTGCTGCTATTGCAGGAGATTACGAATTCTACAGCATAAGGCATGCATGAAGGCAGGCTGCCGAGAACTCTCCGGGCAGCCTGCCTGATCATGATGGCTAATGCCAATCTGTTGCTTACTGCCCCACAGCCCTCGCCTGCAAAGCCTTTCGCTTATGCCGGTGAGCTACCGATGCCAGCATGGCAAAAGCAACAACAGCGGCGAAGAAGCATGCGATTGCAGCGAGGAGGAACGTGTCGTACATGCCGCCGGTAAACAAGCTGGCCACACGGCTATCGTGAACCCCAGCTGACAGGCCAGCTTCGGCATGGCGCAGCCGTTCCGATACGAAAGTGCCTGACAACGCGACGCCAAGCACAGCGCTAACTTGCCGGGCTGTATTGGAGACGCCTGATGCCGTTCCCGCCAATTGCAACGGGACAGACGACATGAGCGCAACCGTAGCGGAGGTGCCAGCGAACGAGACGCCGACGCCAATGCCTGCAAGTGCCCATGCATATTGGGAATATGGCGTATCTGGCGCAATCATCATGAGCCAGAGCAAGCTGGCTCCCATAGCCATAAGCCCAACCGGGATCATAATCATCGGCCGGACGCGGCTGGCAAGCGAGCTGCCGACGAAAGAGGCGACCATGATGCTCACATTCAGGGATAAGAACCGTACGCCCGCTTCCGTAGGCGACAATCCATTAATATTTTGAAAATATAAGGCCATTAGAAAGACGACAGCAAACAAGCCGAAAAAGCCGAGGAAATTAACGAGACATGCGACTGCAAAGGCTGGAATCTTGAACAATTGCAGCGGAAGAAGCGGCTCTTTCACCCGTGATTCCCATGCCAAGAAGCCGAGCAGCAACAAGCCGGATGCAGTAAAGCATCCAACAATCGGGAATGAGTTCCATCCTAAAGCATGGCCTTGAATGAGCGCATACGCCAATGTGCCAATTGCAAGAATGAACAGGATTTGCCCCGGAACATCCAATACGCGTTTCGTATTTCGTGCCGTCTCTCTTGTTGATGCAATCATCATAATGGTGACGGCCACACCGATCGGCACGTTAATCCAGAACACGCTCTCCCATTGGAATGTCTCCACCAGCCAACCGCCTGCTAATGGGCCTATCGCCAAAGCTAGCCCGCCAAGCCCTGCCCAAATCCCGATCGCTTTGGCCCGCGCGGCAGGCTCTTCGTATAGATGACGGATAAACGCAAGGGATGAGGGAATCAATAACGCCCCGAAGGTGCCTTGGAGAAACCGGCTAGCAATTAACCATTCCACTGTTTCTGACATCCCGCAACATATTGAAAAGACCGTGAAGCCAGCCATGCCGATTGTAAACATTCGCTTATGCCCCACGATGTCCCCGATTGTTCCGGCTGAAAGCAATAGACAGGCGAATGCAATCGCGTACCCGTCTACCACCCACTGCAAGCCCTCCATTCCGATCCCAAATGACCGTTGCAGCTCCGGGAGCGCAACATTCACAATCGTCGAATCCATATAAACAACAAACACGCCAAGGCACAAGATCGCAAAAAACCACCCTCGCTTGATCCTCTGGTTAGGGACCGTTTCCCTCATATTCTCTCCACTCCATTCTCTCTCCGCTCTAATCTGTCGGATGTTCTATTCCCTACGCCACAATTGTATAATTTGACAATACATAACGTCTAATCTATTGTTTTCATATATATCATAAATATGATTCATGTATTAACCGAAGGAAACGGAGGGAGAAGGCGCATGGAGTTAAACCAGCTAGAGTACTTTTTGACCGTGGCCAGCTTACAGCATGTCACCAAAGCTGCAGAAACATTGTCGATTACGCAACCGGCTTTAAGCCATTCGATCGCTAAGCTAGAGGAGGAATTAGGGGTTCCGTTGTTCGAACGAACGGGGCGAACGGTGCAATTGAACCGATACGGGCACCTCTTTGCCTCACGGGTTACAGATGCGCTTCGCGAAATTCGTATCGCCAAGGAGGAATTGGCTGAGCTGACCGCACCGGAATCAGGCGTCGTATCACTCGCTTTCGGCACGATTTTGGGCACGCATTTTGTCCCCGAGCTTATACAAAAGTTTCATGCCATCTATCCGAACATCCGCTTCGAATTGTTTCAAGGCTCCTGCGCCTACACGCTGCAACTGTTGGAAAGCGGCCAGTGTGATCTCTGCATTACGTCCCCTGCCAGCAGCAAGTCCGGGATTGTCAGGGAATCGCTGCTTACGGCCGAACTATACGCTGTCGTCCCGGCTTCGCACCGATTGGCCCAGTCGGAATCCATATATCTAGAGCAACTGGTGAATGAACCCTTCATTGAAGTGAATCGCACATGCGGGCTTCGGGAAACAATCGACACGGTCTTCCAGTCATCGGGCTTTCATCCTAACGTCAAATATACGGCGGAAGATTTGCACACGGTTGCCGGTTTTGTCGCAGCTGGCCTGGGTGTTTCCCTCTTGCCCCAATCCCGCGGGCTGCGGCTTGAAGGGACGCACTGGATCAAGGTAAATGATCCGGGGTGCACATGCGAGGTCGGCATCGAATGGAAGGAAAAGCATTATCTTACTCCCTCTGCCCGCCTGTTCCGAGCGTTCGCGCAAGAAGTGAGCCAGCAGCGCGATTATATGTAAAATATTAGGAATGCAGAAGCGCGCGAGCCCTCGGCGTGCTTTTACCCGTGCGCGGATGCTTGCGGGGCTGGAATTACGACGCTTTTGTTAATAGGTTGGCAATAACTTTTTTGTATAATGATAGAATCGTTATTTCTCACTTATTACCGACCAGAAGAGGGGTTCCAATGCAGGTACAGAAAAAGCTGCTAATTATAGAGGACGACGAATCAATTCGAGAGATCATAGCATATGCCATGCGGGATGAAGGCTATCTGGTGTTTGAGGCGGATACTGGCAAGCGAGGCTTGCAGCTGCTTGAGCAGGTTGGGCCAGATGCGCTCATCTTGGATGTGAAGCTGCCGGATAGGAACGGATTTGATATATGCAAAGAAGTCTACTCCCGCTTCCCCGTCTCCATCCTCATGCTGACAGCCCGAAGCGATTTTACGGACAAAATGATCGGGTTTGAGCTGGGCGCGGACGACTACTTAACCAAACCGTTCGAGCTGCGCGAGGTGTCCGCCCGAATAAAAGCCCTGCTGCGGCGGAAGGAAAAAGCGGATCACCGCTTGGCAGGCGCTCACGTTACGATCGCCGATGGCGTGGAATTGGACAGAAGCAGGCGGGCTGTGTATAAGGATAATGCAGAAATCAAATTAAAGCCCAAAGAATACGAATTGCTGCTGTTGTTCTGGGAACATCCTGGGCGCGTGTTTTCAAGAGAGGAAATCGTCGATTACGTGTGGGAAATGGACTATGAAGGCGATTTGCGGACGGTCGACGTGCATGTCCAGCGCATTCGCAAGAAGCTTGCCACCGGCTTGATTGAAACGGTATTTAGCATCGGGTATCGCCTTGGCGAAAGGCGGCAGAACGGTGATTAAGAGGTCCATTTACCGGAAGTTTATGGTGGGGTTTATGGCCTTATTTATTGTGGCGGCAGGCTGCTTATACGCCTATATGGATTATATTTTGAACAAACAAGCGATTCAGGCTGTGAAAGAAGACATGAAAAAGCTGCAAATGACGTCTTATGGCTATATTCAGCAATATTTTTTGTTCAACGATACAGATGTTGGCGATTTGAAGGTGCATATCCAACCGCTCCTATTAAGCCTCAGCCGAACAGGCGGGCATCCGACTGCCTTTTACAACAAGGATGGACGATTTATGGGCGAGGCTTATTTGCTAGTGAACGGCAATGCCTTTTTCGAAAAACAGGAATCGGGCCTTTTGCAACAAATCAATCAAGTGCATGCGGCGATTACGCAAAATAACGGCTCCGCCGTTACGATTACCAATGAATACGGCAAGCGCCTTGCACTCATGTCTTTCCCGTTCTACTTTAAGGATTCCTATGCCGGTGTCTTCTGTATTTCCAGCGATTATACGGCTAGATTCAAGCAAAACTCGGCGATTTTGCAAAGCTTCGGGTGGTTTTCAGCCGGCCTTATCCTCGTCGTTTCGTTGTTTGTACACGTCCTAACGAATAAAATATCCCGCCCATTAGCTGCCCTGTCCCATGCCTTACGGGAATTCGGAGCTGGACGAAATGCTGCGAAGGCTGTGCCAGCAATTCGCCGCGAGGATGAAATCGGGCAGTTGGCCGGCAGTTTCCAGCAAATGAAGGACCAGATTGAAGAGCATATGCATCGCATAGCGGCGGAACAAACCAAAGTTGTCGCATTGGAACAGAGCAGGCGCCGTTTCTATCAACATATCACGCACGAATTGAAAACGCCGATTGCCACCATCTCGGGTTATGCGCAGATTATTAGCAAACGGGATTTCAACGATGCTGTGTTTCTAGGCAAAGCAGCTGGAAAAATCAAGCTGGAAAGTGACCGGCTGCATGAGATGATTACGCAAGCGCTAGAGCTGGCCCAGCAGGACGAGGGAGTTCGGGAGCAGGACGCCGAGCCTCTCGATCTTGCAGCGGAAATCGAGGATTGTTGCGAGGATATGGCGATCAAAGCAGCCCGATACGGCATGAAGCTGGAACTGGCGGGAAGTCCGGCAGATTGGACCGTATTCGGCCAACGGGCCGAGCTGCGCAAAGTTTGGATTAATTTGCTAGACAACGGCATCAAATACGGTGCAGTAGGAACGGCCATTCATATTCAAATCCAGCGCCAGGGCAATAATGCAGCCATCCAGTTTAGCAATGAGTTGGACGATGAAACGGCAGTGGACAGCCAGCTCGTATTCGAGCCGTTCTACCAGCATCGTGGAACCGCGCCCAGCGAGAGGGGCAGTATTGGGCTAGGGCTCGCCATATGCAAATCCATTGCGGAGCATCATGGCGGCACGATCACATTTTGCCAAGAGGGCCGCTACGTTAAGGTACGAGTCAAGCTCCCCCTCCGGCCATATGCCGGCAACATCTGACGCGAAGTTGCACATAACTTTTCGTTATACTCCTCGTAACCCGAACGAAAGGAATGATATTGATATGAATCGCAGCCTATTACAACGGACGCTGGCTCGCGCAAGCTGGAATAGGAAACTTCAGGCGCTAGCGCTTATGCTGCTTGCCACCGGGCTCGTCGTTACAGGAGGATGCGGGAACCCAGTAGCCCAAGCGGACACAATGGTATTAAGCAGTGATGTCCGAGCAGACATTCACAGCATGGAGCAGCCCGTGATGACAGGCGCTAAGCTTCCTCTGCCCGAGGGCTTAGTCTACGGTGACATTTTGTGGATTCAGAATGACACTATGCTTTTTAATCGTAAGGATGGCTTGTATACGGCTTCGTTGCAGGAGGAAGGCCGTATGCGCCGATTGCTGGATACACCGGCAGTGGATGTCTCTGCTAATGGCAAGCTAGCGTTGTATAATCGGGGGAAAGTTACGTACCTATACGATACGGAAACAGGCAAGAGCCAAGCGGTGCTGGACAAAGGCCAGAAAGCTTATAAAAAGCTCTTGTGGGATGGCAATAAGGAGCTATTCGCGGATTCAGAAGGACAATATGTTGTATTTACCGGAGAGATTGGCGTTTTGTATGTTGCCGACACGGCTTCTGGGGAACTGTTGACGGTCAAGCTGCACGATTATTTTGAGCTAGACCAAACTTCCTATAGTTATGATGAGGAGATTCAGATTCACGACGATGGGCTATACATTCGGATTGGCGGAACTAAAGTCAAGACAGGTCTCTACAAAATCACTATTCAGGACAAGCTGCCTAAAGCGAAGTTATTAATTGATTCGGAAGGAATCGGGCTCTATCACCCATTACCGAATGGCAGGTTAATTTTTGACGGCGAGTATGATCATAAGAGCGGAATTTTCATCTATAACGAGGCTACCGCGCAGTTCACCACTTTAATTAGCAAACCGGTAGACGAGCAAAATCCAGTAAGAGTAGGCTATTCCTACAGTTTATCCCCGGATGAGCAGCAGCTTCTTGTGCATGATGTCGAACACGAGACGATTAGCCATTGGGAGTTGGAAAGCACTCAGCTGGCGAACCAGAAAATAATCCTGCAAGGATATCCATTATACGCGATCATCCCACAGCTTACGTTTTGGAACAACGATTCTAAAATATTTTATATCCAGCTCATTTACAATAATGGAACCGACACGACTAACGCTGTTCGGGGGTTATCAAAGTATCAATTGTAACGGACCGAGCAGCCCTTATTTTGATCACAATCTGGATTCTTTACATTCTAACGGACCGTACAGCCGCTATTTGACCAATACTGGCCTCCTAAGTCAGCAAAATGGCTAAATAGCGGCCGTGGAGTCCGTTACGTTTGCAAAAGGCACTTTTGGAGGGTTTTAGCGGCTCTGAGGTCCGTTAGACTTGCTCATTTAACGGAACCACAACGTTACAGTGCATCCTTTAGGCATTAAGCATAGCCATGAATCATCAGGTCAAAGTAACGTTCCTTCTTGACATAAAATCTAATCGAGAAGTATCGCGGTCCACCATCCATCACCAGAACCAGATCGTTCTTCCAGTCACTATTATTGTTATCGTCTATTAGCAGGTTGCAATAAACAACCTTTTCCCCTGACTCGATTACGCCAACGTACTGCCGTTTGTATGCATTGAAATGATCGAGAATATAGGTGAAGTTTTCGGCGCTATGGGACGTTGCTTCCAAACCCTCTGCTTCCTTCGATTGTGAGACTAGATACTCCCGAAATCCCTTTTCAAATTGCGCAATATCATCCTCACTCGGCGTCCATTCGCTCATATCGGAATCGGACAAAATAACTCCTTCATACTCCTCGGTATTGTTCATGATTGGAGCGGTGCTCGGTTGCTGAACACCCGCCTCCTCACTCGAAGGATGGCTTGAACAGCCTGCAGACAATATCGCAATTGCCGCCACACAGATGATTAACATACTTCTGCTTATGAAAATATTATCATCTCCATATCAACTAGTATCTACCTTACATAACCGAATCCTAAAATCGTAAACCGCTTGTCTTCTTGGCCGGATTGCATCCTGATTTCAATCGTATGCGCTTGGGCGAATGGCTCATTTAACAAAATCATAGCATTACAATGTGTCCAATTGTTCAAATGCGGGTCCGCGACCTTCGCAAGTTGCCCATCTACTCGAATTTCCGCACTGCCAAAATCTCTGCTCCCAGAATCCTTATATACCAGTATAAGGATTTTACACCGGATCGTCATTATAAAGCTGTCCGTTCCGGATACATGCATCCAGTTATTCGGGAACTGTGGCGTTCCATGCGGTTGGGCATCCATCTCCACCATTTGCAGATCAGCATCGGTCTCACTGAAGCTGCCCGAAGTTATCGTAGCTATGCCTGCAGCGTTGTTGCGATCGAGCAAAAGCGTATCGATAAAATCATTGCCGATAACCGGCGGCCTAGCGAGTGAGATGTCCTCCTGATCCGGCAGGGATCGGTCGGTTTCACGGAATAAATAACCGAGGCAATCCGCCATGACCGTGTGCCCCGCATTCGTCGGATGGTAAATATCGTAGAAATACTGCCTTTTGGAAATGATATTCCCTTCATCCTTCGTTAAGCGAAACTGCTCCACTACGGCATCCTTGACGCTAACCATCGGCAGATCGTAACGCGAGCCTACGGGTGATAGCCGGTCCTGCAGATTCCAATCGTTTATGAACACACTGAATAGCAAAATCACGGCAGGCTCGTTATCTGCGGCGAGGGCTTTCAAAACTAAGCTCTCATAACAGTTGCCTTTCGTTTCATCACCCTCGTCATTGACGGCAAATTCCACGATTACGATATCCGGTTCTGCCGCTCCGTCCCGTAGAACGTCCCTTTCATAACGAATGATTCCGAGCTCCGACGGCGTACCGCCTACGCCGGCTTTGATGAGATGAATATGGCCATTGCTGTCTTGCCCGAACAATTGCTTGAACAGCGCATACGACTGGTAAGCATAACATGCCGAATGGATCGGCTTGGCGCCTGCGCCTTGGGTGATGGAGCCGCCAATGTAGGCAATCGTGACATCCTCGCCCCGCTTTGCTTTCTCGATGGCCGCTTTCAATCGCTTATTGTTGCCACGGCTTACGAGCGATTTCTTAATCATCTCATGGTACGCTGCCGACTCATAGTCAACCGGAGGCTCCGCCGAAATCTCGGGCGCTTGATAACCTTCACGCAGATACAACATAATGCTTGCTGTCGCAAGCGTTCCCGCTCGCTCGAATTCGATAGAAAATTTGCCTGGCATATCATCATCCACGGACCATTCATAGTCATCTAGTGTCAGGAGCGTCTCTGATCCGTCAGCTGGACATGGGATGCCCAGCTTCGTCCCCGTCTCGTATTTGCTCGTTTTCCCCCAATTTTCAAATGTGAAATAAAGTTTCTCATCTGCTTGATCCTGCACTTTCACGGATATCCCGATGCTGTGTACCAACTGCCGAAATCCGTTGGAGCTCCGCAGAAGCCCCAGTATTCTCTCATCCGTGACCCCACCCGTTAGTCTGGCTTTCTCTACGAGCCGTTCCCCTTCCAAGTAAACCTCTTGCGAGAAGCATCCGTCCAGGCGTGCTGTCGCTTCGATAATCGATTCAAACAAAATAAAAAAACCACTGCGTTTTTCCACTGGATCTCGCGGCGCCGCAGGGCCTTCGCTGAAGGAACCTTTTACAAATGAGTGATTGTTGGTCATTGGGAATCCACCTCTTTCGCTAAATTGTCGCGTATCTTCTTTGATTGTAGGGAAGTTAGCGCCGGGACGCATTAGAGAAAGTATAGGGGGGATGGTAGATAGTAAAGTCCATACGGAGAAACAAAAAAACACGCCGATTCGGCGCGTTCATATTGCCATAAAAGCAGATGCGGTTTAAGATCATTTCCTGTATTCACTTCACCCTAATCTTATAATACCTCGTCGCCATTTCATACAACACAGCATCCGCCGCTGCAGTAACATCGATAGCTTCGCCAGTCTCTGCTTCATATCTGTCACAAAGCATTTTCAACAGATTATCTTCTGCTAGTGCATTCGACTCCATCCACTCCATTTCGCCCTCATAAGCGGCACAAAGCTCTTTATCAGTCAACTTAGCGAAGAATTCCAAATCCATGCGTTCATTCCTCCTTAATGCAAAGCAGAGGTTACACCGGACGCAGCCTCCTACTCTGCATGCTTAAAGTTCTTATCTTCCTTTCCTCCCGGAGCGACACCATTCTGATAAACGCCCATGGTTTCTGATTTGTAATCATACTTGTAGTAATACTTCACATCAGGTTCGTCATGGAATTGAACGCTAATCACATATGGATCATAACCAAACAGCTTACTCTTCCAGTGATACTCCACATTAATTTGATAGTCAGTTGCTTTCATTTTTTTATTTGTAAGATGCTCTTCTACTTTGCTTCTTACTGCATCTAAATCTTCATGATTATTCAATTGATTATATGGATAAACGACACCAACTATTAAAACCGTAATAATTAAAAGGATTATTGAGAAAAGACGCTTCTTTTTCAATACCTTTGGCCTCCCATGCATGCATGCTTACTTGCTTGCTACTTTCAATCCTCACACTCCAATTTGCATTAACTCTATCCCGTTATACAAACTGCAATAGCTCTTGTAACTGGTTTATTATGTACTTCGGTTGATGTTCATTGGACAAGGATTGGCCGTTACTATTATAAAAACAAAAGTCCACCGCTGCATTACGAGCGCCGTGATAATCATCAGCCAACGAATCACCAATGAATAGCACTTCATCGTTGGACAGCCCCAGTTCATTTAATGAAATATCGAATATTTCTTTTCGGGGCTTTCTAACACCCGCTTCGTCGGATACAACAATTGAATCAAATAGGCCAAGAATATTCCCCGCATCTAATCTTTTTGTTTGTGCCTTATGAAGGCCATTCGAAATGATGCCAAGCTTATATTGTGGTTTCAAATATTGCAAAACTTCTTCTGCTCCATCCTCAAAAATGCAAGTATTGCAGAAGTACTCCCAATACGTGTTAGATAACAGCTCATGCTGAGAATGATTTGAGTTAAGGGAGTCTCGAAAGGAATGAATTAATACTTCTTCAATCGAATGATGTGATCCCGTCTTATTTACAAAATTCATCCAATGCCTATAATTATGCTGTGTATATGACTTCCAAAACTCTTTCCACTTCTCATCTTCACCAACAAAAACATGATGGTCCTGGAGCGTTCTCTTCATTGAACTGATTTCACTTAGCGAATAATTTAACAACGTATTATCTAAATCAAATAGAATCGCTTTATACACAGGAGTTACCTTCTTTCGCTTAAGAGCATTATTTTAATATGAAATGAAGGAGGCCAGGATCTGCTCGGACGAACGAGAACATAAGTACCGCATCACTACACGTATAACCGATATTCCAGGCTTTCCCCTGCCTACGTGGGAGGATGTTAAGGCTCGGCAGTACGATAAATGGGACCGTACTCCTATCATAATCGACACCGCCCATCAAACCGTGGGCGAAAGCTTGGGGATGTTACGTGATCGGTTATACCTCCTCAATGATGGAACATCCTCTTGAGCGGTCTTTGCACGTCCATTGCCATTCTTCATGCATTTTCAATTTACCGTTTGCTAATACTTCCGGTTTAGACAAACAATTGCCCGTCATTACTTCATTGTTTTCATTGATATGATGATAGCTCATTTCGAGGTTTCCAACTTCATTAATTATGGCTATTAAATGCCCAACAACGATCCCGCCCCCACAATAATCTGCCCAAACCCTATTTTCTTTCTGAAAATATTTAAAAATCGTTTCTTGGTTCACCTCACCATTAGCTGTGTTTTGCACGGTTCTAAATATTCTTCCATTGTAATTAATTGAATGCAATTTCGGGTCTCCTTAACTATTAAATTCCATTACGCATTATTTTCCATTTCCTAGAATTGTACCATCTCTAAACCATTTCATCTAGATAAATGGTGTTCCGAGCTGCCAATTGACAGCGAAGCTAGCTGTGCCTTATCATACTCACCAAAACAACTAAGGATAAACGAAGGAGCGATTGTACATGTCTACAATGGATACCATTCAACAAGCGAATGCGCAAATTGCTGCGCTTAACGCATTAGTAGCCCAGCTTCGGGCAATCTGTCCAGCTGATAGCAATGATGTAGTAGCAGTGCCGCAAGACATTCAAGTTCAGGTGCAGGCAGCGGGCATCACCATCGATACAACGCAAGATATTACGGGAAATATCATCAAATTGTGGATCGAACAACTGAATAACCAAATCGATTCCCTGAACAGTAGCCAACAATTAAATATGATCAAACTTCAGAGTGAAATGAATAAACAAAATGAAGCTTACGAGCTCCTCTCGAATCAAATGAAACAAATGCAAAATGCAACCCAATCGATTATTAACAATATGAGATAAGCGAGAAATCAAACAAAAACCGCACTGCCTCTAATGGCAATGCGGTTTTGGGCTTATTGGGCAATCAACCTTCTTTACACAAATAAATCAATGTGAGCCTCCCATTCACTTCGATTTCCTTAAATTTCTCATAACCCAATCTAATATAAAAATAGCCATCATTAATTGCTTCCCGATTCCTCGGTTTTGAAATGCTGGCTTCACGATAAGCTTGCCGATTGTGCGTCAAACTCTTGCTCCAATTCACTCAAGCTTTGCTTCAGTGGCGGAATCATTACTTGATAAATTTCTGCTTCACTCTGATAAGCCTCGTACTGCAACTTGAGGATATGGGGCAAATCTGCTCTTTCTGCTTTTGCATACGTGATACCTTGTTCATCAAATGACCGAATCAAATGATCACCGCCGGATTTTTTTCATTAATTTCTTTATCGTAAAACCTAACCAAATGAAGAATATAGGCGATAAGTTGATAACAAACGTTATGGAAGAAATTGAAATGCTATATTTATTTAATACGTCCAAAAGTTCTAATCTATTAAAGATAATATACGCAGCGAATAAAAATGATTGATACACCCCATATAGAACCCATATCATTTCGGGCGGAAGGAAAGAGTAATCACTTTTTTCAGTATCAGTAATATCGTAGCTAGCATCATTAAAAGAATCAACAAAACACAAAGCCCAAACGATAATGCCGATCAAGCTAATGACCAAATAGCTCATTGCCCTTCGCGCCGTTGAGTCTTCTTCATTCACGTATTTGTACCCTAGCCCTATATAAACGAGTGGTACGGCAACCAATACAAAGCCAATAAAGTACAAATCCGAATATCGATCGAGTACAAAATAAATAAAGATCGCTATCACACATAATGCGCAATGCACTAAAAATATTTTAATTGTATTGCTCATTTCTTCCCCCAGTTTTATAGGCGTAGATATAAAATAAAGCCGCTTAATCGCGGCTTTTCAATCCTACAGGTCTAACCAGATCAGCTCTGCAACAGCGAGGCATGCTCCCACCGCATTCGCAACGATGAAAAACCACTTCCGTGCCGTTTTGCTTATTGGCTCCAATGATGTAATCAACTGCCATGCTACAATACCATTCAGTACAACGAAAATAATGATCGCTAACCACCAATTTGCTGCCATCTTGATGTCACCCCCGAACCCCATTTTACGCAGTAACGCTATAACTGTCTATCATTGGAAACTAATTTACGATGAATGTATAGGGTTCACTAACGATTTGTTCCGCTTTATTTCCTTCATTCTCTAAACGAAATTCCACTTTCGTTTTGACGGTGTAACGGCCAGGCTTTGCAATCACATATTCATAATATTCTTTACTTCTTTGGCCCTTCCCATTGTTTCGATAGACTTCATCTGGCTGCAATTCCCTCAAATATCCAATATCGTTTCTAGCAAGTATATGATTTTGTGGCGGGATAAGCGTTCCTTCCGCATCAAAGATTTCATAAGTAAATATGTCTGACCCATGGGAAATCTTCACAGTGTGCTTGGAGCTATTTTTCAGAAAACCAATTATTTCAAAGGTTTCGTTAGCTTGAATATCCGAAAGTGTATCAATTCCAACTTCAAAATTATTTTCATGCTGTTGGGCCTCGCTTGCACACCCGAATAAAGCCGCAAATATAAATAGTGAACAAATGATTACGATTACTTTCTTCATTAAGATCCCACACTCCTGATCTGCCAGGATTCCATAACTAATAGCTCTTCCTGCGCAATTTCAAAGTTATTAATTCGATCAAACTAAACACCAATCCACTCATGGCTCCAATGCCATAAAAACTCATCATGTCTTCCGATACAAACATTTCGATAGAATGGTCTGGTTCAGAAACGAACATAAAAATAATGGTAACAACCAAGCCCCCAAGCATGTGAACAAAAACATAACTGCATGTATTCCATAACGTTCTTCTATTCGGATTTATATACTTCGAAATAATCAGTGATACAGGAATGCCGCCTAATAAATACAAAAAACAAAACATGATCGCCCCAAACAGCACCATCCCTATTATTTCGTCAGGGAAAAATACGATAACACATAAGAAAGACATCAGAAACATTGAAATAAACGCTGATAACAGCTTAACTAAAATACTCTCTTTCAAAATTATTCGTCCTTTCCATTACGCCATTCGAGGTTATTAAAACTTTTTCGAAACTCTATAATCAATCTTCGAATGGTTTCTGCCACCAATAAGGAAAAAGTACCAATTGTGATATAGAAAGGAATTGTAAATTCCCATATTCCAAAATCCCAAGAATATAGCCAACTATCCCCTTTTAAATATTGATCATGTATACTAACCACACCAGGCCACGTTGACGCAATAATAAAAACGAGGCTCAACATATAAAACTTCCACCCGGCCATTTTATTCAAATATTTGATCGAGTAGTAGACGGGAACGCAGACAATGAGTTTAAAAGCTATAGTTATACAATTATAGATTGTTTCAGCAGGAATGAATAATACAGGGGGAGCAATACTATAGTAATTACTTACAATGAAATAAATTGAAAGTATTAAGATTATGCTAATTAGTCCCTTCATTTTGCTCACCCCAACCTCAGCAGTTTATCGCAATCACCTTTCAACCTCCAAATTATACCATCAGCAAAACATTTCATCCATATCCAATGCATTGCAGTAAATCTCTTATTATTCATTAACCAAAAGAAAGAAGGCAGCGTCCACGAACACTGCCTTCTTCATCCCTCTGCTTTTTATTTGCTATCCCGCGCTATTCCACACTTTTTAACGACGCAATCATATTAATTTTGGACACTTTCCCCCTAAGCAGCAGGTTTGACAAAATCGTAAGGAAATAGGCAAGTACAGCGGCAGCCATCATAACACCAATATGGATGTGATCCGGAATTTGCTGATGCGTGCTCGATAATGCCTTAATAATCCACGCAAAAACATAGCCGCTTATCGGGAATGCGACAATGACTGCAAATGTGGTAATTACGATATTTTCAAAAAAGATGAACCGGTTTATTTTTTGTTTCGGATAACCCAACACTTTAAGCGTTGCAAGCTCACGGCTTTTCGCTCATAAATATTAATAGAGGAGATCGTATAGATAGCACCAAACGATAGGATGGCTGCACATATCATAAACATAATGAAGACAAAGCTATTCTGCTTCAAAATATATTGCGCGGACTTCTTAAGGTCGTTCTTGTCCGCAATCGTATCCACATGCTGCTCCTGTTCAAAGAAGTGACGAACATCGCTAAGCTGTGCCGAGCTATCCGCTTTAATTACAAGTGAGCTAGGGCTGTAGGCGATCCCCAAGCGCTCTAAATAAGCCGGCGTGCAATAAAATGAAGGATTCGAATATTGCGAGGATATTGTTGAAACCTTCATCTCGACTGTTTTATTGTTCAGCTCCGGCGCTGTAAACGTTAATTGGACGACATCCCCCTCTGTTATGCCGTATTCGTCAGCATAAGATTGTGGCACAAGCACCCCTTCATCTGCGAGCTGTATTCGATTGTCATTATCGTAGAAGAAATGAATGAGATTGTTGTCTTTTTCAGTAACGATTAAAGTGGCCTTTTCATGCTTATCTGCCTTTATGAATTCGACGGGAAAGTCAGATAACGAATAGCTTTGTTTAATGCCAGAGGGAAGCTTGGCCAAATTCGAAGAAGATGTTCCTGCCGCATAGTTTAGCAGGGACGTTTGCGTACCGAATGCCGTTATCAATAAAACTGTGCTTACAACAACACCGACTGAGCTTGCGAACGCTTTTTGTTTATTTAACAAGATATTTCTCACGATGAGTTTGTGCCGGTACGGAATACGGCCCCAAATTCGTAATCGCTCGATACACAGCTGTTTTATCTTCTTCGGCTTCCATTGTTTTGGATCGTCTCATTTATTTTCGAATAATTGAACGACCGCTCCTTCCTTGCTTGCCCCAACATAGTGAGCGATTTGGAATTTTCTTTAATCGATTGGCCTATTTTGTCCATATCGTAGCCTGCAGCTGCATCGACCATGATTTCGTTATAATAAAATCCGCCTAAGATTGCTGGTATTGACGCGTCGTTAACTTACGCTACCCCATAGGATTTATGGTCTTGGATGTCGTATAATCCATCTGATTATCCCAGTTATGATTCGGATTCAGCATCCCTCTGCAGGCTGCACGCATGCTAGACTAAAAGCCTGGCTGAATCTATACAAAAAAAGCCCAGGACATCCGTCCCGGGCTAGTTGTGCTTATTCAAATTATCCCTTATTTCCCGCAAAACCGTATCTATTCCTTCCATTCGCTTAATGATGGAATATTGATTTCCGATTACCCCATACAATCCAATGAAAAGAATAATAATAATTAAGATCTCCATATTCGCCTCCATAATTAAATTGATTAGATAACGAATAGTTTACCATTATTTCTTTTATATTAAAATAATGGTCATAGTAAGGTGTTCGATCTCTTTCAAGACAGCGTTGAAGGAGAAGCTTGCCCTAATCCACAAGAAAGGCATTGTCCCCATGCTCACGAACACGGAATGTGAATGCAGCACACAGCAAAATGTTCGAATGTTTCACTACACCAAGCCGCAGGCGCTGACGATTACGTTAGGCTGGTAATAGAGCTACATCCCTTACCCTTGCGCGCCGCAAGAGTAAGGGGTGTTTTTGGCATGCCGAAATATCTGCTTTACTGTTGCAGAAGCTTAATCGCCCGCTCTAAAACCGGGTCTGTGCGGCTTTCTATATCTTGCGTGCCAATGGCAATCGCCTCATCCGGCGCAAGCCCTTGCTGCTCGTACGAGACGCCATCTGCCGACGTATACCATTCCGCACTCAGGGTGACAATCCAGCCGTTCGGCAGCATATTAAACAACATGTCGGAGAATACGCCATACGTTTTCTCCCCTAAGAACACAGCATCCCCTATCCCCCGCAAGGCCATAGCAGCCGTTTCTCCCGCGCTTGCGGTGTAGGGGCTAGTCAAAACAATCAGCTTCTGCGCCCTTATGCTCGTTGAGGCAGGCACGACATAGATGGGTGCCGGCTCAGACAGCTCCCGGGACACCCCGGTTCGCACTTGTTTGTAATATGCCAATGAACGCGCCTCGGCAAGCCGGCTTGCTGCAGCAATGCCGAAGGCATCCGACCCGCCGCCGTTAAATCGCAAGTCTACGACAATTGCCGAACAGCCGGATAGCTTCCTAACGGCTTCATCCAGTGCCTTCGAATACTGCTCCTTCTCATAACGGTCAAACCCGTTCAGCGCAAGATAGCCCATGCCATCCCGAAGCCTCCCGGCCTGAATTAGCCCATCCATGCTGCTATGCTTCTCCCCTTGGATGTAGGATAAGGCATTCTTCATCAGCCGTTTCCGGTTATCCATATAGAAATGAAGCCGCTGCGGCTCATCTTCCATCGGTTTGGACGGAATGCTAGATAAGCCCATTCCCTTCAAAATTTGCGTATGCCCATCATGAAGAAGCTCGATCATCTCTTGCATCACCTTTTGCAGCTCTTTATTCGACGTATCGGAAGAAATTTTGGCCCTTTCTTTGGAATACAACGCTTGCCAGTCTGTCTTCGTAAGCCCGAATAAAACATAATTTTCGTTGAAAATTTGCCAGAAGGCCTCGAAGTTAGCGACCGGATCATCCGTGAATTTGCTAATCTTCACCTCAGGCAATGCATCGATTTGGGTAAAAAACTTCTGGTACCCGATATCATCCGTGAGCGTACCTTGTTCA
This sequence comes from Paenibacillus sp. MMS18-CY102, assembly GCF_009789195.1. Lineage (GTDB taxonomy): Bacteria > Bacillota > Bacilli > Paenibacillales > Paenibacillaceae > Paenibacillus_T. The sequence goes on along the minus strand of NZ_WSTC01000042.1, from coordinate 18,432 downwards.
AACTTGCCCATCGGAAGCCGTTTCCACAGCATGGCGTTCAGCAAAGCATGGCCGTGCAGCTTATCGATATACAAGTTATGGTCCTTCTCGATATGCCCGTACGCGAGCGGAATCAGGCTATCTTTAGTGTAATTATAAAACACAACAGCTTCCCCGTCGGTCTCGATTACATAGTTGTAAGCATCCGATTTCCAGTAGGCTGTTTTGTCAGGATCCAGATGCGGGCGAACGCCCTTGTGGAGCTGAAGATACACCAGTCCGGCAATTAAGCCGGCAAGAGCTAGAAGGCTAGCCAGAATCGCTATTTTCTTTACTCTCCTCATCTTATTCCCTCCTCCTCGTTATTCGCCTCACATTCACATGCACGCTAGATCTGGAAGAAATCCCACGCATAGAGGTAGGCAACATAAGCCACAGAAGCAGCCGTGAACACGTATTGCAGCCAAGCCACCTTCCGTTTGTTTATAAGCATAATGCCTATTCCGGCCACTTGGGCAAATACAAATAAGTAGGGCAGATGCATAGCCCAGCCCGCCCACCACGGGATAGCGTTGATGAACAATTCAACAGTAGACGCAATAAAAACAAAGTATCCGATAAACGCTAAGGATACGAGCGCGTCGAGCCATTGAAACCCGCCCGGCTTGCGCCTCATTTTTCGGATCAACCAACCGATGGCTGCAAGGAATAGCCGTGCAGGATAAACAAGCGCCAGCACCAAGAAGAGGGCAAGGTGCAAGAGCGGGCTGTACAACGGAGAGTTTTGGCGTTCATACATCATCGTAGGAATGGCACTCCTTGCTAAAACACGATGCTCAGTATCGATAAACAGCCGCTGGCCTTTATCGCTCTCCTTATAAAAGTAATTCGGGGCAATCGCCTTATACCGGTCGTTACCTACCATTAGAACCCCATCTGCAACGGCCTTCACGTGAATGGCTGACAAGTTTTGGGTAAAGTTGAGCGATCCCTTCATATGTGCCCGATTCGGGATATAATAGCCTTGCAATTTCATGAGATCCTCAAGAGATGGAACCGCCCCTTTGCCTTCAATTTCATGCTGCTTGGGATAAAATCGTTTCAGATACTCGTTAATCAATTGCTCGGCCGCATCCGTTCCCCCGCTAGCATTAGTTGCGATGAAGAGCCCTGTATTTTCCGAAGGAATGAGATACATATAGGCCGCAAAATTATCAATGCCCCCATCATGCTCAATTAACCTAAGCCCATTCTGATAACGTTCGAAGAACCCATACGCCATTCCTGGCATTCGCTTATCGACCGTAAACTGTGTCGCGTGCATCAATCGCGCCGTTTTCTCTGACAAAATGCGGCTGCCTTCGAAACTGCCCAGTTGCAGGTGGGCGATCATATAATGAGCCATATCCACTGCCGTTGCATTCATTGCCCCAGCAGGCAGATGATGAATATACGAATAAGGGGCAGCCGTATATTCCCCCTTTGAATACGAATAGCTCTTGGCTAAATTGGGATCTGCCTCAACCAAATGAAAGCTTGAACTCACCATCTTAAGCGGCTTGAATATGTTGTCCCTTACGTAGTCTTCATAGGGGCGATTCGAAACCCTCTCCACCAGATAACCTGCCAATGACATCCCTTGATTGCTATACGCAACCTGCTCGCCCTGCTGGCGGCAGAAAGCAGGCATATGGCTTCGTATCGCTTCCGCAAGCGTCACTTGCTTGCTCTTGTCGCGCCCAACCGCAAAGACCGATTCACAAAATCCGGCAGTATGGGTAAGCAACTCATGCGCCGTTATCGGCTGTTTGTTCCCGCCGCCCAAATCAAGTTCAGGGATATATGGTTTAATATCCGCATGAAGATCGATCTTGCCCGCTTCTTGAAGCTGCATGACAGCGGTAGCGGTTACGGTCTTCGAAATCGAGCCCAGACGAAAAATAGTCCGATTTGGATCAGTGGCAATTTTCTGTTCAAGATTCGCATATCCATATCCCTTTAACACTTGTGGCTTGCCGTCGCGCACAATCGCAACAGCCGCCCCGGGAATATGGTCCTCTTTCATTTTGCGTGCCATAAACGCATCAATAAATGCCTCTGCTTCACTAACTTGCGGAGCGCTTGCTTGAATCGAACCGGGCATAACGATACACGCCAATAATACGCAGGCTATTAGGCGAAACCATTTGGACATTAAACATTCCCTCCCCACTCATTTTCCTTATATGCAGTTTAGCAGCCCCTCCTTTCTCCCAACTGTCTGCAACCTTACTTTTACCTTACATGGAAGGAAACAAATGGTTTGAAGCGAAATGTAATGCTAAGATCACGCAGAGAGGAACATCCAGTATGGACATGACGATTCTGATCGCAGATGACGAGATTGAAATTGCAGAGCTGCTTCAGCTTTTTTTGGAGAAAGAAGGCTATCAGGCCATTGTAGCTTATAACGGAAGCGAAGCTTGGCAGCTGCTCCAGCATCGCTGCATCGATCTCGCGATTCTTGATATTAACATGCCGTTGATGGACGGCTACACCTTACTCAAACATATAAGAACGATTCACACCTTTCCGGTGATCGTCATTTCTGCGCGAAACAGCGACTATGACAAAATATTAGGGCTCGGGCTTGGAGCCGATGATTTCATCGCAAAACCGTTCAATCCTCTTGAAGTGGTCGCACGAGTACAAGCCCAGCTGCGGCGTGCGAACGAATTTAATAAGCCAAGCGTTCCGGAACAGCCTGCAGATACAACAACACTGGGCCATTTGGTTTTGAACCATTCATCTTGCACCTTGCTTCGGGGAGATGAGCCTATTTCTCTCACTTCATTGGAGTACAGGCTGCTAAAAACGTTCATGCTTTCACCCGGCAAAATTTTTACGAAGCAGCACTTATTTGAGCTTGTTTGGTCAGATCTGTACTTAGGGGACGATAACGCGATTATGGTTCAAATCTCGCGCCTGCGGGAGAAGATCGAGGAGCTGCCTAAACAGCCAAGGCATATCCTGACGGTGAGGGGGCTCGGTTACAAATTCCAAGCAAAGGAGGATTAGCTTGAAGCACAAACAAAGGCGGCTATTTGCCACCTTGACCAAATCTTATGTCCTATTTGGCATCACGGTCATGCTCTTGTATTCGACGCTTGGTTTCCTCATCCGTGAAGGGTTGGATCTAGGCAGAAGCCATGAGATTACGGCCGGCACGCTCGTTCGCCCTGATTATGAGCGCATTCCTTATGACAAAGTCGAAGGTGCTTCAGGCGCTATTCAAATCTTGGATGAACGCAAACATGTGGTTTATGCCAGAGGAGAAGTTAACGGGACGAAAGCGGATCGTTATTCCTCGGAAGAGCTGCTGCAATTGCTTGAAGACGGAACCGGTCGCCCTTATAAAACAACATTGGCTTCCTTCCCAAGCGAGTCTGGCCAAACCTACTATCTGCTTGCAATGATGCCTAAGCGCGGCGCTTATGTTCATCTCTATATTAATTTCGCCCTGCTGCTATCGTTTCTATTAGCTGTCTATCTGTTCAGCAGATGGACAGCAAATCGGATTACAGGCCCACTTGAGAAAATAGTGCGCGGAATTCGGAGAATGAGAGACGGCAAGTACCAAGAGCGCCTCTCCTATAAGTCCAATTATGAATTCGCGCAAATACAAGAGCATTTCAACCAAATGGCTGCAGCTCTAGAGCATGCCGAGCGAGAAATGAAAGAGCTCGAAGCGATCAAACAAAGAATGATGCTGGACCTGTCGCATGACCTGAAGACTCCAACTACGACAATCCAAGGCTACGCCAAAGCGCTGCAGCTAGGGATGGCAGACAATCCGGAGCGGCAGCAGCAATATTTGGACATTATTTATCGAAAGTCCCAAACCGTTACCTCGCTCATTGAAGATATGGTTCAGTTAGCCATGCTGGAGAGCCCCGACTATCCCTTTGCTTCAGAGCAGTGCGACCTTGCTGAGCTGCTGCGAAATCTAGCGATTGAATTTTATGATATATTCGAGAACAAAGGTTTTCAGATTGAAATCCACATTCCCGAAACACAGCTGTTTGTGCCCATGAACGAAAAGCTGCTGTATCGCGCGCTTTCCAATCTGCTTGCAAACGCCTTGCAGCATAATATCGAAGGGACGCAAGTTTCGATTCGATTGGAAGAAACTACGAATGCAGCACGCATCCTAGTATGCGATAATGGCGCCGGCATTCCTTCGGAACTGAGGGATACCTTATTTCAGCCTTTCGTGAAAGGGCCGATGACCCAAAGGACAGGAGGAACAGGGCTTGGCTTAGCCATCGCCCACCGGACAGTGGAGCTGCATCAAGGCTCTCTCCGATTATCGGATGAAGCTGCGCAAACCGTATTCGAGATTATTTTGCCGAAGTAAAATAGATCCCCAAGCTGCTTCATCGCGGCTTGGGGATCTTCACGTAATGCTGCTTATTGCGGATTACCTGCCAATTCGAGCGAAAGGAACCGTTAATAAGTCAATGTCTGCCCATTCCAGAGGGGAGTTGGACTCCGAAACGCCAGGCGTATTCGAGGTTGCTGGATCATTAGGCAATGTATCCATCGGCGAGAATTCGCCTTGGTGCAGCATAACGCCGATGCCATTCGCCTCAATGTTAGGATTGCCAATGGCGCTCAGCGGAATTTTCGCCTCATAGAACGTATCGCGATTGACATTGTGGCCTAGTGCGATGAAATCGACCAACGCGCTCGCTTTTGCCACATCATCAGCATCCTTAACGCCCCACAGCGTGCTTGATCCGTTGCCAGCCGCGAATTTCACTTCGATGCCGGCTTGCGCACCCGTCTTATAGTTTATGCCGCCGTCATCAACCGGGAAGACGCCGTTAATCGCTTTGGAGAGATAGCCCGTATGATACATCTTCGAAGCAATGTTAAACTGGTAATCCGGCAGGTTTGTGCCTCCCCAGATCGGTTTTCCGCCATTTTTCTTCCACATATCAATGGATGCGCCTGCGCCTGCAATCGTGTCGATCGCTATCGTTTGCGGCAAATCCATGGAGCGGATTGGCGTTCCGCCCGATGAACCCGCATTCGCCGGATCAATAATGTCAGTCACATCTACGTACTGCCATGCCAAGTATAAATTCTGGTCATCCCATGCGGCCCACAGATGCGTCAGGTCCATCGGCGTTTCGTGCATCGCCCAGTTGCTGCCAAGGGAACGCGGGTCGTCGCCGGCCATATCGATTGCGATAAGCATATCGCTAGTCCATTGTCCGCCATTCACCCCGTCGATGACCATCGGCGTAGATACTCGTTTGCCAAAGGTAGGGTTCGTCGAGTAGGGCTTGCTGCCGCCAGGTTGTACAACCGGCTGTTTCGGCGTTACGGCCGTAATCGCATCGCTTGCATCGGATAGGTTGCCAGCCAGGTCATACGCTTTGACCGTATAAATGTAAGACGTTTCTGGCGTAAGTCCCGTATCTGTATACGAAACTGTAGCAGAGGTTCCCTTCTTAACGCCGTCCCTATAAATCTCGTATCCCGTTACGCCGACAGCATCCGTCGAAGCTGTCCAATTCAGTGCAACCGATGTTGGAGCAGGCGTACCCGCCACTCCCGTAGGTTTCGTAGGGGCAACCGTGTCCACTACGCTATCTCCAAGAATGATGGCCGTTGCTGCTGCGCTGTACGAGGAGACGTTGCCTGCAGCATCCAAAGCACGCACTTGATACTGGTACGTTTTGCCAACTACAACCGTACTGTCCGTATACGTCAGTACGTTCCCGACAGTGAATTTAACGGGAGCATCCGTGCCCGAAGTGCGGAGGATTTCATAGCCTACCACTGCGAGATTGTCGTTAGATGCGCTCCAAGTAAGCGTTACGGACTTCGGCGTGCCGGTGTTTACGGCAGCATTTACACTGCCCGGTACTGAAGGAGGCGTGGTGTCTCCAGGAGCAACCCCGAGCTCCACTTTCCCCGGAGCATTGTTCGCGCCCGGCGTGTAGGTGTTGTTGCCTACATTGAAGAAGTAATTTTTGGCCGCATTGTTATCCCAAGTGCCGCTGCCGTTATTGAAGCAAGCTTCCAGTCTTGTCGCAGATCCGATATCGATCGTAATCTTGCTGTAGCCAACGTTAGCCGGGTCATTCTCCATCTTCACGCCCGGAACCGCTGTCCATGTGCCGCCTTCAGGGCGGTAGTGAATATTGGCTGGATTGAACCCTTGCTTGTAGTAAACCGTTACTTTGTTGCCTACTGGAGGAAGGCCAGGCTTGCCCGGTGTCACTGTGCCTGCTGCTCCATTCGCACCTGGGACGAATGTGTTGTCTCCGATAGCAAAGAAGTAGTTTTTCGACGAATTGCTATCCCAGCTTCCGCTGCCGTTATTGAAGCAAGCTTCCATTCTTGTAGCTGTGCCGATGTCGATCGTAATTTTGCTATAGCCCGGGTTAGCCGCATCGTTCTCCATCTTCACGCCTGGCGAAGTTGTCCACGCGCCGCCTTCTGGACGATAGTGGATGTAACCTGGATTAAACCCTTGCTTGTAATAAACCGTTACTTTATTGCCTTCAGGCGGAAGGCCTGGTTTACCCGCAACTATAGTGCCCGCGGCACCATTCGCGCCTGGCGTGTACGTGTTGTCCCCTTGATTGAAGAAATAGTTTTTCGTTGCATTGCTGTCCCAGCTTCCGCTGCCGTTATTGAAAGCCGCCTCCACTCGGGATGTCGTGTTAATGGTGAATTTGGCGTAACCGGCAATTTCGGAATCGGCCATTTTGGCGCCAGGAGCTGTCGTCCACGTGCCGCCTTCAACACGATAATGGATATAAGGCGTTGCAAATCCTTTTTTGTAATAGATGGTTACCGCGCTTTCTGTTCCGCCCTGCAGGGTTGTTACGCTTAGTTCATTACTAGGATCCGAGGATCCCCCCGACGAGTTCTTCGCGATTACTTTATACAAGTACTGCGTTGCCTGCGTTAAGCCAGTATCTGAATAAGTTGTGCCACTAGCCGTGCCCACCTTGACTTGATTGCGATAGACGTCATAGCCCGAGATCGGAACGCTATCTGTCGATGCCGTCCATGTTAAAGATACTGTCGTTGCGGTCTTGGCAGAAGCAGTCAAGTTAGCAGGTGCCGTCGGCTTCGTGATCTGTCCGCGCGGATCCGTGTCACTCCATGTGCTGCCATCGAACCAGCCAGTCGACGTTCTTGTGAAGCCTGCCAGATTTTTCGCTGGGAGCTGTTTATTCGTGCTGTCTTTGAAAATAATCGTCGCCTTCTCGGCAGTGTCGAACGTATAAACATACCAGTCTCCGCCGGCACTCTCCATCGCAGGGGCAGAAGCCCACAGCGGCTCGGTTTGTTTCGGCAGCGTTTCATAGAAGTATACTTGCGGCGTTCCCCAGTCAGCAGGCTTCTTGAAATAGACCTGCAGCTTGGCGTTCGGATCAGCTTTGGTGAACGTATAGGACGTTTTGTTCGTGCCCTTGTCATTCTCGGCATACAAGCGCAGCGTCAACGTATCGTTAAACGCCATATTCGCACCGATGGTGATCGAATCGCCATTAGCGAATGCCGTGCCCGTAGCAGGGTCGCTGCCGTCCAGCGTATATTTGCCGGTGGTCGCGCCAGTCACTTGCAGCGTTATCGACTGCGTATCCGTCTTAAACTTGCCGCCAGCTGGCGTTGCGCTTAGTTGCGGCAAGCCGACAACCATTCCCTTCACGCTTTCAATCAAAATGAGCCCGTTCGTGCCTGCCGTAAATCTTGCTTTGCCGCCGGCTACGACGGTTTCTGCACCGGTATAAGCATCACGGACCGCTTCACCGTCCTCGAAAATCCCCGCTACCGTTACATCAACCGTGCCTGATGCTCCTGCAGCAACAACAACTTTATCCATTAACCCATCCTTCTCATACGTACGAGCGAAGGTGTATGGGCCATCCGCTAGCTTCTTATGGGCTCCTGCCCCTACAGCAATATGATTATTTCTGAATTTCCCGATTTTCTGCCAATGGGACAGAACGTTTTGGTTGATACTGTTCCAATTCATGTCAGAACGTGTTCCCTGCTGCGGATCGGAGCCACCGTTACCGAGCTGTCTTGCCGTTTCATCCCCATAGAACGTCTGCACGCCGCCAGGCAGCAGCAGCATGGCTGTCCCTGCTTGGATCAGATTGTTGCGATCATACAAAGACGTATCATGCGAGGACAGATAGCTCAGCATATTGTAGTTCGGCGTACTGCCGTTCAATTCCGTTGCATACCTGGAGAACAGGCCCTCCAAATCCGTCATCGTCGAAGTTTGGAAGGAGAAGTTGATGACCGAATCAAACCCGTTGTCAAAATAGCTGCTTCTGCCAAGGCCATGTCCGAATACTTCAGCCGTCATCCAGAAGTTGTCCTTCCATTGCGCACCTGGCTTAGTCGGATTATTCTGTCTCCACTTCTGGAGTGCCGCGCTCGCTTCTGTCTTCAGCTGCGCCCAACGGTTCGTTTCGATATGCTTGGCCGTATCGGCACGGAAACCGTCGATGCCGAATTCCTCAACCCAAGAGGATAACCATTTCACCATATAGTCTTTAGGCGCGATGTTCAAATCTTTACGGTATTGCTTCGCCGCTGGGACGATCCAATTGTCAAAGCCTGTGCTTTCCGCCGCCCACTTGTTCTTCAACAATGGAGGAAGCGCTACGCCGCCCGTCGACTCTGTCTTAATGTCAGGCAGGAATCCGACGCACATCGTAAGATCGCCGCCGCCGCAGTTATCGTAACCTGCTATGTTCGACGCACGAATCCAGTCTTTGCCCCACCACGAAGCCCAAGCTGTAGCATTTTGCGTATTCATGATTTCGTTGTGGGTATGGAAGTTTTGCCCCTTGCTCTTATCCGGTGCCCAAGTTCCAGTTAATCCGCCCATGTCGCCGTAATGGAAATCGGCCATATCCTTTAGCGTCGGATAAGCGGTATGGTTCATGATCACATCGAGGATAACCCGAATCCCCTTCGTATGCGCGAGGTCGACGAACTCCCGCATTTCCTCGATCGTTCCCATGTTTTTATCCATCGATGTGAAATCTAGCCCATAGTAGCCATGATAGCCGTAATGGGCGAAGTCTCCGTCTTTACCGCCAACCCAGCCATGCATCTGCTCCCATGGCGCTGAGATCCAGATCGCATTCGTGCCGAGCTCAGTAAAGTAGCCTTCTTGCAGCTTTTTCGTCAAACCTTTAATATCGCCGCCATGGAAGGTACCGACATCAGTCCCCCATGCATCCTTGCTCGTCCTGCCGTACGAATTGTCATTGCTCGTATTGCCATTGTTAAAGCGGTCCGTAAGCACAAAATAAACGTTGGCATTATCCCAGCTGAACGGCTTATCCTGCAGTTCGGCAGCTTCTGCCCGCTGAACAGACGTGAAAGACAATGTGCCTATTACGGATATGAAGAGCATTAGACTAAGAAAAGCATGAAAAGAGCGTTTTACCTTAACCATTTTTGATTAATTCCTCCTAAATCGATCATCGTATTGCCAGGACCAAACGGATTCGGCCTGTTAGCAAACTAATAAACCTCGCACCCCTCCTATCGCGATAACGCTTTCATCGCAAACATCAGTATCGTATCAGCCCAACTTAAAGCGCTGTTAAACTTTTCGAATTTATATTCCGAAGTCAATATTTTTCACCTTTTCGTTCAATATTCTCCAATGTCATTATGTGAGATTGAATCCTATAATGAAGTTGGACAGAACAGGAAAGCGGTTTCCTTCGTTGGTTGTATTGGAGATCCACACCTGTTTGTGAAAACGTTTGCACAAAAAGGGTGGTGCGTTCCTTGCGAGAGAAAATTATTGTCATCGACGAAAATCGTGAAATCTGTCATCATGTTGCCCGCTATTTAACTAGCCATGGATTTGAAGTCATCTGCGAATCGTACAACAATCCCCTTCTATCCAACGTATTTCATCAACATAAAGCAGACCTGCTCCTGCTCGATCTCAAAATGCCTTATTTGGCCGGGATCGAATTATGCTTGGAGCTCCGCAAGTCTACTGACACGCCCCTTCTCTTTATAAGCAGCCATCATGAGGATCATCTGAAAATTCGGGCGCTCATGTCAGGTGGCGATGATATTATGACGAGACCGTACAACCTGGATGTCCTGCTCGCCCGCATTAAGGCCCATATTCGACGAAACCAACGTGCGTTTCCGGTTCACCAGCAGCATCTGCTTGTCTTGCCCGATCTGGAGGTCGATTTATTCAGCCAACGCGTTCTTGTTCATGGAAGCGAGGTGAATCTCTCTTCCAAAGAATTTGGCCTTCTCGCCATATTGGCGAAAAACCCTAACCGCATTTATTCCGTCGAAACGCTATACGATCTATTATGGACCGAGGGCCGGATGAGCAGTTTGCAGACGGTGATGGTACATATTTACAAGCTACGCCGCAAAATTGAAGCCGATCCGCATAATCCGCGATACATCCATACGGTGAGAGGTTCCGGCTACAAGTTTCAAGTGTATACAAATTTGTAATATAGGGCGTGACATTGCCAATATGCAAAAAATGACCGTTTCCAAAGCACTTCATGTGCTTGAAACGGTCACTTTGTAGTTAACCCTCATTATTTATTGCAGCTATCCAGCCCGATATCCGCGACCCGCCATCGGAATGATTTTCAACAGCTAGCTCGCCCCCGTGCCGCCTTATCACTCGCCTCGCAATTGTTAGTCCCAGCCCGGCTCCACCCGTTGTCCGATTTCTTGACTCCTCGCCACGATACAGCGGTTCGAATGCACGATGCAAGCCCTCTGATGAGAAGCCCGGCCCTGTATCCTGAATGGAAAAGGTTATCCTGCCGCCTTCCTTGCCGCATTGCACAACAATCTGCCCTTGGGCTGGCGTATGCCTAGCGGCATTGTCCAATAGGTTGTTCATGGCACGCTCCAATAAGTGCGCATCGCCAGCTATAGTGGCATCGCATTCCACGAAATTCGTGATGACGGATAAGTGTTTCTCACGAGCTAACGGGCTAAAGCTTTCTACGGATTTCTGCAGGATGTGCTTAAAATCAATCTTCTGGCATTGAAGCTCCGCTTCCATATATTCGACCTTCGTAAACGTGAACAGATCCTCGACGAGCATATCCAGCTGCACCGACTTCTCCTTGCAAACGGCCAAATATTTGGCTAGTTTTTCCGGTGAATTCGCAATTCCTTGCTCCATCCCGTCCAAATAACCCCGTAATGCGAATAACGGTGTCCGCAAATCATGGGCGACCGCCGCGATGACAAACCGCCGCTCCGCCTCCAGCTCCACTTGTTTCTCATTTGATGCTTGGAGCCCCTTCGCCATCACGTTGAAGCTGTCTCGTACCTCGTCGATTTCTTTGATTTTGGACCGTGGCAGCTGCAAGCCCCATTCTCCCCCGGCAATTTGGCGAGCGGCGGCGCTCATTTGCTCAAGCGGGTGAAGCAACCTCCTTCGCATAGCCACGCCAACCATGGCGAAAGCGAGCAGCAATCCGGCAACAGCGGCAATGATCGGAACGATCATGCTATCCCCTGAGGAATGGTTGCTCCCAAAACGTACCGTTCCCGTTACGGCAAAATGTGCTGCAACATAAAACAACCACGGCAACGTTAGGATCAGGTACAAGCTAGATAAGGTGAATGTACGAATGCGTACCGTTCTCATATTACCCTCCCTCAAATCGATACCCTACGCCCCATACGTTGATTAGATATTGGGGCTGTGCCGGGTCCAATTCGATTTTATCCCGCAGCCGGCTAAGATGAACGCGAACGGTATGCTTATCGCCGACGCCTTCCCATAAACGGTCAAGCAATTGGCCATAGGTGAAAACCTGCCTCGGGTTCTCAACAAACAATTGCAGCAGCTCAAATTCCCTTGGGGTGAGCGAGATGCTTTGCCCGGCTACGAATACTTCGCGTGTGGGCAGATTGATCTGCAGGCGTCCGTAATCCAGCACTGCTTGGCTCAGTTGCTGCTGCGCCTGCTGAGTATCGGTTCGCCGCAATACGGCCTTGACTCTGGCGATGATTTCGCCCGGCGAAGCCGTTTTGACGATGTAATCGTCGCCGCCAAGCGTCAGGCCTCGAATCTTGTCTACATCATCGCTGCGCGCACTTAAGAACAGGATCGGAACGCTGCTCTCCGAGCGAATGGCCCGGCACAATTCGAAGCCGTTTTGCCCCGGCATCATAATATCCAGCACAATGCAATGAATCGGTTCCCGCTGAAATATGGCGAGCGCTTGCGCCGCATCACAGGCTGTTTGGACATGAAAGTTCTCATACTCCAGAAAGTCCCTTAATAGCTCGACGATGCTCGGGTCATCGTCCACCACTAGAATCGTTCTCCACTCACTCACGACTATTCCACCTATCCCTAATTGCGCCGTTGCCGCATTCTGATCTTGCGATATGCATCTTAGTCTATCATTATTGCTGCAAGAAATAACATCGCCAAACATGTTCTGTGATCTTTTGTTTATTATTTTGTGACGGTTGTAACGCTTCGTTTGTGAACTTCAATCGTTATGATGGCATGAGAAATCAGCTCATTAGGAGGATTTGCCCATGCTAAATGTTCAAATCGTATTATTTGATGGCTTTGACCTGCTGGATGCTATAGCGCCCTACGAAGTGTTTTTCGCTGCTGAAATGTCTGTTCCTGGTTCGCTTAGTGTCTCATTCGTCACCGCCGAAGGGCCGAGATCCGTAGCCAGCGGGGTTAATGGCGTCAAGCTTGAAGCGAGTAGCAGGCTGGACCCCGATTGTGCAGGCATCATTATCGTGCCCGGCGCTTGCGGTACACTTGATGGGGACGGTCCCGATTCCATTCCAGCTATTCTGGCCCGGGTAAATACAGAATTGGCCGGCTTGCTCCAACAAGCGCTCGGGCAACCCGATCTCATTGTGGGGACGGTATGCGGCGGTTCTCTCGTGCTGGCTATGGGAGGCTTGATTGAAGGGAGGCCCGCTGTTACCAACCATCTGGGCATGGAATTGCTCGCGGCGACAGGAGCGATTCCCATTCATGCACGCGTCGTAGACGACGGCGATTTGGTTACAGCAGGCGGCGTTACCGCGGGGCTGGATCTTGCGCTATATCTTGTGGAACGCGAGCTTGGGCCGCAGATCGCTCTCGCAGTTGAACAGTTATTCGAATATGAACGAAGGGGAACGGTGTGGCGTGCGCAAGGAATGGCCCCTAGCCCTTCTAAGCTGATGGCTGGCGGAGAGCCGGAACATCCAGCTAGCGAAAGCCAACAAGATAATGGAGCAAAGCCATCCGCCTTCGACGGCGAGTGGGACACGAGCATCGCTACACCTGTTGGGAAAATGCTGGTCAAGCTGCGGATATCGACAAGCAATGGAACGATTCAAGGCACGGCAACGCAAGGGGACGATGTGATCGATTTTATAAATGCTGAACTTAGGGGCAGCCAGCTTTGCTGGTCGCTTCGCATTACGAAGCCGATGCGCTTGAACCTCAAGTTCGAAGTGAGCGTGGATGGCGGCCAGATGAGCGGCATCGCCAAAGCCGGGTTGCTGCCTGCATCCAAATTAACCGGCGTTCGGATTTCCTGATGAATAATAATCACAAACGGTTATATGCGCTTATGGCATGCGTCACCGTGTTATTTATCCTTTATGCCTTAGTGAACAACTATATCATCGATCCCGGAGCCGAACATTTCCTGAGCCACAAGGCTGGATTGAAACGCCAGCCTAAGCTGCCAATCTGGCTAAACGTGATGTACATTCATGTTGCCTTCGCTTGCGTCGCCATGGCGGCGGGATTGCTCAATTTCTCTGAGCGCCTCCGCGAGAGCAGCCGCAAGTTCCATCGCATCAACGGCTATGTTTATGCAGGGGCCGTCCTTCTCGTTGTGCTCACATCCGGATACATGGCGCCTTATGCCACGGGAGGGAAGATCAGCAGCATGGGCTTCAATGCGCTTAATCTCATCTGGATATTTGTCACAATAACGGCCATTGTCCAGATTAAAAGAAAACGAATCATCCAGCACCGCCATTGGATGATTCGCAGCTACGCCTTTTGTTTCACCAATCTGCTCATTCATCTGCTTACTGCGATCTTGCAGCAAGGGTTCGGGCTCGATTATGTGGCCAGCTACACGATTAGCATTTATGGCGCTATTGCGCTGCTGCTTGTTGTGCCGAGCTTTTGGATAAGGGTATTCAAGCTGGGCTAGTGGAGATGTGCGGAAATAAAAATAGTGGCAGCTTTGGGTTGAAATAATAAGTCCCGGCTGCCACTGTTTTTATTTTCTAATAGTGAAATTCATCCGGTTTAAGCCCTGATGCATCGTATCCCAGCTTACTGAGCACTTCCAACCCATCATGAAACGCGATGCGATTTGCTCCATTCCATCCATTCTCCAATCCATACAAAATGAATTGCCTAACTATTCTTGGATGATGCAAATTGAATTTCTCAACATTACCCGATACGATTTGGTTTAAGTAAACACCAACTAATAGAGGGCTTCCCGAAATGGGGTCCTCCCAAGTATGAAAGTGGAATACACAAGGCGTGTTCTTCAGTGCTCTTAGTGATATGGAAAGGGTAACTTCGCTAATAGCATTACGGTACTTTGAGTGAATCAAATATACGGTCTGCACCTAGTTTAGATTCCAAAATGTATGATGAATTGATTATTGCGTGAAGTTTTAGCCAACAAGCTAATCAACTTTTCTAATTCATTTTGTAAAAGTCCCGTTGCAGCCTATTTCTCGTCTGCTCCCAGTAACCTTCTCCGTTCTCTTCTTCTTTCCAAACCAATTCTCTTCGTAAAACTAAATGTATCAGGCGCTTCTTCGATTAAATTAAGCCACTTTTCTAGTATTTTGATAGCACATAATGGAAGGAGATTGAACTTTCACAGCTGCACCTTCCCGGTTGTTAATTACCCAACCAGAAACGCCAGTTCATCTGCATATAAAACAACAACTGCCGCTGCAATAACAAGGTTCAATAAAGCCGGCACTACTTTACCGATCGGATGTTTGACTCTGATATGCGAGAAGTATGCTACCAGCATCATGATGCCTATGCAAATGGCTGTCCATGCTGCAATCTCCGGATACCAGTAGCCGATAATGAGCCCTATACAACCAGCAATTTGAACGTAGCCCGTCCAGACCCGAAACCATTGTGGAAGTTTAACGGAATCAAACAATTCGATCTGATGTTTGGCCCCTGCAAGTTTGCTTCCGCCGAAGAAAGCCATGGAGAATAGCAGCCAGCTTTGAAGAATGATCGTTAATATGTGCATTTGAAATCCCCTTTTCTGTTTCTTATTTTAAACCGACACCATTCGGTGTCCTATTTAATAATATAACACCTTTTGGTGTCCTGTAAAGCCTTTTTGAAAAAAGGAATTGCGCATTTTTTGTCGAATCTAGTAGTTTGTCGTTTGAACCTTACAATACAAATAAAGGTGGATTTGGAATGGCTGAGCTGCCCCGATCTAAAGACAGTTCACTTCAGCATAAGTTTAGCATCAAGCATCTAATCATCACGGCGTTCTGTATCATTATTGGGATGGTTCTGTTCATTGGCGCTAGCGCTTATTACGGAATGAACCGATTAAATAGCGTCAACGAACGCAATAACAACTCTAATACGGTACTGCTACATATGAATGGAATCGAATCAGCCATTAAAGATGCTGAAGACACCCTAACCTACTATTATTCGGGCAACGGCTGGAAAACGTATGTGGACAATGGAACCGGAGGGTCCGCTTACTTCGATATGTCGGAAGGCCAGCTGAAGACGAATGTGAACTATAGCGGCTCTCAATTTTGGACGATCCAAATTATGCAAGGGTCCTTCGAGCTGATCCACGGGAACACCTACACGCTTACCTTCGATGCTAGCTCGACGATTGATCGAAATATGGCCGTCCTGCTCGAGAATAGCGTTAACTATAACAAACATCTCGTGCAACAATTCCGCTTGACCAAAGAGAAAAAGACGTTCAGCATAACGTTCCACATGGATAATGCCACGGATAAGTTGGCTCATATCGTATTTGCCCTAGGGAACGTGGATGGCACTGCTGTTGGTTTGCCGGACCATAATGTTTCCTTAAGCCGCGTGTCTCTCATCCATACGGATGAAGGCCAGGATTTGATCAACAATGGCCAGTTTATTCGCGAAGACGTTAGCGGCGTTCTTGCTGATGTAAAGATGAAGTTTGATCAAGCAACGAATGCTTCGCGGACACTGGCAGCCGATAGCCTAGAACAAACAAAATCGTTAACCAAGCTTGCCGAGCTGGAGCAGAAGTGGCTCGAAAAAATGCAAAGCATGATGACGGATTTGGATTATAAATTAAAAATTTCCGGCGTGACGAACGCCGATACAGAGCTGCAATCGCATGAATCCAATCGGGATATTGAAACGGCGATGAAATCGGTTATCAACCAAATTAAACAAACGGAATCTGCCCGGCTGGAAGTTAGGAAGCAGGAGTCACACAATATCACCCAGTTGATCTACACTGCTTTCGGTATCGTCATTGGGCTCTCTGTTGCGTTATCAGCAGCCATCTATGTCTACTTCAACAAAGCGATTACAAGACCGATCATTCGCACCTCCATCCTGCTGAAAGAGATGGCAGAAGGCGACCTGTCCCGCAGCATGGGACTGAAAATCAAGCAAGAGCAGGTTTCGTTAGCCATACAGGAAGTGAGCCAGTTATATACGCATATTGTCGAGGTTCACCAATCCTTCCAGACACAAGCTTGGCATGATGGATTAACGGGGCTCTTCAATCGCAGGACGTTCGATAACGTAATCCAAGAGTGGATCGATCGGCGGCAGCCCTTCTCCCTGCTCTTGCTGGATATCGACAACTTCAAGTCGATTAACGATACGTACGGGCATCTAGCCGGAGATGAAGTGCTCAAAAAACTGGCGAGATTCATGCAGGCCGCAGCGCGGGAAGAGGATATTTGTTTCCGCTACGGAGGCGAAGAGTTCGGCATTCTGATGCAATGCGAAACGGCGGATGAATTGTATGCGCTTGCGGAGCAGCTGCGCGAAGGTGCCCACAAGTTGCATGGTCCAGATTTGCCGCCCATTACGGTCTCTATTGGCATCTCCAGCTTGCAGGAGCAAGATGAGGACCCGTCTTCTGTAATTGAGAGAGCGGATACTGCATTATATGAGTCGAAGGCTGGCGGGAAAGATCGGACGACTATGGCGCAAGCGAGCAGCAAAAGCCGTTCATCCTTGGCATAAGGATGAACGGCTTTTGTTCGATTGCTTTGCTGCAATAAGGCAGGACGTTATCCATGTCGCATTCCAGCTACCGCCGAACGCTCGGAGCCAGCTCTCTCCATTTCGTGTTTAACCATTCCGCGAAAAGCTCTTTTTCCTCGAACTGGGGATAATGAGCCGAATTTTTGAACACAACAAATTCCTTCTTAGGCGCTTCCAGCACATCAAAATAATCGTTTGCCGCATTAGTGGATGTCATATAATCATATTGCCCCATGACCATGTACAAAGGAAACATCAAGCAAATTATATTCCCGATTAAATAGAAAGCCTGTGTAATAATCCCTGTTATCGTTAATTAATCGGGCTGCTCCGCCGTATTTTCGAATCATGTCTCTAGGAGTGGATTGTTCCCCCCGTTTGATCGGACCCCTCAGAAGCTCTAATCGCTCCGCATCTTTTACATGGCCAGCTCGCTTAGCTTGGCCGATGGCATAATCCAAACTGTCCAATTCGCTCTGCACTTGATTAGCAACCTGCCCAATGCCAATGTAAGCCACAAATTTCTCCGGTGCTTTGGCCGCGGCTTTCATCCCAATGTATGTGCCAAAAGAATGGCCGATTAGCAGCACTTTCTCTTGCCCCAGCATCTCTTTCACGTAATCTGTAAGCTCTAATAAATCATCGACGAGCAAGCCTGTTGATAAATTGGAATAGTCCTCAAAGAAATGATAGGATTTCCCGCTGCCTCGTTGGTCGTAATGTACAATCGTAAAATTTTTCTCAAGCAAATCTTGATATTTCCGTACATACGGAATTTCGGAACACCCCGGTCCGCCATGCACAAAAATGATGATCGGATTGCGCCGGTCGCTCCCTCTGATCATTACTTCATGCCCTGCGCCGTTGATCTCGATCTGCTCCAACATGCTTATGCTGTTTTCACCTTTGATGGCAGGCGTCCATGTAGGAAACACCAACCCAGTCAGCACTAACAGAACAACGATCAGCAAACTTATCTTTGTTATTTTGATAGCTTTTCTCTTCACATGACTTATGCAGTTCGCCCCAACAACTGTAAGGACAAAAGTTCAATAGATTTCTAGCTAAAAACAAGATAAAACACTTGACAAATAGAAGTCGCCTAAATAATTGCGAAGGATACCTTTTTAACG
>NZ_WSTC01000041.1 GCF_009789195.1 Paenibacillus sp. MMS18-CY102 | reverse complement strand
CTGCCTGCGATGCGGCAGCGGCGAAGCGCGGATGAACCGCACGGCATGCGCAGCGTGCGGTTCATCCGCTTGCGCGTACTGCGAGGCATGCCTCACCATGGGGCGCAGCCGCGAATGCGGGCTGCTGATCCTTGGTGGAGGCGAAGGCTGCCCCGCAGACGCGCATGGCGCCGCCGCAAGCAGGCTGGCGGCGCCTGGTTTGGCCGTGGCGCGTGCGATAGCCGCGCCCGTGCTCTCGGCGGAGCCGAGCGCGCGCTGGGGGCTCAGCCCAGCGCAGCACGCCGCCGCTTCGGCGGCGTTGCGCTATGCGCGGCCGAGGCTGGCCGCGCTGGCGGCTATCGCGCACCACCGCGAAGCGGGTGCGCGCCATGCATCGCTCGCGCCCTCCACGGCGCCTTCAGCGCCCCGAACTACGGTCCCATTCCTTCTCTGGGCCGTAACCGGCGCTGGCAAAACAGAAATGATTTTCCCGCTCATCGAAGCGGCGCTTTCCTACAGCGGCAAAGCCTTAATAGCCACCCCTCGCCGGGACGTTGTGCTGGAGCTGGATCCCCGAATCAGGAGGGCTTTTCCGGAAGCGAAAGCCGTTACGCTCTACGGAGGCAGCGAACAACGATGGGAGGATGGCGACATTACGCTTGCAACCACCCATCAGCTTTTCAGGTTTCATGAGCGATTCGAGCTCGTTGTAATCGACGAACTGGATGCCTATCCTTTTCACGGGGATCCGCTTTTGCACTATGCAGCAACAAAAGCCGGGAAGCCGGGCGGAGCCGTCGTCTTGTTATCCGCTACGCCTCCGGCACACTTGCAACAAGCTGTACGCAAACGGCAAATCGACCATGCCCGCGTACCCGTCCGTTTTCATCGGCATCCGCTGCCCGTTCCTGTCTATATTCGAATGCCGCGAGTGGCACAAATTTTATCCCGCCGAGCTATTCCACACCAGTTGCTCCGCCAGCTGCAAGCTTCAATCAACCGCGGTGCGCAATGCTTCATCTTCGTTCAACAGATACGCCACGCTGAACCGCTCGCTGCTTTATTGCGGCGTGCCATGCCTAACCTGCCAATTGGAGCGACGTCGTCGCAAGACGCCGAGCGCCCCCAGCATGTCGCCAAGTTCCGCGAACGCGAGTTTCGCATGCTCGTGACAACGACCATTTTGGAGAGAGGGGTCACTGTGCCTCACAGCGATGTGTTTATTCTCGATGCGGATGGCAAGCTGTTTGATGAAGCTTCACTTGTCCAAATGGCAGGCCGGGCTGGACGGTCAAAGGAGGACCCGGCAGGCCGTGTCTATTTTTGTTCATCCCATCGCAGTGAGCATCAACGCCGAGCTGTTCAGCAAATTAAGGGCATGAACCGGGAAGCTGCCGCCCGCGGTTTTCTGCTGCCACGCACAACGCGCCTTGCAACCTATAGCGCTCCCCAGCCGCATTCTCACGCAACCACTCGAAAGCGAGGTGACTCCTGATTCGCAACCTCATCTGGTACATAACTAACCAATGCCGATCTGCAACGGGACAACTAGCCAACCTGCTTAGCCCTTCGCCGCCGCCTTGCCCGCTGTGCCGCCAATCAACCCGTAAATCCGCACATCTTCCGATTCACGTGAGTGCAATCTTGCCTGCGGGCTCTACGCTGCGGCAATTATGCAAACAATGCATAGAACAGATGCCATGGATTAGCGCCATCGCGTGCGCAGTATGTGGCCGGCCAGGCCCGTGCGGAGATTGTGTGCGGCGTGAAACGGCATATGTAATAAGCAACCGGAGTGCTGTGCGTTACGATGAACGAGTTAGGGAATGGCTCGCCCTTTTCAAATATCGCGGGGACGAACGGCTGGCCACCCCGTTGGCCGCGCTGCTAACGTACGCTTTTCGCCGGCTAGATCTGGAATTGAACAGCCGCACCCTATCCGCTAGAAAGTGGGATGCCGTCATCCCTGTACCCGTCAGCGAGGAGAGGCTGCTGGACCGAGGCTTTAATCAGGCTGAGCTGCTAGCAAGAGAGCTGTGCGGCCAAATGAAGCTGCCATACGCAGAGCTGTTCATTCGGACGCGCGATTCGGAGAAAAAGAGCCTGCAATCCCGCCTCGCTCGCCTCCAAAGTGTCGAAGGGCTGTTTGCGATCGATCCAACAGCGCTTGAACGATTTTTCCCCATATCCTCAAATGGCGCTACAGCTATCCCCGCACCTGAGGGCCCTGTATCATCCCATTCCTATCCCCATCATGCGTCAACGGGCTTGCTTCGTCTTTTAATTGTGGATGATATTTATACGACGGGAAGTACGGTCAATGCTTGTGCACAAGTGCTGCATGAAGCGTTAAGGCAGTACGCGCCTCATGTGCAAATACATGTTTATGCGATAACGGTTGCACGTTCGGGGTAAATCGACATATAATTTGCAGCTTTGATCGAAAATGCTATGAAAAACCGGTGCAGGTGAGGTAAAATAGCACTAATAAACAACTTGGCCAAGTGTGGCCAAAGGGGGCTGCACCAAATGAATTTGGATAATTGTCCTCGCTGCGGCAAATTATATGCGAAGAACTTACGTGACTTATGTCCAGCCTGTATCAAGGATTTGGATCACTTATACGAGCTCTGCGCAACCTACTTAAGGGATAATCGCGGCGCTACGATTTATGAAGTATCCGAACAGACCGAAGTCAGCATCGCACAGATTACAAGATTTATTCGTGAAGGCCGGATTTCGCTTATGGACGCGCCTAATATGGGGTATCCTTGCGAAATGTGCAGCAACACGATCCGTGAGGGCAACCTGTGTGAATCATGCCGTACGAGATTGACCAAGGATATTAATAAGCTGAACCTCAATAATGACAAATACGGATATAACACCAAGCAGGGCAATGGGGCCTATCAGTCCCTTGACCGCACTCGGGATAAATATTAACGTTCAGTACTTTCGGTACATTTTTGGCATGTCAAGCTTTCCTATAAAAAAATCCAATACACTGGCCGATAATACATTATAGATGATTATCGGCCCTTTTATTTTTGGGAACGACGAACGGAGTGGATGAAGATGAAGATCAACGAACCTCAGCGGCTAGGCGCCGTCAATCCATATGCGAAGCATAATGAGCAGCGTGCAGCCGAAGCGAGCCGCAAGAAGAAGACGGACAATGTACAAATTTCTTCTGAAGCAATGGAAATGCTGCAGTCGCAGAATGTGACATCGCCAGAGCGCCAGAAGCAGATTGAAGCCCTTAAAGAACAAGTGTCGACTGGCACGTACCATGTGGAGTCGGGCAAGATTGCAGAGAAGCTGCTCCCTTATTTAAAGCAACAGGATCGGAACTAATCGGCGGAAGCGCGGGTGAACAGCATGGCAGTGGCAGAAATAATCGGAACGCTTGAACAGATGGTTGAAGCGCATGAGGAGCTGCTTGAGACAGCACGAGTCAAGAAACATGCGATTATTGCTAACGATCTGGAACAGCTGACTAAGTATATGATGACGGAGAACCGGCTCAATAAACGGATCGGGCAGCTAGAGGCCGAGCGAGGCTTGGAATCAACCAAAGTAATGGCTGCCAAAGGCGTATACTCGCGCGTTGCCGTCACGCAGAAGCAGCTGATGAGCGTCGTGTTCGAGGTAGAGGAGCGCTTAAAGCTCCAACAGCTCCATGAGCAGCTTAGCAAAGTGGTGAAGGAACTGGTTAGAGTAAACGAGGACAATCAGCAGTTGCTTAAGCAGTCGCTTGATTTTATCCAGTTCTCATTAGAAATTATCGTAAGCCCGGAGGATGAAAGCTATACCTACTCGAATCCGGCAGAGTTAAAATACGGTTCGTCCAATGCGGGACGATACAATTCGAAGGTCTAAGGAGCGTAATCGATGAGATCGACATTCCATAGCATAGAAACAGCCAAACGAAGCCTGTTCACCGAACAAGCCAACATCAGCACAACGGGCCACAACATCGCCAATGCGAATACGCCGGGGTTCTCACGCCAACGCGTTAACCTTGTCGCATCCCGTCCAATTGAAGCGCCGGGCTACATGCGCAGCAACATCCCGGGCCAGCTCGGTACCGGCGTCGAGTTCACGTCGATCACGCGCGTGCGCGAGAAATTCCTCGACGACCAATTCCGCAACGCGAACCGCAGCCTCGGCGAATGGTCGATCCAATCCGACACGCTGAGCAAGCTTGAGACGGTATTTAACGAGCCTTCGGACTCCGGCATTCGCACAGTCATGGATAACTTCTGGAAGTCATGGACGGATCTCGGGAAGGACCCAGAGAGTATTACTGGGCGCAAAATTGTTCGTGAAAACGCGCTTGCACTCGTCGATGCATTTAATGAAACGAGCAAGCACTTAACGGATCTCGATAACGATCTTACAACTAACATCGCTACCAAGACGGCACAAATCAATTCGATCTCAAACTCTGTAGCGGATCTGAACTTAGAAATCAAACGACTCGAAGCATACGGCGATAACCCGAACGACTTGATGGATGAACGCGATTACCTCGTAGATCAACTTTCCAAAATGGTCAATGTATCGGTTGTCAACACCGCAGATGGTTATGATATTTCGGTAGGCAGCATTATGCTAGTGGATGGTTTGAATGCGCCAGGTACGACGGTACAAGCACTAGAAACGCAATTCAACAGCGGCGGAGTCGTGGGCGGCGAGATTCAAGGCTTGCTCGTATCACGTGACCAAATTCTTAAAGATTATGAAAGCCAACTCGATGCAATGGCGGATACGTTTGTCAACGGTGAGATCACGATCACGATCCCTGCAGGTTCAACTTTTAATGGGTCTCAACTTGCGGCAGATCTTACAACAACGGTTAGAGGCATCAACGGATTACATAACCTCGGTTACTTGTTCACGAATCCGCCTAGACAAGCGGATGATATATTCGTAACCAGTGATGGGACTCCAACGATTACGGCCGCGAACATTCGCCTGAGCCAAGATATCGTTGACGATCCAATGAATATTGCCACGTCGTTACGTACTGCGATTACAAATGGTGTGAATGAAACGGTTAAAGGCAACAATACGTTGGCTAACTTGATGGCTGGTTTGAAAGAAACGCCATTCAAGTTCTCTCCTATAGCAAGCCAGAATGGAATTACAGCAGGAACGATCGATGAATTCTATGCTTCTATGATTGGCCAGCTCGGTCTGCAATCGCAAGAGGCAGACCGCCAAGCGACTAATCAACAAGATATCGTTACACAAGTCGATTCTCGCCGTCAATCCGTTAGTGGTGTCTCGTTAGATGAAGAGATGTCTGAATTAATAAAGTTTCAGCACGCATATTCGGCAGCGGCGCGCTTTATGACTACAATTGACGAAACTTTAGACAAAGTCATTAATGGGATGGGAATTGTGGGTCGATAGTCCGTAAGCAATGAATAAGTAAAATATATGATAATGGCGGGCTAGTGCCCGCCTTCCTACTATAAGAAACCTTGAGGAGGATTCATGATATGGCATTACGTGTAACTCCCGGAATGATGCAAGGTCAGTTGATGCGGAATATTAACCACAACTTGACTCGTATGCAAGGCCAACAAAATGAACTCTCAACTGGACGTAAACTTAACAAGCCATCCGATGATCCAGTAGGCATTACCTACTCACTTCGCTATCGCAGCGAGCTCGCAATGAATGAACAATATGATAAGAACATTGCACAAGCAAAATCACAACTGGATCACGCCGATACGGTACTTGGTCAATTGAATGATGTTGTCCAGCGCGTTCAAGAATTAAGCGTTCAAGCGCTAAACGGAACGAATCCACAATCTGCTTTGGATGCAATTTCGATTGAAGTCGGACAGATCTATGAACAAGCTGTTATTTTCGGTAATGACCAGCTGAATGGAAAGTACATTTTTAACGGTCAGATGACAGATAAGACCCCATATAACCCTGCTACCGCTTCGACGACTACAGCACCGGAAACAGACGATCAACTTTTCAAGGTTCGCTTTGCTGCTGGAGTAACAGTTGCGACTAATGTGACCGGTGGTGAGGTTTTCGGTAAAACAACTGACACGGACAATTTGTTCAAAGCATTGAAAGATATACAGAATGCACTTTCTCCTACAGCGGATAGAGCTGCCTTGGCAGATGCGTATGCCCGCTTAAACACGCGTTATGATAAAATTATTAATATTCGATCTGAGGTGGGCGCTCGTACGAACAGAATCGATTTAATCGATACGCGCCTCCAAGATTTAAATTATAATTTAACAGGGCTTCAAAGTAAGACGGAAGATACGGATATGGCAGAGACAATTATGAAATATAACCAAGAAGAAGCAGTTTATCAAGCTTCGTTATCAACAGGTGCCAAAATTATTAGTCCTACTCTTATCGACTACTTGCGGTAAGAAAGGAGGCGTTCGTTGGTGAATGACCTACGATTATCTATTCGACAGACCTTTGCAGCAATTGGCATAGATGCGGACCCAACCCAACAACAAATGCATATGCCGCGTGGGGAACAACGTATTCAACAAAATGCAGCAACTCTAGATTTTGAATCAACAAGACCTCAGCTGTCAGTTGATTCTACAGAAGCTTTGCATGCATTAGGCAAAGGTCCGAATTTAGAGTGGAGTAGCGGAATCTATAGTCAAATGAAGTCAGTATTTCTTCAGCAACTAGCACAACAAGTTGAAGAGGGAAAACGAATGGCCAATATAACGACATCAAGAAGCGCGTTTGCTGATCTAGCGCAAAATGCACTATTCGCTCCGAATCCTGTAAGTTATCAGATTGCTTCGCCCGGGTATAATAATGTGAAAGTTCAGTTCATGCCAGGGGAGGTGGAGACGAGAATTACGCCTTCTCCCGTATCAATTGAATACACGCCACAACCAGCAGAGATTGAAGCACAGCGTGGGAAGTTTGAGATTTATTTGCGTCAGAAAAATTCGATTCAAATAGAGGTAACACAATATGATCTGTATAAATAATGATGCTATAGCGAATGCTATAGCATCGTTTTTTTAAAAAAGTTCGTGCAAATCTACAGAATCGGAGGCGTTGCCGTGATCTACAATATTATTAAAGACGTAAAGATTGATTTCTCAAGCAGCATCGTAGGATTTGAACATTTAAAATATTTTAAAGTGGAACAGATAGATGCATCGAGTCCGTTTTGGATGTTACAAAGCGAAGAAGACGCGGGTATAGGATTCGTTGTCGTTTCTCCATTTGAGGTTTATCCTGATTATGAGTTTAAGCTCAGTGATGAGATTATTGAGGTCTTACGCATCGAGCAGCCTGAACAAGTAGCCGTATACACAATAGTAACGATGAAATCGAAATTCACGCATTCAACTATAAATCTAGTGGCGCCAATTGTTATAAACATTTCAACCGGAATGGCAAGGCAGTTTATTTTGAATCATTCTAACTATCCGGTTAATGCTCCGCTATTTCCTCTGCAAAGTGAGGGGGAATAAAGATGTTAATTCTTAGTCGTAAACGCGGACAGTCAATTGTAATTAATCAAAATATAGAAATTATTATTACGTCAATAGAGGGAGAACAAGTGAAAATTGGGATTGCGGCACCAAGAGAATATAGCATTCTTCGTAGGGAAGTCATCGATGATGTGAAGGCTTCAAACCAAGATGCCATATCAACTAAGGAAGAAATGGAACGTTTAAGAAACTGGGTACAAAGGCATGGGTCCGAATAAGAAAAATACAAAAAAAATCTCTAATTCACTATAAACTTATCATCAAATAGCTCCGATAAAGTTAATGTAGGGCGAAAAGCCTGCTCCACATGGAAGTGGACAATACAATTCAGGGAGGAATTTTCCAATGATTATCAACCACAATCTTAACGCAATGAACGCACACCGTAACCTCGTAACTAACAACATTCAACAAGGTAAATCGAGCGAAAAACTTTCGTCCGGCTACCGCGTAAACCGCGCTGCTGATGACGCTGCAGGCCTTTCGATTTCCGAAAAAATGCGTGCGCAAATTAAATCGTTGAACCAAGGTATGCGTAACGCGCAAGACGGCGTATCGCTCGTTCAAACGGCTGAAGGCGCAATGGGCGAAGTTTCCGATATGCTGACGCGTATCAAAGAACTCGCAGTACAATCGAACAACGGAACGTACAATGCATCTGACTTGGCTGCAATGGACTCCGAGTACGTGAGCCTCAAAGGCGCAATCGACAGCATTGCAACGAGCACGAAATTCAATGGCATCACGTTGCTTGATGGTTCGATCGCTGCTCCAATCACGATCCAAATCGGTGGCGGCACGTCCGAATCCGTACTTCTTAACCTCAACACGGCTGGCGTATACAACATTCAGTCCGGAGCAGGTGGACTTGGTCTGACTTCGGCTAACGTTAAGGCTGTTCTGACGCTTGTTGATGGTGCTATTGGTAAAGTTAACACAGCTCGTTCGAACCTGGGTGCTTACCAAAACCAACTCGAGCATACGTACAACAACTTGGGCGCAACAGCTGAGAACCTGCAAGCTGCAGAATCCCGTATCCGTGACACTGACATGGCTGATGAAATGATGTCGTACACGAAATTCAACATTCTGCAACAAGCTTCGACAGCTATGTTGGCACAAGCTAACCAAGCGCCACAAGGCGTATTGCAACTTCTTCGTTAATCTTAAGAAGATAAGAAGAAAGCCCACTTTGTGGGCTTTCTTTTTTAATAAGAGAAGGGGATAACAGTGAATATATCTGTATGTTTAATTGTGAAAGACGAAGAATCCAATATAGTTAGGGTACTAAGAAGCATCCCTGAACGATATGAAGTTATCGTTTTAGATACAGGTTCGCTTGATCGCACGCCAGTAATAGCAGCAGCTATGGGAGCTAAAGTATATCATTATAGATGGAACAATAATTTCTCAGATGCTAGGAACCAGTCTATTCAATATGCGACACAACCACATGTGTTAATTTTAGATGCTGATGAGGTTTTGCCGCCATCTGCTGAAAAATTGATTGATGAATATTTAATTAGATTTTCAGATTTTCCAGCGGCGGTTATCATCCACAACTTTCAAGATCAAGAAAGCACTAACCATCGAATGGTTAGACTGTTTCCTAATAATTCGAGGTTTCATTATAAGGGTATGGTTCACGAACAATTACATGATAATGATAAACTAGCTTCTTTTAAAATGAGTGAAATACGAATCGATCACTATGGATACGAAAAAGATGAATATGCGTCTAAAGGTAAATTTGAAAGGTATATTCGTTTATATAGAATGCAATTAGAAGCAGAACCAAGTGGTTATATGTATTATCAACTTGGTAAACTGTACTATTCAAATCAGCAGTTCGGAGAGGCATACAACGCCTTTCAACGTGCGATTGAATTTGAAGAATATCAGCGCCCCTATTTTCCCCCCATGCTCGTACAGTTTGGGTATAGCCTTAAAGAGTTAGGATTCGTTAAGGAAGCGATAGAAATAATTAACCCCTTTCAAGAGGAGTACCCCGATTTCCCTGACCTTCCTTTTCTGTTAGGTACGTTATCTATGGAAAAAGGTGATCTTGAAGAGATGAAGAATTATTTCGAAAAAGCGCTATTAATCGGGGAGACAAATGACTATAGTACCTCGAGAGGGTCTGGAAGTTATAAAGCAGCGCATAACCTAGGCGTTTATTATGAAGTAATGGGTAAAGCTAATGTAGCAGTGAAATATTATAAAGAGGCAGCTTCGTATAATTATGATCCATCTTTGATGAGGCTGAAAGAACTTCAATAATTATCTAAATAAACGTTGAAGAAATTACGATATATATACTAATAGATTAATAATGAAAGGGCGGGGATTTATATGCCAATGCGTATCAGTGGTATGTCATCAGGTATGGATATTGATAAGATTGTTAGTGATTTGATGAAAGTAGAACGGTTGCCTCAATCTAAATTAAAGCAAAAAAAGGATTTAGCAAGTTTTCAGATGGATCTTTATCGAGAAATTAATACAAAGATGTCTGCTTTTCGTGAGTCTATGAATGCAATGCGTTACAGTACTAATATGACGGGAATGAAGGGCACCTCATCATCTACGGATGTAAACGTTGGAGTAAGCAGTAATTTGCCTGCGACTTCATTCTCTGTATCAACGAATAAATTAGCTGTGGCAGCACAGCTATCTAGCTCCGCTAAAATTTCTACGGAAGGTTTCACAGGAAGTGCGCTGTCGGCCTCAGTTGATATTACATCATCCAATAGTCAGATGCTCGTTACGTTTGATGGTATTACAAAAGCGATTAATCTTACTGAGAAGACAGGCTACACACCTTCTGAATTGCAAGTTGAGTTGCAAAAACAATTAGATACATCGTTTGGACAAAATAAAGTTAAAGTCAATTTAACAGGGGCAAACGAACTGCAACTTGACCCGAGTGCTGGAAGCAATGGCTACAAGCCTCAAATCAAGTTTATTGAAGTAAATGGAGCTGTTAATTCACTAGGCTTCACTGACAATCAGTCATTCCGGTTAGATCTCAATTCTTCGCTTGCTGCGAGTAGTTCAAAGTTTGCTTCCGGTGCAATAGTAGACGGCGAATTCAAAGTTAATGGGGTTTCTATTAACTATACATCGTCAGACACGTTGCAGGATGTGATTCAACGGGTTAATTCGGCTGGAACTGGGGCTACCATGAGTTATGATGCCTTCAACGATAAGATTGTATTTAAAAATAGTGCAACAGGTGCTACCCAAGTAACTTTGGAACAAGTATCGGGTAATTTATTGAGTGCACTTAATTTTACAAGTGGTTCTATCTCCTCGGCGGATGCTATTCCTAATGCAGTTAAGGGTCAGGCTGCAGAGTTTACGATTACTAAAGCAGACGGCACTTCAGTGAACGTGACTTCGAATACAAATCAATATCAAATTAGTTCGAGCATGGATCCGGAGCTATCCAAACTTAATGATTTAGCAGGTATTAATCTGACGCTTAATAAAGTTACCACTGCACCAGTTTCGGTAAATGTATCAGGCGATGCAGACGGGATTGTAAATAAGGTAAAATCTTTTGTTACAGCGTACAATGATTTAATAGAATTAGTAAATAAGAGGTTGAACGAAACGAAATCAAAAGGTTATGCCCCTTTAACTGAAGAGCAGAGAGCAGATATGGAAGATAAAGATATTCAGCTTTGGGATGAGAAGGTTAAGGCAGGGCTACTTCATGATTCTTCCTTATTAAAAGACATAAAGAATCAATTGCGAGAAGTATTCACTACCAATGTTAATGGAGTGTCCTCTGAATTTAACGCTTTGTTTAAAGTAGGCATCACGACTGCACCGTATATCCGGGGTCAGCAGCAGGATGCAGGTAAATTGATCATTGATGAGACTCAGTTACGTAATGCTATTGCAAAAGACCCGCAAGCGGTATCACAGTTGTTTACGAGCAATCCTGGTGTAGAAAGCCAAAAGGGTGTAGCGGTGAAGTTGTATGAGAAGTCCAATGACTTCCTGTCTAGCTTGATCAAAAAGGCAGGAAAAGTTGGTGGATCGACGACAGATATTACAACGGAATTGGGGAAAAATGTAGCTGATATTCAATTGAAAATTTTGGATTGGAATGACAAACTCTCTAAAAAGGAAGATGTATTCTATAAGAGATTTTCTACGATGGAATCAGCAGTTGCTAAGAATAACTCTGTTTTATCGTGGCTGTCTAAACAATCCTAGTAAAGGAATGTGACTATAAATGAATATTAGCTCGAGTGCATCGAACTATCCAGCGCAAAAGTCTGTACCGTCGAATACAGGAGAATCTTACATCCGTGTTAGCGGAGAATATGGACACCTTAAAGAAAAGCAAAAACATGAAATACTATCAGTTTCAGAAAAGGCATTGATGTCTGCGATTGATAAAGCGAATCGTGCAGTTCAAGGCACGCCGCATGAGTTCAATTACAAAATTCATCAGCCAACAGGGCAGGTTATTGTTCAGATATTAAATAGTGACACTCATGAAATCGTACATGAGTGTCCTTCAGAAAAGTTTATAGAACTTGTTGAAAAGTTGCAGGAGCTGTCGGTAGGCGCAATCATCGATGAGAAGAGGTGAGTAGTAATGGAACAAAGAGCTCAAAACCATTACATGACAACACAAGTTCAGACAGCATCGCCTGGCGAATTGACACTAATGCTCTACAATGGCTGTATAAAGTTTGTGAAGTTAGCTAAATCCTCTATTGAGCAAGCAAAGCCTGATGATAAGCATCAACACATTGTACGTGCACAGAACATAATCGAAGAACTACAAGTCACACTAAATATGGAATACGATATTTCTAAAAATCTTTTTTCGCTATATGACTACATGCTGCATCTTTTAAACCAATCAGATATGAGAAAAGATGTCGAGCCACTTATCGAGTGTCTGGGATTATTGACGGGCCTTAGAGACACATGGGGTGAAGCAGTAAAAGAAGTGAAGTTGAATAATAAGGTTTCGATATGACGATTACGAGTTCATTGCTTGATGATGCGAACAGGATGAGAGAACTCTCTTTGCAACTTATTGGACTAGATCTATCGGAAGCAGATGTTAATGAAAAACTAGATTCGATACTAGATGAGCAGCGCAGAATATGTATAGCAATGGATAATGTCGTTGAGGAAAGTGGAATGTCACAGTTTCCATTTGAAATTAAGAGGATTTTATCCGAATGCAAAGAGATGTCGAGCGGATTTAATACCATATTGCTGCAGGAAAAAAAAGCTGCACAAGAACAACTTCAATCGATTACGCATACCAAAAGAGCAAGAAATAGTTATCAACAAGATGATATGATGCAAACACCTGCACTATTTATTAATAAACAGGGATAAGACGAGATTCGTTTTATCCCTGTTCTATGTCAAAATCAAAAAAATGAAATAATATTGAAAAAATAAATGTTAATAATTATCTTTCTATTGTATAATAGGGGTAAATAATAATCTTGGCAAAATTACAGAAATGTAATGACGCAAAGCCATGGGTCTTAAGTCGTAGACAAAGATTGCCAGGTTGCTAAATTGTTTGATTTACAGAACAATAGCCCCTAGCTATTGTTCTTTTTTTATAATATAAGGGAGGGTATACAATGAGAGGAATAAAGCAGAAGGTTGCTCTAGTATTATCATTTTTAATGATGATAAGTATTTTGAGCACATCACTAGTTGCATTTGCAACAACTAACGATTATGTTTCAATTACTCGCTCTGTGAATCCAGCTGTGATCACGACGGAACAAGAAGCGGAAGTATCATTAACTGTTAAAGGATCGCCACCGGTTGGTGTGGTCATGCCGAATGACGTTGTGCTAATCATCGATAAATCTGGCAGTATGGCACCTGATAAAAACGGTAATGAAAACAAGATGAAAAACGCCAAGGAAGCGGCACAAGGCTTCATTGATTTGATGGATTTAACAAAGCACCGCGTAGGTATCGTTGATTTTTCCTCAAAAGATAAGATTGGTTCGTATAACTTATCGACGGATAAAGAAGCAGTTAAATCGTACATTGCTGGGATCACGGCAGACGGTGATACAGCAACGGGAGATGCTATTCAAGTTGCAAAGAACATGCTTGACAACCATAGACCAGAGGCACAACCGGTAATTGTTATCCTTACAGATGGTGATGCTACACGGCCTGAAACTGATCCATACGGTTTTGCAAAGAGTAAAGCAAAGGAAGCAAAAGATGCAGGAATTGTATTCTACACAATAGCATTGCTTAAAACAACGGATAATCCGTTAACAAGCGGTCCGAATAAATTGCTGAAAGAAATGGCCACTACTTCAGACCACCATCACTTTGTTTTAGGATCGACGGGACTTAGCGAAATTTATGCAGCAATCGTAGCAGAGATTGGACTTGCTAGTGCATATGATGTCGTGATTAAAGATACAGTTGGACCGAATTTTGAGATCGTACCAGGTTCATACGATAATAATATTCCAAAACCTACGGTTACAGGCAAGACGTTAGTATGGGATTTCAAGGAATTAAAAAACAACGATTTGACCTTTACGTATAAGATTCGTCCAGTTAATAAAAATGTTAGTGGACATTTTTATACTTCAGAATCAACTAGTGTAGTTGAATACAAGGATTATGCAGGTGCAGAACGTTCGAAAGAAATTCCAAACTCAATCGTACAAGTTAAATTCCCTGCTCCTCAGATCACTTCCATCGTAGAATCTAGTGGTTCACCAACTGGTGGTGAAACCGTTACGCTCAACGGAAAGTACTTTAGAGACGGGGCAACGGTTACTATTGGTAGTAGTTATGCTGCAAACTTAGTAGTAAGTGAGAACAAAGCAACGTTCACGACACCACCTGGGGCGCAAGGTAATGCAGTTGTAACCTTGCAAAATCCGGATGGGCAACAAGCGCAGACAGAATATCAATATAAGGCAAATCCAGTGATTGATTCGATTACGCCTAATAATGGACCGCTTGAAGGCGGTAACTCAGTTACGGTTAATGGCAAATTTATTATGCAAGGTGTTAAAGTCGAATTTGATGGTATCGCGGGTACGGTTACAACGAATAATGGAAATGGTTATTTAATCGTTAAGGTACCGGCAGGAGCAGAATCAGGCTTAGTAGACGTGAAGTTTACAAACCCAGATGCGACTTCTACTACTGTAGAAGATGGTTATTCCTATGACGCACCTCCTGTTGTTGTGCTTGAGATAACTAAGGTAGAACCGAATCATGGTGCTCTAGCTGGGGGAGAGCGAGTCTACTTAGATGGAGTGAAGTTCCAGCAAGACACTAAAGTTTACTTTGGTGGTGTTGAAGCAACGGATTTCCTCTATATGTCGAGTGGTAGAATCTCGGTTAATACCCCTGCAGGTGTATCACCAGGCCAAGTAGATGTTAAAGTTGTAAACACCGATGGCGAAACGTTTACATTAGAGGATGCCTTCACCTATGATGAGCCACCTGTATTGGCTCCGCCGACCGTAACGGGAGTGGATCCAAACAATGGACCAATGGATGGTGGCGCTGTAGTATACGTGAACGGATCTAACTTTGTCCCTGGCCTTAAACTGTTCATTGGTAATAGTGAGGCGACAGTTTATAACGTATACCCTAGCCGTATTATTGCTGGCACTCCAAGCGCTGCAAGTGCAGGCGAGGTTGATGTTAAGGTCGTAAATCCAGACGGCAAAAATGCAACACTTACGAATGGTTACGAATATTTAGCACCCCCACCCCCGCCAGCACCTACAATTAGTGGGATGTCGCCAAATGCAGGCCCACTCGAAGGTGGAGAAGCAGTTTATATTGATGGTTCCAATTATCTTGCTGGTGCAAAAGTATTCATCGGTGATGTAGAAGCGACTGTTTATACAATCTATCCAACGAGAATTCTGGCAGTTATACCAGCAAGTTCAGTTGGTGGAAAAGTAGATGTGAAAGTCGTGAATCCAGATGGTCAGGAAGCTACTCTTGCCGATGGTTATGAATATGTAATTCCTGTTCCGATACCAGTTACTATTACTAACATCTCACCAGATACGGGTCTTCTATCTGGTGGCGACGTAGTCTACATTGATGGAACTGGATTCAAACCAGGGGCAAAAGTTAAATTTGGCAATATAGAAATTGACGCTAATTTCATGGCAGCATCGCGAGTATATGTAATTGCACCGTCTACAACGGTCGCAGGTAAGGTTGATATTACAGTTACGAATCCAGATGGAATGACGGATACAAAAACTGACGCTTATACCTATACAGCGCCTATTCCAACGATATCGGTGATTTCCCCAGGTAATGGTTTTATCACAGGCGGAACGGTTATTTATATTGATGGAAATAACTTTGAGGCTAGTATGACCGTAAAGATTGGTGGAATCGTTGTTCCGATTGAGGCGATTTACGGAAATTATCGTATCATGGTTACAACACCACAAGTTGCTGATCCAGGTACAGTGCCAGTAGAAGTTAAATTGGTTTCCGGAAATAGCGCTACAGCGCAATTTATCTATAATCCGCTACCGCCAACACCGCCGCCGGTAATTACGAGCGTGTACAATACAGATACCTCACCTAGCGGTGGATATGTTGCATATATTGATGGAGCTGATTTCGGCTCAGGAGCTAAAGTATATTATGGCACGCAAGAAGCTACCACGGTTTATATGTATGGATCCTATCGAATTTTGGTATACGTACCTGCGGGAAGCGGAACAGTGCCAATCAAAGTAGTTAATCCAGATGGAAAAGTTAGTAACACGATCGATTTCACTTATCAATAAACTTGTATAACAAACAGCCTAAGTCAATGACTTAGGCTGCTTGTTTATTTTCAATATTGTATAGGAAATAGTAACTCAAATTAAAGGTAAAAAATTGGGTAACTCATTTTGATTAAACTTGGATTGATAATGATTGTAGAAAGATCGGTGTGCATCTTCGCTGCCCCATGTTGCAACAAAGCCTAGCAGATCGTGAGCGGGTTCAATTTCAAGTGAATTTCGGAATAAAGAAATACCATCTTCGATATTCCCCAGTAGACAACTATAGGTGCCGAGAATTTTAAATCCTTCAGCTTGGATCTGGTTGTTATCCAAGAGTATTGAAAGTAAAGTTATTCCTACTTCACTGTATCCTAGTGAAATTAGATCTGAGGCGAGGTTATTAATGAAAGAGGCATCATCAATAGTAGAAACGAGATGATCAAATAAAACATGATAATGGTTTTGGTATAGTCGAATTAGGAATGAAATCATTAGGGCGCTGCTCGATACGCTAATTAATAGCTGGCATTGCTTCTCGCTTTGTATACTATTCAGTATTTGTTGATAAAGTTCATTTGCATGATCTCGTTCATCTATCGAAATATATTCCAAAAACGAACGATCGTCATTAACCAGAGCAGCACATAGTAATAGATCAGTCGGCATAGGCAGCTCTGGAGTGCCAATAGTTATTTTTGAATTAAATTGAAGAAGTAATCCGACAGCCAGTTCGTCGATAGAAGAATAATCAACTTGATTGCTAATGCATTTATCCCAATAATATTGCGTTAATTCTTGGCTTCCGCAAGCGACCGCTGAACGCAATAGGAGAAGAGTATGGTGTGAATGAGTTAACGGATAAAGTTTCTCAATAAAAGGAATAATGTTTTTTGTAGTTTCATTTGCTAAAAGAACCTGTAACAATGTTTTAAATATACTAACATTGTTTTTATCCATATTTAAAATAGACGTAAGATGATAAACGTACTGTTGGTTGTTATTGAGGGTGAATGCGATTTTGGCCATCATTTGATGCGGGATTAAACGGGCATAGTTTATTTGGGTGAGCCAATAAGGCTGGTTTTTCTTTTCATGCAAATCAGCAAGCTCAATACAGGTTTCGAAGCATTTGTAAGCACGCTCAAGATAACCGAACTGCTCTAGCAAAATGCCATTCAGGCAATGAAAGTCAGTGTGCATTGGCCATTTTTTCAAGCCTAGACGAATGTAATGATCGGTTTCTCTGAACATCTTTTTTTGTAGAGTGATTTGAATAATGCGATCCAATAAGTGCATATACCACGAATGGTCAGGGTCGGTACGCTGCATTGATTTTTTGTATAAAGACAGTGCCTCATCTAGATCCCCTTTATTTTTATACTCATTGGCCAGTACAAAGTGAAAATAAGGATCATTTTTTCTTTCTTCTTTCATTCCTAGCAATATTCCCATATTGCGTTGAGATTTATTTTTCTCTTCGAGCGTTTGGTCGGTATAGCCGGT
This sequence comes from Paenibacillus sp. MMS18-CY102, assembly GCF_009789195.1. Classification (GTDB taxonomy): domain Bacteria; phylum Bacillota; class Bacilli; order Paenibacillales; family Paenibacillaceae; genus Paenibacillus_T. The sequence goes on along the minus strand of NZ_WSTC01000041.1, from coordinate 29,198 downwards.
GTGATATACGGTTAGGTCCACTGGCGTATAGGGTAATGCTGCTCCTTCTGTAGTACGCAATTGTTCGTGAAGAGCACCGTGGTAAGAAATGCCTAGATTATTAATGAACAATCGGCCTCCAGTTGATTCCATTATATTAGCATTATTGTTACCTGTAATATTAAAGATTCGAATAACAAATCCGTGTGGAGCAGGTGGCGAGAAGTTAGTGAGCATTTTTCGAAGCTCAGTGTAATCCCCCTGTTGGATATATTCATCGGCATCTAATATTAGTATCCATTTGCCGGATGCATGCTTTAAGGCCTCGTTTCGAGCAGCAGAGAAATCATTAATCCATTTGAAATCATAAACATGATTAGTATATCGTTGAGCAATTTCTTTCGTTTCGTCGGTAGATCCTGTATCGACAATAATGATTTCATCTACTAGGGATTTGACGCTGTCAAGACATCTATTTAAGACTTGTTCCTCATTTTTGACAATCATACATAATGAAATTAGTTTATTCATTTTGTTCAAATCCTCCAATTGTAGATCTGCAATAATGTTTAAAATAAACACTAACCCCATCATGGCGAAGCGCGCATGTGGGGTTCAAACTATACAAAATATGAAGTGCTAGTAGTCTCATACTCTTTGATTTGTTGTTCACAAAGTTCTCTAATGTTTCGACCATTGGAATATTCAACGACCCACCGGAGCGTAGCTTTCAATGCGATTTCTAAAGGCCACCTAGGCATCCACCCGAGTTCATGCATCGCTTTAGAACAATCAAGTTTCAGCATACTTGCTTCATGTTTAAGATCTTGTTTCGTGATGTGATAACCCGGATGTTCGAAGGGCCACATGTTGAACATTTTCTTGACTATCCACTCCACGGGCTTAGCATCGCTTTCCTGAGGTCCGAAATTGAAAGATTGAGCGTAGGCATCGCCTTTTAGAAACAGTTGCTGACAGAGAATTAAATAACCAGACAAAGGTTCTAACACATGCTGCCATGGACGTACAGCGTCTGGGTTACGAATTTGAATCTGTTCTTTACTCGTCAGCGCTCGGATCATATCAGGGAGTAGTCGATCCGCTGCCCAATCACCTCCCCCGATAACATTGCCAGCACGCGCCGTTGCAACTTTAATTTCAGTACGATTCAAAAAAGACCGTCGATATGCAGACGTGATCAATTCGGAACAAGCTTTACTGCTGGAGTAAGGGTCATACCCGCCTAAAGGTTCATTCTCTCGATATCCCCATTGCCATTCTTGGTTTTCATAACATTTATCTGTCGTTACATTCAAGATCACGCGTACCGAGCTGCAAGAGCGCGCTGCTTCCATAATATTGACGGTTCCCATAACGTTGGTTCGATAGGTTTCAACAGGATCCTCATAAGATTTGCGAACGAGAGGTTGTGCGGCCATGTGAATAATGATGTCCGGGCTAACCTGTTTTATGGATTGTCTAAGCAGTTCAAGATCGGCTATATCCCCAATAATAGATGACTCCAAAATGTCAGTTAAATTCGCTAATTCGAACAAAGAGGGTTTAGTAGGAGCTGGTAAAGCGTATCCTGTTATCGTGGCTCCCATGTTATGCAGCCATAAGCTGAGCCAACTGCCCTTGAATCCGGTATGTCCAGTGAGGAATACACTCTTGCCTTCCCAGAAGGAACGATCGACGATGCCACTTTTCATCATATAGGAGGCTCCTGCCTTTTATTTGAATTTGTTCTATTGGCGAAGAGCCTGAAAATCCATTTGATATACAGCATACTTAGACATTAACAATTCCAGTTGCTTGCTTTGTGACTCTTTCCCGCTCGCTAAGAGTTTAGTTAATTGGACTACGGTCTGCTCACTTATCGAACTAAAATCGGATTGGAAATTAAGGATTCCATAAGGCTCAAACCCTTGCATTTTGGCATGAAGACAAATTAACTCTCTGATATAGATCTTACGGTTGTGCATCGTATAAGATGATTGAAGCATCTCAAACAATGATTCAATATAAACGCTATTGTTAACCGTGAATATGAGCTTTCCATTTGGACTCATAACCTGTGCTAGACCAGCAAAGATAGCATCTAAACCTTCAACGTAGTAATCTAAAGGTTTCTCAATATATACTAGGTCGACTTTTCCGGCAAGTTCCTCCGGCAGCTTATCTACCCGGTTTAGTAGAAATACGTTTTTTGAAATCGATCGGGTATCCGTTTCGTATTTGGCTTCCGTCATACAAATAGACAATTCGGCTTTTGTTCCGAAGTCTGACCAGAGGCGATTTTTAATTTGCATCAAATCGGCCCCACATTTTACATCAATTCCAAGAATCGACTTTACTCCAGATAGTCGAGAGTAGTCTATTTTAATATATGCAGGATTGATATGTGCATCTATCCAAGCATCGAGCCCATACTTGTCTAAGAACGTTTTTCGACCTTCTTCTAACGAATTCGTCAAATGGTCGCTAGCTGTTGTTAAACTGCCATAATGGTGTGTAACGGTATCGCCGCAATAAATAAGCTTGTACCCAGCGCGTCTGATTTTGAAGCTAATATCATCGTCTAGAAACTCACCACGGAAGAAGCGAGTATCATAATAGCCGATGCGATCAAGCAGAGCTGTTGGGCAGCATAAAACATTCGGCAATAGCACGACGCGTTCTTCCCACTTGGTTGGGTTACTTACATTGTAAGCTCTCGCCTTTTCGATGAAATCTTCTTTGGAAGTGAAAGGAATTGAAATCTTCTGCATATTGGAAATGGATGTCGCCCCCGGAGAAACAAATCCGATTTGCGAGTCCGATTCGATGCAAACCATTAAATTGCTTAACCAGTTGGGCGTGAATATAAAGTCATTACATACGGCCGCGCAATATTTTCCCTCCGCCGCCATCAGACCGATATTGAAGCCTTTTACGAGATGAATGTTGTATTTCAGATGAATGACCTTGGCACCCGGAACCGAGTCGAAATATGCTTTCGTACCATCCGTGGAGCCGTTGTCTACCAAAATCAATTCGAATTCCACGTCGTTCGTATGATCCAAAATGCTCTGTACGCAATCGCGCGTATAGTCCAGATTATTGTAGGCAAGCAGGACAACACTCACTTTGCAGCGGGCTTGTTCACCTATTGCAATAATTTCATTATGGTCAACGCTGCCCACCTCTGGGTACAAGCGAGGATAATCCCGTTTATTTACGAATTTCTCCACGATGTAAGCGACTTCTAGCTCTAAGATTCGATAGAGCGAGCAGAAGTGGAAGCGAAAATCGTATAAGAACGTTTCTACATTTTCGTCTACTAAATGTTGCTTTAGCTCATCGATATAAAATAAAAGATTAGCGTTTATTTCTTTGACACGATTAGGTATGGGGATGTGCGAAGTTCCGTGTTCAAGAGCTTCTAGCAGTTCAGCCATCGTGTCCAAAACAGCCATATCGTTCGGGCCGATCTCACCGTTGTATATACAGTTCTCTAGGTGGCTGACGCCATCGCGTCCGATTTCTACAATTCCAAGGACTTGCACCGCTGATTGATTATCCATGCACGACTCCTTCTGACAAAACCATGCCATCCACATTTAAGTTAAAATCTTTCCACTGTTCATCCTTGGCGGATATGATCAACTGCTCGGTAAGCGGCCACTCAATCCCGAATGCCGGATCGTTCCAGCGAACGCCAGACTCATGGGAAGGCGTGTAATACTCACTGACCATATAATGAATACTGGTGTTTTCCGTCAATGTTACATACCCATGCGCAAACCCTTTTGGTACGTATAAAGACAAGCCGTTTTCGGCAGACAACGTTAAGCCATACCATTTTCCGAAGGTGGGGCTTTCACGATTAAGATCGATAATAACATCAAATAAGGTCCCTTGCGTGCAAGTGACTATCTTCTCTTCACAATAGGGAGGGAGTTGAAAATGCATTCCTCGCAATGTCCTTGCATGATGGTTAAAGGCAATATTGGTTTGAACCATATGGAACGGAAGTCCGTGTGCTGCCAACGTTTTGGTGCAAAAGCTTCTTGCAAAATAGCCACGGTTATCGGTTATAGGCTCTTTCTCTATGATTGCCGCCTGATGTAAAGGCGTAGACCAAACTAACATATGTAGGCTCCTTATACCTTGTGGCTTGTAGAGAAACTGCCGAATAGGTTCAGTTATCGAACGTCAGCAGCATCCCGGTAAATCCGAGCTGAATGAGTTGCTCTTGGATTTGTCTTTTGTGAGAATTGGCGAAAAGAATGATACACGTAAACTGTCGCACGGCTTCCGATGTTGGAGCTACAATAGGGATGCTTGCGATATGATGACCATGCTTGGCTTGATCGCTATCAAAGAGGCATGCAATTGCGACGCTTTCTTCTAGCATGGCAAGAAAACAGGATGATTCCGCTCCGGCGCCCCAGGCCGCCACTTTTGCATCACTTGGAAGCTGTGCCGTAAGTTTATCTAAAGCCGTTTGCCTTCTATCGCTGAATGAGTCAGCCGGTTTCGGCACTTTTCTCACGTACAGCTCAAGTAGATTAGGGTCTGCAGCTTCCTGCGCGCATACGACTGTCAGCCCTGCGCGGCGTGCCATTGCGGCCAGACTGGTAACGGAGAAATACTGAATATGATCCGTGCACAAATTATTGTATAAACGGTTTTCGACAATCCGTTGCCCATTCGGAACCTCTACCAACAATATGCCATTGTCTTTCAACAACTTAGCCGCTTTCGCAAATAATTCAGCTGGCTGCTCGAGATGCTCTAACACTTCAATCATGCTGATGACGTCGAAGCCGGTCTCAAATTGAAGCCCTTCGTGAAAATAATCATGAATGACGGAGAAGCCGCGCTCTCGCGCAGTCGTTACGCTTGATATGGAGGGTTCTACCCCGTAGAGTTCTTCAAAATGCTTCTCTGCTAACGCAAGGTAATGGCCAACCCCACAGCCGATATCCAAAAAGCGCTTGCGGGAAGGTGCAAGTACAGCTAATCGTTCAAGCTGCTGCTCTCGAAGGCGTTTGAAGCTCGCTCCCCAGTAAGAGCCCATCGAATAATCCTGGTAGTATTCTTCGCTAATATGCGCAGGGATCTGCGTATGTCCACAAGAAGAACAATGATAGATTTCAAGATCACGTAAATTTAATTGCTCGGAATCGTAAACGCTCATTAGGCTGTGGGGAGCACGGCTATACTTCTCTTCGAACGTACAGGCTTGGCCGCAAATACAACAGATGATGGCGATTCATTCCTTTCTAGTTCGAGCGAGAAAATCGTTCAGCATTTCATTTACAAAAGTTTTTAGATCATCTTTTGGCTTAAGGTTTGGTATATCGTACTGGGTCGTAAACTCAAAATCTACCACTTGATCATTTCCATCGGGGCGAATGATTTGTACTGGTAGATTAAAGGTTTCCAACGCAATTTTTTTAACGAGTTGCGCATATTGCAAAACACTCAGCGTCTCATTGCCGTAAGCATGAAAAATCCGTTCGTCTGGCCGGTGTTCCAAAATCCAATGCACTTTCTTACAAACATCATTCACACCAACAAAGTTTCGCAACTGGCTTCCCGGCGTCATTAGCGTTATGGCATGATTTTCGACTGCTTCCTTGCAGAATAAGAAAGGAATTAGGTTCCAACGTTTGAACTTATCGCAATCGACAGGAACACCAAACAAATTAGAGGGTCGGATCACCCATCCATTCACCTGATTCGTCCGATCGAACATCTGAACCGTTTTTTCAGCCACATAATGTGCTAATCCATAATCGTTCCGTGGAACGATAGGTGAATCTTCCGTTAATTTACCCGACTGTGTGCCGAAAACATGGAAGCTGGAAAAATAGATGAAATCCTTGATTTCATTGTTTCTACAGAAATCAAGTGCCGCATGGATTCCAGCAGCATTCTCGGACAATGCACGATAGGGATCCGTTTTGTAAAGTTTCTCATTCGGTGACACCGTATGTATCATCGCATCTATTCCTCTGCATCGTAGAGAGGCCACTTCAGGTGGAGTCGTGAAATCCATCTGAATATCCCCATGCAGGTCTCTTGTAGCCGTTAACACATTGTATCCTTGAACCTTTAACATTTCAGCAAGATGCAGTGCAATATATCCGTTCGCACCGCTTATTAAAACTGTTTTCGTTTTCATAAGTCTTCTCCACTGAAAGGGATTGGAACATTAAAGAAGGACTGCGCCCAAGGCTTGTCGGTTGGTTGAATATGGTGCTGCCCCGTTTCTGTATGTCGATAATATAGCGATCCACTGCTCAAATGCGTATTTCTCAACAACGATTGATTTCCAATCGTTACACCGTTACCAATCGTGCAATTGCCCACAATAGAGGATTGCGGCGCCATAGCAACACCTTTTCCCAGCACGGGGTAGACGCCATTGATTGCACCGACCGTACATCCTTGATAACAAACGAAGAAATCACTATATGACGCTTTCCCTAATACAACACCACCGCCGTGCACGATTAGAAAAATATCAGGCATTCCCGCGTCATACATGCAGATTACGCCATTTAACGTTTTGTTTAAGTAGAAAAGCTTCGAAGCAACCTCCGTGTCCTCATATACTTTCCACGCTGAGTTTGACAAGAACCATAGGAAAAGTGTGTACTGATCGGAATGAAGATGGGAGAAGAAAGTGGTGCCTTCGTGATGGAACGATTTTAAAGCAATATGCTGAAAACAATACTCCGTGCGCTCTAATGCCTGATAAATGGACTGGCTGAACCTTTTCTCGGTGAGTGAAAGCCGCTTGTCAGGAAAAAAGTGATTCAATTGATGAAAAACATAGGATTGCAGCTCATCTACTGTTAAGGTTAGTTTAAACATAGGTTAACTCCATTGAATTACTGTATTGTACTGGTTGATTAGAGAACTAGTCTTCCCATACTTTCCACGGTGCTTTTTGCGCTTCCCAAAGCTCATCTAAAACAATTTTCTCGCGAAGCGTATCCATCGGTTGCCAGAATCCTTCGTGGCGGTAAGCGTTCAGTTCGCCGTCCCTCGCTAAGTTTTGTAATGGCTCCTGCTCAAGGATCGTTGTGTCACGGTCATGGATGTAATTGAAGACTTCTGGCTGGAAAACCATGTAACCACCGTTGATCCAACTGCCGTCGCCCTTCACCTTTTCGGTGAAGCCTGTAACACGCTCGCCATCCAGCTCCAATCGACCAAACCTTCCATCAGGCTGTACTGCAGTTATAGTAGCAAGCCTGCCGCTGTTTTGATGACTATGGACAAGTTGGTCAATGTTTATATTAGCTAAGCCGTCGCCATAGGTCAGCATGAAAGGGTTATTCCCGACGTAAGGTTCTATTCTCTTGACTCGACTCCCTGTCAAGGTATTAATGCCTGTCTCCACCAGCGTAACTTTCCATGGTTCCACTTTGTTCTGATGGACTTCCACGGTGTTCCCTGATGTGAAATCATAAGTGACAGCTTCCGACATATGTCGATAGTAATTAGCGAAGTACTCCTTGATGATATATCCTTTGTAGCCTAAACAGATAACAAACTCGTTATATCCGTAGTGGGAATATGTTTTCATGATATGCCACAGTACAGGGGCATCACCGATTTCAATCATGGGTTTTGGTTTCAAGTGAGATTCCTCACTTATCCGCGTCCCCCGTCCACCTGCCAAAATGACAACCTTCATGTTGTTCACTTCCCATCTGAAATATTGCGGAACGTACTCTAGTAGCAGTGGAATTTGTCTAATTGAATCGTATTTCGCTACTATAGAAGCGTTATGCTTATTATATAATCTATCGACAAATTTAGCTGAATATTAATAGGAAGAGAAATGTCTCGATACGACATACGGTCGGTAATTTCTTCCGTTTTCCGTTTGAAATTCGACTTCTGAGAAATGGATTAATGCTGGAACAGATCATTAAATCTACTCCTAACTTATATAAGAAATTTTCGGGAAACCAAACAGAGATATTGTGTGCTAAGGGAGGTTTGAAATAGGGGGAGAGATAAATGTATTCGCTTACAAAAAAATGTTTGACAATTTTATGAAGCCGCGTTATATTCGATTTGTGGGCCTTACTACTAAGGCGATTCACAGCATTTGAAGATGAAGGGAATGTTATGCATGCAAGGTAAAGTAAAATGGTTCAATGCAGAAAAAGGCTATGGCTTCATTGAGACGGAACAAGGCGGCGACGTATTCGTCCACTTCTCCGCAATCCAAGCTGACGGCTTCAAAACGCTGGAAGAAGGCCAAGCAGTCGAGTTCGACATCGTCGAAGGCGCACGCGGTCCACAAGCTGCAAACGTTACTAAACTGTAATCATTCAGCTCGAATAACGAGCCAACTTCATAGATGGTGTGAGCACCAGACATGAACTTAAAAACCTCGGGTAATTCTACCGAGGTTTTTTTATTTAATTAACCTACTATCTACACAATTGTTTATCCTTTATCCGATATAAACAATAATAAGGCTAGTGTGTTTTTTTGGTCACGTATTATCTGATTGGGGGATTTTAAATGGAACATATATTAGAGAGTATTGAAGCAAGTCTTCAAACAAATCATATAAAAGAAGCTTCATCACTCATTAATGAGCATAGGCGGTTATTTGAAAACAATGCACGATTTTGGAATCTTAAGGGCGTGTTACATTATTCCAAGCAGGAGTTAGATATGGCGGTTCAATGTTTGACTACAGCAGTCAGATTAGACCCCGGTTATCCCGATGCAAAAATCAATCTTGAATTTATATCACAATTACAACAAGGAGAGGGCGGGATTAGAAGTGATGCCCTCGATGATAGTGGCTTTATTCAACGCAAAGTAGAAAGCTTGAATCAAGCTGTATTGTTAGTTGAGTCATGCGTAGCTATGCTGCATGAAGAAGAAACGGATGACGCATGGCGGCAGGTACTGACGAGAACGTATACTACAATGAATTGGTCGAGTGCTGACTTAACTCGATTACAGCAACTTGTTTCCTCTCGGTTTTTGATTAGAATCTATGAGAATATACTTCTGTGCATAGAAGAGACCTTGAATTATTCACAGGTCACTAATAAAGATGAGTTAATCATGGTGGTTGAGTTTACACTACTTTCATTACTAAAGGAGTTAAGGGAAGAAGTGCACTTTTTCGGACAAATCTATCCTGATCCTAATAAGTGGGACAGTTACTACCGCGATGAATTCAACTCAGCTAATTTAAACATATATGCAAAGCGATCTATGGAGAGCGGGGTATACAAATATCCTATTTCCATTGTCGTTCCAGCATATAACAAGTTAGAATTCACCAAGCAATGCGTAGAGTCTATATTGAAATATACACAAGATTTTGAGTTTGAATTGATTTTAGTAAATGATGGTTCTACTGATGGGACGAAAGAGTACTATGCAAGCATCAAACACCCGAATAAAAAGGTCATAAATTTATACAAAAACACTGGAGCTATGAATGCCTATTTTATTGGAACGAGGGCAGTAGAGGGCCGTGTACTCGTATCGGTTTCTAATGATGTTATCGTTTTGAATAATTGGTTGTCTAACTTAATGACCTGTTTAGAGTCGGATCCAACGATCGGCATGGTCGTGCCGATGACCAATAAAATTTCGAATAAGCAATCAATTAATGTAACTTATGAGTCTCATGAAGAGATGCAACAGTTTGCCGCTGCTTTTAACCATTCCGATCCCAATAAGTGGATGGAGAGAGAGCGTCTTTGTCCTTTTTTACATGTAGTGCCTATGGATATTTTCGGGAAAGGTCTTTGCCACGATCGCTTATATCAACATGCCGAATTTTGCGATGATGATATTTCTTTGCTTTTACGGAAAAGTGGCTACAAACTAATATTAGCCGGAGATACATACTGCCATCATTACGGAAGCGTTAGTTTACGAGAAGGGCAGAAGGATAATAACTCACTTAATGTTAGTAGGGAGATCTTTAAACAAAAGCATAAAATCGATCCGTGGAATGACATTATTGACGGCGTGGACTATTTATATTCGGGTTTCGAATTAAGAGAAAAAGCTTCGGTCCGATTGCTAAGTTTAGATCCTGGATTTGGCAAGGTTCCCTATGCTATACGGAATCATTACAAGAACGCGGGTATTTTAGATGTTCAATTGGTTAATGCTGTGTTCGATCGTACATTTGCCACGGTCTACGAACAGTTTCACGATCCGTTTATTTTCGTCCAATCGATTCATGAACTTGTTCAAGAAGTATCTGGACATCGATATGATCACATCTTGTTGTGTAAACCGCTTGAATATTACGATGAAATAGAGCAGCTTATTCGATCGATCAATAAGTTGCTGACTGAGGATGGGGAGTTCCGTTTTGTAGTCAGTAATCCTTACAGTGCTAATGTTATTAGCAACCTCATCGCGTTAAATGGCACTTGGTTTAATGGAGGAATTGAGCGGAAGCTAATGTCTTTCTCGACAGTGGAGAAACTGTTAAAAGAAGAGGGGTTCGGCACAATCTCAGTCGAAGCCATACCATCGAAAGGCAATAATGAAATTGTAATCTCCGAACTTAAGAATACAGCTTCGAAAATAGGCGTAAAGATTCATGCCAAGCATGATTTGCTATTAGGTTCCGATACTATTATGTTCTCGGTGAAACGATGAAAATTGCCATTATGCAGCCTTATTTTTTACCGTATATCGGTTACTTTCAATTGTTAAAGGCTGTAGATTTATTTGTAGTCTACGACAATATAGAATATACCAAAAAAGGATGGATCAACCGCAACCGGTTTCTGCAGCAAGGGAAAGATGCATATTTCACCATACCTCTCCAAAAGGACGCTGATCATTTGCATGTCGTACAGAGGAAAGTAGCGACCGGGTTTAATCCGGATAAGCTTCTGAATCCAATAAAGAATGCATATAAGAAAGCTCCATTTTTTGTGGAGGGATATGGAGTAATCCAAGAAGCTGTGAAATGGGAGGAACGCAACTTGTTCGAATTCATTCACAGATCGATCGGTCTTGCTGCAAATCGCCTAAGGATCGATACGCCAGTTGTGGTTTCATCTTCTTTGCCGATTGATCATTCGCTTAGAGCACAAGAGAAAGTATTGGCTATATGTGATCATTTAAGGGCAAGCATTTACTATAATCCGATTGGCGGAATGGACCTTTATTCGAAAGAACAATTTTCCAGGCAGGGAGTTGCGCTATCATTTCTTAGATCTCGCTCAATTGAATACGCCCAATTCTGTACGCCGTTCGTGCCTTGGCTGTCAATTGTGGATGTAATGATGTTTAATGATCCTGCTCGAATTTCGAAAATGCTAGAGCATTATGAGGTGGTTTAAGTGGAAATCAAACAAATCACCTCAGTAGACGAAATCGAACGTCTATTAGCCAACTTCAATCATGATTTCCCAAGAACTCTTCATCACCGTGTGGGAGATTTAGGGGGTTATGCGACTAAGCTAGCTCAGAATGCACTCGTATATGTTGCCGGAGAAGGAGAACGTATACTGGGCTTTATTGCGTGCTACGCCAACGATACCGCGTGGAAAAAGGCTTATTTAGCTCAGATAGCGGTTTCAGCAGATTGCCGGAATAAAGGCATAGGAAAAACATTATTAAATTTAGTTTGTAAACGAGCGGTTCAATATGGCATGCAAACTATTTGGTTAGAGGTTGATCTTTCGAACATGGAAGCAATTACATATTATACTAAAAATGGGTTTGTGGTAATGGGCGGAGATTCGCTTGTTTCGCAGCTTATGATGAAGGAGTTAATATGAGCAGATTGAGTTGGAGGAAAAGAGGAATTGTGTTCGATCCGACATCCATTCCAGAACGAGCAGAATGGATGGATCAATTTGCGCAGGCACCTAATGTAATCATTTTTGATACATTTATAAGAGTTTATTTTAGTTGTAGGCCAAAACCAGATAATAATGGACAATACGTAAGCTACAGTGCATATGTGGATTTAAGCAGGGATCACAAGTTTAGCGTGTTGGGAGTAGCGGACAAACCTTGTTTGCAGCTAGGCAATACCGGCACATTTGATGAGTTCGGAACCTACCCGCTTTCTGCTATTCAGGATGACGATAAAATCGTTGCTTATTACGGTGGTTGGACGCGTTGCGAATCGGTGCCATTCGACGTTGCTATTGGATGTGCGAAGAGTGTGGATGGAGGTAAGACCTTTAATAAATTAGGCGACGGACCGGTTTTATCGTATTCGTTAGATGAACCATTTGTTGTAGCATCACCGAAAATCAATAAATTTGATGGAACCTGGTATTTATCTTACATTGCGGGTCGTAGCTGGTTTGAACATGAAGGCAGAACTGAAATTACGTACAAAATTCGAATGGCAACCTCACAAGACGGCATTCATTGGACGAAAGTAAATAGGGATCTTATAACGGATAAGTTAGGTGAAGACGAGGCGCAAGCATGTCCAGATATTATATATCGAAACAACAAATACCATATGTTTTTCTGCTATCGGCAAGCGATTGATTTCCGAAGAAACAAAGATAATAGTTATCGCATCGGATACGCTTATTCTGACGATTTAATGACATGGAAGCGGGATGATGAGCGCGTGGGACTAGATATCTCTACCGAGGGGTGGGACTCGGAAATGATCGCTTATCCTAACGTATTCGAACTGGATGGAAAAATATACATGTTTTATCTCGGTAACGAGGTTGGGAAATATGGCTTCGGGTTAGCGGAGCTCGAAGGGGATCTAATTTAATGGAATGGGAGAAACTGGGTAAAATTTTCGACACAGCTGAACATGGGTTAATATTTGCGCAATCACCCCAAACGCTTGTATTTGATAATTTTGTAAGGGTTTATTTTTCTACCAGGGTACAGGATGATGGTAAATATTTGAGTCACATTGCATTTGTTGATTTTGATAAAAGTTTTACCCATATTATAAATCGATCCACGAATATGGTAATTCCGTTAGGGGAATTAGGCTGTTTTGATGAGCATGGCATATTCCCAATGAATGTTGTTAGGCGAGGTGAAGTAATATATGGATTCATCTCGGGCTGGACGAGAAGAAGATCCGTTTCTGTCGATACAGGAATCGGGTTGGCTGTGTCTACGGACAAAGGAGAGACATTTGAACGGCTTGGCAATGGACCGATATTAACATCGTCACTGTACGAACCAAATTTGGTAGGAGATCCGTTCGTACTTCATATGAATGATAAGTTCCACATGTGGTACATCTATGGGACTGGCTGGAGGGTATACGAAGGGAACGCACAGCCGGATCGTACTTACAAGATCGGTCATGCAGTTTCCGATGATGGGGTTAATTGGGAAAAATCCAACAGACAACTAATTGATGATAAATTTGTAGATGAAAGTCAGGCACTTCCGACAGTTGCTTATTTCAATAATAAATATCATATGTTCTTCTGTTACAGGCAATCATCTGATTTTCGCACCAATAGTACAAGAGCTTATCGTCTCGGATACGCATATTCAATTGATCTAATAAATTGGGTTCGAAATGACGATGACTCAGGTATAGATATTTCTGCAGGCAGTTGGGATTCTGATATGATGTGTTATCCTCATCTGTTTAGCGTTGATAATCAAATGTATCTGCTCTATAACGGCAACGAGTTTGGTAAGCATGGTTTTGGAATCGCACGTCTAAAGGAGTCACTATGAACAGTCAACGAAATTATGATGAAGAGCTTAAAGATACCAGAGAGCGTAAATATGCATACAACTTCGATTTGGATGTTATGCATCCGTATATGCTCCGTTCGTTCAAGCCTTTCTTAATAAAAGGTAATTTGCTCGAGCTTGGCAGTTACAATGGTGATTTTACTAGCCGGTTTTTACCGTTATTTGATGACATCACTTGTGTTGAAGCTTCGCAAGAAGCGCATGATTATGCAGCTAATCGAGTTGGTAATCGCGTTAAGCTTGTTCACTCTCTATTTGAAGAGGCGGTTCTTCCTTCTAAGTACGATAATGTTGTGTTGACACATGTACTGGAGCATTTGGACGATCCTGTGGCCCTACTCGCGAAGGTGAACGATGAATGGTTATCAGATATAGGGCGATTTTTCATTGTATGTCCCAATGCGAATGCGCCATCTAGGCAAATTGCTGTGAAGATGGGGTTAATTACGCATAATAGTGCTGTGACAGAACCCGAGGCTGCTCACGGTCATCGTATTACATACTCATTAGATACTTTGGAGAGAGACATTAAGAAATCTGGGCTGCGAATTGTCCATCGTTCGGGTATTTTCTTTAAAGCACTAGCTAATTTTCAATGGGACCGTCTTCTCGAAACTGATATTATTTCAAAACAATACTTGGATGGTTGTTACGAACTCGGACAGCAGTATCCTGACCTATGCTCTAGTATTTTCTTCGTATGTGAGAAGGGTGACATCTAGGCGAAATTTAAGGAGGGCTTCCATTGAAAATTAATGTGACGAAATCTTCATTGCCCCCTTTTGAGGAGTATATTAATGAAATTCAGTCTATTTGGGAAACACAATGGATGACGAATATGGGTGAAAAGCATGCGAGACTAGAATCGGAACTAGAGACTTACCTTCAAGTTCCGCAGGTTTCCTTGTTCACGAACGGACACATCGCTTTAGAGATGGCAATTGAGGCGTTGGAGTTGTCAGGCGAAATCATTACTACCCCGTTCACTTTCGCGTCAACAACTCATGCAATTACTAGGCGTGGGCTAACTCCAGTATTCGGTGATATAACGTGGGATGACCATACGCTTGATGCAGCATATATTGAATCTCTTATTACGGAGAAGACATCTGCAATTATGCCTGTCCACGTTTATGGTAATATATGTAATATTGAGGAAATTGATAGAGTTGCTAAGAAATACAACCTTAAAGTAATTTTCGATGCTGCACATGCTTTCGGGATAACGCGTAATGGTCAAGGAGTTGGAAACTATGGTGATATCTCAATGTTCAGTTTACATGCTACTAAAGTATTTAACTCCATTGAAGGCGGAGTATTGACCTTTGCCCAGGAAGAATATAAAAAACGTCTCTATAAAATCAAAAACTTTGGGATTGAGTCCCCTGAAAGTGTTGTATTTAGTGGCGGGAACGGGAAGATGAATGAATTCTCTGCAGCGATGGGAATATGTAATCTACGTTACATTGACCATAATATCGAGCAGAGAAAATGGGTGACGGCAATGTATATGGAGCGGTTGTCTGATATTAAAGGCTTGCAATTAAGGCAAGTACAAAACGGCGTAAAATCAAACTACGCTTATTTCCCAGTGGTAATTGATGAGAAAGTATTTGGTAGCACTAGGGATGAACTTCACACCGTACTTGCGGATGAGAACATTGTTGCTCGAAAGTATTTCTACCCGCTTACTAACATGTTCGAATGTTATCGGGGGAAGTATAATGCTGATAATACACCCGTAGCACGCTATATCTCTGAGAGAGTGTTAACCTTGCCAATCTATCCAGATATCTCGTCGGAAGATATTGATCGTATTTGTTCTATTATTCGGAAACAGAGCAATGTATCGGATTATTATGAAGGTCGTTTATTTGTTGAACGAACCCCTTCGTCGGCGTAAATTCAGCTATGATTATTGCTTTCGTTTATTGCATTTAAATAGAATTATTGAATACAGAGAAACCAACGTTTTTTCAAACGTTGGTTTCTTTTTTTTTTTTTTTTTTTTTTTTTTTTTTTGTTTTTTAATATCTAATTTTTATAAAATTGTGAATTTTTATGATCAAAGAGATAACTGGAACAATTTGTCTAAATTATAAGAAATATATGGAAGGAGGATGGAGGGTTTTAACTAGATTTGAATTATAGATTTTAGGAGGATATTGGATGAAACGTTTTATTGCACTATTGCTAGCTTGTACCCTTGTATTAACATCGGGTATCATCAGCCAACCAGGAAAAGCATTTGGAGCACAAGTATGGTCCCTTTCTAGCGCAGACAATACATACCAGCTAGGAGCAAGCACGACGAATGATGTGACGATCAACGGGCAGTTAACGAAGTTGATTTGGGATCGTTACAGGCCATTTCATGCTGTAGGCATCTCTATTATTAACACACAGCACGCAGACGCTTCTAATGTTGGGGAAATAGAGAATGTAGAGTATGGTTCTTACTATTCGCAATATACAGGATACATACCGCATGCATTTAGAGTGAAAGTAACAATGACACGCTACTTTATTGTAAAAACAACTGCTATAGATGGGCAAGTCCCCGATACTTCGTTTACTGATGTGTACGGCAATACAACTCCAAGATTATATGAAGTTTACCCAGCAATGTATTATGTAATCGATGCAGACTCTAAGAAAGTGGTAGATTTCGAGTCACGTTTGAATTATTGGTATTACAACGATACTGAACCACATGGGTTCCTGCCAGAAAACATTGCAACACCTACTGTTACGGCGAGTTCAACCACAGATAGCATTACTTTAAATTGGACGACAGTAGCTGGGGCGTCGGGTTATGAAGTGGAAGTTGACGGTGCAGTCGTTCAAGTGGGGAGCAACACTAGCTATACCCAAACGGGTCTCGTAGCGGCATCGTTACATACCTATAAAGTGAGAGCGGTTGGCGGTACTTGGAGCATTCCGTTTAGTTACTCAGCAAGTCCGATGGTACCGAGCAACATAACAGTTGTAGCGACGAACAAATCATTAAATTTCAGTTGGGCTACATCAAATAACATTAAGAAGTTCGAAGTGGAATACGACGGCGTAGTAGAGTCAGTAGATCAAGCGCTCTCGTTATTTAAAAACAATCTAGTATCAGATAGTTCGCACACATTTAGAATCAGGGCGGTTAACAGTGCGTCCTATAGTGATTGGAGCGAACTGATCACAACGAAAGTATTGCTTACTACACCAACGGTAAGTGGGACTTCAAGTAATACGGATATTACTCTGACGTGGCCAGCAATTCCGGGAGCGACGTCATACGAAATAATCGCAGACGGTAACACAATAAATGTGGGCAATGTGAATAGCTACACACACAGTGGGCTGGTTGAAGGGACGTCTCATAAGTATAAAGTGAGAGCGGTTAACCTAGATAACGCTAGTGCATGGAGCGCTGAAATTACTAAGAGCACGGTTCCAGCACTAACATCGATCGTAAGCGCAACATCAGCAACGAGCACGACGGCAACCGTAACGTGGACGGCGGTAACCGGAGCTACAGGATATGATCTAGAAATTAACGGAACCGCGGTAGCGGTAACGGGCACGAGTTCGACGAGAAGCGGGCTGACGGCAGATACGGCGTATACATTCCGTATTCGCTCCAAAAACACAGGTGGCGTAAGCGACTGGAGCGCACCGGTAACGGTGAAAACATTGATCACAACGCCAACACTGACTGCAACACCGGGCAGCACGGACATGGCCTTAAGTTGGGCGGCTATTCCAGGTGCCACGGCATATGAGATCGATGCTGATGGCGTCGTGACCAATGTAGGGAATGTAACGAATTATGTACACACGGGATTAGCAACAGGAACCTCCCATTCGTACAAAATCCGCGCATTAAATGCAGATAACGCAAGCTTGTGGAGCAATGCAGTAACGAAAGCTACAATTTCGGGACCGACGACAATTACAAGCGCGGTGTCGCCAACTAGTACGAGCCTGACAGTCAATTGGAATGCGGCGGCAGGCGCAACGGGCTACGATCTAGAAGTAAACGGATCTATTCTTTCGTTCACGAACTACACAAGCCGTCCGGTGTCTAACTTAACGCCGGATACGGCATATACGCTTCGTATTCGTTCCAAGAATGCAAGCGGTGTGAGTGACTGGAGCGCGCCATATACGGTGAAAACATTGTTGGCTACGCCGACATTGGCAGGCACCTCGGCAAGTAATGACATTACGCTGGCATGGCCGGCAGTAGCGGGTGCAACTTCTTATGAAATTGATGCCGATGGCACAGTAACGAACGTAGGCGATGTCACGAGCTTCACGCATACTGGACTGCTAACAGGAACGGCACATAACTACAAGATTCGCGCCCTGAATGCAGACAATGCAAGCTTGTGGAGCGCAGTGTTGGCGAAGAGCACGATTCCAGCGCCAACATCGATCGTGAGCGCAACTTCAGCAACAAGCACGACGGCAACCGTAACATGGACGGCAGTAACGGGAGCTACCGGATATGATCTAGAAATCAACGGAACTGCGGTAGCGGTAACGGGCACAAGTTCAGCGAGAAGCGGCCTGACGGCAGACACGCTTTATACATTCCGTATTCGCTCCAAAAACACAGGTGGCGTAAGCGACTGGAGCGCGCCGGTAACGGTGAAAACATTGATCACAACGCCAACACTGACTGCAACGCCGGGCAGCACGGACATGACCTTAAGTTGGGCGGCTATTCCAGGTGCCACGGCATATGAGATCGATGCTGATGGCGTCGTGACCAATGTAGGGAATGTAACGAATTATGTGCACACGGGATTAGCAACAGGCACCTCCCATTCCTACAAAATCCGCGCATTAAATGCAGATAACGCAAGCTTGTGGAGCAATGCGGTAACGAAAGTTACAGTTTCGGGACCGACGACAATTACAAGCGCAGTATCGCCAACCAGTACGAGCCTGACAGTCAATTGGAATGCGGCGGCGGGCGCAACGGGCTACGATCTGGAAGTAAATGGATCTATTCTTTCGTTCACGAACTACACAAGCCGTCCGGTGTCTAACTTAACGCCGGATACGGCATATACGCTTCGTATTCGTTCCAAGAATGCAAGCGGTGTGAGTGACTGGAGCGCGCCATATACGGTGAAAACATTGTTGGTTACGCCGACATTGGCAGGCACATCGGCAAGTAATGACATTACGCTGGCATGGCCGGCAGTAACAGGTGCAACTTCTTATGAAATTGATGCCGATGGCACAGTAACGAACGTAGGCGATGTCACGAGCTTCACGCATACAGGACTGCTGACAGGAACGGCACATAACTACAAGATTCGCGCCCTGAATGCAGACAATGCAAGCTTGTGGAGCGCAGTGTTGACGAAGAGCACGATTCCAGCGCCAACATCGATCGTAAGCGCAACTTCAGCAACGAGCACGACGGCAACCGTAACATGGACGGCAGTAACGGGAGCAACCGGATATGATCTAGAAATCAACGGAACTGCGGTAGCGGTAACGGGCACAAGTTCAGCGAGAAGCGGCCTGACGGCAGATACGCTTTATACCTTCCGCATTCGCTCCAAAAACACTGGTGGCGTGAGTGACTGGAGCGCACCGGTATCTGTGAAAACATTGTTGACAACGCCGACGCTCGCCGCAGTACCAGGCAGCACGGACATGGCATTAAGCTGGGCGGCTATTCCAGGCGCGACGGCATACGAGATCGATGCTGACGGTGTCGTGACCAATGTAGGGAATTTAACGAATCGTGTGTTCATGGGATTAGCAACAGGAACCTCCCATTCCTACAAAATCCGCGCATTAAATGCAGATAACGCAAGTTTGTGGAGTGCGGCGTTAGCCAAATCGACGATACCAGCAGCATCGACGATTACAAGCGCGGTATCTCCAAGCAATACGACGTTGAACGTGGCATGGGCAGCATCGACAGGTGCAACCGGCTATGATCTAGAAGTAAATGGATCAATCATTAGCTATGCAAACTATACAAGCCGGACAGTGACGGGCTTGGTACAGGATACGGGTTACACGCTTCGCGTTCGCACGAAGAATGCTAGCGGTAACAGTGACTGGAGCTCGCCAGTAACGGTGAAGACGCTGCTGACAACGCCAACGCTTGCCGCAGCTGCAGGCAGCACGGATATGACGTTGAGTTGGGCAGCCATTCCAGGTGCAACTGCTTATGAGATTGATGCTGATGGCGTCGTAACCAATGTAGGGAATGTAACGAGTTACACGCATTCGGGACTGCTTACGGGTTCAGCTCATTCTTATAAAATCCGTGCCTTGAATGTAGACAATGCAAGCCTCTGGAGCACTGCATTGGCGAAACCAACGATTCCAGCGCCAACAACCATTACGGGTGCGACTTCAACTGCGAGCACGTCGATTACTGTGGTGTGGCCGGCAGTAGCAGGTGCAACAAACTATGAGCTTGATTTTAATGGAACGATCGTTTCTACTGCGGGAACAAGCTATACCAAGACAGGTTTAGTAACAGATACGGAGTACAATGTTCGAATCCGTTCTAAGAATGCGAGCGGAACGAGCGACTGGAGTTCGCCTGTGCCGACTCGCACAATTCTAGGCACACCGGCTTCAATCACGTTCACGGCTGCAAGCACCTCTATGGCATTAAGCTGGGCAGCGATTGCAGGTGCGACGGGCTATGAGATTGAAATCGATGGCGTAGTCGTCAATGTAGGGAATGTAACGAGCTATACAGCAACGGGCTTCCTGCCGAATACGACGCATACGTTCCGAATTCGTGCGGTTAACGCTGTTAACAGCGGACTATGGGGCACGTTGTATTCGAAAAAAACAACAACGTAAACCAACAGCAATAGCACTTATTAAAGGCGGAGTCGCGTAACAGCGACTCTGCTTTTTTTTATGACAGCAATCGACATTGGAGTTACATAATCCATAAATAAAGTAAGCGCATTCTCTTTCTTTCAACAAAATTTTCAGAAAATTCTTAAATAACTGAAAATAAAGATGTTCTACAGCCTGGCCCTGTGCTATAATAAGAATAAGTAAAGGAGGAGTGCCCTATGAAATACAATATTCGAGGTCAACACATCCAAGTGACGGAAGCGCTTCGCGAATACGTCGAGAAGAAGACTAGCCGCCTGGAAAAGTATTTTGAAGCACCAGAAACCTCCGAAACGAATGTTACCCTATCGGTAACCAAAGGATATCACGCAGTTGAGGTATCAATACCGCTGACGGGTGCCATGCTGCGTGCTGAAGTGAAGAGCGAGGATATGTACGCTTCGATCGACGCGGTAGTGGACAAACTGGAACGTCAAATTCGCAAACACAAAACAAAAGTAAATCGCAAACTCCGCAATGAAAGCGGGCTACGCACTTTCTTCAAGGATTCGGGATCAGCTGTCCGTCTATTAGATGAAGAGGAGGATTTCGAGGTCGTCCGTACGAAACAGTTCACGTTCAAACCGATGGATGTGGAGGAAGCGATTTTACAAATGAATATGGTTGGGCATAATTTCTTCGTCTTTGCCAACTCTGATACGAAGGAAGTGAATGTCGTCTACAAGCGTAGCGACGGTAAATACGGGCTCATCGAGCAACGCTAATGCTCATTACGCACCAACAAATATCCCATTGAATATGGCAGCCCCTTTTCCGCTGGAGAAGGGGCTTTATTGCGTTAATTGCAGGGAATACCTGTTGGATGCTGGAAACACTGTGAAGTACATTGCGACAAAGTGCTCAAACTGTTACAATTTAGGCATTGAGAGAAAGCGTACCCGCCCTCATATGAATCCGTATGATGACAGGCGGCGACGGGCAAGATGACGTATTTGAATACGGGGTACGATGAAAGGTAGGGCGGTTGCTGATGCTCGGATTAGTGAAGAAAATATTTGGCGATGCGAACGAACGTGAAGTTAAACGGTTGATGCGTACGGTCGAACAAATTAACGCAATAGAGCCACAGTTTACAGGGCTGTCGGACGAAGCGCTGCGTGCAAAAACGCAGGAGTTCAAAGAGCGCCTTGCGAAGGGCGAGGAGATTGACGACATCTTGCCGGAGGCATTTGCTACGGTTCGTGAAGCGGCGAAGCGTACACTCGGCATGCGCCACTTTGACGTGCAGCTGATCGGCGGTATGGTGCTCCATGACGGCAAGATCGCAGAGATGAAGACCGGCGAAGGCAAAACGCTCGTTGGTACGCTTCCAGTTTACCTAAACGCGTTGCTGGGCAAAGGTGTTCACGTTATTACGGTCAATGACTACCTCGCACAGCGGGATAGCCAGCTCATGGGCCAAGTCTACGAGTTTCTCGGCCTTACGGTCGGCTGTAACCTGCACGGCTTGACGCACGCAGAGAAGCAAGAGGCTTACGCTTGCGACATTACGTACGGCACGAATAACGAATATGGCTTTGACTACTTGCGCGATAACATGGTTCTTTATAAGGAACAAATGGTACAACGCCCGTTGTACTTTGCCATCATAGACGAAGTGGACTCTATTCTGATTGACGAAGCACGTACGCCGCTCATCATTTCGGGCCAAGCTGCGAAGTCGACGGAGATGTATTTTGCAGCTGACCGGTTCGTTAGCCGCATGAAGCAAGAGGAAGACTTTACGATTGACATTAAGCTGCGTAACGTAACGCTGACTGAAGCGGGTGTCGAGAAGGCAGAGCGTGCATTTGGCATCGATAACTTATATGATCACGCACATGTACTTTTAAACCACCACATTCAACAGGCGTTGAAGGCTACCTTCATTATGCGCCGCGATGTTGATTATGTTGTACAAGACGAAGAAGTTATTATCGTTGACGAATTTACAGGCCGCCTGATGGCGGGACGCCGTTATAGCGATGGCTTGCATCAAGCGATCGAGGCGAAGGAACAGATTAAGGTTCAGAACGAGAGCATGACGCTCGCGACGATTACGTTCCAGAACTACTTCCGTATGTACCGCAAGCTGGCGGGCATGACGGGTACGGCGAAGACGGAGGAAGAGGAGTTCAAGAAGATTTATGGACTCGAGGTTGTCCAGATTCCGACGAACCGTACGAACATTCGCCAGGACTCGCCAGACGTGGTCTACAAGTCGGAGAACGGCAAGTTCAAGGCAGTAGTTGAGGAAATTGTAAAACGCCACGCAAACAACCAACCAGTGCTCGTCGGTACGGTGTCGATTGAGAACTCAGAGCGTGTCTCCGAGATGCTTAAGAAACGCGGAGTTACGCACAAGGTACTGAATGCGAAGTACCATGCGGAAGAGGCGGAAATTATTTCGCGCGCTGGCCAAGCGGGCTCGGTTACGATCGCTACGAACATGGCTGGCCGGGGTACGGATATTTTGCTCGGCGAGGCAGTTCCAGAAACAGGCGGCTTGCACATTATCGGTACGGAGCGCCATGAGAGCCGCCGGATCGACAACCAGCTGCGTGGCCGTGCGGGACGCCAAGGCGACCCAGGCTCGTCCCAGTTCTACCTGTCGCTCGAGGATGAGCTGATGCGCCGCTTCGGTGCAGAGAACATCATGGGCATGATGGAGCGCCTTGGTTTTGACGAAGACCAACCGATCGAGAGCCGGATGATTTCCCGTGCAGTTGAATCGGCTCAGAAGCGCGTCGAAGGCAACAACTTCGATATGCGGAAAGTCGTCTTGCAGTACGATGACGTTATGAACCAGCAGCGCGAAATCATTTATAAACAGCGCCGCGAAGTATTGGAGTCTGAGAACATTCGCCAAATCGCGACGGACATGATCAAGCCGGTAGTAGAACGGATCGTCGAAGCGCATTGCGAAGGCGATATTCCGGAGGAGTGGGATCTGCAGGCAATTGTAGATTACGCACACGGAAACTTGCTGAAAGAAGACACGATCACGAAAGACGAGCTGTGGGGCAAGGAAAAAGAAGAGATCATCGAGCTGCTGTTCGATAAAGTGCAACAGCTGTACGATGAGCGCGAAGAGTTGATTGGCGAGGAAACGATGCGTGAGTTCGAGAAGGTTGTCGTACTCCGTGCAGTTGACTCTAAGTGGATGGATCATATCGACGCGATGGACCAGCTTCGCCAAGGCATCCACCTCCGTGCATACGGCGGTACGGACCCACTTCGTGAATACCAATTCGAAGGATTCGAGATGTTCAAGGAAATGATCGAGAACATTCAAGAAGAGATTACGAAGTATATTATGAAGGCGCATGTCGAGAATAATCTTGAGCGCCAAGAAGTGGCGAAGGGCCAGACGGAGTCCGGCGGCAGCGGGGAACCAGCAGCGAAGCGTCCGGTTCAAAAGGATGATGCAGAGCGTATTGGCCGCAACGATCCATGCCCTTGTGGCAGCGGCAAGAAGTATAAGCTGTGCCACGGCAAGTAAGAAAACGGTGAGTTAACGGCAGGCGGACGCGTTCGAGGCATTCGGCGTTGTCCGCCTTTCTTTTCACGTCCAGCGCCTATGCGGCATAACGTGTAGGACGGGAACATACAGATTGAGGTGAAGCGATAACCATGATAGACATTAAGGTGAAACAAGACCTGCGTGAGATGGCGAAGCGGCTCCAAGAACTCAGGGGGTCTCTTTGACTTAGACCTTAAGCAAGAGATCATCGCCAACTTCGAAGAGAAGATGACGGCACCAGACTTCTGGGATGATAATGATAAGGCGCAAGCCGTTATTTCCGAGATGAACGCGGTCAAGTCGACGGTGGAGAAGTACGAGAAGCTCGCAGGGGATCATGACGATCTCTCCACGATGCTGGAGATGGCGGAGGAAGAAGGCGACGATTCATTCGAGTCTGAGCTGACAGACGGCGTAGAATCGCTTGTGAAGCGCATCAGCGACTTTGAGCTGACGTTGCTGCTGAACCAGCCTTACGACAAGCTGAACGCGATTCTAGAGCTTCACCCGGGCGCTGGCGGCACCGAGTCGCAGGACTGGGGCCAGATGCTCTACCGGATGTACACGCGTTGGGCGGAGAAGAGCGGCTTCAAGGTCGAACTGCTCGACTATTTGCCAGGCGATGAAGCGGGCATTAAGAGCGTAACGATCTCGGTCAAAGGCTATAACGCCTACGGGTATCTCAAAGCGGAGAAGGGCGTCCATCGCCTCGTTCGCATCTCGCCGTTTGACTCCTCGGGACGCCGCCATACGTCGTTCGTATCTTGTGACGTTATGCCGGAAATCGATGATGACATCGAGATTGAAATCCGGACGGAAGACCTGAAGGTCGATACGTACCGTGCCAGCGGCGCAGGCGGCCAGCACGTCAATAAGACGGAGTCTGCCATCCGGATTACGCATATCCCTTCCGGCATCATCGTAGCCTGCCAGACGCAGCGTTCCCAGATCCAGAACCGCGAGCAAGCGATGAAAATGCTCCGTTCCAAGCTCTATGAGCGCAAAATCGAAGAGCAGCAAAAGCATCTTGCTGAGATTCGCGGCGAGCAATCTGATATCGCATGGGGCAGCCAGATTCGCTCCTACGTGTTCCATCCGTACAGCATGGTCAAGGACCATCGTACGTCGGTGGAGACGGGTAACGTTGGTGCTGTAATGGACGGAGATCTGGATGCGTTTATCGATGGGTATTTGCGGAGCCAGATTCGGCATGAATAGCTTTATAAAATAGATTTAGGAACGCACAGTGTTACACACTGTGCGTTTTGCGTGAAAGCAAGAGGTGGTGTACATCACCCCTTCCCATTGAGCACATCATAGAAAAATCCTCCTCAAAAGCTAAATAGAGGAGGATTTTTCTATGCGCAGCGCCACTTTCTTCACGAATTTAAACTGGTGTTCTTTGTTCCTGTTCAAGTGGTTTCGGATGCTAAGTCTAAGAATCGGTTCTAGTACTTTCAGTATCTCTTCGAGCAGGTGCCTTAGCTTTCCGGTCTAAAGGATCTGGGAGTGCTAGACAAACAGCTTTTGTGGGTGGATTGATTGCTGCTGAATTGTCTGGTGTTTATAGATTAAATTGCGAAAAATAGCCCTCATCTTGTGTATAAAGTGGGGGCTATTTCTCGCATTCACTACGAGATGCTGTGGTCAATTTGGGTGGTCATTCAATACATTATTTCATTGTTCTAACAAAATTGTTATATCGTAGATATTACTTGATTAAGCAAATCGTGTTTCAATTATCTCTGTAATAAATAATATAAACAGGAGGTAGTTTTATGAGAAAAAAAATAGGTGCATTGCTATTGGGGTCAGTTATGATGGTTTCTTTCGCATCAAATGCTTTTGCGGCGAATCCGACAAGTACGACTTGGAATCTTGATGGAACCAAGATAGGGGGGTTTCACGTCAGATCCCAGGGAACAATTTCGTTTGACTTACCTACAACTACTGTTAATTTTTCTGGGTGGGCTTCGTCTGTGTGGGACGGAGGATACTGTGATGATGTTGAAATGAAAATTTATGCTAAGGCTTCCATAACGAGATATGCTGGATTTAGTGAGGGCGGATTGCCATATCAGGAGCAGGCCACTCAAAATGGATGCAATGCGATAAATGTTTCAACAAGTATTAGTGAATCCTTCTCTTCTTGGACAATCAGTACAGCTACAGTTGTAGCTAGTGGATGGATAAAAATTCCGGATGGAGATATTTATGAACATGTTACCGCTAATGGAGACCATGGTTTAGATACATCTTCTTAGAGCTTTCTGGTATGAAATAATCAAAAGCACCCAATGGTGCTTTTGATTGTTTCATACGATGTTTTGGCTTAAGGCTTAGTGGACATAGACCTTAAGTAGAGAATCTCCGCCTCGCAGTAAAGGATCATCTTGCTGTATATTTGCGTTAAATGTTGTCGGGAACCTAATTAGAAGAGAACGAAGTAAGAGGTGGCAAAAGTGAAAGGACTACTAAGTCTGATAGTGCTGGCAATTCTGCTTACTGGGTGTAGTAACGCTTCATCAATTGGACAGCAAGCTGCCGCTATGGATCCTGTTTTAAAACAGCGTTATGCTGATCTCGGGCATATAGCTGGTTTTAAAGATGGTAAACCGAGTATTTACACAACTTTGTGGACACTTAAAACTTTAAACAAACTAGACATTAAAATCCCGCATAAAAGTGAAATAATTGATTGGATGAACTCTGTAGAACTTGTTCAACCTGTACATTCTACTGATAAAGCGAATACTGAGTGGTTAGAGGGGGTACCCCCAGAGTATGCTCTAATATTTCAGCTAGAAATATATAATGAACTTGAATCGAATGTTCCGACAAGATACCAACAGAATATTGATAGTCATTTTAAAGCGCGACAACAATCCGATGGTTCTTTTATTAGTGATGATGAAATTAAAGACCCACTCATTTCAACGCTATGGGCGATTAGAATTTATGATTTATTAAAGATGGAGATACCGAATAAAAAAAAGGTTCTACATTACATTAACAATGAATATTCTGCTTTAGATTCAGATATGAGTAAAATAAATCACGTATATTACTTGATTATGTTAAAAGAAACTATTCCAGAAGAACTTTTGATTCAATTCAAAGATGTAATAAAAGGATTATCTACAGATATATTTGATTCAAAAGATTTGTTTAGAAATACTCATATGTGGTATCAAATCAAAATGATATCTTCAACAGTTCCTGTTGATATTAATATTAATATAACGGAAGATAAGTTACTTTATTCTTTTGACCAGTATTTTAGTGGTGAGGGGACTAGTCTGGAAATTTTATACAAATACTCCGTTATATTTAAAGGCAGAATAAACGAAAAGGAGAAAGAGAAGTTAGAATCTAATTTCGAAAGTACTTATTTTAATAACGGTTGGAATTCTCTAGAAGGGATCATTAATGAAAATACAACAATGTATGGTTTATTTATAGCCAGAGAACTAAGTCAGATTAATGAACTTAATTTATCAGGAATTAAGAACTATTATTCATCTCTACTTACTCAAATTGAGAATTCGGATTCGTTCAATACATTTTTAGATTTAAAGTTCAGAATTATTTCAAAAAGTATTATCGTATTAGGTGACAAGGAATTAATAAATAATGCAAAGCGTTATTTATTAAGTAGAATTAAACTCTTAAGTGGAGAAGAAATTAATATATTGTCTATTACAGCATTGTTTGAATCCGCAAAAATATTAGGTGTACAACTTGGTCAGTATGAAGGAAGTGAAAGCAGCAAATCATTATTTAATCAATACAAACTAGACAATATAAATGAAATTAATATCGAGCAGTTATATCAATACTTTGTATTGCAGTACTACTTAGGGAGCCACGTAGATAGTGATATTATAAAGGAGAGTGTGTTACAATATATTCACCCCAAGGGAGGATTTAAGTTTAATTCCTATGATAACTCCCCCTCGTTAGAGGCAACCTATGTCGCTTCGAAGATCATTCGATATTTTAAATTAGAGGATTTGTTATCTAAGGAATTAGTGTCTTTAGATAACTTCTTAAACGAACAATTGACATTAATTAAAGATGAAAGTAATGCTTTTTTCTTAAGAGGGTTAATCTACATGAGTAAAGGGAATATTGATTCAGATGAACGTTCAAGGGGGCATAATGAAAAATAACGCGAATCTTTTTGTTGGTTATTGCTTTTTTGCTTGTTTGTTTTATTTGTGGAGCGTTAATTTAGTAATCATAATTTTATTTGTAATTACTTATTTGCTTATTTTTCCTAAAGTACAACCTTTATTTGAAAGCTTCTTCTCTCAACCTCCTAAGTTAAAAAGGGCTCTTTTATACTCGATTGTTGGAACTGTTTTGCTTATGAGTGCCTTTATTTTATCAAGTTATTTGTCAGATCTATATCATTTAAAAGCACGAGAGCTTCAGCCCTCGAATAGTAATTTGGAGCGTTTCGAAGAGCAATACTTGGACTTAATTCAGAGTAGCGAAAACTTTTCTAATATTAAATCAGCAATTCAATACTTGGTGTTTGTTATGATAGGAGTTATCTTAATTTTTGTAAAAGGGTTCATTAGTCTAAAAAGGAAAGGGTTGTCTCAAAGGTAGGCCCTCCCATTTGAAGAGACCGTCGATGAAGTTAGTCCATGGTATGTTGAATGTACAAAGAACCGTTCCTTCGTAGATGGTTGATCTTACTTCCATCTTTACTGAAAAACGGTTTTTTTTATTTTGCAAATGAGATGTAAATAGTAAAATTACTCTACAATATAGAGATATATAGTTAAAGGGTGGCTTCGTCTTTTTTTCCTGTATAGGCTCTTATTTTAGGTTAAATTCCTCCATGCAATCCACAAACTACTTCCAAACCGCGCGCCTTAGTCGTTTTAGCCTTTTTTTGATATTAGATTCGCTTGTGATACGAGATAATGCCTCAACCAGCACAAACAGGGTGAAAGTAGGATGTTTGGAGAGTTGTTTCTAATATGGGGTTATTCCTCAGGGGGGGGGGGGGGGGGGGCACGTTCTACCGTGACCTTGCCCCGAAAAAGAAGACACGCAGAAACCCTCAATG
>NZ_WSTC01000040.1 GCF_009789195.1 Paenibacillus sp. MMS18-CY102 | reverse complement strand
TGGAATCCTTTTGGGGAAAACTGAAGATGGAATGGCTCAATGATTACACATTCAAGACGCGAGCTGAGGCTAAGAAGGCAGTATTTGAATACATCGAGCTTTTCTACAACCGTCGGAGAACGCATTCCTCCAACAATTATGTCCCGCCATTCCTGGTCGGAGCAGAGATGTAACTATTAGACTAATTGGTGTCATTGAGGGTTTCTGCGTGTCTACTTTTTCAGGGCAAGGTCAATACGTCCCTGTTCAGTTGTGAATACTGAAAGCCCAGATCATATGCTCGTTTCAATAATCCCTCCCTAGCGTTAAGGTCAGCATCAAGCGTGTTATACAAAATTTCTACTTTGGAATTAGCGATTCCAGCGTAATTAGCCATGCCAACATTGAGCTGATGGGCAAGCATTTTATCGTAATTCCTTTTCTCAAAATGCTCAAATGAAGCACCTGCCAGCCCAAGCCACAAAACCTGCTCATGATGAAGCTTGCCCGTTCCGTATGCATAGCCATTGTTCCACACGCGGTCGATATACCCTTTTAACATAGCTGGCATGCTGTACCACCAAATCGGGAAAATATAAGCCAAACTATTCCTATCCTATAGCTTACCGATTACAAAATTTTGACCTTGTATCAAAAAAAGGGGCTTCTATACGGTATTGGTCCCAGCCAAAGAAAAAAGACCCTGGGGAAAGGGTCCTTACAATTAATACACTAACCGCAAATTTACGATGCCGAAACCTGCCTGTTCTCGCCCTTCGATCCCAAAGGTATAAGTACCATCCGGAACCAAGGCATCAGTTACATGGCCATCTACAGGATTTTTGGTAACCCATTCGCTAAAAAGGGCGCTAGTAGCGGAGCCATTATCATTTTTATATATCATACGAACATCTACCAAACCAAACCCCGCTTGTTCTTTCCCTTGAATTCCGATAACCAATTTGTCATTAGGTAAGTATTCATCTTTAATCCAGTGGTGATTGCCGTTAGTGAGCCAACCAGTTACTTGAGTTACCCCACCAGTATCGTCATTATGTTTACGAAAGTGTAATCTAATATCTGTGATGCCAAACCCAGCCTGTTCCTTGACTTCAACGCCTGAGATTACATGTCCATCTGGGACAAATATTGGTCCACGCTCTTCACCTTCTTGGTTTGTCGTAACCCAATTAGAAAAACCACTCACCTTAAAACCTCCTTTTATCCCCCAACACCTCCATAATTATTTGTTTTCTCTCCCCTTATTATTCATGCTGCCTAGACACGGTGAAGTATTACAACTTTTATTTTCTATATGAAATTGCGGGGTACTGTACTCTAGCAATACCTATACAAATACAAAGTGCAGCCAAAGGACGTTTTGACCTATTACAAATGTCAATCAAAATGCGGACATACAAGTATTCGTAAAGAGGACATTGAACAGATAACAATACGCGAACTAGTCTCTAACGAGGTTGGCTAATTGGATCGAAGCATTAAGAGCCGGTGTGAATGCGTTATCGAGAACTCAAGATAGCTGTTCAGCGCAAAGAAGCACTGTAATATGAATTAAAACAAGCTGAAATTCTTAATCAGACGAACTTACTCGACGCATCAATTGTTATTAATATCATCAACGCCAAAAAGGACTAGCTCCAATCCGCCGATGATGACGAAATGAAACAAGTCCTTCAAGAATATGTAGATCGTCTCGTGAACCAATCGCCCACCAATATAAACAAAAACCCCGACCTCATGCGGTCGGGGTTCCTGATGGTGGAGGCGAGGGGATTTGAACCCCTGTCCAGAGATAACGCCACACAGGCTTCTACGGGTGTAGTCACAGATTTGATGTCACCTAGGCCAACGCCCTGTAACCGGCTTCGATCAAGGTCAGCCTGATTATCTTATTCCGTCGACCCCAGGCGGAGACCGAACGGCGTATCCCACTACTTGTTAGCCCCTAGTCTAGTCACATGGGCGATGCTAGGTAGGAGCACGCTCACAGGTTATTAAGCTGCGAAAGCGTAGTTGTTTTGTTGTTTGCCAGTTAATTGGCTTTAGCGTTGATGAAGCGGACGCTCCCCACTACCCGCAACCCATGCTCGAACTACCCCCGTCGAATCCATAAACGCCCCCAAAAAGTTCGGCATAAGCGGTCCATCAACAATCAACCGTTAGCCTTGCAGGCGACTCGAATGGGTCGGCACTACTGTGCCATTCCTAGCGAGCACGAATGCTTCTTGCATCAATCAGCCTCTAGATCACCAGCTAACAATCACTCATGACCGGCTGTTGAACTCAGTATACCACGTCCACCGGACAAAATGTCTGGTTGGTTGTTGGCAGCACTAGCGTTCTTCGCCTAAATCGGCTAAAAGTACGAGAAGACCTTAATTGTAGCAACTCAGCGTTTGGATTGCAAGCTACTTCCAATCCCTGTCCGCTAATGCCCTTAATTCGTTTACTTTGCATGTATTGAAAGACTGCTTTCTACTTTGTTCGTCGCCGACTGGCACATAAGCTCACGGAACCTTAAGGCATTGGCGTTTACAATCGCAAACAAATAAAACCTTTGGCGCTACTCCGATAATCGAGATCCTGAGATCTGAATTGATCGTAGTGTTTACCAAAGGGTTTTTATTTAGCCGGATAAGGGCGTCAGGTTATCTCGCCACTTTTTGCTTCTCGCGCAGTGCGCGCTGGATATCACGTTGAGCGTCCCGCTTCGCCGCGGTGTCGCGCTTATCGTAGTTCTTTTTACCCTTGCCGAGACCAATTAGCAGCTTAGCATAACCGTTACGGATGTATATTTTGAGCGGTACAATCGTGTACCCTTCTTGCTTGGACAAGCCGAGCAGCTTATGAATCTGCACCTTATGCAGCAGCAGCTTACGCGTACGTGTCGGATCAGTCGGGTTATGGCGATTGCCTTGCTCGAATGCGCTAATATGCATGTTGTGAACGAACATCTCGCCATTACGGATCGTCGCAAATGCATCACTAATATTCGCTCTACTGTTGCGAACCGACTTGATCTCCGTACCTGTCAGCACGATGCCCGCTTCATACGTATCCTCGATGTAGTAGTCATGCGATGCTTTCTTATTCTGTGCGAGTGGCTTGCTATCATTCGTTTGCTTCGCCATGGTCTCTCCACCTTCCTTGGTTACGTAATTCATTAGCATGAGATCAGCAGCAGCCAAAAAGCCCGCCAATGCTGGCAACTAGACCTTCATTGTAGCAACTTTCCAGTTCGAAAACAAGGCATGGCTGGCTTGCTGAGCATAAGAACTGTCCGGCTGCACAGCTGTATGGACAGATGCAAGGGATACAACGGCATCGTATAAAGCACATGAGGGTTAAGTGATACATAATCCCTCTTTCATCAGGAGATACCAATATGGCTGTCTGTCAACAGGCAACTCATCTTCGAGTAAAGGAGGCGTCGCATTCCATGTCGACACGTCGAGAAAACGGCAATAAACAACAAGGCCACGGCAACCAGAACACGCAAACGAAATCCGGCGATAAAAAAGGCAACGATTAACAGCGGCAGCTTGCGTTGAATCTGAATTCAAATACTTAGCAGTCAAAAGAAGTATGTGCGAACTCGTCACTGTGACGGGTTACCGCACATGCTTCTTTTTGGTTGGTTGCTACTACTCCACTGAACTTCAGCGTACTGCAGGATGAGAGCTGCCGCGGCCAAATAAGATACGTTATGTGTGTCATTGCATTCCATACAATGAACCGACGCCCATTTAGCCATAATTGCTCCCCTCATTGTAAAACGTACAATGCCCGCAAACGCCCAAGGAGTAAATAACACCATTTACTAGCTGGCACTTACTTCTACAAGCAGTTTTCATTGTACAAACTACAATGACAAAGGCTCATCCGCCAAATTGATGTGTTCTCATTGTACAGACTGCAATGCACGGCCTTCAGATGCTTGAGAGAGTGTTACTTATACGACAGTAGGACCAGAACCAGTTGTTCTCGATCATACTGGCTCGTAATGTTCTCTGCCCCGACAAAAAAGCATGTGCGAACTCCCACTGTGGCGGGTTATCGCACATGCTTCTTCCAGTTATAACTGCTAACCTCTGTGTTTAAGGATTCGCTTATTTCCGTTTCTTGCGGACGAACGCTGCCGTAGCGTTGCCTCCGGATTTCTTCTTGCGCGGCTTGCCATGGCCTCCGTTGCCTTGACCAGATGGACCACCACCGTTGCCCGCGCCAGTGCTGCGCTGCGCACTGCCGCCTTCTGAGCGGTTGCCCGAGAACACGCCGCTCTCGGACGTATTTTTCCGTCGGCCGGATGAGCGGCCGCCTTGGCCGCCTCCGAATCCTCCGCCGCCACGGCGATTGTCGCCACCGCGACGCCCGTCTCCGCGGCGTGCCCCTTCGCCGCCTTCGCCGCCGTCATCGCGGCGAGGGTTAAAGCCGCCGCGAATCGGCAGGCCCCACATGTCTACACGTGGGCCTTTATTCGCCGCACGCGGGGGCCGCGTGCTCCAGAGCGCGCCGTCATCGTCGCGCTCCGCCGAGCTCCGCTCGGCGCCATCGCTCGTCGCGTCCATCCGGCGCGGAGCCTCGCTCCACGCTTCACCGCCCGGCGCGCTATCGCCACGCCGTCCGCGCCCACGCCCCACTTCGCTCGCGCCCCACTCGCGCTCGCCCGCGCCTTGCGCGCCGCCGCTCGCTCCACGCCCGCGTCCGCGGCCTTGCCCTGCTCCGCCGCTAGCCGCTCCTTCGCTCGCGCCCCAAGCATCCCGCGCACCTGGCGTGCCGCCGGTCTCGTTCAAACCCCAAGTGCCGCGCTCGCCGTCAATTTTGCGCCCTCGGCCTGCTCCTCCGCTCGCATTACCGCCTGCTCCACGCCCACGGTCCGCTCCATTCACATTCCACTCACGCTCGCCTGCGCCATTCGCTCCACGTCCACGCCCGCGGCCTGCCTCTCCGCTCGCACTGCCGCCTGCTCCACGCCCACGGTCCGCTCCATTCACATTCCACTCGCGCTCGCCCGCGCCTTGCGCACCGCGTCCACGGCCGGCATCTCCGCTCGCTCCGCGCCCGCGGCCTCCTTCGCCACGCGGCGCGCCGCCGCTATTGCCTGTTCCGCGTCCACGGCCCGCTCCGCCACGGCCGCCGCTCGCTGCCGTTCCACGATCATCGCGCCCGAAGCCGCCGCTGCGCTTGCGCGCTGGCCCGCGTCCGCCCCCGGACTCCGCAAACCCGCGGAAGCCGCTTCGGGGCTTCATATCAACCATTTCAAAATCGATCGTATAATCTTCCATATTCACGCGCGCCACACGAATTTTCACTTCGTCGCCGATCCGGTATACCTTGGAGGTCCGCTCACCGATCAACGCCATATGCAGCTCATGGAAGTGGTAGTAGTCGTCGGTCAAGTCGCTCAAGCGAATCAAACCATCGACTGTATTGTCCAACTCAACAAACATGCCGAAGCTTGTTACACTGCTAATAAGCCCATCGAATTCTTCGCCGACCTTATCGAGCATGAATTCGCATTTTTTGAGCTTATCCGTATCCCGCTCAGCATCAACCGCTACGCGCTCCCGCTCTGACGATTGCTGTGCAATCTCCGGCATTCTGGCGCGGAGCGTATCATTACGCAGCTCCGTGAGCGTCCCGCCATTCTCGATTACCTCGCGCATCACGCGGTGGATAACCAAGTCCGGATAACGCCGAATCGGAGATGTAAAGTGCGTATAAAATTCCGCCGCGAGTCCAAAGTGGCCCAAGCTCTCTGCGTCATACTTCGCTTGCTTCATCGAACGCAGCATCATCGTTGAGATGACCGTCTCTTCCTTGCTTCCCCGAATTTCTTCGAGCAGCGTCTGGAGGGAACGTGGGTGAACCGAGTTGCCCTTTCCTTTGACCACATAGCCAAAGTTGGACACGAGCTGCATGAAGTGCATCAGCTTCTCGCCATCTGGATCATCATGGGTCCGGTACAGGAACGGCACGCGCAGCCAGTGGAAATGCTCTGCCACCGTCTCGTTCGCGGCGAGCATGAATTCCTCGATGATCATCTCCGCGATGGAACGTTCCCGCTTTACGATATCGACCGGCTTGCCCTGATCGTCGACGATAACCTTGGATTCTTGGAAGTCAAAGTCGATCGCACCGCGTTTCATCCGCATTTTGCACAGGCGCATTGCCAGTTCTTCCATTAAATCAAACAATCCGAGCAAGCCTGCATACCGTTCTTTCAGCTCGGTTTCCGGCTCTTCTTCTGTCGCCGTGAGCAACCGCTTCACATTCGTATACGTCATGCGCTCTGTCGTACGGATTACACTCGTAAACACTTCATGGCGTACCCGCTTCAGCGTCGTAGCATCAAACTCCATCTCGCACGACATCGTCAGGCGGTCCACCTGCGGATTAAGCGAGCAAATGCCGTTGGACAGCCGATGCGGCAGCATCGGAATAACACGGTCTACGAGGTAGACGCTGCAGCCACGGCGGTACGCCTCTTCATCGAGCGCCGACCGCTCCCGAACATAGTAGCCTACGTCTGCGATATGAACGCCGAGCAGGTAGTTGCCGTTTTCGAGCCGCTTAACATGTACCGCGTCATCGAGATCCTTCGCATCCTCGCCATCGATCGTCACAATCGTCTCGCCACGCAAGTCACGGCGGCCCTGCTGGACAATCTCTTCCTCCGTTATGGAGTCCGGTGCCGCTTCCGCTTCTGCCAGGACGTCTACAGGGAAACTCTCCGGCAACTGATGCTTGCGGATGATCGACAAAATATCGACGCCCGGATCATCCTTGTGACCGAGAATCTCAATAACTTCGCCCTGTGCCGCTGCTCGGCCTTCTGGATAAGCCGTGATGCGCACGACAACCTTTTGCCCGGATACTGCACCGCCGAACTGCCCTCTCGGGACAAAAATATCTCGGTTGATCCGCTTGTCATCCGGCAGCACGAACCCATACGCATCATGGTTGTCAAACGTGCCTACAACCTGTGTCACCGCACGGGTTACGACGCGCACAACCTCGCCTTCCATTCGTCCGCCGCCCTCGCTCTGCGAGGTGACGCGCACGAGTGCGATATCGCCGTTCATCGCGCTCTTAAGATCGTTGGCATGCAAATAAACATCCGGATGCTCTTTTTCGTCCGGAATGAGGAAAGCAAAGCCTTTGGCATGCGCCTGGACGCGCCCTCGCACAAGGTTCATCCGCTCAATGACGCCATAGCGGTCATTGCGGGTCCGAATGATTTTGCCCGCTTCCTCTAATTCGTTTAGCAGCTTCAGGAACGACCGGAAATCCTCCGCGTCCGCCATCTTGAAGTGCTGCTCCAGCTCCTGGTAAGTCATCGGCTTATATGCCGTTTCTCTCATAAAATCAAGCAAGTCCTGCTCTAAGCTCATGATTCCTCCGCCCTCGCGTCGTCTTGACCGGGTCTCTTGTAGTTCGACAATAAAGGATATATTTTCATATACCATCTAGTATACACGAAACCCTTGTCCTTCATCCGCAATCCTAAAAAAATACAAACACGCTCACACCGCATGGCAGCGGCATTCTTAAGCCATTCAACCCCCGTCCTATCGGCTCCCTTCGCGGCGTATTCCTTTCCCATATATCATATGCAGACGACCCTCTAATATCCGCGGCACAAAGCCCGTTCCTGCCATGCTAACCTGCTAACCTGCTCCGCTCTAAGTTCTGTTCTTAGATCTGCTCTGCTTTTCATTCTTTGCTCAGTCGCTCATCGCCTTCAACTGTTTCACGCGATCCATCCGCTGCTGAAAACCGGCGCGCAGCTCCTGCAGCTTATTTATCCGTTCATCAATCCGGTCCATAAAAGATTGCAACTCGATCTCGCCCTGGTCGAGAAACTTGCGCTTTTCCTCGGCAGTCGTCTCTTGCGAATAGGCGCTGCGGATTTCGCCAAGGCGTCCCTCTAATGCCATAATTACTTTAATCTCTTGCAGCGAAATGCCTAGCACTTCCTTCATCCGCACGATCTGCTCAAGCTGTACCATAATCCTGTCATCATAATACCGGTGGCCGCCTTCCGTACGTGGCACACCGCTCAACAGGCCAATTTCCTCATAGTAATGAAGCGTTCTCGCCGTCACGCTGAATCGTTCGCATACTTCTTCGACTGTGTATCGTTCCTTCATGCGCTTCCTCCCGAACCTGCCGGCCTGGCAATAATTATCCCAATTATTATAAACGATATCTTACGCAAGCATAAGGCAATCCCGTTGAAAAGGAACATAATTTCGCTGGGGGGCAATATTATATAGACCATGGCCATTCCTGATTTCAACAAAAAAGAAGCCGAGACAATGTCTCAGCTTCTCCATGTTTAGCATCATAAAAGATACCGGCCATTAACATTAATGGTTTAACCCGTTAATGGTTAATGGAACTAGTTTTTAACGACATACGATACAACTAGCGCGAGGATGAAGAAGCTAGCTGCAAAGCCGATCGTCAGGCGCTGCAGGAACAAGTCCAAGCCGCGTGCCTTCTGTTTGCCGAACAAGTGCTCCGCACCGCCGGAGATGGCGCCGGACAACCCTGCACTCTTACCTTTCTGAAGAAGCACGACCGAGATCAAGCCCAATGCCGCGATGATCAGCAAGATTTTGAATAAAATGTCCACTTTTCCACCTCCTAAGTTGAGCCTTGTACGGATCAAAATCCGCCCATTTTGTTTTAGAACAAGCCTAAAAACAGTAATTTGATTGTATCATATCGATACCCGCGGCACAATAGTGAGATTATGCACCGCTACTCGCTTGCTGTGCCGCCCTAATCCCGAGCGCAAGCGCTCCGCTTAGGCCTGCGTTATCACCAAGCCCTGGCGGCACAATATAGGAATCGATATCGTCCAACAGCTGCTTTGAGCTGACATAACCGTTTAACAGCTTCTTCACCTCGGCACGAATCAACGGGAACAGCTGCGCCTGATGCATCACGCCGCCTCCCAGAATAACCTTGCGCGGGGATAGCATCAGAACCGCATTCATCACCGCTTGCCCGATATAATACGCTTCTATCTCCCATGCTGGGTGGTCGGCAGGCAGCGCGCTGCCCTTGGCTTGCCAGCGCTTCTCAAGCGCCGGCCCTGCAGCCATGCCTTCCAAGCAATCGCCGTGGTATGGGCACGCCCCTTCGAACAAATCCTCGGGATGACGCCGCACCAGCACGTGTCCCCCTTCTGGATGGACAAGCCCGTGCACAAGCCTGCCCTCGGCATATACGCCAACACCGACACCTGTGCCAATCGTATAATAAACGCAGCTGTCTAGCCCTTTGGCCGCACCCCATTTAGCCTCGCCATACGCTGCTGCATTCACATCCGTATCCCATCCCATTGGTACATCGAACGTACGCTTGATCGTCCCCAGAAAATCATAGCCAGACCATCCCGGCTTTGGTGTTGTTGTAACATGGCCATAGTCGTCCTGGCTCGGATCAAGCCCGATCGGGCCGAATGTGCCGATGCCGATCGCCTCCACCCGTTTGCCCTGGAAAAACTGAATGACTTGCTTCATCGTAATGTCCGGATGCTCCGTCGGAAACGACACCCGCTCAACAATCGCGCCCGTCTCATCACCGATTCCACACACAAACTTTGTTCCACCAGCTTCAATTGCTCCTATTATCATCCGTTACTTCCCCCCTGATCTCCACAAGAAGAGATGGCCGCGGACAGCAGCCATCTCGATTTTTATCCCATTTCGTTTTACAAATAGCCTTTTTTACGGAAGTAGTCCAAGCTAATTTTGGCGCTCTCAAGAGAAGAATTTTGGAACTGCTCTTGCTCCACGATGAAATATTCAATGCCAGCTTGCTCGGCAATTGCCAGCACCGGCTGGAAGTTCACTACACCTGCACCAATCTCCGTATCGCTGCGATGGTCGCCGAAATCCTTGAAGTGTGCAAGCGGCACTCGTCCTGCATAACGCGTTATATAATCAACTGGAGTTCCGCCGCCGATATGCACCCATCCAAGGTCAAACTCCGCAATCAGCTCGTCTTGCGTCACCTGCTGCAGCAGCCGATCGATTAACGGCACCCCGTCCACCAGCTTCAATTCAAAATCATGATTGTGATACCCATAGATCATGCCAGCCGCCCGAACCTTAGCCGACGCTTGCTTCAAAATGCCCGCAAGCTTATCCACATCTTCTTGGTTTGGATTTTCCGGCAATGGCGCCCATGGCGTCACGATGTATTGAAGGCCAAGCTCCTTGGCGAATGCAATTTGTTCATCGAACGCTTTCCACATTTCGCCTTCGGATTCTGTCCATTGCAGCCCGATATGCGCCGAAGGCGCTTTCAAGCCTGTTTCCTCTAACACTTTCTTTACATCACTTGCTGCTGTGTTGAAGAAACCTGCGAACTCAACTGCCTGATACCCAAGCTTTGCAACCTCACGGAGCGTTCCTAACAAATCATTTTCGGTACGGTCACGAAGCGTATACATCTGAATGCCGATAAGCGGTTTAGCTGACATAATGTTTAGCACCACCTTGAGTATTGTATGCACTGTGTTTGCACTGCATCTACTTTGTATTATAGACGCTGGACTTTCACAAACTACCCCACTTTTTGTGCGGTTTATTTGTCATTTTGGCTTTATGAAACCGAATTCAAACCTATACGATTCGAATTTCATCAAATAATGGAATAAAAAAAGGCTCCCTCCCAGCAGAACCAGCCGCCAAGAGAGAACCTTCTAAACAATCGCAACTGCGATTTATTTGTTGAAGTTTTTGAGGTTGTAGAACGCGCTTGCGCCTGCGTATTGAGCAGATGCACCCAATTGGTCTTCGATACGAAGCAATTGGTTGTATTTCGCTACGCGGTCCGTACGGGAAGGAGCACCCGTTTTGATTTGGCCAGCGTTCGTTGCAACCGCGATGTCAGCAATCGTGCTGTCTTCGGATTCGCCGGAACGGTGGGAGATAACTGCTGTGTAACCAGCGCGTTTAGCCATTTCGATCGCGTCAAACGTTTCCGTAAGGGAACCGATTTGGTTAACTTTAACGAGGATGGAGTTACCCACGCCTTGATCGATGCCGTCTTTGAGGCGAACTGTGTTCGTAACGAACAGGTCGTCACCAACGAGCTGAACTTTGCCGCCGAGTTTCTCAGTGAGCAATTTCCAACCTTCCCAGTCGTCTTCGGAGCAGCCGTCTTCGATTGTGATAATTGGGTATTTGTCAGCCCACGAAGCGAGCAGGTCCACGAATTCTGCCGAAGTGAAGGAACGGCCTTCGCCTTCGAGGTGGTACTTGCCGTCTTTGAAGAACTCAGTCGAAGCAACGTCCATACCGAGGAATACGTCAACGCCTGGCTTGTAGCCAGCGAGCTCGATAGCGGAGATGATCGTCGTGATCGCTTCTTCATTGGAGCTAAGGTTCGGTGCGAAGCCGCCCTCGTCGCCTACTGCCGTGTTCAGGCCTTTTTCTTTCAGAACCGTTTTGAGGTTGTGGAAGATTTCAGCGCCGATACGCAGTGCTTCTTTGAACGATGGAGCGCCAACTGGCAGAACCATGAACTCTTGAACGTCGATGTTGTTGTCAGCGTGCTCGCCGCCGTTAACGATGTTCATCATTGGAACTGGAAGCGTCTTAGCGTTGAATCCGCCGAGGTACGTGTACAGTGGAACGTCCAGCGCGTCTGCTGCTGCGCGAGCTACTGCCATCGAAACCGCGAGGATTGCGTTAGCGCCGAGCTTGCCTTTGTTGTCCGTGCCGTCGAGCTCGATCATTTTGCGGTCGATTGCAACTTGGTCCAGTGCGTCCAGGCCGATAACTTCTGGAGCGATGATGGAGTTCACGTTGTCAACGGCTTTGATAACGCCTTTGCCGAGATAACGGGATTTGTCGCCATCGCGCAGTTCTACTGCTTCGTATGCGCCAGTGGATGCGCCGGATGGAACGATTGCGCTGCCTTTGCCACCGGATTCAAGAGTTACTTCTACTTCAACAGTTGGGTTGCCGCGGGAGTCGAGGACTTCGCGTGCGTATACGTCAGCAATGATAGACATGTTTGTAACACTCCTTGTTTGTAAGGTTATAGTTGTTGCCCAATTTCTAAAAAAACCAACATTTCTATGGTAAACGAAAACCCGTCTGAATGCACGTCCTAGACGCCTTCAAACGCTTATTTTCGTCAAAATAATGCCGGCTGCGCAGGCTGACTATGTTTCCGTCCGTGTCTCTCCCACTATATGTCTATACCTGCGCAAGCCAAAAGCATTGAAAACGGTTATTCGATCGCAAAAACTGCGATTACTTCACCAGTGTCTCGCCCGTCATGTCAGCCGGCTTAGCCAGCCCCAGCAAGGACAGAATCGTTGGCGCGATGTCGGCCAGAATGCCGCCTTCGCGAAGCTCAGCGCCTTGCTTCGTTACGATGAATGGAACCGGATTCGTCGTATGTGCCGTGAACGGCCGGCCGTTCTCGTCGATGACCATATCCGCGTTGCCGTGATCCGCCGTAATGAGGCACACGCCGCCTTTTGCCAAAACCGCTTCAACAACTTGGCCAAGACATGCATCCGTCGCTTCAACCGCTTTGATCGTTGGCTCCAGCATGCCGGAGTGGCCAACCATGTCAGGGTTTGCGAAGTTCAGGATGATCGCGTCGTGGTTGTCCGCCTCGATCTCTTTGACCGCTGCTGCCGCAACCTCATAGGCACTCATCTCTGGCTGCAGGTCATACGTTGCAACCTTAGGCGAGTTGATCAGAATGCGCGTTTCGCCAGGAAGCTCTTTATCGCGCCCGCCACTGAAGAAGAACGTGACATGCGGATATTTCTCTGTCTCGGCGATGCGAAGCTGTTTCTTGTTGTTTTGTACCAGCACTTCGCCCAGCGTGTTGTCGAGGTTTTTCGGTGAGTATGCAACGAACCCTCCAACCGTCTCGCTGAACAGCGTAAGGCATACAAAGTATAGGTTGCTAGGCACATTCGCCCCACGGTCGAAGCCGCGGAAGTCCTCATTCGTGAACACTTGGGAAAGCTGGATCGCGCGGTCTGGGCGGAAGTTGAAGAATACGACTGCATCATTCGACTCCACAAGGCCAACAGGCTTGCCATTCTCAACGATAACCGTCGGCATAACGAATTCGTCCATAACCGACTTCTCGTACGATTCTTTCACAGCTTGCAGCGCGTCCGTGTATTGCGGGCCTTCGCCATACACCATGGCACGGTACGATTTTTCCGTACGTTCCCAGCGCTTGTCGCGGTCCATCGCATAATAACGGCCTTGAACCGTTGCGATTTTGCCTACGCCAACCTCCGCGATTTTCGCTTGGAGCTGCTCCAGGTAGCCAACTGCGCTGTCTGGCGATACGTCGCGGCCATCCAGGAATGCATGGATGTACACTTCCTCCAGCTCTTCCTTCTTCGCAAGGTCAAGCAGCGCGAACAGATGCGCGATGTGGCTGTGAACGCCGCCATCGGAGAGAAGGCCGTACAGGTGAAGCTTCGTGCCTTTCTCTTTCACGTGGCGAACCGCGCCCAGCAGCGTCTCGTTATCGTAGAATTCGCCGTCGCGAATCGACTTGCTGATGCGAGTTAGGTCCTGATACACAACGCGGCCAGCGCCGATGTTCAAGTGGCCAACTTCGGAGTTGCCCATTTGGCCTTCTGGCAAGCCTACTGCCTCGCCGCATGCCGTCAATGTCGTATGCGGGAAAGTCGACCAGTAACGGTCGTAGTTTGGCTTGTTCGCTTGTGCTACTGCGTTGCCTACAACGTCTTGGCGCAAGCCAAAGCCGTCGAGGATGATCAGTGCTACCGGTTTAGGCGCCGTCATCTTACTTCGCCCCTTCAACCAGCTGGATGTACGATGCTGGCTCAAGGCTTGCGCCGCCAACGAGTGCGCCATCGATGTTCGCTTGGCCCATGTACTCCGCTACGTTGTTCGGCTTAACGCTGCCGCCGTATTGGATGCGAACTGCGTTCGCTGTTGCTTCGCCATAAAGGCCAGCTACGATGCCACGGATATAAGCAATTACGTCTTCAGCATCAGCTGCAGTCGACGATTTGCCCGTGCCGATTGCCCAGATTGGCTCATAAGCGATAACGACTTGCGCCGCTTGCTCAGCCGACAGGCCTTTGAATGCAGCTTCCGTTTGCACTTTGCAAACTTCTTTCGTTTGCTCGGCTTCACGCTCTTCGAGCTTTTCGCCTACGCAGACGATTGGCGTCAAGCCGTGCTTGAACGCTGCATGCGTCTTTTTGTTCACAATCTCATCGGATTCAGCGAAGTAAGCACGACGCTCGGAATGTCCGATGATCACGTATTTCACGCCCAGGTCAGCCAGCATAACGCCGCTGATTTCGCCCGTGAATGCGCCATTGTCTTCGAAGTGAAGGTTTTGCGCGCCGATCGAGATCGACGTGCCTTTTGCTGCTTCTACGAGTGCTGGCAATGCCGTGAAAGGTGCGCAGATAACGCTCTCTACGCCTGCTACCTCCGCTTTGCCTTTTACTTCTGCGAAGAACGAAGTAGCTTCGCCAACCGTTTTGAACATTTTCCAGTTGCCTGCAATAATCGGTGTTCTGCTCATGTAAG
The DNA here is from genome assembly GCF_009789195.1 of Paenibacillus sp. MMS18-CY102. Classification (GTDB taxonomy): domain Bacteria; phylum Bacillota; class Bacilli; order Paenibacillales; family Paenibacillaceae; genus Paenibacillus_T. Next base: position 35,124 of record NZ_WSTC01000040.1, on the reverse strand, counting down.
GTAAATCTCCCTTCTCATGCTATATGCTACAGCGTTGCGCTGCTTATTTATCGTTAAGTGCTACTACGCCTGGAAGCTCTTTGCCTTCCATGAACTCGAGCGATGCGCCGCCGCCAGTGGAGATGTGGTCCATGCGGTCTGCCAGGTGGAACTTCTCAGCTGCTGCAGCCGAGTCGCCGCCGCCGATAACCGTGTAACCAGCTGTTTCAGCACATGCTTTAGCAACAGCTTGCGTACCATGGGAGAATGGCTCGATCTCGAATACGCCCATTGGTCCGTTCCATACAACAAGCTTCGAGTTTTTAATAACTTCGCTGTAGATCTCACGCGTTTTAGGGCCGATGTCGATGCCTTCCCACTCTGGGAGCATGCCGTCAACGTCAACGATTTGCGTGTTTGCATTTGCGCTGAAATCGTCCGTGATTACAACGTCTACTGGCAGGTAGAAGTTTTTGCCGAGTTTTTTTGCTTTCTCGATGAACTCAAGCGCCAGATCAAGCTTGCTGTTGTCCACGAGCGATTTGCCAATTTCGTTGCCTTGTGCTTTGAAGAACGTGTAGGACAAGCCGCCGCCGATGATGATGTTGTCAGCGATCTCGATCATTTTGTTGATAACGTCGATTTTGTCCTTAACCTTGGAGCCGCCCACGATAGCTGTGAAAGGACGCTCAGGGTTGTTCAAAGCTTTGCCAAGCACTTCAAGTTCTTTCTCTACGAGCAAGCCCGATACAGCTGGAAGCTGGTGAGCGATGCCTTCTGTCGAAGCATGAGCGCGGTGAGCAGCGCCGAATGCGTCGTTCACGAACAGGTCAGCAAGCTCAGCGAATTGTTTCGCCAGCTCTGGATCGTTGCTCTCTTCGCCTGGGTAGAAACGAACGTTCTCAAGCAACAAAACGTCGCCTGCGTTCAGTGCAGCTACTTGTGCTTTAACCGCTTCGCCTACTGCTTCGTCAGCTTTAACAACTGGTTTGCCAAGCAGCTCGGACAGGCGTGCAGCAGCTGGCGTCAAGCGCAGCTCTTCTACCACTTGGCCAGCCGGACGGCCAAGGTGGGAAGCCAAAATAACTTTAGCGCCGCCTTCGATCAGGAATTTGATTGTAGGAAGCGTTTCGCGGATACGCGTGTCATCCGTAATTTGACCGTTTTCCAGAGGTACGTTGAAATCGACACGTACGAATACACGTTTTCCTGCGACTTCGACGTCGCGCACACTTTTCTTGTTCATGAGAGAAAGCCTCCTTCTAATTGGGCGAAGATAAGAACTATATGGGGTTTGGGTCGCGCAGCGAGCAGCACTTAAATCGCGCAGCGATCCAAGCCGCGCAGCGGCTAAGTCGCAAAGCGACTTGCCCGGTCGCTTTAGCGACCAAGACGGATCGCAAAGCGAGCCGTTAACACAAAAAAATCGTTCCTTCGAAGAAGGAACGATACAAACCATTGGTTCAGCCCCCATAAGGGGGCGCGAACCAAGGGCCTAGACTCCGTCAAAGGAGTCGCGGCCCCCCGGTCCCGCCGGCACGGCGATATCCCTTCCGTAACACGGGAGCGCCAAACGCCAAAGCGTGTCCGTCAGGACGAAAGCGTTCCTAGCACAAAGTCACGCAGGAGCGCCAAACGCCCCTCCCACGACAAATCTCTTAACGGGAGTCCAGAGGGCAGAGCCCTCTGGGGCCCCCTTTGTAGACCAAAGGGGGTTTGGGGGATTAGATAATCCTTATAGGCCTTTGCTTGCTACGAATGCTGCGAGGTCAACTACACGGTTCGAGTAGCCCCACTCGTTGTCGTACCACGAAATAACTTTAACCATGTTGCCTTCAACAACCATCGTCGACAGAGCGTCGATTGTGGAGGAAGCTGGGTCGCCGTTGTAGTCGCTCGATACGAGCGCTTCGTCGGAGTAGTTCAAGATGCCTTTGAGCGAAGTGTTAGCAGCTTCTTTCAGTGCTGCGTTAACTTCTTCAACCGTTACGTTAACTTTCAGTTCAGCAACGAGGTCCGTTACCGAAACGTTAGGCGTAGGAACGCGCATAGCCATGCCGTTCAGTTTGCCTTTCAGTTCTGGCAGTACGAGGGATACTGCTTTAGCAGCGCCCGTCGACGAAGGAATGATGTTTTCTGCAGCAGCGCGAGCGCGGCGCAGGTCTTTATGAGGAACGTCCAGTACGGACTGGTCATTCGTGTAGGAGTGGATCGTCGTCATCATGCCTTTAACGATTCCGAATTTGTCGTTGATAACTTTAGCGAACGGCGCGAGGCAGTTCGTCGTGCAAGAAGCGTTGGAGATGATCGTGTGGGAAGCAGCGTCGTATTTGTCTTCGTTAACGCCCATAACGATCGTGATGTCTTCGTTCGTAGCAGGTGCGGAGATGATTACTTTCTTCGCGCCGCCTTTCAAGTGAAGCTCAGCTTTTTCTTTAGCTGTGAAAATACCCGTGGATTCTACAACGATCTCTGCGCCAACAGATGCCCATGGAAGGTTCTCAGGGTTACGCTCGGCAAACACTTTGATCTCGCGGCCGTTAACGATCAGCGCGCCTTCTTTTGCTTCAACCGTACCATCCAGCTTGCCGTGCGTCGTATCGTATTTCAGAAGGTGAGCCAGCGTGGACGTATCCGTCAAATCATTGACTGCTACGATCTCTACATTAGGGTTGTTCAGCGCTGCGCGGAACACGTTACGACCGATACGACCAAATCCGTTAATACCAACTTTAACCATTTTTTTCTTCCTCCCAGACTGATGAGTTTGTTATATACTCAAGACGTTGTACGGCTCGGCATGCCGGCCGCAGATCGTCAAGATCACAAGTTTTTGAAAAGCACCTTATTAAGCATTGCCCAATTCCGCTTCATCAATAAGCCGGATAATTTCGATCGCTGCTGCTTCGTCCGTCACGAGCACATCGTCGTGCCCGAACTTCATTACTGCCGCAATGGCTTCGCCTTTGCTCTGGCCGCCTGCTACCGCAATGACAACCTCCGTTGCCATAATATCCTCGAGCCGAAGCCCCGCGGTTTGCATTTTGTGGACGACAGACCCATTCCGGTCAAAATAATAACCGAACGATTCTGCCAGCGCACCCTCGGCCTTCATTCCATCTACCACGCCTTGATCAACCTTCCGGCGCCTAGCCATGACCATTGCATCACCAATTCCATGCACGACTATGCGGGATTTCCGAATGACATCGACAATTTCTTGGATGTTCGGCTCTTGCATAAGCGTGACATACGCTTCATCGCCCAAATGGTCAGGCACATGAAGCAAACGGTATTGCGCTCCGGTCCGCTTCGCCATCATGGAAGCGATCGTGTTCGCTTGGTAATCGAGGCTTTCGCCCAGCCCGCCCCTTGCAGGCACGAACCAATTGTTCGGCAGTGGCACCGGCGATGTCAGATGATGCGCAATTTGCGCCATCGTCGTGCCGCCAGTTACGGCGACTACATCATCCTTGCCTAACGCCCGTATGAGCGCCTGGCTGCCTGCGCGGCCCAGCTCCCGCTTCGCCGTCTTGGAAGAATCAGAATCGCCTGGCACAATGTGCACTCGGCTAAGGCTGTAATAACGCCTAATCTTCTCTTCCATCTCGGAGAGCCCGAACAATTCTTGGAACAGCGGCTCCATCTCTGACACAAGCTTGCGGCCTTGCTCACTAATTCTCATGCCTGAAACATGAATGTCGAGCAATCCTTGTGCTTTCAAATAATCTGTTTCGGCGCGAAGCACGCGTTCTGTCATGCCGAGCGCACCTGCTAAGGTTCGCCTTCCGACAGATTCCGACAGCATTACATGACGCAGGATGAAGTAACGCTTCTTCATAACCTCCAACAGATCCGGCACAAGCTGCTGCTGCAATTCGATCATCGGTCGCATCTTGGGCACACTCTCCATAGCCGAATGATATTGTTCTTAATATGAAGAAACCGTTAAATTGGAATTCCTTCAAATGAGTCACTGGACCATTTACGTCCCGCTTATTCATTTTAAGTCCCACTCGTATTTTATCGAATTACGGAAAAGACTGCAAGTTCATTTTCATCGTTGTAATCGCTTTCCGACACGATTTGGTCAACTTTTATTTTTTTCTGGAGCAAAGGTTGCAATCCTAGGAAATATGCGGTATGATAACTCTCGTTCCAATTTTTTTGCGCCCGTGGTCCAATGGATATGACGTAGGCCTCCGGAGCCTGAGATCTAGGTTCGATTCCTAGCGGGCGCGCCATACTTAAACTAATGAACCGGCTGATGCCGGTTTTTTTGCGTTTATTTAAACCTTCGCCCTCCGTCTGACTATCTTTGACTTTTCAAAGCCCATCCGCTATTATAGTCATACAACAAAAGCATCACATTTAATTTACCATTCGGGAGGGAACTTTCATGGATATGAACTTTGTGCCTATGGTTATCGAGCAGAACAACCGCGGCGAGCGCGCATACGATATTTACTCGCGGCTTCTGAAGGACCGGATTATTTTTCTCGGAACAGGCGTTAACGACATCGTAGCCAACTCCATCATCGCGCAATTGCTGTTCTTAGCGGCAGACGATCCGGAGAAAGACATCTCTCTCTACATTAATAGCCCCGGCGGCTCGATTACCGCTGGCATGGCGATATACGACACGATGCAGTTCATCAAGCCTGACGTTTCCACGATTTGCGTAGGCATGGCGGCTTCGATGGGCGCTTTCCTGCTTACAGCAGGCGCGATCGGCAAGCGCTATGCGCTGCCTAACAGTGAAGTCATGATTCACCAGCCGCTCGGCGGCGCTGAGGGCCAAGCAAGCGATATCGAGATTCGTGCGAAGCGCATCCTCAAAATGCGTGACAAACTCAACGGCATTCTCGCTGAGCGTTCCAACCAGCCGCTCGAGAGAATCGAGAAGGATACCGACCGCGACTACTTCATGAGTGCTGAAGAAGCGCGCCAATACGGCCTGATCGATAAGGTGATCGACAAGCTGTAACGTTCACATTAAGAATCCCCTCACTTATGCCGTATGGCTGGTGAGGGGATTTTTGTGCATATCCGCTATACGCTCCCCCTTCAAGGAAGCATAGCAATAAACGTCTGCGCCGCCTTCGACAACGGCACTTGAGGCAGCGTCACTACACCAATTCTTCGGGCAGGGATTCGTGATTCCAGCCTCACTTCAACAAGCTCCCCGTTAGCGAGTTCCTGTTCGACGAAATTGCGGACCACACATGCAATGCCAAGCCCAGTCCGCGCAAACTCGCATAAGAGGTCCAAGCTGCCCAACTCCATGCTCGGCTTCAATGTGACGCCATGCGTGGCTGCGACGGTATCCACGTACGACCGGATTTTGCTGCCCCGCTCGAGCATCAGCAACGGCTGCTCAGATAACTTTAGCCAGCTCATGCCCTTGCCGCTAGGCATTGCTTGGCTAGTTAGCGCAGTATGATTAGGCCGTGCTACGAATATGTCACTCAACTCTGTGCTTTCCCGTATGTGCAGCCTGCGATCATCCAGCGGCAAGTTAATGATGCCAAAGTCGATTTTGCCATCCTTCAACAACTGCACCGTTTCCGCCGTCGTTCGATTCGTCACTTGAAACTGAATGCCAGGGTATCGCTCATGAAATTCACGCAACCGTGGCAGCAAGTAATGTTTGCACAGCGTATCGCTTGCCCCAATTCGCATATCCCCTTCCAGCAGCGCGTGCCGATCAGCCAAACTGCGCTCTCCCGATTGAATAAGGTGAAAAGCCTGTTCAACATATCGCATCAGCACTTCCCCTTCAGCACTCAGCTTGACACCCTTGGACGTTCGGAAGAACAATCGGCATGCCAATTGCCCCTCCAATTGCTTGATCGCATGCGTAACGGCTGGTTGAGTAATGAATAGCTCCTCGGCTGCTTTAGACAGGCTCCCCGTTCTAGCTGCCCAATAGAAAGCTCTATACCACTCCATGTTGGTTACGTTATGGCCCACTTATCTATCAAACTCCTTTATAACAGATATCACTTATATTCATTTCATTTATATTATTATCGCTCGTATAATCGGTATTGGGAATCCATTACAACAAAAAAAGAATGGAGCGATCAGAAATGAGCGTAACTGCTGTTGTCGGAGCGAACTGGGGAGACGAGGGAAAAGGGAAAATAACCGATATGCTCGCCGGTCAATTCCGTTACATCGTTAGGTATCAAGGAGGCAGCAACGCCGGGCATACGATCATCAATGATGCCGGCCGGTTCGCGTTACACCTTCTGCCTTCCGGCGTCTTGCTCCAGAACGCAATTAACGTAATCGGGCCAGGCGTCGCCTTTGATCCGCAAGCTTTCATGCAAGAATACGACGCGCTTCTCAGCAGAGGCGTCGCCGCGCCAAATATTCGCATCTCCAATCGCGTCCAACTTGTGCTTCCATTTCATGTCTTGCTTGATTCGCTCGAAGAGGAACGGCTTGGCGCCCGCAGCTTCGGCTCCACCCGATCTGGCATCGCCCCCTTCTATGCGGACAAATATTTAAAAACAGGCATTCAGCTTGCTGAACTGTTCGGAGATGAGCCGCGCTTGCGCGCTAGAATACACGCAACCCTTTCATCCAAGAATATACAATTAACACATCTTTACAATCATGCCCCGATTGATGCAGACGCTGTAACAGATGATTTGCTGCGCTTGTCAGAAAGGCTGTCGCCATTCGTATGTGATACAACCGCATTGCTGCAAGCAGCGCATGCTGCTGGGGAGGCGATTCTCGTAGAAGGCCAGCTCGGCGCGCTGCGCGATCCAGACCACGGCATTTTCCCGTATGTCACCTCCTCTTCTACACTCGCCGGGTTCGCCTCGATCGGGGCTGGCATTCCGCCACAAGCGATCGAACGCATCATTGCGGTAACCAAAGCGTATTCCAGCTGCGTAGGGGCCGGCCCGTTCGTGACGGAGCTCAGCGGCAGTGAAGCCGAGGGGCTTCGCGCAAGAGGCGGAGATGCTGGCGAATATGGGGTGAAAACACGCCGCCCCCGCCGAGTTGGCTGGTTTGACACCGTAGCAACCCGCTATGGCTGCATGCTGCAAGGAGCTACTGAAGTTGCCCTCACGAACCTCGATGTACTCAGCTATTTGGACACGATTCCTATCTGCGTAGGCTACAGCATTAATGGTGAGGAGATTGCTTCTTTACCGCCTACAGGCTTGCTAGAGCAGGCTGAACCGATCTGGGCAACGCTGCCCGGCTGGCAGCATGCGGATCTTACTAGCATTCGAAAATTCGAGGCTTTGCCTGTGAATGCACAGCAATACATCCGCTTCATCGAGCAAGCAATTGGCGTGCCTATCCGCATGGTTTCTGTCGGGCCGCACAGGGACCAGATCATTTACCGATAATCGAACGAACCCAGAGCCACATGGCTCTGGGTTCGTTATTTTTACAAAAATTTACTTTTAAATTTACTTTCTTAAATATAATTATCAATTGCATTGGAATTTACGATAAAATAATAATGAAACCTAGAACACATCGGAGGTAACCTGGTGATATTCTCGCTGCGCAAGAAACTGTACATCAGCTTTATGATTATCATTGTGTTATTCATTATTACAGCGGCCTTCTCATTCCTTCTTTCCCGCAAAACCGTTCATTTGATGAATGATATTCTTTTATCCGAAAAAAGGCTCGAAGTCGTCCAACGGCTTAATTTATTCGCCCGGACCGCTAACGATAATGGCGCACATTACCTTCTTGCCCCTTTGTATATCGAAGATGATTTTAAATCCCGGTTTGACTCCAGTGTCAATTACGTGAATGAGGGCATTGCTGAGCTGTTTGATTTAACCCCCCATTCAGAAGACCAACGCCTCATACTGCAGTTCAAGGACAAATGGACTGCTTATACGCATGATAGCGAGGCTATTTTGTCCCTAAAGAAAGAAGGCAATGTCACACAAGCACAAGAGGACTTTACGAAAGACAGCTTTGATCCAATCGCCTTCTCCCTGCATAGCTTCTATATGTCCGAGCAAGCGCAAATTAATGGCTTTAAACAGCGCATTGAAGACAGCAGCCGCACGATCCGGGTCGTGAACGTCGCGTCTGCATCATTCGCTATCCTATTATCAATTTTTATTGCCGTCATTTTATCCAACTATTTGCTGCGCCGGATTCGACTGCTCAAGACGTCTGCCCAGACGGTGGCAAAAGGGGACTTGCAGGTTCCAGATCTCCGATTTAGCGGAGCAGATGAGCTTACTGAGCTTGCAAACGCCTTCAATGCGATGACGTATTCGCTCCGCACCATGCTAGACTCTAATCATGTCCTTATGCAGCTGTCCACGCGCGACGGCCTTACAGGCATTGCGAACCGCAGATGTTACGATGAAACGTTAGAACGGGAGTGGAAGCAGCTTGCCGCCTCTGCTAAGCCGCTATCCTTAATTTTGCTGGATATCGATTATTTCAAGCCATTCAATGACTGGTACGGGCACCAAGCTGGAGACAAATGCTTGCAGCAAGTGGCCAACCTTCTGCAAGAGCATGCCACAGAGCCTCATCAGTTAGCCTCACGCTACGGAGGTGAGGAGTTTGCCATCCTGCTGTCTGGCCAATCTACGGAACAAGCTGTTCATATAGCAGAAAGCATCCAGCAAGCGCTTAGAAGCCTCAGCATCCCCCATATGCGCTCTGAAGCAAGCGATTATGTAACAGTCAGCATTGGCATTTCATCAGTTATTGCGACGGATGAGGCGCCTGCAAGCGAACTCATGCACCAAGCCGACCAAGCGCTTTACCTGTCCAAACGGAACGGCCGGAACCGAATTGCAGTCTACCATCCGCCTGAAGGGCACCTGCGCGATTAAATAGGAGATGATCCCATCGATGAAGAAGCTTCTTGCACCTGCAGCGATCATAACTATGCTTTTCTTGGCGGCAGCTTGCGGGCAATCGAGCTCCAAGCCTTCCGGCGTTGCATTAACGTTCTGGACAACCACCTCCGGTGATGAAACCGCGTTCTTCAAAAACCGCATCGCTGCGTTCGAGGCAGAGCACCCTAACGTGACTGTAACCATGAAACAATTGCCTTTTGCCAACGCTACGAATGAGTTCAAAAACGCTATCCTTGGCGATCAAAACGTCGATGTGTTCCGTTCGGACAATACGTTGATCCCCGAATATGCTGAACTGGACATTCTATATCCGCTCGAATCCATCGCAGAGCCTAGCGATCTGGACAGCTTCGTGCCTTCAGCGCTAACTAGTACAACCTATCTTGGCCATGTATTTGGGCTGCCGTCGGTTCTAGAGGTTCCTGCATTGCTATATAACAAGCAGCTCCTGAGGGAAGCTGGCCTCACGCATCCTCCCCAAACGATGGATGAGATGATGGGCATAGCCAAGGCCACCACTACGGTTGGGCATTACGGGATCTTTGTAACCGAGGATTCGTACTTTGCCCTCCCTTATTTATGGGCTTTCGGCGGCGGCACAGTGACGGATAAGCGGGAGATCAAAATCGCAACTGAACAATCACAGCAAGCCATCGCCTTCATGCGCAAGCTTTGGGAAGATGGCCTGACGCAGCCCTATAACGATTTTCAAGACTGGTACGGGCGAATGATGAACGACTTTGGTGAAGGGCGATCAGCGATGATCATCAATGGCCCATGGGCGATCCATGACCTTCTTCAAAGCAATGCCTTCGCGGATCCTAGCAACCTGGGCATCGCCCCGATTCCTAAAGGACCTGGCGGGCAAGGCTCCCCTATCGGGGGCCACAGCCTCGTCATCAATAAATACAGCGAGCACCCTGAGGAAAGCTATGCGCTCATTCGCTTCCTCACTAGCCCGGAAACGCAGGTGCTGCAAAGCCATACGTTCCGGACACTGCCAACCCAAACATCGGCATATGAGGATGCCCAGCTCGCCGCTGATCCCGTTTACCAAGGCTTTAAAGCGCAGCTAAGCGTCGCGAAGAGCCGACCGATGATTCCCGAAGGGGCGAAGCTATTCCGTGATTTCACTTCAAATCTTAACGCCATGCTTCTCGGGAAGGAATCCATTCCTGACGGCACGCTGAAGATTGAAGCGGCTTGGAAGAGCATTTTGCAGCAATAACGCGCCTATCATAAAGGGTGTCCCACAAGCCAAGACGGCTGAGGACACCCCTTATTTTTGTACAGCAACGGTTGCTGGAGTTGTGTTTGGCCCTAGTTCCACCGGATCGCCGCCATAGGTCTCCCAAACAAAAAACCCAGTGCCTATAAGGCACCGGGTTTGCTTTTTGCATATCCGTTCGGAATATTATTGGTTTTCCAGTTCTTCTTTGCTTACCAGGTTGACTAAAGCGGTTACAGCCTGGTCGGCATCGGAACCTTCAGCGCTCACGTAGATTTCCGTACCAGAGCTAATCGCGAGACTCATAATGCCCATGATGGACTTTGCGTTGACTTTCTTGTCGTCCTTCTCTACGAATACCTCAGAAGAGAACTTATTCGCTTCTTGAACGAACAATGCTGCTGGCCTTGCATGCAGCCCCGTCTTTAGCCGTACGATAACCGGATGTCTTGTCATGGAAACCATACCCCCTACACATATTTCTAATGAACCAAAAGGAATCATTCATTGATCGACAAATGAAGCAATGCTGGTGCACAAGCACTACAAGCCGTTGTAACAACGGCATTTTGTTAATTATTATATCATTATCAAGCTTTGTGCACTAGGAAAATCGTTCAACCATTGCGTATTTTTTCAGCCAATTCGTCGATTTTACGAAGCCGATGATTAACGCCCGATTTGCTGACTTTAACCTTTAATAGTTCGCCAACTTCCGTCAAATTCATATCGGGATGCAACAAGCGGATTTCTGCCACTTCGCGAAGCTTGTCAGGCAGGCTTTCCAGCCCAACTTCCTTCTGGAGCAATCTAATATTGTCGATCTGCCGAACAGCTGCACCAATCGTTTTGTTCAAATTAGCCGTCTCGCAGTTCACAATCCGGTTAACGGAATTGCGCATATCGCGCATGATGCGAACGTCCTCGAACTTGAACAACGCCTGGTGGGCTCCGACAATATTGAGCAGCTCGATGATTTTCTCGCCCTCTTTGATATAGAAGATGAAGCCCTTCTTCCGCTCGATGCAACGGGCGTTCAAATCGAACTTGTTCGCCAAATCAGCAAGCGCTTGGCAATGCTCCTCATACAGCGAGGCAATTTCCAGATGGTACGAGGAGCCTTCCGGGTTGTTCACAGAACCGCCTGCAAGAAATGCGCCGCGAAGGTACGATCGCTTGCAGCATGATTTTTTAATGATATCCTTGTCGATTCCCTGTTGAAACAAAAAGCCCTCAGATACGATGCTGAGCTCTTTTAGTATTTCCTGTACTTTGGCAGGAATTCGCACCATGTATACATTATTCTTTTTGAGCCGCATTTTTTTGCGAACCAGCAGCTCGGTATGCACGTCGAAACGTTTCTTAATCAAGCCATAAATCCGTCGAGCGATGGCCGCATTCTCCGTCGAGATGTCGAGAATCACTTTGCGGTTCGTCAACGATACCGAGCCGTTCATGCGGATAAGTGCGGACAGCTCCGCTTTCTCGCAGCATGTGTCCGTTTCGATTAACGTCAATTCCTTTTTCGTTTGCGCCGCAAAGGACATATCGTATCACCTCTTTCGTGTCATCCAGCCGTCAACTAGCTGATAAATGTGTTGGCTTAGCTTAGCGGCATCGTGCCGCAAATAAGTACGGAATAGCACGAGACGGTCCGCAATGACCTTGTAGCCCCGCTTTTTCACTTCTTCTAAGTCAAGATGGACCGCCTTAGCGCCCTTCTCGGCGTATTTGCCCTGGACTTGTGGAGGAATTTCCCCGTTATTCACGATAATATAATCAAACAAATGATGCCCGATATGCGCGTACAGCGCATCCAAATGATCGCCCACGGAATAATCATCCGTCTCGCCTGGCTGCGTCATGACGTTGCAGACGAACATCTTGAGCGCATCGGACGATACGATGGCATCCGCAAGCTTTGGAACGAGTAGATTCGGAATGATGCTTGTGTATAGGCTGCCAGGGCCGATCAGGATCGCATCCGCCTCTCGGATCGCCTCTACCGCCTCCGCGAGCGGTTCAACATCTGCAGGCTCAATGAATACCCGCTTGATCGCCTTGCCCGCTTTCGGAATCATCGATTCGCCCACGACAATCGTTCCGTCCATCATCTCGCCTTTGAGCACAATAGCCTGGCCAGCCGCCGGAAGCACTCGCCCCCGAACGGCTAGTACGCGGCTAAGCTCACGAACACCGGTTACAAAATCTCCAGAAATATCCGTAATAGCTGCGAGCATCAGGTTGCCTAGACTATGCCCTATGAGGCCTGTACCGCTGTTAAACCGATAGTTCAACAGATTCGATAGCAGCGGCTCCACATCGGCTAGCGCAAGAAGTACGTTGCGAATATCGCCTGGAGGCGGAATTTGAAGCTCATTGCGCAAGATGCCTGAACTGCCGCCATCATCCGCAACTGTAACAATAGCTGTTATATCAAGCGCTTTCTCCTTCAAGCCCCGCAGCATGACCGATAGGCCAGTGCCACCGCCGATGACGACGATTTTGGGGCGTGCCGAAGCCGATTGTTCGCTGCCTTCCATTCCTGCACCCCATTAATGCCGATCCCGGTCGGAGTCACGGTGGCTAACTCTTACCGTCTCCGTATCGCTGCTGCCGAGCATGCGGCCCAAATATTCAGCAATAGCTACTGAGCGATGCTTGCCGCCCGTGCAGCCAATGCCGACAACAACTTGGCTTTTCCCTTCCTTCCGATAAAGCGGAATTAGGAAATTAAGCATATCAAGCAGCTTCGTCAGAAACATCTGCGTTTCTGGCCACTTCATAACATATTCATATACATCGGGGTTTTGTCCCGTGTTTGGCCTTAAATGCTCAATGTAGTGCGGGTTCGGCAAAAAACGAACATCATAGATCAGATCTGCATCGATTGGAATGCCGTACTTAAATCCAAACGAAGTGACGTTAACGTTGATGCCCGTCTGCTCTACGTTCGTAAAGCGTGAAACGATGCGCTCTTTCAAGTGTGCTGGCTTTAGGTTGCTCGTATCGATAACCTGCGTGGCCATGCCCTTAAGGTCTTCTAGCATACGCCTTTCCAGCCCAATGCCGTCAAGCGGCATGCCGTCTGGCGCGAGCGGATGGCGTCTGCGGCTTTCCTTGTACCGTTGAACGAGCACCCCATCTGTCGCATCCAGGAACAAAATTTCGCAGCTGATCGTGTAATGCTCTTTAATAAAAGCAAGCGACTCCGACAATGCCGTGAAGAAGTCTCTGCTTCGCAAGTCGATGACGAGCGCCACCTTGCCGATTTTGCCATTCGACTGTTCAATCAGCTCTGCGAATTTAGGAATAAGGACTGGGGGCAAATTGTCGACGCAGAAGAAGCCAAGATCCTCCATGCTCTGCACGGCAATCGTCTTGCCCGCTCCTGACATTCCTGTAATAATGACGAGTTTGGCTACTTGCATGGTTCCATTCTCCATGTTGAGACAACTCCTCTCCTACGAGCAGAATCTGCCCTCTCATAGACAAACCCGCCGGTAAGGGCGGGTTTGCCATCTCTTTGTAAATTCCAGCGCTACTTACGAGCGCAAAATCAAACCAGCGGCGCCGACGACACCCGCGTCGTTGCCAAGCGTAGCTGGAACGATTGTTACATTCTCCGCCGCTACCTCTGGCGTGTACTTGAGGAATTCCTCACGAATTTGCTCGAACAGGAACTCGCCTGCTTTGGATACGCCGCCGCCAACGATGAAACGTTGCGGATTCAGCACGACAGCAACGGATGCCATCGATTTGCCGAGGTAATAAGCTGCGCGGTTAACGATGCGGGAGGCAACTTCGTCGCCTGCCTTAGCAGCATCGAAAACCTCTTTCGCCATAATATGCTCTGCCAGCGACAGGGACGTACGGTCGCCGCGCTCTACAGCATCATTGGCCATGCGGATAATGCCAGTTGCTGAAGATACCGTCTCCAAGCAACCCATTTTGCCGCAGCCGCACTGGATCGCTTCCAAGTCCGGCACGATTTGCATATGTCCAAGCTCTCCGGCCATGCCGTTGAAGCCCTCGTAGATTTTGCCGTTAATGATAATGCCGCCGCCTACGCCAGTTCCAAGCGTATAGCATACGCAATTGTCGACGCCCTTGCCTGCTCCAGCCCAAGCTTCGCCAAGCGCTGCAACGTTAGCATCATTGTTGATGCGTACCGTCTTCTGCAAGTGCTGCTCCAGATAGTCCTTCAGATGGACATCGCGCAGTCCAAGATTAACCGATACCTTCACAATGCCGTTCGGAATGTCTAAGAAGCCGGCGATTCCAACGCCCACGCCTCCAACTTGTTCCCAATCGTAGGGCGACTCCTCTACGATTCTCCGCGCGTAAGTTGCGATATTATGTAGGACAGTATCCGTCCCTTTCTCGCATTCGGTCGGTCCTTCGTACGTATGGAGAAGATCGCCGCTCGGGTTGCAAATGCCAACCTTGATGGCGGTACCTCCGATATCAACTCCAACGTAGATTTGCTCAGACATCACTAGGCCACCTCGTTCACAAAGTTAAACTGCTTCTGTACCAACTATAAGCGAATGGCCCCGATAGGTCAAGGCACGCAAAGCTGGAAAGGACGGGCGATTGCCCTGCCGGCACAAGCTGTAGGAAGCGCCTCCAAGCAGCGCGCGAGCAGGCGGCCATTCCGTTGGATTGGCCACCTTTAGCTCTAGCAATCTATGAGAAGCTTAGCAGAATAGCAGATTTGCCTTGCCTTACCTAGCATGCATCCAGCTTCAACCTGCTCCCTTCGTCCCACTCCCCGTTCGTTCGCAAGAAGCCCATCATGATATAAAAAATCTCCAGTCGATCCGCAAGTTAACAAAAAAACTCCCGCTTGCCGCCGGCACCTATCTCGTGCCTGTAACGTTAAACGGGAGTTGCCCATATTTCAACCTTATTTCAACGAAACGCTCCAGTCTTGCGTCACGTGCCCATCCAGGAATTTCTCTGCGTCCAGTGCGGCCATACAGCCGCTGCCCGCCGCGGTTATGGCTTGGCGATATTTGTTATCTTGCACATCACCGCAAGCGAATACCCCTGGCACGTTCGTTTCCGTAGAGCCCTGCTTCACCTTGATATAGCCGTGCTCATCCGTATCGATTTGCCCGCTCAAGAAGCCCGTGTTCGGCGTATGGCCGATAGCGACGAAGATCCCATCGGTATCTAGAACCTCATCCTCGCCCGTCTCATTGTTCCGAACCTTAAGCCCTGTGACGCCCATGCCGCTCGCCACGACTTCAACTGGCGTCTTGTTTAGGCCCCAGCTAATTTTATCGTTCTCGCGGGCGCGATCCTGCATAATCTTCGATGCCCGCAGCTCGCCGCGCCGATGAACGAGCTTAACCTCCGACGCGAACCGCGTCAAGAAGTTCGCTTCTTCCATCGCGGAGTCTCCGCCACCGACTACAATAATTTTCTTGCCCCGGAAGAAAAACCCGTCACAGGTCGCGCACGTGCTAACGCCTCGGCCGACATTGTCTTTCTCTCCAGGTATGCCAATATACTTAGCGGAAGCGCCTGTCGAAATAATAAGCGTTTCGCCTACAAGCTCACCGTGTCCCTCAACTTGCAATTTAAACGGGCGCTGCGACAGGTCAACACTGTTTACCCAGCCCGTACGAAACTCTGCGCCGAAGCGCTCCGCTTGTTTGCGCATATTCGCCATTAGATCAGGCCCCATAATCCCATCCGGGAAACCGGGGAAGTTCTCGACTTCCGTCGTCGTCGTCAATTGGCCGCCAGGCTCCGGCCCTTCAATCACGAGCGGTTTCATATTCGCACGCGCCAGATAGATTGCCGCAGTCAGGCCTGATGGGCCCGTTCCGATAATGATCGATTTGTACATTGCCAAACCTCCTGAAAGCGGCCTGCCGCCACAAGGCAGGCAGCCCACGATATGCTGTCCTACCCTAGGATACCCGCTAAGGAGGACCATCAATCACGCTTATTCCGAGGCAATATGCACGGTGCTGCTACTCTTGGCCATCTATTGGGCGTGTTTGGAGCACAGCGTTTGCGGAACGCATTTTATCCTGAATGCCGCATACTTCATCGATCCGGCGTGCATGCTTACTTACTGTAGCGGCTGACGTCTCATAACGGCGCGCAACTTCCTCAAAGGAAACCGGCCGGCTATGCATCTTCGCTGTCCAGTATTCGAGCGCTGCTGCCCATCCGCCCGGCTTGCCTATCTTCGGCACATCCGGATAGATGCGAGAAAGGAATTCAATCCATAACGTTAATAGGTCATGCTGCTGCACCAAATCATAGCTTGGGCGCATTCGCCGAAGCGCCTCCTCCAGCACGTCCTGCCAACTGTCCTCCCAAACTGGCAACCGTGTTGGGATACGCCGGGGTTCTACTATTGTTGGTTCGCCGCCGAACACTGCTTCTACCGATTCCGTATCGCCAATCGAGCGAAGGACAAGCAGCGCAATTCGCTTGAGATCGTCCTCTTCCTGCGGCTCTTTCAGGAACGCATGAAGCGCTTCGCGCACTTCATCATCGCCGATCATGCCAAGCGCCTGTATCACCTGCAGCTTCGTCTGGCGGTCGCCATGGCGCAGCGCCCAGAAGAAGGAGGAGCGTACCAGGGGGTCACGCTTAAACCGTTCTGGAATCGCTTCTCCCGGAAGGCGTTCCCACAGTTTAATCTGTTCTTCAAACGGCAAATGATAATGATAGCTGACAGGGGCAGGCTGTTGCCCCTTTGCCTTGACTTCAGCTAAGTAATCCAAATAATAAGGCGCCACTTCTGACTGTGGATCCACCGCTTTCCCTTGTTGCCACAGCTTCTCCGCTTCGGCATAACGGCCCGTTTGGCAAGCTGCAACAGCCGCGTAATGGCATAGGCTGCCATCTACATTGCCGCTCGTCCGGATCAACCGGCTGAAATGGCGATAGGCCCCTTCGTGGTCGCCAAGAATGCCAAGCGTCGTTGCCAGCTTAAACGCATGCTCTTGGTGGAATGGATAGGTTTTGCGAAGCAAGCCCAGCATGTTTGCCAGCTTCTCCCGCTCCCCACCGTGCTGATAGAAGATTGCCAGATTACATAAGGCATGCAGATTGCCCTCGTCTAGCTCCAGCACCTTCAAGATCGTTTGCATTGCCTTGTCAAATTGGCCCATATAGTAGAATGCAAGCGCAAGATTATTCCGTGCTGCAGAGAACTCTGGATGCTGTTCGACGATATCCTCCAGCAGCTTTACTGCTTGTGCGAACTTGCCTTCCTCGAGCAGCACGCGGGCTTGGTCATGCTCGCGCATCCCGCCAAGCGATTTAATGTTTGCCTGCTTCGTCGGCCGAGCCAGCTCGAAGGTAAGCAGCTCCATCATTTCCTCGGCTTCGTCGATGAAATGCCCCTCGTCATCCTCTTCCAAATACTGAACGAGCGAATCTTCCGCCGCTTCATACATTTCCATATTGGCATAGTTGTTAGCCATATAAAAATGGCACTCCGTCATCGTCGGGTCAAGCTCGTCGACGATCCATTTTAGAATCTTATTCGATTCCTCATAGTTTCCAAGTTCCGACAAAATCCCTGCCATATTGCAATGGTTAACCGGATTTTCCGGCTCAAAATGAGCGGCGCGCTTAAAATTCTTCAGTGCCTTGTCATAATGATATCGATCTAGCGACCGAACGGCCCGCTCGAAGAAGTACGTCGCGTCCCATTGTACTGGTATTATCTTTGCTGGCTTGCCCGAAACCGCGCGTTGCTTCTCTTTCATATGCAAGGCACCTCCCGTTATCGTCTAATGTTGTCACGATTATATCACAGCGCCGCCCATCGTTACAGGATGGAAAAAGCGGAAAAATCGCGGGCGCATGCTGCGTCCCGCGATTTTCCTAGGTTTGCCGGCTTAAACGCCAGCGTTTTTGAAGAGCGTACTGATCGATCCGCCCTGCATGATGATCCGCGTAGCGTCAGCTAGCATCGGAGCAACAGTCAGTACTTTGAAACGTTCCGGGCGGTGGCTCGGAAGCGCGATCGAGTCGGTTACGACTACTTCTTTAATATTCGGGTGATCCAAACGCTGTAGGGCGTTGCCGGAGAACAACGGATGCGTCGCGCATACGAAGATATCCTCTGCGCCGCGTTCCTTCAGTCCCTCAACAACGTTAACAATCGTACTGCCCGTATCGATCAAGTCCTCGATAATAATCGGGGTCTTTCCTTCGACATCGCCGATGACATGCGTAATGACCGATTCATTATGCGCAGGCCGTTTCTTGATCATCATCGCGAAAGGGCAATCCAAGTAGTTGGCCAGCATCTCTGCAGTCGATGCCCGACCCGCATCAGGTGATACGACAATTGGATTCTTGATGTCTTTCTTCTTCAGATAGTCGCTGATTGTATCAAGCGCCGTCAGATGGTCAACCGGGATATTGAAGAAGCCTTGGATTGCTGGTGCGTGCAGATCGATCGTCACGACACGATGAGCACCGACCGTAGTCAGTACGTCCGCCACCATTTTGGCCGAAATCGGCTCGCGCGGCGCTGCTTTACGTTCTTGGCGTGCATAACCATAGTGCGGCATAATGACGTTGATCGTCCTTGCGGACGCCCGCTTCGCTGCATCGATCATAATCAACAACTCGACGAAATGATCGTTGATTGGATGCGATAATGATTGCACGAGGAAAACGTCGCAGTTCCGGATCCCTTCTTCGTAGTTGACGTAGATCTCGCCGCCTTTGAACCGGGATAGCTTAATGGCACCGAGCTGGAGTCCCAACTCCGCCGCAATCTTCTCGGCTAATTCCGGGTTGGACGAACCCGAAAAAATACGCAACTTGTCGCTTAACATGATACCCTCCTGAGCGTTTGAACCACATTATATTTACTATTACAGCTTGTTCGACAAACTTATTATACATCGAATACAGAATAATTCAAAAATCGACCATCGTTCTAATTCGGCGCTCAAACGTCGCCAGCTGTACAAAACCGGCCTCTTTCAGACATACACGCGCTTGTTCCAAATTTTCTGCCAATCTAGCAGGGGAATGGGCATCTGAGCCGATCGTAATCGGAATGCCTAATTCCTTGGCGTAATTTAGCATTCGCCTGCCTGGAAACATCTCTGCACAAGCATGGCGTAGGCCTGATGCATTGAGCTCAATAGCCATCCCGCTCCGTTGCACGGCCTCCAATGCAGCGTTCTCGAGCGCGGTCACATCGCCTTCTGGCTTAAAGCCAAATCGCTTGATCACATCAATGTGGCCGATGTAATCATAGAAGCCTGTCTTTGTTGCTTTAATGATCGCATCATAGTACTGTTCGTAAACCGCCATTGGATCACGGCCTTCCCAGCCTTGCGTCTGCCGGAAGTCAGTAATGTCCCATGTGCCAAGGAAGTGAACGGAACCAATCACATAATCCCACGGATAGGCATTTATGATTGCTTCTATCTTCTCCTCAGAGCCCTCGATATAATCACCCTCCAGCCCAACGCGAACGTCGATCTGGCCTTTGTACTTTTCCTTTAGCGAGAAAGCTTCCTCAACATAACGAGGGAGCTCCGCCATCGGCATTGCCATCTCCGGATAATACTCGTCTGGATTGACGTGCAGCAGCGGCATATGGTCGGACAGCCCGATTTGGTGCAAGCCGATCGCAATGCCTTGCTTCACGTATTCCTCCAGCTTGCCCACCGCATGGCCGCACCGCTCATGATGCGTATGGTAATCAATAAGCATCTGCTTGCCTCCCGCTTCTTGTTACGTTATGGCCTGCCCTAACGGTTCATTTTATTCGTCGTCGGCTTGTTGTGGCGGGCGCCTAGCTCAGCCATGACGTCATCGAGCGAAATGCCGCGTTCGCGCAGCAGCACCATGAGGTGGAACAGCAGGTCGCTCGTCTCGCTCCGCAACTCTTCGTTGTCTCCGTTTTTGGCAGCAATCACAACTTCAATTGACTCTTCGCCGAACTTCTTTAGTATTTTATCGAGACCCTTCTCGAACAAATACGTCGTATACGCGCCTTCTGGACGTTCTGCATAACGCTTGGAAATGATCGCCTCCAGCTCATTGAGCATGCGGAATCGATCTCCCTGTACGTCTTGCGCACCCTCGACCGCAGGCTGCTCTTCCACGATTGGGTTGAAGAAGCACGAATATCGTCCCGTATGGCAAGCTGCACCGTTTTGGTCCACGCGTACAAGCAGCGTGTCCGCATCACAGTCATAATGGATAGAACGGATCGGCTGCGTATGGCCGCTCGTTGCGCCCTTATGCCACAGCTCGCTGCGCGAACGGCTCCAGAACCAAGTCTCGCCGCTCTCAATCGACAGCTTAAGCGACTCAGCATTCATGTAAGCCAGCATAACGACCTCTTTGCTAACAGCGTCCTGAACGATTGCAGCAACCAGTCCGTCCTTGTCCCACTTGATGCGCTGCTGCAGCTCCTCTATCGATGCCGCAGCTGCCGTTTGGTTGTCGCTCATCGTACTTCGACCCCTTTACGCTTCAAATCGTCTTTCACTTCTTGAATCGTCATTTCTTTATAGTGGAAAATCGTTGCCGCAAGCCCCGCGTCCGCTTTGCCTTCTGCGAATACGTCGTAGAAATGCTCCACGCGACCAGCGCCTCCGGAAGCGATAACCGGGATGCTCACGAGTTCCGATACCGCGCGCGTTAGCTTCACGTCGAAGCCATCCTTCGTGCCGTCAGCATCCATGCTCGTCAACAGCAATTCGCCAGCGCCAAGGCGTTCCGCTTCGCGTACCCATTCCAGCGCGCGAATGCCTGTGCTGTTGCGACCGCCGTGCGTGAACACTTCCCACTCGCCCCACTCCTCGTTGAATTTCGCATCAATCGCGACAACGATGCATTGTGAGCCGAATTTCCGTGCGCCGTCCGAAACGAGCTGCGGATTGCGAATCGCCGCTGTGTTAATTCCGATCTTGTCTGCACCTGCGCGAAGCAGCCGCTTCATATCGTCCACATGCGAGATGCCGCCGCCTACAGTAAACGGAATCGTAATCTCGCCAGCGGTGCGTTTCACGACCTCGACCATCGTCGCTCTGCCTTCTACGGAAGCCGAGATGTCCAGAAACACAAGCTCATCTGCACCCTCACGGTCATATGTAGCTGCCAATTCGACGGGATCGCCCGCATCGCGCAGGTTAACGAAGTTAACCCCCTTGACAACGCGTCCATCCTTCACGTCGAGGCATGGAATAATCCGTTTGGCCAACATGCCGATCTCTCCTCTCTCCTAATACTCAGTGAATGAAGTAATGAAATATTTACCGGTTCGCTGATCCCGCCAGTTTCAAGAAACCTGCAAGCAGCTGCATGCCAAGGTCGCCGCTTTTCTCTGGGTGGAACTGCATGC
Organism: Paenibacillus sp. MMS18-CY102; assembly: GCF_009789195.1. Lineage (GTDB taxonomy): Bacteria > Bacillota > Bacilli > Paenibacillales > Paenibacillaceae > Paenibacillus_T. The sequence continues at coordinate 13,685 of NZ_WSTC01000040.1, read as the reverse complement.
CGAACAAATTGCCGCGGCCAACGATGGCCGTAACTTGCTGATGATAATCTACCGTTGCAAGCAGGTCGCTCGCCAGCGCTGGCTGAACATGATAAGAGTGAACGAAGTACACATGCCCTTCTTCGAGCCCTTCGAACAATGGGGATGATTGCTGCACTTCGAGCTTGTTCCAGCCCATGTGAGGCACTTTGTAATCCCCTTGGAACCGGATGACGCGGCCTGGCAATAGTCCCAAGCCTGCATGCTGCCCATACTCCTCACTCTCATCGAACAACAGCTGCATCCCTAAGCAAATGCCGAGCAGCGGTTTGCCTGAAGCAACATATTGCTTAACGACCGACTCAAGGCCTGTCTCGCGCAAATTGTCCATGGCATCGCCGAACGCGCCTACGCCGGGCAGGATTGCCCCATCTGCTGCCAGAATGGCCGCCGGGTCCGCTGTTACGACCGTCTCGTAGCCGAGACGTTCTACTGCTTTATTCACACTGTGCAGGTTGCCCATGCCGTAATCGATAATGGCGATCATCGTTTACAGCACCCCTTTCGTCGAGGGCACTCCTTGTACGCGTGGGTCAATGCTCGTTGCTTCATCCAACGCACGTCCAAGCGCTTTGAATACCGCTTCGATCATGTGATGCGTGTTCTTGCCATAGTGCACGATGACATGCAGCGTCATGCGCGCTTCCAATGCAAACTTCCACAGGAACTCTTCAACGAGTTCAGTAGAGAAGCTGCCTACTTGCTGGGAAGGATATTCTGCCCGATATTCAAAATGTGGGCGGTTGCTCAGGTCGACGATAACCTGCGCCAGAGCCTCGTCCATTGGCACGAATACACTTGCATAACGCTTGATGCCGCGTTTGTCGCCCAGAGCCGCCTGGAGCGTCTGACCGAGGCAAATGCCAATGTCCTCTACCGTGTGGTGATCGTCAATATCGATATCGCCTTGCGCTTCGACCGTCAGGTCGAATTGGCCATGCTTAGCGAACAGGTCGAGCATATGATTCAGGAATGGTACATCCGTTTCGAGTTTTACTTGTCCGCTTCCGTCGACGCCAAGCGCCAGCTTGATGTCCGTTTCATTCGTTTTGCGTGCCACGTCGGCAACGCGTTGTACTTGCTCTGCCATGGAAAGGCCCCCTAATTTGTCCTATTTCATCAAGATGCAGCACATTACGCCTTGCCGCCCTCTTTTTCCAACCGGATTTCAATCGCGCGTGCGTGCCCTTCAAGCCCTTCATGGCGCGCCAGCGCCATAATCTTCCCGCCATTGGCAAACAACGCTTCCTTGCTGTAATAAATCAAGCTCGATTTTTTCAAGAAATCATCCACATTCACCGGCGAAGAGAAACGTGCCGTGCCGTTCGTCGGCAAGATGTGGTTTGGCCCTGCAAAATAGTCGCCGACCGGCTCCGAGCTATACGGCCCGAGGAATATCGCGCCGGCGTTCTCAATGTGAGGCAGCAGCGCCATCGGATCGGCCGTAAGCACCTCCAGATGCTCTGGGGCCATCTTGTTGATCACGTCGATGCCCGCTTCTATTGAATCGACGACCAATACCGCGCCGTAGCTATCAATGGAGCTGCGCGCGATGTCCGCACGAGGCAAGAGCGCCAGTTGGCGCTCTACCTCAGCAGCGACCGCTTCCGCTAGCTGCTGCGATGGCGTTACGAGCACAGCCGAAGCCATTTCGTCATGCTCGGCCTGCGACAGCAGGTCAGCCGCTACATATGATGCGTCCGCCGTATCATCGGCAAGCACCGCGATCTCGCTCGGGCCAGCAATGCTGTCGATGTCGACAACGCCGAATACTGTACGTTTGGCGAGCGCGACGTAGATGTTGCCAGGTCCCGTGATTTTATCGACTGGTACAATTGTATCCGTGCCATAAGCCAATGCAGCGACCGCCTGCGCTCCGCCAATCCGGTACATTTCCTTCACGCCGGCTTCAGCCGCTGCGACTAGAATGTAAGGATCAATGCCTTCCTTGCCACCCGTAGCAGGCGGCGTCACCATCACAATCTCCGGTACGCCCGCTACTTGTGCTGGAATAACATTCATAAGAACAGAGGAAGGATACGCCGCCTTGCCTCCAGGAACATAAACGCCGACCCGCTTCAGCGGGCGCAGCACCTGGCCCAGCATCGTGCCGTCTGGCTGCATGTCGATCCAAGAGTTGCGCATTTGCTTCTCATGGAACTTGCGTACATTATCCGCAGCTTCTCGAATAGCCACTAGAAAATCAGCATCTACCCGATCATATGCTGCATTAATTTCTTGTTCCGTTACACGCAGCGTTGCAGGTTCCAGCTTCACGCGGTCCAACTGCTCCGTATAGCGAAGAAGCGCCGCATCGCCCTCTGTCCGAATCGCTTCAACGATCGTCCGAACGACTTCATTTTGCTCTGGCGTGCCGTATTCGACCTGCCGATCCAGCTTGAATTGCTCCGCTCGCATGATTCGCATAGTTTCGCCCCCCTAAAGGTTTTACGTTTGCTGCGTCTAGGCTTTAGCCGCCAACGTATGCTGCAGCAGGTCGCACAGCTTTTGAATTTGGTCATTTTTCATCCGGTAGCTCACACGGTTGGCAATAAGGCGGCTCGTGATGCCGAAGATCGATTCCATCTCGACCAATCCGTTCTCCCGCAGCGTTTGGCCCGTTTCTACCATATCTACAATCCGGTCAGCAAGCCCGATAAGCGGTGCAAGCTCAATGGAGCCGTTCAGCTTAATAACTTCAACCTGCTGGCCTAGCTCACGAAAATATTGCGAAGCCACGTTGGGGTATTTCGTCGCGACACGCGGATGAATCGCCGGCTTCCAGTCGGGCAGCCCGATAACGGACATGCGGCATTTGGCAATGCCCAGATCGAGCAGCTCGTAAACGTCCTTACTTTCCTCCATCAACACGTCTTTGCCGACGATCCCAATGTCCGCCACACCGTACTCGACATACGTCGGAACGTCCACTGGCTTCGCCATGATGAATTCCATGCGTGCGTCCGGCACCTCTATGATCAACTTGCGCGAATCGTCAAAATCGACAGGAATCGGCAGTCCAGCTTCACGAAACAGCTTCGATGCCTGTTTATATATGCGCCCCTTGGGCATTGCTACCTTCAAAATATCCTGCTGTCCGCTCACTTCGATTGCTCTCCCTTCGCCTCTTGCGCTCCGAAGAACGGGATAAACTTAGCATAACCGCTCTGTTTCGCCGAATTCGCACTTGCCTTCGCTTCCGTTGATTCCATTCGTACCGTCACGGCAATAACGCCTTGCGCACGCAACGACTGCGCTTGCTCCAACGCTGCTGCACGCCCCTGCGCATCATAACCAATCAGCACACGCTCTGGCTGTTGCTCTTCCTCGCTGCCCAGCAGCTCAAGAATGCGCGTCGTCTTGAGCGCAAAGCCCGTAGCTGGCGCCGGACGCCCGAACTGCGTCAGCAAGTTGTCATAACGCCCGCCGCTTACGACTGGGAAGCCCAAATCCGCTGCATAGCCCTCGAATGTCATGCCCGTATAATACGAGAAGTCCCCGATCATCGTCAGGTCGATCAGGACGTGATCGCATACGCCATACGCTTTCAGTACGTCCCAGATTTCGCACAAATGTTTAATCGACGACTTTGCCGTCGCATCTACACTCATTTCCATCGCTTGGTCGCAAATTTCCTGGCCGCCGCGCAGCCGAAGAATGCCTTCAAGCTCACGCTGCACGGGATCAGCCAGCTTCAGCTCGCGCAGCTTCTCGCGATAGCCGACATAGTCGCGCCCGAGCAAGCATGCTTTCAGCACCTCTTGCGCCTCTGGCTGGTTAGGCAATGTTTCTTCGAATAAACCATTTAAGAAGCCTACATGTCCGATAGCAATTTTGAAACGTTCCACGCCTGCAGCTTTGAGCGATGCGATTGCCAGCGCTACGACTTCAGCATCTGCTTCTGCCGATGGATCGCCAACGAGCTCAACGCCTGTTTGATAAAACTCGGCATCCCGGCCCGCTTCTTCTTCAATCGCACGGAATACATTCGCATGGTACGACAGGCGCAATGGAAACGCAGCTTCCTTCAATAAGGAAGAGACGACACGTGCAATTGGTGCCGTCATGTCGGAACGGAGCACAAGTGTCGTTCCTCTATTATTAAGCAACTTAAACAGCTTCTGGTCCGACGTAGCGCTCGCTACACCGACCGTATCATAGAATTCCATCGTTGGTGTAATAATTTGCTCATAGCCCCAATGGCTCATGCAATCGAGCGCCTGCCGCTCAATTCGGCGCAGCTTCGCTACCGCATGCGGCAAGTAATCTTTAACCCCTATTGGCTTTTCAAATACCTTTGGTTTCGACACGGGACTCACCCTTCTTCTAATCGTGTTTGTATAACCATCTATTGTTGCATTACATTACTTATCATTCATGAATGCTGTTATCTGCACTGAAACTTATGTAATTCAGAATCACTTCAACGCATTAAAGCGACTCCTTATTACCATACTACCAACTGAAAGCGATTAGTCGTTATCGTAACATGACAAAGCGGCGCCCGTCAAGGTACGGACACCGCGCTTCCTATGCTTTATTATGAGCCAACAGCCGTGCTTCCAGTTCCCTTATTTCTTTGATTCGCCGCAGGTGCTGGCTTGCCAAACTTGGCAGGAGCAGCACCGAACAGCATCCATGACCACCCTGCCCAGCGGTAGAACGGGAGCAAGACGGCAATTGAGCCGATTAAAGCGACTGCAAAGATGCCTGCTACCCAGAACACGTACTGATAAGGCATGCCGGGCAATGGAACCAGCTCCCGATAAGCTAGCAGGAAAACAGGATGGATTAAGTAGATCCCGAAGGATAGTCCTCCTAGATCGGTCAGCCTCAGCTCAATGAACCGGCTTTTAGAGGATCGAATCCACCCGCTTAGCTGCAATAGAATAGGAATCGTGAATAAAGTGAACGCCTCGTAGCCGAACTCATAATATTGCGAAGAGAACTTATGCCCTCCTGTACGGTTTTCATGCCATAGGTAAACTAAAAATACGGCCGAAGCCGCCCATGCCAGCCACATCACCGTGCGTGCGATCGGCATTTTACGCGTCATCCACTGCAGAAGCACATCATACCGCAGTGCCGCATACATGCCTAAGAAGAACGGGCCCGCGTAAGAAAGTGCCCAGCTTCCTTTGGAATCGACCTGCCACCAGTAACGGTTCGCATAATAGAAGCCCACTTGAAGCCCAATGCCGATCACGACTAGCCAAATTCCCCGATTTCGCAATCGTTTGACCAGAAATAGCAGCAATGGGAAAACGACATACAGTTGTACCGTTATAATGACATAATATAAGTGCGTATAAGCGTTTCCAGTTAACAAATAATCAAAGTACTTCGATAACACTTTAAGCGGTTCAATCGTTCCGCCGGCACGTATGACATACAACTGCTTAATGCCTAAGTACATCAGGGACATAAATGCATAAGGCACAAGAATGTACATCAACCGTTTTTTGAAAAATGCTCCGAGCTCCCTGAACCCAAGCTGCTTGTCACTATAATTGTAGAACAGTACGAACCCTGTCAAAAAAACAAAAGCAGGCACACAAAATAACGCTATTGTGTTCAATGCATTAAACAATCCGAATAACGAGGACTCCTTAAGCTTCACGACGGCTGACGATGTAGAATGCACCGTCAACACGCCGATCATCGCAAGCCCGCGCAAAATGTTCATCTCATGAACAACCGGTTTTCGATTAGACAAGTAGAGCGAACCCTCTTTCTGCAGCATAATAATAGCTTACCTCATCTGCCTACCCGTCTTGATGGCCTTGCCCCGATTTTCTTAGCTCGCGTAATGGGTTGCCTCCGACGAACATGCCTGGAGGTACATCTTTATGCACAACAGAGCCTGCCGCAACAACTGCCCCATCGCCAATCGTAACGCCAGGAAGTATCGTCGTGTTGGCCCCAATCAGCACACTATTGCCAATCTTAACGTTGCCAAGCCGGTATTCACCGATCAAATATTCATGGGTTAATATCGTCGTATTGTACCCGACAATGCAGTTATCGCCAATCTCGATCCGCTCTGGAAAAAACACGTCAACCATTACCATTAGCGCAAATGCGGTCTCATGCCCTACCTTCATGCCAAGCACTCGCCGATAAATCGCATTTTTCACAGGCAGTGAAGGGCAATACCGAGCGATCTGGATGAACATGAAGTTTCGTACCGCCTTAAACCGATTAACTGTCTTGTAAACCTGCCAGAGCGCATTGGCGCCCTCCATCTTGTACCGTTCCACATTACGAGCCACTAGCCATTCGCTCCCGTTAGATGAACTTATACAGATCGCGCATATCGTGAATGATATGCTGTGCTCCACTTTCACGCAGCTTCTGCTCACCCTTAAGCGACCAAGCTACGCCAACTGAAATGACGCCCGCTGCTTCAGCAGCTTCGATATCAACGGTGCTGTCACCAACCATTATTGTTCGTGCCGGGTCTGCCCCAAGCTCCTCAAGTGCACGGAGGACAGGCTCTGGATGCGGCTTTGCATTCGTCACGTCATCGATTGTGACAACACTGCGCATATACTCATTTATTCCAACGAAAGCCAGGCCACGATCTGTCGTTTGGCGAATTTTCGTCGTGACAACGCCAACCTGAATGCCTCGCTCCACTAGCGTTTGGATGACTTCCATGACGTTCGGGAATAGTTTTACATACTCATCATGTACACGATTATTATGCTCTCTGTATCGCAAAGCCAAATGGGTTACATCCTCAAGCCCAGAAAAATATTGAAGCTGGTCAATCAAAGGGATGCCCATTCTCGGAATAATGCGGTCCGGACCGAAGTTTTCGTCTACGATGCCTTCAAGTGCATACAGGAACGATTGAATGATTAACTCATTCGTATCCAGTATAGTGCCATCCAGGTCAAAAAGCATTGTTGTTATTTGGTTTGCCATAGCTGAATTGCCTCCCCTTACTTAATCGGCCCCGCCGTAGCCCTAGGAGCTAACGAGCGGAGCCAATTGTACTTCTAACTTATTTAGTTAAGCCACGCTCTGCGGCTCATCTTTAACTTTAGGCGGTTTGCTCGATACGATTGGATCCAGGTACTTGACCTTGCCTGATCCCGATGTGCGCCTTACAACGATAATGATGACCGTCACCAATAATAGTGCGACGCTGATGAGCTGCGAAATCCGCACATTGCCTTCCAGGCCATTGAGGTAGCCTGCTTGGAAGCCCATTCCCTTCATTGGCGCCCACAGCCCATTCATAAACGAAGCTAACCATTCTGGACCTTTGAATGCTAAGCTGTCCGTACGAAGCCCTTCAATGTAGAACCTGCCAAGTGCGTACCAGATGAAGTAAAAGCTCAACAGCTCACCAGCAATCAGGAATTTCTGGCGGCGAAGAAGGAGCAGAAGTGCAAGTCCCACCACATTCCATAATGATTCATACAAGAATGTCGGATGATGGAATACGCCCTCTACATTCATTTGATTCACGATCCATGAAGGCAAGTGCAAATCGTTGCGAAGGAACGACTCCTGTACTGGACCTCCGTATGCCTCCTGATTAACGAAGTTGCCCCAACGCCCGATCAATTGCCCAATAATGAGCCCCGGCGCACAAATGTCTGCAATTCGCAAGAAGCTGTAACCCTTATAACGTGAATAAATAATGCCGCAAGCAAATGCACCGATCAGCGCTCCGTAGATCGCAATGCCGCCCTCCCAAATGTAGAAGACAGACAGCAGGTCACCCTTGTAGTCCTCCCATTTGAACGCAACAAAATAGATACGGGCCACGATCACAGCAGATGGCACGCCAAAGAGCAGCAAGTCCATAAAGAAGTCAGGCGAAATCCCGAATCTTTTCCCTTCCCTTACAGCAAGCAGCAATCCTGCCAGGGCCGCGAGCCCAAGAATTACGCCGTACCAATGCACCGTAATCGGGCCAAGGTTGAATGCAATAGGATTCAATAGAAGCGTTTCCAGCATAATAGGGCCGAATCTCCTTTTGATGGTTTCTAATACAGGTGCATCTGACCGAATCGATCACGATACACCTGCAATCACTTCTAATCCGCAATTCTTTTATTCGTAATCATCCATGTCGTCAGCAATCGTTTCAGTCAACTTATTCGTAAACTGAAGCGCCGCATTGTAACCCATACGCTTCAATCGATAATTCATTGCCGCTACTTCAATAATGACCGCTAAGTTACGCCCTGGGCGAACCGGGACCGTTACAAGCGTTACGTCAGTATCGATAATGCGTGTCGTCTCCTCATCCAAGCCAAGACGGTCATATTGCTTATCAGGCTGCCAATTCTCTAGCCTAATGACTAAGCCGATCCGCTTGTTATTTCGTACGGCGCCTGCACCGAATAACGTCATGACATTAATAATGCCCAATCCGCGGATTTCGAGCAAATGCCTTATTAGCTCTGGCGCCGAACCATGCAATTGTGAATCAGATGTTTGGCGAATTTCTACCGCATCATCCGCAACAAGACGGTGCCCACGCTTCACGAGCTCCAGCGCAGTCTCACTTTTGCCGATGCCGCTGCCACCCGTAATCAGCATGCCAATGCCATACACATCCACTAATACGCCATGGATCGTAGCAGTAGGCGCAAGCTTCTTCTCCAAGAAGTTTGTGACCCGGCTTTGCAAAATCGTTGTTGCAGTCTGGCTGCGCAGCACTGGAATATTCGCAATTCGGGATTGTTCGAGCAGCTCAACTGGCGGCTCCATTCCCCGCGTAATAATAATACACGGCGATTCTTCATTACAGAGCTTCTCCATGCGTTCCGTACGGGAAGCAGCGCTGAGCGTTTCTAGAAACGTTAGCTCCGTCTTTCCTAGAATTTGCACCCGCTCACGCGGATGATAGTGGAAGTAACCCGCCATCTCTAGGCCAGGGCGATACAGGTCGTCCGTCATAATCGTACGGCGAAGCCCATCTTCACCCGATAATATTTCTAATTGAAACTGTTGAACAAGTTCAGATACCTTTACTTTCTTGGGCATTCCTTCTGCCTCCCTTGCCGTTTTTCCAATGTCTTCATCGTAAATGAAAAAGGCGCTAAACGCAATGTTTAGCGCCTCTACGCGAACGAACTAACTCCACTGCACAATCAAACAACCCCCATGCCGATTAGGCTGGGGGTTGCCATATCATCATAGACGAGAAATTAGTTCTCGAATACGTTTTGTTCCGTTGCTTTATCGAATACATGAACTTTGTTCATGTCGATTGCGAGTTTAACGTTCGTGCCTTCACGAAGCGTCGAACGTCCGTCAACGCGAGCCGTTACCGCCTCAGTGCCGATACCGTTCAGGTAAAGCAACATTTCGTGGCCGAGGTTTTCTGCTACGTCTACGTGAGCGTTAACGATCGTATTCGAGGAAGCTTCCAGGAATACTGGCTCTTCGTGCAGGTCCTCTGGACGAACACCGATTACAACTTCTTTGCCAACATAGCCTTTGTCGCGAAGCGTTTTTGCTTTGCCTTCTGGAACGACAACGTCTACGCCAGTCGTTTTGAAGCGCAGTTCTCCGCCTTGCTCAGACAGCGTACCTGCGATGAAGTTCATCGAAGGAGCGCCGATGAAGCCTGCAACGAAGATGTTCACTGGGTGGTTGTACAGCTCTTCTGGTGAAGCTGCTTGTTGAATGATGCCGTCTTTCATAACTACGATACGGTCGCCCATCGTCATTGCTTCGACTTGGTCATGGGTTACGTAGATAACAGTAGTTTCAAGACGTTTAGCCAATTTGCTGATTTCCGCGCGCATTTGGCCACGAAGTTTCGCGTCCAAGTTGGAAAGCGGTTCGTCCATCAAGAATACTTGTGGCTCACGAACGATTGCACGGCCCAAGGCAACACGCTGGCGTTGGCCGCCGGAGAGTGCTTTTGGTTTACGGTCGAGCAAGTGCTCGATATCGAGAATTTTAGCAGCTTCACGGACACGTTTGTCGATGTCTGCTTTTTTGAATTTGCGAAGTTTCAGGCCGAACGCCATGTTTTGGTACACGTTCATGTGTGGGTACAGGGCGTAGGATTGGAATACCATCGCGATGTCGCGGTCTTTAGGGGCTACATCGTTCACAAGGCGGTCGCCGATGAACAATTTGCCTTCAGAGATCTCTTCCAAACCAGCGATCATACGAAGCGTCGTCGATTTACCGCAGCCCGATGGGCCTACGAGTACGAGGAACTCTTTATCTTTAATGTCGAGATTAATATCTTTAACGGATGCGATGTCAGTACCAGGATATTTTTTGAACACATGCTCTAAGCGTACGCCTGCCATGAGTCATTTCCCCCTAAACAAATAATGAATTCGTCTTGCTTTAATATTAACCCAGTGCACCCGATATGACTATGCACATTCCCTACAAAAAATTTAAGCCCTTTTCGTAACTTTGTACAATAGCAAAATAATTTTCATTAAAACCGCGTCCCTAAACACACGAACGTCCAGGCCAGTTTCCTGCTTCAGCTTATCCAGCCGATATAATAACGTATTGCGATGAATGTATAATTTCTTAGCTGTTTCGCTCACATTGCAGTCTAAGGCAAAAAACGTTTCCAGCGTCGACATTGTCTCCGTTTCCATGAAAACATCGGAACGGCCCAGCGCTTGCTCCACATACCGTACTCGAACTGGTTCTGGAATGCTTGCCAATAACCTCTCCAAGTGCATATTCCAAGGAACATGCATATTGGCCCCGACTTGGAACACTCTTCCTAGCTCAATCGTTTCCTGCAGCTGAACCACCGACGCCACAGCTGATTTGACTGGCTTCATCGGCCGTCCGACAGCAAGATGGCATTCCCCGATCCATTCGCTTGCAAGCATCTCATATAAGCCGGATCCTATAGACTCCAGGCTTTCCTCAAGCGCATCCGCCTGCTCGTCTCTCTCCTCCAAAGTATCACGAACAAGCGATACCGGAGCCAGTATAAGCCACTCCTGCCCTTTCAGCGGAATAACAATGACTTCCTCATCCAAAAACGAAACCAAAAGCTTCTGCAGCTCACGGAAAGCAGCCGCCTCTGCTGCTTGCTCGGTTTCAAGCAGGAACGGGATCATTTCTGCGTATAGTCGCCCATCCTGTGCAATATCGTCCGGTATAGGATCCGCCAGCGCCAAGCCCGTTGCACTCTGTCGTACAATCCACTCGCCTAATGCTCTAGCATTACGCTCAGCTTCCGACTTGGCATCTTGTTTGGTTGATCCTTTTGCAGCCACTTGAGTGGACCTTGCAACAGACCAGCTAATGAGCTGTTTCTCCGTTTCCGTCCAATTGTCGCGATGCACCTGTAGCAGCCGTATGCTCCGATTGTCCGATTGAATGATAACTTGCAAATATCCATCTAAATGATCTATTAAAGTCCCTGGCTGCAAACCAGTTAGTTCTGGATGATCCGATATCGGAACTTCCACAGCGTTTATCGGACAGTCTAAAATGTGCTGCAGTTGTTCCCAACCTGACATGCTCATTCTTTATCCCCTATCCCGCTCGCCAACGTTTGTGCCACTAACATGCAAGTCTGTGATATGAATATACAAAGATTTATCAGCTAGGACACATGGCGTTTTGACGTCATTGTATCATAATGCCCATTCATGAGCCATTAACCCGTCCAGATCAGCAGCAAAATGGACAATAAACAAAACACGGCCGCTATCAAATATAGAAATGAAACCGTCTGTATTTGATTCAATCCCCATCTCATCAACAAATGGTGGGAATGCAATTTATCAGCTTGATGCAGCCCTTTGCCAGTCATTAGCCTTCTTAGCATCACGATTACGGTATCCATAATAGGCATGCCCAAAGCTAATAACGGAACGACCATCGTCAAAAATGTTGCGCTTTTGAAAGCACCGCCGACAGCGATAACAGCAAGTGAATATCCAATAAACGTCGCACCTGCATCACCCATAAAAATTCGTGCAGGGTGAAAGTTAAACACAAGAAACCCAATACACGAGCCACCTAATATGACCGCGAGTATCGCTATATCTGGCTGTCCCTTAACCAATGCGGTCAAAAACAACGTAAATGCCGAAAGTGTCGAAATCCCCGAAGCCAGCCCGTCCACACCGTCTATAAAATTGATCATATTAATCAATGCGAATACCCAAATCACTGTACTGCCCCATGATAACCATTGCGGGAATAGAAGCATTCCGCCCTCCCCCAAATTGGAGACGCCGTCTATTCTAATGCCAAACCATAAAGGAAGCATTGCTACAAACAAATATGCAATCACGCGTGGCATTACAGGAAAATCTTCACCCTTAGATTTTGCATAATCATCAACCATTCCCACCACCACTAGAATTAGCCCCCCAGAAATAATGGCAAGGCTCATTCTCGTAAGGCCGACGAATACCAATAAAGACACAATTGTAGCTATGTATATTGCTGCTCCACCCATAAGTGGAATTGGGCTACGGTGTATTTTTCGGCTATTCGGCCGATCCACAAATCCAATCCTCAAGGCTACCTTACGGAACAATGGAACAAGTGCAAACATAAAGGCGAAGCTGATAAGCGACGCTCCCAAATAACGCATGATTGGACACTCCTTTACAGATGCTTGCCATAACGGGCAACGACTGTACTAAGTGTTCCCTTCATTTTCCGATTTCACACGAGCTATTTCGCCATATATCGACATCTTTCACTCTAATTCCAAGCGGCAATTGTTTATAAAACGAAAAAAACCGTAGACATAGTCTACGGTAATCATTCATAAATGGTGAGCCATGTAGGACTCGAACCTACGACACCCTGATTAAAAGTCAGGTGCTCTACCAACTGAGCTAATGGCTCATAAAGAAGTGGTGGAGGATGATGGATTCGAACCACCGAACTCAGAGAGAGCAGATTTACAGTCTGCCGTGTTTAGCCACTTCACTAATCCTCCACGTTTGCCTTTAGCTCTGAAGCTTAAAGAACAAATGGTGGCTCGGGACGGAATCGAACCGCCGACACAAGGATTTTCAGTCCTTTGCTCTACCAACTGAGCTACCGAGCCTTATTTGTAATGCATTTCTTTCCACGTTGGTTATGGAAGAAAAAAATGGCGGAGCCGACGGGATTCGAACCCGCGGTCTCCTGCGTGACAGGCAGGCATGTTAGGCCTCTACACCACGGCTCCGCGTTGTAAAGATGGTGGAGGCTGACGGGATCGAACCGCCGACCCTCTGCTTGTAAGGCAGATGCTCTCCCAGCTGAGCTAAGCCTCCATATTAGGTTAGTGGTAGCGGCGAAGGGATTCGAACCCCCGACCCTCCGGGTATGAACCGAATGCTCTAGCCAGCTGAGCTACACCGCCACACTTGTCCATTTTAATGGTATGGAACCATCAGGTTTATAGCGTCACCAAACGCTATATGTAATATCCTTTAGTCGTATGAACTCGCCATCAGACTTTTAGATGATTACACCCTGAAAACTGGATGCGAATGTTGAATCCTTAGCTTTGTCTTGCTCACGAAGTTGCTTCTCTTAATAAGAAGCTTAGGATAAGCCCTCGACCTATTAGTACTCGTCAGCTGCACGCATTGCTGCGCTTCCACCTCGAGCCTATCAACCTGGTCGTCTTCCAGGGGTCTTACGAATTGGGAAATCTCATCTTGAGGGGG
>NZ_WSTC01000004.1 GCF_009789195.1 Paenibacillus sp. MMS18-CY102 | reverse complement strand
GGCGAGCGCGCTCCGCGACGCGCGCGCGCAGCTGCTCGCGCAAGCCGAGCGGCTCGCTGCGCTGCCAGCGCTAGCTGCGCAGCTCGAAGCCGCGGCCGCCGCTGGCAAGCCGCTGCCGGCGGCGGCGCTCGCGAAGCTGCGCGAGCGTACGCGCCGCGCAGCTGATGCGCTGGCGCAACTGTCCGACCGCTATGCGTCGGACATTGCGCCAGCCGTGCGTGAGGCGCTCGGCGAGGCCTCGCGCACGGCGGCGAGCGCGCAGCAGCTGCTCGCCAAGGCGGCAGCGGAGCTGCCTGCCGTCGGCGGCACGCTCAGCCGAGCGGCGCAAGCGCTTGATGCCGGCGCCAAGGAAGCCGCCGCCATCAAGCAGGCATTCCCGAGCGCGAAGGCGAAGCTGCTCCAGGTTAATCATGACATACGCCAGCTGGAGAAGCAGGCGGATCTTCAGGCTATTATCGAGCTGCTGCGCAATGATTACGGGAAGGAGAGTGCATTTTTTGCCGAGCCCGTTGTGCTGAAAGAAAATAAGCTGTTCCCGATCCCCAATTATGGCTCGGCGATGTCGCCCTTCTTCACGACGCTATCGCTCTGGGTAGGGGCAACGCTGCTCGTATCGCTGCTTTCCGTAGAGGCCCATGGTTCGGATGATGCTGCTGGCGGCCGCCATTCCAAGCATGAAGGAGGGCATCGGCCCTCCTCGAACTCCAGTGCAGCCGTTTCCCGAACGCCTTTGCGCCCACAGCCCAGGCAAATCCGGGCGGCGAGATGGCAGCAAGACAGCGCCGTATTTCTCGGCCGCTTTCTAACTTTTGTAACGATTGCGCTCGTACAATCTGCACTCGTTACACTTGGCGACCTGTATGTGCTAGGCACATACGCGGCAGAGCCTACGCTGTTTGTTTTGTTCGGCCTGTTCGTCGTTGCCGTGTTTATGCTCATGGTTTACACGCTGGTTTCTGTGTTCGGCAATGTTGGCAAAGCAATGGCAGTCATATTGCTTGTCTTGCAGCTAGGGGGCTCTGGAGGCACGTTTCCGATTCAAGTTGCTCCACCGTTCTTCCGCAACATTTATCCGTACCTTCCGTTCACTTACGCCATCAGTATGATGCGCGAGGCAGTAGGCGGTGTCATCTGGGAGGTCGTTTATCGCGATATGCAGCGCCTGGCGATCTTCGTTGCGCTGTTCTTAGCCATCGGGTTGGTGTTGAAATCACCGGTCAATCGCCTTGCCCACGGCATGCTGGAGCGAGCGAAGCGCGGAGGGTTGCTTCATTAAACTGTATACCATGGTGTGCCTCGCTCATCCTAGAAAATCTAACGGACCGAGCAGACCTTATTTGATCAAAATCAGGCGCATTTGCGTTCTAACGGACCGAGGGGCCGTTATTTGGCCATTATCTCCCCCATAAGGAAGAGAAATAGCTAAATAACGGCTATGGAGTCCGTTACATTTCAATAGGCACTTTTGGAGGGGGGATAGAGGCTCTGAGGTCCGTTAGAACAAAAGGGTGTCCCCAGACCGGCAGATCGGACAACGGGGTTTCGGAAAATGCCCTAGTTACCGCATCAGCCAGTTGCCGTCGCGACGTCCGCCCATCCGCCCGCTATTGCGGCCTTCCGTCTGCATATTCGCCAGTTATCGCCGTGTTGTATCTGCCCGCCCATCCGCCCGCTATCGTAGCCATCCGTCCGCCCATCCGTCTGCATATCCGTCTGCATATCCGTCAGCTATCGCCACAGCCGCCTGCACCCGCCCTGCATACCTGCACTTGTACATGCATATATTGAGGGACTCCCTGCGTGATGTTCGGAAATAGATGCTGAAGTACCTTTGACAATGTGAATAAAGATAACATAGAGTAGATGAAACAAGATGATCACACTGGCGCGGTATAGGCAGGAGGCGATGGCATGGACTTGCGGAAGCTGCGGCTGGATGAACCGGCAATCGGGACATTCAGCGAGGAACGGGAAGAATTTGAGAGAGACTATGCGAGACTGATCCAATCCCCGGCATTTCGCCGGTTGCAGGGCAAATCGCAAGTGTTCGGTGCGGGCTCGGGCGATTATTATCGCACCCGATTGACCCATTCACTAGAGGTGTCACAGATCGCGCGGGAAGTTTCCCGGCGGCTGGGCAAGCAGTATGCTTTCTTAAGCCGGCGTGAGCATCCAGGGCTGCTTCTGGACCCGACAGTGGTGGAATGCGCTGCGCTCGCCCATGATTTCGGGCATCCTCCATTTGGGCACAAGGGAGAAGAAGTGCTGCATCAGCTGCTCGCTGAGTCATATGGCATGAAATATGAAGGAAACGCGCAAAACTTCCGCATTCTGATGTTTCTTGAGAAGCGCGCTGGCAGCGGCAGCGGCCTTGACCTGACAGCATCCGTGCTGCTGGGCGTCAACAAATACCCTTTCTGCATTGATGATGCTGGGCGATTAAAAGGGGTATATAGCGAAGAATGGGCGCGCATCAGCTATATTCGGGATTTATGGGAGATGCCAGCGGGCTGCTCTACGCTGGAAGCGCAGCTGATGGATTTATGCGATGACATTGCCTATTCGACCCATGATATTGAAGACGGGATTCGTGCAGGCAAAATTCAGATGAACCGGACATTTTTCGAAGATGAGCGATTGGTCGACCACCTCATGCATGAAATTACAGTTGACCAAGGCAACGGCGACCTGCGCTGGCATGAGGTCGACATGCGGGCGATGTGCCGCAAGGCGATGGATGATTACCTCCAGCAATGGGAGGAACTCTACATGCAATGCGAGCGCGAATCTTCCCGCACCCGGCGCGAGATGAAGGCAAGATGGGTTAGCACGTTCGCTGGAAGAGTTGGCATTATCGACGATCCTGCAAGAGGCTGGAAGCGTGTCACGTTCGTGCGCGATGGAGCGGAAGATCTTGAATTGCTGCGGACGATGGAGATTTTGAAGAAGCTGGCGTGGGTCACCTTAATTAAAGATTTTCGAGTGCAGCGGCTCCAAATGCGCAGCGAAATTATGATTCGCCGATTATGGGAGAGCTTCCAGGATCCCGATCGCGGGCGCCTTATTTTGCCTCCGGATTGGATCGAGAGCTTCGGCCGGCATGCGGCGCATTGGTCATGGCCGAGATTTATTGCCGACTATATTTCCGGCATGACGGATGCTTATGCATCGAAAGTGTACAATGAGTTATATGCCAGCAAAACGGGCTCTATTTATGAGATGGATTAGTTCCTAAAGCCCGAAAGCCTTACGGCGCCAATGGTTCCACGGTCAGTATTAGCTGGCCGGACGGGACCTTTGGCGCTCTTTTTTTGCCTGCACGAATCGGCTGTATTCCACTTCATTGGGATCAATTTGTGTGTGAAATCTAGATTTCACCACCTTGAAAACACAAACCTATGTCCTTAAGTTCGCACATTGTATGCCATTAGGGCTAAAAGGCATAATAAAGACACACCAAACAAGGGGGAATCAACAAATGCGTAAAAGCTTGAAATGGATGAACCTTGCACTAGCCGGCGCCCTGACGCTGAGCCTCGCAGCTTGCGGAAGCAGCTCGAAAGAAGAAGACAACAAAGGTACTGAGGCTGGCACGGAAACGACGCCTAAAGCTGAGAACGTAACAATCACGTTCCAGAATATTTACCCAGACCCAGAAACGCCTTCTTACAAAATCATGAAACAAATCGTTGATCAATACCAAAAAGATCACACGAACGTGAAAATCGAGCTTGACTCGCTTAACACGGACCAACAAAAGCTGAAGCTCAAAACGCAAGCTGCTTCTAAAGAAGTGCCAGACATCACAATCGTGAACCCGGCAGCTCAAATGAAGCCTTTCGTAGACGCTGGCTTGTTCGCTCCACTGAACGACATGCTGGACAAGGATGGCCTGAAAGACACGTTCCAAGAAGGCATCTTGGACTTCTACAGCTTCGACAACAACGTATACGCTCTGCCAGACGGCAACAACGTCGCAGTTGTGTTCTATAACAAAAAACTGTTTGCAGATGCAGGCATCACTAAAACGCCTACAACGTTCGAAGAGCTGCTCGCAGACGTTAAAACACTGAAAGACAAAAAAATCACGCCAATGGTTATCGGCGAAAAAGATACTTGGACAGGCTCGTTCTTGTTCATGAACACGTTGCTCCGTACGAACGGCGGCCCAGGCTTCCTGAAAGACGTAGTAGACGGCAAGAAAACGTTCAACGATCCAGGATTCGAATCCGCTGTAGCGAACTTCGAGAAACTGGTTCAAGCAGGCGCATTCCAAGACGGCGCAACGTCAATGGACTACAACGCTGGCGAAAACTTGTTCAAAACAGGCAAATCGGCTATGTACTTCATGGGTACGTGGGCAACGGGCGCAATCGACGCATCTGAAGTTGGCCCTGACGTAGGCGTATTCCAATTCCCAACGGTTGAAGGCAAAGGCGACCCTAACGAGTACATGCTCGCTCCGGGTTCCGCATTCGCAATCTCCGCTAACAGCAAGCACCTTGCTGAGACAAAAGACTTCTTGCACTACTTCATGTCGCAATACCCTAAAGTATCGTTCGATATGAAAAACGCAGTATCCATCGCACAAAAAGTTGACGGCGATTTCAAAGCAGCTGGATACTCCAACCTGCAAATGGAAGTAGCAGCACTTAAAGGAAATGTTAAAGGCGGCGACCTGTCGTTCGATAACACGATGAACCCTAGTACGTCCCAAGTTCACTTGACGAGCATCCAAAACCTGTTCGTACAACAAGTTGATCCTAAAGCAGTAGCACAAGAACACCAAACGGCGTTCGAAAGCAACAAATAAGTGACGGAGCAATCCGCACTCGCATAGACGCTTGCGAAAGGGAGCGCTAGTCGTTCCCTTTCTTCTATGCGCCACACTTGATTCAAGGAGGCGAACCCCATGAATGCGCTCAAGGTGCCCGCACGGACAATCGCCGTATTCGTGCTCCCATGCTTACTGATATACGTAAGCCTTGTATTTATCCCGATTGCCCTTAACTTGTATAACGGTACGTTGGAATGGAATGGGATCGGAGCAAAGAAATTTGTCGGTATGGACAATTTCGTAGAACTGTTTACTAAAGACAAAGTGTTTTGGCCAGCTGTTCGCCATACGCTGTTGTTCGCGGTATTCTCCATGCTTGAGATTCCAATTTGCTTAGGCTTGGCTATTCTGCTCAACCGTTTCATTAAGAAGCCGAATTTCTTGGTTTCTAGCTACTTTGTACCTGTAATTTTGTCTGTCGTCATTATTGGCCAGCTCTGGAAAACGATTTACAACCCAGCTTCACTCGGCGGTATGATCAACCAAGTGTTAGATTCGCTCGGCTTGCACAGCTGGACGCACAATTGGCTCTCTGATCCAGATTTCGCGATGTATGCACTCTATTTTGTGGCTTTATGGCAATATCTTGGTTACCATTTGCTTATTCAATTCACAGGTATTCAAAACATTCCAAGCGAAATTTACGAGGCAGCCAAGATTGATGGAGCGGACGGATTCAAAGCAGACCGTTACATTACGTTCCCATTGGTGGTCCCGATATTCAAAATATCGATTATCCTTTCTTTCATTGGTTCCCTTCAATCCTTCGACATGATCATGGTCATGACGGGCGGCGGTCCAGCGCATGCGACGGACGTTATCGCAACGCATATGTACAACATGTCCTTCCTGTCGATGAAATACGGTTACGGCAGCGCAATTGCAACAGTGCTCGTTCTCGTGTGCTTAATTGCTACTGTTGTTATTAACCTTCTGTTCCGCGGACTTGAAAAAAAGTTTGACTAACGCCAAGAACCGCTCGTGAAAGGAGTTATGCATTATGGCTGAAGCGCTCAAATCGGCTGCGGCTAGCCCGGCATCCGCCGGTGCAAGCAAGCGTCGTTTTACGGTCGGTAAAACGATTGCCTTCGCACTGTTTGGCATTCTACTTGTGACGCAGTTGTATCCACTGCTGTGGCTCGTTATATATTCCCTGAAAAACAATGAGGAAATATTGTCTGGAAAATTTTTCTCTCTGCCACATGCGCTTCAATGGAGCAACTATGAGTCAGCATGGAATGCAAATTACTTGAAATATCTCAAAAACAGCGTTTTCGTAACGGTTGTAACTATGACGTCTGTTATTGTACTCAGCAGTATGGTGGCATATGCGATTACTCGGTTTAAGTGGAAGTGGGGCAATGCCGTTCTTCTGCTCTTCTTGGCTGGCTTGACGTTGCCGCTACAATCCACGTTGTTGCCGCTCATGCTTATTTTCAAAAGCATGAAAGATGTATTCAACTGGCAAGTGCTTAATACGCACTGGTCGTTAATTCTGCCATATGTGGCTTATCAGACACCAATTGCCGTGTTCATTCTGAGTGGCTTTATGCGGACGATTCCACATGAAATTGAAGAATCGGCGCATATGGATGGCGCATCGGTCTACAAGACTTTCCGCAGCATCATCTTGCCAATCACGATTCCGCCGATTATGACGGTATGTATTCTAACCTTCATCACGATTTGGAATGAGTACATTATTGCTGCGACATTTATTTCGTCTGAGAAGTTCAAAACGTTGCCGTTCGGTGTAAACAGCTTCGTGAGCCAATACTCGGCGAACTATGGCGCAATCGGCGCTTATCTCGTACTCGGCGCATTGCCTGTTATTATCATGTACTTCATTCTCTCGGAGAGAATTACGAGTGGCATGACTGCAGGTGCAGTAAAAGGTTAAGCTTTATTCGTCATTTGATTCCCCAATCGAATCGTATTTCAAGCCTCCGGGTCGCAGTGTATGCTGCGTCCGGAGGTTTCCTGCTGTTCGGCAAACACGCAAGCGCCTAATTATCGCTCAGTTCTGTGATATGATGAAAGCAATGTTAACTATTTCATGGGGGCAATGTCATGATTCGCGGTTTTCGATCCATACGCACGAGACTATTTATACTGCTGCTAGTTAGTATGGTAAGTTTGCTTTCTGTTGTCAGCTATTTGTATTATCAGCGGGCGACTGACCAGTATCATGATAAGGTAACGGAGATCGCTGAGAAAAACGTTCGGCAGACGATGCAAGTGTATGACTTGCTGTTAGATAGCTATAACAGCTTGTCTAAGTCGCTAATCGGCAACTCCGACCTGCTTCGCAAGCTGCGCGAGAAGCATGAAGATAATCCAGCACTGGCTATCATTAATGAACGGGCTATTACGAACATACTAGGCACCTTATTTTATTCGAGGGAAGATATCGTTTCGATTCATGTGTTCTCTCCATCTGGCGCCGTATACAACTACGGCAATTACATGAATACCGTGGACCCTTATTTTAGCTACAGGGATTGGTATACGCGGATTAAACAGTCAGATGGCGACATGGTTTGGTTGGGCGTGTTTAAGCACTCGCTGACAGACCAGACAGTGAACGAGCCTGTATTCGCCTACGGCCGCCAGCTCTATGATCTGACTGAGCATAAGCCAATTGGCGTCTTGCTGTTTCAGGTGAACGTACAACCGGTTATTTCAGCATTAACGAATATGCGGCTTGGCCCGAACAGTGAAACATTTATTTTATCAGAGGATGGCCGATTGCTTGCTTCTGATAATTTAGAAACGGCAGCGGAGGTGCCTTGGAGCATTCATGCGGAGATGGGGACGCGTACGCCGAATTCCTTGGAGACCGCAATGACGAGTGCAGCTGATTCAGGGACAGACATCAAAACCGATAACTATTCGACAGCAAAGGAAGCTAGGGAACTGCTGCAGACGATGGATAATCGCATTAGTGCAGGGGAAGTTACTTTTGAGAATCGCAAACAGGATCTTGTAGTAGCTTCGAAGGCGACAGAGGTTGATTGGACCTTCGTCAGCCGGACGCCGGATAAAGATTTGAATGTCGAGCTGGATCAGACCAAACATTATTTTGTTATCGTCGTTTCGGTTCTCGTCATCGTCTCGATCGCGATTGCGACCTTTATTTCCCGTACCATCACATCGCCTGTTAAGCGGCTCGTCCAAGAGATGAGGCAGGTTGAGGTCGGCAATTTCAGGGGATCCGTGCAGACAAAGTCCTCTTATGAGGAAATTGATATTCTGGTTGCATCCTTTAATCAAATGGTGCTGCGCATGGACGATTTAATTAACCGGGAGAAGGAAACATCTGCCCGGGAGAAACAGGCCCAGCTGCAGGCGCTGCAATCGCAAGTGAATCCTCATTTCTTATACAACACGCTTGATATGATCTATTGGATGTTGGACGAGCAGGAGAACAGCCGGTTAGGCAGCATCGTATTGTCCCTGTCGCATATGTTCCAATACAGCAGCCATTGGAACGAAGATTTGCCTACTACGCTCGGGGAAGAACTGGAGCAAATTCGGCATTATCTCACCATTATTGAAGCAAGGCTGGAAGACCGGTTAACTGCGGATATTGATGTGGAAGCTGAATGGCTTGACGTGCCTATGCCGAAGATGACGCTGCAACCGATCATCGAGAATGCGGTTAAGCATGGGCTGGAACCTGCATTGCGGCCAGGCCGGCTGTCTTTGCATGCAGAGGTCGACGGGCAGCGCCTGCACATTACAATTGCCGACAATGGCGTTGGCATCGAGCATAACGCGTTGATTCAACTGCAAATGGCGCTAGGGCAGGAAACAAACAATGCCACCGCAATTGCATCGAAAGGGCGCAGGGGGATTGGCATTGCTAATGTGCATCATCGATTGGTACTTATGCATGGTGAATCGTATGGCTTAACTGTAAATAGTGTACTTGGCAAAGGAACGACCATTAAAGTTACCCTTCCGCTGCCGCCACGGGCATAACTCGTAAGAAGCAGCAGCAAGTAAAGGATAGGAAAGGATGAACGACTGCGATGAATATTTTAATCGTGGATGATGAGAATATTATACGAAGCGGCATAAAGCGCACCATACAGAACCGTTTCCCTAACTATCGGATCTGGCTCGCTGCTTCCCCAGACGAAGCGGTGCAGCAGTTGCGCAATGAATCAATTGATCTTGTCCTAAGTGACATTATGATGCCTGGCATGACAGGGCTTGAGCTGATGAAAGTATCGAAGCCCCGGCATCCGCATGTGCGATGGGTGTTTATTTCGGCAAAGTCGGAGTTTGCCTATGCACAGGAAGCGCTTCGCTTAGGTGCGCGTGATTATTTGTTAAAGCCCATCGGCAAAGAGCGTGTCATTGAGTTGATTGAGTTAATAGGCGAGGAGCTGCGCCGCGATTCAGAGCAGACGCGTGAAGCGCGGCAGCTTGGCTCGAATATTAAGTATTTGCGTGAAGCTGTATTCCAACGTTGGGTGGCGGGGCTGGATATCGGCAACTTCGATATGAAGCCGCTCTCGGATGAGTATCCATCGTTTAATCTTATCATGGTGAAGATGGATGCGGACCGCCAGGTTCACTTGGAGCATTTTATTATTGAGAATGTCATGTCTGAGCTCATCGAACGGTTCGGCCATGGATTTGTGGTCAGTTATGATGCGCAGAGCTTAATTGGTGTGGTTACGTTAAATGAGGAGAAAAATCTAATGCCTCTTCTTACGGAGCTAAAGACGCATCTGCGCAAATATTTGCGGGTTCCGTTCCAAGTGATGCACTCAGGGCTCATCATCGACTTCCGCAACGTGCCGGCAGAGATCAGGCGGCTCCGCCAAGCGTCTGACACACAGGTGTACGAGCAGGATGAGCGCGGCAGCGACCGTGCGGTCGAGACAGCTATCCAATATATCAAGTCGCATTTCCGAGAGGACTTATCGCTGGAGAAGGTCGCATCGGTCGTCTTCCTTAATCCCGTCTACTTCAGCCAACTGTTCAAACAGAAGACGGGCCAAGGCTATAAGGACTTTGTTATTCAGCTGCGAATGGAACAAGCGAAGCGGCTGCTCCATAATCCGAGCCTAAAGCTGGCGGAGGTTGCCGAACGAATTGGCTATCAGGATATGCGCCATTTTTCGCAGCTGTTCCGCAAGCGGTTTAACGTGACGCCAACTGAGTTTCGGCAGCAAGGAGCTGTACAGGGGGAGCCAATCCAATGACATAAGATTCAGCCTCAGCAAAGCCATTGATGCGGAGCAGGGGCTTTTCATCTATTATAAAATAACAACGTTGTTATTACTTATCGAATAAGGTAAACTAGCATCAATTAGTATGAGAAGGGACGGTTTCTATATAATGAAGCCTTTTTTGAACGAGCAGTTCTTATTTCGTACGGACACTGCAGTGCGGTTATATGAGCAACATGCCAAGCCATTGCCCATTATCGACTATCATTGCCATCTTAGCCCCCAAGAAATCTATGAGAATAAACGCTTTAATAATCTTACAGAGGCTTGGTTAAGTGGGGACCACTATAAGTGGCGCGCAATGCGGGCGAACGGGGCTCCAGAGCATCTCGTTACAGGACCGGCAGATGATTATGACCGGTTTTTAGCTTATGCAAGCACATTGCCAATGGCAATCGGCAATCCGTTATACCATTGGTCACATTTAGAGCTGCAGCGATATTTCGGCATTGAGGATATCATCAATGAAAAGAACGCCCCAGCGATCTGGCAGAAGGCAAATGAACAGTTAAGCGGTGAGGGATTTGGCGCACGCGACCTGATTCGCAAGTCAAATGTGAAAGTGATCTGCACGACGGATGATCCAGCCGATACGCTGGAGTATCATATTAAGCTTCAACAAGATGGCGATTTTAACGATGTAAAGGTACTGCCTTCCTACCGCCCGGATAAAGCATTGGAGCTGAATCGAGATACGTTCATCGGTTGGATCGCTCAATTGTCTAATGCAGTAGGCCACGCAATTGAATCCTACGGGCAGTTGCTCAGCGCATTGGACTCGCGCATTGCGTTTTTCCATGAGGTGGGCTGCCGGGTTTCCGACCACGCGATTGATAAGCTGATGTATGCGAATGCGACAGCCGAAGAGGCGTCAGAGGCATTCGCTGCCGCATTGCGAGGGGAAGCGGTTAGTGAAGCAGCCGAAGCCAAATATAAAACGTTCACTTTGCTGCATATTGGGCGGCGGTATGCTGAGCACGGCTGGGCGATGCAACTGCATGTCAATGCGGCACGCAACAATAACCCGCGGTTGTTCCGCCAATTAGGGCCGGATACAGGCTTTGATTCCATTAATGATGGTTCAGTTGCTTACGGGCTGGCGCATCTGCTAGGTGAGCTGGACTTGGATAATAAGCTGCCGCGCACGATCCTTTACTCACTTAATCCTAACGATTATTATGTGATTGGCACTATTATGGGCAGCTTCCAAGGCGGAGGCATTCCAGGCAAAATCCAATTCGGCGCTGCTTGGTGGTTCAACGATACGAAGGATGGAATGATTCATCAGATGAAGACGCTAGCCAACTTAGGGCTGCTCGGCCGATTCGTCGGCATGTTGACCGATTCTCGCAGCTTCTTATCGTACACACGCCATGAATATTTCCGGCGTATACTATGTGACCTGCTTGGTGAATGGGTAGAGAACGGGGAAGTTCCCGATGATGATGAGCTGCTTGGCCGGATTATTCGAGGCATTTGCTACGATAATGCCATGCAATATTTCGATTTTTAATAATCATTTTGTGGAACTGGAAAACGCTCCAAAAAATTTGTCCGAAATTTGATCAAAAATTGAACAAAATATGAACACTTTTTCCGAGTTTGTGGTATACTACAAACAAGAAAGCACTTTCATTTTTAATTCGGATTAGGAGCGTGTTCACCATGACGACGAAGAATGCATCGATTTCAAGCCATAAGGCAACGGAACGCGGGTTCCGCCCACTTGTATGGCTGATGACAGTCGCCGCTTGGGCCGCACTGACCGTAGGCGTTGTTCTTTGCTTGATGTACCTGCAGCCATTCAACGACCAGAACTGGGGATTGATGATTGGCATTGGATTCTTAGTAGGCAGCGTCAACATTTATGTCATTCGCACAGCGATTCATCTTGTGAACGAACGTCGGGAGCAGAATGCTAACGACCAGATCGACCGTTAACGGCCGATTGCGTCACAATTTGACCAACCAACGGTTTCATAACCTTAGCGGTTTTCCTTTTAACCCCTCGTATGAGGGGTTTTTTGTTTGCAAATAGTAAACAATCGTCAATCTCGTGAACTTTGTTTTACAGAATGGAGAATAATAATTGACGTATTTGCAAACATAGGTTTAAAACGCAACGTTATCTGCTATCGTATGGATACGGATATGAACGACTCGGAAAAGTCCTCCGAACGGGGACAGGTTCGGGGCGGATGAAGGAGATGAAGACAAACATGCGGAGAAAACTAACCAAATACGCGGTTCCGCTGCTGCTCGTGATCATGACGATCATGTTATCGGGCTGCGACACGTCGATGATGGTGCTGGATCCGAAAGGGCCGGTTGGCGCTGATCAACGGGATTTGATCGTCATTTCGACGGTACTATGCTTAATTGTACTCGTGCCGGTGCTCGTTCTGGCCGGATGGATCGTATGGCGCTATCGTGACAAGCCAGATAACAAAGCGGCTTACATGCCAGTCTGGTCACATAATACGAAGGCTGAAGTAATATGGTGGGCGATCCCAATCATCATCATCGGCGCTCTCGCTGTGGTGACGGTCAAATATACGTACGCGCTGGAGCCATCCAAGCCGCTCAAATCGGACAAAGAGCCGTTGGTGATTCAAGCAACGTCGCTCGACTGGAAATGGCTATTCACGTATCCGGAGCAGGGTATTGCAACGGTTAACTACATTGAAATACCAGAGGATCGTCCGATTCGATTCCAATTGACGTCGGATGCGCCGATGAACTCGTTCTGGATTCCGCAGCTCGGCGGCCAAATGTACACGATGTCCGGCATGGACATGACGCTGAACCTGCAAGCTGATGAGCCAGGCGTATACTTCGGTTCGGGCGCTAACTTCAGCGGTCCGCAATTCGCTGACATGCGGTTTGAAGTAAAAGCGACAAGCGATGCTGACTTCGACACATGGGTTAATGAAGTGAAGAGCAAAGGCAGTGAGCTGACGCTCGAAGGCTATGAGAAGCTGGCAGAGCCATCTTCGTCAGACCGCCAATACTTCTCCTCGTTCCCAGAGGGGCTGCATCAGAAAATCGTTAACAAATATGTCGTCGGTGAGGGACATCACCACGGCGGCAATGAAGAATCTAAATAAAATGGACTGAATGAAAGGAGGCGGCAACTATGTGGGGAAACTTAAATAGTTTCTCGGATTTCTTCGTAACCGGAGACCCAATGATTCTCGGTGCGCAGGTCAGCATAGCGCTCGCCATGATTGCGATCGTATTCGTCCTCACCGTATTCAAAAAGTGGGGATGGCTCTGGCGCGAATGGCTCACCTCGGTCGATCATAAGAAGATCGGCATCATGTACATCATCGCATCGATTCTGATGCTGTTCCGCGGCGGTGTCGACGCCTTGCTGATGAGGCTTCAGCTCGCAATGCCGAATACGGAATTCCTGCACGCAGAGCACTATAATGCGATATTTACGACCCATGGCGTTATCATGATTTTGTTCATGGCCATGCCGTTTATGTTCGGTTTGTTCAACATCGTCGTACCGCTCCAGATCGGCGCGCGCGACGTCGCCTATCCATTCTTGAACTCTTTAAGCTTCTGGCTGTTCTTCTTCGGTGCGATGCTGTTCAACGTATCGTTCATCATTGGCGGTTCGCCAGATGCGGGTTGGCTTGCTTATCCGCCGTTGTCGGAGCTGTCACATAGTCCGGGTGTCGGGCAAAACTTCTACATTTGGGGCATCCAGATCTCAGGTATCGGTTCCCTTGCAACAGGCATCAACTTTGTCGTCACGATTCTGAAGATGCGTGCGCCTGGCATGAAGCTGATGAAAATGCCAATGTTCACGTGGTCTGTTCTGTCTAGCTGCCTCATGATCTTGTTCGCTTTCCCAATTCTGACGGTAACGATGGCGCTGCTGTTTTTGGACCGGTTCCTAGGCGCGCACTTCTTCACCTTAGATGCGGGCGGCAACCCGATGATGTACATCAACATGATATGGATGTGGGGTCATCCAGAGGTATATATCGTCGTCGTTCCGGCGTTCGGCATATTCTCGGAGGTCGTCGCCACGTTCTCCCGCAAGAAACTGTTTGGTTACGGCTCCATGGTATTCGCGATGATCGGTATCGCCGTTCTGTCCTTCTTCACATGGGCGCATCACTTCTTCACGATGGGCTCTGGTGCAGACGTCAATGCCTTCTTCGCTGTAACGACCATGATTATCGCAATCCCGACAGGGGTCAAAGTATTCAACTGGCTGTTCACCATGTTCAGAGGGCGTATTCGTTTCACGACGCCAATGCTCTGGACGATCGCGTTCATTCCTTGCTTTATCGTCGGCGGCATGACAGGCGTATTGCTGTCAGTTGCGCCAGCTGACTTCCAGTTCCATAACAGCTACTTCCTGATCGCTCACTTCCACCAAGTGTTGATCGGCGGTGTTGTGTTCGGTTACTTCGCAGGCCTGTACTACTGGTGGCCAAAAATGTTCGGCTTTGCGCTCGACGAACGTCTTGGCAAATGGGCGTTCTGGCTCTGGAATATCGGCTTCTATGTCTGCTTCATGCCGCAATACTTCCTCGGCTTGGACGGCATGACTCGCCGGGTGTACACGTATGACTTCGATATGGGCTGGGGACCGCTTAACCTGGTTTCGACCATTGGCGGCTTCATCATGGGTATCGGCTTCATCTTCCAGGTGTGGCAGATCGCATACAGCATCAAGGTACACAAAAAAGATACGACGGGCGACTTCTGGGACGGTCGCACGCTGGAGTGGTCGATTCCATCGCCAGCACCGCTTTATAACTTTGCAACAGAACCACAGGTGAAGGATGTTGACGACTGGTGGGAAACGAAGCAGAAGCTTGCTAAGGGCGAGAAGCTGCCAGCGAAACCGCCGCTCGAACCGATCCATATGCCGAAAAACTCGGCTATTCCGTTCATCATGTCGGTATGCTGGTTTGGCGCAGGCTTCGGCTTCGTATGGGATTGGCTCTGGATGGCAATTCCTTCGATGGCCGGCGTTGCAATCTGCATGCTAGCAAGATCGTTCTCGTACGATACGGATTACTATATCCCGGTCGATGAAATCAAACGAACGGAAGAAGCGGCAATGAAGGGAGCGTCGGTCTAATGGCTAATGCGAATTCGCACGCGAACCACGCGGGCGATCACCACGATCATGGCCACCATGATCAGGAATCGCTTAAGACGCTAGGTTTTTGGATATTCCTCATGACAGACGTTATCATCTTCGGTTGCTTGTTTGCCGTCTACGTCGTATTGCGCGACAATACGGCTGGCGGTCCAACGGCTGAAGAGTTGTTCAAAATGCCAGGCGTTATCGCTGAAACATTCATCCTGCTGACGAGCTCGTTCACGAGCGGGCTTGCAGTGCTTGCGATGCATGCTGGCAAGAAAAATCAATTGATCACTTGGCTTGGCGTTACCGCCGCGCTCGGTGCAGCGTTTATTTTCCTTGAAGTATATGAGTTCGTTGAGATGGTAAACCATGAGGGCGCAACGATTGCTACAAGCGGCTTCCTGTCGGCCTTCTTCACGCTCGTAGGAACGCACGGTTTGCACGTATCGATCGGGCTTGTATGGATGATCGGGCTTATGATTCAGCTTCGCAAGCGCGGCATTACGCCGGTTACGAAGCGTAAAGTCGAAGTGCTTAGCCTGTATTGGCACTTCCTCGACGTCGTGTGGATTTTCGTCCTAACGGTCGTTTACTTGATGGGGGTGATGTAAGATGGGTCAACATCACGATCATGGCGCAGGCCATGAAGGCGGCCACGGCTCGCTGAAGTCTTACGTCATCGGCTTCATCATGTCGATCGTCCTGACGATCATTCCGCTCGTCGTCGTCATGAACGACTTGATGAGCAAGACTGGCACGATTGTGCTCATTCTCATTCTGGCGGTGCTTCAATTTGCTG
This sequence comes from Paenibacillus sp. MMS18-CY102, assembly GCF_009789195.1. Lineage (GTDB taxonomy): Bacteria > Bacillota > Bacilli > Paenibacillales > Paenibacillaceae > Paenibacillus_T. Next base: position 199,577 of record NZ_WSTC01000004.1, on the reverse strand, counting down.
TACAGCTATGGTTCTTCATGCACTTGAAGGAAGGCGAGAACGCGAAGTGGAACATCGCGGCGTTGTTATTCGCCATCTTGATTCTTGTTGTAGTCGTAGCAGGCTCGATCTGGATTATGGCTTACAATACGGTTGCTCATTAAGGCATATATTTTATCGCAAGTGGCTGCCCCAAAAGTCGTTTTTAATGGCTTTTGGGGCAGCTTTTTTATTTATAGGTACAGATGCAGTGCATAATCGAGCGGTTCGGGGCATGCCATTGCATATTGGAGTTATGAAATTGACTCCGAACTGCAATGAACAGGCTGCTGCACGTGCTAATGCCACCTTAATGCGGCGCACACCGCGTTCGCGCACAAGCAAGTGAAACGCTAACAGCGCTGTAATTGCAAAAACAGGGGTGTCCCCAGCCATTGTGGCTTTAGGGATGCTCTTTTGCATATTCAACATGTTTTCGTAAATCTAAACGGATGTACATACTTACAGCAGTAATGCTTATGCTCACGCTTATGTTGGCTGCTTGTGGCCATTCAGCTAATAAATCGACAGAGGCTGCTGCCACAGACAAGCCAGCAACCGAGACGGCATCGGACGCGAGGGCTGAAGGGACGGATACGGCTGGACAGGGAGAGAAGGTTACATTCCATGCGGCTAACGGCGATATTCAAGTGCCGAAAAACCCGCAGCGTATCGTCGACGTGACCAATTTTAATACGGGATACTTCATAGCGCTTGGCGCTAAGCTCGTTGGCGTAGGCCAGGACGCGATTCAAAACCCGTATTTTGAAGGCAAGCTGGACGGTGTTAAGAACTTAGGCGAGACGATTTCCCCGGAAAAAATTCTTGAGCTGAACCCCGACCTTATCGTTGTATACACAGGAACAGAGGGGGTCGACAAGCTGGAGCAAATCGCACCGGTTGTTGCAGTCGAATATGGCAAGCTGACTTATAAGGAGCAGATGCTCGATTTTGGCAAGCTGATCGGTAAAGGGCAAGAAGCGCAAGCGTGGGTGGACCAGTGGGAGAAGAAAATAAATGAGCTGAAGCCGCAAGTGCAAGAGGCGGTAGGCAACAAAACCGTTTCGATCATTAATCCGTATGCGAAAGGGCTGTACGTATTCGGGCACAATTACGGACGTGGCGGGGAAATCATCTATGGCGAGTTTGGGCTGAAGGCTCCTCCAGAAGCGCAGAAGGAAGCGATCGACAGCGGTACGGGCTGGGCAGATATTTCTCTTGAGAAGCTGCCAGAGTTTGCCGGAGACATCGTCTTCACATGCGCGTGGTCGGGCGATGACAGCGATCCAAGCAAAGTGTATGATAACGCAGTATGGAAAGGGCTCCCTGCCGTCAAAGCAGGCCATGTGTTCCAACTGAATCCGAAGGCGGATACGTATAATGATCCAGTATCGTTGGAGGCGCAATTGGCATTCATTACGGAAAGCTTGCTGTCCGTGAAATAACTTCGTTAAGAAGGAAGAAGCTCTGGCAAACGATGGTTTGCAGAGCTTCTTTCTTTATGCTTTGCGGCAAACAAATATATATTCACGGCCGGCTTCTACAGGGGAGCCGTCGTACCAGCCATATTCTTCGGTAATAACCAATCCAGCAGCTTGAATGAGTGCGCGCAATTCATCCCCGTAAAAGTACCGCATGCGCATGGTATCATGAAATTGTTCTACGGTGCCATCTTGCTTATGCAGGCGGTAAATAAAGTCCGTGTACAGCAAGCGGCGTTCGGTGTCGCACGCTTGACGGAAGATCTCGTCACTTTCTCGCCATTAGCAAGCTCTGATTCAAAATCCAGCTGTTCTTCTAACCGCACCCACGTGTCAGTGAAACCCTGATCAGGCCGGAATACATTGAGAATAAACTGCCCATTATCGTCTAGATGGCAAGCGATGTTATTGAGGCATTGCAGGGCTTGCTCATCGTTCTCTAGCAATTGAAAGCTGCGGAATGGAATGAAGATGAGGGAATATGCCTCCGGGAAAGTAAAGCTTGTCATGTCGCCTTGTATAGTGCGGACATGCTCTTTCGTTCGTTGGGGCTTGGACTGGAGCTTGCCGTGAAGCACCTCCAGCATATGGGGCGAGTAGTCCAGCCCTGTGACTGGTATGCCTGCTTCAGCGAGAGGGATGGTGATGCGGCCAGTGCCGCATGCCAATTCGAGCACGTTGCCGCCAAGCTGTTGCGCCCGATCGATGTAGAAGGGAATGTCCGCTTGAACAACGGCCCGATTATCAGCATCATACCATTTGGCTGTACTTGTATATATGTTGTGCACTTCGGTCACCTCGAGACGTTTTCTTAGCATATTACATGGATACCAAATCGAGCGTCAACTAAAAAATGGAAATGTACAATCGAATCTAAACAGAAAGAAGGGCAGGCACTTTGTAAAGTGCTTGCCCTTCTTATCTGATTGTTCCTGGCCGAAAGGGGTTGTTTAGCTAGCGGTTACTGGAAGAGACGCGTTCCAAAGATTCTTCGAGTGGGTCGCTTAGGCGATCCCGGTCTACTGCCAACGAGGGATTGAAGAAGAGGTCGCCAATAGGCAATTGGAAAAAATCAGAAAGCTTGCGAATGGTCTCTGCACGTGGGGAATAGCGACAAGTTTCAATCTGGGATAGAGATGCGCGATCGATGCCAAGTGCATCTGCAAGCTGTTGCTGTGTAATGCCACGCTGTTTACGGATGCGAGAAATGCGATTGCCGATCGCGGCTTCATTAGTAGACAACATAATCACCACCAAATTCAAGTATTAAACGCCAGTAGTTCCATAAATGCCCATGAGTATAATATACAGGAATTTGTGTTGAATGACAACACGAATGTTTCGAATAGGGGCACATGTTTTGGCAGGAGCATTGTGTTTTGTGAAACAAAACATGTAAGATAATGGTGGGTGATCAATTTGGAAGAGTGGAAAGACAAGGAAAAGCTTGGCCAGACGATTCGGCGGCTACGGCTGACGAACGACTTGTCGCTTCGTGACCTGGCTGAGAAATCCGGCATCAGCTACTCCTTTATCAGCTCGGTTGAGAAAGGCAGATTCTCCCCTTCCCGTGATACTACGATCGCGTTGGGGCAAGCCTTGAAAGGTGCCGACCTCAATGAGCTGCTTATGCTTGCGGGTTTTGCGCCGGTGTCAGGCATGGTGAAAGAAGAGAATGCGCTCTATGAGCCGGAAGTGCAGTTCATTCTTCGCGCTAAGAGGGAATTGTCTCCCAAAGCGTTCAAGACGTTTATGCGCATTGCCGAACAGACGAAGAAAGTGTTGGAAGATGAATAAAGGGCCGTTCCTTTCCTAGCAGGAAGCTAGGGGGAAACGACCCTTTATTTGTTTTGCGCGATGCTATTAGCCTTTGATCGTGATGGCTCCGGTTTTGGCATCTGCCGACACGTTCAGCTTCAGGATGCTGCTGAAAAAGTCTGCGGGAACATAGAGTGTTCCTTTGATTTGGCTTGGAGCTGCGCTCAGCTTAATTGGCGCCATTTTGTTCAGGGAGTAGCTGTTTTTATTGAGCGTAACGGCTGTCCACTGGGCATCACGGGAAACTTCGGCGGTATGGGTTTTATTGTTCCAAGCGATTTTGTAGCCAAGGCTTGCTGCTGTAAGGCGAAGTGGCACGAGCTTCGACCCGGAAGGGCCAGCAACGGTTTGTTTGTTCGTTATTGTTACCGAAGGTCCAGCCGCTGCTTTATCGGTCACTGCGATGTTGATTATTCCAGCAGCGTATGGGGCAATCTCATATTGTTGGAAAACAACATGGGTGATTCCTTGTTCGATATAGAACGGCTGCTCCTGGGATACGCCTTGGAAATCCACGATTTCATTGTAAAAGTACATTTCTGGACTCGTTTGGATTTGCTGGCGGACCGCATTATTCGCTCTGGTTAGCCCGCCTTCCCCCAGCGCTTGCTGGAGCGTGATGGGCTTCGCTTCTGGCGTTGCCTTTACATTATAGGTATCGGCTAGGGTGCTGCCATGTGCGCCTCCCGTGTATTCATACGTGTAGGTGACGAACGATAGTACGCTGCCAGTTGCTGCGCTGCCATCGGAATGCACTTCATAGTAGACTTGAAGGTCATAGGGACGGAATTCATACCCAGCTTCTTGGGCTGACTTCTGGTCATCGATCGATTGCTTCTTGAGTGTGTCCAATTCGTCCGTCGCTTGGCGCTCGACGCTATTGTTCAGCTCATCTTGATAATGGGTGTCTGTCATGCCGGTTACGACAGGGAGGCTCAGCTTGACCGTCAGCGTATCGGATTTTTCTTCTATTAGCTTAGTTGTAACTTTAATGTTTTGGGTTTGGGCAGATTGAGCGATTGGCACAACGGCAGCTGTACCTGTATCGGCCGTATATGAGGCAGCGTTTTGTGCCATGGCAAGTGGGGCGGAGATGGCAAGCAGGCAGGATCCGGCTACAGCGAGCGTAAGCATTTTGAATGGCGATTTCATTAGGGTAACCTCCTGAATAAGAACTAGTCTTGTTATGTACCTCATAATAGACGGAAGTGTGAAAGAACAAGTTACAAAATAGTTAAAGCCTTTCCTGATATGTTTGTGCGTATTGTCACAATGCGTTCACGGCTCGTGTGATTGTAATCACACCGGGACCAAGTGCAATGGAGGTATACTTCGATTAGCAATTCTAATTGAATCGGCAGAGGAGCGGATTTTATATGTTAAACCAACAAACCATCGCGACGATTAAGTCGACAGTGCCCGTACTAGCAGAGCATGGCTTAGCGATTACCCAGCATTTTTATAAAAGGTTATTCGAGAAACATCCGGAGCTTCTCCATGTGTTTAATCAAGCGAACCAGAAGCAAGGCCGCCAACAGCAGGCGCTAGCGAATGCGGTTTATGCGGCTGCTGCGCATATCGATAATTTGGGAGCGATCTTGCCGGCTGTACGCGTAATTGCGCATAAGCACCGCAGCTTGGGCATTCGCGCCGAGCATTACCCAATCGTTGGCGAAAATTTGCTGGCAGCCATCTCGGAGGTTTTGGGTGACGCGGCAACGCCTGAGATTTTGGGTGCGTGGGGAGAAGCGTATGGCGTCATCGCTGATGCGTTCATCGGGGTTGAGGCGGAGATGTATCGCGAGGCAGAGGAAGCTAGCGGCGGTTGGGCGGCATTCCGGCCGTTCGTCGTGGAGCGCAAGCAGCCGGAGAGCGACATTATCACATCGCTGTATCTCGTGCCGCAGGACGGCGGGCGGATCGCGTCGTTCAAGCCAGGACAATATGTGACGGTGAAGATGGACATCCCGGGTTATCCCTATACGGTTAACCGCCAATATAGCTTATCGAGCGAGCCAGGCAAGCCTTACTACAGGCTGACGGTTAAGCGTGAGGATGGAGCAGTTGATGGCCCGAAGGAAGCGGGTGTCGTATCGACCTATATTCATGAGCGGCTGCAGACGGGCGATGTGCTTGAATTGTCGGCGCCGGCAGGCGACTTCTACATGGACCGCGAGGATAGCCGCCCTGTCGTGCTAGTGAGTGGTGGCGTCGGCTTGACCCCGATGGTCAGCATGCTGCATGCGGCAGCGGCTGATGCGGAGAGCGGTTTGCATCCGCATCGCACGGTTACTTTCTTGCATGCAGCGGTGAATGGCAACGTGCACGCGTTAAGGGATGAGGTGCTGGAGACAGCGAAGCAGATTGCTGGCGGCGGGGCAAAAGTGCGCTTCGTGTATGAGCACCCGACGGCGGAAGACCGGGCAGCGGAGCGCTTCCACCATGAGGGACGGATTGACGCGGCTTACCTGGCGGCGGAAGCGCCAGCGGACGGCGTATTCTACATTTGCGGTCCGGTAGCGTTCATGCGCGCGATCGTCGAAGCGCTGCGTGCGCAAGGCGTGGATGCAGAGCGAATTCGGTACGAATTTTTTGGTCCGGCTGGGCAGCTGTAATCAAGGGCGGAGCACGCGGAACGGAGCAGAGAGAGCGATCTCTGCTCCTTTTTTTGTGCACTAAGATGAAGCGCACCCGGCTGGGTGCATCCTCATTGCAGAACGTGCAATGGGGACGGTGCAGTAGCGGCGATAATTGATGTGTCATTGCACACTGTACAATGGGAAAGAGCCAGATGGGCTAGTTAGGCGGCTAACACACTAAAATCGCACTGTGCCATTGCGCAAAATACAATGACAGCACATGTGGCGGGGTAGATGGGTGAGGCCATTGTACAGAATGCAATGGGAAGGTGAGTTGGCGATGGTTAACTAGAGGTGTCGTTGCAAAACGTGCAACGAGAGCGGTGAAATGGTGGAGACACTGAGGCGCTAGTGCAATCTGAGTGAGGAGAAGGTGAGTTCGCGACGAATGCTGATGCGTCATTGCAAACCGTGCAACGGCACAGTGGGATGCCACTGTCTTGCCGCCACGCTCGCTGCCTTGCGCATCAGCATTCCCCGCGCAGCAGGCGATTGACTGTTTCGCGGCGGATGGAGAGGAATTGGCCGATTTCCTCTTGCGTGAGCAGATCCGTAATTGCCGTATCTGGCGGCAAATAAGCAGCGATCCAATGGCGGAAAGCGTCCAGCTTCTCTGCCGGGCTGTTCATGGCTAGCTGGTCGATGCGCTCCTGCATCATGCGCAGCTTGGTTTGGAGCAGGCGGGCAACATCTAGCGCTGCGGGTGCATCGACAGCAAGCCGCGCGTACCACTCGGGGGCAGCGACGGGCTCGACCTGGCAAGCTGTGAGCGCGATGGCGGTGCCGTGATAAGCTTTGGGCGAGATGAGTGAATGATGGGGAATCATTTCGCCGGGAACGATAAAATTAAGCAGCAGCTGCCGCCCGTCCTCTTGGACGCGCACGATTTTGAGCAGGCCGCTCTGGATACGATACAGGGGACCGGTTTCTCCCTGCCTGAATAACACTTCGTTGCGATGAAGCCACACGATGCAGCACCTCCGCCTCTTAGCATAGCATATCCACATTTTTCTGCGGAAGGTTCGAAACTGATCTAATTGACTTGAACTAATTATAAGTTTATAATAATTATAAATTAAGACTTAGTTCAACTACTAACAAGCAGAGGATGGCGCTTAATCATGAAGCTGAATTTGACAATCCAACGTAAGGCGGTGCTCGACATTGTCCAGCATGCGGATGATCACCCGACGGCAGCGGACGTCATGGATCGTCTTCGGTCGAATGGCTATGCGTTCGCCTATGGCACGGTATATAACTCGCTCCGGTATTTAACGGAGGCCGGGCTGGTCAAGGAACTGAAACTTGGCGAGGCGGCTTCCCGCTATGACGCGCGAACGGAAGACCATCATCATATCGTATGCATGCGCTGCGGGCGCGTGGATGAAGTCACGACGGAGCTGCCAGCCCAGTGGCTGGGCGAAGCGGCGCAAGAAACGAACTATCACGTGCATCACGCTTCCGTGGTGCTAGAAGGAGTGTGCGGGGCATGTTCAGCTTTGAGCAACGAGTAACGGCAGGCAGCGGCTGTATCCCTGAATCCCCAGAGCAAGCGAACCGGCGGATGATGCTGGTATCCAAAAATCCATCCGGCATTCAAGAAGCCGTCACGCTGCTCATGAACGATGGATTCGATGTCTATCTATCACAGCAGCTTCCAAGCCGCGAGCAGGTTGCACAGCTTGCGATCGAGTTATTAGTCTGCGACCTGTCGCCACTGCAAACAGCGGCTGCGGATGCTGTCGCGGCGGCAGCACAGCTGCTCATCGACGCTGGCGTTGAGGCGTCGCGTACCTTGTTTCTCGTCTCGGAGCCAACGCTTGCAGACTGTTTGACAGCGAGCGTCCCTGCTGAGATGCTCGTATGGCCGGGCCATGCACGGGAAGCGCTTCTTCATGCCCGCCGTTTGGTGCGCGCCGCAGCAACGTCGGACGGCGATCCCATCAGCCAAGGCGCAGGAGCAGCAGCCGGCGTTCGGCAGTTCAAAGATTTGGATATCGATTTGGGGCGGATGGCGGTGTATCGGGACAATCGGCAGCTTCGCCTCACCCGGACCGAATACGAGCTGCTGCGCGTGCTCATGGATGCGAATGGCAGCGTGCTTACACGCGATGCCATTACGGAACGCATCTGGGGCTGTGCGATGTTCGGCAACAGCAACACGGTTGATGTGCACATCAAAACCTTGCGCAAAAAACTTGGCGACAACGCCATTTTTCCCAAATATGTGGCTACCGTTCGTGGAGCGGGTTACCGTTTAGCCGATGAAGGGCCGGGCCAACCGGCCAGATATGCTGCGCCAGCGAGCGCCGTTTCCGTTTGACGGAGCGGCGCTTTTTTTATGGCCTTTTACGCCCATCATGAAAGCTTCATCCGATCTTCATCGGACGTTAATAGCAGGCTCATGCAGTGCATAGGGCGCCGTTCTATACTTGAATTAGAAGAAGTCTAAATCTAAAACGAGGTTAGGGCGAATAAGCGGCCGCATTGCCGCATAACCGTTAGCGAAACGAGAGGAGAAGATGACGATGAGCGATCATTTGACAACGAACCAAGGGGCGCCAGTAGGAGACAACCAGAATAGCCGGACGGCGGGGCAGCGAGGGCCGACTGTACTGGAGGATTACCATCTGATCGAGAAGCTCGCACACTTTGATCGGGAGCGCATCCCTGAGCGGGTCGTGCATGCACGAGGGGCGGGCGCACACGGCGTATTCGTGACGGAGCACTCGATGGCGGCCCATACGAAAGCGCATTTTGTGCAAAATGCAGGGCAAGAGACGCCCGTGTTTGTCCGCTTCTCGACCGTAATTCATGGCCAAGGGTCACCGGAAACATCGCGAGATCCGCGAGGCTTCGCTGTCAAGCTGTACACGCAGGAGGGCAACTACGACATCGTGGGCAACCACTTGCCGGTCTTCTTTATCCGCGATGCGATCAAGTTTCCGGACATGGTGCATGCGCTGAAGCCTTCGCCTGACACGAACCTTCAGACGCCAAGCCGATATTGGGACTTCATGACGTTGACGCCGGAGTCGACGCATATGCTGACCTGGCTGTTCTCCAACGCTGGCACGCCTGCGAACTATCGGCAGATGGATGGATTCAGCGTCCATGCGTTTAAGTGGATTAATGCGGAAGGGAAGATGACGTATGTCAAATATCACTGGAAATCGAAGCAGGGCGTCGTAAACTTCACGCCGGAGGAAGCGGCGGAGATGCAGGCTCGTGACTTCAGCCACGCGACGCGTGACTTGTATGGCTCCATTGAGCTGGGCAGATTCCCGCAGTGGGAGCTGTACGTTCAGCTGCTCGCGCCGGAAGCGGAGGATTCACTGCCATTCGATTCTCTCGATCCAACGAAGACGTGGCCAGAAGATCAGTTCCCGCTTGTGAAGGTTGGCACGATGACGTTAAACCGGAATCCGGTCAACTATTTTGGCGAAGTTGAGCAGTCGGCATTCTCCCCGAGCGCGCTTGTGCCTGGCATTGAGCCGTCTGAGGATAAGCTGCTGCAGGGCCGCCTGTTCTCGTACCCAGATACACAGCGGTATCGGCTGGGGGCGAACTATCTGAACATACCGGTCAATTGCCCGTATGCGCCTGCACGCAACCATCAGCGTGATGGTGCGATGGCGATGAATCCCGATCCATCTTCAGTCAATTACGAGCCAAACAGCGATGTGTCCAGCCCGAAGGAAGCGACTGCGTATGCGGATAGCACGGCGCCATTGCAAGGGTCCGTTGCAAGGCAGAAAATCACGAAAACCGACGACTTCACACAAGCGGGCGAACGTTACCGCTCGCTGCCAGAGGATGAGCAAGAATGGCTCGTTCGCAATCTGATCGGCGAGCTGCAGCAGACGCCGGAGCAGACGCAGCTGCGTGCGGTGTGCAACTTCTTCCGCGCAGATGCGGAGCTTGGTGCGAAGCTGGCAACTGCACTTGGGGTCGACCTTGGCGGGCATGCGCCACGTGGATAATCGGCAGCACACGCTGGCGCATTGATTTATTGAATCGTAACAAAGTAGCGGTGCAGGAGCTTCCTGTGCCGCTTTTTGCTATGCGGCCATCTGCTGAAAGCTGGTTATCGCTAACGAATACTAGTTGAAAAATTGGAAGCCTCTAGGAGGAAAATGGCTGCTACTGTCGAATGAGAGCAGTAATACGATTAGGATGAGGACCGATATTCGGACCCATCGAAAGGATGTTCAGACTTCTGTGATAAGCTTATTAAACAAGCCGTGGAAGCTCCTGCTCGCTTGTTTGCTGTTCGCGCCAGCGACGACAACGGCAGGCTCTCCGGTACATGCAGCAGCGCACGATGTCCAGCAGGCAACCGCTGGCCGCACGAAGCAGCAAATTGTCGGCCAATGGCTACAGGATCGGCCAATGGCTACGGGCCGCTCTTATATGCCATCCACGAGCATTTATGCGGAGCAGCCGAAGCTGACTGCCCCTTATGACGCTGGAAAGTTAAAGCCAGCTTATATTGAAGACGGCATTAATGCCGCGAATTTCGTACGTTACTTAGCGGGTTTGCCTAATGATTTGACCGCGGACTGGACGCTGGAGCAACAGCAGCAGACAGCTGCACTAGTCAATGCTGTGAATAATCAGTTGACGCATTACCCGAGCAAGCCTGCGGACATGGAACAGGCAATATTCGAGCTAGGGCAAGCGGGAACAAGTTCCAGCAATTTGTTCAAAGGCAGCCCGACATTTTATGATAATGTGCTAGGCTACATGTCGGACAGCGATCCCAGCAACATCGGCAGGGTCGGGCATCGCCGATGGATTTTGAATCCTGCGATGAAGAAGACGATGTTCGGCATGGTATACGCTTCTGGCAGTGCGGATTACTCGCCACCATACGCATCCATGTACGCATTTAACCGGGACCGCGACAACTCCGAGTTCAGCTACGATTATATCGCGTGGCCATCGGCGGGCTATTTCCCAGAGGAAGTGTTTGCCCCGGCAGACGCATGGTCGGTGTCGCTAAATCCGAGCCGTTATGATAAAGCCAAAACTTCCTCTATTCGCGTACAGCTGACGCGCGAGCGTGATGGCAAGTCATGGACATTGGACCAAGCGGACCGTAATGCAAACGGAGAGTTTTTCAATGTTGAGACTAGCGGATTTGGGGTACCGTTTGCAGTCATTTTCCGTCCAGATGGCATCGGGAAGTTCGGTTCGGATGATACATTCCGTGTACATATTAGTGGGGTATACACGCTAGGCGGCCAAGAAGCGTCGATTGATTACAAAACAACTTTCTTTAATTTGTTGCCGGATCCTATTACCCGTTATGCGATTCAGCTTCGCAAGGGGGAGACGCTCCAGTTAGGCATGCGGACCGGTGCCCAACAAACGGGGAACACGTTCCTTAGCGGCAATGCCGGGGTTGCGGCCGTAGATAGCAAGGGCAACATTCGAGCGGTGGGCAAAGGGGATACTTGGGTTTCTGTGGACGAGTATTTGGGAAGCGTCAGCACTGTCAATATCCGCGTAGTGGATGCCGATCCGGCTGACCGGGTGAGCAAATGGGCAGTCGAAGACTACACGTTGGCCAAGAGCAACGGTTTAATCAGCCGCACGTACGACCATTCGTATCAAAAAGCGATAACGCGGTATGATTTTACCGGGTTAGCTGTCCAGATGGCAGAGACGATTATGGACAACAATCTTTATAGCGATGACGTTGCATACGGCAAGTCGCCGTTCCGTGACGTTGATGATTGGCGCGTAACATGGGCGAATCGGAATGGGATTATAAAAGGCACCTCGCCGAACGTCTTTTCGCCTTACGAAACCATCACGCGGGAACAGGCGGCGACGCTGTTGATGAACCTGTACAATAGGCTTAGCCAATTGACAGGGCAAAGCGATGGTGAGGCTGCTGCGGGCGGAGCGGGCAAGGCACAGCTGTTCGAGGATGACAAGCGCATTGCGCCTTGGGCGAAGGACAATGTCTATAAGGCAGTTGCCTTGTCCTTGATGGACGGTACAGGCTATAACCAGTTTAAGCCGAAGGGCGTACTGACCTATGAGCAGACATTTGTGCTGCTGCAGAAGGCGTTTGAGGTGATTGGGCAGTAACGCACGCCAAGCAGTGCCACTCCCTTGCGGCGCGCGAAATTTTCAAGTACGATAATTTTATTCGTGCAAATCGGGCTAGTTCGTTCGCAAGCGGAGAGGGGAGTCAGCGTTGTTGGCATCGGCACAGTTGATTAAGTATGGATCGTTAATTATGTCAATCGTCGTAGGCGCGGCGGTCATTATGGTCAGGATGAGAGCATCGAAGCAGCCGACGACACTGCGCAAAATCATTATGCCGCCGCTCGGCATGTCGACGGGTTTTCTTATGTTTATATCACCGCTCACGCGCGTGCCATTCCCATGGGCGCTCGTAGCGCTGGCTGCGGGAATGCTTCTGTTTGCGCCGCCGCTTATTGTTACGTCGAATTTCGAACGGGTGGGCGACCAGGTGTTCCTTCGCCGCTCGCGTTTGTTTGTTTATATCATCATTGGGCTATTCATCGCGCGCATTGCCCTTCACGATGTCGTGGAGCATTACGTCAGCGTCCCGCAGACTGGCGCATTGTTCTTCTTGCTGGCGTTTGGCATGCTGGTCCCTTGGCGGCTGGCGATGATGCAACGGTATCGCCGGCTGCTTTGAGCAGGAGGGAACGGCGGAAGACCTGCGAATAAGGCAGGTTTATCTGCCTTATGTGGGCAGAACGGCGATAAGCCTGCGAATAAGGCAGGTTTATCTGCCTTATGATAAACAACAAAAAGGCATTCCCCAGCGCATAAGCGCATGGTGGAATGCCTTTTTGTTAAGAAGCTTAGCCTCGAATGCCGCCACGTTTAGCGAGCAGCAGATAAAGGAAGAAAGGTGCGCCGATTGCGGCGGTGAATACGCCCGCGGGAATGTCGCCCGGCAGAAACAGCGTGCGTCCGGCGAGATCGGCGACGAGCAGCAGCAGAGCGCCGACTAGTGCGGCGATCGGAATCAGCCGGCCATATTTAGGGCCGACGATCCGGCGCGCGATGTGCGGCGCCATCAAGCCGATGAAGCCGACGCCGCCAGCCATGCCGACCGCAGCGCCCGTTAAGCCGACGCTAAGCGCGAGCATCAGCAGCCGAGTGCGCTGCACCGGCGTGCCGATGCCGACGGCAAGTTCATCGCCGAGCTCCAGCACATTCAAATAACGGGATAGGAAGATGCTCAAGAAGAGCATGCCGATCGCCCAAGGCATGAGTGTCCACACATGCATCCAGGATGAGCCGTACAGCGTGCCGGTCATCCAGCCAAGCGCTTGGACGGCGAGATAAGCGGGTCCCGTCTTTAGCGCGAATGTCGTCAGCGCACTCATCGCCGTGGCCAGCGAAATGCCGATGAGGACGAACCGGAGCGGGGAAACGCCTTTGCGCCAAGCAGCTACGTAGTTGATCGCAGCGGTAATGAATGCGCCAGCGATCGCGACGAGCGGGATCCATTGAATGCTGAACCGGCCGGCTGAGAACGTTAGGAACAGGATCGACGCAACCGTTGCGCCACCAGAAATCCCGACCAGATCCGGCGATGCAAGCGGGTTGCGGACGAGCCCCTGCAGGATAGCGCCAGCGGCAGCGAGCGATGCGCCAACCAACACGGCGAGCAGCACGCGCGGAAGCCTAAGCTTCAATATGATGAGCGACGATTGGTCATCGCCTAGCCCAAACAGCGTTAGCGCAACGCGCCCAACTGGAATATACGTACTGCCGATGGCGGTACAGACGACGACAGCGGCGAAGACGGCAACCGTTAACAGCGAGACCATCGTGGTGAATTTAAGATTGCGCATAGCTTCTCCTTCTCGCGACATAGATGAAGAATGGAACGCCGACAAGCGCAGTCGCTACGCCGACAGGCAGTTCCTCTGGCTGCAAAATAAATCGGCTGAACGTGTCCGCGACCAGCAGCAGGATGCCGCCGAGCACGATGCAATACGGGATGATCCAGCGGTAATCATGGCCAACCAGGAACCGGCTTAGATGCGGGATAATGACGCCGACGAAAGCGATAGGGCCGGCGATCGCGACAGATGAACCGGCGAGCAGCACGATGAGCACAGCCAGCAAAAACCGAACGAGCCCGATGCGTTGCCCGAGACTGCGTGCCGTATCCTCGCCCATGCTTAGAATGTTAACGGACTTGGCCATCAGCAGCGAGCCGAATAACCCGATCAGCGTGTATGGCAAAATTGCCGTTAGATGATGCATGTCCCGCCCCGAGACGGAGCCGACGAGCCATAGGAGAATGTCGTCGAGCATTTTATCCTGTTTGAGCAAAATGCCAGACGTCCATGCGGACGCGAAGGCAGCAACCGCTGACCCGGCGAGCGTCACCCGAATCGGCGTTTCGCCTTGGCTCTTGCCAACGTTGCCGAGCGTGAAGACGGCGAAAGCCGTAACCGCTGCGCCAACGAAAGCAATGAGAATGAGCTGCGAGCTGGAGAAAACGCTGCCTGCCGCTGCTAGTGCAATAACGACGGCCAGCGCTGCTCCCGCGTTTATGCCCATGACAGACGGCGAGGCGAGCGGATTGCGCGTCATCGCCTGCATGAATGCTCCTGCGACAGCTAAGCTTGCGCCTACCAATGCCGCGACCGCCATACGGGGCAGCTTCACATTACGAATAATGAGATGCTGATTCGAGCCATCGAATTGTGTGAATGCTTCGTATGCTTGCGATGGCGTGTATGATTTGCCTCCAAGCAGCAGGCTTGCCGCTGCTGCGAGCAGCAGCAAGGCGACGCCGAGGGCGAGGAAAGCGGCCTTGAGGCCGGGGCTTTTGAAATAATGGTTCATGAGACGGTTGCTCCTGCCTTGTAGATTAGTGTCGAACTTTATCGAACCGAACATGTTGTTTTTATTCTAGGCAAAGATAGAAGCGGCGTCAATGAGGGTGAGAATCATTTTCACAAAATCGTTGACAGAGGTAAAGCTGGTGTACTATGATACGGTGGTTGGTGAAAATGAGAATTGTTATCATTCGTTTGGCATGTTTACTATTTTTTGTTACATACAACTAGAATCGAAGGGGAAGAGAACTCATCATGAAGAACAGCAAGAAATTATGGCTCAGCATGTTCGCGGTACTGCTCGTATTATCGATGGTAGTTGCCGGCTGCGGCTCGAAGGAAGAAAAGAAAGAAGACGGCGGGGCAGCTTCGACAGAAACGAAGACGGAAGACGTGCGTGAAGTAACGCATGCTATGGGAACGACGAAAATTACGGGTACGCCGCAGCGCGTTGTTATTTTGACGAATGAAGGAACCGAAGCTTTGCTTGCTATGGGCGTTAAGCCGGTAGGCGCAGTGAAGTCGTGGACAGGCGACCCTTGGTATGCACATATTAAAGATCAAATGGACGGCGTTGAAGTGGTAGGCGACGAGTCGCAGCCGAATATCGAGCTGATCGCAAGCTTGAAGCCGGACCTGATCATCGGCAACAAAATGCGCCAAGAGAAAGTATACGGCCAACTGAGCGCAATCGCGCCGACGGTTATGTCCGAGACGCTTCGCGGCGACTGGCAGATCAACTTCAAGCTGTATGCGGAAGCGCTCGGCAAGAAGGCGGAAGGCGACCAACTGCTCGCTGATTTCAGCAAGAAGATTGAGGATGCTAAAGCAACGCTCGGCGACAACCTGAAGAAGAAGGTGTCTATCGTACGCTTCATGCCTGACAAAACGCGGATCTACTACAATGAGACGTTCTCCGGCATGCTGCTGAACCAGCTCGGATTTGCTCGCCCGGATGCGCAAACGAAAGACGGCTTCGCAGATGACGTGAACAAAGACCGCATTCCAGACATGGACGGCGACATCATGTTCTACTTCGAGTACAATCCTGATAAGACGGATGCTGTAAGCAAGCTGGCAGAAGAGTGGATGAACGATCCGCTGTGGAAAAACCTAGAAGTTGCGAAAGCAGGCAACGTTCACCTCGTGGACGACGCGATCTGGAACACGGCTGGCGGTTACATTGCGGCTAACCAAATGATCGACGAGCTGCTTACGTATTTCAAATAAGCTTGATGGATAGACTGCTTGTGCAGAGATGCACAGGCAGTTTTTTTTGTGGTGTTTGACACTCCACGCGCAGGTATGGTATCTTTAGTCCATAAAGATTTTATACAATTTAATTGCAGACGTTCTATATGATGTGAGGAGGTGAGGATCGGGCGTGACGGATTATCCGGTTCAACTTAAGCTAGAACATCAAATTTGTTTTGCTCTTTATGCTTGCTCGCGGGAAATGACGAAGTTATATCGGCCGTTCCTCGATGAGCTCGGCATTACGTATACACAATATGTAACGCTGCTAGTTCTGTGGGAGCGCGACAATGTCAGCGTAAAGCAGCTGGGCGAACAATTACTGCTCGATTCCGGAACGCTCACGCCACTGCTGAAGAAGCTGGAGGCCATGGGTCTTATCACACGGGTGAGAGACGCGAAGGATGAACGAAGCGTGCTTGTGCAACTAACGGGGGAAGGGAAGGCGCTCCGCGAACAAGCGGTATGCATTCCTGAGAAAGTATATAGCCTGACGGGGATGGACCTTGAAGAAGGACAGCAGCTCCGCGAACGGCTGCAGCAGCTTGTTCAAGACATGCAGCGGCTGCAGGGCAGTTAATTTTAATTCATATCTTATAGGAGGAATCAGAAATGAGCGTATATGATTTCACAGTGAACAATGTTAAAGGTGAACCAGTTAGCCTGTCCGCATACAAAGGCAAGGTGCTCGTCATCGTTAATACAGCGAGCAAATGCGGCCTGACGCCGCAGTACGAGGGGCTCCAAGCGCTGTATGAGAAGTACCAGTCGCAAGGGCTCGAAATTCTCGGCTTCCCATGCAATCAGTTCAATGAGCAAGAGCCGGGCTCGAACAAAGAAGTAGAGGCGTTCTGCAAACTCAACTACGGCGTGAAATTCCCGTTGTTCGAGAAAAGCGATGTTCGCGGCGAAACGGCGATTCCGCTGTTCAAATATTTGTCCGCAGAGGCGCCATTCGAGGGCGAGTCGGATTCAGCTGAAGTCGACAACGATCCGAAGTGGAACTTCACGAAGTTTATCGTTAGCCGTGATGGACAAGTCGTCGACCGCTTCGAGCCGCGCGAGGAGCCATCGGTGATGGAAGCGACGCTGGCGGAGATGTTGAAGTAATAAATGGGAAAAGGCGTCCGCAGGGAATTTCTCTGCGGACGCCTTTTTGTATTGCCGAGGGGCGCTCGAACGGGGGCGAATAGGGCAGGGAAATCTGCCCTATTGCCGGGGACCGCCCGAATGCGAGCGAATAGGGCAGAAAAATCTGCCCTAATGCCGGGGTCGCCGCAGCAGTAATTAAACCTCCCACCACACAACTGTCGCTGTAGTCGACAGAACCCCAGCTACGGACAGCGCGGCGCTGACGTTCATCGTGTAGATCTGGTTAGGAGGCACGACTAGACCGCCCTGAAAAGGAAATTCAAATAAGCCGGGGTTGACGGCGTAGGACATGAACGAGGTGGCGCCGGAGGGAGCAGAGGTGGAAGAACGTGCGGTCATGCTGCTTGTGGCGGCGCTGCCGAACTTGGCATTAAACGGAGTGAGTGTTGAGGGCGAACTCAAAGTGCCTCCCCGATAGAGCGTCACGCTGGCGCTGAAGGTGGATAGCAAGCTGAGCGAGACACTGATGCCCCCGATAATGTCGGCTATGTACATCGTTCGGCCGCTGCCCGATGGGTTGCTAATTTGCAGAGTGAGGTTAATTGTGCCGCCCAGTAAGCCAAGGCTGGACGAGTTGCTTGCGCTAGATATAAACGATCGGTCATTCGTTGCCGCATCCGCGTCAGTCGGCGCAACGATGCCCGGATCGGTGTACATGTTCGTGAGCTTGCCATAGAAGGAGCTGTTCGATTGGTCAAATATAAAATGGTTAGGCATCTATGCCTCCCACCAAACGAGGTTAATGGAAGCGGTTAATGATCCCGTGCCGACGGTCACGGACAATGTTTGATTCGCTGGCACGATAATGGCTCCCTCGAAGTCGACGACATAAAGGTCCGATGCCATCGCTGTAAAAATCGAAACCGGACCGCCGCCGAGCGTGCCGGTATTTTGCTTTGTGGTAACAACGGTTGCCGTGGCGCTTCCCAGATAGCCATTGACAGGCGCGGGCGTCGTGCCTCCCGTGATTGTGCCCCCGGAGTACACCGTCAAGGTGATGGAGTTCGAAGCGCCTCCGGCAATTCGGGATACATAGATTGTTCGGCCGCTCCCGTTCGGGTTGGTGATTTGCAGCAGCAGGCTGGCGCCGGAGCCAACGCTCACATTGCCTGTGGTGAGATAGAACAAGCGTTGGTTGCCTGCAGCATCGTATTCGGACGGCGACACGATAGCTGGCGCAGTATAGCCATTGTTCGCCTGCATGTAAACCGGGCTATTCTCATTATTAAACACGGAGTAGTTCGTCATCTTGGATGGTTGCTCCTCTCTAGTCACTGCTTCGCAGAGTCGTGTTCGATACAAGCTAGCCATACAGCTTATGCGCACCAACCTGCCAGGATGAGGGCTCGGACGGAATGCCTGCAGCGAATCGGGCTGGCGCAGGGACAGACAGTTGCCGTTACGGCAGCATGAAGAAGCTCATACACTATCGGAGCATGGACGCCGAGGGGAAGATGGTATGACGATTGCATTAAGCCGTGGCCGCAAAGGGAGGAAGCGATCAGCATGCCTTTCCCCAAAGCCCCACAAGCGCCGAGACAGCTGTCGACCGAAGAAGCATTGCCATAAGAATAAGCGTCGGCACATAGGCCCTAGCCATTTTATCGAACAAGTGTATTCCAGTGTGCAAACGACGGATACGTTTATGCCTCTGCCGACTCAGGTTACGAGCCAATTGACGGTATACTCCTATGCCGTAATCAACGAAGGCGATGCTCCGGCAGTCGTGCAAGTACAGGTCGGGCCAGATGGGAAAAATTTTGCCTCGGATGTTGAGGAGATCGTTCCCCCTGGTGAGACGGGCGTATTTGCCGTTGCGCGTTTTTTGCGCTTCACGCGGCTTGCTGTCCGTTCTAAGAATGAAAGCTGCCCGACGACGCTTTCGATCTATTTTCAGGCACAGGCAATGCGTTGAAGCTTCCCGGATGCTCCGTCGGATTTTAAGGTAAAGGTGATGAGGAATGCCAAACTTTTCGTCGTTTAACCCGAACCCGGACAATTTGCGTACGCTTATTTTCGGCCGGGATGCAACGTTGGAGCCGCAGGCGCTGGCGACAGACACAAGCGGTAATTTGTTAAGCATTATTATGGACGGTACGATCAGCAACATCTCGATTCAAAGCGCAACGATTACGGCAGGAACGATCAACAGTGTACTGGGAGCAACGATCACGGCAGGAACGATTGACAGCGTTATGGGAGCGACGATCACGGCAGGAACGATTGACAGCGTGCTTGGAGCAACGATCACGGCAGGAACGATTGACAGCGTTATGGGAGCGACAATCACGGCAGGAACGATTGACAGCGTTATGGGAGCAACGATCACGGCAGGAACGATCAACAGTGTACTGGGAGCAACGATCACGGCAGGAACGATTGATAGCGTTATGGGAGCAACGATCACAGCGGGAACGATCAACAGCGTGCTGGGAGCGACGATCACGGCGGGAACGATCAACAGCGTGCTGGGAGCGACGATCACGGCGGGAACGATCAACAGCGTGCTGGGAGCGACGATCACGGCGGGAACGATCAACAGTGTGCTGGGAGCGACGATCACAGCAGGTACGCTCAGCAGCGTGACGTCCGTTTCACAAAAAAGTTTCACTGAAATAAGCAATACGGGACTTGTCACAGCTAATGCGTACACGCCTGTAGCGACGGTGACGACGAGCGTATTCGGAACGTACTCCTTCTTCGTTTACAACACGGGGCCAGGGGTTAACAAGGCGGATGCACGTGTGGAAATCAGCGCTAACGGCACGAACTGGTATACCGACACGACGACGACGACGGGGATTGCGGTCGGTTCGGTCGACGTGCTTGTTCCGCAACGGTTCTTGAAATATACGCGGCTATCGTATCGTTCTAGTGTGACGGCCAGCCCGACGACAGTCGACGTATTTTTCAACGGCCAAGGCACTTAATCGCCAACAATGAAGGGGTGACGGCATGCTGCTCGGCGTTCATCTAATCGTGCGGGACGAAGCGGAACGGCTTGGCGGTTGTCTGGATAGCGTGCGGGAATGGGCGGATGAACTGGTCATTGTGGATACGGGCTCTGTCGATGCAACGGCTCAGGTCGCGGCATGCTACGGCGCACGTGTGGTGGCGGCGGAATGGGCAGGTGATTTTGCCAAAGCGCGCAATATCGGATTGGGACAAGCGCGTACACGCTGGGTGCTTGTGCTTGATGCGGATGAGGTTGTGGGAGCGGATACGGATTGGGCAGCTGTGCGCAAAATGCTGCTGGCTTCCGGAGAGACAGCCTATCGCGTCAGGATTGACAATAGGTTGGGCGGTGCGGAGGATGAGGGACCGCTGCTGCGCAGCGAGGCCATCCGGTTGTTCCGCGCGGACTTGGGCTTTCAGTATGCTGGTGCGATCCATGAGCAACTGGTGGCGATTGCCGATTCCGGCGCCATGCGTGATGTGGACGGCCCGTTGATCGCCATTCGCCTTGTGCATACGGGATATTCACAAGCGCTGATGGCACAAAAGCGGACAGCCGAGCGTAACGGCCGCATTATTCGCGAACAGCTCGCCGAGCGGGCAAACGAGCCGTTTCATTGGTACAACCTAGGCGTAACCTGCTGCCAGCAGGGGGAAGCGGCGGAGGCATCCGCCGCTTTTGCACGGGCGAGGGTGCTTGTTGCGCCAGATGCGCCATACCGGCCGTCGCTGATGCTGGATAGTGCGCGGGCGATGCTGGCACAAGGCAAGGAAGATGATGCACTGCAACTGCTCGGCGATGAAGTGCAGCGGTATCCGGATTACGCAGACATGCAATTGCTTTATGGACGATTGCTAGAGCGGCAAGGTGTGTGGGATGAGGCGAAGCAAGCTTATTTGGCTGCTATTGCGGCTGGGGCGAACAGAGGCACTGGATCGGGAGCTGGCTCTGAGAGAGCGCATAAGGGCTTAAGGCAGGCAGCTTATGTAACGGAAACGGGAGCGGGCGGGTATCGAGCATGTACGGCGCTCGCGAATTTGGCGCGGCGCAGAGGCGACCGGCAAACGGCGGCGCACTATTTTGAGCGGGCGCTCGTTGAGCAGCCAGGATGGCAGGAAGCGCTCGGCGGATTGGCGGAGCTGCTGCATGAAGCGGGCGCAGAGGATGCGGCGATCGCTCGAACCATTATGGCGTATGCGGGAGTGGAAGGGAACTCGGCATGCGAAGATGGCGAGCATCAGAAACGGGGAACGCGCATTGCCGATGGGATGCAGGCGGGGATCGCGCACGGCGGCGGCAAGCTATCGGGTCGGGCGGCAGCTGCTGCGCAAGCGCTGGCGGGGATCGGTGCGTATTCATCGGCATTGCCGCTATGGCGGTTGGCAGGCGTGGCTTCGGGTGCGAGTGGAGCGGCAGGAACGGGTGGCATAGAGGCAGGAAACGGCGTTATTGGTGCTGCTGGGGAGAGTCGCTCATTGCATGCAGCGGGCAAGCAGGAGCTGTATGCGGCTTGTTTGATTCGGTCGGGACAGTACAGGGGGGCAGCGGCATGGCTCATTGAACTTGCGGAAGCTAGCGATAGCAGGCTGCCGAGTGGATTGGGAATGGATGCAGCGTTGTGCTGCTGGATGGAAGGCATTCGCCTGTCTGAGAATGTGCGCGGAGTGCTTGGCGAAGAGGCACTGGAGCTATGCACGGCCGGGGAGCGCGTGCTGCTCGGGCATAGTGAAGAAGCGGGTGTGAGTGCGGGCGGCGGCGAGCCGGGGGATGCACTGGCTGCCTTGATGGATCGGGCAGTATCCCATGGCCTGCTGCGCTTGGCTTCGCGTTGGGCGGCAGCGAGGGAAGAGGCGTTCGCCGTAGCCTTGCATCGGCACGGGTATACGGAAGCAGCTGCCGAACAGCTGCTGCGGCGAATGGCAGAAGGGCAGCTGTCCGCTCCCGGCTACGCCGCTTTGGGCGAAATGCTATACGATCGCAAGCTATATGGCGAAGCGCTCGCTTTGTTCGAACGTGCGGTGGAGGCGAACCCAGCCGATGAACGTTGCAAATTAGGCGTTGCATCGGCTTGCATGCAGCTTGCTGTCGAGGCATTAATGGAACGGGAGGCTGACCGTTCGTCAGCAGCATGGCTGAAGGAGGATCGGCGGCGGCTCGTATCTTCGGTGGCGCGCCTGGAAGGGCTAGGCTGGCGAACGGTACGGACTGGAGCCCAAAGGAGGCGAATGCGCAGTGGCGGTGCACACGAAGCTGATTTCCTTATGCATGATCGTCAAGAATGAGGCTAGCTGCATCGCCCGTTGCTTGCGCAGCGTAGTTGGCGTTGCCGATGAGGCCATTATTGTTGATACAGGCTCGACGGATGGGACGATGGATATCGCCCGCAGCTTCGGAGCGCGGGTGATTGAAGCGGAGTGGCAGAATGATTTTGCCGCGGCGCGAAACGTTGGGCTGGAGCATGCGGCCGGAGAATGGATTTTGTTTCTTGACGCGGACGAAGAGCTGTCAGCTGGCGCAGCGCAAGAGCTGCGTGCACTGGTGCAGGATCAGGCGTCGCCGGGCATTTTGCTGCCGATATGGAACCTGCTTGGCGATGGGGAAGAAACGGCGACCATCAATCCGGTGCTGCGCCTCTTCCGTAACGATCCCCGCCATCGGTTCGAGGGGCGCATACACGAGCAGATTGCTGCTTCCATATTGCGTGCTGCACCAGATGCCCAGCTGCGGCTAGGGGAAACGGTTATTCGTCATTATGGGTACCGGCCGTCAACCGTTGCGGAGAAGGATAAAATTGAGCGCAACATGAGGCTGCTGCTTCAAGCGATAGCGGAAGAACCGGAGCAGCCGTTCCATCGGTTCAATCTGGGCGTGGAGCATCTCCGTGCAGGGAGGCCGGCAGAGGCGTTAGCTTCTTTTCGCTTGGCGAAGGCAGCTGGTTCTTTTGAACGGTTAAGCTACGCCCATCTCGTGTTCAAATATGAGGTGCGAAGCCTGCAAATGCTAGGGGCGTGGCAAGAGGCAGCCGCTGCTGCGCAGGAGGGGGTAAGGCTTTTTGCCGACTATGCGGATCTGTGGCATTGCCTTGCGGAGTCGCTTTCGTCCGGTGGGCGAAGGCGTGAAGCGATCAGCGCCGCCTGTTCTGCGCTGCGTGTGGGGCAGCCAACAGGGATATACCACACGGAGGATGGCATGGGTACGCATCAAACGGCATTTTTGCTAGGCAGCCTCTACGAGCGAAACGGGCGCGTGGATGCGGCTGTGCATTGGTATGTGGAGGCGGTGCGGATGAAGCCGAGCCTTCTGCCGCCGTTGCTGCGCTTATGCCGATTGCTGCGTGTCAGTGGGCGAGGGGCGGAGCTCTCTATGCTGCTGGAGCGGCGGTTTGCTTTTGGAATGGAAGAGGGATGGTTGAAAATCGCAGCGTTGCTGCTGGATAGCCGCTGCTATGTGGAAGCGGTGGAGTGGCTGCGCCGGCGGGCAGCAACGCCACACTGGGGAGCGGCATCTGCGATGTGGCTTATGCTTGCGGAAGCGGAGCTTGCTGCCTCGGAAGGGCGGTTTATGCAGGCGCGGCGATGGGCGGCTAAGGCGGATTGCAGTGGACGCCGGGCAGGGCAGGTGCATGGACAGGCGCAAGGGCAGGTGCATGGACAGGCACAAGGGCAGGTGCATGGACAGATGCACGGGCAGGTGCTGGGACAGTCGCGTGGACAGGTGAAAGGACAGCCAGAAGGGCGGTCACAGGCCGATGCCGGACCATCGCACGGGTCTTATTCGGCTGTTGAAGCCGAGCGGCGGCTGCGGCTGTTACATGTAGCGGTGGTGCAAGTGGTGGAGGGGCTGAAAGAGGCGGACCATGTTGGCGGGCAATATGGAGCGGATAATCGAGACGGTACATCGCAGGAGATGGCCGCGTGTGTGGCGGGCATTTTAGATAAAGGGAAGGCGGAAGGTGTGGAGGGGCATCAAGCGTCGGGCGATCGGCTGGCACGGGTGCTTCAAGCTGTGGGCGAAAGCATTCGCCATGGCAGTGATGAAGCAGCGCATGGAGGCGTTGAGGCACTGGCCGCTTGGGCGGATATTAGGCTCGGACAGCTGGAACATAGCTTGCAGGAGCGCTCTAGCGGGATGGCGGTCCAGAACGTTTTGCGCTCGGCGCGGCTGAGGCTAGCGGGTTGTGAAGGGGATGCATAGAGAGTTGGGGCAGCAGGAGAGACCGGGCGTTTCCTTGTGTATGATCGTGCGCAATGAAGAAGCATTTATTGCAGATTGCCTCGCTTCTGCTGCTCCCTATGTGTCGGAAATGATCGTATGCGATACCGGTTCAGACGATCGAACGGTGGAGATAGCGCGCGGATATGGTGCGAGGGTTGTTTCTATCCCTTGGGACGATGATTTTGCAGCAGCTCGGAATGTGTCGCTGGGGCTTGCCCTATATCCTTGGATTCTGGTGCTGGATGCGGACGAACGGTTGGAAGGCCTTGGCCTGTCGCAGTGGAGTAGGCTTTTGTGCGATGAAAAAGCTGCTGGTTATTATGTGAGGCTGATTAGCGCGCTGGAGCGGCCGGGCACGGAGTCAAGAGAAGGCATGCTGGTAACGGATGCGGTATGCCGATTATTTCGCAATGATGCGCAGATTCGTTTCTCGGGCATCGTGCACGAGGAGTGCGCGACGGCAGTTGCTTGCGTGCAAGGGGGGCCTGTTGCGATTGCGCCGGTTACGGTTCGCCATGAGGGCTATCGGGCGGATGTGATCGCAGGCCGCCGCAAACCGGAGCGGAATGCACGCCTGCTAGCGAAGGCGCTGGATAGGGAGCCAGGCAATGTGACGCTTCGTTATGCTGTGGGAACGGAACTGCTTGGAGCGGGGCGATGGGTGGAGGCAATCGAATGGCTTGCGCCGTTGGCTGAAGGGTTAGGGGAGGGCTGCGGATTTGCTTCGGATATTCGCCTGAAGCTGTCGCATGCTAACCGGCTGGCCGGGCGGCTTGAGGCAGCTATCGTGCAAGCGGAAGCGGGCGTGCGGGAATATCCGGATTTTCCGGATATGTATGAGGCGCTTGCTGCTGCTTATATGGCGCTTGATGATGCTCCTTCAGCGTTGCATGTACTAGAGCAAGCGATTGAAATAGGGCCAGCAGCCCCGTACTATTCGTCCGTCGAAGGCGCGGGCAGCTCCCGCTCGCATTATGCGGCGGGCGCGGCCTGCGAGCGCCTGTACCGTTGGCGTGATGCAGCGGCGCATTACCGCGCCGCGCTCGATGAGCGTCCCACCTTTGAGGCGGCAAAGGCGCGCTTGCGGCTGTTGGCAAGTGGCGAAGGCGGCAGGCGAGCGGCTTTGGAGGCGCTGCGGGCGGGCGCGGCGGAGGCCGAAAAGGCGAGCGGTGTGGAGGATGGGCGAGCGGACGTGGAGGCGAGGAAAGCGAGCGGTGTAGAGTTAGAGCGAGTGTTCGCGGAGTCGTCAGCGAGCGGTGTAGAGGTTGGGCTTGCGGAGGGGGAGGCGGCGAGCGGTATGGAGGTTGGGCGTGCAGGTGCAGAGGTGAGCAGTTTGGAGTTAGGGGCTGCGGAAGAGGAGCCTGCGTTAGCAGTTGGGCTGCGGGCAGTGGAAGCCGGCCGTTGGGCGGAGGCGACGAGGCATTTCGCTGTCGCCCACGGCTTAGCGGCGACGCCGGCAGAAGCGCGTGCTGCTGCAGCGGGACTTGCCGCGGCATTCGCAGCGCGCGCGCTTGCAGCGCTAGAGGGTTCCGCTGCAAGCTCTGCCAATCGGGGAGCCCTAGCTGGGCATCCACGCTGCTTGGCAGAGCTTCGGCTCATCGTTCTCACGGCAATAGATGAGCCGTGAACAACCGGCGAGGGGAATAGGGCATAAAAACCTGCCCTATCCGCCAGCCGCCACCCGCCGCAAGCCAATGCCGCCCCGCTAGCCTTCGCCCAGTTGCTCGGCCAGCACGGCGGTCCAACGCTCGCGCCATAGGCTCGCGTCGAACGCCCGCGCCGTCTCGCGCGCGAGCTTGCCGAGCTTGCGGCGCTGCGCGGGATCGCCTAGCAGCTCGCGAATAGCTGCCAGCAGGGCAGCAGAGACGGGCGGGACGAGCCGGCCGTTCAGCCCGTCGATGATCAGGTCGTTCAGCCCGCCTACATTCGTGGCGACGACTGGCACGCCGCAACTCATGGCCTCCAGGCACGACAACGATGTGCCTTCGGAAAAGATCGTCGGAATGGCCACGATATCGGCCCTTTTATACGCGGCATGCATGCCATCCATAGCATAAGTTCGCTGCTCGATCCGATCTTTCGCTGGATGCGTACCGTACCACAGGCCGAACGCGTTCGCGATATCCGTTCCTTCGACTAATTCCCCCGCGAACTCGATCACAAGGTCGCTCCGCTCTTGCAGCAGCTCATCGGCAACGAGCATCATCGTAATGATGCCTCGCTCATAGCTGAGCCTCCGTGGAACGAGCACGCGCAAACCACGGGTGCGGGGCCTGCCAGCGCTATGCAGAGCCGGGAGGAATCGGCTCGTATCGACGCTATTAGGGATACGGACCACTTTCTCCGTATCTTCATAGACGCCTACGGATCTCGCATACGTCAAAAAATGCGAATCGACCGACACGACGCGCTCCAGCGAACGCATCGCAAGGCGGATCGCAGCAGCGACGCCATCCTTCGTTTCAGCTGCGATCGCACAATGGTCCCAGTTAATCCCGTGGCTGATGCCGATACTGCCCGGCCGATACTGAATCGGATGCCAAAGGCAGCTCGCATAGACAAGCAGCCCGTCGGCTTCCGCTGCCATCGCTTCAAACGCTGGCGCCAATTTGCCAAGCTCATACGTGTAGCCGATGACCTCTGTCCCTTCGAACATCGTGCGAAATGGCTCGAAGTAAGACAACTGATGCACTACGGGCCGCCACCCCGCCGCATGAATGACGCTGCATAAATCCCGAATATACCGCTCCAATCCGCCGCCGAACAAGCGATTAAACTGCCGATTATAGCCGTCTACATAACTGTGGGTCAAAATGCTAACCGTCCGCATCGCCAGCCCTCACTCCTCCTCGATCCACCGAACCAGGTTCGGCGCAGGATCCAAAATGGATTCGTATTGGTCGATACTGCCCCAGCGCCCGTCTGGATCGAGCCGTTTGTACCGTTCATATTTGGCAAGCCGATCCGAAGCATCGCCAGCCCAGCCCCAATGCTTCGCCCGCAGCTCCGTTCGCAGGCCTGGCAGTGCAGCGCAAGTCATTGGGAGGCGGGGGACGTGATGGTCCCATTTGGGATAAGCATAGTGGTATCCAGGCAGGTAACGGACGAGCATCATCGTGTGCCGCCGATGCAGGTTCCACCAAGGGTCGTCGCGGTAATGCGTTACCGATCCCCAAAAATCGTACATGCGAAGCGCCGCCCAGTCATATCGGTCCTGGTTGATGAGCTCCCTCAGAGCCCGCACCGTCCGCCGCTCCAAGCTCTCATCCGCATCAATGGCAAGCAGCCAGTCCGGATCGGTCGACACCGCCGTCTCCCACAGCAGGGAGCGAAGCTTCCACTCCTCGGCAAAAAGGGGGCGGCGCAGCTCCACAAGCCGCACCACTTTAGGGAATGTACGGCATAACTCCGGCGTACCGTCCGTACTCGCGTCGTCGACGATGACGATTTCATCTGCGATCTCAGACAGCTGGGCGAGTGACGATTCCAGATAGCGCCCTCGTTCATTGCACACCTGCATCATGACGGTTAACTTGTTGCCGGATGCTTTGCGCAAGCTTCGCATGGGAGTGCCTCCTAATGAAAAGTCATCGACATGCATGTTCATGTGCTGCCGCCAGTTGAGGTTTGGCCGCTAGCTGCCAGCTTCTGAACCACAGTATCAAGCTGAAGGATCTCGGTCAACGAGCCGATCGCTTCATGCTGCAGCTCAGCCGCCCGCAACAGTGCGGTAATGGCCCCCCGGCGATCACCGTCCATCAGCAGCACAATGCCTTGCAGCATCGCGAATTCGCAACGGTCCTTGACCGATGCTATATCCTCTGGCGAGATTCGCCCATAAGCCTCGCGCATTCGCCCCGCTTGCAGCAGGGAGTCCAGCAGCATCCGCTCCGCGAACTCGCGCTTCGCCGCGAGTGCTCTGCTGCGATCCCCGTGCTGCACGGTATCCGCATCCCCGTGGGCTGCATCCGCCCCGGTCCCGCACAGCCTCTCCAAACGCTCAATCGCCTGCCGATGGTCATCGTTCAACCGGAGCAGCATGGCGGCAGCCAACGCGGCATCCCCGTTCTCAATCAGCCGTCGCAGTTCGCCTGCTTGCGCACGTTCATTGTCCGTCAATGCAGATGCCTCATAGGTGAGCGCCGCCGCTGCTACGTTGCCTTGCGCCACCTGAATCGCAGAGCGGAACCGGTAAATTCGCGCCAAAGCATGCTCTTCGCCGCCCAGTACCGCTAGCTCGTATGCGGCAAGCAGCTCCCGCTCTGCTTGCGCTGCATCCCCTAGCAAGTAGAGGTAAACGCTTCGGTAAAAGGTGAGCGTTGCATCTGCCGAAGCCATCAATCGCTCGCGATAAGCTGCTTCCCGCCGCTGCTGCTGCAGGCGGGCAAGCGAGGAGGGAGTGGTGCCTTCAGCAGCCCATAGGACCGCTTGCAGAGCGAACCAATCTGACGTTTCGTCGGCTCCATCGAGCACGAAGACGCCATCTCTGCGAAACGATAGGTCCAAATAATAGGGCTCCGACAATGACAACACGAAGGAGGCTTCTCCGGCAAGCGCGGCGCGCCATTTGGCTGTTAGCCCATCTTCCTCGTTAGTAATTGCCATCCATGCGCCGAGCTGTCTCGGACAAAGCGGAAGGGCGGCTGCCGCCCAGCAGGGATGCAGTACCATCGCGGATGTTTGGCCCCAATCCACTTGAGCAAGCTCATGCAGCGCCAATGCGGTGACGCTTGCAGGTGCGCCTTGAAGTGCATGCTTAGGTTGGTTCGTAACCCAGTGCAGCGGATGTTTATTCGCCAGTTGTATTAACAAGGGCTTGAAGGCGGAGTCGCACCATGGCGCATCCGGAAAAATAACGACGGCAGAGCGTTCCAAAGCGGCGGGCATGGGCTTCATCGGCAGCCTCCTTCTTACACGCCGCAAGGCTTCTGGGCGGTCGTGCGTAACCCATCATATGGGCGTATGGCCGGATTGGTGCGAGGACGGTGAGCAAAGTGCAGCTCCAGAGGCATTTGGGCAGAAAAAGGAATGAGGGATGCGCGCATATGGAAACAATAGGGGGAGAGTGAAGCAGCCTGATAGATAAGCGATCCCAGGGCTGCTGGACCACTGAATCAGCAGCATACTAGAAGGATGATGAGGTGCGGCGATGCGCATGGATAAGGAACTACACCAGCAGAATGGGGACGGTCAAGTCCGTCAGGGGGATACTGCCCGCCAGGAGGACAGTGGCACGGCAGAGCGGTTCTCCCGTTCGGGATTCATTTTCGCTGCGATCGGCAGTTCGGTTGGGCTGGGCAACATGTGGAAATTTCCATACATAACGGGGCAATATGGCGGGGCAGCATTTTTCCTGCTATTCACGATCTGCCTGCTCTTGATTGGCTTGCCGGTGCTGATGGCGGAACTCACGGTTGGACGAGGCGGACGGGGCAGCGCTTCTTCGTCACTTGTCAGGTTAAGCGGTCGCAAAATATGGGGCGGCTTCGGCGTCCTATCCATCGCGGGAGCGTTCTTCATAACGTCCTTCTACACAGTCGTTGCAGGCTGGACGCTGCATTATGCCGTGCTCACCTCCGCTAATGCGCTCGGTAAAGGAACGGATTTTGCGGCGACGTTCTTCAGCTTTATTGGAGGGTGGTGGCCAGTTGCCTGGCAGGCGGCCGTGATGCTCATAACCGGCTGGATTGTGGTCCGGGGTGCATCGGGCATTGAGAAGTTCAATCGAATTCTCATTCCGGCGCTGCTCGTTATTCTCATTATTATTATGATTCGCGTGCTTCAGCTGCCGGGTGCATCAGAGGGAGTGTCGTTTTTCCTTAAGCCTGATTTCGGCAAACTGACGAATGAATCGCTGCTCGTCGCGCTTGGCCATGCCTTCTTCTCACTATCGCTGGGCATGGGCACGATGATGACATATGGCGCATATGTCGACCGGCGGCAATCGCTGGGAGCCGCTACGCTGGCAGTAGGCGGGGGCGACCTGATGTACGCCCTGCTTGCGGGAATGATCATTTTTCCGACGACATTTGCATTCGGAATCGAACCAGCGCAAGGGCCGGGGCTTGCGTTTATCGGGCTGCCTGCAGCATTTTCTGCGATGCCGCTGGGCTGGCTGTTCGGCGGGCTTTTCTTCGTATTGTTAGCGATAGCGGCGTTAACCTCCGTCGTGTCACTGCTTGAGGTGCCGGTCGCGTATGCGATGGAACGTTGGCGGCTTTCCCGCAGTACGGCCACGGTTTCCACAACCGTGCTGTGTTTTCTCTTCGGGCTTCCGTCCGCGTTGTCCGTCGGTGGTGCAGTTGGGTGGCTGCATTGGGAAGGCAAATCGTTCTTCGATTGGGTCGATTTTATCGCCTCTAACATCATTCTGCCACTGGGCGGGCTCATGGTCACGTTGTTCGTCGGCTATGCGTGGAAGCATGCAGCGCAGGAAGCTGGTTTAACGGCGGGGTGGTTCCGCCTCTGGCTTTTCCTGCTGCGGTATGTAGCGCCTGTGCTCATTGTGCTCGTCTTTTTGCATACGTCAGGCATTTGGTCGTTCTAACGAAAAGTGCGTGAATCGTATAGCCCGTTGTTCCTGTGAAGGGATGACGGGTTTTTAGTGTAAAAGTAACAAAGAAGCCGAAGATAAGGTTAGTTGGACATTCGTTCAGGATCTCATGTAATGTTGATAAAATAATTAAATTAAAAGGTGTGGTCGTTTGTCACTAACAAAAAACGAAGTAGAGAAGCTAGTTCAATTAGGGTTTAAGAGGGCAAGCTACGCTGATGAAGTATATCCTCAAGATATATTTCAGTACGAAGGCTCTAGTTGGGTAATTGGCGGCAGAATTATGCCAGACAGTACCTTATTAAGTGCCGAAGCCATTTATAAAGAGGGAACTTGGATACCTTCGCTCGAGGATCTATTAACTTGGTTTGAGGACAATGATTATTTATTCGAGATGGGTTATATAGGAAATGGGTATAAAATCAAAGCAGTTGATGTAAATGGGTGTGAATACAAGGCTAAAGGATCAACGCCAATCTTTGTTTGCTATCATGTATTGTTGAAAATTCTTGAAAAACAGGGTGGCCAACTAAAGCCTAAAACATATGAGGTTGATGAAGTAGAGATAATAGATCGAAAAGATTTGAGTTAAGCAGGTGAACAGGAATGGGGCTGGATGTGTTGTTATATGATCAGAATGATACGTTGCTTGATAAGTTTGTGATTGAAGAGGATCTGCACAGTGCAATATTTTATAAAACAAATAACTGGGGCAGTTTTCAGTGGCTCAGAAAAATAAAAGATTACTATTCTCCTAATCTTCATCTGAGCGCGACAGAGGTGGAATTGTTCAAGGATGATTTGAGGCTGTATCAAAACTTTATTAACAAACACGATGCAGTAATGATTTCCGATATGGTAGGAAAGCGCTCAATTCAAAAATTGTACAGGGTTCATATTGTCGGGGATTAACACAGAGAGAATGGATATATAGAAGTGGTTTAACACAATGGAAGAACCGGTGGTGGCGGTCCGTGGATTTGAAGTCGATTGAACAGAGTTTTAATGACAAGTACAATTTCGAGGCATTGAAAAATAATACGATAGAAATTCTTAAAAGATTAATTCGTAATAGTGATCATAATTTTCTTCAGGATGAGAAGGGGGAATTGCCTGCGGGGCTTGAATTTTCGGATCTACAAATCGAGTATATCCATACAAGTATTAATCCCAAAACGGGAATCCGGCTTTTCTACTATGATGTGGATTATAATATGGATGGTGAGTTCTCGGATGAATATTTTAGCAGATAAACGGCTGATTCTGTCCGATAAATTTGGAAGGGCGTTCGATAATTGAAAAGGGCGGTGCTTGAGATGGCATCTTATATAATGCGGATTGTTGGCGAATCGGTGCAAAGCAGTTCAGAGCGGTCGTTTATTGGCGGACATCCCGTAATTCCACTGGAATATGGGCTTCCAGCTTGTCAACTGTGTGATTCGCCGTTAACGTTCTTCTATCAAATTGCATTTCCTATAGGGCACGCATGGCATGGGAAATCTATGGCTGTTTTTGCTTGTACATGTTGCGTGGATGAGGATCATTATATTCCCCGAATGTTGGATGTACCATTGCCTGGGGCAGTCATTCCTGAGGATTTTATTCGCGATTGCCAAAATAACTTTAGAATAATCGTCTTCCCAACCGGGGATGGCGTGATGAGAAGCGGATACGAGCCTAAGGTTAAATACAAAACAATTGAGCTGCTGCCTAGTGATGATGATACAAATGGCAATAAGGTCGGCGGACATCCAAATTGGCTATTGGAGGACGAGTCGCCGGCTATGCTGGAGAATGGCACCCCGATGGTGTTCATTATGCAGTTGCTTGAGGGATTTACATTTGAAACTTTGCCATCGGCCCAGCCGCAAGCTAAATTGAATCTTCGCGGGGACGTACATTATCCAGACAGCGAGTATTATGAGTTGTTTATTTCGAATCAGGTGTATTTCTTCGGAACGGTTTCCGGGGAGCCAGTGGCATATGTTTTAACACAAATTGACTAGTGCATGTATTGTTTTTGGAGAAGGAGGTTAACAATTGAGGCTCAGTAAAGAGGAATTGATTGAGATTGTACAAAAGATAATGAATGCGGAAGGTTCGGAGGAAGAGCTTAATCGCATGATGGCAATAGTGGAGAGAAGTGTTCCACATCCTAATATGAGTGATTTGATTTTCTGGGGTGAAGAGGAACGAAGTGCTGAAGACATCGTTGAACAAGCGCTCAAGTATGAACCGGAACTGCTGCTATAGGAGTTCTGAGCGGGGTGATAGTATGCTTCTAGATGAGATTGATTTATTTTGTAAAATGTTCATTGATACAGATGCCGGTTACGAAGAAGTTGCTCAATATGTGTCGGAGAGCATTGATGGAAAGAGAGGGAGATGGGTAATTTCGAGCCCTTGTTGTGCTATTTATTTAAGAGGAAATGATGAATTTGATGAGTCCAAGCGATTAGAGCATCCATGCGGATTTTTGTTTTCAAGGTACTATCTTGATATCGAACCCAATGAGGGGATAGATTCATATTTTTATATCGCCTGCATTTCCAAACTGTTGGTTGATTTACGGGACAGTGGATGTAGGGCTGTTGCGGCGTGTGACTTCGAGCAAATGCTGACGTAATAAACGAATATTCAGCTTGTTACAGGCGGTTAAGCATAAGAGCTTTTAAGAGATAGGAGCTAGAACATGAAGGTTTTGATAACCGAAGTTCAACACATAGGTGAAAAGTGCTTCGTTTTATTTCAATCAAAACTAGGGAATGGTAAAGCTTTATGGAATGGGAATTTACCCGCAGTGAACAATGAATATCATGTGGAGATTGAAATTCATGATCATTTAATGTGGGGCGATAACATGATTAGCTCACCTAGCATGCAATATCATATAAAACAAATGAATGATGGCCTTATATTAACTGGGGAAATCGAGTCTATCGATGATGATGGGTATACCGTCATAAGGCTAGGAGAGAGTATTGTTTGCGTGGAGGCAATGGGCGTACCCTTAACTATTGGCACATTTGTAACTATTCATGCTAATGACATAGCATTTTTTAATCTTAATTATTAACTTTGTGAGGTGGGGGATTGGAGTTATTTAAATATTTTCTATCGCACATGGGATGCGGAATATGAACCCAGATAAACTTAGATGGTTAATACAAACGATGTATGTCGGGTTGAAAAACAAATGATTTCATTCATCTAAGGCCTTTGGATATAATTCTAAAGGTTTTTTGTTATAAATAATTCCAAATAAACTTATCATTTCATCCGATAAATAAAGGGGGACCGGTTCGGATTGGTCAAAAAGGAGATGCCACATGATTCAGATCAAATTTTATGAAACGAATAAGCCCTACGGCTGCTTTTCTAATTTCTCGAAGCATCCGATAGAACTGGACAATAAACGATGGGCAACGGTGGAGCATTATTTTCAAGCGATGAAATTTGCGAATACCAGCTTTGAAGAGGAAATCCGATTGCTGCGAACGCCTATGGAGGCGGCTATAGCAGGACGCGATCGAAACAAGCCACTCCGAAAGGATTGGGAGGAAATGAAAGAGGCCATCATGCGGAGAGCGATTGCAGCAAAATGTGAGCAGCATGAAAGCGTAAGGGATATCTTAGTCTCTACTGGAAATTGCCTGCTAATCGAACATACCAAAAATGATTCTTTTTGGGGTGACGGTGGGGACGGCAGTGGGCAAAACAAGCTGGGCCAAATGCTTATGGAAATAAGGAGTGAATTGCCGGGATACAGTGGAGTGTTTTATCCCCCTTTGCCGTACATGGACGATGATGCTGGGAAAGAAGCTTATCTAATCGAGCAACAAAGCTGGTTCATGAGTATAAGCAAAGAAGCGCAAGAGGAGTATTCCCGTTATTTTATAACGAGTAAATTATTACATCCGTAAGATAAGCAGGTGGATACATGTTATTGAATCATATTAATGATTTAACATTGAAATTGAAAAGTCTCGATATTGCGTAAATATAGAAGAGTTAGAGGCCGACGAAGGGGTGCAGGCACTTGTGGCAGATTGGGGTGGGTGTTGCTTTCTGTTTGGATAGCTGAAATGATAACGCCATCGTATTTTTGGAGCATGATGTGATGGATGGCGGTCCCAATATTCATGGCATCAAACTCGCGCATTCCATTGATGATCTAATCGGCCATTGGAACAAAATTGGTTTTGATCTAGGGGATAGTGATAGGAGAGAGTTTCATCTTGTTTGCGCAGGATCCTCGTTTAGTGTGCTTTTTGTGAAAACAAAAATGAATAATTTTCAGGTTGCAGTAAACCGGGAAGTGCTTTGTGTTTTAGAAAAGGATCAGTTCATTAGAGCGGTTTATCAATCTTGTATGAAGACTTATAGGCCATATAGAACTAGCATGTTGGATAGTGATGCCGTTATTGAAGATATTGAATCAGCATTAACGATCTTCAAGGAAAAGTTATGCTTAGCGTAACCAAACAAACGGGGTGATTACACGTGGCGTATGAGATTATTTCGTATAATCAAAATGGGGAAAGGTTGGGAAATTGGAATTAAGTGAAGATATACATTTTTTTCTTTTTCATCAGACAAAGAGCTGGACTAAATATTCAAAATTAAAAAAACTGAAAGATTATAATCGAACGAATGTAAGGTTAGTGAATAACGAGCTACAAGAAATAGTTGCTTTCTTTACTGAGGTTAGCCAGCATGTGAACAGTACACATAAGGAAGAGTTGCTGGGTGTATTATTATTCCTGTCCCAGAAGCATGTGCATGCTGTTCATGTAAGAGGAGAATGAATAGGACGTATGAAACAAATAATTACTGCCATTATCATTGTTGCATTGCTATGTTCATGTGCGAATAAGAGTAAGCAGATAGAAAGTGAAGATATGATCCATCAGTATTTGGGTGTAAAGAGGGGGGATGCCCTCAAGCTTTCGGCGTCGGGCAGCAGTGAAGATACGGTCGCAATGCAGGGATCTCATATGATGTTCCCGACTGTATATGTAGAGGATTTGGGCGTCACCTTCATCTATCCGGATGATGGGGTGGATTCATTGCCTATATCACTCGCAGTAAACGAGGATACACAGAGTGGCATTTTAAACGAAATAGGCGCAAGACCCGGCATGAACTTCCAGCAAATAAAGAGATTAATGGGACAGCAAGAAGTCAAGAAAACGTGGACAGCTTCGGAAGAAGATGTAACCTACGAATTGTTGTACTTGATGAATGGATTGAGATTCAGCTTACAATCCTGCCGCCAAGACGGGGAAGCATCAGAGTTATATCTATCGGCAGAAGGAAGCATGGCTGCTAATGAACCTGTAAACAATGAAATCGAACCTGTGAGCAGTGAATATACAGTTAGAAAAGAGGAGTATGTATCGGATAATGTCGTGATCGCTTATCCTCAAATCACTGGCTTAATGGATCAGGACAAGCAGGCAATTATTAATAAACGGCTTAAAAGTGAGGCCCTGAATGTGCTCCATTATTATTAAGCGGGTAGCCTGGGTGAGCTAACACTTGAAATTAATTACGCTGTAGCATTGCAAAATAAACAGTTGCTCAGCATTCAATATAGTGGGATTGGGAGCCTAAAGGGGACCGCCCATCCAAACAATTTATTTTATACAACAAACATAAATTTGGAAGACGCAAGCAAAGTCACGCTTAAAGATGTACTGGCCATCGATGCAGGCTTTATTAGCAAGATACGTGATGGGGCGTTTCAAGTGCCGCAAACTACGGTTGCGAGCAAAGAGGCGATTGTCGACAGCTTCGCATGGATGACAGATGAAGAACTAGCAAAGAGTTTGAACAACGCAGACTCGTTAGAGTTCGCTGGGACTGAGGGGCAAAGCGATATATTCTGTTACTTTACGCCTCAATATCTTGGTATCAGTACAAGCATGGGCTACGCAGAAGGCGGCCACGCAGAGTTGGAGTTCGCTTATGGCATACTACAATATTTAGGGGGCAGTGAATGGTTTAATGATAAATGATGACAGGGAACTGATGAAGAAGTCCGTTTCCAATGGAAAAGGCTTATGAGGAACAAGAAGCCGTTGATGCAGCATAGAGGATGCCCTTGAGGAGATGGCTATATTTGATGAGTAACGAATAAGGGGTGAAGCGCTTTGGAACTTATAAGTGGATCGCAGTACATGATCGTTTTTGAAAATGGACAGATTGCGGAAGGGGAACTCTTGGAAGTTAGGAAACTAGGGGGAGAAATCTATTCATTCTGGATAGATATAGGCCGCCAACCTGTGTATATTGCATTCCGCGACGTTAAGAGCATAACGTTGATTGAATAAGGGGAGGGCTTCATTTGGAGAAATTTAACCCAGAGCGAATAAGAATTGGAGCGTATAAAGAAAATGCAACCAATAAAATCATCATCTTTCCGTGTATTAGAATAGATGGGCCGTACACAGACATTAATAAGCCGATCATGCTGCCTTCACCGCATCACGCGGAGGAAATAGGCGATGCTTGTCTCGAATGTATCCAAGTTGTGGCGAGTAAAAACTATTCAGCTGATGATATAGGGGGAGCTGTTGTTTCGACCAAAAGAGAAAGAGATATGCCAAAGCTATACCTTTATCTGTCTATAGCGTTTGAACCGGAGATAGGGTATACATTGCTGCCGACAGAAGGGAAGAAGGATGGCGCCCATTATCCTTTGACAGACAGCAAGCTGAAGCTCGGCTTATCCGCAACGAATACTGAATTGGGCGAGAAAGTTATAAGGGCTTTTGATTTATGCAGATAAACGCTATTTTATTAAAGAGCAGCACGAAATTGATGAGCAGCATGATGGCCTTCTTTATTATCCTCTTGCTAGTCTCTTGTTCAAGCGAGAAAGCGGCATTGCCAACCAGCCCTTCATCGGAAGAGCCTATCTTGGCTGCAGAACCGGATTTTTTAAAGATGAATATCCAGAAAATAAGCTCAGATGCGGCTGATGGCAAGCTTATAGGGGAGAACATTTGGAGTGTAGATGAACATGGCATAACCTCCTTTCATATGACAACCCATGAAAAGCGAACATACGCGACGGAGCCAGGCAATTATTACAATTCGATAGCTTATGACAAAAGCCAGATTTGGTTCTATTACAATCAGCTGTTTGGTTCCAGCGAAGTGAACAATGAAGTGCCGTTGCTTCGGTATGACCGGAAGGATGGAACGCTTCATCGTTATACGGATGATTTTCTCGGGATAGGAAGCAACCTTGCTGTTCACAGTGATGGCACAACGGCATGGATCGTATCGGAGAATACGGCTGCTGTACTGGATGTGCAGTCGAATACGATCAAGAGCAACAAAAAACTAGGGAGTAACGCGAGGAGCATTGTCGGCAACGATCGGTTTGTATGGATAGGGACGTTGCAGGACGGCGTGCATGAGTTGGACAAGGCTACCGGCCAAATTACGGTATATAACGAACAGAGTGGTTTTAAAAATAATTTTATAAGTAATCTGTTGTTATCTGGGCAGTATTTGGTTGTTAGTTGGGGCGGTGAAGGTGGCGATGCATGAGCAACAGGCTAATGAAAAGAGCAGAGGCATATGCCCCTGCTCTTTGTTTTCCTCACTTTAATAATTCTCGACCTTAAAGCCGCCAGCGCGCAGCTTCGTCACGACGCCGTCATCGCCTAGCATATGGAGTGCCCCAACGACAACAAAGTACGTTTTTTTGTCCGGGCTGTTTAGGAAGCCGGTTACTTTCTCCGCCATGCCAGCATTACGGTCTGCGAGCATTGCTTTGTAGTACTCTTCGTTTGCAGACATTTGCTTAGCCAGTGAGGCCAGCGTGTTCTCGTCGCCGTCCTTCCACATTGCCGTCAGTTCATCGATTCCGCTGCTGTCCGTATTTGGGTTGTTGTAGCCAGCGATAGCAGCTTTCAACATGTCCTCTTGGAGTCCAACTGAGAAATCAGCAAACATCTTGATCTGCTGTTCATACGTTTCCAGCTCGATGACCGGTTTTTTGGTTTTGTTCGCGTTGTCTAAGAAGTATTGGTCAATGCCAAGGGAAGGCTCGTATCCTTTATCCGCTACTTGGAAAGTAGAAATGACTTGGCTAACTACCCACGGCTTGTAGCTGTCAAAAGCGTTTTCCGCTATTTTGCGTGATTTCAATATGGCACCGATTTGCTTATACGTATCGGCCGAGACATGGTCCTTCAGCGTCGTGCCATCCGTATAGGTGCCGTATTTGGCTATTAAGTAGTTGGATGTTTTCTCATCCGTTTTGGACAAATCAACCTCAACGGCCAAATAGTCCGCGCTTTTAAAAGCTTCCTCATACTCTTTGCGCAGCGGATACATCGCGTCGTCGGCGACATGGATAGAGCCAACGAGATAGACGGTATTGCCGTTGTTTTGGACTTTCCACATGAAGCCTTTGCTTGTTGCTTCGACTTGCGGTTGTTTCGATGTTAGCGTAATCGTATTCGTTGATTGGGACCAAGCCACTTCATATCCGGTTGCTTCCCCAACGAACCGAAGCGGTACGAAGGTTGTGCCGTTAACGATCCGCGGGGCAGCGGAAAGCTGGACGGCATTGCCATTCACGCTGGCAGAGGTGCTGCCGATTTTTAGCCCGATTGACAGGTCGCCTTTAACGCCCGTTAACGTCTTAGCAGCGTTATCCCACTGGAGTGCGATATGCAGCTCGTTAAACAGCGGCTTCAATGGAACGAACGAAGTGCCTTTGTCGACGAATGGCTGTTCCCCGTTAATCTGGATTTGGTTGCCGTCAACAACGACGGTGGCTGCAGGTGCCGGTTTCGAAGGGGCGGCGAAGGCGGACGTGGCGAAGGACGACAGGATGAATGCGACGGTTACGAATAATGCGCTAAGCTTCTTGAATTTCATTGCAGGCATACGCTCCTTGTTCGATTAATAGTATCAGGGAATAATTCGGTGCATGCCCAAGAAATCCCTTTATTAGGAGGTGGGGAGTTTGGTGGGCCATATTGACCGGCTTTGTTTGAACTCTAACTGAACCTGATCAGGCGTGAGGGGGAGCGAAGTGGCATTGATTTTAAACTTGTAGTTATTTTCAGAGAATAAAAAATCCGTTTCTAGGTACTTCGATTGGGGAGAGAAATCTAACACATACGTTCCTGCTTCTAGACGCAGCTTGCCTTTCATCAGATCCCCATCATGAATTGAATGGCCGTCTATATCTAGCAAATGGGCTTGTGGGTGTTGGGCGGCAGTTTCTTTCGCCAATTCGAGATTTACATATGCGCTAGAAGGCAGCGTGAACTGGTAATAGTCATGGTCTCCACCGTGTTGCAAGGCACCTTCATAGAGGCTGTTCGTTAAGAGGTGTGTCGACGTAAGCACAGAATCATTGCTCTCCTGCTCATAATGGTCCCCAGGCTGGAATTGTATTTGGAGCGAGTAGGCTGTTCGATTAAAGTTGCCTTCAAAAGGGGATATTCGAACATAGTAGTCTCCTGCGGGCAGGCCGATATGGGATAATGCATTTTGAAATGGCTTCCCGTTACGATCGTATAATTGGAATTGGGCAATAGGGTCGCCAGAGCTCAGAATGAAGAGGTTCAGCTTGCCGCTATGCGGAAGTGTAAAAGCGAAAAAATCAACATCGCTATTATGCTGCAGCATGTTCGTGTAGGCCTTGTTTACGTCGACGGATGCCGCGGTTGCTAATGTACTATTTTGGTCATCATCTGGAAAATCCCCTTTTTGGAATTTCGCCTGCAACGTGTATTCGTTTTTAGCTGAGGACTGAAGGGCAACGATACTTACATAATAGGTGCCGGCAGAAAGCTTTAGATTGTAAGTCGTGTAGCTGGTGGCTTTCTCGGAGAGACGAGTCCTTTCTTGCCTGGTCAGGGCATTCCCGTCACTGTCGTATAGCTGAAACAGGTAGCTGCAGTTTGCTTTGCTTGAAATAACAATGGATGCCATTCCGTTAGCTGGAACGGACAATTGATAATAATCTTTATCTTCAAGATGTTGCAAATGAGCATGATACTCTTGATTGATCGCAATGGGGTTAGCGCTTAGCAAAGCATCATTGGCTTCTTTCTCAAATAAGCTGCTAGAAGTGAAGCTGAGCTTAATCTTAAAGGGGGAATTGCTCGTATTGCCGCCATTACGTTCGACTTTGATAAAATACTTCCCTGCCGGCAATCCGATATTGCTTTCTGTATTCCCGCTAGCAAACTCATGCGTATGCTCGGACCAAGGGAACTTTACGCCTTTAGCATTATAAAGTACGAAGCGCCAGCTTTTATTGCTTACATTGGATAAGCTGATGTTCAGCTTGCCGTCCGTCTTCAACACAAATGCATAGAAATTGGCATCGTTCGCATTGGACAATTGTCCGGTATAAGTTTGGTTGAACGCAATAGGTTTAGCTGTAGCAATGGAATCATCGCCGCTGTTTGCAGAAGCTGCCCCCTGCAACTGGAGGAGGATGGCTATAGTAAGCAGGCTGATCAACGTGAAACGTTTTTGATTCGTTTGAATAAACAAATAAGCCACCTCCCTCGTATGTATTCATCTACATGGATTGGTCTTGTGAAAAAACCGTCAAGGCGGCATGCCATGACGGTTTTTTGAGATGCTGGATAAAAGGGTGTTACGATTCTTTGCTATACTTTACTGTAATTTTGCCGCTCTCTTGCAGGCCGGCATTCGTCACCGAAACATACAGGTCGCCGCCAGTGCTGCTCAGCTGCGTAAGCTTCAAAGTAGCTTTCGTGCCAGAGGCGAGTGTTGTTTGCGCCAGCAGCTTGCCTTGTTTGCTGTACACTTTAACGGCATCGCCTTTTTTAATGTTGGATACCGTCAAGGTATCGTTGGACGTTCCTTTTTTGTTAACGACCGTCACTTGCTTAGCGGCCAACGGGAGCGATGCGGCATTAACCTTGAACTTGTAATCGCCGGAGTTGCCGTTGACAGTGAGATAGTAGGTGCCGGGAGCGAGCGTCACTTTACCACTCGATGTGTCGAAATAGTTTCCTTTGCTATCTAGCAGGTTGACGTACAAATACTGATCAGCATACCCCTTGATCTGGCCGATCGAGATGGCTGACTTGGAAGATAGCGTGAACTTGTAGTAGTCGTAGTCGCTGCTATGCTGCAGGCGAGCTTCATACAGCTTATTTACTGATACAGGCGTCGCTGTGGAAAGCTTGTCGTTGTTCTCTTTCTCATACGTATC
The DNA here is from genome assembly GCF_009789195.1 of Paenibacillus sp. MMS18-CY102. Classification (GTDB taxonomy): domain Bacteria; phylum Bacillota; class Bacilli; order Paenibacillales; family Paenibacillaceae; genus Paenibacillus_T. Next base: position 157,409 of record NZ_WSTC01000004.1, on the reverse strand, counting down.
GCCTGGCGTGAGCTTTAGCAGAAGCGAGTAGGATGTGCTGCTCACACTGCCGTCATAACGGCTGATGCGCACATAGTAGTCGCCTGCTGGCAGGCCGACGCTTGAGACCGTGTTGCCTTTGGCGAGTTCATTGTAGTCGGTATAGCCGTACCAAGCGAACGAATTGCCTTCGCTATCATATAGCTGGTAGGTCCAGCTCTTGCCGCTTACGTTCGGAATGACGAGGGACAGCTTGCCGCTCTTCGGCAGATTAAATTTGTAGAAATCGACGTCATTGTTATATTGCAGCCGAGTGTCATAGGTTTTGTTTACAACGACAGGCGTGGCAGAGGACAACGTGTCGTTATTTTCTTTCTCATACGTATCGCCAGCTTCATATTTTACTTGCAGCGTATATGGCGTAGTGCTGACGGTGCCGTCATAGCGGCTTACGCGCAAATAATATTCGCCTGCCGGCAGGCCGACGCTTGAAATGCTGTTGCCTTTGGCAAGCTCGTTGTAATCGGTATAGTTGCCCCAAGGGAATTCCTTGCCTTCGCTATTGTACAGCTGGTAAGCCCAGCTGACGCCGCTCACATTCGGGAGAATAACCGATGCTTTGCCGCTCTTCGGCAGGGTGAATTTGTAGTAGTCGACGTCACTGTTGTATTGCAGGCGAGCTTGGTAGTTCTGGTTGGTTGAAATTAACGTTGCTGCCGTTAATGTGTCGTTGTTCTCTTTCTCGAACGTGTTGCCTGGCGTGAATTTCAGCTGAAAAGAGTAAGGGGTTTTGTAAACATCGCCATCATAACGGTGAATGCTTATATAGTAGTCCCCGGCTGGCAGCCCGACACTGGATACCGTATCGCCCTTGGCGAGCTCGTTATAGCTGGTGTAGTTATACCACGGGAATTGCTTGCCGCTGCTGTCATACAGCGTGTAGTTCCAGCTCTTGCCGCTGACGTTCGGCATTGTGATATCAACCTGGCCGGCTGTATCTAGCCTAAAATGGTAGTAATTCGCGTCACCGCTCTCGGAAATGAGGCCCGAATAGGATTGGTTCACTTCAATATGCTGTGCTTGATCAATCGAGTCGTCCCCCTTGCTTGCGAAAGCAACCGCTTGCGTCTGCAGCAGGCTGATGATGGCGAGCAGGCCGAGCAATTTGTATAGCATTTTCTTGGACAAAATAAAGGCACCTCCGACTAATAATTGGAATAAATGAAAATAAATCAGGCTGTTTTGTTGCTTGCGAACCATGTCTTTTATCCTATATCGCGTCGAACATTATACTTCGGAATATATTGGGGTGTCCATTAAAATTTTTCCAAATGAAGGGACCATCCCAAAGGCCCCGCATGTAAAGATACGCCTTTTTTTAACGGACCGTACAGCCGTTATAGCTCTCCATATGCGTCGATTACAAATGTAACGGACACCATGGCCGTTATTTAGCCATTTCGTTGCCTCACGGAAGGTTTTTTAGCTAAATAAGGGCTGGTAGGTCCGTTAGAGCCATAAAGTGCTCGATTTTGGTCAAATAACGGCTGCTATGTCCGTTAGAAATAGAAAGCCCTGCATCGACTGTTAGTGCCTACTCGGCTGAGTGCCCTTCGCTCGCCGATTATCTGCTCAAGAAAGCAGCAATCGAAAAAAAGAAATGGTGGCGCAGGGATAACCCCTTGCACCGCCATTTCTTGATTTCTGCTGCGTTGTTTTATGAAGTGAGCGGGTTCTTTCAAGTAAGCGGGCCTACTCTTTGGGACAGGTCCGCTGCTCGGCTAGCGTAAGTAGTAAGTGAAGGCACTAAATCGCTTCCGTCTGTTTCTTCGATGCAGCGAATTGGCTCTCGTACAGGTCGGCATAGAAGCCGCGCTGCGCGAGCAGCTCCTCATGGGAGCCTTGCTCGATGACCGCGCCTTGGTTCATGACGAGAATGCGGTCAGCGTCGCGAATCGTGGATAGCCGATGCGCGATGACGAAGCTCGTGCGGCCTTCCATCAGCGTGTTCATCGCTTGCTGGATATGCACCTCGGTCCGCGTATCGACGCTGCTTGTCGCCTCGTCGAGGATGAGGATCTGGGGATCGGCGAGAATGGCCCGCGCGATCGTAAGCAACTGTTTCTGCCCTTGCGAGATGTTCGATGCTTCCTCATTAAGGACCGTGTTATAGCCATCTGGCAGCGTACGGATGAAGTGGTCGGCGTAAGCCGCCTTCGCTGCCCGCACGACATCGGTTTCCGTTGCGCCAATGCGGCCGTAAGCGATGTTGTCGCGGATCGTGCCGTTGAACAGCCACGTATCCTGCAGCACCATGCCGAAGTTGCTGCGCAGCTCGGCGCGCGACATTTCCGTAATGTTAGTGCCGTTGACGGTAATGCGCCCGCCGTTCAACTCGTAGAACCGCATGAGCAAGTTGATGAGCGTCGTCTTGCCGGCGCCTGTAGGTCCAACGATGGCGATCGTTTGGCCGGGCTGGACGTTGATGTTCAAATCGTCCATAAGCAAGGCATCAGCTTTATAACCGAACTTCACATGCTCGAAGCGAACCTCGCCTTGGATGCCTTGTGCGGCGGTTTTTTTCTGCAAGTCCACGCTGCGCTCTGCACCCGGGACTTCTTCCTCTTCATCCAAAAGCTCGAATACGCGCTCTGCGGAGGCGATCGTCGATTGGATGATATTCGCGATTTGCGCGGTCTGCGTAATCGGCATTGCGAATTGGCGCGAGTAAGAGATGAACGCTTGCACATCGCCGATTGTAATCGCCTTGTGCAGGACGAGAATGCCGCCCGCAACGCTGACGAGCACGTAGCCGATATTGCCGATGAAGCCCATAAGCGGCATGATAATGCCGGAGATGAACTGGGCGCGATAGCCGGATTGATAAAGCCTTTCGTTTACTTCATCGAATTTGGCGATGGACGTTTGTTCGCGGCCGAATGCTTTGACGATCGGATGGCCTGTGTACATTTCTTCAACATGGCCATTTAATTCGCCTAGCGCTTTCTGTTGGCCGGCAAAATGCCGCTGTGACCGCGACGCTATCATTTTGATAGCGATAAAGCTGAGCGGCAGCGTAATAATCGTAATGAGCGTCATCAACGGGCTAATCGTTAGCATCATGACGACTACGCCGATCAACGTAACGATAGCTGTTATGAATTGCGTTAAGCTCTGCTGGAGCGTTCCGCTAATATTGTCGATATCGTTGACCGCGCGGCTGAGCACTTCGCCATGGGATCGCCCGTCGTAGAACTTAAGCGGCAGCTTCGCGAGCTTTGCATTCACGTCCTCGCGGATGCCGTATACGGTTCGTTGGGCTACGCCAGCCATGACGTGTTGCTGAATATAGCTGAACACGGCGCTAATGATGTAGAGCACGGCTAGCGTGAGCAGGATCTTGAAGATAGCGTCGAAGTCGATGGCTGCGCCAGCGATGCCATTCTTTTTGGCCATTAAGCCTTCGAACAGCTTCGTTGTGGCATTGCCTAGAATTTTTGGGCCGAGAATCGAGAATACCGTGCTAAGCACAGCGGTTAGCAAGACGACGAGCAACGCGCCGCGATGCGGGTGCAAGTACCGGATGAGGCGTCGGAGCGTGACCTTAAAGTTCTTCGCTTTCTGCCCTTGCCCCATCATGCCGCCTGGGCCGCCGCGCGGGCCGAAGCCCATTGCGCTAGGATTCATGCCACCGCCAGGGGGGCCTCCGGGACGGGGGCCAGCGCCGCCCGGACGCGGCCCGCCTTGCCCTGCGCCTTGGTCAGCTGCCATATATGGCGCCTTCACTTGTTTGCTCATGCGATCTCCTCCTCTGACAGCTGCGACGTGACGATCTCCCGATAAATCTCGTTATTCGCTAACAACTCGCGATGCGTGCCGATGCCGGCAATGCGGCCTTCATCGAGCACGATGATGCGATCGGCATCCATGACGGTGCTTACCCGTTGGGCGACGATGATCAAGGCAGCCTCGGCGGTCTCTGGACGAAGGGCAGCGCGCAGCTTCGCATCCGTTTTGAAGTCGAGCGCGGAGAAGCTGTCGTCGAACAGATAGATCGACGGTTTCCGGACGAGGGCGCGGGCGATGGACAGCCGCTGCTTTTGCCCGCCGGAGACGTTGGTGCCGCCTTGGGTGATGAGCGATTGGTAGCCGTCAGGCATTTTGCCGATAAAGTCTGCCGCCTGTGCTACAGCCGCTGCATGCTGCACCTCTTCATCGGTTGCTTCTTCATGGCCGAACCGAATGTTCTCGGCAATGGTGCCGGTGAACAATGAGGCCTTCTGCGGCACAAGGCCGATTGCCCCGCGCAGCGCTTGCTGTGTCATCTCCCGGACGTCGACGCCATCGATGAGAACGGCGCCCTCGCTCACGTCATAGAAGCGCGGAATGAGATTGATCATTGTTGATTTGCCTGAGCCCGTGCCGCCGATAATGGCTGTAATTTCCCCAGGCGCAGCGGTGAACGAGATGTTCGATAGGGCATTCATCTCAGCGCCGGGATAGCGGAACGAGACGTCGCGGAATTCGATAAAGCCCTTCGCTTCGCCTTGCGAGGAGGTTGATGCTGCACGTTTCGCGGGATCGGCGATGTTCGGCTGCATGTCGAACACCTCCTGGATGCGCGCTGCAGATGCGGATGCGCGGGGAACCATGACGAACATCATCGATGCAAAGATGAGGGCGAACATGATCTGCCACGCATATTGGATAAACGCCATCAGGTCGCCGACCTGCATGCCGCCATTATCGATTCGAATGCCGCCGTACCAAATAATCGCGATGCTCGCGAAGTTGACGACCAGCATCATAACAGGCATGAGGGCGGCCATCATCCGGTTGACCTTTACTGCCGTATCAGTCAAATTGGCGTTCGCATCGGTAAAGCGGGATTGCTCGTGGCCAGTCCGGTTGAACGCACGGATGACACGAATGCCGGTCAAGTGCTCACGCAGGACGAGGTTGAGTTGGTCCAGCCTTTTTTGCTGCAGCTTGAAGAGCGGAATTGTACGGAAGGAGACGATCAGGATAACCAAGGCAATGATGGGCACGAGCCCGATGATGACGAACGAGAGCTTAACATCGCGCGATAGGGCCATAATAATGCCGCCAAAGCACATGAGCGGAGCCATGACCATGACGCGCATCATCATCGTCAGAACCTGCTGGACCTGCGTGATATCGTTCGTCGTCCGCGTAATTAAGGAAGCGGTGCCGATCTTATCGAATTCGTTGAGCGAAAATTTCTCGACATGGGCGAACAGCTTGCTGCGCAGGTCGCGCCCGAAACTGCCAGCAGATTTGGCAGATAGGTAGCTGGCACCAATGGAACAGATCGCACCTAGGAGTGCGATAAGCAGCATAAAGCCGCCGATTCGCCAAATATAAGGGGTGTCGCCGGTTACGATCCCTTTGTCAACGATGTCCGCCATTAAAGTGGGCAGATAGAGATCGGATAACGATTGCAAGAAGACGAACAATAGGACAAGCGATACAGCAATCCAGTAAGGCTTCAAATAACGCAATAGCTTAATCATCTTCTGACATTCACCTCATTCAAATTTGTAGGGGGCCGCCATTGCGGTTAGTTGCGGGCGGCTCATGCTTTTCAGGCGTGCAGGCAGTAGCGCCGTTATCGCTATAAAATTGGAACACGTCATCCAAGAGGCCGATCAATTGCTGGCTCCGCTCAATGCCCAGATGCTCGACGACGGCACCGATTGTGCGCAGCATAGTGGCTTCCGCATCCTGAGTCATCTGTTCGCCTGCAATTGTTAACCTGAGCAGCACAGCGCGCCGGTCGGAAGGGTCGCGATGCCGCTCAATGAGCCCTCGTGCTTCTAGGACGTTGGCCATTTGGGTTACGGTGGGAAGCGTTACATTCAGCGAACGGGCGAGATCGGAGGACTTGAGCCCGGTTTTGGAGCGCTGCGTGATGTAGCGTACGTGGAATAAGGCCATAATTTCGCTGCGCGTACAGCCGTCGTTGGTTGTTTTAACTCCAGTCCAATTCATATTCCGCAGCTGTCGGAAAGCTCGGATGAGTTCGCTGGAAGTATGCGTATGCTCCGACAAAGGGCATCAACTCCTTCGATTTATATTTTACTTAGCTAACCTAATTATATGCATGTGAATTAAAGGCGTCAACGCGATGGCGTTCAATTGTGAATTTGGATTATTTCATGCAGCCTATTTATAAAAGCCTAGTAAATTGTGTATTATAAGAGGATAGATATTTGTCGCAGGAAGGATTGGTCGGAATGGACAATAACAAGACATCATCCTCAAATTTTATCCGTAATATCGTCGTTGAGGATTTGAAGAATGGCGCTGTTAGCGAAGTGGTTACGCGGTTCCCGCCGGAGCCGAACGGTTATCTCCATATCGGCCATGCCAAATCGATCTGCCTGAACTTCGAGCTGGCGGACGAATTCAAAGGGCGGACAAATCTGCGGTTCGACGATACGAATCCGCTGAAGGAAGATACAGAATACGTTAATGCAATTAAGGAAGACGTACAGTGGTTGGGCTTTAACTGGGACGAGCTTCGCTTCGCATCGGATTATTTTGAAGAAATGTATGAACGTGCAGTGCTTCTCATCAAGAAGGGCAAAGCTTATGTATGCGACTTGTCCGCTGAGCAAATGCGCGAGACGCGCGGCACGCTGACGGAGCCAGGCCAAGAGAGCCCATACCGCAATCGCAGCGTAGAGGAGAACCTCGATCTGTTCGCACGTATGCGTGCAGGCGAGTTCAAGGACGGAGAGCGCGTGCTTCGCGCGAAGATCGACATGGCTTCGCCGAACATGAATTTCCGCGACCCCGTGCTGTACCGGATTGCGCATGCGCACCATCACCGGACGGGCGACGCATGGTGCATCTATCCGATGTATGACTATGCGCATCCACTAGGCGATGCGATTGAGGGCGTAACGCACTCGATCTGTACGCTGGAGTTCGAGGATCACCGCCCGTTGTATGATTGGACGATTGCAGAATGTGAGATGGCGGCTACGCCTCATCAATACGAATTCGCGCGCCTGAACATTACGAATACAATTATGAGCAAAAGATATCTGAAATCGCTCGTCGATGAAGGCGTTGTGGACGGCTGGGACGACCCGCGCATGCCGACGATCAGCGGCCTTCGCCGCCGCGGATTTACGGCTGAGGCGCTTCGCGCATTCTGCCGCGAGATCGGTGTTGCCCGTGCGAACAGCTTGGTCGACGAGCGGATGCTGGAGCATTTTATCCGGGAAGACTTGAAGCTCAAGACGCTGCGCTCTATGGCTGTTGTACGCCCGCTGAAGGTCGTTATTACGAACTACCCGGAAGGGCAAGTTGAACAGCTCGAAGCGGAGAATAACGCTGAGAACGAAGGGATGGGCACGCGCCTTATTCCGTTCTCCCGCGAGATTTACATCGAGCAAGACGACTTCATGGAGGACCCGCCGGCAAAATACCACCGCCTATTCCCTGGCAACGAGGTGCGCTTGAAACATGCTTACTTCGTAAAATGCGAAGAAGTAATCAAGGACGAGGCAGGGCAAGTGATTGAGCTGCGCTGCACGTACGACCCGGAGACGAAGAGCGGCTCTGGCTTCACGGGACGCAAGGTTAAAGGGACGATCCATTGGGTGGAGGCAACGCAAGCGAAGGCGGCAGAATTCCGCCAATTCGAGCCGCTGCTCATCGATGGCGAGAACAACGCGGATAAGCCTTTCCTAGAGCGGATCAATCCGAATTCGCTTGAGGTGCTGCAAGGGTTCGTGGAGCAAGGGATGGCTGATGCGGCGGGGCAAGATAAGTTCCAATTTTTCCGCCACGGCTACTTCAATGTCGATCCGAAGCTGTCGGATGCCGGTAAGCTGGCATTCAATCGGATCGTGTCGCTTAAGAGCTCGTTTGATCCAAGCAAAGCGTAATATTATAGCATTTCGAGGCTGGAATCATAGTGCGTAATCGTACGATGATTCCAGCTTTTTTTATTGAAAAGAAAAGGCAAGGAAAGCGGTTTCGATGGGATTGACGATGTAAATTTTGCAATGATAAAATAGGCTCATATTCGTAAGATCGACAATATGTGTCAATTTACCTCTTAATTCTACTAATAATGGTCAGAATTGGTGTCGACAGCTGATGATGGGGAATGAGGGACAACACTAGTGCCGGAAGAGCTCGAGCTGCTTGATTATTGGCGCATTTTGCGTCATCGATTGTGGATCATTATCGTGATGGTCGTATGCGGTGTAAGTGTCGCGATTGGCTACGGCCAATTCATGCAAAAGCCGGCTTACGAAGCTAACGCGAAGCTAGTCATCCGCCATTCGGTTGACGATTCTTCGGCGCTTGCTTCCGAGATTGATGCGATTGAAGCGAATCTGAAAATGATCGATACGTACAAGGAATTTATTCGGACGCCGGTTGTCATGGACAAGGTTGCAGAAGAGCATCCCGAGTTAGGCCTTCGTCCGGGTGAAATTGCAGGCCGAATTAAGGTGAATGCCGGCCTTAATTCGCAGTTGCTCACAATTGTTGCCCAGGATGCGTCGTATAGCCGCGCAGCTCAGATCGCCAATGCGGTGTCGGAAGTGTTCCTTGCCGAGTCGAAACGCGTGTTCCGCATAAGCAACGTGGATTTGTTGTATGAAGCGAATCCGGTGCCTGCGGACCAACCGGCTCCTGTAGGCATGCAGCTGAAGATGTTAGTTGTGATTGCCTTTATTGTATCGTCAATGCTGGGCACAGGCGTGTGTGTGCTGTTAGCTTACTTGGATCGGTCAATTCGCAGTGAGCGGGATGTGCAACGTGTGCTGCAGCTGCCAACGCTAATTGAACTGCCTTTATTCATGGAGGGCAATAAGCGGATGGGCGGACGGAAAGCGAACATGCTGCATCGCAGGAGAACGGGGGAGAGCCGGGATGTCCCGTTGGAGAAATAAGCTATTAATGCTCGGCGGCCTGGAATCCTCGTATGTGGATCTCTATTTGTCGTTGCGCACGCAATTAGATTACGCAGCTTCAGGCAAAGACATTACGGTTATCGCCATAGTTGCGCCTCATAGGGGCAGCGGCGTTACCGAAACGGCTGCAAATCTAGCGATCACGTATGCGCAAGCGGGACGGCGGACGCTGCTCGTAGATGGCGACCTGAGAGAGCCGATTGTTCATAAGCTGTTTGGCATCAGCAATCGAATAGGGCTAAGCTCCTTGCTGTCTTATACGAGCGAAGCGGCTGAAGCCGTGCAGCAGGAAGTGTTGCCGAATTTGAGCATTGTGGCGTCTGGACTGCAGCCGGTTGGGGCAATTGATCCCGTTGCCGCAGGCGCAGGGGAGCTGCACGCTTTATTCGGGCAATGGAAAGGCGAGTACGACGTCGTGCTGATGGATATGCCGCCCATGCTGTCCTCTGCCGCTGCCCAATTGTTGGCGGGTGTGTGTGACGGTGCACTGCTTGTTTTGCGAAGCGGCGTGGTGAAGGAAGAGGATGCGTTGCGGGCGAAGGGCATGCTGGAGACAGCGGGGGTTGCAGTGCTGGGCACTGTGCTGGCCCACAGCCGGCGCAAGAAAGTTCCTAAGCGATACAGCCTTAGCTGAGGTGGTGCCTCGCTTGTCGCAGGTGCTGCTTGCTGCTGCAAGCGGCAAGCAAGGCTGTGTCGCTAGTCGTTTGAAAGTGTGAAGGCTAGACGAAGAGCGCTTCGATGCGCTTGATCGCCCACTCCAGCTCTTGGGCCGAGATTGTCAATGGCGGCGCAAGGCGAATCGTATGCTCATGCGTTTCCTTGCATAACAGCCCAAGCGACATGAGCCGTTCGCAATAAGGCCGGGCAGGCACCGCCAGTTCGATGCCGATGAACAAACCGATTCCCCGGACATCCCGGATCAGAGGATGGTTGATGCTGCCCATCGCTTCCAGCAGCCTCGCGCCAAGCGCGGCGGAACGGCTAGCAAGCTGTTCCTCCTCGATGACGGCGATCGCTTCGGCAGCAACGGCGCAAGCCAGTGCATTGCCGCCGAAGGTTGAGCCGTGCGAGCCTGGCTCGAATATATCTAGAATGCTGCGGTTGGCGGCGATTGCCGATACCGGCAAAATGCCGCCGCCGAGCGCTTTCCCCAGCACATACATATCAGGTACAACCCCATAGTGGTCGCAAGCGAACCGTTTGCCTGTTCGGCCAAAGCCCGTCTGGATCTCGTCGGCGATAAACAACACATTGTGCTTGCGGCATACTGCTGCGGCAGCCGCGAGATAATCTTCGGGCGGGACAATAATGCCGGCCTCCCCTTGAATCGGCTCTACCAGGAAAGCGGCAGTATTGGGCGTGATGGCTTGCTCCAATGCCTCGATGTCGCCGTAAGGGATGATTCGAAAGCCGGGCGTGAACGGCCCGAAATCACTGCGGTAAGCTTCCGTAGTGGAGAATGAAGTGGCCGTCACGGTTCGCCCGTGGAAGTTCCCCTCACAAACGATGATTTCTGCCTGTTCTGCAGGAATGCCCTTCTGCCTGTATCCCCAGCGCCGGCTGGCCTTCACAGCGGTTTCAATCGCTTCAGCACCAGAATTCATCGGGAGGATCGCTTCCTTGCCGGTATAGGCGGTAAGCTTGGCGCAAAGCCGCACATACGGCTCGTTGTAGAAGGCGCGGGAGGTGAGCGTCACCCGCATCGCTTGATCCAGCAGTGCCCGAATGAGGCGGGGGTGGCGATGGCCGGCATTTAGCGCCGAATAGGCACTCAGCATATCCATATACCGATTGCCGTCCGCATCGGTCACCCAGACGCCATTGCCTTCGGCGATGACGATTGGAAGCGGGTTATAATTGCGGGCTTCCAGTGGCAGCACTTGAGCGAGCAGCCGGTCGGTAGCGGATGGCTGTTGAGCCATGCGGATCATCTCCTCTTGGAAGTTCCATTTCTTAAGAGTGTATGCGATGGGCGGATTAGGATATGTGCATAGCAGCAGACAAGAACAAGAACAAGAAGGGGGGACAGTGATGGAACCAAACTTTCGGCTATCCGAAGCAATTGTGCTTGCAGGCGGCAAAAGCACGCGAATGGGAGAGGATAAGGCGCTATTGCCCATCGGTGGCCGTTCTCTTCTTGCGAAGCTAACGATGGAGCTGCGAGCGCTGGGCCTGCAAGTTACGGTTGCAGCTGGAAGCGAGGAACGGGCGGAGGCATACCGTGGTGAGCTTTCGGCATTGGATATTGAAGGAGGGCGCATTCGATTCGTTAACGATGCATACCCTGATTGTGGCCCTATGGCGGGACTGCATGCAGCGTTAACAGCCAACTTGAATGGCGGCGATGCTGGCTATGCTTTCGTTATCGCTTGCGATATGCCGAATCTATCTGCTGCTTATGTAGCGAGGCTAGCTGCACAGATCGGCTCTGCGAATGAAGAAGCGGCAGCTTTCGTTGGCGCCTTGCGCCAGCCGTTTCACGCGCTGTATCATACGCGCGCACTCCCCGCTCTTGTAGCGCACCTGTCGGCAGGACGCTATAGGATGATGGGGCTGCTAGACGATTTGCAATGCATTTTCGTGGAACCGCAAGGCGCTTCAGAAGAGGCTGCCTTCATAAATGTTAATACACCTGGGGCTTATCGGCGGTTTCTCGCTAGTGAAATAGAAGGAACGTAAATGATGGCCAATAAGAAAGGGTGTAATTAATGAAAACGATTCGTAAAGCACTTATTCCAGCAGCGGGGTTGGGAACCCGCTTCCTTCCCGCCACTAAGGCGATGCCGAAGGAAATGCTTCCGATTCTAACAAAGCCAACGATTCAATATATTGTCGAGGAAGCGGTCGCCGCTGGCATCGAGGATATTATTATTGTGACAGGCAAGCACAAGCGGGCGATCGAGGACCATTTTGACAACGCATTCGAGCTTGAAGAGATGTTACGGACGCAAGGGAAGCTGGATCTGTTGAAGCGGGTACAGTGCTCCTCGCGCATGGCGGATATCCACTACATTCGGCAAAAAGAGCCGCTTGGGCTCGGGCATGCGATCTGGGTTGCACGCAAATTTTTCGGCGATGAGCCGTTTGCCGTGCTGTTGGGTGATGATATTGTGCAGGCGGAGGTTCCTTGCATACGCCAGCTGATCGATACTTATGAGAAGGTGCAAAGCCCGGTTATCGCAGTGAAGCATGTGCCTGATGAGGAGACGAATCGGTACGGGATCGTGAAAGCGCGGAACGAGGAAGGGCCGCTGTACCAGGTGGAGCGTCTTGTAGAGAAGCCGCCGCTTGGCCAAGCGCCATCGAATTTGGCAATTATGGGCCGTTATATTTTGACATCGGAAATCTTCGAGTTGCTTGAGCGCCAAGAACGCGGTGTCGGCGGTGAAATCCAGTTGACGGACGCGATTCAATCGTTGAATGAGCTGCGTCAGGTGTATGCATACGCCTACGAGGGCACGCGGTACGATGTCGGTGACTTGGGCGGATTTATCGAGACGACACTAGAGTTTGCAATGCGGGACGCCAATCTGCGGGGGCAGGCAATCCAGACGATGGAGCGGCTGCTGAAACAATACGGCATAACATCAGGCAAGTAGGTTTGTAGCATACGGGAATTACAGCAGGGATGACACCACGCTTGTTCGGAATGACGAAGAACGGGCTATGCTTTTCTACTATTTTGCAGAAAAGGATAGCCCGTTTTTTGCTAAATAGACAAAGCAGTTGGGAGAACGAGAGATGACAATAGTCAGCCATAATGAGGGGGATCTAGCCGCGGCTGTGACAGACGAGAGTTTGCCGGGAACGCGAAGCGCGGCCGCGACTGTTGGCAAAGCAAGCGCAAAGGTCCTATATCTGGCAATGAAGCGGACGATGGACCTGCTAGGTGCGTCGCTTGGCCTTCTGGTGCTGTTCCCCACATTCTTCTTGCTTGCCGTTCTAATTAAGCTAGAAGATGTGAGGGGTCCGGTATTCTTCCACCAGACACGAGTCGGCAAGGATGGGAAGGAATTCCGAATGTATAAGTTCCGCTCGATGATAACAGATGCAGAGAAGCAGCTTGACCATTTGCTCGGGCAGAACGAGATTAAGGGCTCCATGTTCAAAATGAAGCAGGACCCGCGAATTACCCGTATCGGCCGCTTTATTCGCAAAACGAGCCTCGATGAGCTTCCACAGTTGCTCAACGTGCTGCGTGGCGATATGAGCCTTGTCGGGCCGCGCCCTCCGCTGCCTCGTGAGGTTGAGACCTACACGGACTATGACAAACAGCGCTTGGCTGTGACGCCGGGCTGTACAGGCTTATGGCAAGTAAGCGGGCGCAATGGGCTAACCTTCGACCAGATGGTAGAGCTCGACCTGTCGTATATTAAGCGGCGGAGCATATGGCTGGATTGCTGGATTGTGCTGCGTACGTTTGCAGTGTTGTTCGGTTCGAAGAATGCCTACTAAGAAGAACAGATGAGAAGGGTGAACAACATTGAAAGTTGCAGTCGTACATGATTGGCTCGTAACCTACGCAGGCGCGGAGAAAGTGTTGGAACAGATTTTGCTGCTCTACCCGGACGCGGACCTGTATTCCCTGGTCGATTTTCTGCCAGAAAATAAGAGGGGCTTCATTCTGAACAAGAAGACGAACGTCTCCTTCATTCAAGACATTCCATTCGCTAAACGAATTTACCGCAAGCTGCTTCCGCTTATGCCTCTGGCAATTGAGCAATTTGATATGTCCAAGTATGACCTCATCATCTCCAGCTCCTATGCGGTGGCCAAAGGCATTGTCACGGGCCCGCACCAATTGCATGTGTCCTACGTGCATTCCCCTATGCGTTACGCTTGGGATTTACAGCATCAATACTTGAAGGAGAGCCGATTGGAACGAGGGCTCAAAGGGTTCATGGCAAAGTGGATGCTCCACCGTATCCGAATGTGGGATTACCGGACGTCGAACGGCGTGGACTATTTTATGGCGAACTCCAATTTCATTGCCAACCGGATTTGGAAGGTGTATCGGCGTGAGTCGAAGGTTATTTATCCGCCTGTCGATATTGAAGGGTTTGAGTACTCGGAGGACAAGCAGGACTATTATATTACGCTTTCGCGGATGGTGCCGTACAAGAAGATGGACCTAATCGTCGAAGCATTCGCTACGATGCCAGACAAGAAGCTGATCGTTGTCGGCGACGGGCCGGATTTTAACAAAATTAAGGCCAAAGCGACGGCCAACGTCGAGCTGCTCGGCTATCAGCCGCAAGAAAATGTGCGCAGCTTGCTCAAGCATGCGCGTGCTTTCGTATTCGCAGCGGAGGAAGATTTCGGCATCTCGGTAGTCGAAGCGCAAGCGGCTGGAACGCCGGTCATCGCCTTCGGCAAGGGCGGCGCGCTGGAGACCGTGATCGATATAGCGGCAGCGGATGAGGATGCGGCAGTGCAGCCGACAGGCGTGTTTTTCAAGGAGCAGACGGTTGCCTCGCTCGTAGAAGGTGTACGGCGGTTCGAGCAGCATGCGTCGCGCATTAGCTCGCAAGCGTGTTTGGACAATGCTAAGCGGTTCTCTACGGAACGATTTGTAACGGCGTTTAAGGCATATACAGAGGAGCTGCTGCAAGAGGCAGCTGGAAGGGAACCGATCCCCGTTGAAGCGAAATACAATAATCGTCGGAACCCTGACTTTAGTTAGCTTGCTGCTCGGTTTTGGCCGAGAGTCCTATATTGCTTATTTATTCGGCGCAACGGATGCGACAGATGCTTATTATGTGGCGATGATTGTCCCGGATTTAGTTGCAGGCTGGATTGGCTATACGGTGACCAATGCGCTTATTCCTGTGCTGCGCAAGGAGTGGGACCGATCACTGCGATCGGGCGAACAGCTGATTACGACGGCTTTCTTATATGTCGGGGCGGCATCACTGGCACTCGCAGTGGGTGTCTACGTGCTTGTACACCAAGTGGTTGGGCTATTGGCGCCTAACTTTAGCGCTATGCAGCATGAGACAGGGGATTCCTTGCTGCGCATTATGGCGATTGCCATTCTGTTCTCAGCCCTGTCGGGCTTGTTCTCGGGCATTAACAATACGTTTGAGCAGTTTGTGTATTCTTCGCTTGTCGGCATTATGTATAACGCATTCTTTTTTCTTGCGTTGCTTGTGCTGTATCGATGGCTGGGCATTGAGGCGCTTGCGTATGGCTTGTTAGCTGGGGTTATGGGCCGCTGCCTCGTACAGATGGTGCCGCTATACCGGTCGAAGAAGCTCAAGCTGGAGCTGCGGCTATGGCATCCGTCGATGAAGATTGTCGCCAAGGCAATGGTTCCGATTTTCTTAAGCCAGGCATTAACGCAAATGAACCAAATCGTCGACCGAATACTCGCTTCGGGGCTTCCTGGCGGACAGATTAGCAATCTGAACTATGCTTCCAAGCTTGGCCAGCTGCCTACGGGGCTGATTGGCGGGACAATCGCGACGACGATGTACATTCGGTTCGTTCGCAGCCATAACGATGGCAACTTAAGTGAAATGGGGCGGTTGTACCGCAAAGGGCTGTCGTGGATCATTTTTGCAGGGCTGCTCGTGAGCGGAGGGCTCATTTTTTATGGAGATTCGCTTGTGGCGGTGTTCTATTATCATGGCAAATTTACGATTAGCGACTTGCATATAACAGCGTCGCTGCTGAAGATTTACGGCGGGTTCTCGTTCTTCTACATGATGCTGCCGATTACGGTGCAGTTCTTCTTCTCCTTCCATGGCGGACGGAAAATAATAATTGCTTCTGTAGGCGCAGTCATTGTCAATCTTGTATGTGGTTATGCACTTGTTCAATCGTATGGGGTGACAGGGCTTGTCATCGCTAACGGGTTATCCGTTGCAGCGAATGTACTCATTCTGTATACGCTTGCGATGCGCAAGCTCCAGTCAGGAATTGTTAAACACTCGCTGCAAGTGGCGAAGGCGGTCGTGCCAGGTGGCGCCGTGCTGCTCGTTGCATTAATTGGCTATGCGCTGCTTGTTCCGTCCTCTGTTGAAGCGAATAAGCTGCTGCTTATGGCCAGGGGCGGCGGCGCGCTAGCGGTGACGGGATTGGTTGTACTGCTCGTGGCGAAACTGCTTCCGCTGCGCAATGATATATTGGCAACGCTCTTAACAATGGCAGGACAGGTTATGAAGCGGCTCATTCCAAGAAAGAAGGTGCAGATGTGATGCAGCTGAGCGCTAATAAACTGGCGATTATGCGGGGCAGCTCCCAATATGTGAATCCCCGCCATTATAACGTGCAAGAAATCGGCTTAGGCAAAGCGCTCGCTCAGTTCGGCTGGCGCGTTACAGTGTACTCGTCCGGCCCGAAGGAGGAGATTATTCCGGTTCGGGAAGGCTTGGTCTGGCATGAGCTGCCCCGCATTGGCGGGCGCCAAGCTGGTTGGCCAAAGCATGGATATGGCAGCTTGCTGCGAGAGGGAGCAGATATCATTCAATGCCAAGATTTAAGCAATCTTGGCGTGCTCGCGGCACATTATGCCGCTAAGCGCAGCCGCGTGCCGCTCGTACTCTCCCTAGGGGAGTACGAGTCCAGCCGCAGGCTGAAGACGTGGCTGACGCAAGGCAATGCTGGGCTCATTCGCTCGCAAGTGCAAGGCGTGCTGTGCAAAACAAAGGCAGCGATGCATTATGCAGAAGGCTTGAGGCTGCAGCCTGCGCATTATGCGCCTGTCGGCATTGATCCGGACGCGTATGAAACGGCGATAACGGCGGAAACGAGTGAGCAGCTTGCAGCAATCCGGACCGCCCAAGCGGAAGGATATACAGTGCTGATGCACATTGGGCGGATGGACAAGGAAGACAACCTGGCGTTCCTGTTGGAAGTGATGCTGCGCCTGAAATCCAAGGTGAAGCTAGTATTAGCGGGGGAACCCAAGGCGTTTGTTGAGGCTCTTCCGATGTATGGGCAGGTTCAGGAACATATATGGGCGCTTGGCCGCGTTCCGAACAGCCAGATCGGGCATTTGCTGCAGGCATCGAATGTTTATATGGCGTGCTCCTCCTACGAAATATTCGGGATGGCTGCCGCGGAAAGCATTTATCATGGTTGCCCGGTCATGGGGTATGCCGCTGGCGGCATAGCTGAGATCATTCGCCATGATGAAAGCGGTTGGCTGCTATCTGAGCGTGATGTGGACGTTTGGGCGGGACGGCTAGATACCTTCATTGGGAGCGGCCAGCTGCAGGCTTGGCGGGCAGGCTGCCTTCAGCAAGGCGAATCACTGCTCTGGAACGAGCGGGCGAAGACCTACCATCACGTCTATGAGGCGCTGCTTGCACGGCAGCGGATAGCAGCAGGGGGAGGCGCAGGGTGATGAATCAACCAGTCAAAAAAGTGCTGTTCGTCAATCAGGCAGGCCGGTTCGGCGGAGCAGAGAAGGTGCTGCTTGATTTGCTCCTGCGGCTGGACCGCTCCCGCATTGCGCCTGTCCTTGTCTCGCCTGCTGGCGCTATGCAGCAAGAAGCCGTGGCGGCTGGAATCCCGTGGGTTGAAGCGCAGGAATTCGAGCGGATGGATACAACAAGGGGCAAGGTGAGCGGCCGTGATATCGGGCAGTCGGTTCGGTTATACCGTAGGCTTGGCGCAGTTATTAAGGAGCAGCAGCCGGACCTGGTCTATTCCAATTCGGTGAAAGCCCATTTGCTCATCAATCTCGTACGCCGCAAGGTGCCAACGCTTATTCGGCTGCATGATTTTCCGGGCAGTTTCAGCGGGATGGCGAGGCGTGTGTTCCGATACGCACTGCGTAATGCGGATCATATCAGCTGCGTATCGCAGAGCGTGGAGAGTGACCTGCGGGCATTCATGAACAATGCTGATGGAACGAATGTCAGCTACGAGCATAATGGCTACGAGATGAAGGCAGGCGTTGGGCTTGTGAGTGCAGCTGTGCAAGAGTTAGCGGCTGGAGCGGAGAGTGGGCAGGGGATCGAGCGGCAGCATACGTCCACGAAACGCATCATTATCGCAGGCTGGCTGCTGGCATGGAAAGGATTTGACGTATTCGTCGAAGCGATGGAACGCATTGCAGGGCAACTGCCTGACTGGCAGTTCGTCATTGCTGGCGCTGCGGCTGCGGATGCGCAAGGCAGCGTGGCTTATGCGGAGCAGCTGCGCGCACGCGTGGCGCAGTCGCCTTTTGCCCAGCAGTTCGTAATGTATGGCGGCTATAAGGCGCTGCAAGAGCTTGCCTGCTGTGCGGCACATAGTATCTTCGTCCATGCTTCCATTCGTCCGGATCCGCTGCCTACAGTACTGCTGGAGGCGTCAGGCGCTAAGTTGCCTATCGTATGTTCCAATCTGGGAGGCAGCAGCGAAATTATTCGCCATGGCCGTTCAGGGCTTGTTGTGCCGCCTACAGCGGAGGCGCTGGCCGAGAGCGTGCTTAAGCTGGCCCAGAACGAAGCGTTGCGGATAGAGATGGCGGAGCAAGCCTACACGAGCTGTGGCGAACGGTTTCGGATGCAGGGGTATGTGGGCCAAATGACGGATCGAATGATGGCGACAATGGAGCGTGAATAATGAGAGAACGCAGTATTTTGTTTGTTAATTCAAGCAGCTTGCCGATACCGGCAGCTTCTGGCGGCGCGATCCAGCAGGTGCTGGGCCAGATTGCGGCGGAGCTGGCGAATCGGGGCTGGGATGTTGGGATGATGACGATGATGACGGAGCAGTCGATCGCCCGGCAGCCATCGTTCGCAGAGCGGCCACTGCGCTGGCATGCGATCGATGCGCCGATTCAGTCAGGAGGCTTGCGCGGCATTTGGGATGCACGCAAGACGGTGAAGCGGTTGCTGCGGGGCATTGACCCTTCGCTGTATGCGCATGTCGTGGTGTTTGATCCGTACATCGCGCCGGTTGTTCGGCGATGGAGTGCAGAGGCGAAGATCATTTGGAGCGCCCATAACGTGAAGAAAAAGACGAAGCACGCCCTTCGATGGTGGTGCAAGGCGATGGACGGCATTATTAGCGTTAGCGGGTTTTTGCAAGCTTCGCTTGAGCAGACGATCCCGCGCGCGCTTAAGCTTACGCATGAAGTGATTCATAACCCGCTGGGCCAGGAGTGGCTTGAGGCGGACGCCAGTGCAAAGCGCCAGCCGAACTCTGTATTGTACTGCGGGCGCATTGTGGAGGATAAAGGGCTTCATTTTCTCGTTGATGCGCTGGCGCAGCTGCCGGATCCGTTAAAGCAGGGCGTCAAGCTTAGCATTGCAGGCGGCAGCCATTTTCTCGGTTCAACAGACAGCCCCTATATTCAATCGGTTATCCGCCAACTAGAGCAGAGTGGCGTGGCCTATGAGTCACTCGGCTTTATCCCGCATGATCAGTTGATCACGGTATATGACCGCCACGATGTGCTCGTCATACCAAGCAATTGGGATGATCCTGCACCTGTCGTAGCTTCGGAGGGGCAGGCGCGAAATTGCCGAATGATTGCGACAACAGCAGGCGGATTGCCAGAGATCGTTGCCCCTTATTGGCGGGACTACCTAGTGCCGCGCGGCGACGTGCGGGCGCTTAGCTCGTCTATTGCGCGGATGTTGGAAAGCGGGCAGGAGGCTGCGGCCGCAACGGAGGTTCGGCAATGGCTGAACCATGAATTCAGCACATCAGAGATCATACAACAATGGGAAGCCATGCTGTTATCCCGCTAGAGGAGCCCTCCTTATGCTAGAACATTCGCCCGCCATAGGCGCTTATGTGCTTAGTATTATTGCGATGCTTATTATGGCTCGGAACCGGAGAGCTACCGGACCGATCAATATTATATTTATGTTTCTGGCTGTCGGTGAGTTTCTCGGCGTTTTCGTCCGGTTTCTGCTCATTATGAGCGGGACCGATCTCGTCTTCGGGCCAACGGGTGATTATTTTCCAGATAGCAGGCTGATTGACCGCTCGTTGCTCTACCTGGCGCTGTTTAATGCGACGTTTACAGCAGGCGCACTATTCGTTCAGTGGCCCACGCGCGTTATCGCTCGGAAAATGAATTACACCAGGGTTGAGACGGGGGAAGAGAAGCCTTCCGGAAGCAAGTGGATCCTGCGCATCCTGTTGGTACTCTCGGGTCCGGGGCTGCTGCTAACGCTCAAGTCCATTGCAAGCGGCAATACGCTAATTGCCAACTCGCAGTTAGAGAACAGCCGCGTTAGCGTAGCAGGGGAAGGCCCGTCGATCATGCTCATTGAGATGCCGTTTGTAAACTTGCTCCTTTGGTACTCCTACCGGAGAGGGCAGGTCGGGCGGCTATGGTGGCTATCGCTCGTAGGTTTGTTAGGCACATCCCTTGTCACGGGCAACCGGACCAAAATGGTTACGATATCGCTCATCCTGCTTGCTCTTGTTATTCAGCATAAAGGTTATAAGGTGCTGTATCGGCAGCTGCCGATCTTTGCATTTATTGGCACGATCGTTTTCTACATCGGGTATATGATCTCGTTCGTCCGGGGTTCCCTTGTGCGGCAAGGGGGGACATTCCTCTACTGGGCGAAACAGGCTTTGTTATCGAACCCGGCGGACATCTTCAACCAAATTTACCGCAGCTCGTTCAATGGCTATGACGGCTTCTTGTCGGTTATTAACCGCGTGCCGGATGAGATGGGGCATAAGGTCGGCCATTTTTGGTTTGAATCACTCACGATTCTTATCCCGCGCATTGTGTGGAAATCAAAATGGGATCTTCCTATCACGAACATTTTTACGTTCGAGGTGTGGGGCTGGAGTAAAGGCGGAATTTTCGTCACCGGACCAGGGGTGATGTACCTCGACAGCGGGGTGATGGGCATTGGGCTTGGCGGCCTTGCACTGGGAATGATTTCGATGGCGGGGCTGATGCTGTTGGATCGATATTTGCGGGAGCACCGGTGGGTGTATGGCTTTTGTGTCGCCAGCATGTGTTATTTTTTAGCGCGTTTCTCGTTCGCAGGCGGTTCGAATGATGTCGTGCTGGTGCAGCGACTGCTCCTAGAATCTTTAGTGGTAGGCGCCATTGTCAGGTGGATGGACAAAAAACAGCTGCTGCGCGCAAAAAGCGAGTAAGCGAAGGAGGCTACGCCATGCACGTTATACTGCTCTCCGGCGGGTCAGGGAAGCGGTTGTGGCCGCTGTCCAATGATGCGCGGTCCAAGCAGTTTTTGAAGTTGTTTCACAACGAAGCTGGCGAGTATGAATCGATGGTTCAACGCGTATGGGGGCAGCTTTCGAGAGCGGGCGCTGGGTGCCAGGCGTATATTGCGACGGGGCGTGCCCAGGTGGAGGTTATCCATAGCCAGCTCGGCGAGGAGCCAGCCATCATCGTGGAACCGGAGCGGCGGGATACGTTTCCCGCTATCGCATTGTCAGCTGCCTGCTTGCACACGGTGCATCAGGTGCCGCTCGATGCGGTTGTTGCCGTATTGCCGGTTGACCCTTATGTGGAGGAGCATTTTTTCACGAAGGTATTGGAGCTGGAGGAAGCGCTTCGGGCCTCTAATGCAGACATCGGTTTGCTCGGCGTAGGCCCAACGTACCCGTCAACTAAGTATGGATACATCGTCCCTACGGCGGATAGTGACAGAGCTGGCGCGCCGTATCGGCTAGTGAGCCATTTTGAAGAAAAACCGAATGAAGGCCGCGCAAGCGAACTTATTGGGCAGCAGGCGCTATGGAATTGCGGCGTCTTCGCTTTTCGGCTGGGCTATATGGTACAGGAGTTGGAGGCTAGAGGGTTGCCGGTCGATTATGACGGGCTGCTGGCGCAATATGATGGGCTTCGCAAAATTAGCTTCGATTATGAGGTAGTCGAGAAAGCTGAGCGCGTGATCGTACTGCCTTATACGGGGTATTGGAAGGATCTCGGAACTTGGAACACGCTGACGGAGGAAATGGCAAGCTCGTTAATCGGCCACGCTATCAAATCGGAAGATTCGTTAAATACGCATATCGTCAACGAGCTGGACATTCCAGTGACCGTGCTGGGAATCTCTAATGCCGTTATTGCAGTTAGCCCGGACGGCATTCTTGTCGCTGATAAGGCGGCAAGCCCGCGCATTAAAGAAGTAATGCAGCATCGCGAACATCGCCCCATGTACGAGGAGCGGCGATGGGGACGGTATCGGGTAATTGACTATACCAAGCATCCTGAATGCGGCGAGGTGCTGACGAAGCGCATTCGGATCGCGGCTGGCTGCAATTTGAGTTACCAGTACCACATGAGCCGGCGGGAGGTCTGGACAGTTATTGCGGGCGCGGGCTATATGGTGCTTGACGGCAAGCTGCAGCGAATTGTGGCGGGAGATGTCGTGATCGTGCCCCCGTTGATGAAACATAGCATTCGTGCGACAGCGGAACTTGAGATCATCGAGGTTCAAACGGGACCGGAGCTCATTGAAGAGGATATCGTCCGGT
Organism: Paenibacillus sp. MMS18-CY102; assembly: GCF_009789195.1. Lineage (GTDB taxonomy): Bacteria > Bacillota > Bacilli > Paenibacillales > Paenibacillaceae > Paenibacillus_T. Next base: position 135,051 of record NZ_WSTC01000004.1, on the reverse strand, counting down.
TAGCGCTGGATTGGGAAGAAATTGTTCGCGAACATGTTGTGGAAAGCGGAAACGAAAAGGAATCGTTGGCCGCGACGGAGGTGCCTTGGTGAAGATTGCGGTAATCGGAACAGGTTATGTAGGGCTCGTATCTGGCGTGTGCTGGGCTGAGCTAGGGAATGATGTCACATGCGTGGACAAGCTGCAATCCAAGATCGATCAGCTTAACAGCGGTGAAGTGCCGATCTATGAACCGGGCCTGGAGCAAATGATGAATGCAAACCGAGCGGCAGGCAGATTGCGGTTTACGTCGAATTTGGCTGAAGCGGTGCAAACGGCAGAGCTTATCGTCATTGCGGTTGGAACGCCATCGTTGCCGAGTGGGGAAGCGAACCTTGCCTTCATTCGGCAAGCCGCGGAAGAGATCGGGCAGGGGCTTGCCGGTTATGCCATCGTGGTGACCAAAAGCACGGTGCCCGTCGGCACCAACGAGCGGGTCGCAGCTTGGATCGGGGCGCATACGTCGCAGCCATTCGATGTCGCATCGGTGCCAGAGTTTCTTCGTGAAGGCTCTGCTGTCCGCGATACGCTGCACCCTGACCGAATTATTATCGGAACGGATAGCGATCGTGCCGCAGCTGCATTGGAAGCCTTGCATCGCCCGTTGACTAGCCAGATCGTAAGGACGGACATTCGCAGCGCAGAAATGATCAAATACGCATCCAATGCGTTTCTAGCAACGAAAATTTCGTTCATTAACGAGATTGCCAACCTGTGTGAAAAAGTTGGTGCGAATGTCGAAGAGGTCGCTTCCGGGATGGGGCTGGACCAACGGATTGGCGGTTACTTCCTGCGGGCAGGCATCGGCTATGGTGGCTCTTGTTTCCCCAAAGATACGCAAGCGCTCATTCAGATTGCAGGAGACGTCGCCTACGACTTTAAGCTATTAAAGTCCGTTGTGGAGGTTAATCAGCTGCAGCGCCGCAGTGTGCTGGACAAGCTTGCGGCTTCACTTGGCGACCTGAATGGCAAGACGGTCGGGTTGTGGGGGCTCGCCTTTAAGCCGGGAACAGATGATGTGCGGGAATCGCCAGCTGCGGACATTATGGCAGCATTGCTAGAAGCGGGAGCCTTGTTGAAGGTATACGATCCAATTGCGATGGCTAATTTCAAACGAATGTTTTACAGCGATGCGGGGGCGAATGAAGACATCATTTGGTGTGAGGAGCAATGGGAGGCTGTAACGGGCAGTGATGCGCTCTGCTTGCTGACAGAATGGGATACTTTTGTCCAAGCGGATTTGCAACGCATAGAGTCGTTGCTTCGCGGCTCGGTGTTTATCGATGGCCGGAATGCGTTCCGATTAGAGCAGGTGGCTGCGACGGGCTTGCGTTATTTCTCGGTTGGCAGGCCTGTTCAGCGGGACAGCCACTCGGAGACAATGGCATAGCAACGCATGCAGTTGCGATTGCTTGTCCTGCACAGCTTAGATCATTATAACCCGTGCAGGATAAGCGACGTAACTTTCTCGCCATAACCGTAGCTGTGAAACCCAATAAGCATGACGGCGGCATCTGCAATGAGTACCGTTGGGATAATCATAACGAGCGAACGAGGCATGCGTGCCATGCTGCGCATGCCAATCGCGTGGGACATAATTAACAGCGATGCATATACAGCAATGCTAGAGACGGATATAGCGGAAAGCGAACCCGTGCTGAGCACGGACGGGATGATGAGCGCGTATAGGGTTAGGATAATGGTTTGGAAGAAAGGGAAGTAATCGGCTGCATGATAAGCAGCAAGCTGAGAGAACTGCATGAGGGAATGCGCCTCCGATATAGGATGTTGTAGCATTTATGATACGTATTGTATCATGAATGCTACAGTTTTCCTATTGTAAAAAAATAAGGGTGTCCCGCAAGCGTAAACTTGGGGACGCCCTTATTTTATTTATAAGAAGAAACCGATTGTTTGGAATTCTAACGGACCGAGAAGCCCTTATTTAGCCCGAATCAGGCCATTTGCGTTCTAACGGACCGAGCGGCCGTTATTTGTCCGATTTGATCCACATGTGGCAGCAAAATGGCTAAATAACGGCTGTGGAGTCTGTTACATTTGCAACGGGCACCTTTTGAGAGGGATAGCGGCGCTGAGGTCCGTTAGAAAATGCTACTACTTGGACCGGCCTGCAATTAAGCCATTCAGCATAGCTTCTTCATCTGGGCTCGCCTCGATGAGTTTGCTCTTCAGCCCATCATTGGATTGGCCAGTCGCATTAAGTGCGGCTAAGTAAATGCGGAGTGCTTCCACAAGAACCGAGCTTTCCTTCAGCTTATTCACATCGTCTGTTACGAGTGGCTGTGTCCATTCAATCGCTTTGGCATAGTCGCCGCGTCCATATGCAACGAATCCAAGTGCTTGGCGAATAGCAGGCGTGATATCGAACGAACGCCCCTGAAGCTGGCCTTCTGGCAGCTTCTTCAGCTCTTCCATTCGGCGGAGCACTTCCGCGTGCAGCTCATCGACATGTTTCCACAGCTGCTCGCGGCGCTCCAGCTTCTCCGTTCCTGTGTTCCAGCCGCTGAGCGCATATTGCCGCATGGCATCCCCGTACATATCGATGTTCCAGTTAAACTTGGCAATGCGCTCATCTAGCGTAGCGAGAGCGGCATCTTCTTGCCCGACCATTAATTCGTATTGGTATTTTGCGCCCAATGTCATCTCATCATAAGGATTTGCTTGATAGAGATGGCCAAGCAGCTCGCCTGCTTCTTTCGCATACGTTTCAGTTTTCGTTTGCTGATAGACCTGCATGAGCCATTGGCTTTTTACAGCCGAAAGCGTCGGATGGTCTGGGCTCGATTTGATCGCTTTATCGAGAGGCACAAGCACCTCGTCAATCGGTTTTTCTTGCTGAACGAGTGCGATTGCTTTGTCATAGTTAGCATGTGCGCTAAGCTGGTGTCCGGTGTAGAAGATTGCGATGACCGCGATCACGCCTGTAGCAGATGGAACGATCCAATTGGCCCAGCTTGCTGCGGGCGATGTGCGTTCTTCGCTTTCAACCACTTTCTTGACGGCTGCCGGAGCGAATGCAGTTGCCGATGCACCTAAGCAAGCGAATACGACTGCAATCATGTACACGAAGCTCATGTCAAAATCGAGTATGCTATGCGCGAGAATAGCAAAAGCCATAATGAACAGTACTATATGGCTGCCGCGGCGCTCAGGATGGCGGATATGGCCGCGAATATAGAGAGCTAGCATGGCGATGAAGAAGGCAAGATGCGCAATCAGCCCGACCCAGCCTGTCTCAACTAACACTTGGATAAAATAGTTATGTGCTTGCCGGCTAGTGTACGGGTTATTCTGATATTGCTGGTACAAATCCGCCCAGCCGCCGCCACCTGCACCAAGCACGGGATAATCAGCAGACACTTTCAATGCATCTTTATAAAATGTTCCGCGTTCCAGTACGCTATGCTGCTGGAAATTAATGTTCTCAATCCGGTCGGCGATTGAAGCTGGAAGTATGCCACGCACTGCACTGCTGCCGAGCACCAGGGCTGCACCGAGTGCGAAGAGTACGATAAGTACTGCCGGGACTGCGAACAGTGACCATTTTCGGCCTTGGATTCGAGTCAGGCGGCTATCCAGCCAATGCTCCAATTTCCCGTGCAATAACAAGGCGCAGAACGCGACAACAGCGGAAACGCCAAGTAATGGCAACCATCCGGACCAAGATAACCGATCGAATGGAGAGAATAGCTGGGCGTCGCCCTGTAGCCCGCTAGGCACGACTTGCAGCGCGATTTCGAGCATATTCGAGTCGATTTTACTCAAAATGATAAGGGATGCGCCAATCGACACAATCATGTACAATAAAAGCAGAATTTGTTTCGACAAGCGTAGAAACGGAAGAAGGCAAAGCACTAACACAGGCAATAGCAACAATGCAGCCCGCGACAACGTTAACATAAACGAGATGAAGATTGGGACAAGCATTATTGCGTGCAGTGCACGCCAGTAAAGGTTTTTCACATGTGTCGAATAGTAAAGTGCAACCAAGAAGAGCGCGATCAGCAAGGCTGCATATGTATTGGAATATTGGAAGACGGACGCTAAGCGGAACTGGCCAGGCTGCGCTTGCCACAAGGCATCGCGGCTGTATGCGAGGCCGAATGCGTTCAACATTCCCCATGCGACAATAATGTAACCAGAAGCGACAATGGACCATTCAAGAATGCTTCGGCCCAACGCGTGCCGGGTGCCAATTACAGCGATGAAGAAGAAGGCTGCCGCTAATCCGTTGATTAAAATCATCCAATGTGAATAGTAGGCTGACACTGCGCTGAACGATGAAAGAACGTAGCATAGCGGGATTACCCAGACTGATGTGGCAATCCATGTCGCTGATGAATCAGCCTCATTGCGCTTGGCGATGGCAACGGCTGACACCCCGAGCAACAGAAGAACCAAGTACAGGGAAGCCCGCAGAATCGAATTTTCGAAGCTGAAAAGCATGGCGTTGAACAGGCCTGTTTTGTACGGGAAGATGAGGAACCAGAGGCCAAGTAGTAAGGCGACGATTGTTGCGGTTGATGAGGATTCATTTCGTTTCTTTTTCATTGGATGTGAGAGACTCCTTAATTATTATTTATTCATAAGTGTGATTAAAGCAAGACAGTAATACAACTATTGTAACAGGTAGAGTTCAGATGGAAAAGATAGCGGGCGGGCTCCTTTATTAAACGGAGGCTTATTAACTAACTATGACAAGGGGCAAGTTATGCAAAACCGAATAATAGGTTTAGATATTATTAAAGTTCTCGCAGTTATTTTAGTGCCTTCATTGCACTTTTTTTGAATTACGGATTCTATGCGCAGCCATATAAGGACTTCCCGAATGTACTGGAAGCTATTGTGAGATGGGGGTCATTTTCTTGTATTGGCTTGTTTTTAATGGCGACTGGATACTTGCAATGTAATAAAAAGCCGACAAGAACGTACTACAAAAACATTTATAAGTATGTAATTCCTTTTATATTGTTTTCTGCACTTACGGCGATAATTGTGAATGGCACTGCGAACGTTGCAAAAAACTCTATGTATTATATTTTCCAATTCCCGGGCTACTATTGGTATATGAGTTTCTTCTTTGGATTTTATTTGCTAATCCCGTATTTTAACGCCATGATTGAACATTTAGAAAAACGTCAATTTATCTTTTTGATCGTGGCATTGTTGGCCGTAACTGCGGTTCCGGAATTTTGGAACAGCATTCCCGCGATGTTTAAAGGTGAAAAGCAAATCTTTTTGCCAAATTGGTGGAAGGAATTTTTCCCATTAACTTACTATGCGCTAGGGGCGTATTTTAGGAAATTCCAGCCGCGGCTCTCCAAAGGCATATTGCTTGCTGTTAGTGGGCATTCCTGTGGGCATGTCATTGCTTGATTTTCATTTCGCAGGTGGAGGGCCTTTCAGAGGCATTGGTGGTGGATATGGTTCAATACTGACCGTTATCATTTCCTTCAGTATTTTTGGCTTGCTTTATAAGATTGACTTGCATAGCAGAGTAATTAATAGTGTTCTATCATTTGTGGGGGCAATTACATTAGAAATTTATCTTTGTTATATGGTCGCGGATAAATTGTCTGGCGAAATTGTAAAAGATGCATTTCCTCAATTGTTAACGGGATATCATGCACAATTATATTTCATTCAATTTCCTTTATGTTTTGTTATTGCACTCTTGTTCGCTGTAACATATAAGCTAACGTACGCAGTTGTAGTCAAATTGATAAGTTTAATAAATCAGCCGTAAAAATCTGTACATAACGGATAAAGCTGGGTTACAGCAGGCCATAATAATCAACACAATCCGGATATGTTTAAAAGGATGAGTAGACGTGATTTCAATGCATTCGTTAGAAAAAAGATTTTTAAGTATAGCATTCGTTTTTGGGCTTCTCATCATCATACTAACGCCACCATTTCAAATGGCAGATGAAGATAGCCATTTCAAAAAAACATATTTGGTCTCAAATTTTGATTTGCTTCCTAAGACCGTTGATCAGGTAAAGGGTAATTACTTCCCTCCAGCAGTGCTAGAATTTGAGAACAAGCATCGAAATCAAATTGGGAACACGGAGGTTAAATATACATTTACCCAGTTGCAAAGTTTGAATTTTCCGGTCGATATGAAAGGGGAAAAGGTATTTACTCCTTACAGCACAGCAACTGTACACCCGCTCTTATACATTCCGCAAGTAACAATGATTTTATTGGTGAAGCCTATAGTTTGGTTGTGTAGTCCTGATCTTATTAACCCTGCTTTCTACCTGTATACGGGAAGATTGGGCAATCTTTTGTTTTTCTTAGCATGTATGTTTTATGCTATTAAACTTATGCCGTTCTACAAGCACGTGATGTTTATGCTAGGCATGATGCCGATGACCCTATCTTTAGCGTCCTCTCTTAACTACGATTCAATGGTCATAGGTGTTTCCCTACTAGTGGTTTCTTATATACTCCGATTGAGCTACGATAGCTCGCAAACGCAGATCACAAGGAAAAGTATTATTTTTTTATGTATTGCAGCCGTGCTTCTAATAGAGCTGAAACTTATTTACTATCCGTTGCTGTTGCTAGTCTTGTTAATTCCAGTATCGAAATTTAGAAATACAAAAGAACGCTGGAAATCGATCGGTATTATATGGGGGACAGGGGCAGTAACACACTTGGCTTGGATGCTGCTGACGCAGATAGCGCTGGCATCGCCAGGGGGTACGTCGAACGGCACGGAGCAAGTTAAGTTTATATTGTACCATCCAGTCGAGTACATAAAGGTTCTCGCAAGAACGTTTATGGAACTAAGATTCTACTATATCAATAGCTTCGTTGGGAATTTAGGTTGGCTAGACACTAACTTGCCGATGTTGTTTATTATTGCTTATCTGATTGGGTTGTTGGTGTTGGCTATTTTTGATACTAATAAAGGGATACAATTACAGTGGAAGGATAAAATAATAACCGTCGGGATTTTCTTATTCATTCTGCTTCTAGTCGAAACGTCACTGTACATTATCTGGACTTCGATCCCTGAGATTGGCGGTGTAGGATATCGAATTGTGTCCGGTGTACAAGGCAGGTATTTTATTCCATGTGTTATTCTAGGGTTGACTCTCTTATATCCAACAACGGGATTGTTTCGTCAATGGAGAGAGAAGGCGATGGGCCTTATAAGTGGATCTATACCAACTCTAGGTATATGTAGTGGGTTAGTGACGATTGCAATGCTGCTTTTGCGTTATTGGATCTAACAATAATTAGGAAAGATGTATGGTGAGTAGAATATGAATGAATATGGAAGATATATGAGAAACTTTTTTAAGTATCGTGATTTGTTGAAGTTGCTTGTTCTTAAGGATATCAAGATCAAATACAAACGATCGGTACTCGGTGTAGTGTGGAGCTTGCTCAATCCGCTTTTGACAATGACAATTTTAACTCTGGTATTTAAAGAACTATTCCGTTTTAATATCGAAAATTTTGCTGCTTATGTTATTAGTGGACAAGTATTGTTCTCTTTCTTCTCTGAAGCGACATCACTAGCGATGTCCTCCATTTATTCATCAGGCCAAATTATTAAAAAGGTGTATATACCTAAGTATATTTTTCCGGTTTCGAAAGTTCTTTATTCTTTAGTTAATATGTGTTTTTCATTCATTGCAGTTCTAATCGTTTGTCTGACAACGGGTGTTGCATTAAAAGCAACATTATTGTTTAGTTTTATTTCGATATTCTACATATTCGTCTTTAGTGTGGGTGTCGGATTGATTTTGTGCAGTATCGTTGTTTTCTTTAGGGACATTGAACATATTTACGGGGTGTTCCTTACTGCTTGGATGTATGCGACGCCGATTATTTATCCAATGGAGATTATGCCGGATAAGTACATGTTCTTACTCAACGGGAATCCGTTATATTACTTCATTACACATTTCCGCGAAGGGCTTTTGTATGGTTCGATCCCGACTTGGGAGTTAAATGTCCAATGTGCGAGCTATGCTTTTGTTACGTTGCTGGCGGGGGTTTACTTGTTTAAACGGCGTCAGGATCAATTTATTTTGTATATTTAAGGAGTAAGAATAATGGCTGATCCTAATGAAATCGTTCGTGTAGAAAATGTTTCGATGCGATTCAATATGGCATCTGAAAAGATCTCGACATTTAAAGAATATTGGATTAAGAAGCTTAAGAATAAAATATCGTACACAGAGTTTTGGGCGTTGAATGATGTTTCATTCTCGATTAATCGGGGAGAATTGTATGGAATACTCGGTTTGAATGGAGCAGGGAAAAGTACGTTGCTGAAAGTGATTGCGGGAGTATTAAAGCCGACCAATGGTACGGTAAGCGTTGCTGGAACAATGGCACCATTGATCGAATTGGGCGCAGGGTTTGATCCGGAGTTAACTGCAAGAGAAAATATATTTTTGAATGGAGCAGTACTGGGTTTCAGTAAGAAGCAAGTAAGAGGGCATTTTGATGAAATTGTGGACTTCTCGGAACTGCATGAGTTCTTAGATGTCCCTATCAAAAACTTTTCGTCAGGGATGTACGCTAGGCTTGGGTTTTCTATTGCTACGGTTACTAATCCCGATGTGTTGATCGTTGATGAGATATTGGCTGTTGGCGATTTTCGGTTCCAGCAAAAATGTGAGGAGAAAATCCGTAATATGATTAGCCGGGGCACGAGTGTTATTCTTGTTTCGCATTCGATTGATCAAATCCGCAATATGTGCAGTAGAGGTTTAATTCTTGAAAAAGGCCGCGTCATCCGTGAGGGGGAAATTGCCGATGTCTGCGATTTCTATTATTCTACCTACACATAGTGTGGAGTAAGGTGAGGCGTTTATGGACTTCGGTTATAAATTTTGGAAATTGTTAATTAGGTTTCATATTTTTATGAATTTTCGAACAGTGTTATTTGGGCGAAAATGGTACGATAAATGGATTGAGCGTAATGAACAATTCGACTTGGAAAAAGCGGAATGCGAAATTAATACATTTTTGCAGAAGCCTTTAATATCGATTATCCTTCCAGTATACAACATAAAAGAAGTATACTTGAGAGAATGTGTGGAATCAGTGTTGAATCAGGTTTATCCATACTGGGAGCTTTGTATTGCTGATGATTGCTCTACTCTTCCTCATATACGCCATGTATTGGATGAATTTGCGAGTAAGGATAGCAGGATTCGCGTAACCTATCGAATGCAGAATGGCCATATTTCAGCTTGCTCGAATACAGCGATTGATCAAGCGAGAGGCGACTTCATTGCCTTTCTTGACCATGATGATCTGCTGACGGTAAACGCAATTTATGAAGTAGTGAAATCTATTAATAATGACCCTAATGTAGATCTTTTATTTAGTAATGAGGATAAATGGATAAATGGCAGGAGAGAGAGACCTTTCTTTAAACGAAAATGGGGAAGGGAATTGCTGAGACAAATGAATTTCGTATGCCATTTATCCGTATATCGCACTTCACTTGTAAAAGAGTTAGGTGGGCTGAAAGTTGGTTTGGAAGGTGCGCAAGATTGGGATTTAGCTTTACGGGTTATGGCCAAGACTGATCGAATACATCATATCCCTAAAGTGCTTTATCATTGGAGGGTAATCGAAGGGTCTACTTCTTCAGGTGAGGGAGAAAAGCCTTATGTGCGTGAAATACAGCACAAAGTAAAGCAAGCATCAAAAATAATAGAGTGAATAAAGGTGGATTCAATGGGCATAAAGTTGTTACTGAAAAAGTCTTATGCGACAGTTCGTTACGAAGGTGTTCCGTCGCTTGTAAGAAAAACAGTGCAATATACAAAAAGAAAAATTAAAAACGGTAAAATAGAATCAAAGAGCTATAAAGACATTTTATTCATCAACGGCTGTATGCTTCCACATCCATCTAGATATCGTGTAGACCATCAATTAGAGCAACTTCATTTTAGCGGGTATTCTTGTGATCAAGTCTATTTCGAAAGCTTGACACTTGAGATGGTAAAACGTTACCGAGGCTTTGTTTTCTTCCGATGCCCCCATACTGAAGTTGTCGAGCAGTTCATTCATCGCGCAAAGTATTTTAACAAAAAAGTGTTCTATGATATTGATGATCTTGTGATCGATGAGAAATATGTATCTCAAGTAAAATATTTGAAGACGATGGATCAACGTCAATATGATTTATATATGGACGGGGTCAATCGCATGCGTAAAACATTAGAACTATGTGATATTGGCATAACCACAACGACAAGGTTGGCAGAAGAGCTTGGCCATTATGTGCCTGAGGTTTTTATCAACCGTAATGTTGCTTCAGAGCGAATGGTGGAACTTTCTCAAGAAGCATTAAAGAATCAGGAAAACGATGCTGATAAAATCATATTGGGTTACTTTAGTGGAAGCATTACGCATAATGATGATTTTAAACTAATTATGCCAGTTGTACAGAAGCTGCTAGCATCACGGAAAAATGTATGCCTGAAAGTTGTCGGGATATTGGATATTCCAACTGAACTTGAACCGTATCGTAATCAAATTATAACGGAACCATTCGCCGATTGGACTAAACTCCCAAGCATTATTGCGAGCGTCGATATTAATCTTGCGCCTATTGAGGATACAATATTTAATGAAGCAAAATCGGAAAATAAATGGATGGAAGCGGCGCTAGTTAAAGTGCCAACTGTTGCAAGCAATGTAGGGGCATTTAAAGAAGTCATACGAAATAATGTTAATGGGATTCTGTGTGATGATGTTAACGATTGGGAGTCGGAATTAACTCGACTGTTGGACAATCCTGAAGAGCGGACTCGATTAGCTGAACAGGCTTTTCAGCATGTAATGGAGCACTATACAACGAGCTGCACGAGCAATGGTTTAACGTCGTTTATCGAAACACATTTGAATGATAATATTGCTTTTATTCTGCCATCAACAGAAATTAGCGGTGGTGTAAATGTTGTTGTTAAACATTGCCAAATACTGCGAAAAGCTGGCCTAGATGTTACCATTATCTCTATGGGGGACAATCCTGATAATATTGTAACAGGAGAAGGAGAAATTAATGTAGTCGTTCATGGTCAGGTTGCGATCCATGCGTATTTGCGAAAATGCGTTGCAACATTATGGACAACTGTAGCGTTCCTTAATTCGTATCCCAAAATTAAAGAAAAATATTATTTGGTACAAGGGTTCGAAACAGACTTTTATAGTTATGGGGACTTTAGAAGGATTTGGGCTAATCTTACTTATAACTCTTATAATGGCCTGAAGTATGTCACGATTTCCAAATGGTGTGAAGGATGGCTTAAAACCAAATATGGCCAACAACCCCAGTATGCAAGAAATGGTATAAATCTAACGCAATTTCCAGTTGTGCCGCGACAATATGAAAATGGGAAAATTCGCATACTTATAGAAGGCAACAGCGATGACCGTTATAAAAATGTCGATGAGAGCTTTGAAATTGTGAGCAAGCTCGACCTGAACAAATATGAAATATGGTATATGTCCTACCAGGGTAAGCCTAAAGCTAATTACCACGTCGATAAATTTTTGCATAAGATTCCTTATGAACAAGTCGGTGCAGTATACGGACAATGCCATATTTTATTGAAGTCCAGCATTCTAGAGAGCTTTTCATATCCGCCCTTGGAGATGATGGCCACCGGTGGAATTGTAGTTGCTGCAAGAAACCACGGGAATGTAGAGTTTATTGTTCATGAGCACAATGGGATGATTTATGAGCAAGGCGATGTGGACAACGCCGTGAAACACATTGAGAGAGTTAGTGCAGACGAGCAGTTAAGGGGACACCTGCAGCAAGCCGGTTTGGAAACGGCACGAAGCCGGAATTGGGATCGGATCGAGACAGATGTGTTGAATATTTACAATGTGGTGCCGAATACGAAAAATGGGGAACCGAATGAATATGAGATTCAAATGGCTTAGGACAAAAGGGCTGGCTGTCGTCATCTTTCTTTTGCTGATTTATGTGTACGTAGGCAATGTGGGGACTGTGAAGGTCGCCATTGACCAGAATGAAGGGTCTTCTACTGTTGGTGAGGTAGTGAAGGGTCAAGTGGTCAAACAGACATTTTTGTCTGAGCACGGAAACTTGGTAGGCGTATCTGTGAAATTAGCCACATTTGCCAGATCGAATGAAGGTCATGTGGAGATCGGAGTGAAAGTAGAAGGGTCTAATAGAACCATTTACTCAACAACGGTTAGTGCAAACAGCATTGTGGACAACGATTATTTTAAATTAAGATTTCCTCCGATAAAGAATTCGAACAACAAGCATTATTACATTTATATGAAATCACTAGATGGCAAGACAGGACAAGCGCTAACGGCCTATAAAAGCACTGAGGATAAATATTCGCTCGGGGAGTTGTATGTAAACGGGGCTAAGCAAAATGGAGATGCGGTATTCCAAGTCTTCTATAACAATAGTGTTTTCAACAAAATATTTAATTTTTGAATTAAAATTTAAAAGTTAGGGAGGAGGGTCTTTGGTGAAAATCCTTTTAATTATCCCGGCATATAATGAGCAGAAAAGCATAATTAGCCTTATCGAGAAAATACGAATGGAAAATATCGAAAACTTGCATTATGTTGTTATCAATGATTGCTCGACTGATCGTACCGCAGATCTTTGTGTTCAGCATAATGTTCCAGTTGTAAAACTTCCGAGTAATCTAGGAATTGGCGGAGCGGTTCAAACGGGTTATAAGTATGCACTCTATCATAACTTTGATATTGCGATACAAGTTGATGGTGACGGCCAGCACGATCCTAAATATATTAAGGAACTCATTGCTCCTCTTTTGAAAGGCGAGAGTGACCTTGTTATAGGATCCCGCTACATTGACAAGAAAGGCTTCCAATCGACCTTTATGCGTAGATTGGGCATTCGTTATTTTACTAAACTTCTTTACATGATGACTAAACAGACAATTAGCGACCCAACATCGGGGTTTAGGGCATGCAATAAAGAGCTTATTGGACTATTTTCTAAAAGATATCCTACAGACTATCCAGAGCCCGAATCGATTATGTATTTAAAACGAAATAACTATCGGATTAAAGAGGTCTCTGTTCAAATGAACGAGAGATCCGGTGGAGTTTCTTCAATTACTTCAATAAAATCAGTTTACTATATGCTCAAGGTATCAATGGCAATCGTAATTGATCGCATGCGCCGGCAAATCGTTTAGGAGGATTCATGATCTCATTAAAGTTGCAATTGATACTATTAGTCATATCGATTTTATGCTTCTTAGTCATCATAAATATGATTCGAAAATACAAACTAGAGTTGAAGTATACGCTGCTATGGTTATTGATCTCTTTAGTAATGATAATCTTAGCTGTATTTCCAAAACTTTATACCTTTATATCGCATGCAATGGGTATCGAACTGCCAGTAAATGCGTTGTTTTTATCTACGATATTCTGTGCATTTGTTATTATTTTCTACTTAACGGTCACTGTTTCCCGTTCATCAACGAAAATAAAAGAGCTTTCGCAGGAGCTTGGACTCCTAAAATATGAGGTTGATGAGTTGAAGCGCTCGATACAGCGTGAGCAATGATTTGACAATATGAATAAAGGGGGATCCATAGTTACAATGAAAGGCATAATCCTAGCCGGAGGTACCGGCTCACGCCTATACCCGCTTACGAAGGTTACTAATAAGCACTTATTGCCGGTGGGCAAATATCCAATGATCTATCATGCAGTAGCTAAGCTGAAGGAAGCGGGCATTACGGATATCCTTATCGTCACAGGCAAAGAGCACATGGGAGATGTCGTGAACCTTCTCGGCAGCGGCCGTGAAATGAACGTCGGATTCACCTATAAAGTGCAAGACGAAGCTGGCGGTATTGCTCAGGCGCTTGGTCTGGCAGAGCAGTTTGTGGGAAATGATCAAATGGTTGTTATTCTTGGCGATAATGTATTCTCGGATTCAATTGCTCCTTACGTCGCAAACTTCAAGAATCAGAAGAATGGCGCGAAAATTTTGATTCAAGAAGTGCATGATCCACAGCGTTATGGCGTGCCAGAATTGTTAGGTGACCGGATTGTTTCCATTGAAGAAAAGCCGTCAGAGCCGAAAAGTTCTTACGCCGTAACGGGCATCTATATGTACGATAGCCGCGTATTTGAGATCGTTCGTACACTTGTGCCTTCAGGCCGGGGAGAATTAGAGATTACTGATGTCAACAACGCCTATATTTCTTCGAACGAACTGACATATGATATGTTGCAAGGGTGGTGGACCGACGCAGGTACGCATGCTTCGCTGACGAAAGCGAATGAGTTGGCGAAGGATCTGCTGTTCGGCGAGGAATTTGGGAAGTTGAAGCTCTAGTTCTAACGGAATGATAGGATAGGCGGTGAACAGTCAATGAAAGTGATTGAAACGAAGTTACCCGGCGTCAAGCTAATCGAACCTGCGGTGTTCGGTGACCATCGCGGCTTTTTTACGGAGAGCTATAGTGAGCAGCGTTTTGTAGAGAATGGCATTGCGCATCGGTTCGTGCAGGATAATCATTCTTTGTCTGTAGAGGCAGGCGTGCTGCGGGGGATGCATTACCAGCTTAACCCGAAGGCGCAGACGAAGCTGGTGCGTGTAACGGCAGGTGCGATTTATGATGTTGTCGTGGACATTCGGCGCGGATCGCCAACGTTCGGGCAATGGCAAGGGTTCATTCTCTCGGCGGACAATAAGCGGCAGTTACTCGTTCCGCAAGGGTTTGCACATGGCTTCTGTACGTTGGTGCCTAATTGTGAAGTGCAGTACAAGGTTGACGAATATTATTCACCTGAGAACGACCGAGGCATTGCGTGGAACGATCCTGCACTGGCAATCGACTGGCCGACGAACGCTCCGATTCTATCGGATAAGGACGGCAAGCATCCGGTGCTGGCGGACGCGGACATTAACTTCGATTATAAAGGGTGAATATAATGAAAATTTTAGTAACCGGCGGCGCCGGCTTTATAGGCAGTAATTTTGTGTTATATATGCTTGGCAAATATGCGGACGTGACGATCATCAACGTCGATGCGCTCACATACGCAGGCAACCTTGAAAATCTGCGATCCGTTGAGAACAATGCAAACTATCGTTTTGTCAAAGCGGACATTGCGGATCGTGTAGCGCTAGAGCCGTTGTTCGCTGAAGGCATCGATGTTGTGGCGAATTTTGCCGCTGAGTCGCATGTTGACCGCAGCATTCTGCACCCGGGCATTTTCGTGCGGACCAATATCCTTGGCACGCAGACGCTGCTGGATCTGGCGAAGCAGTACGGCGTTAGCAAGTTCGTTCAAGTATCGACTGATGAGGTATATGGTACGCTTGGCGATACGGGATTGTTCACGGAGGAGACGCCACTCGCGCCGAACAGCCCTTATTCTGCGAGCAAGGCAGGCGCTGACCTGTTAGTTCGTGCTTACCATGAGACGTTCGGGCTTTCTGTTAACATTACGCGCTGCTCGAATAACTACGGCCCTTATCAATTCCCTGAAAAGCTGATTCCGCTCATGATCCAAAATGCGCTTGACGATAAGCCGCTCCCTGTATATGGCGACGGGCTGAACGTGCGCGATTGGCTTTATGTTGAGGATCATTGCAGCGCGATTGATCTTGTTATTCGCGGCGGCCGCAATGGCGAAGTGTATAACGTTGGCGGGCGCAACGAGCGGACGAACGTGCAGGTTATCGGGACAATTCTTGCTGAGCTGGGCAAGCCAGATTCACTCATTACGTATGTTAAGGATCGCCTCGGCCATGACCGCCGTTATGCGATCGATGCGGACAAAATTCGCAACGAGCTGGGCTGGTCGCCAAAACATGACTATGAGAGCGGCATTCGCGAAACGATTCGTTGGTATTTGAGTAACCGCGATTGGATGAATGGCGTTACGAGCGGCGGGTATCGGGATTACTACGCTAAACAATATGGCGATCGTTTGAACGGTGAAGCATGACAGGCGTTGCTGAAAAATTCCGTGTGCTCGTCACTGGCGCTAATGGCCAGCTCGGCCGTGAGCTTGCGCTTTGGGCAACAGCGGAAGTGGAAGGGCTCGACATTCGCGGCTATGGCCGCGATGATCTGGACATCACGGATCTAGAGCAATGCCGAGCGGTAATCAAAGCTTTTGCCCCGCATGCGGTTATTCATTGCGCAGCCTACACGGCTGTGGATCAAGCGGAAGCAGATCCAGATGGTGCGTTCCGCGTTAATGCAACAGGAACGCGGAACATTGCGCTAGCCGCTCGTGAAGTGGGAGCGAAGCTCGCTTACGTGAGCACGGATTACGTATTCGATGGTACGTCGGCTGTGCCATACAATGAGTATGACCGCCCGAATCCACGTACGGTGTACGGCAAATCCAAGCTTGCGGGCGAGGAATTGGTTCGAACGCTTCATGATCGGCATTTTGTCGTTCGGACATCTTGGGTGTACGGCGCTTACGGCGCGAACTTCGTGAAGACGATGGTCAAGGTTGGTGCGGAGCGTGGTGCGGTGAAAGTCGTGCATGACCAGATTGGTTCGCCAACGTATACATTCGATTTAGCGGCGATGCTGTTGGAGTTAGTTCGCACGGATGCGTATGGGGTTTATCACGCTTCGAATGCAGGCACTTGCTCTTGGTATGAGTTTGCTGTCGCAATCTTTGAGGAGAGCGGCTTGCAAGTGAGCACGGAGCCTTGTACGACGGAAGAGTTCCCAAGGCCTGCACCGAGACCTGCATTTTCGGTGATGGACCACAGTGCGATGCGGACGAACGGGCTAACGCCAATGCGCCATTGGCGCGAAGCGCTTCGTGATTATTTGGCGAAGCAATAAGCAATCGGCAATCGCGGTAACTATAAAGGCAGGAGAGGCGGCGTCCGCTCCCCCAGGCGATGTATAGTCGTATGGGAGGGTGGGGGCCGTTCTTAACGATTAACGAGCAATGCGAGTCGTGACGATAAGGACAGAAAGGAAGGAGAAGGCGATATGATTCAGGAGCCATATGCCAGCAACAGCAGCAATGAGCCAGAGACTCCATGGACCGTTCCCACGCTGGGCGTGTGCATTGTGACCTACAACAGCGAAAGCGATATTGCAGGCTGCCTTGATGCAGTGCTTGCCCAGACTTATCCGATCACTCGCATCGTAGTCGTTGACAATGCTTCTGCTGATGGGACACTGGATGCACTGATTCCCTACAAGGAACGCATTGTGTTAATTCCGTCTTCCACCAATACTGGCTTCGCAGGTGGGCAAAATATCGCCATCAAGCACGCGGAAACGGATTATGTGCTCGTATTAAATCCTGATGTCCGGTTACAGCCGGATTATGCAGCGAACGTAATTGCCGCGATGGCAGTTGATTCGGGGATCGGCAGCGGCTGTGGGCTTCTTGTTCGCACGGGCAACGGCTCGGTTGTCGATAGTACGGGGCTTGCGATGAGCCGTACAGGACAGGCGACTGACCGCGGGGCAGGCGAAGAGGCAAGCCGCTGGCAGACGCCGGGTGATGTATTTGGCGTTTCTGGCGCGGCTGCGCTTTATGCTTCTAGCATGATTGCCGATATTTCAATCGATGGGCAATTTTTCGATGAGACGTTTTTTGCCTACAAGGAAGATGTTGACGTAGCTTGGCGTGCGCGTTTGCTTGGGTGGAGATCGGTCTATGTTCCTTCGGCAAAAGCGGTGCATGGGCGCGGCTGGAAGCAGGGAGGCCGCCGGGCGATCTCGATTTGGGTCAGGCGCCATTCCTACCAGAACCAATGGTTCACGCTGCTGAAGAACGAACCGTTAAGATGGCAGTCTATCTATCTATGGCCTATAATTGCTGCTAAGGAATTAGTTAAGCTTGGCTATATCATCGTAAGGGAGCCAGGGCTGTTGGCCTGCTGGCCCCGTATCATGCGTACTTTGCCTGAGATGCTGCGTAAACGCAAGATCATATATTCATTGCGAAGAAAACGTTTACACCATTCATAGGTAAAATTAATGGGCATTTTGTATGTATATGGATATATAGATTGGTTTTCGATATATTATTTGATAGAATGATAGACGATAGATTCTTCGATTTATTGAGATTGGAGTCGGATAAAATGATTCGACAAAATCAACGTTTTCTTACACAGGTATACGTACTCACGGACTTATTATGTGCACTGCTCGTGTTCCTTGGCGCCTACTGGCTCAAGTTTCATAGTGGGCTTCTGTCCCATTACTCGACGCTGCCATTTAAGAGTTACCTGACATGGGGGACGGTATACGCATTCGCACAGGTTGTCATTGGCTTCTACATTGGTCATTACGCGCCGAGGCGCCGTAAACGGTTTTCCTACGATGTGCTGAAAATCGTGCAAGTGCACAGCGTTAGTGGGCTGCTGGTGTTGAGCTTGCTCTATATAACGAAGGAAACCCATATTTCAAGGGAATTTTTGGCGCTGTACTTTGCAGCAGCTTTTTTGTCTAACATCGGCTACCGATTAGCGGTAAAACGTATATTGACATGGATGAGGCGCAAGGGCTACAACAAACGATACGTGCTTATTCTAGGTGCAGGCTCCGTAGGGCGCAGATTCCACAATCGACTTGCCAGCCAATCCGAGCTTGGTTATGAGGTCTATGGCTTCTTGGATGATTATCAACAGGAGCCAATGGATACAAGTGGTACCTATAAGCCGATCATTGGCAAGCTTGATGAGCTGGAGAAGACGCTTGCGGACAATCCAGTTATTGATGAGGTTATTGTTGCCCTTCCGCTAGAAGCGCATGCCAAATATGCGGAGTTGATTCAGATTTGCGATAAAGCCGGCGTGAAAACGCTCATTATCCCGGATTACTTTGATTTGCTTCCGGCTCGCCCGTTCTTTGATAACTTTGCAGGCATGCCGTTGATTAATGTTAGGGACATTCCGTTGGACGAGCTTGGCAATCGCTTGCTTAAGCGCACTTTTGATATATTGTTTTCCTTGGTTGCTATTGCGATTACGTCGCCAGTCATGCTTGCAATCTACACAGGCATTAAGCTGACATCACCGGGTCCAGTGTTGTTCAAACAGGAGCGGGTAGGATACAATCGCAAGCCATTCATGATGTTCAAATTCCGTTCTATGCATATGTCAACGGGCGAAGTGTCAGATAAACAGTGGACGGTGGAAAACGACCCGCGCCGTACCGCATTCGGTGCATTCCTTCGCCGGACAAGCTTAGACGAGTTGCCGCAGTTTTTCAATGTATTGTTGGGCCAAATGAGCATTGTTGGGCCTCGCCCTGAACGCCCCTTCTTCGTGGAACAGTTCAAGGAAGAGGTGCCGCGGTATATGGTCAAGCATCATGTTCGCCCTGGCATTACTGGCTGGGCACAGACCAATGGCTTGCGCGGCGATACTTCTATAGAAGACCGGATTGTACATGACTTGTTTTATTTAGAGAATTGGACGTTTTTATTCGATATCAAAATCATAATGAAGACCATACTGAAGGGACTTGTGAACAAAAATGCCTATTGAGCGAGCAGTCCCTAGCGTTTCTGTCATTATTCCGACTTGGAATGCTGGCGAAGCGTTCGGGGAGCTATTGCATCGATTAAGCCAACAGTCCGTCAGTCCTCATGAAATTATCGTTATTGATTCGTCCTCAACAGATGGGACGGCGGAGTTGGCTCGCCGGGCTGGCGCTGTCGTCTTGTCCATTGCCCAACAGGAGTTTGATCATGGCGGAGCCCGCAATCGCGCAGCCTCCGTGGCGACTGGCGATATGCTTGTGTTTATGACACAAGATGCCTTGCCTGCTGATGATAGCTTGCTCGAGTCGCTGATTCGTCCTCTTGCAGCAGCAGAAGTTGCTTATGCTTATGCGAGGCAGCTTCCTTATCCGGATGCGAATTTGTTAGAGCGAACGGCAAGAGCGCATAATTACCCTGGCGAGTCGATGGTGAAATCCCAGCATGACATTCCTCGCATGGGGATTAAAGCTTTCTTTTGCTCCAATGTATGCTCAGCCATGCGCAGGGAAACGTTCGAGCGAATGGGGAAATTCGATGAACCGGTTATGTTTAATGAAGATTTATTGTTTTCGGCGCGCTGTGTTTTAAACGGAGGGTTAATTGCTTATGTGGCTGATGCAAAGGTATTGCACTCCCATATGTTCACGCTGAAGCAGTTGTATAAACGGTTTTATGACAATGGGGTTTCGATCGGGACGCATCGCTGGATAGCGGTACATGCGCAAGCGGAAAAGGCGGGCTCAGGCTTGCTGCGATCCCAGCTCCAAGCAATATGGAAACATCGCAAGCCTTGGCTTATTGCCCGTCTTGTCCTGGAGTCAGTGAGCAAGTATGTAGGATATAAGCGTGGGCTTCGTCGTGGGTTGAGCCTAGTTACGCCAGGCCAAGTGGCAGTCCCGAATGAGTTAGGCGGGTCAGGGTCATCTACTAAGACATTGTAGCATAACAAAAAACGGTCACGTTCCGAGGAGGGTAACGTGGCCGTTTTTTTGTTTGTTGTATTGCGGGCGCAGGCGGCGCTGTCGGGGGCGGAGGGAGTGGGTGGTGGGACCGCGCCCGTATGCCGCGCGCTCCGCGCCCGCATTGGTTTATTCGAATATCTCGAACATATCCGTAACGTCCAGCCAATCCCCGAGATCGGTCATATCCCAAGCGGAATCGAAGTCAACGGCTGCGGGGGCTGCCTCCGGTAATCCTGTTGCCAAAGCGGTATCTGCCGTATTCCATGTGAACATATGCGATCATCCTTTCGAGTTTGCAAAGTTTAGGGTTATGGCTGCCGTAATGATTATTCGAAGCTTAAGATGGCAATGCGCCGCTTTCTTCAACGCGTGCTTTGCCGCCAGTGCCGAGCCAGCTCCGTTTCCAGCTGCCTTGCACGATCAATAGCGTGACGACGCATAATGCAGCAATAACACTTGCGATAATGAATCCAGTCGAGTAGGAGCCAGTAGCCATCTTGATATTGCCGAGAAGCTTAGGCAAGAAGTAACCGCCTAGGCCGCCAGCTGCGCCGACGATACCGGTAATTAAGCCGATTTCTTGCCGGAACCGTTGCGGTACGAGTTGGAATACAGCGCCGTTGCCCATGCCCAGTGCCATCATCATGATGAAGAGGAGGACGATGATGAGGCTGATCGACGGAAGGGTCGAAATGCCGAGCAACATAACTGCAGCGATGCTGTATAATCCCATCAGCATGTTGATGCCGCCTACTTTATCGGATAGCCAGCCGCCTACGGGGCGGAACAAACTGCCTGCAATAACGCATAGGGTTGCGAAGTCAGCGGCGCGAACAGGGCTTAGGTTGTACTGTGTATTGAAGAAAATCGTTAAGTAGTTGGCCATGCCGACGAATCCGCCGAACGTTACGCCATACAGTAAACAGAACAGCCAAGTATCGCGAATCGACAGCACTTTGGCATAATCCGAAAGTTTTCTTGGCGCAGGTTGATTCGGGCTATCTTTGGCCAAAATAGTGAATACGATGAAGACGATTGCGATTGGGATGAGAGCGAGCCCGAATACAACGTGCCATGAGCCAAAATGTGTGGCAATCCGGTTAGCGAATAGTGTAGAGAATACCGTGCCACTATTGCCTGCACCCGCGATCCCCATTGCAAGCCCTTGATATTGCGGTGGATACCAGCGGCTAGCGAGCGGGAGTGCTGCAGCAAACGAAGCGCCTGCAAAACCGAGGAGCAGTGCTACAACGTACAAACCGCCAAGTGAATCAACGAACTGCCAGCCGAGGATGAGCGGTACCATTGTGATGATCATGCCGAGCTGGCCTGTGCGCTTCGGTCCGATATAATCGGTCAGGAAGCCAAACACGAGGCGAAGAATAGAGCCGCCGAGCACCGGCAGTGCAACCAGGTTCGCTTTCTGTGAGGCATCCATCGGATAATCGCTCATAATAACAACGGCGAGCGGCCCGAGCATGCTCCAGATCATGAAGCTGATGTCAAAGTAGGCAAATGCGCTGAACAACGAGGGCGTGTGCCCGCTTTTTAAAAATCCTTTACCTGCCATAGTATAAAACTCCTCTCCAAGTTAGCGAATCTCTTCTCTCTCTGTCTGTTTCGGTTTCCCGTGATAGATCGATGTTAGGTATTGCTATTCTAAAAAAGATGGGGCCAAACTGCGCTCCAGTTAGGATAGCAGTTTGGCCCCATTGCCATCGGCGACACGACATTGTGCCAACCGTTGATTGATTCACGACTCTGTGAATGTAATAGGATTATATGACACGCGTCATTTCCATGTCAATATACCTAACACAACTTTTTTGGATGTCAGCTTTTCTTGTGACTTAACCGTGAATAAGTTGATAAACCTTCACGATCGATGCGGCGACTTCACCAATTCTCTTCCGGTCATTCATCGCTTGTTTGCGCAAAAAGTCATAAGCTTCCGCTTCATTAATGCCTCTGATCTCACATAACACGGCTTTCGCCTGATCGATCCACTTTCGTTCCTCAATACGTTGTAACAATTGCTCACGTTCATCTGCCCACCGTTTGCGTTGCTGGTGAACGCGTGCTCCCCATTGCAGCGTGTGACGTACATCATTAGAACTCATGGAAGAGAATATAACGCCATCTAATGAATAACCCCAATCCATTTGCTGTGGCAGTTGCTGTTCTGTGCAATACCAGAAGAGGGGGAGGCGGCGCATTGCTGTAAGCGACGCTTGGCATTCCGGCATGCGTGGCAGCTTTACAGCCATAATTGCAGCATCTGCGACAGCGATCAGGCTGCACGCTTCTTTATCTGATGCCACGTGGTGAACCGTTCTTCCATCTTCCCGCAAAAGCGAGAGCAATTCCGCATTATTGCCTTCATTAATTACTAATATAGTCTTCACTAGGGCGGTTCACCTCGCTTAAGAACTAAAAGCTTTCATTCCATATCCGACTGTATACTTATTTGTTATAAAATATAACATAGAGATAGAGGGCTGTCGACGGCAAAACGTATGGCGTGAAAGAGAATCGTAGTACGACATTTTTTTATGTTAGGATAGTTGACATATCGAAGGATGTTTAATATACTGGGAACAGTTAAACGAATAGCAGACGGCACAATGGCGTGCCGCAAAACGATGGCAATGGAGCCTATCACTTCCGTGGATGTACAAACACACACTCACGCTAGGGATAGGCTTTTTATGTTTTCATACAGGATCCGAGGCAGTGTGAGGTTTTCTGACCACGGTGAAACGTCAGGAGGAGAGACGATGAAGAAATTAGTCATGATCGGTAACGGCATGGCCGGCGTATCGTTCGTAGAACAGCTGTTGAAGCTGAATCCGAATCGTTACGAAGTTACGATTATTGGTGCGGAGCCGCATCCCAACTATAACCGGATTATGTTGTCCTCGGTGTTGGCTGGCGAAGCGACGATGGAAGATATCGTGCTGAACAGCTGGGAGTGGTATAAAGAAAACAATATTCAACTGCACGCTGGCCAAACAGCGACAGCAGTGGATACGGCGAATCGTACAGTAACGACGGATCAAGGCATTACGGTTGAATACGACGAGCTCGTATTTGCGACGGGATCGCTTCCGTTCATGCTGCCGCTTCCGGGTGCTGATAAGGAAGGCGTTATTGCTTTCCGTGATATTAAAGATTGCGAAACGATGCTCGATGCATCGAAACGATATAAGAAAGCTGTAGTAATCGGCGGCGGCTTGCTCGGGCTAGAAGCGGCACGCGGACTCATTAATTTGAATATGGAAGTTAGCGTTGTCCATATTCATCATTATTTAATGGAGCGCCAGTTGGACGAGACGGCAGCTAAGCTGCTGCAAGCAGAACTGGAGCGCCAAGGCATTAAGTTCTTGCTCTCCAAAAACTCCGACACGATCATCGGTGGAGATCGCGTCGAAGGGTTGACGTTCAAGGATGGCACAATGGCGGAAGCCGACCTGCTTGTAATGGCTGTTGGCATTAAAGCTAACGTGGGTGTTGCCAAAGAAGCTGGCGTTGAAGTGAATCGCGGCATTGTCGTCAACGATTACATGGAGACGAACACGCCTAACGTATACGCGCTCGGCGAATGTGCAGAGCACCGCGGCATGGTGTACGGTCTCGTCGCACCATTGTATGAGCAAGGCGCGATTTTGGCGAAGAAGCTCGCTGGCGTGGATTCCGAAGGGTACAAAGGTTCTGTTCTGTCAACGAAGCTGAAAATTTCCGGCGTTAACGTATTCTCCGCAGGTGATTTCAGCGACTCGCCAGAAACGCGTGCACTCCGCGTACAGGATGACCTGGATGGCGTCTACAAGAAAGTTGTATTCCGTGACGGCAAAGTGCAAGGCGCGGTATTGTTCGGCGATACGGCAGACGGCTCCAAACTCTTCTCCTACATGAGAAGCGGCGAAGATTTCTCCGGGCGCGAGAAGGAAGTATTGTTCGGCGCTTCCGGCGGCGGCAATGCCTCCGGGCCTGAGGATCTCGTAAAAGCGATGAGCGGCGACGAAATTGTCTGTGGTTGCAACGGGGTAACGAAAGATACAATCGTTGAATCGATTACGGAAAAAGGCTGCGTCAGCGTACAAGAAATCAAAGCGTGCACGAAAGCTTCAGGTTCTTGTGGCGGCTGTAAACCGCTCGTAGAAGCGATTTTGCTTGCAACGGTTGGTGCGGATAATGTATCGGCTGTCAAAGAAGGCATTTGCGGATGTACGTCACATTCCCGCGACGAAGTGGTTGAGTCTATCCAACGCATGCGTTTGACGACTTCCCGTGAAGTTATGGCTGTCCTGGATTGGGCGAATCCAGAGGGTTGCTCGAAGTGCCGCCCTGCGCTTAACTACTACCTCGGCATGGTATGGCCTGCTGAGCATGAAGATGAGCAAGAATCGCGTTTCGTTAACGAACGCAACCATGCAAACATTCAGAAAGACGGCACGTTCTCGGTCGTGCCACGTATATATGGCGGCGTAACGACGCCAGAAGATTTGAAACGGATCGCGGAAGTGGCGGAGAAATACGAAGTGCCGCTCGTTAAGATTACGGGTGGACAACGGATTGACTTGCTCGGCGTGAAGAAAGAGGATTTGCCGAAAATGTGGAAGGATCTCGACATGCCTTCAGGTTATGCTTACGGCAAGTCGCTCCGGACTGTAAAAACATGCGTAGGCAACACGTTCTGCCGCTTCGGTACACAAGATGCGATTAAGATGGGCATCGACATGGAGAAGAAATTCGAACGGTTGAATACGCCGCATAAAGTAAAACTTGCTGTATCGGGATGCCCGCGTAACTGCGCGGAATCGACGATTAAGGACTTGGGCGTCATTGCAATTGATGGCGGCTGGGAGCTCTATGTAGCGGGTAACGGCGGTACGAAGGTTCGCGCTGCTGAGCTGCTCGTTAAAGTGAAAACCGAAGAAGAGGTTCTGGAATGGACCGGCGCTTACCTGCAGTACTATCGCGAAGATGCGCACTACTTGGAGCGCACGAGCGAATGGGCACAGCGGATTGGGCTGGATGCGGTTAAGAAGGCGCTTGAGAAGAAGGAAGACCGTGACGCGCTGAATGCCCGTATCGACACGACGCTCGACCTGATGAAAGACCCATGGCAGCAAATTATTGAAGATGACGGCCTGCGCAGCGCGTTCGATGCACTTACGGCACCTGTTGTGACGGAAGCGGCTGCTGCTGGCGAGCCTAAGGCATAATAAATTCGGATGAATAGGGGAAAAGGCGCGCCGTAGACAACATGTTGCGCGCCTTGCGGAGAGGCCTGTTCGGATGGCAAGTTTAATGAAGTGGTCGGATGTAGAAGGGAGAGGGCATCAATGGAGCAATATATCGTAGGCCAAATTTCGGAGTTTCCGGAGCGTCGGGGAAAGATTTTCAAAATGGGCGAGCTGGAGCTGGCGATGTTCAAGCTGAGCGATGGCACAGTCAAGGCAGTTGAAAACAGCTGCCCGCATAAGCAAGGCAAGTTATCGGAAGGCATTGTGTGTGATGGGCATGTATACTGTCCGCTGCATGATTGGAAAATTAACCTCACCAACGGCCTGGTGCAAGATCCAGATGAGGGCTGTGTGAAAACCTACGAAGTAACGGTGGAAAGCAACGGCAATGTCGTTCTGCATATCGATGCATCCCGGTTGAAAGTGTCTTAGAGTAACAAGCTTGCGTCGAGGGGGGAACGCCAATGGCAAGGTTAGAGGGAAAGAAAATCGCAATTACGGGGCCGCGCAAAGCGGAAGATATGGCGCGGATGATCGGCAAATTTGGCGGAGAAGCGGTTATTCGTCCGGCACAGGGCACGGTGTTTCTGGATGATTCGCAATTTGCAGATCAGCTACGGTCGCTTATCGAGCAGCCAGTCGATTGGCTCGTCCTGACGACTGGTGTGGGCACGGAAGCTTTGCTGTCCACGGCCGAGAAGCTGGGCCAGCTTGACCGCTTCATCGAGACGCTTCGCGGCGTGAAGCTCGCCGCGCGCGGCTATAAGACCGTTAATGTGCTGCGCCGGCTTGGGTTGACGCCGTTCGTTCGGGACGAAGATGGCACGACAGCAGGGTTGTTGCGGCTGATGGAACCGCATGACCTGTCGGGCCAGCGTGTTGGGCTGCAGCTATACGGCGATCCGGCTCCGCGTTTGAATGCGGTGCTGCAGTCGTGGGGCGCTGATTGCGAGGAAATACTCCCTTACCGCCATATTCCCCCTGAGGGCGACGTAGTTAGCCAATTGCTTGGCGAGATTGTTTCTGGTGCAGTGGACGCGGTTGCTTTCACGAGTACGGTACAAGTTCGGTATGTAATGGCGCAGGCTGCGAAAGCAGGTTTGTTGCAGCAAGTGTTAGATGCATTCGCAGGTCCGGTACTCGCAGTTGCAGTTGGCAAAGTGACAGCGGAGGCGTTGTATGAGGAAGGCGTGGCGCGCGTGTTGTTCCCAGAAGAGGAACGGATGGGCAGCATGGTTGTCGCGATGTCTAAGTATTACGAGGCTGGAGCGCTTGCCGGTGAAGCGAATGTGGCATCATTGGACATGCAGCTAGGCTTATCCTCCGCTGATGCGGCAATGATCGATGTTGCTAATGCAGCGGGTGAATGCGCTAGTGGCGCAACTGGCAGAAGCTAAGGCAATTGTTGCGATTTTTCGCTTAATATTTTCTCGTATATTAAGGGGTGGCTCTACGGAGCTGCCTCTTTTTGTTATGCCGTTGACTTAGTGTGAGGATTCCGATAAAATGGGCGATAAATCAACTAACTAACGTTCGTTAGGAAAATTGAATCGGGGTGTGTCGCATGAAGGATACGGCGCTTCGCATTAAGCAGACTGCATTGCGGCTATTTACGGAATATGGATTCGAAGGGACGTCGATGTCTGACATTGCCAAGGCGGTAGGGATCAAAACGCCTTCTATATATGCGCATTATGAATCCAAGGAGCAGTTGTTCATTCAGCTTATAGAAGAAGTAATAGGTGAGGAGCAAGCTGGCTGGATGGCGATGATAGAGAAAAATGCTGCTCTCAATCAGTCTGCTCAAGCGAAGCTAAAACAATTTTTTGAGTTTTTTACTGACTTTAATGAGTTATCCATCGGGCAGACGTTTCTAAAAAGGACGGTGCTTGTGCCGCCTCGAGGGCTGGTGGAACGAATTCGCCAAGATTTGTTGGCTTATGAAGAAACGATCTCGGCTCACCTGCTCTTGTTGCTGCAAGAGGCGTCGGCCGAAGCGGGTGCGGGAGGGATCGATGGAAAGCGGCTGCTTGCCGTTTTCTATGCGTTAATTGACGGGCTGCTCGTCGAGTACCAGCTTTATGATGCGGATACGCATCGGGGACGGACGCTGTTGGCTTGGGAATGGTTCTGGGACAGCATCAAGAGAGGGGGATGACGGACGATGTCTTGGATGTATTTGATCGTAGCGGGATTTCTAGAGGTAGGGTGGGCATTCGGTTTGCAGGAGTCCCACGGGTTTACGAAGTTAGTGCCGAGTATTGTGACGATTGTGACGCTGGCTGCCAGCTTTATGTTGTTTGCGAAGGCGATGAAGACGATTGAGATCGGTACGGCTTATGCGATATTCACGGGATTAGGGACGGCAGGAACGGTGCTCGTTGGCATGCTGTTTCTCGACGAACCGGTACAGCTTGGCAAGCTTATCTTCGTAACGGTTCTGTTGTGTGGCATCGTCGGGCTGAAGGTTGTGGCCAAAGAGAAGCAGCCGGAGGGGCAGTTGGTGCAACAGCCGGAGCAGCCGCAGGGGAGTGAACGGCAACAGAATGAGGAACAAGAGAAGGAGGTGCAGTGATGGCGTGGATATTTTTGATCATATCTGGACTTGGTGAAGTGAGTGGCGTAACGTTCACGAAGCTGTCGGATGGCTTCCGTAAATGGCAGGGCACGGTTGGGGCGATTTTATCGGGACTTGTCAGTTTCTACTGCTTATCGCGCTCCTTGCAGGAAATCCCGATCAGTACGGCGTATGGCATTTGGACCGGGATTGGTTCGGCTGGCAGTGTAGTTCTTGGCATGGTGTTATTCCGTGAGTCGAAGGATTGGCGCAAGCTAGCCTTCATCGGCATGATTATCGTTGGTGTCATTGGGTTGAAAATGGTCGGCGGCACGGCGCACTAGCCTTAGGGTGTGAGAGCTCGCTCGACAGGAATTTGAATCTCGAACATGGCTTCACTCGGCTGGTCCGTAATCGTAATGTCAATCTGCACGACCTGCAGAGCGTCACCGGCTAGCCGGAAGCCGTGCTGGGCAATATAATCGCATAACGTCTCTAGCCCTTCGGTGCGTTCCCAGAACTCGCCGATGCAGCGGAGACAGGCATATAAGCCGCCTGGGGCAAGATAGACAGAACCCTCGGGCGGCTTTGTCGTGTCCTTATAGGAAACGAAGAGTGTTGAAGGCAGGCCGAATTGGCGTGAAGCCAGGTGCTCCCGGGGGATAAGCACCCCGAGCCGATTGCTGGCGAGGATAGGAGCACGTTCGGACAGATTGTTTTCGAGGGCCAATATGCCATAGCACAGCTCCAAATTGTTGCGGACGGGCCGTTCCAGCGTTAATAATGCCCGATCGGGAAATTCACGCAGCATGACGTGCTGCTGTTGTTGTTCAGATGCGGTGACCTCTTCGAGAAAAGCGATCTTATCACGGACGTTTCGTTCAAGCTCTACCCACTCTTTTAGCTTCGTTTGAAGCTCCTCGTGCTTGCTCTTCAACATGGCTAGTGACTTGCTTACATGCCGGTCGCGGAAAAATGTTTTGACCTCATCGGTGTTCATGCCCAGCTGGCGCAGCTCCTTGATTGTCCCTAATATTTCGAATTGAAAAATAGAGTAATAACGATAGCCGGTTGAAGGGTCGGTATGGGCTGGTTTGAATAAATCGATTCGATCGTAATGGCGAAGCGTCTCGGTCGTTAGGCGCCTTAGGCGTGCCATTTCGCTTATTGTGAGCTTTTCTTTCATAGATGGGCGTCACCCTCGCGTTTCATCTCGTACTTTATGTTATATAACCTAACATATATATTGACTTTTGTGTAGCACAAAGGTTTATATTGGGGTTAAATTTAGTTCGGAAGTCTGAAGTGGCATGTAACATAACGTCAACATAGAGGGGGAAGTGAATATGCAGGGTTCGGGAGAGATGAAGGGAACGAAAAAGCTGTCGCTGCTGCAATTGGTTTTTCTGGGCATGGCGTGGACGATGCCGCTTATCGTGTTCGCGAATTATGGGATCGCAAGCGAGGCAGCGCACGGGTACTTGCCGACAGCTTACGCGATTGCCCTGCTGGCGATGTCGTTTACCGCGTATAGCTACGGCCGGATGGCAAAGCAATTGCCGAATGCGGGCTCGGCTTACGGTTATGCCGCTAAAACCTTCCGTCCAGAGGCTGGCTTTATGGTGGGTTGGGCGTTGCTGCTGGATTACTTATTTAATCCGATCGTATGCTGTATTTTATTTAGCTTATATCTGGATGCGATCTTCCCGGCGGTGCCGTTCTTCTTATGGGTTGCAGTGTTCGTAGCCCTCGTCTGTGCCATTAATTATTTTGGGATCCAGCTATCGGCCGCAGTTAGCAAATACTCCGTCCTCATTCAACTTGGCATTATCGGCATATTCTGCGTGAGCAGCGTATATCATATTGTCTCTGGCGTGAACGCTGCTGGAACGGGCGGCTTCACGATGCAGCCGTTCTTAGGTGACGGGCTAACGCTTCCCTCACTTCTAGCGGGCGCTTCACTGCTCTGTTTCTCGTTTCTCGGGTTTGATACGGTTAGCATTATGTCGGAAGAAGCGGATAAGCCCAAACGGAACATTCCGCGCGCTATGCTCATCATTATCGTCGTGTGCGGCATAGTGGATGTAACGGTTACTTACTTAGGGCAACTTGTGCTGCCGGGGTATAACTATGAGGACCCGGATACAGCGTCCCTGGCATTGGCCTTGCTTGTCGGCGGCGGGCTGTTGAAGGCTATATTCGTTGGCTCGATGATTGGGGCGATGTTTACAGGGGCGGTTTCTAGCGTCGCGAGCGTTTCGCGCCTGCTGTACATCATGGGGCGCGATGGCGTGCTGCCGCGCCGCATTTTCGGCTACTTGCATCCGAAGCATCAAACGCCGGTCCGCAATGTGGCGCTCGTCGGGGCAATCTGCTTGCTGGCTGCGGTATTGCCACTGGGCGCAGCGATCTCGTTTGTTAATTTTGGTGCATTGCTGGCATTCGGATGCGTGAACTTATGCGTTATAAAATATGAGTTTGTAAACTTGCGGCGACGCGGCTGGCGTGCTTGGGTGATGAGCGGCATTTTGCCGGGAGCTGGGTTCGTTGCAATCGGATGGCTGTTTAGCAATTTGAGCAGCCGAGCGGTGTACTTGGGGCTAGGCTGGCTAGTGGTCGGCCTTGGCATAATGCTGCTGCAAAAATATCGCAAAGCGTCGCGGGTTAGCGCCGAAAGTGGCCGGGCCATTCCTGGCGAAGGGGCGGCAAGGCAAGTTGGCGCATGAGTGAATATAGAAGCAACGCCCCTGGGCAGCAACCGCGATAACGGTGCCGCCCAGGGGCGTTGTATTTGGCGAGATGGACCTCACAGGCGAATGTTAGGCCTCGCCTGACGGGGAATCGACGGCGAGGCGGTTAAGCAGCGCAGCGAAATCCTCCTTCGGATAAGCGCCGGACAAGGCGTACTTGCCATCGAAGACGAAGAATGGCACGCCCGTCACGCCGATGCGCTGTGCGCGCTGCAGATCGGCAGCAACAGCGTCTTCGCCGTCGCCGAGCAATAATTTTGACGCTAACTCATCTGTATCCTCTAGGCCGACAGAGTCCGCAATTCGCATAAGATGATCGATGCTTCCAATATCGATGCCTTCTTCGAAGTATGCTTTGAACAGGGCATTAACCGTCGCGGACTGATGCTCCTTCGGGGTAAAGGCGAGCATGCGATGCGCTAGCCGCGTACTAGGATAGATGGAGATTCGGTCGAAGTGCATGGAAAGGCCAACGGCTGCCGCGGCTTGAGTCACTTGAGCGGTTGCGCGTTCTGATGGAGCGGTCCCGCCCATTTTTCGGCTGATCCAGTCTTGGAATGGGGAGCCTTGTTCAGGCACATTCGGATCCAACAGAAAGGCGCGATATGTAAGGGTTGGCTGAATGCCGTGTTCGGCAGTCCAGTCGGCTAATGCATCGAATAGATTTTTTTTGCCAATTCGGCACCATGGACATACGTAATCGCTGTAAATCTCGATGTGCATGCAAGTCAGTCTCCTTGTCTGTGCGAGTAGTCCGAAAGTCGGGCGACAGTTATATGCTTTGTGTGCTTAGTATCCCACAATAAGTGCCATACGACAAATAACGGGCATGAGAAAAAGAGCGGCGCCGATCTGGCTGGCGACGCTCGAAGAGGCGGGGGGAGCTTGTAAGGCTAGATGCCAAGGTTTGTGGCAAGTAGGTGTATACCGCCCTGTTAGGGCGCGGCTACACTTCCGATTGGAACGATTGCACCAGACGCCTCGCCCGGTCTTCATCCCGCTTAAGCACAAGCAGCCGCCGGAGGTTGGCATCGCCGGCCAGCTTGGTTTTCACGCCCTGTGACTTCAGGTAAGCGTACAAGCGGTCGACGTGATCGACCCGAGCGCCTCCCTCAGTCAGAATGACGGTCCAGCGCGAACCTGAGGAAGCAATTGTAGCGACGATCCCGGCTACAAAGAGAATGATGAGCGCGCTCCACAGCCATACCATCGGACATGCACCACCTTTTTTGACAGGAATGGATGACGTTCTGGTTCATTGTATTCGCCACCCCCTTGTTCACATGCCATGAAAATGCGTCAAAATAAGCGTATTTGCAAACTTGTATCCTGTTAATGGTTTCCTGTAAAGTCAAAGGGGACGATAGGCGCTCAAGGAGCTGACGGATATGATTCGAATTGGATTAGCGGGCTGGGGAGACCAGGACAAGCTATATGGCACGCCGGAGGCTGCCCGCCAGAAGCTGGTGACTTATGGGAAACTATTCTCCGTAGTGGAGGTCGATAGCTCCTACTATGCTGTGCAGCCGGTGCGAAACATGGAGAAGTGGACAAGTGAGACGCCGGAGGGGTTCGCTTTCGTAGTTAAAGCATACCAAGGAATGACGGGCCATACGCGAGGGCGGATTCCTTATCCGAATGAAGGGGCAATGTTTCGCGCGTTTCGTGAATCGCTTGTGCCGATGCAGGAGAAGGGCAAGCTCGCTGGCGCCCTGTTTCAGTATCCGCCTTGGTTTGATTGCACGCGTGAGCATGTTCGGATCCTTCGTGAGGCCAGGGCGCGAATGGGCGAGATCCCGTGCATTCTAGAGTTTCGCCACCGGAGCTGGTTCGAGGCGGATATGGGGGAACGAACGCTTGATTATATGAGGCGTGATGGCTGGAAGCACAGCGTCTGTGATGAGCCGCAGGTGGGGGACGGATGCGTGCCAATCGTAGAGGCAGTAACGGATGAAAGCCTGGTGCTAGTGCGGTTTCACGGACGGCATGCAGCAGGATGGCAATCGTCTGGCCAGCCAAACTGGCGGGATGTGCGCTATTTGTATCGATATAGCGAGGAAGAGCTGGAGGAATGGGCACAGCGGCTGAGGAGGCTAGAACAGCAGGCGCGAGAGGTGCTCGTTATCTTCAATAACAATTCAGGCGGCGATGCTGCGGACAACGCGAGGCAGCTTATGGCGATGTTAGGGCAGCCTGTTCCGCCGTTGCCGGAGCTGCCTCCGCCTGCGGGAGAGCAGCTAAGTTTATTCGATTGATTTTAGGCGATTAAATATGGGTAAATATTGGAGGGAATTGGTTTGCTATAGAATGGCTATTAAAAGGAGACGATTGCGATGGGCGTAGCGAAGCATGTTGCAGATACAGTTGAACTGGCGAACGGCGTAAAGATGCCGTGGTTAGGCCTTGGCGTATGGCAAGCAGCGGATGGGGCAGAGGTCGAAACCGCTGTCCGGGCAGCAATTGAAGCGGGATATCGCAGTATCGACACGGCTGCTGCGTACCAGAACGAAGAAGGCGTCGGGCGGGCGATCCGCGAAAGCGGCGTTAAGCGGGATGAGTTGTTCATTACGACGAAGGTTTGGAATGCGGACCAGGGCTATGAATCAACGCTGCGAGCGTTTGAGCTGAGCTGCCAGAAGCTAGGGCTAGACGTTATTGACCTCTATCTCGTGCATTGGCCCGTCACCGGCAAATATAAAGAAACGTACCGTGCGCTGGAGAAGCTGTACCAGGATGGCAGCGTCCGTGCGATTGGCGTAAGCAACTTCTTGGCGCCACATCTTCACGACTTGTTAGGTGAATGCGAAGTAAAGCCGATGGTCAACCAACTGGAGTTTCATCCCCTGTTGACGCAGCCTTCCCTTCAGTCGCTGTGCGGTGAGCATAGCATTCGGGTGGAAGCGTGGAGCCCGCTTATGCAGGGCAAATTGGACCTGCCGCTGTTGCAGGAGTTGGCGGACAAATACGGCAAATCGCCAGCCCAGATCGTGTTGCGGTGGGATTTGCAGCGTGGCGTCATTACGATTCCAAAGTCGGTTAAGCCTGCGCGCATTGCAGCGAATGCGGATTTGTTCGACTTTAGCTTGTCGGATGCGGAAGTGGCGGCAATTGATGCATTAGATGAAGGCCGCCGGTTTGGGCCGGACCCGATGACGTTCGCATAAGCTCCTTCCGTACGGTTTGAGTTTTGGCAACATGTACATGGGATAAGGGGTTGTGCGAAACAGCAAAATAAGGGAAGCAGCCTGCTTGACACGTTGAACTGTAACTGATATTATTACAGTACAAAGCGGGGTGGCAACCGGCAATGAATAGTGAATTTACGATAGCCGTACACAGTTTGGTTTACCTGGCCTACGTGCCGGAACGAATGGCTTCAAGTGAAGCGCTCGCCGACAATGTCGGCACACATCCAGCTCGCATCCGCAAGGTGATGAGCGTACTGCGCAAGTCAGGGTACGTCGCTACGCGGGAAGGCGCAGGCGGCGGTTACCGGCTTACAGCAGAGCCCAATGAAGTTTCGCTTGGCGATATTTATCGCGTGATGGCGCAAGGTTCATTGATGCCAAGCTGGTGCTCGGGCGACCCAGAGATGGATTGTGTGGTCGGCTCGAACATGAAGCAAGTGATGTTCGGCATTTTCTGCACGGCGGAGAAGCGGCTTGAGACACACTTTAATGCCATTACGATCCGGGATGTGCTTGGGCAAATTCATGATTGTGTAGACTGTGAGTAAACAATCAGCAGCGGTATGAAGGGGTTCACCCATCCCATACAATCCAGTGGAGAGGAATGATCCGACATGGCAGTAGCATTGACTAAGGAAAATTTCACGCAAAGCATTGAGAGCGGCGTATCGCTCGTAGACTTCTGGGCACCTTGGTGCGGCCCTTGCAAAATGCAGCTTCCAATCGTTGAGGAGCTGGCAAGCGAGCTGGAAGGCCAAGCAACGATTGCAAAAATTAACGTTGACGAGCAGCCAGAGCTCGCATCCCAATTCGGCGTAATGAGCATCCCTACGTTGATCCTGTTCAAAGATGGCCAACCAATCGACAAGCTCGTTGGCCTGCAAAGCAAAGACGCCCTGAAAACGAAAATCCAAAACAACCTGTAAGGTTGAATCGGATTAAAGTGAAAATGGCGGTGCAGAAGATTGCTTCTGCATCGCCATTTTTGTGTTGTGCAAAAGATGAAGAAAAATTACCCTCCGCAAGAAACCTTTTGAACGAAGGCTGCGTTTAATTATGCAGAAGGGTTGGGCATCACCAACAGTACGCTATTCCAAACGTTCGGGAGGGTCATTCATGTCCTTGAAAAAAAACAAGAAACCACGCGTCTCCAGCGCTTCGCGCAAACTAATCGCACTTGCAACTATGGTAGCGCTTACGGCATCGTTGCCGGCTGCGGCTTTCGCTGATAAAAGCGTTAATTCGAGTGTGGCGAGCGGATCGCCAAGCACACCTGCAACGACAACTAGCACTAGTGGCTCCGCAACTGCTGATCCAGCCCAGCCGGCAAGCAGCGAGGGTGTTGAAGTGGCTGAAGCAGCCATTACGAAAGCGAAAGCGGTTGAGTTGGCACGCAAGTATTTGGCGATTCCAGACGGCTACACGCTGCAAAGCTCGCGCCTATCGACAGACCTGCAAGAAAACGGGCTTTATATCGTATGGAACTTGTCTTTCGTCAATAAAATTAACGGCAAGGTGAAAGGGTCCATTAATGCGGGGCTTGATGGCACGACAGGAGAGCTGCTTTCTTACTATTCGAGCATAGACAATCCGAATGCGAAGCCATCCTATCCGCCGAAAGTGAATCGTGAGAAGGCGTCCGAGGTGGCATTAGCGTTCCTCAACAACGTCGCGCCAGGCTATGTGAAACAAGTCGAATTGGATGCCTATGTTGGCGTAGGCGCGAAGCCGCCGCTATCCGGCCAGGTTATCCATTCGCTCCGTTATGACCGTATCGTAAACGGCGTGCCATACGTCCAAAACTACATTGATTTCGAAATTGATGGCGAGGGCCATATTGTAAGCTACCAACTCAACTGGGAGCGGGTTGTGTCGTTCGAGAAGGCTAAGGCGGGGTTCACGCTCGATGAGGCAATTGCCAAAATCTCTGCGTCTGCCAAGCCGGCATTATCGTATATCGTCCCTTATCAGAGCAAGACGCGCAAGCCAGTATTGGTATACAACATGCCGCCGCTTGCGATCTCTGCAGTAACGGGCAATCCAATCGATTCACAGCAAGTGAAGCAGACGGAAACGCAGCTCAGCGCGAAACCGAGCGGAACGAAGCCCGTCGCAGGCAAAGAAGCGCTGACGAAGGAGCAAGCTTCTGCCAAAGTAGAAGCAGCGTTCGGTTTGCCCGATAATGCAAAGTTGAGCAGCGCGGATTTCAGTGAGTACGCGAATGATAACGGTAAAGCGCGTGCAAGCTGGCAGCTTTCCTATACGATCGATGCGGATAAAAAAGAGGGGCGGTCAATCTGGGCTGAGGTAGATGCCTGGACAGGCGAAGTTCGCAGTTACTCTGCTTATAACGCGTCTTCGCGCACTGGTTTAGGCGTTACTTATGATCAGGCTAAGGCTACGGCACTCAAAGTGCTGCAAAACCGAGTGCCTTGGCTTGCTGACCAATATTATTTGGTCGAAGGGGATACGTCACGTTATGAAGGCAAGAAGCCTGAAGAAATTGGCGAGTACTACTTTGGCGCAGTGCGCAAAGTGCATGGGGCTGTTGCGGAAGGCGACTCGCTTCAAGTATCCGTTAATGCATTCGATGGCACTGTGACTAGCTACTGGTCGTATTCCGAAGGCTACGAATATCCGGCGCAGGCGCCAACTGTTATCGGGGATAGCAAGGCGATTACAGCATGGATGGATTTCTACCGCGTTGAGCTGACGTATCAATCGAATTACTCTTATTATTGGAACGGCGATCCGATCCCTGTAGAAAAATATAAGACGCTTATTGCTGCTGGTGAAGCGAAGCCTTCTGAGCTTGAAGCCAAGGGAGAAGCGAAGCTCGTTTATCGCCTTGTCCCGCGTTATGTTCTGGACCAATCGGTCACGCTAGATGCACAGACTGGGAAATGGATTAATACGGAAGACGGAACTGCCGCATCGCTGGAGCGGCCGCTGGCGACCGATATTGATGGGCACTGGGCCCAGCGGGAGCTTGACCTGATGGTTGCATACAAGGCGCTAGACCTGAAGGATGGCAAAGTAAATCCGAATGCGGTCATTACGCGCGGCGAAATGATCAAGATGCTCGTGCTGGCAATGAATCAAGGTTCGCAGCCGCCGATGTATGCAGCAGATGAGAAAGCAACCGCGTCCTTTGGGGATGTAACGTCGAATTCGCAATACTTCGCTTATGTTGAGGCGGCGCTGGGCCAGCAGCTTATCGATATCGGGGACGGCACATTTGATCCTGATGGCAAAGTCGACCGTGAAGAGATGGCAGAGCTGATCGTCCGCGCATTAGGTTTTAACGCGTTGGCGGAACATAATGGCCTGTTCAAGGTCACATTCAAGGATGCGGCGAAGACGAAGCAACAAGGCCAAGCGGCTATTGCGGTAGGATTAGGCATTATGTCGTTGCAAAATGGCTATTTCTTGCCTGAACGGCAAGTAACTCGCGCAGAAGCGGCTGCGGCGTTCTTCCGCTTCCTGCAAGCGCGCGCTGATCTTCAAGAGGCGCCGCTCCGCAATTAGATTTGCTGCAAGTTGATCATTCCAAAGCCCGCCAAGCCGATGCAGTCGGCTTGGTGGGCTTTATTTTGCCCACGAATGGGTAAGTAAGCTGTGGGAGGCAGGGTTAGTCGGACTTTTTCTTCTTGCCACTATAGTTCGTGACGGATTTTGCATCTTCAATCGTATCGTTGACGAAAGCCATGTCTTGATTTTTTGCTTTCATTTGGGCAGTGCCTTTGTAATTGCCTTTATGCGATTGGTTTTCCATTTGGCTACACCTCCTCAAGACGTA
The DNA here is from genome assembly GCF_009789195.1 of Paenibacillus sp. MMS18-CY102. GTDB lineage: Bacteria > Bacillota > Bacilli > Paenibacillales > Paenibacillaceae > Paenibacillus_T. The sequence goes on along the minus strand of NZ_WSTC01000004.1, from coordinate 96,971 downwards.
GTATCCCCTGCCGAGGGCGGGACATTCTAGAGGTACGGCATACAGAAGCGGGGAGTGATGAGATTGGATACAACGAGCAAACATCGGAATCGTCCTATTCATAACAGCGTGCGAATGCTGCTGGCGGCGCTATTGCTAATTGTTGGAGCCATCGTGCTTGCAGCTTGTTCTTCAGGGGAACCGGCGCAGCAGGAGAAACGGGCAGTGCCTTCAGCAAGCAAGGCGGCGGATGGAAGTGCAGTTAGTTCGGATGCTTCGGCGATTCGGGAGGAGCTTAAGCAATCCGCGGAGGCGGCTGCTAAGCCAACTGGCTGGTCGATTGCACTCAAGATGGACCAGGAGCTAGAGGAAAACGGCCAGCATTCTGCGATGGGGATGACGTCGGATGGGCCGGTTCGGCGGGAGCCGTTGCAGATGAAGCAGGCAATTGCCTCGGAATACGGGGGCAAGAAATCCGAGCTTGAAACGTTTCTAACCGCAGATGGTTATTACATGCATGACCTGGCGAGCGACGATTGGACGAGGATGGCCAAATCGGTCATTCCGCAAGTGAAAGAGACGTTATCGGACTATCAGATTAAGCCGTCTGTGCCTCTTGAGCGGCTGGCTAGTGTGGCTGATAAGCTGCAACGCAGTATGGATTCAGGCAACCAAATCCTTTATGTGTATACAGGGGATGGATCGGATGAGGGAGCGCGTGCGATCATTGATGATATTTTGCGCGGGACATTCGGTGGGAGTGCGATGACGCAAGAAGTGGAAGACAGCATTGCGGTCGAACAGTTTGAATACAAACAGGCAATTGACTCGCAGACAAAGTTGCCAACTAAGGCAAGCCTGAAGCTTGGCCTGACAATTGAACTGCAAGCGGGACATCGCTCCTCGTTGAGCGAGACGTTGGAGGTTTTGTACAGCAAATGGAATGACAGCTCTGCAATAATCGTGCCAGAGGCTGCTAAGAATGCGCAAGAGGTTACGCCGCCGACGCCAGAGCAACTGGAAGAGGTGGATAAGCTGCTAGGACAATAGGCGATATGCTTTCCATGTGGGCGAGGTTCGGGTATAATGACGATTATTGATAAGACAGTTAGGAGTTGTTATGCGTCATGGCGCTTTCTTGTGGAATAGTCGGACTGCCGAACGTCGGCAAATCGACGCTGTTTAACGCAATTACGCAAGCCGGTGCGGAATCGGCAAACTATCCGTTCTGCACGATCGACCCGAACGTTGGCGTTGTTGAGGTGCCGGACGAGCGGTTGGTTAAGCTGACGGAGCTGGTTGTACCAAACAAAACCGTACCGACTGCGTTTGAATTCGTAGATATTGCCGGCCTCGTAGCTGGCGCAAGCAAGGGTGAGGGCCTTGGCAACAAGTTCCTCGCTCATATTCGTGAAGTGGATGCGATCGTACATGTCGTTCGCTGCTTCGTGGATGAGAACATTACGCACGTAGCGGGTAAAGTCGACCCATTGGGCGACATTCAGACGATTAACCTCGAGCTGATCTTGTCCGATATCGATTCCGTTGACCGCCGTATTGACCGCTCCCGTAAGAACATGAAGGGCGGAGACAAGAAGTATGCGCAGGAAATCGAAGTGTTAGAGCGGTTGAAAGAAGCGCTGTACAACGACCAGCCTGCCCGCAGCGTAGAGCTTAGCGACGATGAGCGCCAGCTTATCCGTGACCTGCATTTGCTGACGATCAAGCCTGTATTGTATGCAGCTAACGTAAGCGAAGCAGAAGTGGCGAATGCCGATGAGAACCCGTACGTGAATATCGTGCGTGAATTTGCTGCAGCAGAAGGCGCGGCAGTTGTGCCGATCAGTGCGAAGGTTGAATCCGAAATTGCAGAGCTCGAAGGCGAAGACAAGGCGATGTTCCTTGAAGAGCTGGGCTTGCAGGAGTCGGGCTTGAACCGTCTCATTAATGCAGCGTACAAGCTGCTTGGCTTGTATACGTACTTCACGGCAGGCGTGCAAGAGGTTCGTGCTTGGACGATTCGCAAAGGCATGAAAGCGCCGCAAGCGGCGGGCGTTATCCATACCGATTTCGAACGCGGCTTTATCCGTGCCGAAGTCGTGTCGTATGACGATTTGGTTGCAGCGGGCACGATGAACGCAGCCAAGGAGAAAGGGCAGCTTCGCCTGGAAGGCAAAGAGTACGTGGTGCAAGATGGCGATGTTATGCATTTCCGCTTTAACGTATAGGCGATTCGGCTTAACGTTAGGCAATAGTTAGGTTGATTCTGTGAAGATGAAGACGCTTCTGGCAGTGTTGCTGCCGGAGCGTCTTTTTTTGATAAGAAAAAAAGCTTATGCCCTAATAGATAGCGCCTTGGCGGCCGTTAACATAAGAAAAGGGTCATTCGCGTTTGAAGAAGTATTGTGTAACGGAATTCATTCATGGGACCGCACGAACAGAGAGGATGGACATCATGAGATTGTGGCGAAACATGAGCCTGGTATGGAAGAGCTCGTTGGTTGTATCGGTATTGATTATTGTTGTCGTAAGCGTGATGACGGCGGAGAGCAGCATGAGATGGCGGAATGATTACATCTTGGACATGAAAGAAAAGGGCAGGCTGCTGAGCACGCAACTTGCCGCTGAGAGTACAGAGTTGCAGCAGGCAGTTGTTCGTTTGCATAAAGGCGAGCACAATGGCAAAGACCCTGCATCCGTCGCGATGCAGCGCCGCCTTGTTGCAATGGCTGGCCTTGCCAATGTTGAGCATGCGTATTTGCTTCTTCCAGAGGTGGAGAAGGATGCACAAGGAAGCAAGATGACCTACTTGCTTAGCGATAATTTTACCGAGACGGATGGCAAGCCGGGGGATGTTTACCGATTGACTGAGCATTTTGAACAGGCTATTCAGCAGGCCAATCAGGATGGGGAAGCCCTGTCGGACGCATATACGGATAAGACCGGCACTTACCGAACGTATTTAACGCCGATCGTCAATTCGGATGGAAACCGGATTGCTTGGTTCGGTATCGATTATACAGAGAAACAGATGCAGCAGGAGTTGAATGATAGCCTGCGCAGCGAGCTTCTTATTGCAGTGGGTACGGAAGCGGTCGGCATTTTGGTTATCGTATTATTCTTGCTGCGGATGCTTGCACCAATGAAGAAGCTGGCGAAGCTGTCTGAGCAAGCGGCAGGCGGCGATTTGACAGTATCGGCCCAAGTGCTGTCCCGGAATGAGATCGGCCGGTTGTCTGGTTCGTTCAACGATATGATCGCAAGCCTTAACCAATTAACGAAGCATGTGCAGGCTTTATCGAGCGATGTCAACGTTAACGCAAATTCCGTGAATGCGAATGCAGGAGAATCGTCGGAACAGACGCGGCTAGTGGCTGAGGCGGTTCGGGAGGTTGCGGCTGGGTCGTCCCAGCAGTTGCAAAGCTCACAGGAAAGCCAACGTGCCATGACGGAGATGGCAATTGGCATTCAACGGATTGCAGAATCGTCCTCCGTCGTTTCAGACCTGGCAGTGGAAACATCGCATAAGGCGAATGATGGCGGCCAACTGATCGAAGGCACGGTCACTCAGATGAGGGAGATCGAATCGGACTTGCTGGAATCGAATGCCGCGATGAATGAGCTTCAAGAGGAAACCGGGCGTATTCGTGAGGCAATGGAGCTGATTAGCGAGGTAGCGGCGCAGACGCATTTGCTCGCGCTTAATGCTTCGATTGAGGCAGCCCGCGCAGGCGAGCAAGGGCGCGGATTTGCAGTAGTGGCGCAGGAAATTCGGAAGCTTGCCGAGCGGACGGGCGAATCGTCCCAGCAGGTCAGTGACATGCTAGGAAGTATCATCCTGCGCACGAATGCGACGGCGCATGCGATTAACCGTTCATTAGAGGAAGCGAGGCATGGCTCGGAAGTAGCGACGGAGGCAGGCCAATCGTTCCGGTCCATCGCGGCAGGCATTCGTACGCTAGCGGACCAAATCCAAGAGGTTTCGGCTTCGACGGAGCAAATGTCTGCGGGCAGTGAGCAAATCGCCGCTTCGCTGGATGAGCTGGAGCGCATTGCTGAGCGATCCTCGGATCATGCGTCTTCGGCAGCGTATGCTGCAGAACGCCAGCTATCGTTAATGCAGGAGGTTGAAGCAGCTTCGCATTCGATGAAGGCGTCGGCCCAGGAGCTGCTAGCGGCTGTTGGGACGTTTAAAGTATAAGGAAAAATGTAAATTGGGCACGAATCCGGTCGTTTCCATAGGCAAACTAGTTTATGCAGCGGCACTCCTGTGTTATAATTACCGGATGAATACAAGGTTGAGGCTTTTGCCGAACCTTATAGGGGTGAAGATACGGTGTTAGACCGTTTATCAGTATTAGCCGACCGTTATGAGAAATTGAGCGAGCTTTTGTGTGATCCAGACGTTGCCGGCGATCCGAAGCGACTGCGTGAATATTCGAAGGAACAATCTAGCTTGCAGGAAGCTTACGAAGCTTTTACGGAGTATAAGCAAGTAAGTGAACAACTGGCTGATGCTAAGCTGATGCTTGGCGAGAAGCTGGACGACGAGATGCGCGAGATGGTTAAGATGGAGATCAGTGAGCTGGACGAACGCAAAACGACGCTCGACGAGCGTATTCGCATTTTGCTGCTGCCGAAGGATCCGAACGATGATAAGAACGTTATTGTCGAGATTCGCGGCGCAGCGGGCGGCGATGAGGCTGCTTTGTTCGCTTACGACCTGTATCGGATGTACAACAAATATGCGGATAGCCAAGGCTGGCGCGTCGAGCTGATGGATATGAACGAGAGCGATCTCGGCGGCTTCAAGGAAGTCGTGTTCATGATCATCGGCAAGGGTGCGTACAGCAAGCTGAAGTTCGAGAGCGGCGCCCACCGCGTACAGCGGATTCCAGCGACGGAATCAGGCGGCCGGATTCACACTTCTACTTCTACGGTTGCAGTAATGCCGGAGATTGAAGAAGTGGATATCGAGATTCACGACAAAGATATTCGCGTCGATACGTTCTGCTCCAGCGGTGCTGGCGGCCAGTCCGTTAATACGACCAAATCGGCTGTTCGCGTGCTGCACGTGCCGACAGGCATTATGGCGACTTGCCAGGATGGCAAATCGCAGAATGAGAACAAAGCGAAGGCATTGCAAGTGCTTCGTGCCCGGATCTACGAGATTCATCGTCAAGAAGAGGAAGCGAAGTATGCGGGCGAGCGGAAGAGTAAAGTCGGTACGGGCGACCGCAGTGAGCGGATCCGGACTTACAATTATCCGCAGAGCCGGGTGACGGATCACCGGATCGGCTTGACGCTTCACCGCCTCGATGCCATCATGAACGGCGATATCGAGGAGATCGTGCAAACGCTGACGATTACGGAGCAAGCGGAGCTGTTGGAGCAGGAAAACTCGAACGCGTAAGTTGCGTTTTTGGGATTTAGGTGGCGAGTGTGCCGCAGTTTAATAAAAGGAGTGTCATGCGAAGATGACGAACATGGAGACGGGAACGAATGAGTCCGTCGCCTATCGGCCCGGCATGACCATCGGAGAAGCCTGCTTGCAGGCTTCTTCTTTGCTTGCTGGGCATGGAATTGGCGAGCCGCGTTCGAATGCGGAGCTGCTGATCGGCCACGTGCTTGGCCTTGGCAAGGCGGAGCTGCTGCGCGATTGGCGCGAGCCGATGCCGGAGGCGAAGTTCGCGCCATGGGCGGAGCTGGTGGCGCGCAAGGCTGAGGGGGAGCCGGTTCAGTATTTAATCGGCGAGCAATGGTTCTACGGGCGGCCGTTTGCGGTAGAGCCGGCCGTGCTTATTCCGCGTCCCGAGACGGAGCTGCTCGTCGAGGCAGTACTGGCTGAGGCGGACGCATTGTGGCCGCGCGAGGCGGGGGGGGCGGCTTCGGCTGCGGCGGGGCAGCCGGCGGGTGGACCGGAAGCGAGCGATAGGGAGCTGGCGGTGCTGGATGTTGGCACGGGGAGCGGCGCGATCGCGGTCACGCTTGCTGCGGAGCGAAGCGATTGGCGCGTATATGCGTCTGACTTGTCGCCGGACGCGCTGCACGTCGCGCGGGGCAATGCGTCTCGGCATGCCGGCGAGGGGCGGGTAACATTTGTTGAAGGTGATTTGCTGAGCCCGTTCCTTGCTAACTCCGAAGGTGATTTGGATAATGCCTCCACTAACGGTAAGGGGCATCTGGCACCGGGTATGGCTGGATTGCGAATCGATGTCCTCGTCTCGAATCCGCCATACATTCCAGCGGGGGACTTGGCTGCCCTGCAGACAGAGGTTCGCGACTACGAACCAAGGCTAGCATTAGATGGCGGAATGGACGGGCTAGACCCTTATCGCCGCATGGCCAAGCAATTGCTGCAACTTGTGGAACTGCCCCGCATCGTTGCATTCGAGCTAGGTATGGGGCAGGCGGAAGACGTGGCTGATCTGCTGCGAGCAATTGGCTACTGGGACCATATTCGGATCGTTACCGACTATGGCGGCATCGACAGGCATGTTGTTGCTGTAAGGAAAGGAAGCCCCGCCTCGGTTTTATAAAAGTAATGGTAAAAAAATAGCTGTGTAGAAGAACCTTTCTGCACAGCTATTTGCATGGGATCGGCGCTTTGCGCTAATAGGGCATAAAAACCTGCCCTATTGGCGGGAAAGCGGGTGAAGGAGAGGAATAGGGGAGAAAAACGAAAAACCTGCCCTACTAGCGCGAAGCGCCGGCACTTCTTTGCGTGTACCCTGCACGGGTTGTACGTGCAACACGCATCCGCCGATCTCTCCTCTATTGGCGGTACAATCTTTCTGCATTTTATTCCACTTGCTAGGTTTATAGATTCAAAGCCCCGGACATAATAGGGATAGATTCGTTCCGGAACGCAAGCTAGCGCCGACGGGTGCCTGAGAGGGGCTTGTGTCTATGATCCGCCATCATTCCTATTATTCGGTTAGTTCTTCTGATGTTGCTGCTTCTGATCTTAATTCTTCTGATGTTAACGTTCCTGCTAAAGTTGTTTCCAGTGAAAGTGAAAAGCCGCGGCGCAGCCGTTTTGCATATCGTCCGATGTATGGCTATCTTGTTATTGCATTATTCGTGTTAGTGATGAGCTGGGAGCAAGTGCGAACGGATGCGGCAGCTGTTGAAGGAGCGATTCCGGAGCAGTCGATCCGCTTGCGCATTCTCGCTAACTCGGACAATCCGGTTGACCAAGCGGTGAAACGCCATGTGCGTGATGCTGTTGTGAAAGCGATGAATGGCTGGGTCGCTGGCCCGTCCACGATTGAAGCTGCACGCCAGACGATTCGCTTGCACATGGGGGAGATTGAGGCAATCGTTGCCCATGAGCTCGAGATTCGCGGCTTCGATTATGGATTCAAAGCTGAGCTGGCTGTCGTTCCATTCCCTACCAAAATGTATGGAAGCCGCGTTTACCCTGCTGGCGATTACGAGGCGCTTCGCATCACGCTTGGCGATGGTGCCGGACAAAATTGGTGGTGCGTGCTCTTCCCGCCATTATGTTTTGTAGACGCTGCATCGGGTGAGGCTGAGCCTGTGGCGGCCGCAGCGCCGGCTGATCAAGCAGAGAACAAGCAAGATGCCTCGGCTAAGGTGTCTAAATCGAAAACGAAAGCCAATGGCAACGAGCAGGCACTAGTGAAGCAGGCCGAAGCAGGCAAGGCAGGGAAAACGGAGCATGCTCAAAAGGAACAAACAGCGTCGGCCGAAACGCCGAAAGCCAAGTTTTTTATCGTTGAGATTTTTGAAGCTATTATTGGATTTTTCCGGTCCTTATTCGCTTAATTATTCCCCATCCCAATATTCCCGCAATTACAGCCGGCATGCGCAAGCAGCCGGCTTTGATGTGTTATACTAGAGAAGATTAAGCATGGTGCTCATAAAATGTAAAATGACAAGGAATGGATCGCTTCTATGACTATAAAGACGCAATTCTGGCAGGTGAAGGGGGATTCAAAGGCGCAAGGAGAGGCGGATCAAGCCGCAATTGCGGCTGCCGCGAAGCTTCTGCGTGCAGGCGGAACAATCGCTTTTCCGACAGAGACCGTATACGGATTAGGTGCGGATGCACGGCAGACAGCTGCAGTAGAGAGCGTGTTTGCCGCCAAAGGCCGCCCATCCGACAACCCGTTGATCGTCCATATCGCCAAGGAGGAGCAGCTGCAAACGCTGGTGCAACCGTACGGCGATACGGAAAAGGCGCTTATGCGCCGCTTCTGGCCAGGACCGTTAACGCTCGTCCTCCCTGCGCTCGAAGGGGCGGTGTCGCCACGCGTAACCGCAGGGCTGAACACTGTGGCGGTGCGAATGCCGGATCACGAGGTTGCCTTGCGGTTGATCACTGAGTCCGGTTGCCCTGTTGCTGCACCTAGCGCTAATCGCTCTGGACGGCCCAGCCCGACATTAGCTGAGCATGTACGTGAAGATTTAGATGGGCTCATCGATGGAATCGTGGACGGCGGCCCGACTGGGGTTGGGCTGGAATCGACCGTCGTTCTTGTGGAAGCGCAAGGCGTCGTTCGCATCTTGCGGCCGGGTGGTATTACGCCAGCGCAGCTTCGTGAAGTGGCGCCAACCGTGCTGCTGGACGAATCGTTGGAAGCGGCTGCCGCGCCGCGGTCCCCTGGCATGAAATATACGCATTACGCGCCGCGCGGCAGCATGCTGCTGGTTCACGGCGAGCCGGACAACGTCCGCGCTTATATTGCAGAAGCGGTGCGGGCAGCTAAGGAGCAAGGCGAAATAACCGGCGTGCTCACTTATGATGAGCATGCGGCGAGTTATGATGCCGACGTTGTCATTTCCTGCGGCAGCTTGATGAAGCTTGAGACAGCGGCACAAGGGTTGTACGTCGCCTTGCGGGAATTCGACGCCCGCGATGTCCAGCGAATATGGGCAGAGGCTTGCTCCAGCGAGGGCATTGGCTTGGCGCTCATGAACCGCCTGGAGAAAGCAGCGGGCCACCAAATCATTCACGTTTAGCTTTGCCGAAACATGTTTCATCGCTCGTCCGCATAAAGTGGTACAACTATGGGGCCACGCGGGGGAGATGGATGAATGCTGGGTTCGAGTATGGGTGCCGGAGAATGGTTAACACTGCTTATTATGGCTATTGCGCTTGGGATGGATGCTTTTTCGCTGGGCGTTGGAATAGGAATGAAGGGCATAGGGCTGAAACGGATTTTGCTGCTTAGTGCGATTATTGCGTTGTTCCACGTGCTCATGCCCTTGCTCGGCATGACAGCTGGGCAGTATGTAAGCGAGCTGCTGGGCAACGTTGCTTCGCGTGCCGCGGGCATTCTGTTGCTGCTGCTTGGCGGGCATATGGTGTATAACTCGTTCCGAGGCGGCGATAGCCCTGGCGTGAACCATCAGACGGGCTGGGGAATGCTGTTGTTCGCCTTCAGCGTAAGCGTCGATTCCTTCTCAGTCGGCGTTTCGCTGGGCATGTTTGCGGCTGATGTGTTATACACGGTGATGCTATTCGGATTTTTTGGCGGCCTGATGTCTGTGCTAGGACTGTTGTTGGGACGCCGCGCGAGCCGCAGCCTTGGGGAATATGGTGAGGCGTGCGGCGGCATTATTTTGCTGACGTTTGGGCTACTATTTGTGTTCTAACTGAAAGGGGATTGGCATCTAAGTGAAACGAATATTGTTCGTTTGTACTGGCAATACGTGCCGGTCACCGATGGCAGAAGCCATCATGCGCGATCGGGCGGCAAGCCGCTCCATCAGCCTCGAGATCCGTTCAGCGGGCGTTTCGACCGTGGACGGGCTGCCGATTTCAGCCCATGCAGCGGAGACGCTAAAGCGCAAGCGTGTGGCGCATGAGGGCGTGAGCCGAGCGCTCGGCAAGCCGTCTGTGGAGTGGGCGGATCTTATTTTGACGATGACCTCTGCACATAAGCGGAGTTTAATAGCGCGTTTCCCAGAGGCGCTTGAGAAAACGCATACGCTGATGGAATACACGGCGCTTAATGCCAATACAGCCGCTGATCTCGAAGAGCTGGAGCGTTTATACACGGAATGGCAAATGAAGCAGGCGCTGGGGCAGCAGATGGCGGCAGCAGAGCGCACTCGCATGCTGGAGCTGGAGAAGCGAATCCCGAACTTCGATGTTGCGGATCCGTTCGGCGGGCCGTTGCCGGTGTATGAGAGCTGTGCGGCGGAGATCGAGGCGGCGGTGGACAAGCTTCTGGACAAACTGGGCGAGGCTGGGGATGGACGTTAATTTGGGCGGCGACCCATTCGTTTTAGGATTGATTTTGCCGATAGGTTGGAGTAAAATGAAATCAAATTATCGGTTTCCGATGTAACTGGCGACGAAGTGGGATACCACGGTGGAGCATCGGAATATACGGCCGGTCGCCTGGGCAAAGAGCATCGTGCGTGAGCGCGTTATGCTCTTTTTGCTTTTTTTCGGGTGTACGGGCTATCGTGTAACTCGGACAAATTAGGTATACTAAGGCTATCGCAATCGCGCAATCCTAAGGAGGATCAACGTTCATGAAGATTTCGATTGGGGCCGACCATGGCGGCTACCGTCTGAAAGAAGTTTTAGTTCCGATCATCCAATCGCTTGGCCATGAAGTGCAAGATGTTGGGTGCAGCTGTGACCAGTCCGTCGATTACCCGGATTATGCGCTTCCTGTATGCGAAGCGGTAGTGAAGGGCGAAGCGGATCGCGGCATTCTGATTTGCGGCACGGGCATTGGCATGTCAATTGCAGCGAATAAAGTGCAAGGGATTCGTTGTGCGCTCGTACAGGACACGTTCTCAGCTAAAGCGACGCGTGACCACAATGATACGAACGTGCTCGCATTGGGCGAACGCGTACTGGGCTTTGGCATCGCGGAAGAGATTGTACGCATCTGGCTGGAAACGCCATTCTCCAATGGCGAACGCCATGTTGGGCGCATCAATAAAGTGATGAATATTGAAAAGCAGGTTTCGAATCACGTCTAGACCCGAATCGGAGGTAATGGCGATGAGTGCGGCGGCATTTGGCCAGGAACAGGCCACGGCAGTTGAGCAATCTGTTATAACGGCGCTGCGCGAGCTGGCTGCCGCGGGCAACCTGAAACGCGGCCAATTAGTCGTGATTGGCTGCAGCACGAGCGAGGTGCTCGGCCAGCGAATCGGGACATCCGGCACGACGTTAGCAGCAGAAGCTATTTTCGCAGGCGTTGAATCGATTCGGGCTGAAATTGGCTTTTATCCGTTATTTCAATGCTGTGAGCATCTGAATCGGGCGCTTGTTGTTGAGCGTGAAGCAGCTGATCGCTATGGGCTAGAAGAAGTGGCAGCAGTGCCTGTGCCGAAGGCGGGCGGCTCTATGGCCGCATACGCGTATCGGGCGCTCCCAGATGCTGTGCTCGTTGAAGGCGTTCGCGCGCATGCCGGCATCGATATCGGCGATACGTTTATCGGGATGCATCTGCGGGCAGTAGCTGTACCCGTTCGTCCATCCGTACGCACCATTGGGGCGGCGCATGTGACGATGGCATTCGCAAGGCCGAAGCTGATTGGCGGCGCTAGAGCGGTTTATGAACTGGAGCAGCCAGCCGGGCAAAATAGCGGCACCTGTAAGTAACGGGAGTTTCGAGAGTAATAGAATAGATTCGCCAGAGATCCAGCAAGAGCTTTTTTTGAGCTTAACCATATAAGCATGGCCATTAGAGGAGGATATTGAGAATGGAAAACCTACGTAAACAAGACCCAGCAGTTGTAGAAGCACTCGGACTTGAATTGAAACGCCAACGCGACAACATCGAGCTGATCGCATCCGAGAATATCGTTAGTGAAGCTGTTATCGAAGCAATGGGCACAGTGCTGACGAATAAATATGCGGAAGGCTACCCAGGCAAACGCTACTATGGCGGCTGTGAGCATGTCGATATCGTCGAAAATATCGCACGCGACCGCGCAAAAGAGCTGTTCGGCGCTGAGCACGCGAACGTGCAGCCTCACTCCGGCGCACAAGCAAACATGGCTGTATACTTGGCATGCCTCAACCCTGGCGACACGGTTCTGGGCATGAACCTGGCGCATGGCGGCCACTTGACGCACGGCAGCCCAGTTAACGCATCGGGCCTTCTTTACAACTTCGTTCCTTATGGCGTACAAGAGGACTCTTCCACGATCGATTATGAAGAAGTTCGCAAGCTGGCGTTCAAGCACCGTCCACGCCTGATCGTAGCCGGCGCAAGCGCATATCCGCGCATTATCGATTTCGAGAAGCTTGGCCAAATCGCACAAGACGTAGGCGCGCTGTTCATGGTTGACATGGCTCACATCGCGGGCCTTGTTGCTGCTGGCCTGCATCCGAGCCCAGTGCCGCATGCACACTTTGTAACGACGACGACGCACAAAACGCTTCGCGGACCGCGCGGCGGCATGATCCTTTGCCGCAAGCCTTGGGCTGCAGCAATCGATAAAGCGGTATTCCCAGGTTCCCAAGGCGGACCGCTCATGCACGTTATCGCGGCAAAAGCTGTTGCTTTGGGCGAGGCGCTTGAGCCTTCGTTCAAAGAGTATGGCCAAAACGTTGTCGACAATGCACGCGTGCTTGCTGATGCGCTTGTTGGGCACGGCCTGAACCTCGTTTCCGGTGGTACGGACAACCATCTCATGCTGATCGACCTCCGCAACCTGAACATCACAGGCAAAGAAGCAGAGCATGTACTTGATTCCGTTCAAATTACGTGTAACAAAAACGCGATTCCATTCGACCCTACCAGCCCGTTCGTAACGAGCGGCATTCGGATCGGTACGCCAGCGGCTACGGCACGCGGCATGAACACGGACGCAATGAAAGTCATTGCAGAAGTAATCGCAATGACGCTGAAGAATCCGAAGGACGAAGCTGTTCTGGCGGAAGCTCGCGGCAAAGTTCAAGCGCTGACTGCGCAATTCCCGCTCTACCCGGGCATGGCTTATTAATCAACTGCGCACCTCGCGCGGTTAACCTCGAGCCCCCTCTCCTTATTGGAGCTGGGGGCTTTTTGTGCCCTTCGGCAGGGTTGGCTATGTTATACTGTTGTCAATCATGGGAATGTTTGGGGAGGTATCTCGGCATGGAGGCACTTTTGTTCGTTGTTGGTATCATCGTAATCGCGATCGTATTTGGCAATCTATCCAATCGAAATAAGCAACATGGAGGCCGTGGAAGAGGGTTAGGCAGAGCATTTCCACAAGAACCGCCTCCTGTTGCGTTAGGGCTGCCGTTCGGGCATCCTGCCCGCAGTGCGGCCGAACGATTGGAAGCAGCATTGGAAGAGGGCTTCGAATCGCGGGTGCATGATCGGGTGCTTCAGGCGAGCCCTAAGATGACGGACGCGGAATGGCAGTGGACATGGTTTGAGCTTAAACGGTTTTTCTTGTTATGCGCATTGCTTCGCAACGTGCCGATGTACAGCGCAAAGGCCGATGATGTATGGCATCAAATGCTCATGTTTACGCGGGAATACGAAACGTTTTGCCAACGGTTCTGCGGCGTTTATATTCATCATGCGCCGCATGGCCCGGGAGATAATAAGCCGGATGCCGGAAGCCGGGCTTGGTTTGATTGGGCGTACTCAGAGCTTTTCGGGATGTCGCCGGCCAGCGGGAAGTTATGGGGCTCGTTCTATCGGCATCCTTTAAAGGCAAGCCAGTTAGAGCAATTGGAGTTCAGTGACGGGCAATCGCTCCGGGAGTCGTTATTCCGGCGTGATACAGCAGCACTTCACAGTGATTTGGATGCAACAATTACGCATTTAATCGAAGCGGCTAAGCGGCAGGTGACTGGCGCGCGCAAGCGGCAAGCGTCTTCGTCCCGCAGGGCGGGCAGAAATGATGATTTCGATATGGTTAGCATGGCAGGCGGAGGGATGCTGCTGTACTATTCGATTTTGGAGCCTAATTATGTATCGCAACGAATGGATGAATCGCTTACGGATGAGCAGAAGCGCCATGCCTCAGGGAACAGCTCGACGAATCAATGCTCGACAGGCAGTGATTCGGGCGGCGGCTCGCATCATCATAACCACCATCATGGAGATGGCGATTCTTCTTCCCATGGCGGCGGGGACAGCTCATGCAGCAGCGGCTCGTCTTGCGGTTCCTCTTGTGGATCTTCCTGCGGCGGAGGCGGCGATTAGCTAGCGTATTGGACCACCCAAAATCGCGTGGCATAAGGGGATACGGCGACTGGATAGCTTGGGATGCAACGCGCCTTTTACAATGCTATAATAAACGGGGTATTTACCCAAGGCATAATCAGGGAGGCAACACAACATGAGCAAATTGGTCATTTGCGACCATCCGTTAATCCAGCATAAGCTCACCTTTATCCGTGACAAAAACACGAATACGAAGGACTTCCGGGAACTCGTCGACGAAGTCGGCACCTTGATGGCATATGAAATAACGCGTAACGTGCGGCTTGAAACGGTGCAGGTGGAAACGCCTGTCCAAGTGACGGAGTCGAAAGTCGTATCCGGCCGGATGCTTGGGCTGATCCCAATCCTGCGCGCAGGGCTTGGAATGGTGGATGGAATGCTAAAGCTAATTCCTGCTGCCAAAGTCGGGCATATCGGCTTGTTCCGCGATCCGCAGACGCTCCAGCCTGTCGAGTATTATATTAATCTGCCTACGGATGCGACGAATCGCCTGCTCATCGTTATTGACCCGATGCTGGCTACCGGCGGTTCTGCCATTGCAGCGATTGACTCGCTCAAGAAACGCGGATGTGAGCAGATTAAGATGATGTGCTTAATCGCCGCTCCTGAGGGCGTAGAGGCGCTTCAAAAAGCGCACCCGGATGTTGATATCTATACCGCGGCGCTCGATGAGAAGCTCAATGACCATGGCTATATCGTGCCTGGCCTTGGCGATGCGGGCGACCGGATGTTTGGCACCCATTAATTTATTCTATCTGCAAGCATGCTAAGGGAGATGAAGATTCGTTTTGTCTAAATTAAAAGTAATGACCATATTCGGCGTTCGGCCGGAAGCAATTAAGATGGCGCCCCTTATTTTGGAACTGCAGCGCCACCCTGAACAAATTGAGTCGATTGTTTGCGTAACGGCACAGCATCGCCAGATGCTCGACCAGGTGTTGGAAGTGTTCAACATCCAGCCGGATTATGATCTTGATGTGATGAAGGACCGCCAGACGCTCAACGAGATCACGATCCGTGTTCTGCAGGGCCTTGAGCCCGTGCTGCGCGAAGCGAAGCCTGACATCGTGCTAGTTCACGGCGACACGCTTACGACGTTCCTAGCAAGCTATGCGGCGTTCTTGCAGCAGATTCAAGTGGGCCACGTAGAAGCCGGCCTTCGGACGTGGAACAAGCTTTCGCCGTATCCAGAAGAGATGAACCGCCAATTGACTGGCGTTCTCGCGGACGTTCATTTTGCCCCAACGCAATGGTCGGCAGGCAACCTGCGCAAGGAAAACAAGCCGGAAGAACGCATCTACGTTACGGGCAACACTGTAACGGATGTATTCCAATACACGGTCAAAGAAGGCTTCACTCACCCGGTGCTTGACTGGGCGGAAGGCAAACGCTTAGTGCTGATGACAGCGCATCGCCGCGAGTCGCAGGGCGAGCCGCACCGCAACATTTTCAACGCGGTACGCCGCATCGCGGACGAGTTCGAAGATATTGCGATCGTCTATCCGGTGCATCCAAGCCCAGCGGTAAAAGAGCCGGCTCAGGCGATTCTAGGCGACCATCCGCGCATTAAGCTGATCGATCCGCTCGATGTCGTCGACTTGCATAACTTCTATCCGCATACCCACCTCATACTGACCGATTCGGGCGGCTTGCAAGAGGAAGCGCCATCGTATGGCGTGCCCGTTCTTGTGCTGCGTGACACGACAGAGCGCCCAGAGGGCGTTGATGCCGGTACGCTGGAGCTCGTAGGGACAGAGGAAGCTGACGTTTATGAGCGGACGAGAGCGCTGTTAAGCGATTCTGAACTGTACGAGCGGATGAGCAAAGCGGCCAATCCTTATGGCGATGGACAAGCATCTGTTCGCATCGTTCAAGGGCTGCTGCACCATTTTGGAAGAACGGACAACCGTCCGGTTCCGTTCACACAACGTTCATAGTTTCGAGGTGGGAGCGAGGCATCTCTAGAAGACTACAGCATACAGTTGTACTGTACGGTTTTAAATTCCGAAAATCCTTGCTGCATAAGGGTTTTCGGAGCACCGTTCACTAAATGTTTGAATTTATATGAATTGACAGAACGGTGGGAGCTTCGCTAAAATAAATGAGAGTTTTGGAGTGATTCCTCATGAATCCGTCCAATGAAAAACCACCTTCGGAAAATAATCGAAACGCGCGGGACAGTGGCCTTGGGGACAATCCTTGGCGCGCAATGGGGCTGGTCGGCACCGTCGGGGCTGACCTTGCCGTATGTTTAGGGGTGGGCGTTTGGCTCGGTACGAAAGCGGATGCCGCTTATGGCACGAACTATTGGTACTTGGTCGGACTGCTTGCAGGCCTTAGCGTCGGCGTCGTAACGATCTATTTTCTAATACGGGTGTTTACGGGGGGCAGAGGTACTTGAGAGACAACTTGTCGGCCTACCTGAAAACCGTTACACGATTGACGTTCTTTTTTTTGTCCGTTTGCTGTGTATGTTGGGCTGTTTTTCCGGCGCAGCAAGCATGGTGGGGCGGTCTTGTCATTGGAACAGCCGCAAGCTTGGTGAATGCGCTTCACCTTGGCTGGAAAGTAATCCGTATCGGTGAAAACGCGGCGGCGGGCGGGAACAGGCGTTCAACGCTTGGCTATCTTACCCGGGCCTGCATCGGGATACTAGCGGCAGTTATCGCGACAAGAACGTTCGATTTCCGTATTGAGGCAGTTGCCGCTGGATTAATTGTCGCCCAATTGGCAACACTCATACTGGGATTTTGGACCATGCGCAAGCGGGAGAATAAGCAATCCCTCGATGAAAGGGGTGAAAACAACTAATGGATCATATTTTTCCTGTCGTTCACAAATGGGGAATTGAATTTGACCTCGCGGCCATCTTCATGATCATTGTCACCAGCATCATCGTGCTCGTGCTGGCGCTCGTATCCGTGCGCGGTATGTCGGTGGATAAGCCTACCAAGATGCAGAATTTCCTGGAATGGGTTATCGAATTTGTAGTCAACATTATTGGCACGACGATGGACTTCAAGAAGGGCAAACCGTATCTGATTCTGGGCCTTTCCCTGATCATGTATATCTTTGTCGGCAACATGCTCGGCTTGCCGTTCGGCATTGCGACGGAAGTGCATCATGGCGCATCGATTTTCGGCATGGAGCTGGACCTAGGAGGCGAGAGCGAAGCTCACGTCGCTTGGTGGAAATCGCCTACGGCTGACGTAGCGGTTACGGCTGCATTGACGGTTATCGTTATCCTGCTTACGCACATCGAAGGCATGCGCCGCAACACGAAGCATTACTTCAAACACTACTTCGAGCCGTATGTGCCATTCCTGCCATTGAACCTGATCAAGGAAGTGTCCAAGCCACTGTCGCTTGCGCTTCGTCTCTACGGCAACATCTTTGCCGGCGAGGTTATGATCGGCGTTATCGTAAGCGGTCTGGGATGGGTGGGGATTATCCCGCTCGTCGTATGGCAAGGCTTCAGCGTATTCGTCGGCGCGATTCAGGCTTTCGTCTTCGTCATGTTGACGATGGTTTACATGTCGCAAGCGGTCGTTCACGAAGAGAAGCATTAGTCCGTGTTAACGGATGCTAACAACTAGGTTTTTTCAGAAGTACAGGAACAACGGCCTGTCTTGCAGGCCTCAATACATTCAAACATATTTAAGGGAGGATTTTTCTAATGGGAGCTTTAGCATTGGTTGCAGCAGCAATCGTATTCGGTTTGGGCGCACTTGGCGCAGGTATTGGTAACGGTCTGATCGTAGGTCGCACGGTTGAGGGTATCTCCCGTCAGCCTGAGCTCCGCGGTACGCTTCAAACGACGATGTTCATCGGTGTCGCACTCGTCGAGGCACTTCCAGTTATCACGCTCGTCTTGGCATTCATGTTCCAAGGCCAAGCTTAATAACCGCATAAACAGGAATGGCGGGGAGTGCCTAGCCTCCGCGCCATTCCTTATGTTCGACAGGAAAGTCCGGTTCATCCGCAAGATGCAATACGGGCTTTCCTCCTTACAATGAATGATCCGTGTACGCACGTGTAATACCGATTGCTAAAGAAGGGAGTGACGCCCAGTGCATATCACTTGGTCCACGTTTTTCATCCAATTAGCGGCGTTTCTGATTCTCTTTCTGCTATTGAAGCGTTATGCGTTCGGCCCTCTGCTTGGCATTATGGAGCAGCGCAAAGAGCTGATCCAAAGCCAGCTTGACAACGCAGAGAACAGCCGCAGCCAAGCAGCGCAACATTTGGAAGAGCAGAAACAAGCGCTTCAACAAGCACGCAAAGAAGCTTATGACATCATCGAACAGGCAAAAGCGACAAGCTCCAAACAAGCGGACGACATTATCGTTACCGCGAAGACGGAAGCGTCCCGCCTGAAAGACGATGCAGTTAAAGATATCGAGAGCGAGAAAAACAAAGCAATTGCAGCGCTCCGCGGCGAAGTTGGCGGCATGTCCGTTAAAATCGCTTCGAAGATCATCGAGAAACAAATCGATGAGAAGTCGCAAGAGCAGCTCGTTAACCAATACCTGAAAGAGGTAGGAAGCAAATGAGCCGCGATGTCGTAGTAGCGAAGCGCTACGCCAAAGCTTTGTTTGATATTGCACAGCAGCAGCAGGTTGTCGCAGAAGTTGAAGACCAACTGAAGCTGATTGTACAGGCAATCACGAGCGATTCGGACGTCCAGAAGTTTCTGGCGCTTCCATCGGTTGACGCTGCTCGCAAGAGCGAGCTGCTCCGCAGCGTGTTTGCGGATCGGGTTTCCTTTATCGTATTGAATACGCTGGAGCTGCTCCTTGCGAACGGCCGTCAAAACGTCATCAGCGACGTATACGGCGCATACGTGAAAATCGCAGGTGAGGCACTCGGCCAAGCGCGCGCGACGGTATATACAGCGCAAGCGCTTAGCGCAGAGGAGCTTGGCAACGTGGCAACACAATTCAGCGGATTGACTGGCAAGAAAATTACGGCAGAGCAAGTTGTAGAACCAGCTTTGCTCGGCGGCATTCAAGTTCGCATCGGCGACCGTCTGTACGATGGAAGCTTGGCGGGCAAATTGGATCGTTTGCAAAAATCGTTGAACAAACGAGCACTGTAGATAGGGGTGAGCGAATTGAGTATCAGACCTGATGAAATCAGCACTCTGCTGAAGCAACAGATCGAACAATATAAATCCGAAATTCAAGTGGTTGACGTTGGTACGGTAATCTCCGTCGGTGACGGTATCGCCCGCGTTCACGGCCTTGAGAATGCGATGCAAGGTGAGCTCTTGGAGTTCTCCAACGGCGTAATCGGCATGGCACTCAACCTCGAGGAAAGCAATGTCGGTGTCGTAATCATGGGCCAATACAAAGGCATCCGTGAAGGCGACCAAGTTAAACGTACCGGCCGCATCATGGAAGTTCCTGTAGGCGAAGCGCTGCTCGGCCGCGTTGTTAACGCACTGGGTGAGCCAGTTGACGGCAATGGCCCGATCAACACGACGGCTACGCGTCCAATCGAATCGCCAGCACCGGGCGTTATGGCCCGTAAATCGGTATTCGAGCCAATGCAAACGGGCATTAAAGCAATCGACGCGATGATCCCAGTCGGCCGCGGCCAACGGGAATTGATCATCGGCGACCGCCAAACGGGTAAAACGCAAATCGCGATCGACACGATTGTTAACCAAAAAGGCAACGGCGTTATTTGTATTTACGTTGCAATCGGCCAAAAACAATCGACGGTTCGTACCGTTGTTGAATCGCTGCGTAAACAAGGCGCTTTGGATTACACGATCGTCGTAACGGCGAGCGCATCCGAGCCATCCCCACTCTTGTACATCGCACCTTACACGGGCTGCTCGATGGGCGAATACTTCATGTACAACGGCAAGCACGTTCTCGTTGTTTATGATGACCTGTCCAAGCAAGCTGCTGCATACCGTGAGCTTTCGCTCTTGCTCCGCCGTCCTCCGGGCCGGGAAGCTTATCCAGGTGACGTATTCTACCTGCATTCCCGTCTTCTCGAGCGCGCAGCTAAGCTGAACGACGAACTGGGTGGCGGTTCCTTGACTGCCCTTCCATTCATCGAGACGCAAGCAGGCGATATCTCTGCATATATTCCTACGAACGTAATCTCGATTACGGACGGACAGATCTTCCTCGAGTCCGACCTGTTCTACTCCGGCCAGCGTCCTGCGGTTAACGTAGGTAACTCTGTATCCCGTGTAGGTAGCTCGGCTCAAATCAAAGCGATGAAAAAAGTTGCGGGCACGCTCAAAACTGACCTTGCTCAGTACCGTGAACTCGCAGCATTCGCCGCTTTCGGTTCCGACCTCGATAAAGTAACGCAATCCCGCCTGAACCGTGGTGAGCGTACGCTTGAAATTCTGAAGCAAGGCATCAATGCTCCACTTGCTGTAGAACGCCAAGTAGTTGCAATCTACGCAGTTACGCGCGGACATGTTGACGATATTCCAGTACAAGATGTACGTCGTTTCGAAGCAGAATTCCTTGCTTACGTGGATGCAAACAAGCCAGAAATTTTCGCTTCCATCCGCGACACGAAAGATTTGACTTCCGACAACGAGAAAGCGCTTGTTGATGCGATCAACGCATTCAAGAAAAGCTTTGCAGCGTCGGTATAAACCATTTCTTCACAATAACGCGGAATAGAACTGGGTAAAGGGGAATCTTCGGTTTCCCCCTTAAGCCCGGTAATAAGGTGGTGACAACGAATGGCTAAAGGTATGCGCGAAATCAAGCGTTCGATCAAAAGCACGCAAAATACGAAACAGATTACGAAGGCAATGGAGATGGTATCATCCGCTAAGCTCAAAAGAGCCCAGGATGCTGCACTAGCATCACGTCCATATACCGACAAAATCAAAGAAGTCGTAGCGAGCATTGCATCGGGCGGAGGCACGGTTAAGCATCCCATGCTGCAAAGCCGCGAAGTGAAGCGTTCGGCTTACTTGGTCGTTACTTCGGACCGCGGCCTTGCAGGTGGTTACAATGCCAACTTGCTTCGTAAAGTATGGACGACGATTCAGGAGAAGCATAAGTCTCCTGCTGAATACGACCTATTCGTCATCGGACGTAAAGGCCGTGACTACTTCAAGCGCCGCAACATTGCGATCGTTGAAGAAGTTATCGGGCTTTCCGACTCTCCAAGATTTGCTGATATCAAAACTTTGGCAGCAGCAGCTGTTCAAGGCTTCGAATCCGGCAAATATGACGAGCTTTATCTGGTGTACAACCAATTTATTAATGCAATCTCGCAAGTGCCTACCCTCAAGCAACTGCTTCCGCTGGATCAGTCGCAATTGACGGGTGCAACGAGCGCGAGCTATGAATATGAGCCGTCACCTGAGAAGGTGCTCGACAATCTCCTTCCGAAATACGCAGAGACTGTTATTTACAGTGCTGTATTGGAAGGCAAAGCGAGTGAGCACGGCGCACGCATGACCGCGATGGGCAACGCAACGAAGAACGCGACGAAGATGATTGCAAGCTTGACGTTGACGTACAACCGTGCACGTCAGGCAGCAATTACGCAAGAAATCGCGGAAATTGTTGGCGGAGCGAACGCGCAGCAATAAAGTTTCGTTCAATGCGGTTTCATAAGAGACCGTGCTGCTTAACCAGCGGTACGGTAATGAGGCTGCGAATGATAACAATAAGGAGGTACAGGAATGAGCAAGGGACGTGTAGTCCAGGTAATGGGTCCGGTTGTTGACATTGCGTTCGACAACGGCCATCTGCCTGAGATTCTTAATGCAATCAAGATTGAAAAGAAAGCTCAAAACCCGGGCGAAGTCGACATCAACCTGACGGTTGAAGTTGCAACTCACCTTGGCGATAACCTGGTTCGTTGCGTAGCAATGTCTACGACGGACGGATTGGTACGGGGAACGGAAGCCGTAGACCAAGGCGCTCCGATTACGGTACCAGTAGGCCCTGCAACACTCGGCCGTGTATTTAACGTACTTGGCGATCCAATCGACAACAACGGTGCGGTAGACCGTTCGATTGCAAACCCAATTCACCGTCAAGCTCCAGAATTCGAAGAGCTGTCGACACAGCAAGAAATGCTTGAAACAGGCATCAAAGTTATCGACTTGATGGCTCCATACGCGAAGGGCGGCAAAATCGGCCTCTTCGGCGGTGCAGGCGTAGGCAAAACGGTAACGATGCAAGAATTGATCAACAACATCGCACAAGAGCACGGCGGTATCTCCGTATTCGCCGGCGTTGGTGAGCGTACTCGTGAAGGTAATGACCTTTACCACGAGATGAGCGACTCCGGCGTTATTGCAAAAACGGCGATGGTATTCGGCCAGATGAATGAGCCTCCAGGCGCGCGTCTTCGCGTAGCACTGACGGGCCTTACGATGGCTGAGTATTTCCGTGACGTTGAAGGCCGCGATGTACTTCTGTTCGTCGATAACATCTTCCGCTTCACGCAAGCAGGTTCCGAAGTATCCGCATTGCTCGGCCGTATGCCGTCCGCGGTAGGTTACCAGCCTACACTCGCAACGGAAATGGGCCAATTGCAAGAGCGTATCACGTCAACGAAAAAAGGTTCCGTTACTTCCATTCAAGCAATCTACGTTCCTGCCGATGACTATACGGACCCGGCTCCAGCAACGGCGTTTGCCCACTTGGATGCAACGACAAACCTTGAGCGTAACATCGCTGCAATGGGTATCTTCCCAGCGGTTGACCCGCTTGCTTCGTCTTCGCGTATCCTGACGCCAGAAATTCTCGGTGAAGAGCACTACCAAGTTGCTCAATCCGTTAAGAAAATTTTGCAGCGCTATAAAGAGCTTCTCGATATCATCGCGATTCTCGGTATGGACGAGTTGTCCGAAGAAGACAAACTCACCGTTCTTCGTGCGCGCCGTATCCAGAACTTCTTGTCGCAGCCGCTCCACGTTGCTGAAGCGTTCAACGGTATTCCGGGCGTTTACGTACCGGTTAAAGAAACGGTTCGCAGCTTCAAAGAAATTCTCGAAGGTAAGCATGACAATCTTCCAGAACCAGCATTCCATAACGTCGGTACGATCGAAGATGCTGTGGCGAAAGCTAAAACGCTGTAAAGCGATAGGCGGGAGGATTTCACATGAGCACCCTTTTATTAGAGATTGTTACGCCTGAGCGTAAAGTGTACGCGCAGGAAGTCAACATGGTGAGCGTGAAGGGCGCGGACGGTGAGCTCGGCATTTTGCCGAACCACATTCCGCTCGTAACCCCTCTTCGCATCGCCCCGGTTGTCATCAAGAAGGACGGCGCTACAGAGACACTTGCTGTTTCTGGCGGTTTCATCGAGATTCGCAAGGATAAAGTTGTTATCCTTGCGGAGAGCGCTGAGCTGGCTGGCGACATCGACCTCGCTCGTGCTGAAGCATCGAAGCAACGTGCTGAGGAGCGCCTCAACGCAAAACGCGACGAGGTTGACTATCGCCGTGCAGAGCTTGCCCTTCAACGTGCATTGAACCGGATCAGCATCAGAAAATAATCGTTCTGCTCCGCGTTTGCGGCGGTCCGATAAGAAGAAACACCGTCCTTGTGGCGGTGTTTCTTTTTGGTTATATCTGTATTTGGACACTTCTGTGCTATAATGACGTACATAATTATTAAAATAAAGATGTCTGTCGAACGAGGTGTCCGTATGATTGATATCCACACGCATATCCTTCCTGGCATTGATGATGGAGCTGGTGACTGGGAGGAATCCTTAGCGCTTGCACGCGCGGCCGTTGCTGGAGGAATTACGGCGGTCGTCGCGACACCCCATCATGCGGATGAACGCTATTATAACAAGGCGAGTGATGTCGTCGCGTTGACCGCACAGTTAAATGAACGGCTACGTGCGGCTGGCATTCCGCTATTGGTTCGGCATGGACAAGAAGTACGGTATCATAAGGAGCTGCTGGACCATTTGGAGCAGGGGGAGTTAGTAACGCTCGCAGGCTCGCGATATTTGTTGCTCGAGCTTCCATCTGGTTCCGTTCCGGAAGGTGTTCCTGAGCTGATCTATGAGCTATCCCTGAAAGGAATCACTCCCGTCATCGCGCATCCTGAGCGTAATCGCGAGCTAGCCAATGATACGGGCAAGCTGTTGCGCCTTATTGAATTAGGGGCTTTAGCGCAGGTAACGGCCCATTCGCTAATTGGTTCGTTTGGCAAGGCGATTGAACGTGTGGCATGGACAATGTGCAGGCAAGGGCTCATTCATCTGGTCTCATCTGACGCCCATCATTGCGATCGGAGAAGCTTTCGCTTAGAAGAGGCTTATGGGAAGGTCGCGGATAAGTTGGGAGGCCACATTGCTGCGTCTTATAAGCGTAACGCCCAGCTGCTGGTTGATGACGAGCTGATTCCTTCTTTAGCTGTGCCAGTTACAGATGCAACTGGAGCGTGGGGTAAAATGAAACGGCTGTTTGGCAGGGGATCTTCTGAATAACAGGCGAACGTAATGAAACCGTAAGTCTCCCGTTGGAGGGGCTTACGGTTTTTTGTGTGTTTAGGACGGAGCATTCGCTCCATTCATGCTGAGCGTTTGCTCGTCTGGACTAGAGGGCGGGGGGCGAAAGCCTCGCAACTTCGCGATGGCAAGGAGCAAGCAGGGATATGCCATGTTGATGGCAATATAGTAAATGGTGTAGATAGAGGTCATGGACCGGAACGCCGTTAAATTAGGTATCGACCAGAAAGAGAAGCAAAGGATGAGAAGGCCGACTGGCATCACAATCGCGCGCATATTGATGGTGCCGAATAACTGGGCAAAGCCCGCAGTGACGGCGAAATAGGTCATGCAGGTTCTTAAAAAAACATCTAGCACCCAAAACAGCATGAGCAAGGAATCCAAGTGCTCGATAAATTCGAATATCTCTACATAACGGCTAAGAATCATTAAGGGGTACATGTAGTTGGACACCGCTTCTCCGAGTACGCCGACGATATAGACGAAGGCGCTCAAGAAAGTAGCTGCCGTCCAAAGGGCAGCCATACTCCCCCAATGGAAGAGGCGCTTCGGATTCGAAACAAAGGGCAGAAAAAAGGACATATAGGCATACATCGAAAACCAGGTCTGCAGCGCGATTGTGCCTTTGGCTACGGGAACGAAACCATTTTCCATAATGGGAAGCAATCGACCGAGGTCAATCTCCTTCGTAAGCGGCAGGATAATCGCGAATACGATCAATATAATAAGCGGCGTCAGCAGCATGGCAATACGGCAGATGATTTCGACACCGCAGCGGATGGCAATGGCTCCGATCAGCGTCATGCTTGCGGCAAATAGGATGCCCGGCGTTTTGGCAAAGTAATTTTGCGACATGAAGTCGAAAAACTGCCGGGTCTGGATGCCGTTGAGAATAAGCAGATTAAACAGGAACAGGAGGCTTAGCAATGTGCCTACGGATTTGCCGAGCAGGGTGCGATTGTATTGCATGATCGTTTGGCCAGGAAATAGCTTATGCAGGAAAATGATAATGAATATGAGCGGCATTCCAATCAGAGGCGAGAGAACGGCAGATAGCCACATGTCACGATCGGCAAGGGTGAAAATGAAAGATGGCCCTGTTAGCATGGATGTCGATAACGCCGCCATAAAAAATAAGCATGCTAACTGGGCGCTGGATATTTTACCTTGTTCCATTTGGTTGCACTCCTTGATTACTCGTTGTAGGCGGCTGCTTATTGGGCGCGATTATCTTCCTGATTAATGCGGCAACGTAAAGGAAGAGTGGGATGCCAAGATGGGCATAGCAATAAACAAAAATCAGCAGCTTTCCGATGTTCTCGTTAAAGGTGGAGAGATCGGGTATGGACCAGAAGGACAGAATGACGATCCACAAGCCTATGGGCAGAATAAGCGGTTTGTAGGACGGCAGCTTACACATTTGGGCAATGCCAGAAACAGCAGCATAATACATGACAATCGTACGTATAAACACGTCAAGCACCCACATGATCATAATTAATGAATCCAGATGGGTCATGAAGCTCGCGATGGCGGCGTATCGGCTGAGCAGCAGGAATGGATAGGAAAACAGCTGAGTGGCAGCTCCAATCGACATGATCACATAAAGGAAGGTTATTGTGAATGTGAGCGTGACCCAGCAAACGGAGTACGACAACCATCGAGCAGCTTTGTTGATATTGGATACATATGGCAAGAACATGGTGGAATAAATGTAAAGCGGAAACCAGATTTGCAGCATGGCAGCTCCTTTAACGACGGGCATAGCCCCTTTATCCAAAAAAGGGAGCACTTGATCGGGCTCCATGCCTTGTATGAGCGGCAGCACGAGAATGACAACGATAATGACGATGATTGGCGTGAACAGCAGTGATAGCCTGCCTATGATCTCGACCCCTAGCCGAACGGCGATCGACCCGACTAGAACCATGGTACAGGTGAATACGGCAGGAGGCGAAAGAGTCATAAAGGCAAGATTCATCAGCTCCGAAAACTGGCGAAGCTGATAGGCATTCATCAGCAGGCAAACGAGCAGAAAGGACAAACTGACCAGTTTGCCGAGCCAGGGCCCGAGAATCGACTCGCTATACTGGAAGAACGTCTGGCTAGGATACTGCCGATGGAGGAACATCGCAATATAAACAGTCAGGAAGCCGCCTAGGCAGCCTAGCAATGGCGCAAGGTACATATCGTTTTGAGCGATGCCGTATATTAGCGCAGGCGAAGCCAGCGTAGCCGTAGCTTGAAGCGATAGATACATCATGCACGCGAGCTGCGCTGCGCTTATTTTGCCCCCTTCCAACATCTTAAGCCGACCGCCTCTCTGATCATTTTATTTTTGCAAATCCGTACATTACTTTAATAGCAACTTAGCCGCTGGGGCGAGAATGGGCCGCAGCAAATCGGATGGACCAGGCAGCTCCGGATAAACAAGCAGTGCGACTGCGAGCGTAAAGCCACTGCCGAACAGCACTAGGTAAGCTATTTTGGTGCGAGTATCCTTGATGCTGCGCCAATCATAGGCGACTATCGCAATTGCGGCAACGAAAAGGGCAAGCAAGCTGTTTAACGAAATATTCATGTCGCAGGCTTGCCTCCTCCTAAGCCGCTAGCGGACGGGCGCACGATCCGATGGCGGATGAGCCCGATCACAAGCAGTATCGCGGGAATGACAAGGCCAAAGAGCAGATAAAACAAGATCATTTGCGGCGAGGATACGAAGTACGAATTCGATATGCCCCAGTAGCTGAATAAAACGAGCAGCATGCCCAGTGGAATAACAACCGGCTTGTAATCGGGCAGATTAAGCCATTGGGCGAGCCCAAGGGACGTACCGTACATGCCGAATATAATTCGTATCACGATTTCAATCGTCCAGATCATCATTACAATTGATTCGAGATGCTCGAAAAATTCAGTAAAGCTGATGAAACGCGCGATGACCATGAAGGGATAGGCGTAATTCGCTGTTGCGGGCCCTAGAACCGCGTAAACGATCACGAAGGTGATGCATACCACCGAAGTAAACAGCGTAACGGACAGATAAGCCCAGCGAAGAATATGCCGTTTGTTCGCGACGTAGGGCAAATAGTAGTTGGTAAACGTAAAGACGGGCAGCCAAGACATTAGCTTAAACGCACCGATTAAGGAAGGCCCAGGCCCGTCACCTAGAATGGGCTGGAATTTGTACATCTTCAGTTCAATAATGCTCGGCATGTAGATCATGAGAATAAATACGGCGATAAACGGAAGCAGCAGCATGGGAAGCCGGCTAACCGTTTCGATCCCGCCTCTGACGCATAATGCGCAAATGAGTGCCATACTGCTCGAAATGACGAAGGATGGCGTTTTTAGCAGGAAAGTCAGTTTTACAAAATCGGTAAACTGGCGCAGGACGCTGCTCGTCGTATAAATGGAGAAGAAGAGATAGAACACGCCGATAAGCTTGCCGATTGGTCGGCCAAGCAACGTAACGGCATATTGAATCAGCGTTTCGTTCGGATGAAGCTCATTCAGTTTCACCAGGATCCACATGATGGTGAAGCCAACGCCGGACGCCAATAAAGGAGACAGCCACATATCCTGGCGAGCTGCGGTCGCGACGATTCCAGGGGCGGTCAGCAACGATGTCGCCAAGACGGACATGAACGCAAGAATGGAAAGCTGCGCTGCAGATATGCGTCCCTTTTCCATAAGCCGAAGTCTCCTCTCCGTAAGCAGAGCCGGCTAAGACTTCATCCAATCGCTAACTAGCGGAGCTAATAAGTGTTCATACAATTGGAGAGGTCCCGGCAGCTCAGGTTTAAATGATATGGCAACTGTTAATCCGTAAGTGAGAAATACAATGGTGACGAATGTCGTTTTTGTTCGGCGGTCCGGCATGGAAGGCCATTCGAACCAGCTGAATGCAACGAAGCTGAGCCCAAGGGCAAAAAGAAATAGAAAGGTCGTCATGGTCCCTCACTGCGCTGAAGCGACGTATTTTTCCCCGTCAGGCCGTTGCGCGCAATCGTCAGCTTAATGTCGTAAGTGACCGTAACCTCTGGGAAAAGCGCATCCCAGTTCGTTTTGGCTTTGCGCCATTGCTTTGGATAGTGGCGATGAAATTGCTCCGCGAAGCCGAGATAATCGGTTTTGATTTGTTGTGCTTTTCGTACCGATTCGTCGATCCTTTTTTGCAGCGCGGTTTGGAAAATCTGCTGAAGCTGCTTGATGGTCGGCTCTTTGGTCACATCGATGCCGTCAGCCGTTTCATTCAAGTTGCCTATGGCTTTGATATGGACCTTAATCGACCACTTGCCGTTCTTTATGGAAGGAACAAGATTCGAGCCCGCTTTGAAAATATAGACGGAAGCAAAATCCCCGCTTGGCGGAACTGGGGCAGTGATGGTTGCTGTTTTGATTTCATTGCGCAGCCATTGCAGTCCCCGCGTTTGCATGGTGTCTAGCTTGTCTGCTATTTTCAAGTCTTTGAACGCGGCTGTGCCGCCGATATAAGGCACCATGGTTTTGTCGCGTTTTTTTACCACGACCATCGGAATGACCGCCGTGTGTGCTTCCTCTGACAACTCCTCAACCGCTTGTAGCATCGTGATATTCAGGCCAGACTGCAGGATCGCCATCTCGCGCAGCAGCTCCGCCGTGTTCCGCTCTGTTGGCGTATGCAGCGCAAGCACCTCTGTTGCCTCCCCTTCGCTGACGAAGAGGTTCGCGCGTTCGCGAGGGTGGGGATGGCGTGTGAGGAAGTCCATCGGTTCATGAATTCCCCGCTCAGCGAGCTTTTGCCCGAAGATGAATACGTCGGCTTGTCCCCAGAACACTCGCCTAGATAATGTCTCCTGCAATCGGGCGGTCGCATCAGCGAGATTAAGCCCGGCTGCGGACCGTACGATCGTTTGGTTGCTGCCCCCTGTGAAAGCTGAGGAGGTGGGATCTGAAATGGAGGCGCTCGGCACGAAGAGCTGTACGGACAACTTGATTTTCCCATCATCGGCCAAGTCCATGCCTGCGGCTGTGACGATAGCTAAGTCGTTGATCTCCGTACGGTCCCAGCAACCAGTGAGCAAGGCAGCAGACAGGAGCAACGCAGGCACAAGGCGGATGAGTGGCTTCATGTCAGTTGTTCCTCCTTGATTTGTACAGGTCAGCACGCGAGCGGAGCCGGTTGAAGAAGGAACCGGTCAAATGCGGGCGTGTTTTCATATGCATGCGGTTTGCCCGGATGAGCGTGTCCTTGAATTGGCTCGACTGGACTGGCGCGATCGGCGATAAATAGGGTACGCCGAATGAACGGAGCGTCATTAAGTGAAGCAGGATCAGAAGCGCGGCTAACACAATGCCATATAGCCCAAGGAAGCCTGCGCAGAGCATAATCGGAAACCGAATGAGTCGAATGGCGATGCCAAGTGAGTAATTCGGAATAAGGAACGAGGATACTGCCGTGACGGCTACGACCATAACCATCGGCGACGAGACGATGCCAGCAGCGATGGCAGCTTGGCCGATAACGAGAGCGCCTACGATACTGACGGCAGAGCCGACCTGGCGAGGCAGCCGTATGCCTGCTTCCCGCAGTGCCTCGAAGGTGATCTCCATGAGCAGCGCCTCTACAAGCGCAGGAAACGGAATCTGCTCCCGCGATCTGGCGATAGTCAGCAGCAGCGTCGTTGGAATCATTTCCTGGTGGTACGACAGTACGGCAACGTAAAGCGAAGGGCCAAATACCGTGATGAACGAGAAAAACATGCGCAGCCAGCGAATGCCTGTAGCGACAATCGAGCGCTGGTAAAAGTCCTCCGGCGATTGCATCATGCTCATCAGCAGCGCTGGCGCAATCAGGGCAACCGGCGATCCGTCGGTAAAAACTGCGATTTTGCCCTCCAGCAAATGAGCCGTAACGACATCCGGCCGTTCAGTCGACATAAGCTGGGGGAAGGGGGAGAACGGATTGTCCTCTACCCATTCTTCAATGTGCGAAGAGTCCATGAATCCATCGATATCAATAGCGGATAGGCGCTGCTCCATCTCTCGGACCAGGTTAGGGTCTGTAATGCCTTCGATATAGGTAACAATGGTTGCCGTTTTCGTATAGCGCCCGATATAAATGCTTTTCATCTTAAGGGCAGGCGAATGAATTCTGCGGCGAAGCAGCGAAATATTGGTCTGAATGTTCTCAACGAAGCCTTCGCGGGGCCCACGAACGACTGTCTCCGCCTGGGGCTCTTCTATCGATCGCAGCGTCAGGTGCATAAGCGAGTAGACGAGTGCAGAGGTCTCGCCGTCAATAAATAAGATGACATTGCCGTAGCCGATTTTGTCAGTAGCGTCTTGGATGCTCGATACCTCTAGCATGGAAGATAAGGTTACACATTCCACAATTGCATTCTTATCTGCTGCTCCAGTCGTGCCAATATGCTGAAGCGGGTTCAGGATATGAAGGTCAATTTCTTTGGTATCGCAAAGGCCATCGAGATAGATGACGGTGACAGCCGGGCCCTGCCGCACATCAAATTCATGAATAATCAAATCTGAGCAATTCGAATAAATCTGGCGCATCACGTCGATATCAGCAGCGAGCTTGCCGGAGACCGGCTTAGCGAGCAGCTCGCGCTGGTGATCTAGCACCTGCTGGACGCTCGGCGTGGGCTGGCCTTGAATGCCGTTTCCGGCAGCTTGCTGGCCCTGCTGGCCTTGCTGGTCCTGGACAGATTGATCGGTATCGCTTGCTGCAGCAGGCGATTCTTGCTGGCCGTTCTGCTCGGGGCCTGGTTGTTTCGTCTCAGGCTCGGCATTGGGCTGTGGCGCCGGTTCGGAGGATCCAGGAGGGGCTCCCGTGTCCGGTTGAAGGCTTCGTTCGTCTGTTGGGTTGGACATCGGGATCACCCCATTCCTGATTTGTGGTTATTTTGTGCATTTTTCCAGCTGAATAATCCATCGATTTGTATAAAATGCTAAATTCGTTCAGGAACGAACAATGCGAAGGGAGTAAGGGACAACGTGGCAAACGAAACGATGGCAGCGACAAAGGCAGGAATCAGCGGGGGCTCCATTGCAGCGCTCAATAGCCAGCTAGCGGATTGGAGTGTCCTGTATGTGAAGCTTCACGATTACCATTGGCATGTAAAGGGCCCGAATTTCTATACGCTGCATGCCAAGTTTGAGGAGCTATACACAGAGGCGGCGGCATTCGTCGACGAGGTAGCCGAACGCATCCTTGCACTCGGCGGCAAGCCAACATCGACGATGAAGCAGTATTTGGAGCAGTCGGCAATAGCCGAGGCAGCGGGCAATGAGGATGCGACGGGCATGGTGCGCACGCTGGCGAGTGACTTGTCAGGCATCGCAGAGCGGCTCCAGCAAGGGGTGGAAGCTGCCGAATCGGCAAGCGATGGCCCTACAGCGGATTTGCTCGTTACGAAGCGTGAAGCGGTCCAGAAGCATTTGTGGATGCTGAAAGCCTTCCTTGGTTGAACAGCGGAATTAGCAGATGAACAAATCAAAAGGAGGGGCATTCATCCTCGTCCGCATTCGCGGAGCGGGGAATGCCCCTCTTTTTTATTTACATTTTCGCAGATAGAATCATCATCAGGTTGCCGCTATAGGGAGCTAGCTTGCATAGAGCTTGCATAGATCGTCCGCATGGCGAATAGGCATAACTGCATAAGGCAGCCGGCCGAATGAACGCTTGCTTGGGCAGCCTCACAGCGAAAGTTCCAAATGACAGTGGCGCAATGGCAGCATAGACGCTTGTGGAAGCTTTTGTTATAATTGTGAGGTAAATTTGTCCAACTTATCGTGTTCGTAATGTTCCCTGCAATGGGCCAATGGAGGCGATTGGGTGAATCATGTTTTGAACCAGTACGTAGTCGTTGTCATCTTCATGCTGCTTGGCATTTTGCTTCCGGCAGTTGCATTGGCGGCAGGGCGCATGCTCCGGCCGCATAAGCCGACTGATCCGAAGCAGACGACGTATGAGAGCGGCAATGAGCCGGTAGGGGAAGGGCAGGTACGGTTTAATATCCGGTACTATCACTTCGCCCTTATGTTTGTTATTTTTGATGTGGAAACCGTTTTCTTATATCCTTGGGCCGTTGCTTACGGGAAGCTCGGCCTTTTTGCGCTGGTGGAGATGCTGATCTTCGCTGGCATGCTCGTTCTCGGACTTGCCTATGCCTGGAAAAAGAAGGTGCTGACATGGAATTCCGTTTAGATTGGATTTCGCAAGAAGAACGGTTAGAGCTGGAACGCAACGTGTTTCTCGGTACACTGGAGCAGGTAAAGGCATGGGCACGCAGCAATTCATTATGGCCGCTTACGTTTGGCCTTGCGTGCTGCGCAATTGAGATGATGGGAACGGGAGCCTCCCATTATGATTTGGACCGGTTCGGGGTGATGTTCCGTACATCGCCCCGCCAAGCGGATGTGATGATTGTGGCGGGCACAGTGACGAAGAAGATGGGGCCACTGCTTCGCCGCTTATACGATCAAATGCCGGAGCCTAAGTGGGTCATTGCGATGGGCTCCTGCGCAACGGCAGGCGGGCCTTATGTGAAATCGTACGCCGTTATTAAAGGAGTCGACCAGATCGTGCCGGTCGATGTCTATATTCCAGGCTGCCCTCCGAGCCCGGCGGCGCTGATCTATGGCATTAACAAGCTGCAGGAGAAAATTCGCTACGAAGCCAAAACCGGGAAGCAGGTGAATTAAAGCATGAGTGAAGATACGCCAATCGAAAAACCGCAGCGTCCAAGGGCAAGCGCTGCGGTATCGCCAGATGGTTCGGCAGTGCCGCCTGCTGAAGCTGGCGAGCCAGCAGCTGAGCCCAAACCGGCTTCCCCGCTTCAGCCGCTGCTGGACGAGGCAGTCGCGCTCATCCGTGAAGCGGTGGGCGAGGACGCGATTGAAGAGGCTTACGTCAATGAGCTGGGCTCGGAAGCGCCGACCCTTATCGTCCGGCCGGAATATTTGCTGCGGACGGCAGAGCTGTTCAAGGATCACGCATCGCTAAGCTGCCGTTACCTGCGCAATGTGTCGGGCGTTGACTACGAGACGCATCTGGAAGTCGTGTACCATCTTGTTAACTTGGAAACAGGCGAGAATTATACGATTAAAGCGCGTGCAGACCGCCAAGATCCAATCGTTGATTCCGTTACGCCTGTCTGGGAGACAGCGAATTGGAATGAACGCGAAATTTATGATCTGTTAGGCGTCCAATTCAAGGGGCATCCCGATATGCGCCGCATTATGATGCCGGACGACTGGGTTGGCTATCCACTGCGCAAAGACTACGAGCCGTTGGATCCGGAGGTGTAGCCATGGGCGCAATTCGAACAGAGGAGCTGCTGCTCAACGTAGGCCCGCAGCATCCGAGCACGCACGGCGTGTTTCGGATTATCGTGAAGCTGGACGGGGAAGTCATTACCGAAGCGATCCCTGTAATGGGCTATTTGCATCGCGGAACAGAGAAGCTGGCTGAGAACCTGAATTTCACGCAAATTATTCCGTACACCGACCGGATGGACTATGTGTCGGCAATGACGAATAATTACGTGCTTTGCCATGCGGTTGAGAAGATGATGGGTCTTGAAGTGCCGGAGCGTGCGGAGTTTCTGCGGCTGATTGTAATGGAGCTGCAGCGCGTTGCGAGCCATCTGGTTTGGTGGGGCACGTATTTGCTCGATATCGGCGCAATGAGCCCTTTTCTATACGCCTTCCGGGATCGCGAGACGATTGTGCAGCTGTTCAATGAGCTGTGCGGCGCAAGGCTGACTTACAACTACATGCGTGTCGGCGGGGTGAAATGGGACGCGCCGCCCGGCTGGCTCGATAAGGTGCGGGAGTTTGTGCCCTACATGGAGCAGAAGCTGGAGGAGTATGACCGGCTGGTGTCAGGCAACGAAATTTTTCTCGCGCGCATTCGCGGCGTCGGCCGCTATGATGCCGATACGGCAATCAGCTACGGCTTGTCTGGCGCTAACCTCCGCTGCACCGGCGTGCAATGGGACCTGCGGCGCAAGGAGCCGTACAGCTTATATGACCGATTCGAATTTGATATCCCCGTTGGCACGAACGGCGACTGCTATGACCGTTACGTGCTGCGATTAGAAGAAATCCGGCAGAGCCTTCGCATTCTGCGGCAGGCGTTGGAGCAGTTCCCATCCGGCGGAGAGACGATGGGCAAAGTGCCGCGCGCCATTCGGCCGCCTGCGGGCGAAGTTTATGTGAGCATCGAATCGCCCCGAGGGGAAATTGGCTGCCACATCGTGTCCAAGGGCAAAGCGGAGCCATATAGGCTCAAGTTTCGGCGGCCCTCGTTCGTGAACCTTCAGATTTTGCCGAAGCTGCTTGTCGGGGAAACGATGACGAACCTCATTACGATACTGGGCGGCATCGACATTGTCGTTGGGGAGGTGGATTGCTGATGGGCGCGCTGCTTGCTTCACCTATGACTTGGAGCACAGCCCTCATCATCTTCCTCTGGGGCGTCGTGCTCATGCTCGCCGTGCTTGGGTTTGTTACCTATGCCATCTACTTTGAACGGAAGGTTATTGGCTGGATGCAATACAGGATCGGGCCGAATCGGGTAGGGCCGCTTGGCCTGTTGCAGTCGGTTGCTGATATTTTAAAGCTGCTCATTAAGGAGGATACGATTCCCCGCAAAGCGGACCGGGCGCTGTTCATGCTCGCGCCAGTGCTGGCTTTTGTTCCTTCGTTTGCGGTACTGGCTGTTATCCCGTATACGCAAAAGCTTTATTTTGCTGACCTGAACGTGGGGCTGCTCTATTATGTAGCGTTATCCGGCATTTCGACGCTTGCGATTGTGCTCGGCGGCTGGGCGTCCAACAACAAGTACGCGCTGCTCGGCGGGATGCGCTCGGCTGCACAGATGATCAGCTACGAGGTGCCGCTTGTCATCTCGGTAACGGGCGTCATTATGATGAGCGGGACGCTCAATTTGCGAGGGATCGTCGATGGGCAGTCCGGCGGCTGGTTCTGGGACTGGAATTTCCTTCCGCAGATCATCGGCTTCGCCGTCTTCATCGTGGCAGCAGTGTCGGAGTTGAACCGGACGCCGTTCGACCTGCCAGAAGCGGAATCGGAGCTTGTCGCGGGCTACCATGTGGAGTATAGCGGCTTTCGCTTTGCGTTCTTCATGCTAACGGAATATGTGTACGTTTATGCGATTGCTGGGCTTGCGACGACGCTGTTTCTAGGCGGCTGGCATGCGCCGGCACCGTTTCTTGATTTTGTGCCAGGCATCATCTGGTTCGGGTTAAAGTTTGCGTTTATCGTCTTTTTCTTGTTCTGGATACGGGCTACGCTGCCGCGCATCCGTGTCGACCAACTGATGGGGCTAGGCTGGAAGGTGCTGCTTCCGCTGTCGCTGGCGAATGTATTCGTAACGGCTGTCTTTATCGAGCTGTTTCAGCGTTAACGGTTAACCAAGCAGCGTAGTTGTGGCATCTGCCTAACAAAATGGAGGAGGGCATCGGATGAAAGGGATTTTTAAAGGAATGGGCGTCACGCTCAAAGCATTAACCGCTCCGAAGGTAACGACCTCATATCCCGACGCGCCATATTTTATGCCCGAACGATACAGAGGCATTCAGCATTTTGAACCGGATTTATGCATCGTCTGCAATCAGTGCGTGCGCATCTGCCCAACGGATTGCATTACGTTGACCGGCAAGCCGAATCCCGATCCAGAGAAGAAAGGCAAAGTGATTGATACGTTTGACCTTAATTTTGAAATTTGTATCCTATGCGACCTCTGTACAGAGGTATGTCCGACGGAGGCGATCGTCATGACGGGCAATTTTGAATTGGCCGCGTACAGCCGCGATGAACTCTTCAAGGATAAAGAGTGGCTGACGGATAACGATTCGCGTGTTCGCGTGGACAATAACAACATAGGAGCGCCGCAGAAGGGGGGAGCCAAATGAATGGGCAGCATCGATTGGAACGGTGAATTTGTCGCGTTCTTTCTGCTCTCGGTACTAATGATTACCGGATCGGTGCTCATGGTCAGCTTCACGAAGGTTGTACATATGGTGCTGTCTATGGCAGCGGTCTTCTTGGGCGTAGGCGGCATGTTCATTATGCTGGACGCAGAGTTTCTGGCATTTGTGCAAGTGTTGATCTACGCGGGAGCGGTCTCGATATTGATGATTTTCGGCATTATGATGACGAACCATCGGGAAGCAGCCGGCGAATCGACGAAGCCGCTGCGTGAGACGCTGGCAGCCGTAGCGGCGATCGCGCTGTTCGGCTTGCTGTTCTTCGTCATTCAGGCGGCAGATTTTACGGATAACTCGGGAGCGGCACCACCCCCTGCGGCAGACAACACGCGTGCAATCGGTGAGCTGTTGTTCCACGGTTATATCGTGCCGTTTGAGCTTGTTTCCGTATTGCTGACGGTTGCATTCATCGGGGCCATTGTACTGGCGAGGAAGGAGGCGGAATAGCATGCTCGGATCTTATTTGACAATCGCCGCCATTCTGTTCTGCATTGGCCTGTACGGGGCGCTGGCTAAGCGAAATGCGATCATCGTACTCTTGTCGATTGAGCTGATGCTCAACGGCGTGAATTTGAATTTAGTGGCTTTTTCCAAATATGGCGCAGTGCCGTCGCTTAACGGCCAAATGTTCGCGCTGTTCACGATTGCTGTAGCCGCTGCAGAGGCCGCGGTCGGCGTTGCTGTGCTCGTGGCGCTGTTCCGTGCGCGCGGGACGATTAAGACAGATGATATCGATGAGCTGAGGGGGTGAGCGAACAATGGCATATTCACAAGCAGCTTGGCTCATTCCGGTGTTTCCGCTAGCCGCTTTTCTCGTGCTGACGGCACTAGGGCGCAGCTTCCGGCGAACGGCTCCAATCATCGCCTCCATCGGGACGCTCGGCTCTCTTGTTCTATCGATCCTCGTCATGGTGGAAGGCATCGAATACCGGGATCGCATCGATTGGATCAAAATCGGCGATTTTGCGCTCTCGATTGGCTTTGACGTCAATCATTTGACTTCGCTTATGCTTGTCATCGTGTCGATCGTCAGCTTCCTCGTCTGCATCTATTCTGCAGGTTACATGCGCGATGATGAGCGGTTGACCGTCTTCTACGGCTACGTATCGTTGTTCGTATTCGCGATGATGGGGCTTGTGCTCGCAGATAACATGCTGATGCTGTATCTGTTCTGGGAGCTGGTTGGCGTTTGCTCCTACCTGCTGGTCGGCTTTTGGTTCCATAAGCCAGAGGCAAAGGCGGCTGCGAAAAAAGCGTTCATCGTCACGCGAATTGGCGATGCGGGCTTGCTGCTGGCGGTGTTGCTGCTTTTCTGGTATATGCCTAATCATGCGCTTGATTTTGTTGGCATCCAGAACGTGTTTCAGGGCCAGTCGGGCGCGGTAGACGCCGGAATTACGACGCTAATTGCACTGCTCGTCTTTATGGGGGCAGTCGGCAAATCCGGCCAATTTCCGCTGCATGTGTGGCTGCCGGACGCGATGGAAGGCCCGACGCCAATAAGTGCGCTTATCCACGCGGCGACGATGGTAGCGGCAGGCGTATTCCTGATTGCACGGACGTTCGTCTTGTTTGAGGCTTCGGCCGTTGCAATGGACACGGTAGCCTACATCGGCGCATTCACCGCGCTGTTCGCCGCGACGATTGCGCTTGTCCAGCATGATGTGAAGCGCATTCTGGCGTACTCAACCATCAGCCAGCTTGGCTACATGATGATGGCGCTGGGCGTTGGTTCGTTGACCGGCGCGATGTTCCATCTCATGACGCATGCGTTTTTCAAAGCGCTGCTCTTCCTTGGAGCAGGCAGCATTATTCATGCGACGGATACACAGGACATCCGGGAGCTAGGCGGTTTAGGGAGACGCATGCGCTTGACTGCGCTGCTGTTCGGCGTCGGCGCGCTCGCATTGTCGGGTATTCCACCATTTGCAGGCTTTTGGTCCAAAGATACGATTCTTGCAGCAGCATTAGACAGCAACCCCGTCCTGTTCGCGGCGGGCTTGCTAGGCGCGTTATTGACCGCGTTGTATATGGCTAGGCTGTACTTCCGCATCTTCACGGGCAAGCCAAGCGCAGCTTCTGAGGCGGCGCATGAATCACCAGCGTCCATGACGGTGCCGATGCTTGTGCTAGCGGTGCTAGCAATTGGGGCAGGATTCGTCGAGACGCCATGGTATGGCGGGCTTAGCCATTGGCTGTTAGGCGACGAAGCGCCTGTGCACACTGCTGTAGCAGGTTATACGGTGCCGATTATTGGAGCGGCTGTCGCTTTGCTTGGCCTCTACATTGGATGGCTCGCTTATGTGAAAAGGACGATACGCCCCGCCGCAGCACTGGATTCCATGCCAGGCATGCGGAAGCTGCTGCAGAACGGTTACGGCATCGATGCGTTATTCATTAATGGAATCGTAAAACCATATCGATTGCTCGGTTCCTGCGTACAGCTATTTGACCGCTATGTTGTGGATGGGCTTGTCCAGTTGGTTGCCTATGGGGTGGCTTCGCTCGGCAGAGGAACTGCCCGCCTGCAGAATGGCCAAGTGCAAACCTACGGGCTAGCCGCCATCATTGGGCTGCTCGTACTTATCGTCGTGTTGGCGGGAAGGAGGCTCTGGTCATGACGATCGCAGATTGGCCGATCTTATCGCTTATCGTCTTCTCGCCGCTTGCTGGCGCAGCCGTACTGCTAGCGATGCCTAAGCAACGGGCACGCATGCTGCGAGTTACCGCAATTATTGCAACCTTGTTGCCGCTGGCGCTGTCATTGTGGCTATATGCTGATTTTGACGCGAGCCACGTGGGGGATTCCTACGAGGAGTACACCACATGGGTGAGCATCCCGCTCGATCAGGCTGCACTTGGCGGCGGAGCGGAATCCTACAAGCTGCATTTGGACTATCGGTTAGGCATTGATGGCTTGTCACTGCCGCTCGTGCTGCTGGCGACGGTCATTACGGCGATGGCTGCGCTTGCCTCGGTTACAATTCGAAAACGATGGAAGGCGTACTATATTTGGCTGCTTATTCTGGAATGCGGAATGTTGGGCGTTTTCTTGGCCCGGGACTTATTCTTGTTCTTCATTTTCTTCGAGATAACACTCGTTCCGATGCTTTTCCTTATCGGAATTTGGGGGCAGTTCAACCGTGAGAAAGCAGCAATCCGGTTCCTGATCTATAACGGGCTTGGTTCCGCTATTACGCTCATCGTGTTTGTCATATTGGTGATGACTGCTGGATTCTC
Source organism: Paenibacillus sp. MMS18-CY102 (assembly GCF_009789195.1). GTDB lineage: Bacteria > Bacillota > Bacilli > Paenibacillales > Paenibacillaceae > Paenibacillus_T. Next base: position 57,097 of record NZ_WSTC01000004.1, on the reverse strand, counting down.
GATTGGCGATTCAAGCGGCGGCGCTGTGTTCAGCTATAGCGGAAGCTATGGAACGATTCTTGCGAATTTAGGCGATCCGCAGGCTGTCGTTAATCAGGTGGCGGCAGGCAATGTGAATCCGTTTTATTTGTCTGGCACGATGGAAACGGTGCTGTTCGTGCTGCTGCTGGTTGCCTTCGGCATCAAGCTGCCCATCTTCCCGTTTCACAGCTGGATGCTCAGCGTCCACCGTGAGGCTCCGGCACCTGTCGTTATGATCCATTCGGGCATTTTGCTCAAAATGGGCGCCTACGGGCTGATCCGCTTTGGCTTCTTCCTGTTCCCGGACCAAGCCGAACGTTTCGCGCCAGCGCTGGCCGTACTAGGCCTTATTAACCTGCTCTATGGCGCCGTTATCGCTTACCGGCAGCAAGAGCTGCGCAGCATGCTCGCCTACTCCTCGCTCAGCCACATGGGCATTGTGCTTCTAGGCCTTGCTTCGCTTCACGTCATAGGCATGCAGGGTGCGGTGTTTCAACTTGTATCGCATGGCCTTATCTCCGCGCTGTTATTCCTGATCATCGGCAGCTTCTACGAGCGAACAGGGACGTCGCGGATTGACGAGCTAGGCGGTTTGGCTAAGGTTGCGCCATTTATGGCGGGCGCTATGTTGGCCGGAGGACTTGCTTCGCTCGGCTTGCCGGGCTTGTCCGGCTTTGTCGGGGAGCTGCTTGCCCTGCTGGGGCTGTTCGATACGCACAAAATAATTGTCTCCATCGCGCTGCTCGGGATCATTCTGACAGCCGCATACGTGCTGCGGGCCGTAATGGGCACAACATTCGGGGAGCTGCCAGCCAAGTACGCGGGCATGAAGGATGCGCGGTTTATTGAGGCGCTGCCAATCGTCGTACTGCTCGCTTTCGTGCTGCTGCTGGGCATCTACCCGTCGTTCTTGACGGAGCTGATGAAGCATAGCTTCGATCCGCTGCTGCATCACATCAACATGAGGGTAGGGGGGTAGCGCACATATGGCAGCTGAACACACGTTACTGCCCATGACATGGGCTGATGCAGGATTCATGGCCCCTGAGCTTATCCTCTTAGCGATGATGGCCCTGCTGATTGTTGCAGATCTCGTGCTGCCAAAACGAATCGACCGCGCGATCATCGGCTGGCTGTCGTTGGTTGGGCTGCTGGGCTCGGCGGCAAGCGTCGTTTGGCGATTGGCAGAGAACAACAATGGCGGTGGGGAGCAGGCGGCTAAACAGGCCATTAGTATTTTGCATGACAGCTACAGAATGGATGATTTCGGCTCCATGCTGAAGCTGCTGCTCCTGACAGCTACCGCCCTGATCGTCTTGTGGAGCCTTGGCGCGATGAAGCGGGGGGACCCAGATCGCGTAGCACATCTAGGGGAATATTATTATTTGCTTCTGCCGGCTGCGGCAGGGGCGATGATTATGGTCTCGACCGGGGAACTGGTCACGTTATATGCGGGCTTAGAGCTGCTTAGCATTTCCACTTATGTTCTAGTCGGGTTACGCAGCCGCTCTGCGCTCGACGCGCAGATTGCGGCTTCCGCATCGCCCACTGGTGTGCAGGTTCAGCCAGCAAGACCATCCGAGGCGGCATTCAAATACGTTGTGACAGGCGGCGTTTCGTCAGCGCTTATTCTGTTCGGCATGTCGTATATATACGGCCTGACAGGCTCGACGAACATTGGCGAGATTGCCTTTGGATTGCAGCAAGTTAAGGATTCTTTCGAAGGGCTGTTGATCGTGGCCTTCCTCCTCCTGCTTGCAGGCTTTGGGATCAAACTCGCTGCGGCGCCTTTCCATGCCTGGGCTCCTGATGTATACGACGGCGCGACGACGCCGATTAGCGCCCTGCTTGCTGTCGTTACGAAGACGGCTGCAGCCGCAGCGCTGCTTCGGTTATTCTACAATCTCGTTTATCCATTAGGCGGCGTACAAAGTGGAGCCAGTACGGCCATTTTCCGAGCGGTACTCGTCATTGCGGCTTGTGCGATGATCGTCGGCACGGCCAGCGCGCTTGGCCAACGAAACATGAAGCGGCTGCTCGCCTTGTCTGGCGTCGCGAATGCAGGCTATCTGCTCGTCCCAATCGGCCTGTCCTTCTATGGCGTGCATACGAATAATGCGGCTGAACTGTACTTTTATGCGGCGGCATACTTATTCATGAACATTGGTGCATTCGCTGTATTGTCCATTGTAGGCGGAGCTGGAGAGCGGGTTATTGAGCTGCGGGCATTCGAAGGGTTGTATTATCGGGCGCCGTGGACTGCAGGGGCAATGATCGTGCTCGTGCTCTCCTTAGCTGGACTTCCCGTGTCGGGCGGTTTCTTCGGCAAGCTGTTCATTCTGTTCGGTGCGGCGAGCACGCATGCCTATTGGCTAGTCGCGATTATGGTTGTAACTAGCGTCGTCTCCTACGCGGTTTACTTCGGCATCGTCCGCCAGATGTTTATGCGCTCCTCAGGCAGTGAGGCGTTGAAGGTGCCGCTTGCTACAGGCATCGTCATTTGGTTGTGTACGCTTGCGACGCTTACGCTGGGCGTTTACCCGAATGGGTTAATGCAAGCCTTTGAACGGGTATTCACGCTTGCAGGCGATTTGTTCGTTTATGTACAGTGATCAGTGGGGCAGCCTTGCGATTCCTTTTTAACCAAAAGCTTGACCGATGCAGTTTAACGGCTGCTCGGCCAGGCTTTTTTTGGTGTGGGAGGACAAGTTTACTCAGAATTATGATTGGGACGCCATCATCGGCCATATGGATAGAGTAAGGCGGCAAATCGCCATGCAGGAAAGCGGAGGGGGAGTCGTCGTCCGGGCGGTGCCCATACAGAAAACCACAGCGCCCGGAACTCGGAAAGACCGGTAATCTATTGCGGCTAAAAACCAGCCCGAATAGGGCGAAAGTACCTATTTCTTCGGGAGCAAGGAAATTGTGCGCGGGGATCGAAACTATAGGCAGTAGAGGGCGTTTAACCTTGTAGGCACTGCATTGGCTGGGAACGGCCAAGGACTTGACTAAGGACGAGGTCACATGTGGAATCAGAATCGTACACAGGCACCAATCTCAATAGAGATCCAAAATAAGGGGCAAGGGATAAAGCAAGATGGGCAACGTGGGCAAAGGAAATCGAGATTTCGCTCCATGTTCTTTGGGCTGCTGGCTGTTTCATTGCTGGTCGGCCTGTTCGGCACCGCTGCACCCGAAAGGGGCATGCCCAAGGGCATTGCGCTGGCGAAAGAGCAAGAGCAGGGGCGAAAGGCTGATGCGTTGATCAAGTTAACGCCACAGGCGATGCCCATGCAGGCAGAAGCCGATGTGGCGGCTGCGGCTGGCAGCTTGGAAGCAAGCGATGCCTCTCCAGTGAGCTGGCTGCTTCGTTGGAAAAGCACGCCAAGGGCAGAGGGGTTGCCTGGCACAATCATCATTCATCGGCAGGAGGAGCCGCCGGTGGATGTCATAGCGCCCGCTGATGCGAACGCGGATGTTGCCGCTTGGCTGGAGGCGCTTCGCGCGAACGAAGAAGTATCCTATATCGTGCCTAATGAAGCAGTGCATACGCTCGGGTCGCCGACATCGCCGGGTGAGGCGAATGATCCGAGTTTGGCGAAACAGCGTTATCTGGATCTGATCGGTGCCAAGCGAGCTTGGAAAACCGTCCATGACCAGGCAGGCATTACGATTGCACTTGTCGATACGGGCGTTGATTTGGACCATCCTGACCTGAAGGGCAATTTGGTCGAAGGGGTTAACCTCGTACGCCCGGGCTCGCCGCCAGAGGATGACAATGGGCACGGAACGAGCGTTGCGGGCGTATTAGCTGCAGTGGGCAATAACGGCGTTGGCGTAACGGGGCTTTTATGGCGCGCTCGCATTATGCCGATCAAGGCGCTGGACCAGAACGGGTCAGGCGATGAGAGCAAGCTTGGCGAAGCGATTTTGTACGCTGTGCGCAAAGGGGCCAAGATCGTCGTTCTGTCCGTAGGGCTGTACCGCTATTCGCCGTACATGCGGGATATTGTGCAATATGCAGAAGGCAAGGGCGTCCTGCTTGTCGCAGCAAGCGGCAATGACGGCACGTTGCTCGGAAGCAAAGTAGCGGTAAAATACCCGGCAGCCTACCCGACTGTATTAGCCGTCGGCGGCGTAACGCCGAGTGGAAAGCCGGAACCTAGCTCAAGCGCTGGGCCTGAGGTCGATCTCGCAGCCCCGTGGAATGTGTACACAACGGCAGTAGGCGGAGGCTACAAGTATGAGGAAGGCACCTCTATGGCATCGCCGCAGGTGGCTGCTGCTGCTGCCTTGGTGCTATCGATGCATCCAGCTTATAAGCCGTATCAGGTGCGTGAGCTGCTGCGCCAGACAGCGAAGGATATAGGGGCTGGCGGCTTGGATGAACAGTCCGGCTATGGCTTGCTGCAGGTGGACCGTGCGGTGGCAGGCACTTTGAAGGTTGATGCTTATGAGCCGAATGATTCACGCAGCCATGCTGCGCGGTTTCCCGTACCAACCCGGCTATCGGCACAGTTAACTGGCGGCAAGGATAAGGATTGGTTTGTCATTGACGCGCCGTATGATGGGACGCTGTCGATCCAATTGCAAGGCTTGAACGGACCGGATTCGACGATGCCGCCTGTTCGTTTGACCATGTATGCAGGGGACCGGGCTTCGAGTTCGCAGGATGCGAAGCTAGGCAACATGACGGTGGAATGGAAGGTCAAGAAAGGGCGCAATTACATCGAATTGCAGCTTTATAACCGGGAACGGACCGATAAGCTGCCGTATTTGCTGACCTCGGATTTTCAAATACAGCCCGATCAATACGAAAACAACGATAAGCTCAATGAAGCTGTAGCTTTGCCTGCGCGTTCGCAAACAATTGAAGGGACATTCAATAAGCAGGGCGACCGCGATTGGTTTGTCGTCGATTTCCAGCGGAGCGGGACGCTTAGGCTGCAGCTTACTACAGATACGGTGCGGATCGATCCGAACTTAGCTGTACAACGGGCTGGCCAGCAGCTAGTGGCGTATGACGATAACGGCGACGGGGAGCAGGAGCAATCGCCGCTCATTACCGTTACGCCCGGGAAGTATTACATCCGGGTTTATAATGCGGCTGCTTCTGACGCGAGCCCAGTGGCCGGAACGTATCGTTTGCGAATGGAAGTCGTCAGCAAATTTGATGATCCAAATGAGCCCAATGACAAATCATATGCTTCAACTGTCATGCGGTCGGGTACGGAATACGTAGGCGTAATTGAGAAAGCGGCAGATGAGGACTGGTTCCAGCTCCGTTTGGATAAGCAAAGCTACACGACGGTGACGCTCAGCGGAATTCCAGCAGGACGGACGATGACGGTGTCGGTATACGATAAACGCCAGGTGAAGGTAAAGACGGTCAAATCGAGCGTTAACCGTACGCAATTGGCGGCTGGGTTGCTTTTGGGCCAAGGGCTGTACACGTTCAAAATAACATCGAGCGCGCCCTTTGACTCGCAATATTATCGTTTCATGGCCAAGACGGAACTGATGAAGGCGGGATACCGGGATATTGACGGGCATTGGGCTGAAAGCGCGATTGCCGCATTAACCAAGGAAGGCATCTTGTCCGGCTATGCGGACTATCGCTTCTCGCCGGACCGTGCGATTACACGGGCGGAAGGGGCAGCGCTGCTCGTTCGTGCCTTTAAGCCTGGAGCAGCGCCGGCTTCGATTGGTTTCCGTGATATGCCTTCAAAGCACTGGGCGTTTGGGGCGGTAGCTGCAGCAGTAGGCGCTGGGTATATGAATGGTTACCCGGACAACAAATTCGGTCCGGACCAACTGCTGACGCGCGCTGAGATGGCGGTTATGCTCGGCCAGGCTGCACGCGTGCGGCCAGCAAGGTCCCAGCAGCCGCCGTTCCGTGATGTGCCAGCGGACAACTGGGCTGCGCCAATGCTCACGGCGATGTTAGCTAAGCATATGATTGGCGGCGCCGCTAACAATCAGTTTTTGCCAGGCCGATCGGCAAGCCGGGCGGAGTTTGCTGCGATGCTATACCGCATCCAACAATAGCCGACATTAAAGACGACAATAGACCTAATGTGCGAAGGGAATTTTACCGATGAATATGGAAGATATTCAACTAAGTTACGGGATCAATGGCCTACTCTCCATTGTCGTTGTGATCCTTAGCATTTTGTTGGCGTGGTTTGCATTGCAAGAACTGAAGCTGGAGACGTTTTTCCGTAATCCGCGGAGCCCTAAAGCCCGATTGCTGCTGCTCGTTTTGGCAACGGTGATCGGACATTCCTTTGCAACTTTTATACTGGATTATGTGCAATGGACGACGATGTTGAAGGGATTTGTCGAATAACAATCGCGAAACGTGTCAACAATGGGTAATACATGACGGAACGAAAAATGCAACTTGAGCCGAATAGTATGAAAACGGTTGTCAAAAGGAACGTTTTGACAGCCGGGACGGCTTTCGATTATCGCCTTGAAAGCGCGAAGCGGCGGGCTTTCGTACATTACGGCGGCCATTTGCGGAGGCAGGCGTTAGAACCAAAATAACGCTTGTCGATTCGTGTAGAGGGATGGTAATATGAAGGTTGGAGTAAGCGACTATTGAGCGGCAGAGTTGGAACTAATTACCATCCACAGAACGGCATGTTGAAGACGCTCGTCCCGACTAGCATTGGGAAGTAAGACATCCGTTATACACCGTAACTAATCGAAGTCGAATACGCAGCTATAGACGTTTAAATAAAAGTAGAAGCGGCAGAGAACAAATTTGCAGCGTGCGGAGGGAATTCATAACATGAGCAAAATTATCGTCCGCGGAGGCCGACGGCTGTCGGGTACGGTTCGGATTCATGGTGCCAAAAATGCAGTGCTTCCCATTCTTGCAGCCTCAGTGCTTGCAAGCGAAGGAGAAAGCGTCATCGCCGACGTTCCCCTCCTCGACGATGTGCTGACAATCCGGGAAGTAATCGCATCGCTGGGAGCGGATGTCCAGCAGGGTACAGAAACAATGACCATTCGGGCAAACCGCTTAACGGCGAATGAGCCGCCCAGCGAATTGGTGCGCAAGATGCGTGCATCCATTCTTGTAATGGGCCCATTGCTTGCACGTACAGGACAGGTACGCATTTCATTGCCTGGCGGCTGCGCAATCGGCATGCGGGCGATTGACCAGCATTTGAAGGGCTTCGAGGCAATGGGTGCTGAGATTACGCTTGGCCAAGGCTTTATTGAGTCGAAGGTGAACGGCCGGCTGAAGGGCGCTAAAGTTTATCTTGACGTAGCAAGCGTAGGCGCAACTGAGAACATCATGATGGCGGCTTCGCTGGCAGAAGGAACGACGACGATTGAGAATGCGGCGAAAGAGCCGGAAATCGTTGATCTCGCGAACTATTTGAACGCAATGGGCGCTCATGTACGCGGCGCGGGTACGGACTTGATTCGCATCGAAGGCGTGGAGCGGCTGCAGGGCGTTCGCCATACGGTCATTCCTGACCGGGTAGAAGCGGGCACCTACATGATTGCAACAGCAATTACGGGCGGCGATGTATTCATCGAAGGCGTTATTGCAGACCATTTGGCTCCTGTTATTTCGAAGCTGCAAGAGATGGGCGTATCTATCGTGGCAACTGACAACGGCGTACGCGTAACCGCTGATAAGCCGCTTAAGTCTGTTGACGTGAAGACGCTGCCTTATCCAGGCTTCCCAACGGATATGCAATCCCAAATGATGTCGCTTCTGCTCGTTTCTGATGGTACGAGCGTAGTGACGGAGACGATTTTCGAGAACCGCTTTATGCATGTGGAAGAGTTCGCGAAGATGAATGCCCAGATTAAAGTGGACGGACGCGCAGCAATCATTACGGGCGGCGCACCGCTCTCCGGTGCGAAAGTATGCGCAACAGACCTTCGCGCTGGCGCTGCACTTATCTGCGCGGCATTGGTCGCTGACGGCGAGTCGGAAATTTCTGGCACGCATCACATTGATCGCGGTTACGTGAACATTGCTGGCAAGCTCGCCGCACTTGGCGCGCAGATCGAACGGGTGGAAGAGGCTGCTGCAGCAGCAGCGCCTGTTGCTTCGGCAGCGCCGGTTGCTGCCACTATCGTCGAGACAGCGCCATTCAAGCGCGAGAAGGAAGTAGCAATGCTGAACGTTCAGCCTACTTGGGCGTAATAAGGAAGGCGATGCAGAGTTTCTGCATCGCCTTTTTTATTTGGATACGGTTACGTCATCCATGCGCAAACGCGCCATCTGAACGAATAAGGCATAGAAACCTGCGCTATCCACCTAGCCGTGGCTATTGTGCTTGGCCGTTTGCTTGCCCATCAGCATTCCCATTGCCAGCGCCATTACCTTGTTGTGCCTGGCCGCCGCGGCGCTGTCCGTAACCGCCGCCCCCGAATCCGCCGCCAAATCCGCCTCGAAGTGATACATATTCGGCTTCCGAAGTTCCTTCTTTCACCCAAATGTTGACGATATCGTTAGCAGCTAGGTCTGCTAATTTGATTTGTTCATAATTCATGGTGCCTTGGTCATCGCGTACAAGCTTATAGATCGCCGCGCTTTCTGGAATAGTTATCGTCTTCTGCTCGCCTGTAAATAGGTTCGGCATTTGTCTTCCGCCACCGCCCTGAGGCGCTTGCCCATCGGCAGGGGGTTGCCCATTGCCTTCGTCCTGCGGTGCTTGTCCATCGGCAGGAGGTTGCCCGCCATCAGCCTGTGGCATTTGCCCATCAGCAGGAGGCTGTCCATTGCCATCACCCTGTTGCGGCCGGCCGCCGCCTTGCCCATTGCCGCCACGCTGCGGCATGGCACTCATATCGGCTTCCTGGATGACAACGGCTGTCCCGCTGACCGAAACGATTTTGGCCATCATGTCGGCTTGCCGATCGGGCTGGTTTGGCGCAGCAGCCATCTGGAAGCCGCCTTGGCGGCCTTGCCCTTGCTGCTGTGCGTATTCGCCTTGCTGCCCGTTCGCAGCTGCTGTATCGGCTTTATCCTTTGATCCGCAAGCAGCCAGTAAAGCGGATGCCAGAAGCAGCGCTGTCACTGCTTTTAAACCCATTCATCCAACGTTTATTCATATCATCCAACACTCCATTCTTCGGCTCAATTATCGCCATCCTATCACACAACGATGAACGGAATATGAATAAGCTGTTCATGTTCTGTTCACGAACTTGTGGTACCTTCACTAGCGAGCAGGAATAGGTGACAGGGAAGGTGGAGCGGGCAATGAAGAAGTGGATACTGGCCGGTACGGCGGTTGTGTTGATCGCAGCATCCGGCACGCTATATTGGTACATGCGGGATGCGCAGACTGAAGCGGCTGCAACCGTACAGCCAACAGCGAGAGTAACGAAAGGCAATATTTCGGTCAAAATATCCGGGTCTGGCTCGGTGAACACAGTTGAGACGGTATCGGTGAGCGCGGGCGCACAGGGCAAGGTCAGCAAAGTCAATTTCAAAGCTGGCGATAAGGTGAAGAAAGGACAGCTGCTAATTGCATTCGAGCAAGAGGATTATACGAACCAAATCGCAAAAGCCGAACTCAATTTGAAGAAGCAGGATCTTCAATTGGTTAGCTTAAAGAAGCAATATATTGAGGCTTACGGCAATGAGGATCGCCAAACCGAAATCAAGCTTCAGATCGATAGCCTTCGACTGGATATCGAGTCAGCTAATTTGGAGCTTGCTGATCTTAAGGAGCAGGAGGCCGAAATACCAAGCGTAGTCGCGCCTTCAGACGGCACGGTCACGACTGCGAGCGTCGCGGTCGGCGACCAGTTGAATGAGTCCAGGGTGATTGCAGAGATCGTTGATTACACGAAGCTCCAATTCACGATCAATGTCGATGAACTGGATATTCCCAAAATAAAAGTAGGCCAGGCGGCAGAAATCGTGCTTAACGCACTGCCGAGCGAAGCGTTGACGGGCAAGGTGCTTTCCATTGCGCAAGAGGGCGCTTCCTCCAATGGCTCGGCATCGTACGCAGTAACCGTGTCGTTAGATAAGCTGACTGGCGTCATTGCCGGCATGTCAGGCGAGGCTTCGGTTATCACGGCATCAAGTGACAACACGTTGCTCGTGCCGATTGCCGCTGTTCGCACAGTTGGCGGCCGCAGCATCGTACGCGTGCCAGAGTCGTCCACAGCGGGTACAGGCACTACTGGAGCTGGCGCAGGTGAACGTACGCAGTCACAGGGGCAGGCGCAGCAACCGGACGCTGGAGCAACTGGTACAGGCCAAGCCGGGGGAGCAACCGGAGCAGGAGGCGGCGGCGCACCATCAGGCAACGCCAATGGCAACGGCGGTGCGGGCACTGGTACGCAAAACGGCCAAGCCGGAGGGCAGCAAGGGTTCGGCGGCCAAGGCGGGCGCACAGGCCAAGCAGGCGCTTACGGCGGTTATGGCGGACAGCGCCAGGCTGGGCAATTTGGAGGCCAACGAGGCAACGGCGGTACTGGCGCAGGGAATGCCGGGCAGCAAGCAGGCAGAATGGTAGAAGTTACAATCGGCCTGAGCAATGAAACGTACGTGGAGATTAAATCGGGGCTCACCGAAGGGGAAACGGTTTATCTGCCGATGCCAACAGTTAGCACAGCGACAGCCTCGAGCTCCCAGCAGCAAATGAGCTTCGGCCAGTTTGGCGGTTTCGGCGGCGCTCAATTCGGCGGGGGCGCTTTCCCTGGCGGCGGAGCCGGAGGTGGCGGTACCCGCATGAGCACGGGTGGCGGCGGAGGCGGCAACCGATGAGCCGGCCAACAAACAGCTCGCTGATTGAGATCGAGAAGCTGGTCAAGACGTACCGGATGGGCCAAGAGACGGTTACGGTGCTGCAGGAGGTAAGCGTGACGGTCGAACGGGGTGATTTTATCGCCATTGTTGGCCCGTCGGGTTCAGGCAAGTCAACAATGATGAACATTATCGGCTGCTTGGATATTCCAACCTCCGGCAGCTATCGGCTGGATGGCACGGAAGTAAAGGGCTTGAGCGATAATAAGCTGGCAGCGATTCGGAATCACAAAATCGGCTTTATTTTTCAAGGCTTTCAGCTGCTGCCGCGCTTAACCGCGATTGAGAATGTCGAGCTGCCGCTCATTTACCGGGGCATGGCGACGAAGGAGCGAAGGGCCAAAGCAAGCGAAGCGTTGCGCAAAGTTGGGCTGGAGGATCGCATGCATCACAAGCCGAGCGAGCTGTCCGGCGGCCAGCAGCAGCGGGTCGCTATCGCGAGGGCGTTAGCGGGCGAGCCGCCGATTTTGCTAGCGGATGAGCCTACGGGTGCACTCGATACGCGGACAGGGCAGGAAGTGCTCGCGTTAATGGAGGATTTGCATCGCCAAGGCCATACGATCGTGCTGATCACGCATGATATGGATGTGGCGGAGCGCGCTGAGCGGGTCGTGCGGATGAAGGATGGCGTGCTTACGGAGGATACAAGCGGAAGGAGGAACCGGCGTGAAGCTATCACAAGCATTCCGAATGGCGTTTAAGAGCATTTGGTCCAATAAGCTCCGAACTGCGCTATCGATGCTTGGCATGCTGATCGGCGTTGCGACGGTTATCGCATTGGTTGCGATGAGTGAAGGCTCATCAAGGCAAGTGCAAGCACAGGTGGAAAGCCTCGGAGCGGCGAACATGCTTCAGGTGACGATAACAGGACGGGGGCTCACGACTTCACTGACGAAGGATGAGGCGATGGAATTCGCGGATATCGCCAATGTGGAGGGTGTCTCGCCCATCGTAAACGGGAGCGTTACCGCTAAATTCGGAACGACGAGTGAGTCGTACACGGTCGAGGGCGTTACGCCGGAATATGAATTGGTGCGGGACGTTGGTTTTACGAAGGGCCGGTTTATCGTCGATTTAGATAGCGTGAATTATAGCAAGGTCGCGCTCATTGGCGCGAATGTGGCAACGGATCTGTTCGGTATGGAGGAGCCGGTCGGGGAAACGATCCTGCTTAACGGCAGCCGGTTTAAAGTGGTGGGGCTGCTTGAGACGAAGGGGGATTCGATCAATGGGTCAGCCGACGATAAGATTCTAATTCCCTTGACGACCGGCGAACGTCTATTCCAGTCCAATGGCGTCAAATCGATCTACTTGAAGGTGAGCGACACCGATCAATCCGAGCGTGTTCAAGCGCAATTAGAGCTGAAGCTGGCGGCGAAATTCCTTGATTCCACGAATGCCTACCGCGTTATCAACCAACAGGAAGCAATGGAAACGGTGGGGTCGGTTACGCAGACGATGACATCGATGATGGCTGGCATTGCAGCTATCTCGCTAGTTGTAGGTGGCATCGGCATCATGAACATTATGCTCGTCTCGGTAACGGAACGGACGCGGGAAATTGGCATTCGCAAGTCGCTGGGGGCGAAGCGGCGGGACATTTTGCTCCAATTCCTTATTGAGGCGGTTGCCATCAGTGGATTGGGTGGGGCATTCGGCATCGCCATCGGTTATATTGCATCGCACATTATCGGCGTAGTGATGAGCACTGAAACGGCGGTTTCGCTGTCGATGGTCGGCTGGGCGTTCGCGTTTTCAGCGGGCGTGGGCGTTATTTTTGGTATATTCCCAGCGAACAAAGCCGCTAGATTGCGCCCGGTTGATGCGCTTCGGCACGATTAACAAGCGATTATTTGGCCCATTATCTTCTAACCTATCATTCCCGTTCATATAGTAGAGCTATAGGGACGAGAGGCTTAAGTCCGCGCCCATGCGCGGGCTTTTGTTTTTCCAGGAGGCTAATTTACTCTAGGGAATGAAGGGAGCATAACATGGTCGGATCAAACAATAAGCTAGTGTTCAAACGTTGGCGCCGCAGAGCGGTAACAGGGCCCAAACGTGCATCTCATGCCATCGGCGGCAAACTGTGGTGGTTATCGTTCGCAGGCGGTATCGCGCTAGGCGTATCGTTGTTAATCGCTGGCATCGGCCATCCGGCAAGCTCGCGTGATGGGCTGCAGCAGGACAATGGGACGGCGTCTAGCTTGCATCCTGCACCTAGAACAATAGTGACAAGCGGTAAGGCCATATCTAATAAGCAGAGCAATGTGGCTATTCAAAATAATCCGCAGGAGCAGAAGCTAGCTCCAGGCTCTTCAACCATGGCTCCGGATCATCCTGAGGCATCCAATGCAACCGGCCAATCGGACAAGCCCTATTCGGGCTTAGAGAAGCTGCGCGTGCATGTGTACCTGTCTAATGAGAGCCGAGTAGAGACCGTGCCGCTGGAGTTGTATGTACGAGGCGTGTTGGCTGGCGAGATGCCCGTTGATTTTGAACTGGAAGCGCTGAAGGCACAAGCGATTGCAGCGCGTACCTATATCGTAAGGCGGCTGCTGGAGAAGGATCGAAGCGGCGTTCCCGGCAGCAAAGCCGATGTCACGGATACGGTCAATCATCAAGTTTATGTGCCATTGAAGGAGCTGGTTGACCGATGGCCGGCAGGGGAAGAGCGGGAAGCGACGCTTGGCAAACTGACGCGAGCGGTGGAGGAGACGCAGGGGCTCGTATTGACCTATCAAGGGGAACCGATTGAGGCTGCATTTTTCTCTACGAGCAATGGATACACGGAGAATGCGGAAGACTACTGGCAGCTTTCGGTCCCTTATTTGCGAAGCGTAGCGAGCCCGTGGGACGAAACGGTTTCGCCGCGATACAAGCAGGCCGTGCAAATAGGGGAGAAGGAGCTGTACCGCAGGCTAGGCGTGAAGGATGATGGAAAGGCGCCGCGCGTGCTGGAGCTGACGGATGGCAGAAGGGTGAAGTCGGTTGTTATTGGAGGCGAGACGTTCACGGGAAGAGAAGTGCGGGAGAAGCTCGGCCTTGCCTCCTCGGAGTTCAGTTGGACGATTCAAGATGGCGTTGCGGAAATTACGACCTATGGGATGGGGCATGGCATCGGCATGAGCCAGTGGGGAGCCGACGGCATGGCGAAGGAGGGGGCGGCCGCAGAGCAAATCTTGCTTCACTACTATACGGGCGTCAAATTAGAACAAGCTTCTAAGCTATTAACGGCTGCGATGGATTCATAACCCGCACGGGGCTTGAAATTTGTCGAATCTAAAACTTTATGAAAATAGTTTCACCTCACGTATAAACCAAGATTAACTGGCAACAATGGCTGATGAGGTGATGAGCAAATGAATGAGCAAAATAACAACAAGCCGAAAGAAACTCCCAAACCAATTCCGGGAGGCGCAGCAGCAGCCAAATCGAAAGGCTGGCGGAAGGTGTTAACGAGCAAATGGGTGACACCAGCGGCATTCATGGCAGCGGCGGCAATTATCGTAACCTTAATGTGGCTCTATCGGGGAGACCAACCAGACCAAGCAACGACGACGCCTACCGATACGGAAGTCAGTCAAGGTGAAGAGGCGGCTACGAAGCCGGCAGACGACACGATCGCGGTTACAGCAACAGGCGAAGAAATGCAATGGCCGGTCGCTAACTTCGATGAGTTGGAAGTATCGCTCCCTTACTATGATGCCGCGGGCACGAGTGAGGAGAAGCAAGCAGCGTTTGTTCAACAAGGAAACAATTTGACACCGCATATGGGCTTGGATCTTCAAAAGCCAGACAACACGACGTTTGATGTGCTGGCAGCGCTTAGCGGCAAAGTAACGCATGTCGAGCAACACCACCCGACGAATGGCGCTACGGTAGAAATTTCCCATGGCAACGGGATTGTGACGATCTACCAAAGCTTGAGCGACGTGACGGTCAAAGAAGGCGATGAAGTGAAGCAAGGCACGGCATTCGCCAAAGCAGGCCGTAATTATCTGGAGAGCGACGAGGGCATTCACTTGCACTTCGAAGCGCGCCAGGACGGCAAAGTGCTTAACCCGAACGAACTGGTTCAAAAGTAAGCGTACTCCGGCATCCGCTACTCCACGAGGAGAGCGGGTGCTTTTTTGTGTGCGAATAAGGCTTTGTGCCCAGCAAAATAACAGAAAAATGAAAATTATTAGCCGTTATGGCTTGTCACGCTTGGCCTTAGAGCATATATACCCGCACCCCTCATATAATGTACCAAACTATCTCGAGTAGGGAGGCGGGAACGTGCACGATTACATCAAAGAGCGAACCATTAAAATAGGCCGCTGCATCGTGGAAACGAAGCACACGGTTCGGACAATCGCCAAAGAGTTCGGGGTTTCCAAAAGCACGGTTCACAAGGATTTGACCGAGCGATTGCCTGAGATCAATCCCGACCTGGCGGATCAGGTGAAACACATTTTGGAATACCACAAATCGATCCGGCACCTGAGGGGAGGAGAGGCGACCAAAATCAAGTATAAGAAGAGCAGCAAGAAGCGGGAAGTGTTCGCCGCTGCTAAGAGCTGATTGCATAAATTTTTCTACAAAAATAGAGGGATTTCGAGAAATTCAGCGAATACTGATCGTAAGAAGATTCTGCGTCTCTGTACGCAGGGATCTATCGCGATCGTTGCCACTTATTTTTATTCGTTGGAGGACTCAAGCCTTATGTTCAGCAAGGATATCGGAATTGACCTAGGCACAGCCAATGTATTGATTCATGTCAAAGGGAAGGGCGTCGTACTTGACGAGCCGTCGGTTGTAGCTATTGAAAGTGACACCAAGAAGGTGCTTGCCGTAGGAGAATCGGCGCATCGGATGGTGGGTCGTACGCCAGGCAATATCGTAGCGATTCGTCCGCTGCGGGACGGCGTCATTGCGGACTTCGAAATTACGGAAGTGATGTTGAAAGCGTTCATCGATCGAGTAGGGGGCCGTAACTGGTATGGGCGGCCGCGTATTTTGATCTGTGCGCCAACGAACATCACTTCCGTTGAACAGAAGGCTATTCGCGAGGCGGCTGAACGCAGCGGAGCTCGTGAAGTGTTCTTGGAAGAGGAGCCGAAAGCAGCTGCGATCGGTGCAGGCATGGACATTTACCAGCCAAGCGGGAATATGGTCGTCGATATCGGCGGGGGCACGACTGACGTAGCTGTCCTTTCTATGGGCGACATCGTTACGTCCTCGTCGATTAAAGTCGCGGGGGACAAGTTCGACGACGCGATCATGAAGTATATCAAAAATAAGTACAAGCTCCTGATCGGTGAACGGACGAGCGAGGATATCAAGATCAAGATCGGTACCGTGAAATCGGAAGGCCGAGATGACGAAATCGACATCCGTGGACGCGATATGGTATCGGGCCTTCCGTTGACGGTGACGATCCGTTCGGCTGAAGTGCGCGAAGCACTGTGGGATTCGGTAATGGCCATCGTTTCTGCTGCGAAGTCGGTATTGGAACGCACGCCGCCTGAATTGTCGGCAGACATTATCGACCGTGGCGTTATTTTGACTGGCGGCGGCGCGTTGTTGGACGGGCTTGATGCGTTATTGTCGGAAGAGCTGATGGTGCCTGTTCTCGTAGCTGAGGATCCAATGCATTGCGTCGTAAAGGGAACCGGCATTATGTTGGACAACCTCGACAAAGTCATTGGCTCGAAGGGCAAAGGCTACAAAAAATAAATAGCCAGGCAGGTAGGGCGCTCGGGGGGAGCGCGCCGAGGCCGGCTATTCCTTAGAATTAGAATTGGGCCATACCTTAGACGTATTAAAGGTATGGCCTGATTTGCCGATATAGAGAGATAGAAGTTACAAACACAGAGATCGCGCACTTCATTCGCCGGTAGGAACCGGACAAGCCGGGAGGATTATTGCATGCTAAGAGGGCTGTATACGGCTGCGGCCGGATTAACGACGCAGCAGCGCCGCCATGATACGGTGACGAATAACATATCGAACATTAATACGCCGGGTTACAAGCAAACGAACGAAGTGACGCGCTCGTTCCCAGAGATGCTATTGGCGCTTACAGGGACGAACGATAACTCGGACAAGTCCATTGGCAAGCTTGCCACAGGCGTATTCGCAGAGGAGAGCCTGTCCTTACAGCTGCAAGGGGATTTGACGGAAACGAAGCGTTCCGGCGACTTTGGCCTGTCTGCTAACATCCAGGTGCCGGGCATCACGTTCGATGCATCTGGCAAGTATGTTTCAGATACGGGCGAAGTGACATTCCAGCCGCAGGCGTTCTTCACGGTAGAAGGACAGGATGGACAGCCCCGCTTCACACGTAACGGACGGTTTGATCTGGACCAAAACGGCTATTTGATCATGGGAGACGGCTCCCGTGTGCTTGGCAAGAATGGGCAGCCTGTACAGTTCCCAGCTGGCGTTAGCATGGATGATCTGCAGCTTACGGATGATTTCCGGTTTATTAATGCAGTGACGGGCGCAGACACGGGGCAATCGCTGCAGTTAACGAAGATTACGGATCCGAACATGCTTGTGCGGGAAGGCGATGGCAAGTTCCGCCTCGTAGGCGATGCTAACCTCGCAGAAGCCGTAACGGCAGAGGATGGTGTTGTCGTGAAGCAAGGGTACTACGAGCGTTCCAATGTGGACTCTGCCCAATCGATGGTCGATTTGATGGCTGCGCTAAGAGCGTATGAAGCGAACCAGAAGGTCGTGCAATTTTATGACAAGAGCTTAGAAAAAGCCGTTAACGAAATCGGCCGAGTCTAGCATGCGCTAGGCATCAGCAATTGGAGCAGGAGGTTCAACCATGAACGGGTCAATGATTAATGCAATGGTATCCATGAACGGGCTGCAACAGAAGCTCGATATTCTTGCGGATAATATCGCGAATTTGAACACGGCCGGCTATAAGCGCAAGGATGCTTCATTCGAGGATTTGCTGACGAACGCGAAGCAGCAGCCGAACGTATTCAAGGAGCCAGGCCGCTTGTCGCCTATGAACTATACGCAAGGCTGGGGTTCCCGCCTAGCGACGATTGAACCAGACCTGTCGCAAGGCCCGCTGCAACAGTCAGGCAACATGCTAGACATAGCAATTGAAGGCAATGCATTGTACGAGGTGAGGACGCCAGAAGGCACGGCTTACACGCGTAACGGCTCGTTCCAGCTCTCTCCTCTAGCTAACGGGAATGCTGTGCTTGCAACGAGCGATGGCAATCTAGTGATGGGCGAGAATAACCAGCCGATCGTCGTGCCGGCTAACCACACGATACGTGTTGATGCAGACGGCACTGTACAAGCTGTGGCTGGAGATGGGACGGCGAGCCCAGTCGGAAGGCTGAAGCTGCTGCAGGCAACACGCCCTTCCTTGCTGACGACGGTAGCCGATAACTTGTATGCGGTGGCAGAAGGTGTTAATGTAGAAGATGTGTTGAGAACCGTATCGGCCGGAGCGGATAGCAAGGTTTCGCTGCATCAAGGCTACGTGGAGCAGTCCAATGTAGACATGACAAGCGAGATGACGGATCTCATTAACGTGCAGCGCGCGTATCAGTTGAGCGCCCGGGCTTTGACCTCGAGCGATTCGATGATGGGGTTTGCCAACAACTTGCGCGCATAAACGGAGTTGAGTGATAGATATGAGTAGGGATTTGCAGCAAACGATCGTTCGCGATAATGAGGTTAGCCAGCTGCGGACTGCCGTTCGCGCGGAGGAGCCTCGTGAGCAATCTGCTGAGCTGAAGCGTTCGGGGCGGGGCAGTTCGCCTACTGCTTCGGGCAAGAAGCCCAAGCCTAAACGTAAAGTTTGGGTGACGATGCTTCGCTGGGCGGTTGTTCCAATCCTGCTGTTCTGGGCGACTATCGCCGGACTGTATGTTGGATATAGCGTGCTGGGCAAGCAGCCGAGCGGCGAAGTGTTCCAGGTTGAGACATGGAAACATGTATACGACCTAATCTTCTCGGATGCGGATTCGAATTCGTATAACGATAGCGATGGAGATGGCCGTCGGCAGTGATGCCGGCGGCTTTTTCTTATGGTCAGAGCAGGCGGGAATAAGGGATGACAAAGAGCATGGCGCGTGTATGCTGATGTGCGCGCCATGCTCTTTGTCTTAACTCGAAGTGCTGCTATTTAACCGTAATGCGTACCGTAACGGTTTTACCTTGGAAGACAGCTTTGATGGACGCTGTGCCTTTGCCTTTAGCGGTCACCACGCCGTCAACTACCGTTGCGACCGATGGCTTGGAGCTTGTCCACTCGGATAAGGTTGTAGCATCAATCCAGCTTCCGTTATCGTAGAATGCTTTGGTTTTGATCGTATAGGCAGCGCCTATGGCCATCATTACAGACTTGTCGGAGCCAACGAATGTTTTCAGCTTCGGTACGACCGTCAGGGCAACCGTCACTGATTTGCCTTGATACTCGCCAGTAATCGTTGTTGTGCCTACTGCCAGCGCTTTAATCGTAGCCGTTGTCATTTTGGCGACGGATTCGGAGCCAACCGTCCAATTCATTTTGGTTCCGAGTTGAACCGTTTTGCCGCTTTTGTAAGTGCCGGTTACTTTAACTGCTTTCGTTTTTCCAATGTTGAGCGTAAGCGACGCAGGATCAACTGCCAGCTTGACGATCTCCTCTTCGATTGTAATGCGGATCGTGATCGATTTGTTCAAGTAAGTTGCTGTCAAGTTCGCACGTGAAGCGACAAGGCCTTTCATCTTGGCCGTTTGGAGCAGCAGGTTATCCGAAGAGGATTTCCATTTGACCTTGCTCGTTACGTCTTCTTCCGTTCCATCGACATTCGTTACTTTAATTTTCGGCAGATCGGTTTCTTTGCCAATGATGAGGCTGATATCGTCGGAATCGGTGGATAGCAGCAATGGTTTAGGATAAACCGTAACCGTAATCGTAGCTTTCAGTGTGCGCGCTGTTGCTGTCAGTACGGCAGTGCCGGCTTTCTTCGCCGTCCATTTGCCATCTTTGATCGTGAGCACTTCTTCGTCGCTAGACGTCCAATGAACGAGCGATGTTACGTTCGTTTTCTCGCCGCCAAACGCTGTGCCAGTGACGGTAGGGAGTGCTTTGTTGTCGCCGATGACAGCATCCAATTCGGTGGCGCTTACTTCAATTGAAACGACTGGTGGATACACCGTTACTTGAATTTCTTTGCTCAGGCCCTTGTACGAAGCGCGAATAGTTGCTGTTCCGGCGCTTTTCGGTGATACCTTGCCTTCAGTAACCGTCGCAATATATACATTGGACGATGTCCAGACGGCATCTTTCGTTACGTCTATTATATCTCCTTTTTCATTCAATACCGTAACGGTGAGGTCTGTAGGTGAATCCTGCACGAGCATGTCCAGATTCGAATCCGGCGAAATTTTCATCGCTTGGAATTCCGGGCGTACAACAACCGTAACTGTGTCGGACACACCATAACGGGAAGCGGTTATGGCGGTAGTCCCCGCTGATACAGGCTTCACTTCGCCATCTTTCACTGTAGCGACCGTTTCGTTGCTGGATGTCCACACAGTGTCAGTTAAATCGGTCACCATTTCCGTGCCGCCAGCGCTGGTTTTGACCGTAGCCGTGAGTTTAACGGAGCTGCCTTCTACCTTCAGTTCAATTAAGTCCTTCGGGCTGAGGGCGAGTGACTGGTAAGGTGATGTTACTTGTAGCGTTACGGTGCTTGATTTGCCTTTGTAAGCTGCTGTAATGACAGTTTTGCCAGCGCCTACGAGCGTGATTGTGCCTTTGTCGACCGTAGCGACCGCAGTATTCGATGACGACCAAGTTGCGGTAGTGGATAGGTTGCTGGTGTTATTGTCCTTGGTGCCGGTTGCGATAAGCTTGAGTATGTTGCCCAAGGTAACGTCGAGCGTGTCGCCTAGCGCAACGCCGCCTTCTTTGCTAAGGGAAATGCTGTCATATGCATAGGTTGCGTTAATCTGGACCGTCGCCGAGAATCCTGCGTAGGTTGCCGAGATGCGTGCAGAGCCGGCGCCTACGATGCGAACTGTGCCTTGGCTGACTGTAGCGACGGATGCGTCTGTTGTTTTCCATGTTGCACTTGAAGTGACTTCACGTTTGTTTACATAGCCTTGATAGGAAGCGAATGCCGACAGTTCAGTCGAATCGCCTACGGTTAACGAAAGGGTGGAGGAAGCTGCATCAAGCTCCAGTCCGTTGACGACATCATCAGCGGCATATACGGCAGGTTGAATGCATACGAAAATTAGGACGGCAGCAAGCAGCACGGCCAGCCGGCCGCGCAACGAACGAATAGTATTGTGACGCATAGGTAAAGTAATCAGCCTCGCTTTCAGTTTAAGAATTGGAATATTGTCTCTTCATTAATAACGGCATTGAGGGAGAGAGAATGAATAGAAGATGTGCACAAGCGGGAGAGGGCGTATGAAAGGTTTTATTTTTTTTATAGGTAGAGGTATAATGGGTTGGGTAACTTTGAAGCTGCATCCAATTAGTAGCGGGAAAAGGGCGTGAACGTTTGAATCTTCCGAATCTGCTTACGATATCGCGATTTATGTTAATACCTGTGTATATCGTCGTTTTCGCAGGCGGAGAACGGATGCTTCCGGCGTTTGCCGTTATCGTTGCCGCTGGCATTACCGACGTATTGGATGGCTATATCGCACGCAAAAGGGGCCAGATTACCGCTATTGGCGCTATGCTTGATCCATTAGCGGACAAGCTGATGCTCCTTACGGTCATATTGTCATTGCTTGCCACGGGCCATATCCCAATCGCTGCTGCAATTCTGATGTTTATTCGGGATATTGGCATGATAGCGGGCTCTGCTGTGTTTCATTTCAGCGGCAGGAAGACTGTTCCGGCCAACTGGATGGGGAAGCTGACAACCGTGCTCTATTATGCTGCGATTTTGTTCATCTTCATTGAAGCCTCGTTTGCCCAAGTGTATTTGTGGGGTGTCGTCGTTTTCTCCTGCGTCACATCCATCATGTACATGATTCAGATTTTTGCAATTAATCGGGATCAGGTGCAACCAATTGACAGAAGCCATAGCCATCTGACAGGAAAATCCGGCCAGCAGCGCGAACTATAAGAAACGTACACACAAAGAAGCCCGCCCGCCCCGGACATTCGTGCCGATGGGCAAGCGAGCTTCCTTATCTTAACCTGCGCGAACTGCAGTTTCCGCGAAGGATAGCATTAGGTTGTCACCGATCGGACGGATTATGCTCCGCGCCGGTCTTTATTTTTAACATCCGTAGGAGGGATTATATGCTGGACATTAACGAGATTCAACAAATCATTCCGCATCGCCAGCCATTTTTGCTTGTTGACCGGATTATCGAGGTTGAAGATGGCGTACGGGCGGTAGGAATCAAAAACGTAACGATGAATGAGCCGTTTTTTGCGGGTCACTTCCCTGGATTCCCGGTTATGCCGGGCGTATTGATCGTTGAAGCACTGGCGCAGGTAGGCGCGGTCGCGATCCTGAAAATCGAGGAAAACCGTGGAAAGCTGGCTTTTTTTGCGGGCATTGATGAATTCCGCTTCCGCGGGCAAGTCACGCCGGGCGACACGCTCCGCCTTGAAGTTGAGATCACTCGCCTGAAAGGCAAGATCGGCAAAGGCCATGCAACAGCGAAAGTGAATGATAAAGTGGTAGCCGAAGGCGGCATTATGTTTGCACTGTCTGACCCTTCATAAAACAACAGCAACTAGCATGAACAATCAACCCTGACTAGAGACAATAACCATACAGAAGCAAGTGAGTAGAGGCGCCTTGCGTCGAGAATTTGGGGAGAGGATTGATTATATGTCTATTAATGAAGCAGCAATTGCGAAGTATGAGGCGTGGCTGAATGATGCGGCAATCGACGAAGCGACAAAAGAAGAACTGCGTGGAATCGCGGAGAATGAGAAGGAAATCGTAGACCGTTTCTATCGCGATCTTGAGTTCGGTACAGGTGGGCTTCGCGGCGTCATGGGCGCTGGCACGAACCGCCTGAATGCCTACACGGTTGGCAAAGCTACCCAAGGTTTGGCTGACTGGGTGCTATCGCAAGGAGAAGAGGCGCCTTCAGTCGTAATTGCGCATGATTCCCGTAACAATTCGCCTGAATTCGCAATCGATGCAGCGCTCGTGCTGGCGGCGAATGGCATTACGGCTTATTTGTTCCCTTCGTTGCGTCCAACGCCACAGCTGTCCTTTTCCGTACGCGCGCTCAACGCAACAGCTGGCATCGTCATTACGGCAAGTCACAATCCCCCAGAATACAACGGCTACAAAGCATACAATAAGGATGGGTGCCAATTGGTGCCGCATGAAGCAGAGCAGGCAATTGCCCGCATTCAAGCGGTTACGAGCTTTAGCCAAGTGCGGGGCATCTCGCGTGAAGAAGCAGAGGCAAAGGGGCTGCTGCGATGGCTTGGGCAAGCAGAAGATGAGGCGTTCATTGAGACGGTTGCGTCCTGCAGCCTAAATCAGGAACTGCTGCAAAGCGGCTTGGGTGAGCGTGTTTCGGTCGTCTTCACTCCGCTGCATGGTTCAGGCAATCTGCCGGTGCGCGGCGTATTGGCTAAAGCTGGTTTCAGTAACGTACATATCGTTCCGGAGCAGGAACAGCCAGACGGCTACTTCAGCACGGTAAAATCGCCGAACCCTGAGGAGCGCGAAGCGTTTACGAAGGCGATTGCATTGGCGAAGCAAGTCGATGCTGACATCATTATCGGCACTGACCCGGATGCTGACCGAATGGGCGCTGTCGTAAAGAACAACGAGGGCGAATACGTTGTGCTGTCCGGCAACCAATCGGGCGCCATTATGGTGTACTACACGCTTAGCCAACTGAAAGAGCAAGGAAAGCTGCCGGAG
Organism: Paenibacillus sp. MMS18-CY102; assembly: GCF_009789195.1. Classification (GTDB taxonomy): domain Bacteria; phylum Bacillota; class Bacilli; order Paenibacillales; family Paenibacillaceae; genus Paenibacillus_T. The sequence continues at coordinate 33,406 of NZ_WSTC01000004.1, read as the reverse complement.
AACGGAATCGTCGTGAAGACGATTGTGACGAGCGAGATGGGGGCGGACATTGCCCAATCGTTCGGAGCATCTGTGACGAACACGCTGACGGGCTTCAAATATATCGGCGAAAAGATGACGCAGTACGAAGCGACAGGCGAGCATACATTCCTGTTCGGTTATGAGGAAAGTTATGGTTATCTGACTGGCACCTATGCGCGTGACAAAGATGCTGTCGTTGCTTCCTTATTGATTTGCGAAGCTGCGGCATACTATAAAAATCAAGGAAAAACGTTATACGACGTTCTGCTTGAACTGTACGCGCAATATGGCACTTATCTCGAAGGCTTGCAATCCCGCACGCTCAAAGGGTTAGACGGCGTGCAGCAAATTGCAGCAATTATGGAGCAGTGGAGAGATCATCCGCCAGTTGAAGTAGCAGGCGTTAAGATTGATCGCTTATTGGATTACAACACGGGTCTTGATGGGCTTCCAAAAGAGAATGTATTAAAGTTTTTGCTCACTGACGGTTCATGGTTCTGCCTGCGCCCGTCCGGTACGGAGCCGAAAATTAAAGTTTACTTTGCTGTGCGCGGACAGTCTCCAGATGAGGCCTCGGCAGCACTTGAACGCCTAACGACAGCAGTCATGGACCGCGTCGATCAACCCGCATAAGGATAAGGAGAGAACATCCGTGCTTCAATGGCAGCAATGGAACCGCAAGCTCAAAGCCGTACTGTGGGCGCTCACGCTAATCGGCGTGCTCGCTGCACTGCCGCTTGGTGCGTTGCGATGGCAGATGGAAGCTACATCTAAGCAAGTCGAATACGTTATGGATTACAAGGATATCGTAGTTATTTCATCCTATCAGAATGATCCGGCGGCCTATCTTGACCAGCAGTTGGACCGAATGAAGGCAGCAGGCGTTACGACGATGTCGGTCTTTGAATCGACGTTGGACGAGCTTGTAATTGCCAAGCATATCAATATTTATAATCGTGGCCAATTGGCGTTGCTTGAGGGCAAGGCGCCTGTGCCAGGCCGTAATGAGACATACGTTTTGTTCGCTGGCAAGGAAGAAGAGGAGAAGCTTGGCCCGCTTATCGAGAATGCATTCAAGCGCAAAGAAATTACGGTAGAGCTGTGGACATACGACGGCCGCCCGGGCTTGAAGCTGAACACGCCAATCGAGAATGCGACGCTTGTTTCGATGAATCCGGATCCAATGGCTCTGGAGAAAATCAACGCTGCCGGATTCCGCATTTTGCCTCGTTTATCGGACCGTATCCGTCCTTATAATCAAGAGGCTGCAAGTGAACTTGTCACTGAGCTTAAGCAATATAACGTTGATCGTATCCTGTTCGATGGCGATGCTGTCAAAGGGTTTAACGACAACGCGGACATGAACAGCTTGCTCGGATTCGCGGAATTGCTAAAGAAAAATAATATTGGCATTGCTGCTATTGAAGGGCTCAAGAGCCCGCAGCTAGGGTTTAATACGCTCGCTTACTTAACGGATTATAACGTTGTTCGGCTGCATTCGATCGCAGACCGGCTAGCCGCTACGATTTCGCCGGAGACGTTAACGGATCGTTTCTTGTTGGCAGCCAAAGACCGGAACATCCGCATGTTCTATCTCAACGCAGCGGCATCACGCAGCTTTGACAAAGGCGGCATTTCGGATCCATTAGAAAAGCTCGCTGATACACTAAGCGGTCCAGATGGCACGATCCAGAAATTAACCGACTTCGGATTCCCTTCTGGCAATGCAGAAGCATTCAGCTTCGATACGCCAGGCTGGGCCAAAGCGGCTAAAGCGCTTGTTTGCTTAGGCGCTATCAGCATTATTGCATTGCTCATTGGAGCGTTCGCAAGCTGGTTTACGATTCCTGCTTTCTTGCTCGGATTAATTGGCAGTGCAGGGCTTTATGTTTTATCCGCTGCGACGTTGGAACAAGGGTTGGCGTTAGGAGCTGCAATTAGTGCGCCGACATTGGCATTAATTTGGGCGATGAACGTCGTTCGTAGGCGTACCGAAGGCAACCGCCGTGCGGTATCTGGAGGGGACTGGAATCAAACATCCAGTAATGCTGCGAATAATGGAGCTGGACGCTCTGGAGAAGCGCCGAGCTGGGGATCGCTGCTCGGGGATATTTTTGCCATTGGCCGGATCAAATGGATCTTCGGCGGCTTAACTGCAAGCCAACGGTTCGGTAACGCAATTGTCCTGTTTGTTGTTACCACGCTTATTTCGCTGCTTGGCGTACCGTTCGTATTTGGCCTGCTGAACAACATTAAGTATAGCTTAGTGCTGCAGCAGTTCCGTGGCGTTAGCCTGCTTCATATTGCGCCAATCGGTCTCGTAGCGCTGTATGTGCTTCTGTACACAGGCACTTCTGTGCTTGCTAATTTGCGTAGGTTGCTCTCTATTCAGATTACGGTGTTCTGGGTTGGTGTCGTAGCAGTATTGGGAATCGTAGGTCTATACTACTTGTCGCGGACAGGCAATGCAGGTCATGCTTCATCGCTTGAGATGCTCATGCGCAATACGCTGGAGACGACATTTGGCGTTCGCCCGAGGTCTAAAGAGTTCCTTCTTGCTCATCCTTTGTTATTGCTCGGTTTGTTCTTGGCGCTTCGCTACCGAGCGGCATGGGTATTAATCATTGTTGGTTCCATTGGCCAACTGTCGATTGTCGATACATTCGCACACATTCATACACCGATGCACATTTCGCTTATTCGTGATCTCCTTGGCCTTGGTCTTGGTGCAATTATCGGATGTGTATTGATCGCGGTATGGCAAATTGGGGAAGGGGTTTGGCATCGATGGCTTCGCACGAGAATCTTCCCATCCGCCGAATAATCGTATCTGGCTATTACGGCTTTCGCAATAGCGGGGATGAAGCTGTGCTCAAGTCGATTCTGAATGCACTGCGTTCGGAAGGCGAGGCACAGGGAGTCAAAATCCAACCAGTTGTCCTATCTGCCGATCCGGCTTGGACAACTGCGATGTACGGCTGCGAAGCTGTCCCTCGGATGAGCCCGTCTGTCTTGCTTCGCGAGCTTCGCCGCTGCGATGGTCTGATCAGCGGAGGGGGCAGCTTGCTGCAGGATGCAACGGGATGGAAGACGATTCCTTACTATACGGGCGTGCTAGCTTTCGCTCAAATGCTTGGCAAGCCAACGTTTATTTATTCGCAAGGCGTCGGCCCGGTAAATCGGGGGTGGCTATTTGCCCCGATCCGCCGTGTCATGAAGCGAAGCCGTTATGTATCTGTCCGAGATAATGAATCGGCAGCGTTGCTGGGCCGGATGGGCGTTCCGGCTGAGCGGATCGAGGTTGTGCCTGATCCTGTGATGGGGCTGCCTTTGCCGGAGGGCACGGCTAGTGCCGGGAACCAGCCCACATCGCCGTTGCCCGTGGTTGGCGTATCCTTGCGCCATTGGCGCAAAGATGGAGCCGACCTTGCGCGTGCAGCAGAAGCTTTGGCTGTATTGGCCAAGCGCCGTGCAGTCAAGCTGAGGTTCTTGCCGTTCCACACGCCGGACGACGCTGATGCGTCGAACATTGTAATGGAACGCCTGCGAGCAATTGGGATTGGTGAAAGCACGATGGAGCTTGCATCGCCTGGCGATGACCCGCAGCAGATGCTGCTTGAGGTTAGCCGTTGTGACATGCTGTTCGGCATGCGGCTGCATGCGCTCATTTATGCGGCGAACCAGCGTGTTCCTATGCTTGGATTATCGTATGATCCGAAGATCGACCAATTTTTAAAACGGCTAGCTATTACAGCCATTGGAACGACGGAGTCCCTTCCGGCAGAGCAGTTCGCGGATCACGCTGAGGCACTGTTGGATGGTCCCGATGCATGGCGCCAACGCCATGGCGAAGCCATTGATAGGCTTAAGCGCGAATCGCAGCGACCTGCGCAACAAATTGCCGCATTGCTGCGTCAAATGACAAGAAGGTGAGACCCTCATGATGACTAGTATGACGAAGAGCCGTCCATCGGACGCTGCAAAAGTGCCAACGGTATCCATCTATGGCCTTCCGTTCAGCAAACTGAACATGAACGATACAGTGGCTTATTTAACAGAGGCCATTGATCAACACCGGATCACGCATGTGATAACTGCAAATCCGATCATGATTATGAGCGCTCAAGAGGATCCAGCTTATCATGCCATGATGCGTACGGCGGAGATGATTGTGCCTGATGGCGCAGGCGTAGTATGGGCAGCGGGATATGTAGGCGAGCCGGTTGCAGAGCGCGTCGCAGGTTTTGATCTGCTGCATCGGCTGATGGCAGTAGGCGAAACGCGCGATTGGAGCGTTTACCTGCTTGGCACGGACCAGCAGACGATCGATACGGCGGCTGCGAATTTGCAGCGCAAATTTCCTCGTGTACGAATCGCTGGCGTGCGCAATGGCTATTTTGGTCCAGAGCAGGACGCAGAGGTTGTTGCAGCCATTCGTGAGGCGAAGCCGGATATGTTGTTTGTTGCGCGTTCAGCGTCAACACAGGAACCATGGATTTCTAAATACAAAGCCGAACTGGACGTGCCGTTTATTATGGGTGTTGGCGGAAGCTTTGATATTATAGCGGGCAAGCTAAAACGAGCACCGGTACTCTTCCAAAAATTGCGGCTTGAGTGGTTTTATCGGCTGCTGCAGGAGCCATCTCGTTATAAACGCATGCTCGTTTTGCCGAAATTCGTATTGAAAGTGATTCGCGAGAAAGAAAAGGTGACGAAAACTCGTCCAATCTCGTGAAAATTGCTGAAAATCGTCTAAATCGCCCAAAATCGAGGTTGGTGTTTATTTTTCGATCGGAGTATAATCAACTCCGGTAGAAAAAAAGAGGAGATGGATATGGATATGCCTGTGGGTATTCTCTATGGAATCGCATTTGCAATCGCTTTGACACTGGCCCTCGTGATGACTCCGGTTGTCAAGAAGTTTGCTTTTGCCGTGGGTGCCATTGATAAACCGAATTATCGCAAAGTTCATACGCGTATTATGCCGCGTTTAGGCGGGCTTGCTATTTATATTGCTTTTGTTGGCGCTGTTCTGATCGTCGGGCCTTTCATTCCAGAGGGCTTGCTGCGCGCTTATGATTATGACATGATCCGTGCCATTCTGGTTGGCGGAACGATCATCGTTATCTTAGGCGCATTGGATGATCGTTTCGAGCTGTCGGCCAAAGTGAAACTGCTGGGCCAGATTGCAGCAGCTTGTGTTGTTGTTTTCGGCTTCGGCGTTAAGATCGACCTGCTCAACGTTCCATTCGGTGAAGCGATGCAGCCAATCGCTTCATGGATTAGCATTCCAATCACGATCCTATGGATCGTTGGGGTTACGAACGCTATTAACTTGATTGACGGGCTTGACGGGTTAGCAGCCGGCGTTTCGGGTATCGCGATTTCGACCATTTTGATCATGGCTGCTATTATGGGCTTCGTTCCAGTTATTTTGCTTAGCACGATTCTGCTCGGAGGCATTATCGGGTTTCTCGTCTACAACTTCCACCCAGCCAAAATATTCATGGGCGATTCAGGCGCTTTGTTCTTAGGCTTCTGCCTAGCCACGTTATCGATGCTTGGGTTCAAACAGGTCGCAATCGTATCGTTCGTAACGCCGCTCCTTATTATTGGCGTTCCGTTGTCGGACACGTTCTTCGCGATCGTGCGCCGCTGGCGCAGCGGCAAACCGATCTTTGCTCCGGATAAGGGCCATTTGCACCACTGCCTACAGGAGCTTGGCTTCGGGCATCGCCGCACGGTACTGATTATTTGGGGCATTGCAGCGTTCTTCGGGGCTTGCGCGATCGTACAATCGACGTTTACACAGTCACATGCAGCTAACTGGATAACCTTTGTCGTTATTTTCGTACTCATGTTCTGTTTGCAGATCGGTGCCGAACTGATCGGTATCGTCGACAACTCCAGGCGCAGGCGCCCAGTGCTTAACCTCCTGTTTCGTAATAGGCTCAAGGCACAAGCTGAATCGCGTCCTGAATAATACAGCTCTTATCCAATTACTCAACCCTGTTGCTCTTAGGAGCAGCAGGGTTTTTTATGTTGCCCGAATGGCATTTCTATAAGTTGAAGTCGTTCACTATGAATGAATTGGCCGTTTAACCTAAACTTTTCTGTGCGCAGGTCCGATAACTTAAGTACGTAAAAAAACCGAAATACCCTGTTATTGGAGGAGGCTAATTGTGGTAAAGAAACTAGGCTTGTGGTTGATGGTGTTCGCGATGATCGTCACCTTGTTACCTCTATCAAGCGCAAATCATGTCAATGCGGCTACCGGGAATTTTAACTTCCTGGGCGAAAGTGATGATCCATTACAGCCGCGCGTTACTTCGGATGAACGCGTAACATTAGACGGCACGGTTACGAATGTTAATGCATCGACGATTACGTATGATGTCGTGCAAGTTGTTAACACGAATGGGAATTCCGATCCTGTCGATGACCAACTCGGCCAGAAACGGGAGAACATTACAAGCAATATTTATGTAAATGGATTCAATATTCAAATTTATAACCTGCAGCTGTTCCCAGGCTTGAACCGCATTACGTTCAAGGGTGTACAGGGCGGCGGTTTTGTATCCAACTCGATTTATATCGACTACCGCAACGGTCCAGTTATGTATAACCTTGTAGCTAGCCTCGATGGCAATCAGTTCCCAATGAAAGAGAACGAGACGACAGTTGTCCAATCGACAACGTCACGCGGACGTTCAAGTGCAGACATCAGCATCAGCGGTAACGCACCGAATGCACAGAAGGTTACGGTTATCGTAAACAACAGCAGCCGTACGTACGAAGTAAACAGCTCGAATGGATATTCATTCGCTGCGTCCCCAATTAACGTATTGAAGGGCAAAAACTTAGTTACGATTAAAGTCCAGAATGGCAGCCAAACGGTTGAAACAACGCGTGAGATTGCCTTCTACAATGGAGACGTAACCTTCTACGATGTGAAAATGTCGGAGACGAGCACAACGACAGAGCCTGCTGAATTGGCATATAGCCCGACGTTTTTGGTGAATACACTAGGTAACCTTGTAATCAAAGGTAAGGTCATCGTACCGAACAAATATTACGACGACACGCCTACGAATAACCTTGTTGACCCTGTTCCTCACCCAAATCCTGCAGATCCGCTCTTGATTAACTACCAGCTAACGGATAAAACGGGCGGCACAGTAACGGGATCCGTCTACACGCCGCTTGCAGCTGTAGGCAATCCTTCTGTAAAGGATCCATTCTTCGTTTACGAATATAACGTTCCGACTTCCGGTCTTGCTATTGGCAAAACCTATCAGCTCGACTTGAAGGCGTTTAACCAGGAAAAAGGGTTGAACGAAGGAACGAATGCGTTGTTCTTTACACTTGCTAGTGGCACTAACCCGTATTTCTATCAAGTAAATTACTTGCCTGGCTACAAGATCAACAGCCCTTATGAGCAGTTGACAGGCAAAGCATTGGAAGGCCAGAACTTATATGAGCTGCCGTTTGCGGTTGAAGTGCTGGTTGGCAATGTTGGCAATTCTTTGAAAGCAGTGACGCCGACAAAAGTGACCGACATCGTAGGTAAGTCAGTAAACTTGACTGCTACTGACTATACGACCAAAACGCTAGTGAACAACTTTGTAACGAGAACCGTTAACGGTGTGCCTCAAACGTTCCAGCGCATCGTCATTGAGTTTAAGAATATGCCTTTTGAAGGCACCCAGACGATCTCGCTTGACCTGAGTTCTGGCGTCGCAACGAAAGATGTGAAGTTCACGCTTCTCTTCGGTCCGTATGCGACTTACAAGAAAGTGTTCGATAAAATGGAAATCCAGTATGATTCCACGGATGCGAACCCTGCGACTACCATTGTTCAAAATGCACTTGGAAGCTTAGAGGGTGAGTTCCTGAATATTGCGAACCCTGCGGATATTCGTTATGATTCCTCAGCTGGTGCGCAAACCGTGTTTATGTATGTTAACAACACGCAAGTGAAGCTTAAGCAAAATGGTTCCGGCGATGCGACGAAGTTTATCGCAAACAGCACTACCGAAGTTATGAGTGCTATGTTCCCAGGTGAGAATAAAATCCGAATCGTGTTCCAAGGAGCGAAAAACTCTTATGAGAAAACGATTAGCGTTTATTTGATCCCAACGAACTTGCCAGTCATTCCTGTGCCTAACTCGCTTGGCGTATTCCCTTACGGGAACCAACAGCCTAAGCCGTTGCCGAATGATCCGGACTTTACGTTGAATGGCTCCGTCTACAACACGACACGCGATAAAATGAACATCTACGGCACATTCGATTTTATTGATCTTGGCAAGACGATTGGTGAAGTAACTTCACGCCTTAGCACGTTGGTTACAACGACTAGTGGTGTAACAGTTGATAAAGCGAAGGACTATATTCTGAAAGTCGATAGCCCTGTACTTAAGTCCCCAGTTTACTGGGATTTGAATACAGACTTTACTGTAGTAACGAAAGGCACTAATGGTGAAGATGTGTTTACGGCAGTAGCACGTACCGGCCGGCCTAATGATAACTTGTCTGTCTTTTACGATGCAGATTCACAGTCATTCTACTTCATTTTGAAAAATCAAGAGCTGAACGCGGATGGCACGCCTAGCGTCTACAACTTCTACGCTTACAATAGCGGTGAAGCAGGACCGCGCGCTTCTTACCGTTTGGAAGTAGACCCGACCGCAATTCCTTACTCCATTATTCGTCCGATCTTGCCTGCTAAGCAGATCGTGAACCAAAACTTCGTAGAGATTATTATTAGTGCACCTGGCGCGAAGACGGTAACGATCAACAAGCAAACGGCCGAGAAACTGAAGTATGATAGCGACAATGACGGCAAAATGGATTATGAACATGCATTCCGTGTCTATGTACAAGGCTTGAAAGCCGGCAAAAACTCGATTAAGTTCGAGATTTCAAGCGGCACGGACAAAACGACAGGTGCAATTGATATTACGTATGCACCAACGAATGTGCCAGGAGCAGGCTTCATGACTCCGATGGCAAGCACACATAAAGTGTTTGATGGTGCGATTAACTTGAAGTTTGAAAAAGGAACGACGCTGATCCGGACAGACTATAATGTGCCAGCACAGTATAAGAACCAAGTTTTCACGGGCCACTCCTTGTTGTTTGGCATCGCGAACTCGGAGGATGGTGTGGTTGACCGCCACGAATTCGAGACGCTGCCATCTAACTTTGACTCAATTCTGCAATCGTTCGGTACACGCTTCAAGGTGTCATTCCCGACACGCTTCACGAAAGCTAGTTCGACTTATTGGATCGATGCAGGCATGGCAGATGATTTGACAACGGGTGCATATGATCCGCTCAAAATGGGCGCTGACCCTTATCAGTTCCCAGGCGCTACAGGTCCAGGCGGAACGTCGATTCCGACGTACGACATGCGTCCTGGCGATCGTGAATTGCTCGTATCTAAACCAGGCACATTGACGCTGACGTTCGATAAGAGCATGGTTAATGAAGTAGGAACGCTCGTAACTGTCTTCCGGTATGATATTGATAACAAGTACTGGGAAAACATGGGCGGCGTTGTTGATACCAGCAAGAATACAATCACAGTTCCATTCCGTAAATTCGGTTATTATGTTGTAGGCAAGATGGTTTACTCGTTCACGGATATGACGGCACATCCTTATGCACGTAACTACCTGGAGGCTATCTTCTCCAAAGGCGTCATGAATGCAGCTGGCTTTGATGAGTTCGGTGCAGACCTGTACGTAACTCGCGGCGAATTCGCTCGTATGGTAGTCAAAGCTTTGGATATTCCGCTCAACTATGAACTTAGCAAGCCGCACTTCGATGACGTGCCGGCTATTATTAATCCAGATGCACTGTGGGATTATCGATATGTAGAAACCGCAGCGCGCGAAGGCATCATTCGAGGCACACAGCCACGTACGTTTGAGCCAAACTCCTACCTCACTCGTGAGGAAGCAGCTGTTATCCTGGCCCGTGCTCGGGAACTGAAGCTAGAAACGGATACGAACAAAATTAACGCAACGCTTCAAAAGACATTCAAAGACTATGGCAATGTAACGTTCTACGCACGCGCTTCTGTTATCGCGATCGCGAAGAAGGGTTACATCCAAGGCTCTTTGATTGACCCGAATAACAAAAAGTCGGGATATGTATTCGAACCGAAGTCGAACCTGCTTCGCTCGGATGCTTCCATTATAGTTGGCAAGATGCTGGCGGATCTCAAACGCCTTCCTAAGATCAACGGTTAATCACGAGGATTCTTTAGCAGAAAGCTTATAACAAAGCTGGCCTGTGGAGTGATTCCATAGGCCAGTTTGCTTATTAAACTGCGATGGAGTGTATGTCTACTAAATTCGACAAAATCTAGGATATTTACGACGGTATCTGGAAAATGTTTTGCATCGACGCAGCGTGGTTTCGCGGGCTATACTAGAGACATCTTCCGGAGCTGCTGATCAAGAGAAGCGGCTGGAAGAGAAAAAGCACAAAAAAGTTTTGAAGTGAGCGCAACTTTTCCTAGCGACGTGCGTCTAATTAATTAGTAAACACAAGCGGGAAGCGGATTTATTGAGAATATTCTAATGGAACATATTCTCACCGCCCTCTTTACGGTACAGGTAGACTACTGTATAATGTTAAAGTGGTCTAGCTTATCTACCAGATTTTTCTTCTATCGTTTACGAGTTTCTGCGACATGTTTTTACATAAAGGGTTTAACATGATTGCAGACATCATTTATAACAAATTACTGCTCAACTCTGGGAAGGGGGTGAATCGGCAAATGAGGGAAACGAGCTATTCACTATCTGAACTAAACTCTCAACAACCGAAGCAATTTAGAGGAGGAGAAAAAAAGGTTATGAAAAAAAGTTTGTCTTTGCTCGTGGCGGTTACTATGGTTGTCTCCATGTTCGCTTCTGTAGCATCCGCAGCTGATAAAGAACTTACGACACAAGAGAAATTCGATGCTCTGAAACAACTTAACATCTTCAGTGGTTATCCACCAAATGGTGACGCGGGTCTCAACAACAACATGACTCGTGCACAATTCGCAAAAGTTCTCGGCCTGCTCAACGAGCTCGAAGAGAATGCTGCAGCTTCTACTTACACTGACGTTACAGCTAACCACTGGGCTAAAGGCTTCATCGGTGCAGTAACTGAAGCGAAATTGATGAACGGCGTTGGCAACAACAAATTCGATCCTAACGGCAACGTAACGATCGAAGCATTGGCTAAAACGCTTGTACTGACACTGGGTCTTGAGCCAGTTGAAGGTGCAAAAGTTGAAGGTACTAGCGCATGGGCAGCTGGCTATGTTCAAGCAGCACTCGACGCTAAACTGATCGACTCTGTTGCTAACTACAAAGTAGCAGCAAAACGTGCTCTGTTGGTTGAAGCTTCGTACGAGTATGTTCAATCGAAGAACCCAACGGAACTCGCAGTAAGCAAAGCAGCACAAACGGGCGCTAAGAAAATTACGCTCGAGTTCAACAAACCAGTAACGAAAGACATCGCTATCGATGTTAAATACCTCACTAACGCAGTAACAGTTAAGAAAACTTTCGCTGACGACCTGAAATCGGTTGTTCTCGAAGCTAGCTACTTGCCTCCAGGCGATGTTGTAGTTAAAGCGGGCGATCTTGCAGCTGTAACTGTAAAAGTTGAAGCTGAAAAAGCAGTTAAAGTAAGCGTTACAGCTGACTCGCTGCAAAAAGCTGACGGTCAAGATGTTGGCGTTAAAAAGCTTAACCAATTTAACGAAGAAACATCCGTAGGCCAAGCGGTTTACACAAGCGTACACAATGCAACGCAAGGCAAAACGCTGACGGCGAAATCCGATGGCAAATACGATCTTTCGAACGATGCAGCATCGAAAGTTGATGATGTAATCATCGTTACGGCTACTACGAACGATGGTCTGTACGACTCGAAATCGTTCAAAGTAACGGCTGCAAGTTCCGCTACGAAAATCGAGCTTGGCACAGTTGCTCCTTTGAAAGATGCAACTCGCATCACGGTTGACGAAACTGGTCTTGTATTGCCAATCAAATTGGCTGACCAATTCGGCAAATCGGTAACACTTGCTGCTTATTCGACAGAGCCTGCTAATGGTCTGTTCACTTTGAGCGGTATCAGATTCACTGTTTTCGGTGAAGGCGCAATTTCTGCGATCAAAGTCGACGATAAAGGCGTAGTTACGTTCAAAGCTGCTAAAGCAGGTAACGTAGTTATCACTGCAAGCAACCCAGCTACGGGTGCATTTGCAACGACTACTTTCAAAATCGAAGCTAAAAAATCGTTGAAAGAATTCAAGCTGCTGAGCCCGATTTCTTTGACGGTTGCTAACGAAGACATCGTAATTCCTTTCACAGCTACTGATTCGTATGGAGCTGTAGTTGCTGGTAAAGACGTTGAGATTGCTGCTCCTGGTGATGTAGATAAAAACAGCAAAGTTCAAGTGTCCGCAACTGCTGATTTCGTTGGAACGCCTTACATCAATGCAAAAGGTGAACTCGTTGTTAAATTCGCTAACGAAGGCACTGTAGTTATTCAATCGATCGTTGTTAATGGTGTAAATGTAAGCAACTCGTCGATTTCCGTGAACGTTACTGCACCAAAAACGTTCAAATCGATCCAAGGCTTCAAAGACATCCCAACAGCATTCGAAGTAGATGCTAATGTTGCAGTAGCTAACAAAAACATCGAGCTCGTAGACAACTACGGTCGTGTTGAAACAGTTGCTGACGCAACTTACACAATTGAGTCCAGCGATAAAGCTGTAATTGATTATGTTGGTGGAGTTCTGGATGCTAAAGCAGCTGGTTCCGCTAAACTTAAAATCACATACAAAGGTCTGGAAAAGACGGTTGACGTAACGGTTGTGAAAACGGAAGATATCAAATCCTACGAAATCCAATCGGTTGGCACAGTTTATGGCAACAAAGATAACACTGATGCAAGCAAATATGCAGTTGAAATCAAACTGAACGGTAAACTGAGCGACGGCACTGCTGTTGCACTGGTTAACTCCGCTCCTAAGTTTGTATCGAGCTCTGATGAGACTGTAGTTACTCGCGTTGGCAACAAAATCTTCGCTCTTAAAGCTGGTGAAGCTACGATCTCTGCTTCCCTGGCAAGCGGTAAAGTTGCTGAAGTTAAAGTAACGGCATCCGATGCAGCTCCAGTTGCAACGTCTGTTAAATTCAAAGACGCTGAGTACAAAGTACAACAAGGCAATACTGTAACGCTTGATGTAGAAGTTAAAGACCAATACGGCGTAGAACTTGCTAAAAATGGTTTCGTATCTTCCACTGACGCAGCAGTAACGACTAACGGTACTCTGACAGTTACTGGCGCTAAGAAAGGCGTAGCAATCGTATCTTACCAAACATCGAACGGTAAATCGGCTACGGCTACAGTTCTCGTAAACTAGTCTTTACCGAATCAAGAAGGGCAGAAGCTTAGGCTTCTGCCTTTTTTGCGTCTTTTTGTTCATTTATTGTTCATCTATTAATGTTAGGATGGACATATTACGATAATTTATTCATGAAGAATGAAACAAAGTACGTACTTCAACCGTCAAATGAGTAACAAGAAACCAGGAGGAATGAATGTGAAGAAGTGGATTAAATACGGGGTTATAACCATTACGGCTAGCAGCCTTGTACTGAATGCCGCACCTTTGACTAAGCCCCAGTTGGTTGAAGCAGCTACGATTGAAAAAACACTTAGTTCTCAATATGTCGGCTTAAAAGCTAACGCTACCCTTTCCATTCGTGATGCGCAATTTTTGATGCAAGAGAAGGGACGAGTACTGACCTTCACGGTGAATATTAATAATAACGGGAATTCTTCTGTTGATTTGATTGACTACTGGCTGCGTGTCAAAACGAAAAACGGCAAATCGTTTAAGGCAGCAGTTATTGATTCCCAGAAAGACATAACATCAATTCCTGCCAAATCAAGTAAATACTTAACTTATTACGCTGTAGTTGATTCAAGTACGAAGTTATCTGATCTTCAATTCGAAATCATTAAGTGGGATTTTTCAGTCGCCAACTATGAACGCCAGCTTGGCGTAATTAAGGCTTCCAGTAAAGAAAGCAATAAAATCGCAGCATTTAAAGACAAAACGATGATTTACGGCAGTTCAAAAATTCGATCAGCAATTAAACAGGCTTTCATAACGAAAGACCAAACGAATGCATATATTACGCTGAATTTTTTAATTGAAAATGCTGGACTTAACGCGACAGATCTTGCTAATATGCGTTTCTATATCCAAACAGACAGTAATTCTGTTTACAAAGTAAGTGCTGCTGATCTAGAGCAAGCTTCGATCCAACCAAAAGAACGGAAAATCGCGACATTGAATGTTAAGCTTCCAATTCAGGTAGCAAGCAAACCGCTTGCGCTTGTGGTGGCTTTAAACGATGACGCTTCCAAATTGGTGCTGCCTGTCGGGGAATTCACGCTCCCAGCGCTTACATCCGCTCCAGTTACTGCTGTAGGCGGAAGCCGAACCGTTTACTTTAGTGGACAGCCTGTAACAACGTCTGTGGCACCGACTACGATTGTGGATCAAGAATCGGAATCGACGACAGATAAAAGTGTTTCGCTCGAATTCCAATTGATTAATAAAGGTTCTGAAGCGTTGAAAACGCCAGATTTGGAATTCTACTTAAAAACGAAATCGAATGTGAATTATCCATTGACTTATACGAAAGATGAAAGCAAGCTTATTCCGGGCATCAAGAAGGCACTCACGCTTACAGGGGATATTCCAGGGAATGTGAAGGTTGAAGATTGTGAGCTTGTTGTTCGTACAGCAGCAACGGACAAAGATATGGGTTATGTTGTGGGCACTTATAAGACCACTTCTTCTGAAGTTGTGAAGGAAGGGACAATCAGCAGCACATTTACATATGCCAGCACTTATTCCGTTAAGCTGAATGGCATTCAACGTACGCCTATGGAAGATAACGATATGCTGGTTGCCGATATTGCCATAACAAACACAAGCAAAGTTTCGAAAAAAGTGCCGACCATTAGCGGTTATTTCCTCGTTAACGGTGTTCAAATTGAGAATGAGTCGAAACTAGTCGCGTTGGATGACACGATTACTATTGGTCCAGGAGAAACGTATAATTATATCGTTTACACGAGCATTCCTTACACGACAACTATTGGGAAAATTGCTTTTGTCGCGACGGAACCTGTGAAAGATAAGCCAGCGAAGAAGCTTTACCAGTTCTCTGGGCAAGCTGTAAATACGATACCCGTATATCAGAAGAATATGGCATATTCGATCACAAGCACCGGAAAGCATGCAACGATCCAATTGTCTCGAAATGCAATATTTAAAGGTGAGACATCCAATGTGTTTTATTCCGAGTTTGTTATTCAAAACAAAGAGAGCAGGCTAGCAAATCTAGCGAAGCTCGGCGCTTACTTGAAGGATAAGAATGGCCAAATTGTCCCGGTGACATTTGCTACGATGAAAGAAAAGGTCATGCCTAACGGTAAAGTGCTGATGTCCGCATGGGCAACACTGCCGAGTGGCTTCGATCAAACTTCATATGGGTTGTTCATTGGACAAAGTATCGAAACCGCTCCAGTGCAAGGATCAACAACTACTACTCAAAGTGTCATTATTAAGCCAGTGAACTATCAGCTCGGTAAAGAGGAGGCAGTAACGAATACTACGCTCCAGCACTTGTCATTTGCATCCTATGACTTGTCTCTACAGAAGGTACGGGCAGATATGCTAGTTAGTGGTGATTATAACGTCGATGGTATTCAATTAAGAATGAATTATTCCCTTGTTAAGGATACGAAATATGACATTGTGGCGGGCGAGCATAAAGTTATGTTTGAATTCGTCAATAACGACCGCAGGAAGGCAGTTTATACAAAGACGTTTAACCTTACATCTGTGGAAGGGTCACAAGATGAATTGCTTAAAGAAGGTACAGAGATTCCGTTATCCGTTATATTCAAAGATACACAGGTGCAGAATCAACTTGACGATCACGACACCTATACCCTGAATGTGTATGATGTGTTCCAAAACGCTAAAATTTTGATTGGTTCGAAGAAGCTTACTTGGTTTGTAGCAGGGTAATCATTAACTCAGACCAACCAATAGTGGTTTAGCTTGTCGTATTCTAGTATCCTTAGAGAAGAAGAATACGAGAGTGAGGTATAATTCATGAAATCTACTTGGCAAAAGCTCACATTGGCAGTTCTGCTGCTTGGTGGCGGAGCATTACTAGGTACGCAATGGGCCAGCACAGCGCAAGGGGACGGCGATACAGTTACGCCAGGCTCTGTTGATGATCCAGTCGTTACGAAGAGCTATGTCGACCAAATGTTAGGCAATCAGAGCGGTGTAAGCGCAGAGGATGTACAGCAGATGTTGAGTGGCTTGAAGGAGGAGCTTAGCAAGACCAGCAACCAGGTCGTTGTCGTTGCTGTTCCTGCAGGCAAAACGCTGCTTGCAGCTGACGGAGCGGAGTTCGTCGTAAGGGCAGGCAAAGCTGTTGCGTATAGCGGAGATGCAAATGGCATTTCGGACCTGACAGATGGGAAAGATATTACGAATGGCAAAGCTGTTCCGAACAATCACCTTATCCTATTCCCACGCGGTGGAAGAGGCGTAATGCCGGATCCTGCCCAGAAGAACGGGCTTACGGTCATGGTTCGCGGCAATTATGAGTTAAAGTAAAGCGAACAGATCCACTTATATGCAAAAATGAGCGGCTTCCCATAAGGAAGCCGTTCGTTAGTTCATTGTTCGTTGATTGTCCGTTCATATAGCAGCCATTCATACATATATCTTCCCCTCCTGACAAAAGGTTATACGCTTCGGTTCGGAACGAAGGGCGCACAATAACAGCACGAACCACGATTACACATTTATCTTGGAGGTGCATCATTATGGGTCGTTCGAACCAGAAAGTCGTTCCAGCCAGCAAGCATGCGCTCAATCAAATGAAGTATGAAATTGCAGCAGAATTAGGATTGATGCAATCGACAGGCGTTGTAACAGGCGCAGATACCGAATTTGGCGACGAGTTTGGCACGGTTAGCGCGTCAGGCGGACATGTTCCGTGGTCACAGTTAGCTACAAGGGATGCGGGTTCAGTAGGCGGTGAAATAACACGCCGTCTCATCAAGCAAGCTGAGTCTGTGTTGAATGGTCTAGGGACATCCATCCATTGACAGGCATGTTTCCTTCCGGTATCATAATTAAAAGAGTTGTAATAGCAACCTTTTCCTTGCGGAAAAGGTTCATTTTTTGTGTAGGCACATCGCTCTTATGCGCATAATAAAAAAAAGAAAAAGAAGATTAATAGGAGGTTGGAAAGATGTCATTGAAAGGCAGACATTTGTTCACTTCAGAATCAGTCACAGAAGGGCATCCCGATAAAATTTGCGACCAAATTTCCGATGCAGTGTTAGATGCATTCTTGGAAGTTGATCCGAATGCACGCGTAGCTTGTGAGGTTTCCGTTGCGACGGGTCTTGTACTCGTTATTGGCGAAATCAGCAGCAGCGCTGATTATGTGGATATTCCAGCAATCGTGCGCCGCACGATTAAAGATATCGGTTATACGCGCGCCAAGTATGGCTTTGACTCCAGCACTTGCGCAGTACTGACGTCGCTCAATGAGCAATCGGCAGACATCGCACAAGGCGTTAACGCAGCGCTTGAGTCGCGTGACGGCAAAGACGTACAACAAGAGAACGAAGATATTGGTGCCGGAGACCAAGGATTGATGTTCGGTTTTGCAACGAATGAAACGCCAGAACTGATGCCGCTTCCGATTGCACTTTCGCACCGGATCGCGCGTCGCCTGGCAGAAGTTCGCAAGAATGGCCAATTGGACTACCTTCGTCCTGACGGCAAAACGCAAGTTACGATCGAATATGTGGATGGCAAGCCAGTTCGTGTAGACACGATCGTCGTATCGACCCAACACGCTGAGGAAGTAACGCTGGAGCAAATCCAAGCGGACATCCGTGAGTATGTAATCAAACCGGTTGTTCCTACGGAATGGCTTGATAATGAAACGAAATACTTTATCAACCCGACGGGCCGCTTCGTAATTGGCGGACCACAAGGTGATGCGGGCCTGACGGGCCGCAAAATCATCGTTGATACGTATGGCGGTTATGCACGTCACGGCGGCGGCGCATTCTCCGGTAAAGATCCTACGAAAGTAGACCGTTCGGCAGCATATGCAGCACGTTACGTTGCGAAAAACATCGTGGCGGCAGGGCTCGCTGACAAATGCGAAATTCAGTTGGCATACGCAATCGGTGTAGCACAACCTGTATCAATCAATGTTGATACGTACGGAACAGGCAAAGTGGATGACGAGAAGCTCGTAGAAGTTATCTCCAAAAACTTCGACCTTCGTCCAGCAGGCATCATCAAAATGCTTGATTTGCGCCGTCCGATCTACGCAAGCACGGCAGCGTATGGCCACTTCGGCCGTACAGATGTTGATCTTCCTTGGGAACGCGTTGACAAATCAGAACAGCTCAAAGCTGACGCATTCGTGTAATCGATTAAATTGTAAGAAGCTCTGGACCTGAGGTCCAGAGCTTCTTTGTGTTTCAGCCATTTTCTCTAAACATTTCCTTATCAAATGCCGTTAATAGAGGTACGAGTGACTTTTTGAGGAGTGGTCATGTTGGTTCGGATTCAAAGAAAACTATCATTTATTGTAGCTATGGTACTCGTCTTGGAATTGGCGATAGCTGGAATCGTAGGTCGGCCGCAAGAAGCGGTGGCAGCCGCTAACGGGCCTTTGCTGATCGCAATGAGTCCATCCGACAACGCGACCGGCGTTATGCCAAGCGATAAGCTGTTGCTTACGTTTGACGAGAATGTTCAACGGGGGACAGGATCTGCTGCTGTCTCAATCCGCAAAGTATCAGATAATAGCATAGCGGAATCTTATGAGATTGCTACGAGCCCGCTAGTGTCGATTGGCACGAATCGTAACGTCGTCACGATTGACCCGACTGATAGTTTGCTAGTGGCAGGAGAAGCGTATTACGTATGGATCGATGCGGGCGCGTTCCGCAATGATAACGGCCAGAACTTTGCAGGGCTGACAAATGCGATGTCTTGGAATTTCTGGATGAGGAACAACAACGCTACACCACCGCAATTAACGCAGCAGGTACCGGCTTCAGGAGCAGTTGCACCGATTGATACGGCGCTGTCGTTGAAGTTTAACGAGCCGGTGTTCGCAGCAACGGGCATTATTACGATTCAAAATGTTACAACAGGCAACGCAGCCGATACGCAGTCGATCAGTGTCGTCTCACCGAATGTGCGCGGCAGTGGCACAGATACGTTGACGATTACGACAACTGGAGCTTTGATTCCAAACAATACATATGAGGTGCTCGTTCCAGCATCAGCGATTTCGGATGTTGATGGCAGTGCTTTCGCAGGCATCGGCTCGGGACAATGGCGCTTCACAACTGCTGCACCTCCCATCCTATATGTACCAAAGAGTCCAGCAGATGATGCTACGAGCGCTGAATTAAGCGGCAATTTGCAAATCAGTTTCGGCGTTAACATCGCAGTTGCAGATGGCAATAAGAAAATATCAATAAACCGAGTAGCTGATAATGCGACTGTTCAGCAGTTATCCGTTGCATCAAGTTCAATTAGTGGAGGATTAGTTAGCATTCCTTACGGAACGCTGGCAGAAGGTACCGAATATTACGTGTTAATTGAGGCGGGTTCCTTCAAAGATCTTGACACCGGTGCGGTACTGTTCCAAGGGATTTCATCTGCTACTGCATGGAACTTCAAAACGAAGCCCGGTGTCGATACGACACCGCCTGCTGTTAGTGGGTTGAATCCGCTTAATAGCAGTGTGCAGAGTGTATTGCGCTTCCCACTGACGATTCAATTTAACGAAGCAGTATTGCCGGCAAACGGAAATATCGTGATTAAAAATACGGATAATAATACGGTGTTTGAGACGATTCCTATTACTTCTGCTCTCGTTACAGGGGGAGGAACGAACGTATTGACGATCAACTTGCCAGCTGGCAAGTCGTTTGTTAACAATGCTTCGTATGAAGTGCAAATTGGCAATCAAGCGATTATCGACCGCAGTGGCAACCTGTTCGGCGGCTTGGCGAGTGGCCAATGGACATTTAGAGTTACGCAAGATACGACGGTGCCAACACTTGTTACGGTTGCGCCAATTAGCGGTTCCAACGCGGTCCAGACAAATGCTGCACTCGTCGCAGAATTCAGCGAGCCAATTGCATTGCCAGCTACGACAGGGACAGTTACGGTCAAACGGTCGGGAACGTCAACTGGCACATTAGCTACGCAATTGTCGGTTGATCCACAGAATAACAAGAAGCTAATCATTAAGCCGACTGCAACAGGTAGTGGCGATGCATTAAGCGCCAATACGCTTTATTATGTCGAGATGCAGGAAGGTTCGGTTACCGACCTTGCCGGCAATCGGTTTGCCGGCATTTTGAACGAATATCAATGGTCATTCCGTACGATCGGATCAGATGGCATGGCCCCAACACTTACAGGTGCTGAGATGTCCAGCGGGTCGTGGATTACGCTCAAATACAACGAGGATCTCGATCCGAATTCCGTTCCATCTACTGCCAACTACTATGTGACAGTGAATGATGTTCCGCGCGCCGTAATCGGCGTCAAAATAAGCGGAGCAACTGTTAGCATCCAGTTGCAAAGTTCGGTCGTATTCGGCCAAGTTGTGAAAGTGTCCTATTCCAAAGGGACAGCTCCAATTCAGGATGTATCGCGAAACGCATCAACGAGCTTTACGGGCTATACGGTTACGAATACTTCAGATACAACGCAGCCGCGCCCGTTATCGGGAACGGTGACTGGAAACACGGTTACGCTACAATTCAGCGAGGATCTGGCTGCGCTTAACAACTATGCGTATTACCAGTTCCAAGTAAAGGTGAATGGAAGCAGTTACGGAATTGCTTCGGCAATGGGCGGCGGTCCATACGTGATCCTAACGCTAACAAGCAATGTGCCGGAAGGGCAAGCGGTATCAGTCACCTACACAGCGAACTCGTATCCGCTAAAGGACTCGGCAGGCAACGCCGTTCAGTCATTTGCGGACTTCTACATTCGCAATGGGGTGGATACAAAAGCACCTACACTCGTATCAGCAGTATCAGCTGGCAACAAGCTGACATTGACGTATGACGAGGGATTAGATCGCAGCTCGGTACCAAGCAGCTCGCAATTTTCGGTGCTTGTAGCAGGTACTTCGAGACCTGTTCAATCGGTAGAGATCAACAATAATCAAGTCATCTTGACGCTTTCCATTGCGGTTAGCAGTACGCAGCCGGTAATCGTGAGCTACGTTACGGGTACGCCAGCATTGAAGGACCTGTCAGGCAATGCAGCGCCGACTTTTGGGGGCGTGACAGCCAATATCACGAATGGATTGACCCAAATGACAGGGGCATCTGTTATTGGCGCTACGTTGACGGTATCGTTTAACGAAGTGTTGAATCCTTCTTATGTACCGCTTATTACGCAGTTTTCTGTGAAGGTGAACAACGTCGTTCGCCCACTGTTACAAGCTAGCATTTCGAACAATTCAGTCGTGCTTACGCTGACAGGCCCTGTCACGTTTGGTGATGTTGTAATGCTATCGTACAGCTCGACTAATGCTTTATTGCGCACGATGTCTGGCACGCTCATTGGCGATATTACTAACGCTGTAGTTACTAACCAGACCACGAATGGCCAGACTGGCGGAACTGTGACGGATGGCAACGTATTGCTGAAGCCGCAGGACGCTACTGCATCAAGCGACCTATCGCCAGCGGGGCGTTCAGCGCAACGCTACACATTGACTGCTGACAAAGTGACTGCAGCCTTCAATGCAGCACGTTCGAGCAGTGCGAAGCTGCCGAGAGTGACGTTTGAAGTGCCAGTGACGGAAGGGGCGGCGCTAGTCGCCGTGCCGATCTCTGCACTGGAAGCAGCTAAGAGCAACGCTTCTAATGCTTCCTTCATGGTAAGATACGGTGATCTAACTTATGAAGTGCCGCTCTCTTCTATTGATTGGGTGGAGCTGCGCAAGGTTGGCGGAACGTCCGGCCTGTTGCTCTTTACAATGGATAAAGGCGCTGGATCACAAAGCTCGGCGATCCAAGCTGCACTGGCAACCTCGAAAGCGCAATTGGTTGTAGGGCCGTTATCCTATGAACTATTCGTCGTGAATGGAACGGCAACCAATACGGTTAAGCAATTCAGCGGATACTTGACGCGTACGGTTCATACGACGACGAAGCTGGACCCACGCCAGACGGCTGCGGTATGGCTTGATCCGGAAACTGGCGTATTGTCTTATGTACCGACGACTGTCGTACAGGATACGACAGGTTCTACGATCACATTTAAGCGAAAAGGAAACAGTGCTTATGCGATCGTGAAGGGCGGAGTCGAATTTACGGATACGAGCAAGCATTGGGCATACAGCGACATCATGCTGCTTGCGAATAAATATATTGTTGAGGGCCGCTCGACATCGAAGTTTGAACCAACGAAACCGGTAACTCGCGGTGAATTCGCAATGTTCATTTCCCGTGGGCTCGGCCTGACGGGCGACAAAGCTTCAGCGGCCAAATTCAAAGACGTTAATCAGAATGCTACGTTGGCGTCCTATATCGGTGCAGCGACGAAAGCGGGAATCGTGCTAGGCAACTCGGACGGTACGTTTAAGCCGAATAGCTACATTTCCCGACAAGAAATGGCGGTCATGCTGATGCGGGCTGCTTCGGCAGCAGATGTGCGAGTAGATTTGCCGCAGACTACATCGGCTTACTTGAGCAAGTTTAAGGATAAGTCGAAGATCGGCACTTGGGCACAGCAGGATGTCGCCAAGGCGGTATTTGCCCAATTGATCAATGGCCAGACATCAACGACATTTGCTCCGCAAGCGAATGCGACGCGGGCAGAAGCGGTCATTATGATTAAAAGGTTACTCGACTATCTCGAGTTCATAGAGGTTTAACAGAAAAGAGTCTGATCCTTTCCGTCCGATGGCGGCGAAGGGTCAGGCTCTTTTTTGTTGCTGTGCCAGCTTGTGAAATAAGTAGTGAGTGAATTATTACCAATATGAATCACCTCACAAGAGATGATAGAGTTATTCTATCAACGTAACTTTTCACGGTAAAAGAAGTCTATAACTTATAGACTTCATAGATAGGAGAGTTGTACCAACATGAAAGAACGTCATCATCAAAAGGGTCGTTTTGTACCTTTCAACCATAGCTTGGCCCAAAAAGCAATTGTTGTTGCTATCGGAGGGGCGCTGCTGCTGCAGCCGCTCCAATCAGTTCTGCCATTGGGCAATGTAGATGTAGTTGCGGCTGCAAGCAGCACGGCGGCTACTCAGTTGAAAAATGCAAACATGTCCATGACGGAGCAGACCCGCTATCCGATTGCTTCCGGCGTACAACGAATTGATTACCGCTGGACCCCAGCGAAAGGGAGCGGTACGGTCAATGTTCATGTCATTGAAATCGATTTGTCCAACCCCTATGTACAGTTGAACGCAATGAGCGGCAAAGGCAGCACCGTTGCAAACTTGAGCAATGTTCTGAATATGGCCAAGGAGAATGGGGCCGTCGCCGCAGTGAATGCTGATGTATTTCAAACAGGCAGCTCGTCAGATAACTCGCCAATGGGACCGCAAATAACGAGCGGAACGCTCATGTCCGGACCGATGCAGCTGAAAGGGATGTATTCCTTCGGCGTGACGAAGAGCAAGACGCCTTCAGTCGATTTGTACAGCTTCGATGGTACGCTAACGGCTGAAGATGGCAGCACTTTCCCGATAGCAGGGATGAACGAATCGGCATACCGGACCGAGCCGAACAATGGCTACAGCCACGCAAATGCGATCTATGTATACACGAGTGCATGGACGGCGGCCACGCGTCCGAAGGACAGCAATACGACACCGACCGAAGTGCTGGTGCGCAATGGGAAAGTCGCACAGATTACGAAGAGCGGCGAAACGCTGCCGATGCAGCCGCCTGCAGACGGTTATATTTTGCGAGCACATGGGACAGCTGCAAAATTTATTAATGAGCATTTGACCGTCGGTTCCGCCGTCAATGCCGATTATTCGCTCGTGTCGCAGACGACGGGCCAAAAGATTGATACGGCATCCTATCAAATGATGGTTGGCGGGCATACGATTCTCGTAGACAATGGAAAAGCAGCAACCTTCTCGCGTGACATCACCGGCGTTAGCGGCTCCAGTGCGGTCTACCGGACGGCTGTCGGTTATACGAAAGATGAGAAGAAGGTGCTCATGATCACGGCTGAGGGGACGTCGACACGCAACGGAATGTCCCTCAAAGAGCTGCAAGAGGCGATGGTGGCGCTTGGTGTATGGAAGGGCATTGATTTAGATGGTGGAGGCTCAACGACGATGGTGGAGCGGCCGCTTGGGGAATTCACGCTCAAGACGGCGCATCCAACAACGGGCGGCAGTTATCTGCGCCCAGTTGCCAACGGCATTGGCGTATTTAGCACGGCGCCTAAAGGGAAGCTGGAGGGATTACTGCCCAGCGGTGCGAATACGCTGTTTATTGGACAGTCCGCGGATTACAGCCTGAAAGCGTACGATAACTATTACAACCCAGTGGATGCTTCCTCCTTAAAGGCACAATGGAAGGCAACGGGCAACATCGGCATGTTTAGTGGTGCGAGCTTCTCCGCGCTTAAATCAGGGCAAGGAACGATTCAAGTGTCGGCATCCGGCGTGACGGGCCAGCTTCCTATAAATGTAATTGGTGCAGACCAAATTGCGAACATGACTATTGATGCATCGTCTGGTTCTTTGGAATCAGGTACACAAATAAAAGCTACAGTGAAAATTGTGACGAAAGACGGACTGAATTATACCGTTCCTTCCGAATCTATAAAGTGGGAGTTCCAAGGGTTCAGCGCAGACGCGAACGGCAACAGCTTTACGATTAACAAAGTCAATAACGGTGCGGCGGTTGGTTATGCCATTGCCCGTTATGATGGCTATCCTGTTATGTTGACGCTAACGCAAGGCTCTTCCTCTGCTATGTGGGAAACGTTCGAGAAAGTGGCCTATGGCATTACGTTCGAATCGACAGATGGAGCGTCAGGCGGCGTGCAATTAACGAGTGGCTTATCCGGCAAACCATCTTCAACAGTGCTGCAGCTACGCTACGATTTCACGAAGGGGATCGGATCAGGCAAGACGCTGGCCGCGTACGCAGCGCTTAACGGGACGGGACGCCAAGTAAGCGGGACGCCAAGCGGCATGGAGCTGGATGCTTATGGCGATAACAGCTTCAACTGGCTTCGTATGGAAGTGAAAGATAACAGTGGCAAGCTCGTTTATATTGATTTGGCCAAGTCGATTAATTGGACCGGATGGAAGACGTTGAAAGTTGATTTCTCTTCCTATGGCTTGGCTTACCCAATCACGATAAAACGCTTCTATGTCGCTAATATTGCGCAAGACCAGGATGAACGCAACGCGACGGGGGTCATCGCTTTGGATGATATTACGATGCTGTACCCGCCTTCACTTCCGGCGTTAGAGCGTCCATTCATCAAGCTGGAATTGAACCAAAAAGCAGCAACCATCGGCAGCACGCCTGTTAAATTGGACGTAGCGCCAATTGCGCTAAACGGCGTGACGTATTTGCCGCTCGTATTCATTGCGGACGCGATGGGAGCAAAGGTAGGATGGGATTCGGCGGACAAACGGGTAACCGTCATTCGCGGGGACCGTATGCTGGAGATGCGGATCGGCAGCAAAGATATTATCGTCGATGGCGTCCGCCAGCCAGCAACTGCCGCGCCGATTATTCGGGAAGGGCGCACGCTTGTGCCGCTTCGTTTGATTTCGGAACAGCTTGGCCTGAAGGTTGGATTTGATGGCGCTACGAAGTCGGTAACGGTTGAGTAACGGAGCATTCGAAACGAAACGAGTATGTGCCGCTGCAGAAAGCGCGTAACAATAGGTATTCTGCATGATTGCCATTGGTCGGCAATATATGGTTTTCTAGGATGTAGGAAGTTTTGTTATAATGGAAGCAGCTTCCCTACATAGAAAGGAAACCAGAGCGGATATGGATACTCGGATTCAAGACATCAATAATGTGATTAGCAATGCGATTAGCGTCATGGAAGATAGCAAAGTGCAAATCTTTGAAATATGCGAATCTGCGCGCAAGGAGCTTCAAGCGTTAGAGCAGGAGCTGAATGCAGTTCTGCGCGAAGCTGCTGAAGTCATCGAGAAGGTGGATCAGCTGGAGCAGAAGTATCGCCTTGCGCGCATTCGTTTAACAGAGGTCAGCCGGGATTTTGTCACCTTTAATGAGCAGGACATTAAGAGTGCCTATGAGAAGGCGACGCAAATTCAAGTCGATAAGCTGATGTACAGCGAGAAAGAGCAGTACTTGAAAGCGCGGAGGGATGACCTGCAGAAGCGGGTTAAAAATGTTGACCTCTCCATTGAGCGGGCACAGACGATCCATTCCCAGATTAATGTCGTGCTCGAATATTTATCAGGTGATTTGAACCAAGTGACGCGCATTCTTGAATCCGCCAAAAACAGGCAGCTTATTGGATTGAAAATTATTTTGGCACAGGAAGAGGAACGGAAGCGGATTGCTCGAGAAATTCATGACGGTCCGGCGCAAGGGCTTGCCAATCTAGTTCTTAGGATGGAAATTGCAGAAAGAATGATCGTGAAGCAGGAATTCGAGATGGTACAGCACGAATTAATAGACTTGAAGGCGCAAGTACGTACCGGTCTCGAGGAAATCCGCAAAATTATATTCAACCTGCGGCCGATGGCATTAGATGATCTAGGTTTGGTGCCGACGTTACGGAAATACGTGCAGGATTTTGAAGAAAAATCACGGATTCGGACGACATTCGAGACGATCGGTCGAGAAGTTCGTTTGCCCTCTGCGATGGAGGCTGGGATATATCGACTAGTTCAAGAGGCGTTTACTAATGTCATGAAGCATGCCAATGCTACGTTCGTGTCCCTCGAGATGACGTATCAGGCCCAATTGGTGAAGTTCTGCGTGGTGGATAATGGGATTGGCTTCCAAGCCGAACCGTCAGAAACGAAAACAGAGCATCCTGGGTCGCATTTCGGTTTAATCGGAATGAAGGAACGCGTCGAGTTACTGGAGGGGAGGATGGAGATCGAATCGGCTAAAGATCAGGGAACGAAGATTACGATCCACATTCCCGTAAACGCGAAGGAAAGAAAGGAGTAACATGACGATGGATGTAAAAACAACGGTCGATAAGAGACGAATTAAACTTCTTATTGCGGACGATCATCAGCTATTCCGAGAAGGCTTGAAACGGATTCTGAATATGGAAGAAGATCTGGAAGTTATCGGAGAATGCCATAACGGAATTCAAGTGCTTGAATTTTGCAATCATACACAGCCGGAAATCGTGTTGATGGATATTAATATGCCAATCGAGAACGGTGTTATCGCGACCGAGCGTCTGCGCGACATGTTCCCCGAAATAAAAGTTATTATTTTATCAATACATGATGATGAGAGTTATGTATTCGAGACGCTTCGTAAAGGGGCAACTGGCTATCTGCTCAAGGATATGGAAGCTGAAGCGTTAATAAATGCCATTCGTTCAGTCATGACGGGGTATTCTTACATACATCCAAAAGTGACCGGAAAGCTCATTAACCAGCTCCGCCGCATGACTTATCTCGACGAGATGGGTGCTGTTTCGGGCGCGGCAGCTGGCAAGGAGACAGGCGTGAAGTTCGTTGCGGGCGAGGATAATCCGTTAACACGCCGCGAAGCGGAAGTGCTGCGGCTTATGGCAGAAGGCAAGAGCAACAAAACGATTGGCGAGTTTCTGTTTATTAGCGAGAAGACAGTCAAAAACCATGTCAGCAGCATCCTGCAAAAAATGGAAGTTGACGATCGTACACAAGCGGTTATTCATTCGATCAAGTTTGGTTGGGTAACGTTATAATTTATTTGGATATTTTAATTTCTCATCATCTGAAGCCGTTTTTGGGCGTACTCGTCCAAAGGCGGCTTTGTTGCGTTTATGAGGGCGGAAAAATATTTTCTAATGGGTGCAGGGGTTAGCGGTTCCCATTCGTCTATTACATAGAGAGAGGGGGGAGAGAGATTCGCGACGAGGATATTGTTCAGAAAGTGTTAGACGGGGAGAAGGAAATGTTCAGCTTGCTCGTGGAACGGCACCGCCAATCGATGTATGCGGCAGCCTATGCCGTCCTTCGGGATGCAGAGCAGGCTGAGGATGCCGTGCAGGAAGCGTTCTTGCGTGTCTATCTCTCTCTCCCGTCATGCCGCCTGGATGGGCTGCGGACGTGGATGGCCCGAATTGCCGTAAATACGGCCATCGATGCCCAGCGTCGGGAACGGAGGCGCCTTGAGGTGGCGCAACAAGCTGCAAATGAAGATCAGGTACATATCGCCGGAGAGGTCCGTAATAGCCCAGAAGAAACTTTGCTGCGCAAGGAACGCAATTCTCAATTGCAAGGGCTGCTCGAAGCATTGCCAGTTGGGCAAATGCGCGTCGTAAAGGCTTTTTATATCGATGAATGCAGCCAACGTGATATCGCCGTGCAAGAGAAGGTTGAAATAAAATCGATCGAATCAAGATTGTACCGGGCACGGCAGTGGCTGCGGTCGCAATGGGAGAAAGGGGACGGTACCTAATGCATTGGAACGTGGAGCAGTGGAAGGCATATTTGCTCGGATCATGGACAGAAGCGGAGCGGGAGCAGGCAGAGGCCCATCTGTACGAATGCGATGCCTGTTTGGAACGCTGGATGGCGGCAATGGAAGAAGCGCAGCAAGCAATGGCTATGCCGCCCCTCTCGGATGAACAAGCGACCGCGCTAACGGATGAAACGATGGCGGCAATTGCAAAGCTGCCTGCCTATGGCAACGCGGCTGGGAACGGACCGATCGGGATCGGGCATGGCCAGAGTGATGCTGGGAGCGACGCTGGATTGAGGCTCGAGTCTGACAAGGCGGAGAGAAAGGGGACAGAGCCAGTTGGTCCCATCAAAATCGTTGCTGGACCTGCCTCGCCGCGGCGTAGGAACGCGAACCGGCATCCGCGCAGAGAACGCCGGCAGACGATGATTCATTATGCAGTTGCTGTATGCATTACCTTCGCGCTCATGTCTACCGGCATTCTAAAAGGGGCATACGCGCAGCCCCCATCGCCAACTGCGGTGGAGGAAACAGCAGCTTCAACCATTCATCCGTCTGAAACGGGTAAGGCATCTTATGTCGAGCGGCTAATGAGCCGAACAGTTGGCCTGTTGGACCAATGGACGGACCGAGCGGCTGGCAGTAAACAAAATCAAATTCGAGAGGAGAAATAACGTGAATCCTGTTGCGATTTTACTGCTGGGCTTTATCCCGGGGGTTGGGCATTATTTGATCGGGCGCAAAGCAAGAGCAGTTGTGTATCCCGTGCTTATCGTTGGAATTCTATTATTTATGCTGATGGCTGCCATTATGGTGAGTGATGACGATCCGCTTCTCGCCGGGATCGGCATCGGTTTTTTCTTATGGATTATCCAAATGATCGATCTGGTCGTCGGTTTGCTGCGCTATTCGCGTACGCAAGGCGCCATGACGGGATTAGGTGGAACTGTATGGAAGGAGCCCGCTGCTGGCCAGGGCTGCAAGGGAGAGGCAGTGGGCGCGGAACATCGTATATATACAGCGTCCAATGCTAGCTTTGATGGGTCGCTGGGAGAAGGGGCAATGCAGCCGGGAACAGAGGGGAAGCAAGCTTTTCATAATCTGCAAGGAGCTAATGGCCTTCCCAACCTGAATGGCTACTCCAATCAAGTGCAGGCACAACAGACGAACGAGCGCTTTTACACGATTCTATTGTCATTCTTGCCGGGGCTTGGCCATCTTCAGCTTGGCTTGCTGCAGCGAGGCATTACGTTTATGGTCGGATTTTTCGGCTTATTTATGATGATTGTATTCGTTAGCGTCTTGTCTGATCAGCCAGGGTTCCTTGTATTTCTCGGGGCGCTGCCGATCATATGGGTATATAGCATGTTCGATGCAGTACGTATGGTAGGGCGCAAACAAGCCGGCGAGACGCTAATTGACCGGTCTGTTTTGGAAGACTTCGAAAGCCATAGGGCAAACGGCAAACGAAGCCGCTGGGTTGCGATCTTGTTATCGATATTGCCAGGTGCGGGCCATATGTACCTAGGATTGCAGCGCAGAGGGTTTCAATTAATGGCTGGATTTTTAATCGCTTTCTACTTGCTTGATACGCTTCGCTTGTCGCTATTTCTGGTTTTCTTGCCGCTGCTCTGGTGCTATTCGCTATTCGATGCGCTTCAGCATGTGTCACGGAGTGAGGGGGCGGCGATAGAGGATCGCCCAATCGTAGAGTGGCTTGTTAACCGCCAACGTTGGGTAGGAATTGGCCTTCTGGTGTTGGGCGCTTATTACGTATTTGACCAAATTGGAATGGACTTGATTCAGCGGTATTATGGCGATTACCATCTAACCTATGAAATTAAACGTTATGTCCAAACGGGCGCAGTTGCACTAGCATTCGTGCTCGGGGGCTTCAAGCTGCTGCTTGGCGGCAAGCGTGATGGGGAGGCATCCAAGCATGAGTAATCCGCCAGTAAAGCAATGGCGTGTCGGAACATGGTCAATGGGCATCGCCCTTATTATGACGGGAGCGCTGCTGGGAGTTGCGCAGTTTAGTGGAACATCGGGCTGGATCGATCACACCTGGCTATGGTGGCCGCTGCTTGCAGTCGCACTTGGCATTGAAATTATTATTCATTTGGCCATGAGCAAGGACCAGAACCCGATAATTCGATATGACTTGTTTAGTATCGTTGCATTGTCGCTGTTAGGGGGACTGTGCTTATTTCTCGCAGCTGCACAATCGACAGGCGTGTTGGACGAAATAAAGCAGTCGCTAGACTCGGAATATCGAACGGTTGAAATAGCGCCAATTGTGAAGGAAGTTGAATCGCCGGTTAAACGAATCGTTGTACAGGCGGACGAATGGCTTGGCCGATCGCTTCGTGTGGATGCCGCACCATCAAGCGATGTACCGCAAGTAACGGCGTTTGGGGATTGCCGTATTGCTGTGGCGGGCGGCAACAAGGATCCGGAAGCGATAGAGATGGCTCAAACACGCCTTGTAGGCGGAACAATGTATATTAGCCTGCATAAACCTGCTGAAGGGAGAGGATTCGATGATGCGAGTGCACAATGCTCGGTTACCGTCGTGATCCCGCAGCATATGCCAGTCGAACTGGATACCGGCGATAACAACCTGACGCTCCCTAATGGCCAGTTGCCGCAGGGATGGTCCCGGACCAAAAGAGGATAGCTGAAAGAGGAGTATAAGAGCAAAAGATCAAAAGATCAAAAGAGCAAAAGATCAAAAGAGCATAAGAGCATAAGAGCATAAGAGCATAAGAGCATGCTTGTTGCCGCAAGCGGGGCAGTGGGCTGTACCTCTGCTGGCGGATGGCATTGCAGTTTCTGCAATGGCAGCTGCATTTAATGGCTGAATTAGGGTTGTTGTTGCATTTGATACAATGGGAAATTAGCGTAATGGAGTGTTTGCCCTTTGAACAGGGTTGAAGGGACGTGTCTCCTTGCACGAAATGCAATGGCAGGCAGTAACTTCGCTGAGATTCAATCTTGCCATTGTACGGAATACAATGACAATAAACATTAGGTGTGGCAAGGTTTTGGCATCCGCAGCATGCGTGTTTATGGAGCGTTGATTGGTTGCTCACAACTAATCCATTGTTTATGCACCACATGTAGTTTGCAGAGTGACTTTCAATTGGGCAGAAGGAAGTGTTCAAAGAGCGGCAGGGCTGTAATAGTTTATGGTATGAGTTCAGCTACAAGAAATGCTCGGTGTTTGTTGTCCTCTTTGCCCGTAACCGATGGGCGGTGCGCCGCATATAGTGTCGCATAAGGAGGTGGCCGAGATGATTTCATTGCTTGCGCTTGTACTCGGCAGCTACGTGCTTGCGGCGTTGTCGGTGCACCTAATCCGCTACTATGCTACTCGAAGCAAAAAGGCAAACAGCCGGCACTATGTGCTCTTCGCGCGCAATGATGCGTCACGAATGGAATGGTTTATTCGATCAATTCAATGGTTTTCTTCCCGCTCGGGCACAGACGTACGCATTACCGTTATCGATTGCGGTTCGTCTGACGAGACAGTAGCGATAGCAGGACGATTTGTTTCCTCAGGTTTGGAATTTATCGTAGACGATGCCTTTGCCGATCAAGACCGCCCGCTGCGGTCCAGCAGCTATGTCCGTGGAGGGGCGCGTGCACAGGCCGGTCCGGCTGGAAAATT
The DNA here is from genome assembly GCF_009789195.1 of Paenibacillus sp. MMS18-CY102. GTDB lineage: Bacteria > Bacillota > Bacilli > Paenibacillales > Paenibacillaceae > Paenibacillus_T. The sequence continues at coordinate 906 of NZ_WSTC01000004.1, read as the reverse complement.
CGCAGAAGCAGGAGATGGCTCAGCTCGAAGTAGCCAAGCTGTATTTGTTGATTTGAACAGGCCCGAGGATTTGGCGAAGCTTCCTTTATTTTGACGGCGGCTAGCCTGGCTGTTAACTTGAAGCTGGACTCGTACGAGGCTTGCGAATGGCGGATCGATGATTTACAATGAGTGGGAATAGGGTTACTAAGGACGTGAAGCACACTCCTTCGCCAACTGGCGATGGGTGTGCTTTTTTTGTTGTTTTCATAGGCAACAGGCGATCGGCTAAGGGGGAAAGCAATCAAGGGCGAGGCAGCGTTGGCGTTGAAAATGAGGGGAGAGAACGAATATGAAAGTCGAGTTATATGTCGTACATACTCAAAATGAGTGGAGAGCGCGGTGGACGCTAGCGCTACAAGTTGACATTGCTTTTTGGCGGGATGAAGCGCGGGGGCCTACAGCTTTGCTGTGCTGGCATGAAAAGCTTTCGCTTGGCCATGCAGAGGAAGCCGTTCTTCGTTGGCATGAGGCTGGTGGGGAGCGGGTGAAGAAGGAACCGGAGGCGATTCGCTTGTTGTATCGCTGTGTTCGAGAGGCTGCGGGGAATGGTAAAAGTAATGCGCTTGAGGTGCCTTTAAGGCGAGTTGATTTGTCTCAGGCGAGTTCAAAGCGGCTGTTGCCGAAACAGGTTATGCAAGCTGTTGCACGACGGCTTGAAGGCCGAGCTGCGCTTGCGAGCGAAGCGCTCGCGCTGCTTGCAGCTGGCGGGCCGCCCGCCTGCGGTGCGGTCGCCGCAGGCGGCTGGAGCGCGCTAGCGCCCGCGCTCCAGCAGGCCTCGCTTCGCGGCCTGCTGCGCCTGCGCAGCGCGGTCGCGCCGCTGCCGCCGCCGGCTTCGCCGTGGCGCCGGCTGCTTCTGATCCGGAG
>NZ_WSTC01000039.1 GCF_009789195.1 Paenibacillus sp. MMS18-CY102 | reverse complement strand
GTTGCCGGATCATCCGCTCACCTACTTTTTTGTAATGACTCAATTATACGGCAAAAAAGGCATAGCCTCTTCAACTTTTTTGAAGGGCTGTACCTTTTCTAAGAGTTGGACTTTTTCAGTGACCTCGAAAAACCTGCCCTAAACGGCCAGCTAGCGCGCCGGAGCGCCAATAGGGCAGGAAAACCTGCCCTAAACGGCCAGCTAGTGCGCTTGAGCGCCAATAGGGCAGGAAAACCTGCCCTAAACGGCAAGCTAGCGCGCCGGAGCGCCAATAGGCTCAAGCGAAACCTGAGGGCAGTACAGGAGGAAACTTCTGGGCTTTCATTTATTAATTTTGTGCAAACGTTTGAACAAAATTATGACCGAAAAACCATTGTAGTCATTGGTTAATCCAATTATTTCAAGTGGTTTTTTATGCAAAGTTCGTGAAGAACTGTGCAAGTTTTCACAGATTTTGTGCAATCCTATATTCCATATTGCCAAATTGATAAAAATGGCATTTTTTCAATGTATCTTGAAATAGTGAGGTATTGTGAGAAAAATGACGAAAATGAGAGTATTTCTGTTAATTGTTTAGAAATTTGGACTGTGCAAACGTATTTACAACGCCTAGAAAAAGTGTATAGTAAAGAAGCAGTCATTAAGCGCTTCCAAACGGTGAAAAGAGCGGTTGTACTTGCTTTCACGCGAAAAGTCCAACCTGTTGTACAAACGTTTGCGTAAGTGCACTAAATGGTTTAAAAAGAGAGGGGACTTTTCAAATGAAAAAGAAGCTTTTGATGACGTTGGTTGCAATGGCAATGCTCACAGTACCACTGGCAGCATGCGGCAGTGATAGCAAAAAGGATGAGCCTAAACAAACAACAGCTGGCACAGAAACTCCAAAGACTGATGACGCGGAAAAGCCAGCTGAAGACCCAGCAGCGGCAGCAACAGAAGACGTTAAGCCTGAAGAAGGCGCGAAGCTGGTTGTATGGGCTGCGCAAGAGCAAAAGGATTACCTCATAGAGATGGGCAAAGAGTTCGAAGCGAAATATGGCATTAAAGTTGAGTACCAAAAAGTGGGCTCCTCTGATGCACTGAACAAAGTTCAAAAAGACGGCCCTGCAGGCGTAGGCGCAGACATATTCATGTTGGCACATGACCAAGTTAACCGCGCAGTTCAAGCAGGCGTTGTTCTCCCGAATGACTACTACGAAGAAGATACGAAAGCGAACTTCGTAGAAACGGCTGTTAACGCAGTTACGGGCACAGACGGTGTTCTTTACGGCTACCCGCGTAACATTGAAACTTACCTCCTCTTCTATAACAAAAACTTGGTGAAGCCAGAAGACCTTGCAACGTGGGACTCGATCAAGGCGTTCTCCAAAGCCTATAACAATCCAGCTGAGAAAAAATTCGGCATCATGTGGAAGCTGGATGATACGTACTTCAACTATGGGTTCATCGGCGGCAGCGGCGGTTATGTATTCGGCAAAAACAATACGGACCCTACTGATATCGGTTTGAACAACGAAGGTTCAGTTGAAGGCATCAAATTCATGCAAAGCATGAAAGAAGTTATGCCGTTCAAAGTTGCTGACGCAACGAGCGACGTAAAAACGGACCTGTTCCAAAAAGGCAAACTGGCAATCGACATGGACGGCATCTGGCAGCTCGGAACGTTCACGAAAGAAAAGCTTGGCTTTGATGTAGGTGCGGTTCCGCTGCCTCCAATGCCTAACGGCAAATCGCCTAAGCCATTCGCTGGCGTACAATCGTACTTCGTAAGCGCGTTCTCGCAATACCCGAACGCTGCTCGTTTGTTCGCTCACTTCGTATCGAGCCAAGAAGCAGCAGTTAAGATGTACCAAATGACGGGTACAGTATCCGCTCGTAAAGGCCTGGATACAGACCCAGCATTCCAAAACGACTTAGTTAAAGCGTTCATGGAGCAATTCAAAAACGTTGAGCCAATGCCTTCGATCGCAGAATCCGGTTCCTTCTGGACGGCAATGGGTCCTGTATACCCTGCAATCTGGGACAAAAATGCTGATGTAAAAGCAACACTGGATAAAGCTGTAACTGACATGAAAACGCTCATTACGCAAGCAAAATAAGAGGGAACTTTTCCTGATAATGTTTAATAGGCAATCACCCGTAATCGAGGTTACGGGTGATTCTCTAATGAGAGGAGAGTCTGAATTTGCGTCAGCATCGGACGACGGCAGCAGTGCTTTCTGCTGTATTTATGGGCCTTGGCCAACTTTATAACCGCCAATATGCGAAAGGCATATCTTTCATCGTTGTCTACGCTGCGGCAATTTATTACGCGATTAACAATCTTGGCCATGCGCTATGGGGCATTGCAACGCTCGGCGAAACGAAGCAACACATGGAAAAAGTTGGGAGACTCACACAAAGGGTACCGGGAGACCATTCCATCTTTTTAATGATCGAAGGGTTGATTACGATCTTCGTCGTGCTGCTGGTCATTTACCTCTTCATTAACAACATACGTGATGCATATTCCGGAGGGAAGCTGCGCGAAGAAGGAAAGAAGCTCAATACAATCCGTGAAACATTCCTGTTTATTTTGGACAAGAAGTTTCCACAGTTAGTTATTACGATTCCACTCGTTTTCGTTTTCTTCTTTACGATATTGCCAATTATTTTCTCAATTCTGATTGCTTTTACGAACTACAACAACACGCATGAACCGCCAGGGAATCTCGTTGACTGGCAAGGGCTCCGCGCATTTAAGGATTTGCTAGGATTAAGCCAATGGGCGCATACCTTTATAGGCGTATTCACTTGGACGATGGTTTGGGCAGTACTCGCAACCTTCACGACCTTCTTCGGCGGGTTTGCCGTTGCATTGCTTGTTCAACAGAAAGGCATTCGTTTCAAATCGGTTTTCCGTGCTATTTATATGATTCCATACGCGATTCCTGCATTCTTGTCGCTTTTGATCATGAGAAACCTGTTCAACGCACAATTTGGGCCAATCAATACAATGTTGTTAAAGTTAGGCATTGTAGGTCCGGAATGGCTGTCTGATCCGACTTGGGCAAAAGCAACGATTATAATGGTTAACGTCTGGTTGGGCTACCCAGCTTCGATGTTGCTTATCATTGGCATTTTGACGACGATTCCACGCGATTTGTATGAAGCGGCGGAAGTTGATGGAGCTTCGGCTTATTATAAGTTTAGAAAGATTACGTTCCCGAGCGTTATGTTCTCCCTTGCGCCAATCTTTATCGGCCAATTCGTAGGAAACATTAATAACTTCAACGTTATTTACTTGCTGTCCAGTGGTGGACCGACTAATAGTGAATACCAGTTTGCGGGACATACCGATATTTTGATTACGTGGCTGTATAGCCTTTCTATAACGAATGGCAGATACAATTTTGCGGCAGTCGTCAGTATCTTCCTGTTTATTATTATCGCGGTGTTCGCTAACTTTAGTTTCCGGCGCACTCGATCGTTCAGAGAGGAGGATAACCTGCGATGAATATTTACCGACTTCGCCAAAAAATGTGGCTGGCGATCAGCTATGTACTGCTGATTCTAATTGCAGTCGTTACGATTTATCCGGCTTTGTGGATCGTCTTCTCCTCGTTCCGGGAGGGGACCTCGCTATTTAGTGAAACGCTGCTCCCGCAAAAATGGACATTGGAGCATTACCGAGAGCTATTCACGACGTTATCGTTCGGCACTTGGTATATTAACTCACTGAAAATTTCCATCATTACGATGGTGCTCAGCGTTATCTTCCAGTTGCTCACAGGATATGCGTTTTCACGTTTCCGGTTCAAAACACGCAAGACGATTATGAGCGGCTTGTTCGTTATCGGGCTGTTCCCTTCCTTCTTAAGCTTGATGGCAGTGTTTGTACTCTTGAACAACATGAAGCTGCTTAATACGCATACGGCACTCATCATGGTGTCTTCGGCTGGTGCAGCAGTAGGTTACCTGTTGGTTAAGGGATACTTTGATACGATTCCAAAAAGCCTTGAAGAAGCAGCGATTATCGATGGTGCAAGCAACTGGGGCGTCTTCTTCCGTATCTTGCTGCCATTGTCCCGTCCGCTGATCGTGTATATGGCGGTTACGTCATTTGCTGGTACGTTCAGCGAATTCATTTTCGCCCAAACGATTCTTCGTACGGAAGACAAGCAGACGCTTGCAGTCGGGTTGTTTAACTTAGTTAATACGCAAACATCAACGCAATTTACTGTGTTCGCGGCAGGTTCGGTACTCGTTTCCATTCCAGTCGTTCTTATTTTCATCATTTTCCAACGCATGTTAGTAGAAGGGCTTACGGCAGGGGCGGAAAAAGGATGAGGAACCGTTCCTCGAAACGGGCAGGGCGTCTTGCTGGCCTATCGCTCGCATTGCTGTCGGCATCTGCGCTCATGTTATCTGGATGTTCAGGCAACGGGGCGCAGGGCCAGCAGGAGCAGGCGGCGGCACCTAAGACGGAAGCTGGCAATGCAGTTGCGGCTAAGGAAACGGATGGCTACACATTCACCGATCCAATTGCTCCGATGGGCAAAAGCAGCGGTGTCTGGTATGAACTTTTCGTTCGGTCGTTTAATGATTCGAATGGAGACGGCATCGGCGACTTAGCAGGCGTTACGAATAAGCTCGACTATTTGCAGCAACTGGGGATCAAGGGGATTTGGCTCATGCCAATCAACCCGTCCCCGTCCTACCATGGCTACGATGTCACTGACCATTACGCGGTAAATCCGGATTATGGCACGCTGGACGATGTTAAGCGATTGCTGGATGAGGCGCATAAACGGGGCATTAAAGTCATTATGGATTTGGTCGTGAACCATACGAGCAGCAAGCATCCTTGGTTCCTTGATTCTGCGAAGGGCAAGGATAGCAAATATCGGGACTGGTACACATGGGCCGAAGATAAAGGGATTAGCACGAATACCGTAGGCGCTTTGGGGCCGACTTCGTTTCACCCTGCGGGCAATTCCCACTACTTGGGCGTATTCTCGGAGAGCATGCCTGACCTGAACTTCGATAATCCAGAAGTGCGGCAAGAGCTAGTGAAAGTCGGGCAGTTCTGGCTCAAGCTCGGCATGGACGGCTTGCGCTTGGATGCAGCTAAGCATATTTATGAAGATTTCCAGTCTTCCGTGGACGATCCCCAGACACCGATGAAGAACAAAGCATGGTGGCAGGAATTCCGCCAAGGCATGGACAGCGTAAATAAGGATGCTTATCTGATTGGCGAAGTTTGGGATGCGATGTCCGTAGTTGGGCCGTTCCTTGATCATGCACTTAACTCGGGCTTCGACTTCGATCTGAGCAAACTCATGCTCGATTCTGCGAAAAATGAACAGGCAAATGCCGTTGGATCAACGCTCAATCGGATGTATAGCTACTTCAGCAAGCAATCGGGAGGGGCATTCGTCGATGCGCCATTCCTATCGAATCACGATGGAAACCGCGTGATGAGCGAGATGGGCGGCGATCCGAATCATGCCCGTATGGCTGCAGCCCTATTGCTGACGATGCCGGGCAACCCATTCCTCTATTATGGGGAGGAGATCGGCATGGAGGGCGCGAAGCCGGATGAACGGCTTCGTGAGCCGATGATTTGGGCAGCAGACCATAAATCCGATGGGCAAGCTACATGGGAAGCAGCATCGAGCAATGAGAAGACGGTGTCCGTTGCGGAGCAACTGAAGGACCCCGATTCTATGTTTAATTTCTATAAGAAATTAATCTCGTGGCGTTATGAAGAGCCTGCGCTAGGTGATGGAGGAATCGCATCATTCGAGATAGAGAAAGCCGGTGTGCTCGCATATGCGCGGATTAGCGGCAATACGACATTGCTGGTTGTCCATAATTTGACGGGAAGCAAGCAGGCCATTGATTTGAACGCTAATGGGAAGGTGCCATTTACGAAGGTACGTTTCCAAAGTGTTGCCGATGGCATTGCCCTGCAAGAAGGACAGCTGGAGCTGCCGCCATACAGCACTGTTATTTTGCAATAAGGAGAAGGCCGGATTCCTAGCTTTGGGTTCCGGCCTTTTTCTTCTCATCTTGGGAATGACTTACGAAGGGGGATATCAATATGATTAGTCGGTTAAGCCAATCCGTAGTCCGCTCGCGCAAATCGTTAGGCCTGCAATTATTCGGCATCACATTCGCAGGAATTGTTGCTCTTGTCTCTATTCTTGGTTACGCCTCTTATGCGATGTCCAAATCAATTTTGAAGGATAAAGTATCACAGGCATCGCAGGAAACGTTGACGCAGGCAACGGACAAACTGGATTTTCTGATGTCCACCTATGCAGGGTTATCCCGGCAGTTTCTCGTGGATACCTTGCTCCGTGAACAGCTTGTTATACATATGGACGCTAACGCTGATGTGGGCAAAAAACAAACGGTGCAGGATGCCATTCGCAACCGCTTAGACGGCGTTGTTTCATCTGAACCGAATCTAGTGGCGCTTCGGCTTGTGCCACGCAGTTTTGATAATTCGAAAGCATTAGCATCAAGCGGCGCTAACGCGCTTGAGATTACGGAGGCTAATAAGCCGTGGCTCCAACAAATGGTTGATGCAAAAGGAGAGCCTATTTTCGTGCCAACGTTGGAAAAGGGGTTGTTCGGCTATGCGCCGGAGCCTACGATTACCATCGGGCGATTGCTTAAAAACTTGAAAAACCCGGAAGCAGAGTTTTTGCTAGTCATTGAGCTGAAAAGCCAATTGTTAACCGATGTATTTGCAACCTCAAAAATTGGCGATAACGGCCAGCTGATGGTTGTAGACGGAGACAATAAGATCGTTTATGCAGCCGCATCCGAACTTATTGGAAAAGCGGTTCCAGCTATAGATGAAGCAGAAACGCTTTCTTTGGAGCAGCCGTCAAAGGCAACGCCATGGCATATGGTTGGAACGCTGCCTGTCAATGACCTCGTTCGGGATTCCGGGCGCATCTTGGAGCTGACGATGTGGATGGTTGTAGCGGCAGCTGTCTCCGCGCTTGTGATGGGTTATTTGATCGCCCGTAAAGTCGGCCGCCCGCTCGCGAAGCTATGCGGGCTTATGGAGAAGGGCGAGAATGGGGATTTGTCTGTACGGATGGACCTGAGGGGACCGAGCGAAATTGCGCGGCTTGCGAGGCACTTTAACCGGATGATGGAGCAAATCGGCCTGCTTGTCGCGCGCTCGAATGAGTCAGCGCAGCAGCTCGTCCTATCTGCGAAGGAATTGAAGCGGGTATCGACAGAAACGGCGGCTTCGGCTGGCGAAATCGCACAAGTGACGGGCATGATTGCGGAAGGCGCGATGAACCTCGCAGAGGAAGCGGAGCGCGGCATTCTGTTGACGCAAGCGATCGGCGGCAAAATGAACGCTGTAACCGCAACGAATACACGCCTTGAGTCGACGGCTGAAGGTGTCCGCACATATAGTGAGCAGGGCTCCACGTACATGGTTGAGTTGATTGATATGACGGATGAGACGGAACGGCTATCGCGATCGTTGGTAGAGCGGATCGGCAACCTGAAAGAGAGTGCAGGTTCGATTCGAACGATTATGGCTTTGATGCACGATATTTCGAAACGAACGAATATTCTTTCCTTGAACGCATCAATTGAAGCAGCGCGCGCTGGAGCATTCGGCAAAAGCTTCGCGGTGGTCGCAGAGGAAATTCGTAAACTCGCGGAACAATCCAAAGATTCGATCGGCGTGGTACAGCAGATGACGGAGGAAATTCAGCATGGCATCGACAGTACGGTCGGCGAGCTAGGGACGATTTCACCGCTGTTGAAAGAGCAAAATACAGCAGTGAAGGAAGCGGCCGTTCTGTTCGGGGAAGTGAAAAACCAAATGGGGCTGTTCGTGCATGAGCTTGCGCAATCGACTTCATCGATTGTGGAACTAGACGAATCGCAAAACACGCTTATCGCATCCATTGAGAATGTCAGTGCAGTGTCGCAGCAGTCAGCAGCGTCCTCAGAAGAGGTTGCTACGCTCACCACCAGCCAGATGGATGTTAGTGTGAAGCTCGTCACGTTGTCCGATGAGCTGGACTCATTGTCTAGCCAGTTGCTCGAGGTGCTGGCGCAATTCGGGACGAAGGAAGGCGAGGGCACAGGGGAGAGCGTGGAAGGAAATACGGATGGGTTTACGGAAGCTATTGATAAATGAGCAAGCTGTTGCACGCTCCAAAGCCGCTTTAATTTGCAGTACAAAACAGGGATGTCCCCAGCCGTCGAGGCTTTGGGGACATCCCTTGATTTCGTTTAAGAGGCTAGTCCAGCATAGAACAGCAAGTAGTTTTCCGAATTTGGATCCCAATAGGCCTCATCGTGGGCGCCTGGCGAATGGTGATACTCGGATTTGGCCTGTTTCTTGAGCAGCAACTGATTCAGCTTCTCCGCTCCCTCATAAAACCGGTAAGGGTCTTGATCGCCACAATCCAAGTAGATGGATAAGCCGGCCAGATCGGCGTTCTCGGCTAAGACGAGCGGGTCTCTTTGGTTCCGAAGCTCAGGCGTGGAATAGAGGTCCGGCCAAGCATCGAGATAGAGCGAAGCGCTATGGCCTCCGGCTTTACTGAACAGGTCCGAGTGCGTGAAGGCAGCGTGCAGCGCTGCGAGGCCTCCGCCAGAGAAACCGCCGATATAACGGCCGCTCTTGTCTGCGATGGTGCCGAAATGGCTGTCAACGTAAGGGATTAAGTCTTTTATCAAATAATCCTCGTAATTGCCAATCGTGCACGAAGAGCAGGTTTTTGCATCCTCCTCGGTCAGATTGAGGCCATAGCTGCTTTCTAATAACGGCGCAACGATGAGGAGCGGTTGAATTTTACCCTCGCCGATTAGCTTGTCAGCTGCAGCCGACAGGCCCACTGACGATAGGACGGAGTTCTCCGAGCCATTAAGCGGATGCAGCATGTAGAGCGTTGGATAGTGCTTCGTTGCATCATAACCCGGCGGCAAATATACATTGAATCGAACCTCCTTGCCGAGTGCAGGGCTATCAAACAGGATGCGGTACACGCTTGCCGCCTTCGAGATCAGTTTGGCGCTTTCCGGCAAACCAGCGATCTCCGTGCCAGCGGAATCGGCTGTGGAGGAGGCAGGCGTTGCAGTTGTTTGCGGCGGCGTGGCGTCATTCGTTTTCCCCCCAGTTGTTGAAGCGCCGCATGCTTGAAGGAGGAGCGCCGAGGCAAGCAAAGCCGCGGAAACGAAAGTTAGCTGTTTGCGTTTCATTGGAAACCCCTTTTCTATTCATGAGTGTAGGTAAGGCTACTATTCATCATAGAAAAGAAACGAGGGTGCGAATATTGCAAATCGGAAAGGAAACGATGCAAATCGAAAGCGTTGGCCGCCTTCGCTAGTTTTTGAGCATCCAGCAAAATTGGTTACGGTATTCCGTTGGCGTGTAGCCAGCAAATTTGCGAAAATTGCGCAAAAAATGCGCAGGATCGCGAATGCCGATGCGTTGCATAATCTCGTCCTTGGGAAGCAGCGTATTGCGCAGCATTGAGCCTGCCATCTGCATGCGAACTTGATTCAGATACGCGATGACAGTTGATCCTGTGCGGCGTTTGAATTGTTGGTTAAGCGTCGTTTTGTTCGTATGAAAATTGCGTGCCAAATCGTCGATCCGAATCTTCTCGGTGTAGCGGGTATGCAGAAAGCGAATGATGGCATCGACTCGGTCCGTCACTTCCGCTGATTCGGCAATCTGGGCATCCACGGCGTTTACCGGCTTGGGAAAGGAGTCCACCTGTCGATACATTCGGCTGGCCAGATACAACAGCTCCAGCAGATAAGTACGGCTTCGGCAAGGCCAGTGATAATCAGGTTGGGTGGCCAACTGCACGTTAATTGCTTCCATGATGGATAGGCAGTGGCGTGCGGTTGCCGGGTCGACTGGAATGCAGCCCAAATAAGCGCCGTGACGATTAGTGAAAGGCTCAAGGCACCATTGGTCCTGTTGGTCAGATAAAGACCAATCGGAAGGAAAGGGCTGTTCGGCTGAAAATAGCCGATCGCCATTCAATTCGAATTTGGCATTCAGAATGCCAGGGTGAAAATAGAGTGAGTAAGCTGCTAAATGCCCAATGGCGGATAAATGAACGGTCTCTAGCTCGTTAAAGCAATAGATAGCTGGCGAAATGAGCGGATAAGTGTGGGAGCCGTAGGCAATTAGCCCGGTCCCCTCGAGCACAAGCACGAGCTTGTATCGGGAGCGGTGGGATGCATCCCATCCGAATGTTTCTTCCGGATTATATCCAAGTGCATGGCGATATCCGGGGTGATAAATGGCGCCGACGGTTTCAACTTTCATGGGACCCTCCTTTATGGCATTGTTGGAATCTGCGAATGGGAACAAAAAAAGGTACAACCTCTGCCGAATTGGCGTCGAGGTTGTACCTGATTGGTAGCAGTGCCTTCAAATTGGCGATTCATTACGATTGCTCGAATGGAATTAGCACACTGTGCTCAGTTGCAAACGGATCATTCAATATTGCTTTCATCATTTCATAGGCTTGCTCTGCTTTGTTTTGTTGCATCCGAATGGCACGGGCGCCGTGAGGGACATATTCAGGGCAATCCGAAGTACATACGACGATCATATCCGCAGGGTTTACAAACGCAGCTAACTGCAAGGCTAAAAATTCGTTTAATACGAGCAGCGGGCGGCTTGTATGGGCGGCAGCGAAAGCACGCAGCGACTGCATATCCCGGACAGCAGGCCATATGCGGCTAGAAGGCAACCCGCTTTCTTGCTGCAGCCAATCGCTGAGCGCTTGGTTATGGTAATGCTCGTGCACGATGGAGTAGGGCTGTCCCTTGCAAATGCCATTTACAATTTCGAATAGTTGCTTGTAATCGTGTACGACGTGGCGGAATAAAGGATCATCGATCAACCCGTCCACGAGCACAATCGGCGTGCCGAAGGTGAACTTGCTTGCAACCTCATGGAAGGAGTTCGCACTGGCGTCGATGACGAACACCCCGTCAAGCTTGCGTTCGAGCACGAGGTCGAAGTTTGGCTGCCCAGGATCGATTCGGGCGACCAAGAGCCGATATTGGCGCTCCAAGCTGAGGCGCTCCAGTTGATCGATAAATTTGGCGTAGCTAATATGCTTCGTAATAAGATCGGAATCTGTGCCAATGAGCAGAATGCCGAGCAAATTCGTTTTCCCGACGGAGAGCGCTCGAGCGGTCAGGTTTTGAATGTAACTTAGCTTTTCTACTGCAGCGTAAACGCGCTTTCTCGTTTCCTCTGGGATCGTTTGATTCGTTACTTTGTTGAGTACATAGCTTGCGGTAGCAACGGAAACGCCAGCTTCCTTGGCGACATCTCGAAGCGTCGGTTTTTTGGGCATGAACGGCGTCCTCCGATTCCGTGACATAAGTATTTCCATCATATAAGGGGCGGGTAAAAGTGTCAATTTTGGGCGCAGGAATGATTGACAACCGAAAGTTGATCACCTATACTGAACGTAACTTAACCGGTTAAGTTACGGTTGGAATTGACTTCACAGATGAGGTGAGAGGCATGGAAACGATGCAGGCGCTGAAGAGGGGAGAGGCTATCCTAGCAGGAGGCGATCGGCCGCTTTGGCGCAATCGGCCATTCGTTTCAATTTTGGCAGGCAATTTGGTTGCCGTATTCGGGGACTGCTTTAGCGGCATCGCGCTAAGCCTTTGGGTGCTCCAGACAACTGGAAGCGCGAAACAGATGGCGTTCATTTTAGTTTCCTATACGCTGATTAGCGTTTTGTTTGGCTCGATCGCGGGGACGGTTGCAGACCGAATGAGCCGGCGCAAGCTGATGCTGATTTCGGATCTATCGCGTGGCATTCTGGCCTGCATATTGGCTTTATTTATGTTTGCTTTCCATTTGCCATTCGCAGCGATACTGGTTTTAATCTGCTTGTCGGCATTCGCCGGCCTGTTCCAAGGGCCTTCCTTCCATGCCTCGATTACGAAGCTGGCGGGCAAGGGGAGAATCGAGCAAGCGACAAGTGCCGTTTACTTAACCGACAATATTGCCCGCATTTCGGGGCTTGCGTTAGCTGGTGTAGCTGTTGCGGCATTCGGCGGCGTTTGGGCGATGGTCTTTAATGCAGCCACATTTTTCTTCTCCGCGTTGTGCGTTATTATGGCAGGGCCATTTGATTCAGCAACTGATGAACCGGTTCAAGCAGCAGGTCCATTTCAATCGGCGGCAGATGATCCGGTTCCCGCAACTGGACCGTTTCAATCCGCTGAGGACGTTTCAAACGGTGAAGGGAAGAAGTCATTATGGGCGGAGCTCGCGCTTGGTTTTGCTTATATTCGCAAGGATGCGCTGGCTCGCTCCATTGTCATTTTGAATCCGATTATTATATTGTTATTCATGTCATCGCTTATGCTTATCCAAGTCGTAGCGATCAAGGAATGGAAGGCGGGACCGATAGCATTTGGGCTAATCGAGATGTGCGTGCCGTTAGGTTATCTGATCGGAGCGGGAATCATTATGGCGCTCGGTTCCAAAATCGGCCGCAAAGGCTGGTGGGTATTTACCGGCGTCGTTACACTAGGGCCCGTGTTCGCCATAATAGCGATGCTGCCCCGTGCTACGGCAGCGCTTCCGCTTATTTTGCTAGGAGGCATGCTGTTCGCATTCTGCTCGATGATGATACAGATCATTCTGCGCTCGCAAGTGCCTAATGAGATGCAAGGCAGAGTGTATGGCACGCTTGGCTCTATTACTGGAGTTGCGCCGTCGATAGGCCTTCTCATCTCCTCTTCCCTTGCAGATGTACTCGGTGCCCATGTTGTGCTAGGTGCGCAAGGGCTATGTTTATTGCTAGTTGGAATTGCGGCAATAATTTGGTTAAAACCGCTACGTCAGTACTAGACTTTATTCATATTAATGGTATGATACTAGTAACAACTACCTAACGATTGTTTATGACAATATGAGGGCTATGATTTTTAGAACACATCGTGTTTTAAAAACAACCCCGTTTTTCCTTTAGAGGAGAAACGGGGTTGTTTTGCGTTCAGCCCATTGGTGGTTGTCGGTTGGTTGCTTCGTTGTGGGTTTTTGTTTTGCAGAAATGCAAACGTTTGCAAGAACCATTATATGTTGGAGAGAGGGATACGCTTGAGAAGAAAGAGTAGAGCATTCATCGCAGCACTCGTCGTACTCGTTATGACGGTCGGGCAGTTAATAGGGGGCGGTTTTGCCGTTCAAGCGGCTGTTGGCCTTCAGAGCCCAGTCATTGGCCTTCCTAATGCTACGGGCACAGGCGCAGATGTCACGTTTAACTATCAAGGCAGCGGCAGTGAAACAAGCGCTCAGGTTAAAGGGGAATTTTATAAAAACTGGGGAGAAAACATTGAGCTTGCACTTGGTGCGGGCAACGTATGGTCAGTAACCCGGGAAGTGCCAGCCGGATGGTATGAGTATGGTTTAATGACAAACGGCAGCGCATGGCAGGGCGACCCGCTCAATTCGGTTAGGAAAAATTCAAATCCGGGATTGTCGGTTCCGGGCGTAAGATTCAACACGGCAGACGAGTTTGCGCTTGGTACGGAAACCGTTGTGTCGGCTACGTATTTTACGGGCAATGCCGACGAGCAGTTCGCTCCGGTTTTGTCGGTAACTGCACCAGGCTTAAGCATCGCTAACGGCAAGCTGGCCGTTGCTGGCAATGCTACTACAGGACCTGTGGACATTACAGCAACCTATAATGGCTTTACGGCAACAAAGACGGTAAATATCGTTGGGCAAGCGCTGCAAAGCCCTGTTATCAATACAGATGGAAGCGTTACCTTCAACAACAAGACGGAACAAGGCGCTACGCTGAATCTTGTTGGCGGCATGAACGGATGGGACAACCATGGCATACCGATGGTGAAGGATGCAAACGGCGTATTCAGCGTTACGCAAAACCTTACGCCAGGTACTTATGAATACAAATTCGTGCCTGTTTCGGGTAAGTGGGACAATGCATTCACGGACCCTCTGAATATTCTCAGCAGCAATGGCAATTCAGTCGTTCATGTACCGGGTATACGGATTAACTCGGCTAACGACATCGGGAAGGGCGGATCGGTTGCACTGAGTGCGCAGCTCGTTGATCCTTCCGGCAATGTAAGCGATATCACACCAGCATGGTCGCTTGAGCAAAACAAGCCGGGCGTCTCGATTACCGGTTCGGCATTAACGGTCGATCCTTCGTATGTCGTTCAAGTGAATGATTCCGTAACGGTGGTAGCGGATTTCGGCGGCAAACAAGCAAAGAAGAAAATTTCGATTCAAGGGAAGATGTATACGTTCAATCTTCACTACTATCGATATGATGGCAACATGGCAAATTGGGATAACTGGATCTTCAACAGCTATATGGGCGGTACCGAATACGACTTTACGGGAACTGATGCAGATGGATTCGTGACGGTGCAGGTCAAGCTGCCGTTCGATTCGATCTCTGCCATCCAACGCCCGGGCGCATGGACTTCGCAGGACTTGACTCATGTCATTACAGTTCCTGCTGGCGAGACATCTGTTGATGCTTGGATGCTTGAGAAGAAGCCGGATGTTTATTACGACCGTGCTTCTGCATTGGATGCTAAGGCGCATCCTCCTGTGAAACGTTATATTGAACTGACCTACGTACGGGCAGACCAGGATTATACGGACTGGAACCTGTGGGTGTGGGGAACAGGCGCGAAGAATGACCGCATTGATTTCTCTAAATTCGAGAATGGCGTCGCGGTCGCTCGTATCGAAATTAGCGATACGACTTCCCGTATGGGCTTTAAGGTAAGGAAAGGCGACTGGGTAGAGACGGATATGAACACTGACCGTTATGTCGAAGCGCCATTGGATCAGGTTATTACGAAAGCAACGGTTACGAGTGGCCAATTGGAAGTCAAAGTTGTGCCTAACGTAACGGGACCAGTGTTCAATGATGGGAAAGTGACGTTCTTCTATCGTGATGAGCAGTTGTATAACAATAATCAGATGGATACGATTACGGGCGTACAAGTAAAGGTAACGCAAGGCAACCAAACGCAAACGTACGATATGACGTATCGCGCGGACAAACAATATTTTGATTATACCTTGTCCGGCCTGCAAGATGGTTCTTATACGTATTCCTTCCTAGTTACGCGTAACGGCGCAACAACTGAAGTAAATGATCCGAAAAATACGGTGAACGGCGTATCAGCATTCGATTACTATAATCCAGCAGTTGTGGTTAGCGGAACTGTATTGCCGCAAGCAATCGCATCTAATGAGAATGCTGTAGTGACCGTAAATCTGGCATCCAAAGCGACAGTTACGTATCGTGAAGTTTATCTGGATCTGACGTCGCTGGGCGGACCGGCGAAGTTCCAGATTGACCAAAAACTGATGCAAGGAACGATTGCGGTAGCAGACAACGTTCCAGCTGGCGACAAGATTATTCCAGTCGTGGCGATCGACCAGTACGGCAACAAGCATGCGAATATGATCAGGGTGACGGTGAAAACTAGGCAATCCGTCGGTTCGCTTGACTTTGATTGGGATGAGGCTCGAATCTACTTCTTACTGACAGACCGGTTTAAAGATGGGGATGAAACGAATAACTTCAACGTTGATAAGACGGCACTAGAGGCTTATCACGGAGGCGATTTCAAAGGTCTGATCGAGAAGCTTGATTACTTGAAGGATTTGGGCATTAATACGGTATGGATTTCGCCAATTGTAGACAATAATGACTTCAACCAAAGCACTACGATTAAGCAGTATGGGTACCATGGCTACTGGGCTAAAAACTTTGAGGCGCTCGATGAGCACCTTGGCGACTTGAATACGTTTAAACAATTGATCGATACTGCACATGACAAAGGCATCAAAATCATGGTCGACGTTGTACTAAACCATACAGGCTATGGCTTAAAACCAGGCGATACGAATCCGAACGTATCCGCAGAAGACAAAGCGCGGTTCGATGGTATGCTTCGCACAGACAACAGCATGGACGAGGTGACAGGAGAGCTCGCGGGGCTTCCTGACTTTAAGACTGAGGACCCAGCTGTACGCGCCAAAATTATCGAATGGCAAACATCTTGGCTGGAGCGTGCGAAAACCGATCGCGGCGATACAATCGACTTCTTCCGTATCGACACGTATAAGCATGTTGAAGATACGACGTGGAAAGCGTTCAAAAACGCGCTCACGCAAATCAATCCGAAATTCAAGATGATTGCTGAGAACTACGGAGCGAGCATCGATAATCAAGGCGGAGCACTTCGTTCCGGTTCGATGGATTCCCTGCTGGACTTCGATTTCAACAACCGTGCAGAACAATTCGTTAAGGGCGGCATTGACGATGTAGAGAGCTACATGGAGCATCGTAACGCGTTGATGGATAACACGGCGACGATGGGACAATTCCTGGGCAGCCATGACGAGGAAGGCTTCCTTAGCGATCATGTCGGCGGTGACAAAGGCATGCTCAAAGTAGCGGCAGCGCTGCAAATTACGTCTAAAGGCCAACCAGTTATCTACTACGGGGAAGAATTAGGCCAGTCGGGAAGAAAAGGCGATTTCGATAATGGCATTTACAATGAGAATCGCTATGACATGGCATGGGACAAATTAACGGACCCTGCAGCTGTTGAAGAGCAAGCACTGCATGCGCATTATCAGAAGCTGCTGCAAGTTCGGGCATCGTATTCCAAAGTGTTCGCCAAAGGCACACGCACGAAAGTTGCCGGCGGAGACAGTGATGGTTATCTCGTATTCGACAGAGCGTACCAAGGTGAACATCTTCTCGTAGGCTTGAACACAACGAAAAATGCTAAGAACCTTACGCTCGATGTGCCGTTCGCAGCGGGCCAAAAAGTTGTGGATCGTTACAGCGGCGTGGAGTATACGGTTTCTAGCAACAAACAAGTTACGTTAGCTCTGCCTGGACGCGATCAAGGCGGCACGTTCGTTCTGACAGCGATCAGCAGCAGTGGCGGCAGCGTTTCGACAGATGTGCCTCCGGTTGTAGGCGGTGGCGGCACACCGCCAGTTACGAAACCAGAAACGGGATCCGATACAGCTACAACGGTAACGGTAGATGAGAAGGATTTGAAGGAAGAACCGAAAGATGGCAAGGTTTCCATTACGGTTCCGAGCGTCTCCGGCGATCAAGGCAGCACGGCAAACGGAACGAATCTTAATGTCGTTCTTCCGTCAAATGCCGCAATACTGGTGGGCAGCTCCGCAGTTGAGTTCACATCAGGGCCTCTGAAAGTAACGCTGCCTTCGTCGGTTCTGGCTGAACTTCAAGCTTTGGCTCCGGCAGGCAGTGCGGCAGCGAACGGTCAAATCGTCATGGCAATCAAAGTTGTTCCTTCGGCGCAGGCTGATGAGCTTCTGAAACAAGCATCGAAATCGAGCGCGGCGAAAGTCAGCTTGTCCGGTTCGATGTATGAGCTTACGGTTTCCTATGTTGGCGCAGATGGAAAAGCAAAGGTACTGACCGAATTCAAAGAGCCTGTCACGTTGACATTCGCAGCCGATGCGAAGTCGAGCAACGGGCTGCAAGGCATTTACTACATCGCGGACAACGGGGAAATTACGTTCCTTAGCGATTCAATGTCAGCGAAAGTGTATCACTTCAGCAAGTATGCTGTACTGACGTTTGACAAAACGTTCACGGATATTAGCCCAAGTTTCTGGGCAGCGCAGGACATTAAAACAATGGCTGCCAAACATATCGTAAACGGCAATACAGCAACGACCTTTAACCCGAATGGGCAAGTAACACGTGCGGAATTCGCAGCGCTGCTGGTTCGTGCGCTCGGCCTTGAGGCATCGGCTGAAGCGAAAACGCCATTCAGTGATGTGGCTGCTGGCGCATGGTATGCACCAGAGGTTACAGCGGCTTATGAAGCAGGAGTTGTAAGTGGAGCAGATGCTGCTCATTTCCGTCCGAATGCGCAGGTGACGCGCGAAGAGATGGCGGTCATGATCGCTCGTGCACTGGATAAGCTGGGCAAATTGCCAGCTGCTCCAGCGGATGCGGCGCTGCTATCGCAATATGGCGATGGCGCAAGCGTCAGCGCTTGGGCGAAGGAAGGTATGCTGTACAGCCTGCAAGCCCAAATTTTGCGCGGCGACGCAGCTTCCAAGCTGCAGCCAAGCAGCTACACGACGCGTGCAGAAGCAGCGGTTGTGCTGAATCGATTGCTAAACTACACGAAGTAAGGCATTGGCAAGCGATGCGGATGTATAGCTTGACGATGGATTAACGGATTCTGCCCTCTATGCAGGCAAGGCAATTGCTGCCTGCATAGAGGGCTTTTTCGTATTATTAGGTCAGCCAGAGATTTCTAGTTGGCCTATTTTTGTGGCCGTACTATGATGGCGGTAGCCGGGAGGACGCAGGGCTTTTAGGGACATCGATCCCGTACAAAAAACTGTTCTCCTACTACCTCCAATGACCATGTTTGAGCTGGTTGGGGCAATTGACCTCGTATCACAAGCGAAGCTATGGGTTTGGAACCATCGTGGGATTGCCGGCTAGATTCACATCAGGAGGAGCTGACATGGCCAACGGAGGTTATTTGGCATGTACAGAATTATAACAAGATTTTTCCCTAACACAAGACGCCAAAGCTTGACAAACATTAGCTGGTTTTTTGTTGAATTGCAATGGCAGTGGTGCTTGGCGGTTCAATGGAAGAGCAAGTGGGGAGAGGCGAGCGTAGGGTAATGAGCCTAGAACTATAAAGAAAGAGACTGCCACCTACTTGTGAAGAGGGGCAGCCCACATCGGACGTTATACCATCATGCGGTTAACGGAACGGATATATCTTGATCTAGCAATGATAAAATATATAATCTGCATGACGAGGAATGCAGCTGAAGCGATAAGCACAGGCCCGGTCACATGTGCAATTTGAACCATTGATAAAACCGGCTTCAACACGACGAATGTCTGAATGGTCGACACAACAATCGGGATGAAGAAGATAATCGCAATCTGAAGCGTAGCGGATCGGTTCATCTCACGGTTGCTAAGGCCAATCTTCGATAAAGCGCGATAGGTGATGCCGTCGGCTGCTAGCTCGCTATACAGCTTGAAGTACAGGAAGCTTGCCGATGAGAGGGAGAAGATAAGCGCGAGGAACAGGCCGATAAAGTCCAGCAGCATGAACATTTGCTTTTGGCTGAAATATAAGTCTGCGCGCGCTTGAATAAATCCGCTGCTATCCCCCTGCTTCTGAAGTTTGTCGTTCCATTCTATGATCTTCATGCCAGCAACCGTTTCGGGATCATAGCGGTCAGGCAGTCCAACGGAATTGGTTAATTGATACAAGACCGTGTGATCCACATTTATTTTCTGGCTGGCGTACGACTTTTGTAACTGGGAGTAGGTGCTGTCATTGACGATGAGCAGTTTGTTGCCTCCATTCACGGCAGCGAGCGGCTCCGTTCGGATCTCATAATCAAAGGAAAGTTTGGCATCCTTATTTCGGTCCGCATAAATATCAATCGTGTTCCAATTCGCGCTTCCCCGTGCAAAGTCCGGACCGACTACGAGCAACGCGGCTTTATCTTTTAAGGAAGGAGCGGGCTCCGCCTGCATGTCAGTTGCAAACTTGTTGTATTGCTTCTCGGACATCATGCGCATGCCCCATAACGGACCGTTCGGGACCGCTAGGCTAAGCGTTTCGACTGTAAGCTTGCGATACGGCAGATTGGCTGCACGCAGCTCTTGATCGATTTTGCCGAATGTTGCTTGAATCGCCTTATCATCCGATTTCTCATATGGGGTATACGAGATCGCGAAAGGATTGTTCTCGAATGTCGTGCGGACGGTCTGCTGGGTTGCGAGCACGAAGCCGACACACATGGACGCAATCGACGTTACGACGGTCACGAGGAACAGAATTCGCGCATTATCCTTCAGCTTGTAGCTCATTTCTGAAATCCAGAGCAGATTCGTGCCTTTCCACGTAAACCTGCGGCGCTTTTGCACGAACCGGACGATCCACACGGTAAGCTGGGAATAGAAAAAGTACGTGCCAGCGATGCCTGTTACAGCTGCGATTGGAATGAAGAGGGAGCCTACGAATTTCAGATGCAGCGCTGCATAGCCAGTAGCTAGCAATGCTGTGCCAAGCAGAGCGAAGAAGAGGTTAACGCGCGGTGCCTTCTTCGGCCTGCTGCCCCCGGTTAATAGCTCTAGTGCTTGGCTGCCTCTGATGAAGAACAGCGTAAACACAGAGATGACAAGAAACAAAAGGATGAAAGCGGAAGCGGTCACGGCCATCGCCTTCATCGGCCAATAGAACGGAAGCTCCTCCATCTCCATCATTCGTGTACTGGCGATTAGGAACAGTTTCGAGAGCAACAGGCCGCTTGCAATGCCGCATACGATCGAAATGAGGCCGATCAACATATTTTCCAATAAAATGAGCAGGTTGATCTGTCTAGACTGTGCGCCGAGTATCATCAGAATGCCGAATTCGCGATTACGCGATTTGAGAAATACGCTGATGGAGTACAGCACGAAAAAGAACGCAAATACATAGACGATACACGTGGCGACGGTCATGCCCATTTGTGTTGTTTGGCCCATGGCCGTGCGGTCGATGCCAGGATGGTACATGAAGACTGAGTAGGTGAAAAAGATCATAACCATAAATGCGCTGCTCAGCATGAACGAGCTGTATGCCCGCGCGTTACGGCGTACGTTATTAAACGCGAATTGAGGAAAGTTCACTTGCATTACCTCCCCAGAAGGATAACGTATCGATAATTTTCTGGAAGAAAGACTGCCTGCTCTCCCCGCGATGAATTTCGGCTGCAAGCTTGCCATCCTTAATGAACACGATGCGATTGCAGTAGCTTGCCGCTAGTGGATCGTGGGTGACGAGCAGGATCGTCGTGCCGTCCTTCTCGTTAATTTGGGACAACGATTCCATCACGACCCGTGAAGAGTGGGAGTCAAGCGCACCTGTTGGCTCATCCGCCAGCAGCAGGACAGGCGATGTAATGGTAGCTCTGGCAATAGCTGTCCGCTGGCGCTGCCCGCCGGATATTTCATACGTGCGCTTATTCAATATTTCCGTAATGCCTAGCCGCTCGGCGGTTTGGAACAGCAAAGCGTCCATTTCCTTAATCGGGCGACGGTCGAGCGTAAGCGGAAGCACGATGTTCTCTGCCACAGTAAGCGTATCGAGCAGGTTGAAATCTTGGAATACGAAGCCGAGCTGCCTGCGCCGGAACAGCGCCAGCTCGCTTTTTTTCATCCGATGGGGGTTGGAGCCGCCGATTAGCACTTCGCCTGTGCTCGGGCGGTCGATGGTAGATACCATATTCAATAATGTCGTTTTGCCGCTGCCGGATGGGCCCATAATGCCGACGAATTCGCCCTTTGAGATGGTGAGATGGATATCGGTTAAAGCGTGTGTCGCGACTCTGCCTGTATAAACTTTATTCATGCCCTTTACTTCTAAAATGTTCATGCTTGGTTCGTTCCCCTTTCGCTCCTGCGTGTTCGTTTGATGTTCTCACTTTACCAAGCATGAGCGGCTTCGTGCTATCGATTTAGATGAAGCTTTGCTTACAACGATGAAAGGTTATGTTCGTATGCTGTTCGCGCGGGCCATCTGTAGGGCTGTATGCCAGCGATAGCCAAAAGACACACCTCTTAGGAAGGTGTGCCTGTAGGTTCAGCTTTGCGAAGTGCCAACGACACAGTCGTCCCTTGCCCTGGCGTAGATTCCAACTGTACGGAATGCCCGAGCTTATGGGCGATTTCGCGGACGAGATACAGCCCCATGCCAGTCGATTCAGCATATTGCCGGCCCCGTTCCCCCGTAAAGTAAGGGTTGAAAACCCGGCCAATATCTTCCGGCTCAATCCCGATGCCTTCATCACGAATGTGGAGCAGGATGTTCGCTCCTGCATCCTCGGCGATGAGATACACGCGTTTGCCGGAGCCGCCGCCGGAATAGTTGACGGCGTTTGTTACGATCTGGTCGAGCATGAACCGAAACCATTTGCTATCCGAGTAGATGCTTAGCGAGCTGTCGATCTGGAATTCCGGGGTAATGCCTTTGCGGATGAAGAGCTTGCGCCGTTCAACGATTACCTTGTTCACTTCTTCACGGAGACCGAGCGCTTCCACGGCAAAATCCTGCTCGAACCGTTCCAGCCGTGCCGTGTACAGTACCATCTCGAGCCCTTTGCGGAGCCGGTCCAGCTCATCCCGAATATGGCCGGCAGGCGCATCTTCTAATTCAGGCAGCGTAAGCTGAATGACGGACAGCGGGGTTTTCATTTGGTGAACCCAGCGATTGATGAAGGTGATATGCTGCTCCATAGCATTTTGCTGCCGCTGCAATTGTTCGGTGTACTGAAATTCATAGTGCAACATGCGCTCGTGAATCGCCTCAGGCAACGGAGAGGAGCCAAGCGGCGGAACTGTAATGGCGTCAGCTGAGCTGCCTGCCCAATCCGCCGGCTTCGATAGCTCCTTGTACATCTCCCGATTCATTACATAATGATAGGCGAGGTAAACGAGCAGCACAGAAGCGCTAATCAGCATCCCATAGAGCATAACGGAGACAGCGCGGCCTTCACCGGTAAGGGCGTAGAGCAGAGGGACAAGAACAAGCTGGATGCTGAAAATCAGAATCAGCGGCAGCTGTGTGCGCCAGAACAGCTTCATGGCAGCTCCTCCAGCTCAGGGATCATGCGATAGCCCGCGCCCCTGACGGTTTCAATTCGTTCGCCCGCACCGATTTCCTTTAGTTTCTTGCGAACGCGGGTGATGTATACGTTGAGCGTATTATCATCGATAAAATGCTGGTCCTCCCACATAAGGTCCAGCAGCCGTTCGCGGCTGACGACGCGCCCTTCTTTGAGCATGAGCACCTCTAGCAGCGCCGCTTCTTTCTGTGTAAGCTCGATCGAATTCCCCTGATAGGAGACGACATACCGTTCTGGATAAAAGAGCAAGCCTGCGCTTGTTACCGTCCGCTCTTGCTCTTGGCCGGTCGCATAAGCGCCGTATGCCCGACGAAGCTGGCTGCGGATTTTGGCAACAACGATCTCGATATCGAAGGGCTTTGTTATGTAATCATCCGCGCCGTTCTCAAGCGCCATAACCTGGTCCATCTGGCTGTCCCGCGCCGAGATAAAGATGATCGGGCAAGTGGATTGGGCACGAATTTGCCGGCACCAGTAGAAGCCGTCGAATTTGGGCAGGTTGACATCCAGCAGCACCAGATCGGGCTTAACCGCTAGAAAACAATCCAGAACGAGCTTAAAATCCTCCACAACCTTCACTGCAAAATCATATTTGGCGATCGCAGCGCTTAGCATATCTGCGATTTTGTCGTCGTCTTCGACGACTAGTATATTGTGCACGAGGTTTACTGCCTCCTATCGTTACGTTTCGTTATCGATCTATTCTAATCGCCAGAAGCAGTACGCTCAATACATAAATTTGGATTATTTATGGAACAGTAAACCATAAGAGATAAATGAATAGGGAAAAGGTTGGGCGATTGTGATGTTAACGGCTGTTTTTCTAGGCGTAGGCTGCGCTGCTTTTGCTTGTATTTACTTGATCGACGTTCTGAGTTTTGGCATAAAAGGGATGGGCGGAATAGAAGAATCAGGATTCACTTTTCAATTGGGAATCGCTTCATGTGGATTCTTCTATTGCTTGATTGCCGATAGGCAAATGAGAAAGAAACAAAAACAATCGACAAGCGGAGGAGAAGATGAACGATAATAAGCTTGCCATTTCGCGCTGGCAGTTATTCTCCCTGATCGTCTTATTCGAATTGGGAAGCGCGATTGTCATGAACATTGGGCAAGAGGCAAAGCGTGACTCATGGATTGCGATTCTGGCGGCCACGGCGATTGGCATCGGCATCTTTATGTTTTATCGGTTTCTGCAGTCGAGGCAGCCTAGCTTTGACCTATATGAGATTGCTCGTTATGCATTCGGCCATATCGCAGGCAGTGTTGTCATCTTCTTATATATTCTTTATTTTCTGTACCTCGGCGCACGAGTGCTTCGGGACTTTATTGAAATCATCTCGACGGCCGTGCTTGCTACAACGCCAATTGAGGTCATTGTGTTTACGTTCACTTCGGTTATTGCCTATATGCTCTGGCACGGGGCTGGCGCATTTATTAAAACGGCTGAGTTGTTTTTTTTGTTCATTCTCATCATTTTCTTTTTATTAGTTGTGCTCACGATATGGGATCATGAATATCACTTCACATACTTACAGCCTGTGCTAGGCGATGGCGTGAAGCCTGTCCTCGCTGCTGTGTTCCCTGCGCTTATTACGTTTCCTTTTGGGGAATTGATCGTGTTGGTCATGTTCCTGAAATTTACATCAGCAGGGGATAAAGCCGGGGCTGTATCAAGCTGGGCGATCGGCACAGCAGGTTTGATTCTCACATGCGCGACGATTCTAGAAACGATTACGCTTGATGTGAAGCCCAAAATTAGATCGCTATTTCCTTTACTGGTTACCGTTCGGGACATTTCTTTTGCTTATCTGTTTGAACGGCTAGAGATGCTTGTCATTTTCATGATGTTTGTGACGATCCTCATTAAAGTGTCTGCGTTCTTGTTTGGCGCGCTAAAAGGGATTGAGCATTTATTTCGGATTCCGTACCGCATTGCAGCGTTTCCGATTTCTTGCATTATTGCGTTGCTTTCGATCTACGCCGCGGATTCATTCGCCGAACATGCGGAAGAAGGATTGAAGGTTGTGCCGCTATATATCCATGTCCCTATGCAATTTGTGATTCCATTCTTTATGCTGCTTGCAGTGATGGTTAAAGCAGCTAGGGAGGGCAAGGAAGGAGAAGAGAAATGAGTGTGAGTCGGGCATTAACAAAACAAGAGGGCAGCATGGCCATGCCGTTGAACAAGGATGCGAACGATACGCTGTTGCAACTGCGCGAGCTTTTGGGAAATAGTTCTGATTTTCAATCTTCGGCGATTCAAATCGGCACTTCGCATGGGTTCTTATGCACATTAACGTCGATGGCTGACGCCCAATCGTTGATGGAGAAATTGCATGAGCCGCTTAAGGGAAGCGCTGCTTCCCAGCTGTCCGTGGATTCCTTGCAGCAACTCGAACAGTTTCGCCAAGAAAAGCTGGGCGTTTTAGCCTTTGCTTATGCGGCTACTGTCCAGGAAGCGGCTGGCCAGCTCCTCAGCGGGGATGCCCTTCTAATTGTGGATGGCGTGGAGCAAGTCCTGTGCATCACTGTCGGGGGCATGCCAACCAGAGCGATAGAAGCGCCTAAAAACCAAAAAGTCATTCGCGGCATGCAGGAATCGTTCACAGAGTCATTGGAAACCAATATTTCATTAATCCGGCGGCGGCTACGGAATCCGTTGCTTCGGTTTGAATCATTTATGGCAGGGGAAGAGACGAAGACATGCATCTCCCTGGCTTATTTGGCTAACGCAGCAGAGGAGTCTCTAGTCAGCGAATTTCGTTTGCGATTAACGAATATGCGTGTGAAGGCGATCTATGATTCGTCTAATGTGGAAGAAATCATCAGCCAAAACCGATCATGGTTCTTCCCCACCTTGCTAAGTTTAGAAAGGCCGGATACGGCAGCCTCCGCGCTCGTTGAAGGGAAATGCGTGGTCATTGTTGATGGAAGCCCGTTCGTGCTTATTGGTCCAGCAGTGTACGGCAATTTCTTTCAATCGGCAGGCGATTATTACGTGATGCCAGTCCTCGCCATGTTTATGCGGTTAATGAGGCATGTGAGCCTTATTTTGTCATTATTTTTGCCAGCGCTCTATATCTCTGTGATCTATTACCATTCAGAAATGGTGCCAACGCTGCTTCTTTACTCCATTAGCGGACAGGAGCAAGGGTCTCCGTTTACGACTGGAGTTGCGCTTGTGGCAATGACGCTCTTATTCGAATTGCTGCGCGAAGCGGGCACACGTGTGCCCAGCGTCCTTGGGCAAGCCGTTCCGATCGCAGGCGCAATCGTCCTTGGGCAGGCAGCTGTGGAAGCCGGCATTGTGTCGAGCATTTTATTGATTGTAGTTGCAGCTACCGAGCTTTGCGGGCTGCTCGTTCCCCATTATGATTTTAGCAGTACCGTTCGCTTAATCCGTTTTGGCTTGCTTTTGCTCGGTGCTGTGTTAGGGGTTTACGGCATTTTTATTGGAATTGCCCTGCTAACTGTACATCTGGTCAGTTTACAATCATTTGGCGTGCCCTACCTTACCCCCGTTGCGCCAATGCGGCCTAAGGCACATAGGGATATGGTGTTTCGTGCACCGCTGAAGAACGAGGATGCTTCATGATACGCAGAACAATCATGATTATCCTATTGGGCTCCCTTATTAGTGTCGCTTTAACCGGTTGCTGGGATATACGAACGGCAAACCAGTATGTGATCGTGAGCAGTGTAGCCGTAATGAATGGCGAGAAATTCAATTATCATGTCTACTTGCAGATCATCAACACAATGGAGTTTGCTTCTGGCAAGAGAAGGGGAAACGCGACGACATACGTATTAGATGGTGAAGGGAACACGATGAATGAGGCTTTTTTTAAAATTGAGGAGAAAGCGGGCCGCAAGCTGGAATTAAGCCATATGATGCTGCTCATGCTGGACGAGAAGCTGCTAACGGATGAAAAAGGGCTGCCCTTCTTTGATTTTCTTGAAAGCATGGCAGATGTCCGCAATGATATTCAAATGGTTGTTGCCCATCGCATTCCAGCATCTGAACCCAATAAGATTCTTATTCCGATGGTTACGGTGTCTGTTGGCAAAATTAGATATGAGTTGGATTCCGTTGCAAAAAATTGGGGAGGCACGCCTAACGTTCATTTGAAAGATTTCATTCGGGATATTACGAGTGACGGTAAACAGCCAGTGATTTCTTCGGTGACGATTGAGCATCCCTCGTCGAAAGCGTTCAATACCGAAGTGCTTAAAGATACGGTACAATCGACGCAAATTATAGCGGATGGCACGGCGGTCATGAAACGGGCAAAGTTGCTCGGCTTCTTGACAGTGGAGGAAACACGCGATGTATTGTGGGCACAAAATAAGATAAAGCAAACATCGCTGACAGTTCCATGTGAATCGGATAAATATGTACAGGTTCAAATTCTTCATTCGGACAGCCATGTGAAAGTGGATTATGCGAATCATCGCCCAAACGTTCGCATCCAGATTAACGTGAAAGGGGATATTAGCGAAAATCAATGCCGGACGATTAGGTTGGATAAGATTAATGGATACAGTAAAACCGAATCGATCACAGAACAGATGATTAAGAAGGGCGTGGAGGGAACGATCGAGAAAGTACAGAAGGAGTACGGAAGCGATATATTTGGATTTGGCGAGCAGATGATGAGGCAGCATTATCGTAGTTTCAATAAAGTTAAGAGCGATTGGGACCAGGAGTTTGTTAAAGCGAAAGTGACGGTGGCCGTGAAAGCCAAGATTCAAAGCAATGGCATTGTTTCGAAAAGCTTCCTGAACGATATCCCGAAATGAATTAGGGAGCCGCGCCATTACTCGGGTTAATGGCGCAGCTCCCTAATTGTTCAGTTAAACCAAACGGCAGCAAGCCGGCGAATGCCTTCTTCGATCGCTTGCTCAGGTACGCCGCCGAAGCCGAGCATGATAAGCGATGGCGGGCATTGCGCAGGATTGCTCCATTGCGGCGCTGGCGAATAGACGCGTACGCCAGCAGCCTCGGCAAGTGCGATAAGTTCATCGCGCTGTTTGCCATGGATGTCGAGCAGCAGATGCAGGCCCGCTTTTTGCCCGATGATGGAGACTCGGTCTTGCATATGCACCTGCAAAGAATGGATGAGGCGGCGGTGCTTCGCTTGGTATAGCCTACGCATACGTCGGACATGCCGCTCCATATGGCCTTCGCGCATGAACAGCATGACAGCGCGCTGCAAGAGCGGTGAAACAGCTGTGTTATACGAGGCGAGGCGTGCAAGCGATGCTTCAGCAACAGGCAGTGGCAGGACCAGATAGCTCATGCGGACTGAGGGCAGGAATGACTTGGATATCGTGCCAAGATAGATGACGCGCCCGTCTTGATCGAGCGCTTGCAAGGCGTGAATGGGCTGTCCTTGATAACGGAATTCGCTATCGTAATCGTCCTCAAGGATGAACGCGCCAATTTCGTTTGCCCATTGGATGAGCTGATGGCGCTTCTGTGCAGACAGCACGCTGCCAATCGGGAATTGATGCGATGGCGTGACGTAGGCGGCTGCCGTCTTGCTTGCCTTAAGCGCTGCAATGGACAGGCCATCATGCTCAATCGGAATCGGGAACATCGCACATTTATGATCGGCAAACACGCTTCGTACGCGGCTATACCCCGGATCTTCCATCGCTACGGCTCGTCCTGCGAGCTGGAGTATTCTGCACAGCAGAGCGATTGACTGCTGTGTTCCTGCTGTTAAGACGATCTGGTCCGCTGTGCAATGGACGCCCCGCGACTCGCCCAAGTAACGGGCAAGCTCTGCGCGCAGCTCTGCATCGCCTTGCGGATGCCCATAACCCAGTACTTCGCGCAGATCATAATCGAGCGCATGATGAAGGCAAGCTCGCCAAGCTTTCAGCGGGAACCGTTCCACATCGATGTCGCCATATTGAAAGTCAATCATAGGCAGGGCGCCGCGATTCTCGCGGCGCTCTGTTTCGTTGCTATCCGTGCGAGGCGGCATTTCCCGGGCACTGCTGCTAGCAAATGAGCCATTCCCGCGATAGATGCTTTTGTTGCTGGCGCTGTTCCTGCTTACTGCTTCAGGCGCTTTCTCTATCGGGAGAGCCCGCAGGCCGCTTCGCTCCCTGCTTTGGGCATACCCTTCGGCGATGAGCTGCTGATAGGCGGTCTCGACCGTTACCTTGCTCACCTGTAGATGTGCACTCAGCTGTCGTATCGACGGGAGGCGAGCGCCAGCGCCAATTCGGCCATCTTCCATAAGCGTTCGAATATGGCGATACAGTTGCAAGTATAATGGCTGTCCGCTGTCCCGATCCAATATTGGCGTGATCTCCATCTGATGCTTTCCACTCCGTTCTGTTCATTGCCATCTCACAATTCTGACCCTATTAATTTGAGTGTATCTGTCTATTTGTATAAGGTCAAATATCGAATATGATGAACGCATGATAGCAAACAAACAGAGAATTGGAGAGAGGGTTGATCAACGATGTATGCTTTTGCTGACAAAGTTCGCCTGCAACTGCGCGCCTGCACGGACGAGACGAAGATTCATGCCTTTCTAGAGCACGCCGAGACGGGAATTCTCGGATTGTCGAATGGGGACCAACCGTATGCGGTGCCGCTCAATTATGTGTGGATGAATGGCGCGATCTACTTCCATGGGGCGGAGGAGGGACGAAAGAACGAATATATGAAGCAAAACGCGAAAGGCTGCTTCACAGTTAGCGAATCTTACGGCACGATGACCGCCCCTGTGCCTGCGCACACGGACACGGCCTATATGAGCGTGATGCTGTTCGGCAGCCTCTCGATTATCGAGTCGCTGGACGAAGCGGCCGCAGCTATGCAGAAGATGCTGGATAAATACGTTCCGGGCTTCTATCGGCATCCGCTTGCTGCGCAGCATGTGGACAAATATCGCTCCTCGCTAGGCAGCCGCACAATCGTGTTCAAGCTGTCGGTCGATACGATGACCGCCAAGGAAAATGCGCCGCAAGAGGGGCGCATTTTCCGCCCGGGGCAACATGAGAGCATGCCGTTTGAACGCGATTAAACCGGCCTAAACGAAAAACGCCTATTCCTGCCCATGATAACGGGAGGGAATAGGCGTTTCTTGCTTAAACAAGCTTGACTGTAAAGCGGAAGCTGTAAGGCCGATTGGCCGGCAGCACATATTCAGAATGTGTCCGTGCGCCCCAGCTGTCGTCGCCGCCGACGCCCATTTGCTTGTCGTTAATGCGCACAACCGTACGGTTTGAAGTTGGCAGCTTGTATGTATGGTCGCTAGCCTCCAGCTCGCTCGGTGTCCAAGGCAGTGCGTTCACTTCCATCGCTGTTGTGCTCTCGAAGCGCAAGCCTGCGCCATTGGCGCCTTCCGTCAAGCTAGCGAATCGGACATCCGTCTTGTTGCCGCATTCCTGCGGGCGCAAATAAGGGACGAACTGCTCCCGCACTTTGCCGGCGTATAGCCCAAGGCGAGCGCCGGACTTGCGGTCCCAATAACTCTCATGTGGCCCGCGCCCATACCAAGCAATCGTATCGAGCTGCCCGGCAAGCACGAACAGCATGCCGATCTCAGGAATTTCCGGCAGCTTATCGCTGCCAGGAATGAGCTCCTGCTCGATGGCGATGCTGCCATCGGCTGTTATTTCATAACGCACCGTTACCGTAGAGGAGACAGGGGCGGTTGGCAACATATAAGCGGCGTGGATGATACAGCGCTCGTTCTCCATTCGCCAACTGAAGCTGGCAAGCTTGCGATTAGCGCCTGCATCCTTCCATACGCCGCAGCGCTCTTGCAGCTTATTGCCCAGATCATTATCGGTAACGGCACGCCAGAAGTTCGGCCGAACGGGTTCAAGCAGGCGCTCCAGCCCGCCATCCTTGTAGGATACGAGATCGCCCGAAGCGCGGCTGAACGTTACGGTCAGCTTATTGCCGGCAACCGTGAATAGGCCGCCTTGCTCGGATACGCGCAGCGGCGGTTTGGTTGCCGCTCCGGCTGCAGCCGACGTTTGTAGGAATCGGGGAGACAGCATGAACTGTTCCCAAGCGATTTCATGTCCAGCTTCTGCCCACGCTGTACACGAGCGAAGCTTGAACGATACGTTCAGCACATATTCATGTGCAGGAGCGTAATCCATTTGATATGGGAGCGTAACAATCGCGTACTCGCCTGGAGCGAGGGGCAGCTGCATAACGCCATGCTCGGCCAGTTCGCCGTCCTGCATCACTTCCCAGTGCAGGTCATAGATGCCCAGATCCGTAAACAGAAGCTTATTGCGAAGGCTAATTTTGTTATCGCATAGATTGACGGCTTCTATCGCGATGTTTTGGTAGCATTTTTTTACTTCATGCAGTTTAGGCGTAGCTGTTCGGTCAGCGAACAGCAACCCATTGCCGCTGAAATTGCCGTCATGCGGGGATTCGCCAAAGTCGCCGCCGTAGGCGAGATACGCAACCCCGTCCGCTGTTGCCGTCCGAATCGCTTGGTCGGCCCAATCCCAAATAAAGCCGCCTTGCAGCACATCATATTTGTCGAACAGCTCGGTGTACTTGTGCAGCCCGCCGCAGGAATTGCCCATCGCATGCGCATATTCGCACAGAATGTAAGGCTTCGCCGGTTGGTTCAGCGCATAGGCTTCAACCTCATGCGGTTTGATATACATCGTGGATTCGATATCGGAAGCTGCCTCAGAAGGCCGATAGTGGAATACGCCCTCGTAGTGCACGAGCCTCGTAGGATCGCATGCTTTCAAGTAATCATGCATCGCGATGAAGTTATCGCCGCCGAACGATTCGTTGCCCAGCGACCAAATGACGATAGACGGATGGTTCTTGTCGCGCTGGAACATGGAGTTGCAGCGGTCCAGCACGTTTTCCCGCCATTCGGGATGGCTGGCTGGCACCGTTCGGGCTGCCAGTTCCTTTTGCCCATACGACCAAGAACCGTGCGTCTCTAAATTCGTCTCATCGATCACATACAGGCCAAATTCGTCGCATAGCTCGTACCACTTGGATTGATTCGGATAGTGGGATGTCCGCACTGCATTAATGTTATGGCTTTTCATAAGCACGATGTCGCGAACCATGTCTTCCTTGCTCAGCGCACGCCCGGTCTCACAGCTAAATTCATGGCGGTTGACGCCTTTGAAGACGATACGCTTGCCGTTGATTTGCATCAATCCGTCCTTCAGCTCGAAGCGGCGGAAGCCTACGCGGCAACTGGCTGCCTCCAGCAGCACGCCTGATGCATCCACAAGCGAGAGGACGAGCGTATACAGATTCGGCGATTCGGCGCTCCAGAGGAGCGGGCTCGCGATAAGAGCGGATAGCTCAAGCTTGGACATGTCTTGCTGAGGCGCAAACGAAACTGCCGCATCAAGCGGCTTGCTCCATAATGGCTGCTCTTGCCCGTCATACAGTTGGGCCTCGATGCGGCACGCCGCCCCAGCATCGTGAAAGTAGTTTCTTACTTTCACATCTAGCTGCAGCTCGGCATCGCGATAAGCTTCGTCCAGCGCAGTGCGAACGAAAAAGTCAGCGATATGAAGCTTCGGTGTCGTGTACAAGTAAACATCGCGGAAAATGCCACTAAGCCGCCAAAAGTCTTGGTCTTCAAGCCAGCTTGCATCGCACCAGCGATAAACTTCAACGGCAAGTTTGTTATCGCCCGCAACCAAATACGGCGTCAGGTCGAATTCCGCAGGCGTAAACGTATCCTCGCTATAGCCAACCAGCTCGCCATTAAGCCATACATAGAATGCCGACTCAACGCCCTGAAAGCTGATGTATACGGGCTGGCCATTCCAAGCTTCCGGCACATGAAACGTACGTATGTAAGAGCCGACAGGGTTGTAGCGGGTCGGGGCGAAGGGCGGCTGCAGCTCCGGCTCGGACTCCGCCCACGGGTAACGGACATTCGTATAATGCGGATAATCGTAGCCTTGGAATTGCCAGTGGGAAGGGACGGGCATATCCGCCCAGCCGCTGCTGTCAAAGCTCGTTTCGTAAAAGCTTCTAATCCGCTCCTCAGGCGTTTCGGCAAATGCGAACTTCCAGATGCCGTTAAGGGAATAGTAGTAAGGCGAAGCGGCATGCTCGCCGCACAGTGCATCTTGTATCGTTGGGAATGGCATGAGAGAGGCATGCGCATCCATTCGGTTTAATTGGAAAATTTCCGGGTTATTGTTCCATTCTGGATACCCGTTGGCAGGCGGCTGATACATCCATTTGTTACGCACCTTAACATCTCCTTGAGCTCGGTCGTTATCGCTATATTCATATTATAGAATTGAAAGTATACTAATAAAATAAAACAATATTACGCATTTATATAACAATATGAAACGAGGTTTAGGGATGGACAGCTGTTGCATTTTCTGTCCGGAGGACGACGCGAGGCGGCTGCCCGTGTACGTCACGACAGTCGGCTATTGGGAGCATCAAGGCGAGATGGTCCGGCCTGATGGCTTTCCCGACTATCAGCTGCATCAAGTGCTCCAAGGCAAAGGTGAGCTAACGATTGCAGGTGAGCGCCATATCGTAGGGCCAGGCGAAGCTTTCTTCCTATACCCGCGCATCGAACATGCTTATGTGCCGCTTACCGAACCGTGGGAAGTCGCTTGGGTTTCCTTCAACGGGCGGGAATCGGGGCAGATGCTGCAGTATGCAGGCGTTGTCGAATCAGGTCCTGTCCGTATGCGGGAAGGCAGCTTGCTTCCGCCGCTCGAGCAAATGATTACGCTGGGAATGGACGATGTGCTGGAGGCAAGCAACGAACGTGCGAAGCTGCTGTTCGCGCTGCTGCTGGACCTGAAGCAAGTGTTGCTCGCCCCGGCTAGCCAGGCGCAGGAGCGGGAGCGCCTGAAGCCGATTTTGCAGCATATTGAAGCGCATTTGCATCGCCCGTTGGCATTGAACGAACTAGCTGGAGTTGCCAATGTTTCACCGCAATACGTATGCCGCCTATTCCAGCAAGTACTGCATGTCCGCCCGACCGTCTACATGAACCAGCAGCGCATTAATCGAGGGAAGCATCTGATGGTTAACGAGCCGGCCAAAAAAATGTACGAAATCGCCCGCATGGTCGGGTTCGATAATGTGAGTTACTTTTGCGCCGTATTCCGTAGGCAGACAGGTATGAGCCCAGATGCCTTCAAGAAGATGCATGGCTTGAATCGGTAACAGAGGAGCTTACGCTGTATTAGCGAAACAATCATAAGGAAAGTTATGTTTTGCGTAATTATGCACCTTATTTACATAGCAACAGGCATTCCGGTGAAAAGGAATTTTGTTATAGTACAAGTAACGGCGGAGGGAGAGAATACAGTGGGCAGATATGGCTTTAATCCGCTGACGCGCTTGAGCGTCAACCGACAGCTTTTGCTTTTGCTGCTCGTTATGGTCATTCCGATCCTTGTGCTGCAGGTTTTTGGCAGTGCAAAGGCGGAAGATATCATGAAAAGGAATGTCACGAGCGCCTATGCAGAATTGAACAAGCAGAATTTATTATTAATAAGCAGGGATACGGATACGGTTAGCAAAATAACATCCACCATTATCGGAAACCCGATCACGCAGCAGCTTCGGACGGACGCAGACGCCGTATCAAGCGAAGTGATTGAACGGGTTCGAAGGTTTACGGCGGTCGATAAGCTGTTGTCGAACTATTCGACCGAGGCAGATGGAACCGACCCGATCGCTTACGCTTTCTACGTCTACGACCCGAATAATGTGTATGCGTTTGCACCCAAGCGCCAGATGTTATCGACGGGGGTATATTTTTTCGACGAAGAGCACAAGCCGGTCTGGTATGACGAAGCTGTTGCTCGCAAGGGCAATGGGTATATGAAGGTTATGCCAAGCATGGTTGAAACGTCAGGAGGCAAGAGGACGCTTGCATACATCCGTGCCGTTCGGGATACAAGCACGGGAACAGGCGTAATCGGCGTGCTTGTTGCAACAAATATGGAGGAAAAGATCGGCACCTCATTGAAATCAGTTGACCTGCCGGAAGGCGGAAGCCTCTTCTTCACAGACGCCACGGGCGTCATTCTGGCATCGAGTGATATGGGCCGAATGGGCACGATGCTTGAAATGCCGGAAGATGTGGCAAAACAATATGGTTCAGGCAAGGTATCGCATGTCATTGCTGGCGATGTGATTTACGTAGCGACGAATAACGGAGTCGGACAGAAGCTCGTCTATCAAATTCCGACAAAGTCGCTCATGCAGCAGCAGACCGAAATTAAACGCGTTATTTCGGTTTTGTCCATTGCCTATTTAGTGCTATGTTGTATCGTGATGACATATTTCTGGCGTTCCTTGATGAAGCCGCTGCAAAAAATGGCGTCCTTCTCCCGAACGTACGAGCCGGGCAAACTAGTGCCAGGCACGCCTGGAAAGGACAGACGGGATGAGGTTGGTATACTTATGACATCTCTCTACGATATGGCTAGACGGCTTAATATGCTTATCCATGACAAGTACCAGATGGAAATCAAGCAGAAGGAAACGCAGTTGCAAATGCTGTACCAGCAAATTAATCCGCATTTGCTTTACAACACTTTAGAGAGCATCTATTGGAAAAGCACAATTGAAGGCCGCTCTGAATCAGCGGAGATGATTAAGGATTTGTCCAAGCTCATGCGAATTAGCCTCAGCCGCGGCCGCGAGCTGATTACGATTGGCGAAGAGCTGGAGCATGCAGCTGCTTATATTAAGCTGCAGCAGCATCGTTATGCATTCTCGTTCTCGGTAGTATGGGAAGTGCCGGAGGAAGCGCTGGTGTATCTCATTCCCAAAATCACCCTGCAGCCGCTAATTGAAAATAGCATTATACACGGCATCAAGCATATGGGCGAAGACGGAGAGATTGGCATTCGGGTTCACGTAGAGGCCGAGCAAATTACGATAAGAGTTGAAGACAACGGCTACAAGGAAATCGACTGTGAAGCAATTGAACGTACCCTTATCGCAACAGCGAGCGGTGAACAGTCAGGGTATGGCATTCGCAATATTCAACAGCGGATTCAGCTGCATTTTGGCCCTGAATACGGGCTGAGATACAGCCCTCGCGAAGGCGGGGGGACGATTGCGCAGCTTGCGCTGCCAGCTGTCACGGTTCCGCCAGGAGAAGCGGAGCAATACCTAGAGAATGATGAAAGGAACTAAAGGAGGGTGCAGCTATGCATCGTATTTTAATTGTCGATGATGAGCCGTTGATTGGCCAAGGGCTCAGCAGTTTGCTCGCGTCCTCGGGCATTGGGATTGAAGCGCTCTACGTCGCCCATAATGGTTATGAGGCGCTGGATTATATACGCATGGAAGAGATCGACCTGTTAATAACGGACATTCAGATGGGCGCTATGAGCGGGATTGAGCTGATGCATCAAGCGAAGCTAGTCCGGCCGTGGATTCAAACGATCGTCATTTCGGCGCATGAGACCTTCCAATATGCACAATTGGCGATGCGGTTGGGGGCAAAAGATTATTTGATCAAGCCGCTGGATGGGGCGCAATTGCTTGATTCGGTGCGCAATGTGCTGCTGAAGCTGGAGAAGCGGCTGAAAACGCAGGAAGATGGGATCGAAACGCTGCATGAGCGGTTTCGCATGTCGGAGCCATCTGACCATGGAACGGAGCTGCTAAATCGCTTGATTGGGGAGCAGGCTGGCGCTAGCCAAGAGGTGGCCGCGCAGCTGGATAAGCTTGGCGTACAGCTTGCCGGCCCTTATTTTGCAGTCATTAAGCTTCGGCTGCAGCTGCAGGGGCCTGACCGGGAGGTTTCGGAACGGGATAGCCGTTTGCTTCGTTATGGTGCGCTTAATATCGCAGCAGAGCTATTGGAATCAGACCAAGGCTCAATCGCTTTTTATTCCGGTGATGCTGAGCTGAGCATTATTATGCAGTGGGACGAGGAAGCGTATGAGAATGCCCCAGCATCGGAGAGCAAGTTGAACCGGCTCGATATGTTCGGCCGCAGCTTGCATCGCAGCGTTCGGCGTTACTTGGGGCTGGCTTCGATTGTTGGCATCAGCCAGGTTGTTCAAGGGTTGGAGCAGCTTCCCTTATTGAACAGCCAAGCGGTGCAAGCCTTGCGTTGGAGCCAACGCCATCCGGACCATGATGTGTTCTATTACGGCGATTTTCACGAGGACCTCTACACGAAGGAGGAGCCGTCCGAGGATGAGCTCCGCGCCCAGCATAACCGAATTGCCGAGCGTTCGAAGGCATATATTGATGAGCATTTTGCGCAGAAGGGCCTTACGCTCCATGAAGTTGCCCAGCATAACCACGTTAGTCCGAACTACTTGAGCTATTTGTTCAAGAAGACCATTGGCATGAACCTGTGGGAGTATGTCATGAAGCTGCGGATGGAAGAAAGCCGTCGATTGCTGTTGGAAACCGATATGCGCCGGTACGAAATAGCGGAGCGGGTAGGCTATGAGTCCCCGGAACATTTTAGCAAGATATTCAAAAAATACTATGGCGTAAGCCCTAGTGAGCTGAAGAAGTAATAATGCCTATCATCCCAATAGATTCGCACATGTGCACAAGGGGCTCCTTTTTCTAAAATAAAAGGGTAACTAATGCACATATGGAATGAGGGGTACTCGATGAGCCAAACGGCACTGCCGATTCAACAACAAGAATCGACTAGAACAAGAAAGACGGGTATCGTGCAGGTCCTCAAGAAGAACCGTTGGGGATATCTGTTCTTGCTGCCCGCCTTTCTTATTTTTACGATGTTTTTATGGCTGCCAATCTTCAAAGGTTTCTACTACAGCTTCTTTCATGTCGACTTTGTTAAAGGCGATGAGTTCGTAGGCTGGGACAATTACAAAACGGTTATTCATGATCCGGATGTCGTCACATCGATCAAGAATACGCTTTATTACATGGGGTTAGCGTTGGTCATTGGCTTCTGGGTTCCAATCGTTTTCGCTGTGATGATTTCGGAACTGCGTAAGTTCAAAGGGATTGTGCGGGTTGCCGCATACCTGCCGAACGTCATACCTGTTGTCGTATTGTACGGGCTGTGGCGTTGGTTCTATGATCCGGTTGGCCCAATTAATGCGGCGATAACGACAACGGCAGGCGGCGAAGGGATTGCGTTCATGACGGATCCAAAATGGTCCATGGTCTCGCTCGTCTTCATGGAGACATGGCAGCAATTCGGTGCTGCAATGCTTCTGTACTTAGCGGCCGTTATAAGCATTCCGCGCGACTGGTATGAGGCGGCTGAGATTGACGGTGCAGGCGTTTGGGCCCGCCTTCGTTATATTACGCTTCCTTCTATTAAAGGCCTGATTGGCCTAATGTTGCTGTTGCAGGTAATCGGCACATCACAAGGCTACCAAGCGCAATACGCTATGCTAGACGGCGGACCGAATAACGCAACGTTGACTTACGCACTGCTTGTCGTTCGATACGCAACAACAAGGCTGGATATGGGCGTTGCTTCCGCAATGGGTGTTCTCATGTTCCTCGTGCTGAGCGTGCTAGCAATCATTCAATTCCGTCTCCAAAGCAAGGGGGAGAACTAATCATGAAAATGCCTGAACGCGGCATCCTATCCAGTTATGACTTGAAGAAACCAGGCACTCGGATTGGCTATTGGCTGATGGTGCTCGTCATTTTCATTATGGCATGCGCCATGATCTATCCGATTCTTGTATCCTTCTTTAATTCATTGAAGACAAATGTTGAGGTCAATTCATTCCCGCCAAGGTTCCTCCCAGCTGACGGCTGGCATTGGGAAAACTTCAAGACAGGCTGGGAGTACCTAGAACTGCCATTGTTCCTGCGCAACACAATGATTATATTTGTCGGCAACATGGTTGTAACGGTCGTAGTGCTAGGCCTTGCGGCATTTAGCTTATCTAAGCTGAATGTACCGAAATCGCGCACAATCGCGATGTTCTTCCTGATTACATTGTTCATTCCGCCGACTACGTACCTAATTCCGAACTTCCTGAATTTGAAAGACCTCGGATTGCTTAATTCCTATGCGGCATTCTGGCTGCCAGCAGGCGCGAGCGCGTTTAATCTGCTGCTGTTGAAAAACTTCTTTGACGGGCTTCATCATGAAATGTTCGAAGCGGCCCGTATCGATGGTGCTTCGGAACTGCGTTGTTTTGCACAAATCGCTGTGCCGCTGTCGCTTCCGATAATTTCAACACTTGGCATCTTCGTCTTCTCAACAGCATGGAATGACTGGTTCTGGCCTTCCTTGGTTATGCATGGCGACCAGACCTATCCGCTTGCGACGGCAATTTACAAATACGTGCTTCAAGCGACCCGCTTGGATGTGAACATTCGCTTCGCGATCCTGTTCATGGTTATGTTGCCGCCGATCGCCGTGTTCCTGGCATTCCAACGCTACATTATGGGCGGGCTAAGCATGGGTGGCGTTAAAGGATAAGCGTAAAACTACACACAATCGCAATAGGGACACACATCGTACGAAAGACTCAGGCGAGATATGATTAGCCTGTAAGCAAATATGAATGTTAGAAAAGGGGAGTATACATGCGGAAGTTACTAACGACCATTGCTTGCCTTACTTTGACTGGAGCATTGCTATCAGCATGTGGCAGCAGCAGCGACGGAGACAAAACAAAGACAGATCCGGAAACAAAGCCGACGACGGAGCAAGGCACTACGGCTCAATCGCCAGAGGATGAGCTTCTCAGCAAAAAGATTACGATCAGCGTCTACTATCCTTCAAAGGATAAAGTCGAAGACCGTAAGCTCGAGGACGACAAAATTCGCCGTTTTAATGAGAAATACCCGAACGTAACGGTAGAAAAAAGCG
Source organism: Paenibacillus sp. MMS18-CY102 (assembly GCF_009789195.1). Classification (GTDB taxonomy): domain Bacteria; phylum Bacillota; class Bacilli; order Paenibacillales; family Paenibacillaceae; genus Paenibacillus_T. The sequence goes on along the minus strand of NZ_WSTC01000039.1, from coordinate 10,270 downwards.
ATTGGCATTATAACGTAAACGAAATCGGCATCAAAATGGCGTCGAACGAAGCGCCTACGTTCTTCAATACGTTCGCAACGGAAGCGAAGTTCTTGATTCAGCGCGGTTGGGCGGCTGACATTACGGAATTGTGGAACAAATACGAATACAAAGACCAAATTAACCCAACGCTTCAAAGCCAATTTAACGTCGATGGCAAAGTATACGGCGTCGTTCAAAAAGGCTATTCGACTAGCGTCATCGTAAACAAAAAAATGCTTGATGATAAAGGCGTAGCAATCCCAGCGTACGACTGGACTTGGGATGACATGGTGAACACAGCGAAAGCTGTAGCAGATCCGGCTAAAGGCATCGCTGGCATTGCGCCAATGGGCAAAGGCAACGAAGCGGGCTGGAACTGGACGAACTTCCTGTTCGAAGCAGGCGGCCAAATCATTAACACTGAAGGCGGCAAAGTAACAGCTGCATTCAACTCGGATGCTGGCGTTAAAGCGCTGCAATTGTATGACAAACTGCGTTGGGAAGCTAACGCTATTCCTAAAGACTGGGCACTCGGCTGGACCGATGCTACAGGCGCATTCGCACAAGGCCGTACGGCGATGGTTATCGCTGGCGCAGAAGGCCCTCTTGACCAAGCAATGAACCAAGGCGGCATGAAATCTGAGGATGTTCTGACGTTCCCAATGCCAGCTATGGAAGCAGGCGGCAAGCACTATGGCGTCCTTGGCGGCGACTACCTGGTAGTTAACCCGAACGCAACGAAAGAAGAGCAAGAAATGGCATTCCGTTACATCACGTTCGACTACTTCTCCAACGATTGGCTGACGTCGATTGAGAAGGACATCCAAGCGCGCAAAGCTGAAAACAAATACTACATCCCGCCACAAATGAACTACTTCAGCGCGGATTCCGAGTATGGCAAAAAAGCGCAAGCGATCTTCGACAAATACGACAACGTATACAAATACGCTCCAGAGTCGAATGCATTGCTCGATGGCCAACCAGAAGCGCAATACAACACGCAAGAGTACTATGCTGAGATGACGAACGTTATCCAACAAGTATTCTCCAAAAAAGGCGTAGACCCTAAAGCGGCACTCGACGCAGCTGCTAAGTCGCTGCAAGCGAAGTACTTCGATAAAATCGAAGTAGCGAAGTAATACTAATAGCGGCGTAATGCCGCCTAACCAGCCCGGTCAATTCGTTGATCGGGCTGGTTTTTTGTTGCAAGCATTGCAAGCATTGCAGGCATTGCAAGCATTGCAGGCATTGCGTGCTTCGCAAGCTTCGTTGCTAGCCCCATTGCAGTTTGTGCAATGAGAAGGAGGCCTGATTACTGAAAGCACATGTGCCATTGCAGATCGTGCAATGACCAGTGGTGCTTTCGCGCTGAGTGGAAGGAAATTGCGACGAGATGGCGGTCGCCATTGTACGGAATGCAATGGCAGTGGCCTTAAGTGTGCATTTGGCCAGCTTTCATTGTATGAAATACAATGGCGCAGCAGACAAGTTTGGGTACAAGGACCAGAACCTAGGTTAGATGGCGATGTGTAGTGGCTAATTGATAATGTGCAATGTCTAAAGTCTGCTGACCAGTATCCAGCGTGCAATGTCGAAGAATTTTTAAAGCCAGAAGTTCAGTTATATCTAATGTTCATGTTTAAAGTGTGTTTACTTACCGCTTCCTCGTTTGCCCCGCTCTATGCCCTATCATAAGCTTTTGCTCTGAGCTACCGCCGACTTCCTGCAACGCTCGTCCACCACATTTGCCCTAATGCGCCACTCATGTGCTGCTGCCTGTACTTACATGTGTCCCCGACACTCTCGTCCGTATGCCCACGGCTAACGCTGATCATCTCCATTACGAATATTTACCGTTGCCAAAGGTTCCTGTCCGGTTTGCGATATTTCTTTCTATTTGCCTAAACATGTTAGATAATATAACATGACGAACTAGTGTCCCTAATGTATCTAACAATTCGGTTATGCCAATTTGCAGGATAAGGATGGTGGGAGCATGACAGGCGTAATTACCAAAGCGATACATATTCTTGACCTGCTCGTGCCACAGGGGAGCGAGAAGGAGCTCAGTGTGACAGAGATTAGCCGAGAGCTGGAAATGCCCGTACAGAGCGTGCATCGGATTCTAGGCTCCTTATCTAGCCATGGTTTTGTCTCGCAAAACAAAAAGACAAAAAAATATAAGCTCGGCTTGTCCATAATGAAATACGGCTTCCTCATGTGGGATAGCCTTATGCTCCGTTCCGTTGCCCGCCCGTTCATGCAGGAGCTGCTGGACAAGACGAGCGAAACGGTTTACCTCGCGACACGCGAGAATGCGGAGGGTGTCTACATTGATAGCATCGATTCCCCGCGTATCTTAAAAATATCGGAGCCGATCGGGCTTCGGCTGCCGCTTTATATTGGGGCATCCAACCGCGTCATTCTAGCGCATTTGCCTAAGAAAACGCGTGATCAGCTGCTTGGCGGCGTCGATTGGAGCAAGGTGCCATCCCTTCAGCCAATGACGCGCGAGAGCATTGAACAAGACCTGGAGCTTATCCGCGAACAGGGCTACTCAATGACTGCCGGCGAAGCGACGGAGGGCACGACGGGGATAGCCGCACCAATTTTCTCATATGAGAATACGGTCATCGGGTCGCTGAACTGCGCAGGCCCGACGATCCGTTTTACGCAGGCGAATATTGAGAAATACAGCTATTATACGAAAAAATACGCGGGGCTCATTTCTGGCGAACTGGGGTTTCGCAACGCCAGCCGTATAAATTTTTAATATTAAAATGGTTGCAGGCAACCTATTGGACGTACGTCTCGTCATTGGTTATGGGGTGAGGATGAATGAAACGAATGAGGGGTTCGCAGTTCGTGATACTGCTGCTATCCGTTATGATGGTTTGTGTCACGCTCGCAGGATGCGGAACGGTTGGGGAGCGGCAAAAGCAGGAGCCAGAGGTTAAGGAAAAGGAACAACCGGGACCGGCGGTGGCGGGCTCGGGCAACATCGCAGAAACGAAGCAGGATGATTTTATCTATCGCTTGATCATCGAACCGGCGGAGCCAGCGTCGGGGGGCGATGTGAAGCTGTACGGGGAATTGGAATATGTCGGCGATCAGGATGAAATAGACATTCATCATGCGGCTTCGCCGTTTTTCTTCTACTTAAAAGAAACCACTCGCGGATACAACATCGGCTATATGATGAACCAGCCCGCCATTACGACGAAGCTTAAGAAAGGCGCACCGCTTCGGGAACAGTATAAGGGTGGGGGCGGCTTCTCGGATCGGGATAACAAGGACTATATAGCGTTTATCAAGGACTTATCGGCGCATGGATTCCCTGTCGGGCACTATGAAGTTACTGGCACAGCGGAATTTTTCACCGGACAAGAAACTAGCAAGCATGATTACAAAATAACGGCCGAACATTCCTTCGATGTCGCACAAGCCAGTTCGGCGGGCAAGGCAGGCAAAACAAAATGAAGCACGGCATGCAGCCCTATAGCATAGGAGCTCGTGCATGAGAGAAAGGCATTTTGGGGAAAATGGTCCCAAAATGCCTTTTCTTGTTTTGCATTCATGTTTACAGCGGGTTCTGGCAAGGGTATGATTTGTACGTAACTCTTTCCAATCAGGAGGCTCCTTATGAATTCTCGCTATTTAGCGGTCATGTCGCTTGCCATCATGGCTTTGGGCTTTATTATTACGCTGTTTCTAGAGGACACGACATGGGTCTTCATTCTGCAAAGCGGCTTCGAGGCAGGGCTCGTTGGCGGCATTGCCGATTGGTTCGCGGTAACAGCACTGTTCCGCCATCCGCTTGGCATACCGATTCCCCACACATCCTTGCTGCTCCGCAATCGGGACAAAATCGTACGTGCGCTTATCTCGGCATTGGAGGATGAGTTGCTCAACAAGGCGAGCATTGAGAATCGCATCCGCAAGCTAAAGCTGCTTCAAGCAGGCGGCAGCATGCTGACAAAGCTCGTTGCCCTGCGTAAGGTAAGGGTAGGCGCCATCGAGGAACTGATTCCGATCGTGCAGCAATTGCCGCTGGAGCGTGCCGCTGCGATCGCCCAGTCCGGCGTTGGCGCGATGGTTGAGCGAATGGACTTTAAGCTGCTTGCGGATAATCTGTTAACCAAGACGATGGAAGCGGGCTATGATGAGAAGGTGCTCGATTACGCGCTTGGCGAAGCGCTTCAATGGTCGCAGCAGCCAACGACACGTGCGATGCTTGGCAAGCTGGCTAACGATAAGTTGTCCGAGGTGAAAATGGGCGGCTTGATGGGCTTTGCGGTGCAGGCGTTCGCTGGTTTTATGGACGAGGAGAAAATTGGCGGCATGCTGCAGGGCATGCTCGTATCCGGCATTCGCAATCTGCAAGACCGCGATAGCGCCTATCGCGATACAATCATGCGCGAGCTTCGCGTCAGGCTGCTGCAGCTTGCCGAGGATGACGAGCGGATCGGAAAGCTGCAGCAGCGGGTGCTGGATGCGATTGCAAGCGATAAGGGCGAGCTGTTCATGCTGGCACGGCTCGAAGAGCTGCGTTCGCTCGCGCTCGAGAAGCTGGAAGAGCAGCGCCAGACTGGCGCGCCTTCATTGTTCAAGCTATACGCGTCCATCGTCCGTAGCTTGAACCGGGACCCAGAGCGGATCGCGCGTTGGGAGGACAAGCTGCTCGCGTACGCGATTCACCTGGTAGAGACGAACCATTATCGGATTGGCCAGCTTGTGAAAGACAATCTGGAACAAATGGACGATGCGGCGTTAGTCAGCATGCTGGAGGATAAAGTGGGGCAAGATTTGCAATGGATTCGTGTCAATGGCGCTATCTGCGGCTTCATCGTCGGCATTGTGCTCTCGCTCATCCAGTTGATTTAATGGTACAATGGCGATATTAATTCAAGAGGGGTTGGTAATAGAATGAGCAACGAAGAGCTAGAATATGATGAGAACGAGCTAATTGAGCATTTGGCTGCACAGACGAAGGTACCTGCTAATACGGTGCGTCTCGTGCTTCAATATGAGCAAAAGTTTATCGACAATGCAAAGCCGAACGCGCGGGGTGAAGTTGATATCGACAGCGATGAGCTGGTCGATTATATTTTGAAACAGCGTGACGTGAAGCTGGACGAGCTTACGCTGGAGACGATTCTCGATGCTGAGATGGACTATCTGGTGGACAAAGGTTACGCAGAGTTCGAGGACTAGGCAAAGATGAGGGCGGCGCGAATAGCGCCGTCTTTTTTTTGTATGGAAAAATCCGCCATTCCGTCAACTGGCCGCCCCTTCCTGCCGATATAGGGGGTAAGAATGATGGTTTTGAAACAACTTCGGTAGGAAGAGGGGAGAACAACGATGAACCTTACACACAAGAAACGGTCAACCAAACAGATGCTGATGGCAGCATCGGCGAGTCTCCTGCTTGCTAATGCATTGCTCATATCACCAGCAGCGGCATCGGCTGCAAGCCGTAACGTGCCGAGCGTATGGGCCAAAGCGGATGTGGATCAAGCGAATGCATTCGGCCTCATCCCTTACGAGTTAATGAGTGATTACCAGAAGCCGATTACGCGGGCTGAACTGAGCGCGGTCGTCGTCCGTTTGTATGAACGGCTGACTGGCAAGCAAGCGCCGTCGCCGGCGGAGAATCCTTTTACAGATACCCAGGATGCTAACGTTCGCAAAGCGTATGCGCTTGAACTCGTCGGAGGGACGGGGGCAGGGACATTCTCGCCGAACTCGCCAGTTACGCGCGAACAGCTGGCCGTTATGCTATACAATACGATCAACAAGGCAGGGTTTGCTGATAAGCTGAAAGGAAGCGCGGCGCCATCCTTCGCTGATGCTGCCACGATCGCTGTGTGGGCGAAGGAAGCGTCCGGGAAGCTGGCGGCGGCCAATGTGCTCCAAGGCTCGCAGGCGAAGGAGGGCTTGTTGTTCCGCCCGAAGGCGAATGCCTCCCGTGAACAAATATTTTCACTCGCCTATCGCATTGCTTCAGGCTATGGGCCGATCTATATAAACAGCGAATCTGACCTGTTGGCTTCGGTTGGGCGCAAAGGCCAGTCGCTCGTCTTTAACGATGCGCGTGCGAAGCAAATTTATCAGGAAGCGGTTCGCGTCAATGCGGCGATCATTAAGCCGGGCATGACGGATTTTGAGAAAGAGCTTGCGATTCATGATTATCTCGTCCTGCATACCGCTTACGATTATGATAATTATTTGAAGGATACGGTCCCAACAGATTCCTATAGCGCCTACGGTTCGTTGTTCCGGGGAACGGCGGTCTGCCAAGGCTATGCGTATGCGGCGCATATTATGCTGGAGCTGGAAGGCATCGATTCGCAGATCGTTACGGGCACTGCCAACGGTGTGGGCCACGCTTGGAATAAAGTGAAAATCGATGGCGAATATTACAATTTAGACGTAACGTGGGATGATCCTGTGCCGGATAAGCAAGGTCGCCTCGTGTACAGCTACTTTAATGTGCCGGATGCAGCACTGGCGAAGGACCATAAGTGGACGGCGTCGGAGTGGCCGGCCGCGACAGCGACTGCTTATGATTATTTTGAGTACAATGGCTGGGCGGTGCATAGCGCTGCGGAGCTGAAGGGGCATATCGGCAAAGCGCTTGCATCACGCGAGACGGAAATTAAATTCAAAGCGACATATGAAGGCGATGAAATCGCAGATATGAAAGCAGCGCTACAAGCAAGCAATGTGGTATCTGGTTATTCGTACGCCTACTCTGGCCGCGCCTTCACGCTTACGGTCCGCTATCGGTAGCTAGCATGTCGATTGGTGGAACTTTTCTTGCGGTTTTGTTTGCAGAAAAGCGCCTGCGGCACGTATAATTACGCTAATACGGTAGCGCAGGCGGCGCTTCAATCGGCTTATAGGCCGACAATAGTAGGAGGGAATAGGCATGCAGTACAAGAGCACCAGGGGCAAGGTTAGCGGAATCGGGTTTATTGATGCTTTTCTAATGGGATTGGCGAATGACGGAGGGCTGCTCGTTCCCGAGCAAATTCCGGCTGTATCGGCTGAGACGCTGAAAGCTTGGTCGAAGCTGTCCTATCAAGAGCTCACGCTCGCGATTCTCGCTTATTATACGAATGATGAAATTCCGGCAGATGATTTGAAACGCATGGTGAACGACAGCTACGCAACGTTCCGCCACCCAGAGGTAACGCCGGTAACGAAGCTCAAGGACGAGCTGTACCTGCTTGAGCTGTTCCACGGCCCGACCTTTGCATTCAAGGACATTGCGCTTCAATTCATGGGCCAGCTGTACACGTACGTGGCGCGCGAACGGAATTTGCCGATCAATATTTTGGGTGCAACGTCCGGCGATACGGGCGCATCCTCTATTGAAGGCGTACGCGGCAAAGAAGGCATTAACATCTGCATCCTCCATCCGCATGGCAAAGTAAGCAAGGTGCAGGAGCTGCAGATGACGACAGTGGCGGACAGAAACGTGTTGAACTTGTCCGTCCACGGCAACTTCGACGATTGCCAACGGATCATTAAGGATCTGTTCGCTGATCTCGATTTTAAAGCGAAGCACAACCTGTGCGCGATTAACTCGATCAACATCGTTCGGATTATCGCACAAACCGTGTATTACTTCTACGCGTACTTCCGCGTACAAGAAGCTAGCGGTGCATCGCAAGTAAGCTTTAGCGTGCCATCGGGCAACTTCGGCGATATTTTCGCTGGCTATCTAGCGAAGCGCATGGGCTTGCCAGTTGATCGCCTCGTTATCGCGACGAACGCAAACAACATTCTCGAGCGTTTCGTTGAAACGGGCGAGTACAAGCCGGATAACTTCCGCATGACGTATAGCCCATCGATGGATATCCAAGTCGCGAGCAACTTCGAGCGTTACTTGTATTATGTGCTTGGCGAGGACGCGGAAGCGATCGAGTCGCTTATGAACGGTTTCCGTGCGACCGGCAGCTTATCTGTCTCGGCGGACGTGCTGGAGAAGGTTCGCGCCGAGTTCGGCGCGTATGGTGTAGACAATGAGGCGTGCCTCGACACGATCAAGCGTTATGAAGCGGCGACAGGCTACCTGCTTGATCCGCACTCCGCGTGCGGCGTAGAGGCAGCTGAGCAGCGCGGCCAATCCGGCAGCGTCATGATATCGCTGGCGACGGCGCATCCGGCGAAGTTCGATGAGGCTGTGCAGCTGACGGGCATCAAGCAAGAGTTCCCGGCTCAGATTTCGAACTTGTTCGATAAGCCGCAGCGCCAGACCGTCGTGGACGGCGACACGGCTGCGATCGTGAGCGAGCTGGTGAAATTTTATCCGGCGCAAGGTTAAATAGGAAGTTGTGAGCGGTGCAGGGGATTATTCCTGCACCGCTTTTATGTTTGGGGCTGGCGCACGCGGTGAGCACTGCGGCGCTGGAGCGCCTGCGAGAGCGAATAGGGTACAGAAATCTGCCCTATTCGGCGCTGGAGCGCCCACGGGAGCAAATAGGGTACAGAAATCTGCCCTATTCGGCGCTGAAGCGCCAGCGAGAGCGAATAGGGTACAGAAATCTGCCCTATTCGGCGCGGGAGCGTCCGCGAGAGCGAATAGGGCATAGAAACCTGCCCTATCCGGCGTAGCCGCGCCCGCATCGGGCGACAGTTCGATTGCGGTTGACCGTGAGGCTGAGGCGGCCTCCGACTCGGGACGGGTTTTGCGCCGGAGTCATTTACTTAGGCTGAACATGGTGGTACGCTAGCTGCATCAAGTTTCGGATGAACAATAACAATAAGATGAAAAAGGAGTTAAAACGATGACTATGCGGCGTAATTATGGTGTAATCGCCATTGTAGCAGGGTTGATCTGGCTGCTCATACAGGCGCAGTCAATGGATGGGCGTTCCTATACAGAACCGGGCAACATTTTCGCTTACTTTTGGCCGATGCTGTTCGTGCTTCCGATTGGCGTTTTTTTCCACGTAGCTTATTTGTACAAACGTTCGCGAGCGGCAGCAGGCATGCTCATTCCAGGCGGCATTCTGGTCGTATCCGGCCTGACCTGCCAAGTAGCAATGCTGTTCGATGCATGGGGGACGATGTGGCCGGGCTTCCTGCTCGCTGTCGCGTTCGGGCTGCTTGAGTTCTACTTGTTCGGCTTCCGCCTCTTCTGGCTGCTGCTTCCCGTGTTCGTGCTTGGCAGCTGCGCGATTATCTTCTTCTCCTTGCTGTCGCTGGGAGCGATCGCATCGTTTAACAGCCTGCAAGGGCTGACGGCATGCTTTGTCATTCTGGGTGGGCTGCTCGTGCTGTTGATGAAGCGTAGCGGCGGCGACCACGATAAGTTCTAAATTAGCTCAATAAGACGGGAAAGGCGTGCCAACCAACGGGCGCGTCTTTTTTGTTGTTTCGATAAGCAAATGGCCAGTTTAATTTAATATTGAAACTTGCTTGTTATAGGAAACCTTTGAAGGTGAGGAATTATTATGGGTTCTAGGATCATGCATTTACTTATTGCTAATAAAATAGCTGAGTGCCTGTCGATTGAAGATAAAACAGCTTTTTTGCTTGGTGGCATTGCCCCTGATGCAGCTTCATCCAAAGACTTATCCCATTTCTTTCAAGGTGAATTACAAGACTATTCCCGAAGCATTGACTACAAAGGGTTTCTGGATAAATATCACTCACAAGCGGAGAGCCTGTATATTTTGGGGTATTATACACATTTAATTGCGGATGACTTATGGTTAAAAGGTTTTTATGTGCCTTGGCTGAAAAACAGAATGGAAGTGGATAAAGAGGTAGCGGGATTGTACCATAACGATTTTCGATTGCTGAATGGAAAACTGCTGGAATACTATGGCATTAGGGATGAGCTGAAAAGATCGTTAGGTGGACGGGCAGCCATTTTTGATTTAGAAGAGGTTAGTTCCGCAGATGTTGCACAATTTATTCCGTATGCATTAGCAGACATGGAGTACGATAAGGATGCGCTAGATGAAAAACTAAATGTATTTACATTCAATCAGATCGTTGGATATATCGAGACATCAGTTGATAAGGGAATACGGAACATGAAATGGGAGATGATAAAATGGATAACTTAGGTTTTAATGTCACATTAAACCAGTTGCAAGAATACATCAGGACTTATGCAGTTCACGAGATTAACTGGCAAGTGTGAGAATCTATGCTTGAATAAACCGGCCACCAAGACATAGCAAGCTCAGGTGGCCAGAATTGTGAAATAAGGGTTGCAAAACGGCGAACC
>NZ_WSTC01000038.1 GCF_009789195.1 Paenibacillus sp. MMS18-CY102 | reverse complement strand
CGCCTTTTTTAGGATATCATTTTCTTCTTTGAGGTCCGCCAGTTGCTTCCGCAGCTTACGAATCTCATCATCCTCTTCCTTAAGATGGCCGCTGCCTGGAAACGCACTTTCTCCATCAAGCTTATAATTTTTCACCCAGTCTCGAACTGTGGTGTAATGAACATTCAGATCCTTCGCCGTATCCGCCATCGTTGCTTCTCCGGCTAAAATTCGCGATACCGCCTGTTCTTTAAATGCTTTATCAAATTGCTTCCGTTGCCCCATAGTAAATCCCTCCACTTTTATTATAGAGGTTTTCTATGTGTCTATCTATTCGGGGCAGGGTCATATCTTATGATGCGGGGGAAGGGCAGTTGGTGGATTTTCAGTAAAGTTTGGTTAAGACAGTTAGGGCATTTAAGCCACAACTGTCTTTTTGTTTGTATACAAGGAACTCTCATGTGGTATTATTTGGGTAATAAATGAACTTGTTTGGAGGACTAAGGTGAAGAAATTTCGCGGCAAAAAAAGATATTTTAAAAAGTTGTGGTCATTGGCCGGAAATTATCAGTTACATGTGGGCGATGATTCTTGGTACGACTTTTGGCATAGGCATCTTGATTTCGGTGGTATAGGCAATGCTAGCCTGAAAGTGAGAAGAGCACACATTAAAGCTCATATGCTGCTATATTCGAGATTTTTGAAACAGCTGGAACAACTAAACAAGCCTTATCAAACTTGGGTATGTATTCATGAGGAAGATGCCGGAGCCGATGCTGTTTACGTGCACACACCAAATCCTAATGCGAAGGATTTTCCGGTAAATTTTGATGATATCAAGTGGAACTGCGATCTTCCCAATACGTTCAGCGATCTTATAGATATGACACAATATAAAGTTGGTTATTATGAGTCAGATTTTGAGCGTGTATATTATGTACAATCAAAACAACTTGAATATCCTTTATAAGGCTGTAGTGGAGGGAATATGAGCATGAAATTAACTAGAACGAGGCTCTGGATACTGCTAGTTATTGTTGCGCTGCTGGCCGGATTCCTTATTTGGGCTAACCAGTATACGTCTAAGAGGGATGCTCTTGAGCATGCGTTGAATGATAAGATGAACAACGCGGTTAATACGGTGCAGCACAGTGCTGTAGAACGTGTTAAAGTCGAGGACCCGAGCAATCCTCATTTCATAGTGAATATGAATCACGAAGACATTCAGTCTTTTGTGACGAGAGAGTTGCTGGAGCAGCTCAATAATGATAGCTCGGTTCCTCCGATTAAATTGACGCATTATCAAATCACGCAATTAAAAGACATCGATGTGTATGCGGATGTGAAGTATACGACAGTATTCGGCATTACGAAGACGGTCTCGGCGCATCTGACGGTTCCGGTTGTTCGGTTTAAGGATGAGGCGGGGGATGAGGTTTTGAAGTGAGGGGGCGGTAACTTAGGTGGGTGTAGATGAGTTTGCTGTCTCAATGAACCGTAACGTTCTTCCGGCAAATCACGCCAAGCGGCACCACTGCGTGCGATCTAATTGCATAAGTCCTGATATTTACAATTACCGGGAAGTTGATTACACAGGAAAGGCTGCAATGGAAAAGGGGATACTGCTTAAATGATAATTCGCACTTCACAAGTGTATATGATAATGATGTTTATTACATCCCTCGCCAATACTACGATGTTTACAACCTATGCGGTCTATTACATTACAACGCTTGGGCTGAACCCATTTGAACTGCTGATGGTAGGAACAGTTCTGGAAGTAACCGTATTGATTTTCGAAGGTATTACAGGCGTAGTAGCCGATACATATAGTCGGCGCACCTCAGTAATCCTGGGGATGTTTGTGATCGGCGGTGCGTACATGCTTGAGGGCAGCGTGCCGTGGCTCGGGTCGATGAGCCCTTTGATCTCGTTGTTCATCTGGCTTCTATTCTCAGAATTCATTCGCGGCATTGGCGAGACATTCCTCAGCGGCGCTGGCACAGCTTGGATTGTCGATGAAGTCGGCGAAGAGAACATCGGCCGCATATTCATGCGGGCCAAACGCCTTAGTCTGATCGCCAACCTGATTGGTATCGTACTCAGCGTCGGGCTATGCACCCTTGCACCTAACCTGCCGTATCTGGTGGGTGGTCTACTGTACCTTGGACTCGGAGCCTTTCTTCTCCTCTTCATGAAAGAGACTAAGTTCGTTCGTTCAGAGCGCACCGCCGAATCCTCGCACTGGCAGAACATGAGAACAACGTGGGTGACCGGGGCAAAGGTGGTACGTGGTCATCCGGTGTTGCTGATGATCCTTGTCGTCACACTGTTCAGTGGCGCAGCGTCCGAAGGATATGACCGGCTATGGGAAGCGTATCTGATCATTGATGTCGGCTTCCCTCAAGGAGCATCGCTCTCGATGGCCATGTGGTTCGGCCTGATTTCCGTTCTCTCCACCTCCCTCAGTCTGTTCGCCGTGAGGATTGCCGAGAAGCGGCTAGATACGGGAAACGAACGCGTGGTCATCGTAGGAATGATCATGTTGACAGGGCTGCGCATCGTCGCACTTCTATCATTTGCCCTCTCTCCGAGCTTTACTTGGGCGCTCAGCTCCCTGCTGGCAATTGGCGTGATCGGGTCTATCAGCGGACCCATGTACGATACGTGGCTGAATATGAACATCGAAAGCAAAGTCCGTGCCACCGTACTTTCAATGATTAGCCAGTCGGACGCGCTCGGACAATCTGCAGGTGGCCCGCTTATTGGCTGGATAGGCAATCGCCTGTCGGTACGAGCGTCGCTTGTGGTCGCCGCCGTGCTGCTGTCACCGATTCTAGTTGTATTCGGTTGGGAGTTGCGTAAACAAGCACCTAATGCAAAAAGTAATGTATGATTCGACCGGGAAGGGGTTACCGCGGGCAGTGTGAAGGGGTAATCTGCTGAAGAAGATCATCTAAATCCACTACCGCTTACGGTAGTGGATTTTTGCTATCGGAATAACAGAACTGATACTAAGAAGCCAACGCTTCCTTCGTAATCGTTTCAATATCGATGGGCGATCTAGAGCCCTCTCGAACTAAGTCGGGCAAAATATTTTGCAGAAAATAATCCACACAATGAAGGTTGATTTGTTTGATTTTGATAAGGGCATTTCGGTACATGACGATAAATTCTTTTTCTGTATTCCCTAATTGCAGCTCTGCGAAGGCCTCGTAGATTTGATCCATTTTGTCGGCGACTTCTAATATTTGCCCTTCTACTGAGTTGTCTTTGCCTTCGCGCAGCTGTCTGCGGAAGATGGGCTTGAAATCCTCGGGAATATGGTCTTCGATGAAATGCTCGACCATTCCTTCTTCTACTTTTTGCAGCATGGCTCGCAGTTCTAGCGAATAGTGCTTCACGGGCGTTTTAATATCCCCGATAAAAATTTCTCCGTAATCATGGCTGCTAGTGATTTCATATAACTTTTTCCAATCCACGGCGACTCCATTGCTTTCTTCAATATCGGCTAACGTCTTGGCATATTGGACGACTTTCCAAGAATGGGCGGAAACGCTATGCTCCTGATATTTGAATTTACCTGGGCAGCGAATGATTCTCTCTAAATCAGTCAACGATTGAAAATACGTATGGATGCCCATAGAGTGGATTCCTTTCTTTGAAAAAGGGATGAAATGTTAGATTACGCTTAGTATAGATTGGATTTGTTAATCGACGATTAACTCGAACAGGGAAATAACTCCTCCTAACCCCTACACGTTATTTCAACAAATCGCGGGTTGTTTATGTGATATACTTTTATTAAGTTTTATGGAAAATGCTAAATAAACAAAAAATTTAAATAACCTTCGTAAGTTGGTGGCAGATATAATGAATTTGCATATAGATACAAAAACGGTTCTAGTGTTGATCGGATTAGGGCATTTATTTACTTCAATCCTGATCGGCGCTTATTGGTATGGCCAGCCCAAAAATAAATTGCTTCACTTATTCTTGCTAGGCAAGTGCGCGGAGTCTGTCGCATGGCTAGGTTCAGCGCTTCGCCCAGAGCATCCGAGCATGCTCTATCTATTAATTATTAACGCAATGCTGTACATAGCCGCTACTTGTGAGATTATGGCCCTGCTTAGTCTCCGAGAGGAGCTGCGTCCAAGGACAAGAAGGATATATTATGCATTAACGGCACTAAGTATCGTCGGATTTGCGTTGCTGGAGCTTTTTTATAATAAAGAAAGTGTGCGGGTGGCGTATTCCTCGATTGTTTCTACAGTGCTTTTGTTCCCGGTGTATCGCATGTTGATTCAAAGATCGGCGACTGCGCTCACAAGAGTTACGGGTTTTCTATATGTACTTGTTTTTGCAATGGGATGTTTAAAAGGGGCCAGCGCGTTATTGACGGGCAGCCGTATACAGGTGTTTTCGCCTGGCATTTATGAGACGCTTATGGTTTTGTCGCTTTTTCTTCTCATGATCGTGGAAAATTCGGGGTTCGTGCTGTTGCTGAAGGAGAAATCGGATCAAGAGCTGGTTCGGTTGGCTAGCTACGACGATTTAACGAAGACGTTGAACCGCAGGACGTTTGCTTTGGAGGCGAACCGTTGCCTTGCCGAACATGCGAAGAGGAGGGCTCCGATTTCCTTTGTGTTGTTCGATATTGATCATTTTAAAGTAATAAACGATACGTTCGGCCATATGGCGGGGGACGATGTGCTGCAGGATATGACGTCACAAATCCAAAGCGAATTGGATGGGGAAGCGTTGTTTGTCCGTTACGGTGGTGACGAGTTTGGCATCATGCTGCTTGGGAAGGATGAGATAGCGTCTGATAGTGTGGTCGAGAAAATAAAAGCGTCGCTAGGGGATGCAGCCTCTCGAGGATTGCCCGCATCTTATACGATTAGCATAGGGGTTCTTACGATTGTTCCAGATCGGCAGACCCAGTTAAATGCGCTTTATTCCTCTTGCGACAAGGCGTTGTATATCGCTAAAAACAAAGGGCGTAATTATGTGCATCGCGCACGGCTTGATCAATATTTGGATGTTCGCAAAGAGTTGAGCGGATAAAATGGTTCTACGTAAACCACTGCCCCACGAGGCGGTGGTTTTTCTGTCTATCATGCGATTTAACTACTCCGCTTACCAGCTTGAAATTCATGGTATAATCAATAAAAATTTCAATAGTAGCGGAGGGTTTGGCCCAATATGTTGCAAAAAAGAGCAGGGCGAGCGATCGTGATCGGCGGCAGTATTGCGGGGTTGCTTGCGGCGAGAGCGCTGTCTGATAGCTTTCATGAAGTCATCATCGTTGAAGCGGATGCTTCTCCGGATGGCCCAACGCCCCGAAACAAGGTTCCGCAAAGCCATCATTCCCATATTTTGCTCGAACGGGGCCAGGAGATTCTCGAAGGGCTGTTTCCGGGCATTATTGAGGAAATGATTCAGAACGGGAGTGTCGTTACCGATTTTACGAATGATCTGGAGTGGTTCCATTTTGGGCAATGGAAGAAGCGGTTCCAGAGTGGAATCCGGATGGTGCAGCAAACCCGCCCGTTCATTGAGCATCATGTCCGTAAGCGGGTAGAGGGGCTTTCGAATATCAGCTCAACTGCCGGAGCAGCCCTATGTAGGGGTTGTCATTCCTTTTGAAAATGAACAAGTTGGAATTACGCTAGGAGGATACTTGAAGGAACCTCCCCAGACTGAGGAGGAGTTCGAGCAAATTGCGAAGCAGCTTCCCCAACCGGATATTTATCGTTTTATTCAAAAGGCGACGCCTATCAGTGAGCTGAAAATTTATAAAATTTCCTCGCAATCACGCAAACGGCGCAATATCATCGATAAGCTTCCTAACCGTTTCATCATGATTGGGGATGCATATTGCCGATTCGACCCGCTGTATGGCCAAGGGATGACGGTAGCTGCAATGGAGGCGGAAGCCTTGCATGCGGAGCTGGGGCGCATCGCAAACGGCGAGTCGATGGATACGGTGATCAAAAACTATTGGGATAAGTTGCCCAAACTTACTGATGATCCGTGGAACATGGCGCTCGTCGAAGCGTATAGGCATCCAGCTATTATTGGCAAGAGGTTCGGAATCGGGGTACAAAAGTGGTTCACCAAGAAAATATATCGAGCATCTGCCCATGACAGCGTGGTGTATTTGCGATTGGCGCAAGTGATGAATCTGAAGCGTTCCTCTACTGCGTTCTTTCAGCCTTCGATGCTGAAGAGGGTTTTTCGTGGGAAATAGTTCTAGATTATGGGATATCATTCTTGAACGAAGGCAAACCCAAAACTTAATCCAACCCCAACTCGTATTCTGTAATAAATGGTATTAAGTATAAGGAGTGGAAAAATGGCACTAAACAAAAAGTTCGCTTCACTCTTAGTTGGGCTCCTAATTGTATTATGTTTAGGGATTTCCATTGCCAACGCGCAAAGCTCTGCCCGGTCCCTCGAAGAAAAGACAAGCCAGCCTGTTGAAGAGTTCCAGCAGCATCCATACGAATCCGCCAAGCAGATGTTTAATGATTATTTTACCGGAATAATGAAAACGAACGGCCGCGATGGGGAGCCTCTGCTGGGTTTTGCTATTAGCAAAATTGATCTCTCTATGCCTGGCCGTATAACGGCCTCCGTTGCGCTGGACTATGGTGATGGTTTAGGCGTACTGCCTGAAGCGGAGTATGCGCTTGTTCGAACCGATGGCCGTTATCAGGTACAGAAACAGCTCTGTGTATTCGATATGGATATCAAATCGCCCAATTATCAATCCGTTCAATGCACGCCTGATTTTGTGACGGATGAGGATTCAATTTCCGTGCGATTCTGAGCGCCTTTTGCTTGCTCATAAAAATCAATAATCAAGTCAATCGTGCCGTCAAAATCCTCTTTTATTTGATGCTCCCACACGCGAAGAACCTTCCAGCCTGAGCTTAAATAATGCGCGGTATTCACTTGATCACGCTCTTTATTTCTTGAAAGCTTCTTGCTCCAATATTCAACATTGGACTGGGGGATATGGCCGTGAATATCACAAACATGCCAATAACAGGAGTCGAGAAATACGGCTGCTTTATATTTTTTCCACGCGATATCGGGCTTGCCCGGAAGGTCTTTTATATTTCTGCGAAATCGCAGGCCCTTGTTCCATAATGCTTTGCAGACCCGGTCCTCCATTTTCGTTTTAGATTTGATGGACCGCATGATTTTGCTTCTAGTTTCTTTCGAAAATTTATCCGGCACGTCAATTCGCCTCCAAGCGTGATAGAAGGGCCGTTTATGGTGCGCCCCATTTATCATCCTGCCCATAGCAAGGCTTTTTCAGAAACCGGATAAAGCTTATCTTTTCTTTTTCTAGATTACGGAAACCCGTAATCTTTTTTTTGCATGCGTAATTTAAAAGGGAAATGCAGGAAATTGTCGAATATTAGGTTTTATATAGGTCTTATGTCGCATACATCATGGAACAGAGGCGATTACATGTCAATAGCATCCGACCAGCTGGAACATGCAATTAGAAGAGCTGCTAACGCCGAAAGCATTCCTAATCAGTTGCCGCAATGGCTGCTCGATCTAGGCATCACGCAGGGCACGGGAATTATTGCATCGGAACGGATTGGAGGAGATAGGAACAACAAGACAGATGTTATTATCCGCTTGCAACATTCGAATCCGATTAAGATTTCGGCGAAATTGAGCAGAGTACAATATACACAGAGGAAGTTCGGATAGATGTCATCTAGAATAGGGGGCGGAGAATTTGGCATATAGAGCCTATTTCGACATTCCAATAGATACCGTAATGAAGCCAAGAGGCAGCTCGCCTTACTTGCTGGATCGGTTGATTGAAGAATTACAAAATGCAGCAAATATAAAACTATCATTGTTCTTATACAATAATCTCTATCTGCACGAGAAGCTTGAACAATTAAGTGCACAAGGCTGTTCGGTGCATATCTATTCGATCCCTTTAAATGGGTATTCTAAGCAAACAGTGAATATATATAATCCAGAAACGAGTGCAAGAGGGGCCTCTTCTAAATTCGACTATGCAAAGGGAATATATAAACGTATAGAAGATGGAAATTTCCCGAAAATAAGCCTTCGTCTCTTCCCACATACGTATCAGTGGTACAAACAGCATTACTCCCGTGGCAAGGAAGCGTACAGTTTACACAATAAATCGATACTTATAGAGCTGAGGGATGGCAGCACGAAATGCATTAGCTTATCCAGCAATCTTGCTTATGCCGATCCTCCACATAGTGATAATTTGTTAGTTATCGAAAATGAACCGAATACGGCGGCGATGTTCAAAACGTACTTTGGCTTGTTGGAAAAGCATTCTTTATCGCTTGCTGAATATAAAGATTTTTCCGGTACGAAATGTGATTCCGAATATCTGGTTGAGCCAACAGCCCTTGAGGCTGATGAGTATCAGGGTTGTTATTACAGTGCTCCTTTTATTGCTTATGGCGGGCGGGGCAGCAACCATTTTGTACAGGATCAAATAATTGCGTTTATCCAGTCTGCGAAGCGCAGAGTATACCTGTGCGCACAGCATTTTATGGATATAGATCCTTTCGATAAAGCAGCAAAAAGTATTGTAACAGCTCTCGGTGAGCTAGCGGGCCGGGATCCATCGGTTGAAATAAAGGCGTTGAAGCAGACGAGGGCGGATAATCAGGCACAAGGCAAGAGGACGCATCTCACAGAGGCCTACTTGAAACGGTGGAGCAATGTAGAGCAACGATTTTGGTCCCCAATCATTCATGATAAATTCATCATCGTGGATGATAAAATCATTGTGATGACTGCAAACATAACCCCAACCCAGTTTGCGTGGCGTTATCCACACAAGATGCAATATGCTGCGAATATACAGGATAATCGTATGCAAAATTGTTTCTCAGAAATTAATAGTTTTCATTTTATTGAGGATGCAGAACTAACGGGGCAGTATGAAGCGCATTTTCAAACGTTATGGGGAAAAGCCAATACAGTATAATAGGGGGTCAGGCAGATGGCAGGAACACAAAGTATTTTGGAATGGACTTTAGTATCGGAGTGCCCAATCCCACAGGACATTAATGCTTTGCTAGTGACAGGGGAAGTGGCGGTTGCCGCGTATAAAACCTTTCGGGATACGGCTGTATTTACGAATAAAAGGCTGATTGTGAAAGATGTGCAAGGCATTACAGGCAAAAAGGTAGAGATATACTCTCTTCCTTATTCATCCATTAATATGTGGTCCACAGAGAACGCAGGCGGGTTTCTCGACTTTAATGCAGAGGTGGAGTTGTGGACACGGGCGGGGCATATCAAAGTGAAATTGCAAAAAGGCGTAGATATTCGCAAGTTTGACATGCTGATCGCCAACGCGCTTTTGCGGGATTAATCGCTAGGGGATTGATCTAACGGACCTCAGAGTCGCTATCCCCTCCAAAAGTGCCCTTTGCGAATTGTAACGGACACCACGGCCGTTATTTAGCTAATTTACTGCCTCTTGGAGTCGATATTCGCCAAATAGCGGCTGCTCGGTCCGTTAGAACACAAATGAGTCCGAATTTGATCAAATAAGGGCTGCTCAGTCCGTTAGAATTTCCAACGAAGGGTGTCCTCAAGTTTGATTGCGGGATAAGAGATTCAAAGTTTGAGCAGCTAAATCAGAAGGGGCAATATTCAATTTTAGATGCGCTTCAGCGTTATTGTGGGAAAACCATAAGCATGTCCGTGGATGAACTTCGCCTGATGAGTGCAGAACATTTAGAAGCCATTCGTGGGACCGTAGGCGGTTGGATACTTACGGGACGAAACGTGCCTGATTTAATAAGCGCATATGAGTCACTGAAAGATGAAGGATTGCTTAATAAGGTCTCTTTTGGACAGCTGCCCATAGGAGATTAAATGCCAGGGCTTTATTTTTCTCTTCGGTTGATACTGTGCTGCTCTACCGAATGCTGCTTCTGGCGGGAATGATTAATGAAAAAGGCTAGTGGAATAGTTAAGGGCAAACAATTGATGTAATGGCAAAGTTCGAGCCGAGGAATGCAATCGCGTCCCTCGGCTCGTTTTTTTTATGAATTTTCTTCTACTTGTTGTAATTAATGCTACTATAGGAATAGATGAAGGCTGGGGAGGTTAACGATGGCAGAGATGCAGGCGGCAGGCCAATCAAGGGAACGAGAAGCCCACATGATGAGGGCGCTAGTCTATGACAACTATGGATCGCCAGATGTTCTGAGGATTGAAGAAGTGGAAGTCCCTGTACCTAAGAGCCACGAAGTGCTGATCGCCGTACATGCCGCATCGGTCAATTCCTGGGATTGGGATCTCTTGCGCGGAAAACCGTACATTACCCGCCTTGGCGGGCTTCGCAAGCCCCGTTACCGGATTCTTGGCGCTGATATCGCAGGGAAGATAGTCGCTGTAGGTGATGCTGTCGAACGGTTTCGGCCAGGAGACGAAGTGTTCGGGGACATTTCGGGTTGCGGATGGGGCGGATTCGCCGAATATGTATGCGCACGGGAAGAAGCTTTGACGCCAAAGCCAACAGCGATAAGTTTTGAACAGGCGGCGGCTATTCCACAGGCAGCCGTTCTAGCCTTGCAAGGGCTGCGGGATAAAGGCAAGATTCAAAGGGACCATCGGGTTCTGATTAATGGGGCGGGCGGGGGCGTAGGCACGTTCGCCATCCAATACGCCAAATTGCTAGGGGCAAAAGTAACCGGCGTGGACAGCGCCGACAAGCTGGATATGCTGCGCTCCCTTGGGGCGGATCATGTTTTGGATTACGCCCAAGAAGATTTCACCGCAATCGGTCCACGCTACGACCTGATCCTCGATGTCGTCGGGAAACGATCGGTATTTGCCATCAAACGCGCGCTCAAGTCAGGCGGCAGATACGTCATGGTAGGCGGCTCCATACCACGCCTCCTCCAGACGTTGCTGGTATCGCCGATTGCTGCCTTGTTCGAAAAGAAGAAACTGGCGGTTCTCGTTCACAAGCCTAATCATGACGACCAATTGGCCTGGCAGGCGCTTGTTGAAGCGGGCCATGTCGTGCCCGTCATCGGCCAGAAGTATGCATTGCATGACGCGGCCCAGGCGCTTCTGCATCTTGGGGAAGGCCGTGTGAAGGGGAAAGCTATTGTATGTATGGAGCCGCTGATGGCATCACGGTGAAGAACCGAAGGCGCTTGGAACATTAAATCTATCCATCCACAGCCGCATGAGGTTGTGGATTTTTATAATATGCAAAATTATATTGATAATCGATAGAAATAGTGAATATATCTGCCATTTTTGCGACAATGTTATATGATGGGATTTATAAACTTGCAATTGAACGTTAGTGAGGGGAAATTCGATGCATTATGATTGCTTAATTGTTGATGATGAAGATGCATTAGCAGAGTCGACTAGCGAATATTTTAATATGTTTAACGTGAAATCTGCTTATGTAACAAGTGAAGAAGCATGTTTTGCTTTTTTGCAGGACAATGAAGCCTCGCTTATTCTTCTTGATATCAATTTGGGTGAAACTTCCGGGTTTGATTTGTGCAAGAAGCTTAGGCAAACGACGCAAATTCCGATCCTGTTTATTAGTGCCCGTTCGAGCAATGATGATATTCTGATCGCGCTCAATATCGGCGGCGACGACTATATTCAGAAGCCCTATACGCTTAGCATCCTGCTTGCGAAAGTGAAGGCTGTGCTCAAACGGTATACATCGACGGTCATCGCAACTGCCCCTACGCTTGATTTTGGGCAGGTCCAAATCGATGCGCGTATGGGGCGTGTCCGGGTGAACGGCGAAGAGGTGAAGCTAAAGGCGATGGAATTCAAGCTGCTATCCTATTTGGCTGGCCATAAAAACCGCATTATTCCCAAAGACGAGCTGTTCCTTCATGTGTGGGGCGATGCTTTTGTCGGGGATGGCACGCTGAATGTCCATATCCGCCATCTGCGCGAAAAGCTTGAGGCAAAGCCCAATGAACCTCAGTATATTAAGACGGTCTGGGGGAAGGGGTATATGCTGGAGGATAGCCAGCTATGAACGCAAGAAGCTTATTCGCCATAGCTGCCGCGGTATGCGCAGTTGGCCTTATTTTATTTATGTTGGTCGGCAGAGCTAAAGTGGATACCGACGTTGACGTCATTATGGTCAATGAAATTGTGAAGATAACAGAAGGCCATTGGGCGCATTTAGAGCCGAGCGATTACGGCGGGATTCGGCTGCCTTTTGTTATTGTTGATGCCGCCGGCAAGCCGGTGTATGAGACTTCAGCTGGTTTGTTTACGACAATGAACGATGCAGTTAAGCACAATAGTACGATTGTAGACATCATCATTGACAGGCAAATAGCGGGCAAGGCTATCGTCATGAACGATTACAAGCAAGCGATTGAAAGCATTATGGACCGGTTAACCTGGGCGGTTGGAATCGCATTTGTCCTATTGGCTGCAATGTGCGGTTTCTACACGGTATGGTTGAACCAGGCTATATTTCGGCCGTTCAAGCGATTGCAGAGCTTTGCTGCGCATGTGGCTAGAGGCAATCTGGACATTCCGCTGCATATGGGCAAAAACAATCCGTTCGGCGCGTTCACCGAAAGCTTCGATCTGATGCGCGACCAGCTGGCGGCCGCACGCCAAAGCGAATACGAAGCGAACCGCAGCAAGAAGGAGCTTGTTGCTAGCTTAAGCCACGATATCAAAACGCCCGTCGCGTCAATTAAGGCTGTCAGTGAGCTAATGCTCGTGAAAGCTGAGGATGACAAAACTACCCGCCAATTAAAAACGATCTATTCGAAAGCCGAGCAGATTCATTTGCTCATTACCGATATGTTTCATGCGACCATGGAAGAGATGACCGAGCTCACGGTGACGGTAAGCGAGCAATCCAGTGGCATGCTGCAGGAAATGTTCATGAATGCTGATTATGAAGGGCGTGTGCACTGCGAGCCGATCCCGCCTTGCCTTGTGCTAATGGATGCGGACCGGTTGCAGCAGGTGGTCGATAATGTGATAAGCAATGCGTATAAATACGCAAGCACTGCTGTAACGATTAGATCGGAATGCAAGGATGGCCATCTTGCCGTCAGCATTATGGATTACGGGCCAGGGGTCGACGCGGACGAACTGCCGTTGTTGTTTAACAAGTTTTATCGGGGGACGAACGTACAGGGGCAAAGCGGCACAGGCTTGGGGTTGTTTATTTCTAGATATTTTATGAAAAACATGCAAGGTGAGATGGAATGCTACAGCCGCAGCGACGGTTTTACGGTCGTGTTGCGATTAATGTTGGCAGGTTAAGCGAATTAAGAATCCGTTAAGAAATGCACAAAGCTTTACTAAGATTTGTTTTTGTATAGTAAGACTGTAGAAGTGACGGACGGCAGTCTTGTGTGCATGGAAGCGAGTATCTTAGTCGGCGAGGGTGGTAAAGGTGCAAGCGGTATTATTACGGACGGAGAAGCTGTGCAAAACCTTTTCTAGCAGCGGGTTTCAGCAGCATGTTCTGAAAAATTTGGATTTAAGCCTGATGGAAGGCGACTTTACCGTTATTATGGGAAGCTCCGGTTCAGGCAAATCGACGTTGTTATATGCGCTGAGCGGCATGGATAAACCGACAATTGGCGCGATCCACTTTGAGGGAAATGAAATTTCGAAGCTAAGCAACGACCAGTTGGCTATCTTTCGAAGAAACCATTGCGGATTCGTGTTTCAGCAGATCCATCTGTTGGATAACATGAGCGTGTTGGATAATATAATGGCTAGTGGCCTGCTCGTCAGCCGCAATAAGCGGGAGACTGCAGGAAGGGCGAAGCAATTGCTCTTATCGGTTGGGTTGAATGAAAATTCTTGGGAGAAGTTTCCTTCCCAACTGTCTGGTGGCGAAGCGCAACGGGCTGGAATTGTAAGGGCGCTTATCAACAATCCCAAAATATTGTTCGCAGATGAGCCGACGGGGGCGCTTAACTCAGCAGCTAGTGATAGCGTGCTTGATGTGTTGACCGAGGTGAACTCGGACGGACAGAGCATTGTCATGGTTACCCACGATATTATAACGGCATTGCGAGGAAATCGCGTGCTGTTTTTGCGCGACGGCGTTATTTATGGCGATCTGCAGCTCGGCCCTTACCATAAGGGAGAAAGTATTGAGCGCCTTGAGCGGCTGCAAGTTTTTCTAGCCGAGATGAGGTGGTAAGATGGGCGTCATGAATCTTGTCAAAGCTAACTTGAGAAAAGGCAAGGGCACTATCTTATCGTTGTTCATTCTAATTGCGGCCTCAGCCCTTTTATTAAATATCGGATTGACGGTCATAACGGTTATGTCTTCCTTCTATGAGCATAAATCGGAAGAGTTGCATGATCCCCACGTGATTATGGTGATGGAAAAATCGGACTATAAACAAGAAAATTTAGATTTCTTTAAAGCCTACCCCGGCGTGAACGATGTGGAATTTGAGCCTATTATGGTGATGGGCTCCGCTTTTTTCCGCTTTGGCGATAGTGAATTTAATTCAGGGCTCGCGATATTGAATGCAGATGCTAGCCGGAAGCTTGCGCCACTTAAGCTGGTAGGGAAACAGGAGCCGATTCCCGGCGGCGAAGCGGTTTACTTGCCTTATAGCTTTCAAGCAAGCGGCGGCTACCAATTAGGCGATACGTTAACGATTACTTATCAGAACAGGTCCCATAGCTACCAAGTAGCAGGATTTTTTGAATCGACGATGTTGGGTACGAACAATATGGGCGTGATGAAGCTTTATTTGGCAGATGCGGCCTACAGGCAGTTGTCAGTGAAGTTAGGCGATAAGGGAAGCGGAGTGCTTCTGTCTGCGACGCTTGCGGATATGAAACGTTCAACCGAGATGCTGGACGAGTTCCATACGAAATTTATGTCCACGAGCAGCGGCGTGAATGACCCGTTTCAATATATGGCAGATATTGAAGTGATGAAACAGGTTAGCGGAATGACGGTTAACTTAATCGCGATTATTTTGGTCGTATTCGCGGGCGTCATTGTGCTTGTTTCGCTGATCGTCATTAAGTTCCGTGTATCCAATATGATAGAGGATAGCATTGTGAACATTGGCGTGCTCAAAGCGCTCGGCTATACGAACAGGCAAATTGCTGCTGCACAGGTAGGGCAGTTTGCGTTCATTACGCTGGCCGCCAGTATTGTTGGAGTCGCCCTATCGTACGCGTTTTTCCCTGTCTTCAGCAAAATCTTGTCTACACTGACAGGGCTGCTGTGGGCCCGAACCTTTAATGTAACCCTCAATTTGGCCAGCATTTTCATTGTGCTCGTGTCTGTCATAGTCGTCGCGTTGGTATCCTTAGGGCGCATTCGCAAGCTTCAGCCGGTCGCCGCTTTACGCGGGGGCATTACGGCGCATAACTTTCGGAGGAACTACTTTCGGCTAGAGAAGGCAAGAGGCGGTTTGCAGATTCTTCATGCTTGCAAGGCAGCCATGATGAATAGCAAGCAAAACATAATGATAACGGTCATTATGATCGCCATTACGTTTGCATCGGTGTTCTCTATTGTGTTGTATGACAACATTGCTAGAGATAAGACGGCATTCATTCGCCTCATTGGCTCGGAAACATCGAACGTTACCATCCAAACGAAAGAAGGGGCTGATAGCGCTAAGTTAAGATCAGCGGTCGAGCAGATGGATGGTGTGCGCAAGACCCTTTTTTTGGATACAATTCCGATCAAAATAGAAGGCCTGAGCATTTACACGAATATATCCGATGATTTCAGCCTGCTGGACAACCAGACCGTCTATGAGGGAAGGTACCCGAAGTATGACAATGAAATTGCGATTTCTTGGACACTGGCGAAGCAGACTAATAAAAGCATCGGTGATATGATTAACCTTGAAGACAATGGCACCACCTTTTCCTATCTGGTCACGGGGTTAAGCCAGTCGATCGGCAATATGGGGCAAGCTGCGTATATGACAACGCCTGGCATTAAACAATTAATACCCCGCTATACAGGGCAATATATTGACGTTTATTTGGACGGAGTATCGAATGGTGCCTTTATTAACGAGGTTAAGGCCCGTTATGGAGACCAAGCGGCTGAAGTTACGGATATTGATGCGTCGATTGACAGCCAAAGCTCCATCTATACGACGGCCGTGTTTACGGTTATGGTGATTGTGCTTGTCATTTCAGCACTGGTCATTTTGCTCATCCTTTATCTCGTGATCAAAACAACCCTGCTAAAGCGCAAACGCGATTTTGGCATTTTGAAAGCGATAGGTTATACGACGCTCCAGCTTATGAACCAGTTGGCATACAGTTATGTTCCAGTCATGCTGGCAGGGGTTATGTGCGGAGGCCTATTGGGTGCGCTCTACACGAACGCCATGCTGACGCTGCTGCTCTCTAGGGCGGGCATTCACAATGTACAATTTACAATTAAACTGTCCTTCATTGTAGCCCTTTGTATTGGAATGTTGATGCTTGCCTACATCATTTCGATGATTGCGGCTTATCGAATGAAGCGCATTACGCCTCATGGCTTAATCACGGAGTAGCTTTGGCTGCAATGAACAAACGACCGCTTATGGTCGTTTGTTTTGTCGTAAAATCCTTCATGGATAGTTGAGTTGCGGCATAATCTCGCCAGTATTGATACGGATAAAAGCCCGGCCATTAGGTCGGGCTTTTTAATTGCTATTGGAAGTGAATGAAGGTTGACAAGGGAAAGGCAAGAGCATATCATAATACCCATAGGGGTATATGTACAAATATCAAATAGCAACAAGTAAAGGAGGCATTGTTGGTTAAAGGGCTGTATGGTTATAATCCTGCAGGCCATGTTTTTTTATGCAAAACAATATACCCCATGGGGTATATTGATGCGTTTTATCCAATACACGAACTAAGAATGGAGCATTCATATGGATCTAAGTTTGGGCTGGCTTCTCACGTTGTTTGCGATCGGGTTTATTGGATCGTTCATCTCTGGCATGGTTGGCATCGGTGGCTCCATCATCAAGTATCCGATGCTGCTCTACATCCCGCCTGCGCTTGGGTTTGCTGCTTTTACGGCACAGGAAGTATCGGCGGTTAGCGCCGTACAAGTATTTTTTGCAACAATTGCAGGCGTATTCGCCTACCGGAAAAGCGGCTTGATTAACAGGAAGCTCGTGCTTTATATGGGGATTCCAATCGTGATCGGCAGCTTCATCGGGGGGTATGGCTCCAGATTTCTGCCGGATTCAGCGATCAACATAACGTATGCGCTGCTGGCGCTTATTGCGGCGGTTATGATGTTTCTGCCGAAGAAAGGCGCTGAGAGTGGGGATTTTGCCAAGCTGCAGTTCAACCGCCTGATTGCTTCTTTATCAGCTGCGATTGTTGGGATTCTATCCGGCGTCGTTGGCGCAGCTGGCGCGTTTATCACAGTGCCGATTATGCTCGTTATTTTAAAAATACCGACGCGAGTTGCAATTGCCTCTTCGCTGGCCATTACCTTTATTGCCTCCATTGGTTCAACGTTTGGCAAAGCAATGGGCGGCCATATGCTGCTGATTCCATCTATTATCATGGTTGTGGCGAGTATTGTAGGTTCGCCGATTGGCGCGAAGATTGGGCAGAAGATCAACGTAAAAGTGCTGCAATTCGTGCTTGCTGGTTTGATCACGGCAACGGTTATAAAAATATGGCTTGATATTCTGACGTAATGGCAGGGAAAGGGAGGTGCCATAATTATGCAGTGATTTTACTCTTGCATTTATACCCCATGGGGTATATGATGGAGACAAGTTGCTGATCTATTTTTTTTAATCAAAATTATACCCCTATGGGTATGTGGGATTCGATTTTCAGCATAGGAGGTGAGATCAATTGGATCAGAATCTCGCGATTAATATCGTGATTGTTGTCGGCATGGTTTGGTTTATCGGCAAGCGGTTCGCAGGTGTAAAAGGGCTACGCAGCTTAAACGCTGACCAATTGCAGAATGAAATCAAATCGAATCGTAATCATGTACTGATCGATGTTCGCGAATCAAGTGAGGTAAAGCAAGGTTACATTGCGGGAGCCATGCATATTCCGTTGTCCCGGCTGAAGCAGCGGCTAAACGAAATTCCTTCGGATCGCAGCATCTACTTGTATTGCCGTAGCGGAATGAGGAGCAAGCAAGCCGCACGCGTTCTTTCTAAGAATGGCTTCCATGAACTCGCTCATCTGCAAGGCGGAATTATGGCATGGCGAGGGCAATTGAAAAAATAATGATGAATAAACGGATAAAAAAGGAGCGAGCACAATGGCTGGAAAATTTTCAAAAGCAATTACGCCTGATCAAGTGGCCGAATGGATGAAACAAGGAGTGGCGCTGCATATCGTCGATGTACGCGAACAAGATGAGTGGGATTCCGGCCATATTGCGGGAGCCAAGCATATGCCGCTCGGGATGGTCAGCCAGCGGCATTCAGAGCTTAACCCGAAGCAGGAAACGATCATCGTATGCCGCAGCGGCAATCGCAGTGGGCTTGCCTGCGAGCATCTGGAATCGCTTGGCTATAACGTCGTCAATATGACGGGTGGCATGATGAATTGGAACGGAAGCGTTGAATGTTGACCGTGCATAGAAGGTTAATTAAGCTTGCTTGACCTGTTTGAACGGAATCAGCGATTGCCTGAAAGGGCAAAAAAATTTTTTCGAAAATATACCCCATAGGGTATATAAAAGGAGCGATTTCAAATGACAACTACGACCATGTACCAACCGATGACAGCCAAGGAAGTTACTCGTTTTATTTTGGACAGAAAGCCGCTGTTTATCCTTGATGTTCGCAATGAGGGTGATTACAACGATTGGAGAATTGAAGGGGCAACGGTTGAATCGATAAACGTTCCGTACTTTGAATTGCTTGAGGGTGTAGACGCAATCATGGACCGTATCCCGGCAGAAGGGAAAGTGCTAGTGGCATGCGCCAAGGAAGGCTCGTCTAAGTTCGTGGCAGAGCAACTGGCGGAGGCAGGACGAGCCGGCATTTTCTATCTCGAAGGCGGCATGAAAGCATGGAGCGAGTATTTGGAGCCGGTTAAAGTTGGCGATCTGCAAGATGGCGGCGAGCTTTATCAGTTCGTTCGAATCGGCAAGGGCTGTTTGTCCTACATGGTTATGTCGGGCGGCGAAGCTGCAGTGATTGATTCGTTGCGGATGACAGAAGTGTTCGAACAGTTCGCAGCGGATAAGGGCGCACAAATCAAACACACGATTGATACACATTTGCATGCTGACCATATCTCCGGCGGACGTGCCCTTGCGAAGAAGACGGGGGCATCCTACTGGCTCCCGCCGAAGGATGCTGAGGAGGTGCAGTTCGAGTATGAGCCGCTTCTTGACGGTAACGAAATAACGGTCGGAGGAACGCAGATCAAAATCCAGGCGCTATACTCGCCGGGCCATACGATCGGCAGTACGTCCTTTATCGTCGACGGCCGTTACTTGCTATCGGGTGACATTCTGTTCGTTGAATCGATTGGGCGTCCGGACTTGGCAGGGCTTGCAGAAGACTGGGTGGGCGACCTGCGCGATACACTGTACAACCGCTACAAGGAGCTGTCCGAGGATTTGATCGTGCTCCCTGCGCATTTTGGCAAAATGACGGAGCTCGGTGAGGGCGGGAAAGTTTCCGCTCGATTGGGCGACCTGTACAAGCACAATCCAGGGCTCAATATGCAAGACGAGGCAGAGTTCCGCCGTGCTGTTACCGAGAATTTGCCGCCGCAGCCAAACGCATACCAGGAAATTCGGCATACGAACATGGGCAAAATCACGCCTACTGCTGAAGAACAGCGTGAGATGGAAATCGGTCCTAACCGTTGCGCGATTCATGATAAGTAAGCTTATATTTTCGAATACAGAAGGAGGACTACAACAATGACTGCACATGAACCTATTCAAGTGGATCTTACGCTCGACTGCAAAGGGCTGGCTTGCCCGATGCCAATCGTGAAGACGAAGAGGGCGATCGAAACGGTACAATCGGGGCAAGTTGTCGAGATTCAGGCGACGGACAAAGGCTCGCTGGCTGATATTCAAGGCTGGGCTAGAACGACCGGCCATCAATACTTGGGAACGATCGAGGAGAATGCGGTTTTAAAACATTATGTCCGCAAATCAAGCCCGAATGAGCTGAAGCCGGAATCGACATATGCGAACACGATGTCAGCGGACGAACTGCAAGTGAGGCTTGCCGGCGGCGAAGCAATAATTGTTTTGGATGTACGTGAGCCTGCGGAATATGCATTCCAGCATGTCGCCGGCGCAATCTCCATTCCGCTTGGCCAACTAGAAAATCGCTTCGGGGAGTTGGCTAGCGATAAGGTTATCGCCGTCATTTGCCGAACGGGCACCCGAAGCGATCTCGCTTGCCAGCTGCTGCAAGACAAGGGCTTCGAGCATGTCGCGAACGTCATTCCGGGCATGGCTGGCTGGAACGGGCCAACGGAACAGCTCTAAGCAAAACGAAGGCAAATCATCTGTTGGCGAATTGCATCATCATTTTAAGCGGTCATGGGACCAACACATTTGAGGAGGATAACAATATGAATAAGGATCTAGTTGTCGATACGAAGGGGCTAGCATGCCCAATGCCAATTGTTAAAGCGAAGAAAGCGCTGGATAGCCTACAACCCGGCCAAGTGATGGAAGTGTTGTCGACGGACAAAGGCTCAGTCAATGACTTCCAAGCATGGGTTAAGCAAACGAACCATGAGCTGATCAAGCACGAGGAAGAGCAAGGCGTGTATAAATTTTACGTTCGCAAAGTCTAATAATAGCAGGGGGAGCGGAGAGACGGCATGGAGAACATGGGGAAGAAGAAAACGACTATTGTGTTGTTCAGCGGCGACTACGACAAAGCGATGGCGGCTTTTATCATCGCTAATGGAGCAGCTGCTTATGATCATGAAGTAACTATTTTTACGACTTTCTGGGGGCTAAATACGCTTCGCAAGGAAGGTCCTGTCCAGACGAATAAAGGGCTGCTGGAGAAAATGTTCGGATGGATGATGCCGCGTGGAGCAAACAAACTCGGCTTGTCCAAAATGCAAATGTTCGGCATGGGACCAAAGATGATCAAGCATGTCATCAAGAAGCATAATGCCATGACGCTGCCGCAGCTGATCGAATTGTCGCAGGAAATGGGTGTTAAGCTGGTCGCTTGCACGATGACGATGGATTTGCTAGGGTTGCAAAAAGAAGAGCTGATAGACGGTATCGAGCTTGGCGGTGTGGCCGCGTATCTCGGGGACGCTTCGGAAGGCAACGTGAACCTATTTATCTAGCATGGTCGGCGGAGGGTATGAATGCTATCTTATTTGCCTTATAATATACCCATACTCGTATTTGTAAGTGTGCGTTCAAGAAAGGGTGAAGAAGAGATGGATTACAACTACTCGGATGAGTTGAAAGCGCGATTGAAACGGATCGAAGGACAGGTTCGTGGGGTGCTGCGCCTTATGGATGAAGGGAAGCCGTGCAAGGATGTCGTAAGCCAGCTGTCCGCTGTCCGCAACGCTTCCGACAGAGCGATCGCCCAAATCGTCGCCGAGAATCTTCAGCAATGCATCCTGGACGAGCAGCAGACTGGCGGAGACACGGGCAAGCTCGTGAAGCAAGCTGTTGAGCTGTTGGTAAAGAGCAGATAATAGCAAGTGGCGGCGGCAGCAGCTGCGGACCTTTCATATTCGGAAGAGAAACGCGAACACGGTGTGATGTGTTCGCGTTTTTTTGCTACAGGGATTTTATATTAAATGATGAATAGCTCCCACTAACACGGAGTACACTACATAGTGTACATTATGTACATAAATTAGTACAATGGGGGTAAGGGAGGGATGAATATGCAAACCGTTCTTAATGCGACTGATGTAAGAGCTAATTTTGGTGGTTTTATTGATACCATTGTCAGGGAGAAGCCGCAAGCTATTAAACGAAATAGAGATATCATTATGGCATTTTCCAAACAACAAATGAAGGAATTGCTTTCTATATATGAGTTGACCTTCGAATATGAGCAAGATGAAGACGGACGCTATGCGGGTTCCATCGAACAAATTGAAGACATCGTTGCGGACGGTGAGACGATAGATGAATTGAGAATGGAATTAGCAAGGCACTTAGTAGAGTATGCAATCGATTATGAAAATAACTATTCCCGCTATTACAATACGCCAAATCGCCATAAGCATGCACCTTATGTTTTGAGAGTTTTGTTGGAAGATGATATCGAATCGGTATCAATCATGTTCCATGCCTAGTTGGAGTGACATGGAAAAATTTTTGAGGCGTGATGGCTGGGTTATGGCCAGGCAAAATGGCAGGGATAAGATATACGAAAAGACTTTGCCTAGCGGCGAGGTGTTGCGAACCGCGGTATCCAAAGGTACAGGGGAAATAGGCAAAGGTTTATTTAATCGAATATTGAAGCAACAGTTGAAGGTAGATAAGGAATATTTTAATTCGAAGAAATAAAACGCGAACACGGTGTGATGTGTTCGCGTTTTTAATTGTGCGTGGATAGGATCTACTGAGGCGGGGAAACTCGGCTTCTCCTGATTGCGATTATTGGGCTACATCGTTCTTAACTAGCACACGCGTACGATTGCCCAATAAAACAAAAGCACAGATGCCAGCAATCAAACTCGCAATGCCAGCTATAAAGAAAGAGCTTCTGGATCCTTCGAGGAATAATGCCGGAGTGAATTCTATCGTGGGGGTATCCATGTGCTGCGATATTAATGTGCCGGACAAGGCGACTGCAAAAATCGCGCTTAACTGCCGAAACGTGTTGGTGACACCATATGCGGCGCCAGCCCGTTCTGGTGGAACGGCGTCGATCAGCGCGATAGTCGAAGCGGCTCCGATGAAGGAAACGCCGATGCCGACGAGCGCAAGGGCCCAGGCGTAGGTGAGGTATCCGCTCCCCTCCTTAAGCAAGGTGAGGACGAGGACTCCCACGCCTACTAGGGAGGTTCCTAGCATAATGAGCCTCAGGTATCCGATACGTGAGGCGATCGTGCTGCCTACGAAGGAGGCGACCATGATACTGGCCGTCAGGGGCAGAAAGCGGATCCCGGTCGCAAGGGCGGAGTAGTGATTAATGTTTTGAAGATATAGCGTTAACAGAAAGATGACGGCGTACATGCCGAAAAATCCGAAAAAATTAACCGTACAAGCCACATTGAATATGCGGTTTCGGAAAAAATCGAGCGGGATAAGCGGTTCCTTGCATCGCAATTCCCATCGTACAAAAAGAATCAAACAAACGAGGACGCCCCCAAGTGCCAGTAAAATGGGCCATGAAAGCCAGCCAAGGGAGTTTCCTTCAATACAGGCGTAGGTGAGAGCGGAGATACCGGCGATAAATAAGATTTGCCCCAGCACATCTTGCTTCTGGGAGCGTTTCGTCCTTGTTTCTTTTAGAACTGTGCCTAATACAGCTGCCGACAATAAGCCTAACGGAATGTTGATCCAAAAAATGCTCTGCCAGCCCCAATGCTCGACCAGCAGCCCGCCCGCAACGGGACCAGCCGCTAAGGCAAGCCCGCCAATGCCAGCCCAGATGCCAATCGCTTTCGCTCTGGCGGCGGGTTCAGGATAAATCCCTCTAATAATGGCCAACGAGACGGGAATCATCATGGAACCTGTTATTCCTTGCAGCACCCTTCCGATTAGCAGCATGCTGATAGAAGGGGCGAAGGCACAGGCCAGGGAAGCTAAAGTGAACCCGAGCAAGCCCCCAATAAATACTTTCTTATGGCCCCAACTATCCCCGAGATTCCCCGCCGTCAGCAGCAAACAGGCAAAAGCAATCGTGTAGGCGTCAATGACCCACTGCAAGCTAGATATGCCCACATGCAGATCGCTGCGGATCGAGGGAAGGGCAACATTGACGATCATCGAATCCAGATAGACCATGAATATGCCGAAACAAATGAAAAGCAAGACGATGCCTCGATTGCGTAAGGGAGAAGGCTTCTGCGCGGGGTCCATTCCAATCATCCTTCCTTCGTGTAGCTGTTTACTTCTGCTTCGGCAGCAATCGTGTCGCGATGCCGATTCGATTCCAGCTATTGATTGTGTTGATAGCCATAATGAGCACCATAAATTGCCGTTCGTCGAAGTGCTTCATCACTTGTTCGTATACGTCATCTGGCACTCCGGCGTCAGCGATTAGCGATACGGACTCGGTTAACGCCAAGACTGCACGTTCCGTCTCGGTATAAAAGGGGACTTCTCTCCATACTGGCAGCAAATAGAGCCGTTGGTCCGTTTCGCCTATTTTCTTCAAGTCGCTCGTGTGGGAATCGATGCAGTAGGAGCAGCCATTTATTTGCGAAGCCCTCAGCTTTATTAACTCGTACAGCTTCGAATCCAATCCACTGCCTTTAATGAATTCCTCCAGCTTTAACATCGTCTCCGTCGCTTCGGGACAGGCTTTGTAATAATCAAATCGTGTACTCATGTTCAATCTCCTCGCTTCATATAAATTTGCCTAAGCATCTTATAGACAAAGCAGCGAGCCATTTTGTGAAAAGTTCCGGTTATGAAAAAATCTGTGCTGGAATTGAAGGTCTCCGTATGATCTTGCTATGAGCATGGGCTGGGTATGTCTAGCAATTTCCCATTCATCCGTGTACAATTAGTATCGAGTAATTTTAACCATTTATTCCCACTATTATTAGTTTTGATAAGAGATTTGAGCGCGGGGGGATTTGTGATGGTAGATTTACAGACGGCATATTCCGCCTATTATCCGTATTTGCATTCGGTGGCTTATCATATGCTTGGGTCGGTTTCGGAAGCGGAAGATGTGGTGCAGGATTTGTTCTTGGATGTTCACGATACACTAGATACGATTGAGCATGTGAAGATGTATCTAACGCGTGCGACGACGAATCGTTGCTTGAATGTGCTGCAATCAGCAAGGAAGCGGAGAGAGGTTTACCCTGGGGTCTGGCTCCCGGAGCCGGTTTCCGATGTGGGATGGCAGCAGCCGCATCAAATAGCGGAGCAGCGTGAGTCGTTATCTTACGCCTTTATGCTATTGTTAGAGCAATTAAAACCGATGGAGAGAGCTATCATTGTACTGCGTGAGGGTTATGATTATCCTTACACGGAGATCGCGCAACTGTTGGACAAATCAGAGGCGAATTGCCGTAAAATTTATAGCTTGGCGAAGAAGAAGCTGGACCCGAATCGGGTCAGGCCAACCATCGAGCAGGGACAGATGGCAGCGCTCGTTGAGCAGTTTGTTAACGCGTTTCAGAGTGGTGACTCGCCCACCTTGATACGCTTGTTGACCGACACATCAGTCCTCATATCCGATGGAGGCGGCAAAGTGAATACGGCGATCAATCCGCTTTATGGCAGGGATCGAGTGGTTGCATTCTTAATGGGCATATCCGCCAAGCGTTATGCGCATCTCACCTATCAAATGGCTGTCCATAACGGCCAGCCAGGCGTCGTATTTTACGAGAATGGCACTCCAGCGTCCCTGATGATGCTGGAGATGGATGCGCAGGGGCGGGAGTTCCGGGGGCTGTATTTTGTTGTTAATCCGGATAAGGTGCGGGGACGGGGGAGATAGGGAGGCATGTGTACGTTCCTTTTCTTTTGAAGCTCTGTTTGAAGTATAATGGATCCATTATTTTCCTGAGAGAGGGGGCACTTCATGTTTTCTGAAATTAATGAAAAGAAGTGGCTTCTTGATCAAAAAAGGCCTTTTCCCGTACATACATTACGCAGTATACACGAGCATATGATTGTCAATTGGACATATCATTCCAATGCGATTGAAGGCAATACGCTTACGCTATCTGAGACCAAGGTGGCCCTCGAAGGAATTACGATTGGCGGCAAGACTATAAAGGAACATTTAGAAGTCATTAACCATAAAGAAGCGATCCTGTATGTTGAGGAAATTGTCAGGCGTCAGGAACCATTTACCGAGTCGCAAATCAAAAATATTCATCGGCTCATCCTCAAAAGCATACAGGACGAGCATGCTGGTACTTATAGAAAAGAGAATGTAATCATTAGTGGTGCAACGCACATTCCTCCTGATTTTGTTCTTGTTTCTGATTGCATGGAACAACTCATCCATTCTTATGAGAACTGGCAGACGCATGCACATGCTGTAGAACGGTCGGCGTTGCTTCATATCGAGTTTGTGAAAATTCATCCTTTCATTGATGGCAACGGCAGAACAGCCCGTTTACTTCTGAATTTTGAACTAATGAAAAATGGGTATCCACCCATCGTCATCGAGAAAGAGGATCGAGCAGAGTATTATAGCACTTTATATTTAGCTCACACGACAGGCGATGCAGCGCCTTTTATAGCCTTAATTACGAGAACACTTGTAAAAACGTTTGACTGGTACTTGAGGTTGGTTTAGTTAAGGGGGAGAGGTGAATTGTATCTAGCCAGGGTTAGAGACAATGCCTCCACCAAGTGAAATCCCGACTGTATGAGGTCGGGATTTTTGTTTTAGAATTGGAAATATAAACCATCTACTTAATAGGTATGAATACATCTTCTGCCACTAGGTGTATAATGAACTATAGACTACGAGCTGAAAGGCAGTGGAAATTATGATTGAGCCATATTCTGATGCTAATCCTGAGCTCTCGAATGATTTTGTCGAAGAGTTAGATGGTGACGAAATTTACAATTATAACTATCATCAAGAGACAGATATCTATCCTGATGTCACTATAAAAGTAGAGCGGGAACAATATTCTTTATTTGAACTGAAGAGAAAATATGATAAAAAGCCACAACAAGTAGTACTTGATCCTGATTATCAGAGGGATGATGTTTGGGTTCTAAAACAACGTTCTGAACTAATAGAATCAGTTTTAATGGGAATCCCGTTGCCAATGTTTTATTTAAATGAAACAAAGGACGGTCGGCTAGTAGTGGTTGATGGACGTCAAAGATTAACAACTATATTTCGGTTTTTCGATAACCAATTTAAATTACAGCAATTGAGAATATTGAAAAATCTAGAAGGTCAAACATTTTCTAAATTAGAAGGTAGTTTGCAATCAAAACTGGAAGATTATCAAATTATCGCTCAAGTAATTAAACCACCAACACCAGATCGAGTAATATTTGATATATTTGATCGCGTAAATAGAGGAGGCACTCAACTCAATCAACAAGAAATGCGAAATGCTCTGTATCAAGGTAAAGCTACAGAGTTAATTAATAAGTTAGCGAAAAACAACTTTTTCCTTAAAGCAACTGATACTTCGATAACGACAAGCCGAATGAAAGACAGATACATGATTCTCCGGCTTCTTTCGTTCCTATTATGGAAAAAAGGAATTTTAAAAACATCTAACGGTCTCCAGTTGGAATATAAACCAAAGGAACTTGATGAGTTTTTAGGTAAAACTATGGAACGCATTAATGTGATGAGTAATGAGGATATAAATATACTGGAAAAATTGTTCAGTAAAACAATGGAAAATAATTATATTATATTTGGAAATCGAGCTTTTAGGCGTGACAGAAGATATCCAATAAATTTGATCTTATTCGAATCTTTTGGATATTTATTTATACATTTAGATACTCAGACTTGTTTAGATAATCGAGCGGGACTTCAAAATCTCACAGGGAGGTTACTTAGTGATAATGTGTTTAGAGAATTATTATCTTCAGACCGCGGTAGAGGTATTGTTATACCTTCAATCTTGAAT
The DNA here is from genome assembly GCF_009789195.1 of Paenibacillus sp. MMS18-CY102. Taxonomy (GTDB): domain Bacteria; phylum Bacillota; class Bacilli; order Paenibacillales; family Paenibacillaceae; genus Paenibacillus_T. The sequence continues at coordinate 22,371 of NZ_WSTC01000038.1, read as the reverse complement.
AAAATGGATGATTTGCTAAGGGGGTTTAAGAATGATTTGCAATTTGAAAATTAATGGACTGAAGAGCATCGACTCCACAGAAATCAATATTCAACCACTAACATTATTTGTTGGGATGAATTCTTCCGGCAAGTCGACAGTTGTACAATCTCTTTTGCTAGCAGTCCAGAATATTACTGAGAAGTTGAACTCTCCATTAAATGGTGACCTGGTAACGATAGGATCATTCACGGACGCTACTAACTTTAGGACAAATGCAAAAGAAATCAGGATTGCATTTTCATCTGTAATAAATCAAACAGTAAATATCAGGTTAACTCAGGAAGATCAACAGGTAAACTGTGAAATGAATGGTGATAGTGAATTACTTGAATTTATGCATCGTAAAAGTAAGAGAATACATTACTTATCGGCGAATAGACTTGGTGCTCAGGATACATATTCTAAGAACTATAGCTTACATGAACAATCTGGATCATTAGGTGAATATGCAATTGATTACTATGAATATCACAAAAAAGAGACAATAGAACCCAAATTGATAAAAGACGTGGAAAAGGGGAGTACATTAGAAATAAACGTAAACCATTGGATGGAGTACATAATCAACGCCGAATTATCCACTGAAGATTTATTAGATACCGATAAGGTGAAGGCGCGGTTTCAAAATAAAGGTAACAGGAAGGTAAGACCTAAAAATATTGGATCTGGTCTTAGTTATATTGTTTCAATTATTATCAGTGTACTTTCAGCTCGTATAGGGGATATCCTGATAATAGAAAACCCGGAAATTCATTTGCATCCGAGAGCGCAATCACGTCTTACAGAGTTGTTTTCATTTGCCGCCAGTAATGGTGTACGAATAGTAATAGAGTCTCATAGTGATCATGTGTTTAATGGTATTCGAAAGGCCATTTTTAATAATCAAATCTCTACAGAGGACGTCTCAGTGTATTATTTCAAAATGACAGAGAACTATGTGAGTGACCCGGTACGTATACATTTTAGTGAGAATGGTAATGTGACGAATCATCAGAATGGCTTGTTTGATCAATTTGACGATGACCTAGACACATTGTTGGGACTATAGTATGGAAGTTGTGTTAAATGAACTTTCATTAGATGGTCAATTTGACTCCCTAGAACTTTTTTTAACAACATTGAGATCTACAATAAAACTACAAAAAATACTTGAGATTGCTAATGCTCCATTACTTCGCCATCATGAATTGTATCAGCGTCAGGTGACGTCACAGTTATCTTTATTTCAAGTTCTAACTGACAATAGTATGAGAACGTCAAGCGAAGTACGTTCTTTCAAAATATTACTACAAAAATTAATGTATGAGGAACCGTTCTGGACATCTTCGCCAAAGCATAATTCGTTTGATAAGTATCTCTTTTTAGGATCAGAAATGCAGGGATATTCAATAGCTGAGGCATGTGAACGAGGAAAAATAATATTGTCATTTGCACATGAGCACTTTCGCGATGAGCAGATTGAGGTTATAAAAAACGGAGATTCTATAACGTTGCTTAATATAATCTCACCAGATACATTGATTAATTTGATATGGGAGTCTAATTTAATTATCGATCCAAAAGTTTATTGTCATCATAAATATGAGGGTAGTAGTAAGTTATCTTTTAGTTTATTAGAGCGAGAATATGGGTTTCAAATGTTAGATCAAGATGAGATTCGGGCGTTTTTATCGACCTTCGAAGCCTTTTGCAAAATGACATGGGTCGACATTGGGAAAAGTGATGGCCTCCAGTATAAGCTATATTCACCTAGCTCTCAGGACGAAAACTGGTTTAGAAACTCACAATATCGTGATAAAGTAATCTGTAAGTTCCGAACCAGTAGGAAATATCGTTGTTTTGGATATCGAGAAAATGATGTCTTTTACATCTTAAGGTTTGAAAGGGACCATGAGATTAGTAATCGCGGTTAACGGAGTTCGATATCTGTCATAAATCTAATTAAGAAGTCTTTCCCGGTGAATTGTGGTTTTGCACAGCTATACTTTACCTCCACCAAGCAAAAAACCACATCCGCATAATGTGGTTTTTTGCATTTTCACAAGAGTTGTAGAGGGAGCTCCGCCTCTTCGTAAATCTAAGCCTCAAGCCATCCCCCGAACCTCACGCTTCCGCACAGCCAGCAACAGCAACAATGAAGCGACCGCTAACACCGCACAAACCAGATTAACAAAGCGATAACCGTACAGCTCTGCCGTAAACCCAAACACTAGAAAAGCGACCATGGATCCGATCGTGGTTGTATTCATATATAGCGACGTCGCCGTTCCGGGCATGTCCGGAATGAAGTTTTGGAAATAGGTGATCGCAACGCCCGATGTGATGGAGATGGTTGCGGCGCTCAAAATTTGGATCAAATAAACCTCCCACGGATGGGATGCCACGTACAGCAGTGTGAAATACAGGATGGCGCTTACCATGCCTAGGCGAATGAGGATGCGGTTATCGATTCGGGTAGCGAGCACTCCAGTCAGCAGCATGAATGGAATTTCGAAAATCGGCGGAATGCTGAACACGATGCCGATCTGTTCTTTGCCACTATGCAATTCTTTGATCATGAACTGGGACATATTCATTGAACCGATCGTTGTCGCAGCTTTTATGAATGTAAATGCGACCAGATTGCTTAGAATGTGAGGCTGAAAAATAATGGTGCTTAATGGAACCGGAGCCGAAGGCGCTTTAGATTGCGTCTGGAGGCTCTCTTCCTGTGTATCGTCGCTGTTCTTCATGAAGAACAGTATGGATACGATGGTGATGATATAGATCGCGGCCACGAAGAGATAAAGCCCTTGGAAGCCGAGTTTAATCAAAATAAACGAACCGAGTGCAGGACCGATTGTCCAGGAAAGGGCAAAAAACGTTCGGAACACATTCATGTAAAGAGGAGCGTCCTTCTCGGGCAGATTGGACCGGGTCAGCAGTTCCCTCGCATACGCGAAAATCTGGGCAAGCGATGAGGAGGCAACGCCGAGCACGAGAGACGAGACAATAAGAAGAATATAGTAGTCCCGCACAAAAGCATAGGTAGCGTAGCCGATGGCTGCTGCTAAGGAGCAGATGATCAGAAGGCTCCGGCGGCTGAGGTTCCCGTCAGAAATTTTGCCGATATAGGTGGAAACGATTACATTGGCGATAGATGAGATCGTCATAAAGACACCAAAGGACAAATTAGTCATGCCGACTTCGTCGATGCCGAACAGGGAAGTGAACGGCAGAACGAATGAGAAGGAGGTGCCGATCAAAATATTAATAAAAATAAGGGAAGGAAATCCTTCCACTTTAAACAGGTTACTCCATTTGGATCTGATGCCCATCAGCAAAGAACTCATGCAGACAACCCCTTGTACACATTAGTGTCCTAATTATTTTAATATAAGTATCGATTATAAAGTTGAAAGTGATGGTTGTCTATTTATTTAGAAGGGCGCCGGAATAGCGATAGCAAAAAAGGCGCTTGATTGATCTTAAGTATTATTTGTATTAGTATATATAATACTTAAGGAAAGCCGCGATAGCGTTGAGGTGAACGTTGCATGATTATTACGTTGGAGCTAGACAGTGAAACGCCGATCTATGAGCAACTGCGCAATCAGGTCGTCATCGGCATTGCCACGGGGGAGCTTGAACCAGAGGAGAAGCTGCCGACTGTTCGCCAGATGGCAGATGACCTCGGCATTAATGTGATGACGGTCAACAAAGCCTATGCGCTCTTAAAGCAAGAAGGCTATATCGTTATCGATCGGCGCCATGGCGCGAAGGTAAGCCCCCGCAAGCTAGACGGCGAGGAGGGCTCTAATTCCGCGCACTTGGAAGAGCGGCTGCAATTGTTAATTGCAGAAGCGGCAATTCAAGGCATGAGCCAGCCGAGATTCGATGCCCTTTGTTTACGAATTTTCTCCAGCATGAAGTATGCGAAGCAGTGAAGCAGTCTACCTTTTATAAGAAAGGGTTTGATGCATGGTGTTTGGGTTAATGGCTATTTTGCTAGGTTCAATCGTAATTTGCTATACCGCGTTGTGGGTGACCTATAAGCCGCAGGCGAAATATAACAAAGGAATCCTGTTCGGGGTTACGCTGCCGTCCCATGCGATGGACCATGCAGGCATTGGGCTTATTCAAGCAAGGTTCAACAAGCAGTTTAGGAATACGAGCCTATGGCTCGGGACGGGGCTTATTCCTTACTTGCTCCTCTATTGGTGGGCGGCGTACCAAACGGTCTATTTCTTCGCGTGGTTCTCAGTAATTCTCTGCCTGATGGTGAAGCCATTTCGCAGGGCGTTCCGCGATACGCTTGCCTTGAAGCGTGAGAACGGCTGGTTTGTCGGCAAGAAGCGTGTCATACAGAGTGATCTGCGCGTTGCACGATTGAAGAACGAGAAGGCGGCATCGCCATGGTTGTTCATCTTTCCATTGGGCATGTCGGCTGGGCTTATGCTGTGGGCGTGGCGTGATAACTTTGATTCCTCTCTCATCGCTAGTGCGGGCGCTCTCCTTCTTACGGTATTGTTCTTGTGCATTTCGCTTCTTATGCGCAGAGCGAAAGCAAAAGTCTATAGCGGGAATAGCGAAGTGAATTTAGGCCTAAATCAAGCGAAGCGCAGAATGGTATCCTACATGTGGCTGTGGCTTGCTATAGTGGAAACCCTTCATTGCGGCCTTCTCTGCGTATTCCTCTCCAATGGCGATTCTACGCTAGGCGGCGTATGGTGGGCGGTTACGCTGCTGTTTTCCATGGTGCCAGCCATATTGGTTTTACTCATCTATCGGCGTATCAGTACGCTTGAGCAAGACGTATTAGCGCAGGACGGCAAAACCATCTACTCCGATGATGACGAGTATTGGGCGAATGGATTTACGTACCATAACCCGAATGATACAAGCATTCTCGTTCCGAAACGAATCGGAATAGGGGAAGCAATTAATACGGGAACATGGACAGGGAAAATAGTCATGGGGGGATTGCTTGGCTTGTTCGCTGTGGTTGTTGTGGGGGTATCGTTCATGCTCATCCGATCAGAATTGACATCTCCAGCATTGTCGATTATGCCAGGCCATAAGGTTGAAATTGATTACCCTATGTATAACTATAGTTTCAACATGGCGGACATTGAGCAGTTGACGTTGATCGACCAGTTGCCTTCTGGCAGTAAATCGAACGGTGAGGCGACCGATAAGTATGCGCGCGGCAAATTCCATCTGAAGGGGCTCGGCAGCGCAAGGTTATACGTTTACAAGAAGCATCCGCCATATATCCAGATTAAATTGAAGGATACGTACATTATTTATAATGATAAAGATCCGGCGGTTACGAAGCAGTTGCTGGAGCGGCTGCAAGAAGGGCTGGCGAAGCAATAGCGGCGCCGCTGCTTCTCTCGTTTCATACAATATTCGCATTAATTTAAAAGGTGGATGATTATGGGTTATATTGCAGGGCTAAAGGAATTAAACATTCAATATGCTATAAAAGGACAGTGTAAGGCAAGGTTGAAGGATATCCTGCAACTGCTCACGAAAGACCGGTTGAATGAAATCGCTGCTAATCGGGACCTATCAGGCAGATCCAAAATGAAGAAGCAAGAGCTTGTGGATGCACTATTTGAACATAACCGTAATTTCCATGGGCTCGAAAATATTATGCTGGTTGCAAATGATGAGGAATGGTCGTTGTTCAACGAGCTTGTAGATGTTCCATATTTACAAAATGATAATGTAAGCCCAAAGCTGTACTTTTACTGGATGAACCGTGGGCTGATGTTTTCTTTTTATCATGAGGACAAGCTGTTATTTCTCGTGCCAGAGGAGATCAAGGAGTGGTATCGGAAGCAGGCTCTAACATCGTTGCTTCCCGTCCGCGACCGTTGCCAGCAAGTGAATAAGTACTTGAATGCAGCAGCTAACTTGTATGGGGCTTGCAAGCTGGAAGCCGTCTTCGGCATCATGGTTCACGATCATGGCTTGCCATTATCGGAAGAACAATTCGTGGCAGACTGCCAATTGGCTGCATCCCGGCAGCAAGGGTGGTATTTGGATAAGGAGCTTTTGATTAGCGATTATTTTCAACAGGAGAACTTAGACGAGCTGAAAACGCTCACGGAGAATGCCGAGAATAAACCTTATTATAAGCCCGCACCAGAGGAGTTTTTGAAATATTCGGATTCTGGTTATTTTGAAATGACGCCTCAACTGCGGAGTTTAGAAACATATGTTGGCCAGCATCTATGCAAGGATAAGCAGATGGTAGCCTATCTGATAGATGATGTTCAACTCGCGTGCTCGATGGAAGAGCCGCTTGGCGTGGTTATGAACGAATTTGAAAGACGGGATATCCATTTTCAGAATAAAGAGCAGATCCATTCTATATTATCGTTAGTCACAGCGGTACATAACCATACTCGAATATGGTCGAATTGCGGGCATACGCCAGCGGAGCTGGGCTTGATCCGGGATCAAACCGGTGGGAATGTTATTTATATGAACCAACAAGCGCTATCGATTAAGGTAGGGCGAAATGAGCCTTGCCTCTGCGGGAGCGGGAAAAAGCATAAAAAATGCTGCGGCAAATAAGCGAGGCTTCCAATCGCCAAACCTTTTTATTGAAAAGGCTTGCAGATAAAGGTGGGAATTGGTACTGTTATACAGATGTGCGCTTTTTCACCTTGATTGGAGATAACGTATGACGAAGCAGCCAGTTGAACTTTACTTGTTAAATGATGACGCTGAGGTAGATGAATTTATTGCGCTATTGCTGTCGCACTCAGCGGATAAAAGCCGAATTAAAGATTTGTTTGATCGCTTTGCTAAACCGGTATCGGTATTGGTCGAAAATCATTATGTAGATAAAGTTTATAGGGACTCCTATTACAAATACTTCTCTAACAAACACTTTGATGCCAGCCGCAATTGCAGGCGAATTTCGTTCTATACAGGCGATATTGCATTCGAAGATTTCTATTCGGAAGAAGGGCATCAAAGGCTGCAACAAAGCTTTATCGGATGTGCTGTCCTAAAACCAATTAGCCCAGGTTGCCTGGGGCGTACTATTTTGGATCCGAAGAAAATAAACATCAATCGATGTTATGTTAGGACAACAAGATTTGCGCCGACGATTCTAGGTGTTCGATTCGAAATCGATTCGTTCCCGTTCTCGTCGCAAGATACCGAAACGATGACCTGCGCCGAGACGACGGTGTGGGGCATTCTGGAGTACTACGGGACAAGGTATGCGGATTATAAAGTTGCGTATCCAAGCGAAATCGTCGATACGATTTTGAACCGGTCGAATGAACGGGTGCTGCCTTCCAAAGGCCTGTCGCTCGTCCAAATCTCTTCCCTCGTCAAAAGTTTCGGGTTCTCTCCGAGAATTTATTCCAGGGGAATCGGTGCTTTCTTCGATCCTGAATTCAAAAGAATTTTGCATTACTACATTGAATCCGGCATTCCGGTCGCACTGAGTGTAAAAGCGAAGCAGAATGGCATATCCGTTGGCCATGCAGTTGTATGTATCGGGCATTCGGACAAAATGGACACCTCAATTACGCCCAAGACTTCAAATGGCATCCATTTTGTGAACTCCGCTGATTTTTTTCCTCAGTATGTTATAATGGATGATAATCAAGTCCCGTTTGCGGTTCAAGACTATACGGCGGTTACTACATATCAGGATCCCGTAATCGACGGCATCGTTGTCCCGCTCTATAAGCGGATCTTTCTTGAAGCGACGGAAGCGGATACGATCTCCAAGAACATTTTGTTCCATGAGAAGATGGGCGTATCCAATGCTTTAAACAACTTAAACAACCTAATCGACGCGGGCAAAGTCGAAGGTATTAATAAATATAGTTCGAGCAATCCTATGGTTATCCGATTGTTTCTAACATCATCCAGGCAATTTAAGCGGTTTAGGTCGCTGAATTTCGTGAACGAGAAGATTGATAAACCGATTGCTGTAGGTTATTCGCAGTTGCCAATGCCCAAGTTCATTTGGGTAGCGGAGATTTCCTTGCAGGATGAATACATGAATAAAAAAGTGCTTGGCGAAATCATTCTCGATGCGACAGCGTCGACGTTTTCTGGTTTAGAGAGCTTGATTTCGATCCATTATCCGGGGTTCTTCGCCTGGAGACAACCACACGAGCCTCTTGAGAAGCTAGTGCAGATGCTATCACACTATTCTTTGCCGATTGCATATCCTTTGTATGAAAATAACCTTTCCGCAGGAGGAATATGAACATGAGAAGCAAAACGATGAGTTTCGCAAGTGAGTTGTTCCCGAGCACCGCATATACGTTTACGGGTGAAGAAACGGAATTTATTCTTTCAGAAATTACGGATCGAATTAAGAGTGACATTCATGTAAACGAGATGAAACAGCTCAAGAGCGTAGAGCTAGCAGATAAATTAGTGACGACAAGCAGGTAGAAGCAGCGACAAGCAATATTGATTGAGAGGAGGCACCCATGCGGGTGTCTTTTTTGTGTGATGCAAGCGGGTTACTTGGGCAGGCATAAAACCGCCGGCTCGGAATACTGTCTATAGATGCCAGTAATTCGAGGTTTCTCCGAGCGGAGGAGGCTATTATGCAAATTCATGTGATTCGGCCTGGCCAATCGCTTTATGAATTGTCTCAGGAGTATGGGGTTTCAATAGATGAGATAACGGAAGCGAATGAGATCTCGCCTAATGATACGCTTGTCGTTGGGCAGACGCTAGTTATTCCGATTGTTGGAACGTATTATTGGGTGCTTCCTGGCGACACGCTGACAAGCATCGCTAGGCGTTTCGGCACGACTGCCCAAACGCTTGCGAATGTGAATCGCATTCCGTTAACTGGGACGCTAGCTGAGGGAACGCGTTTGTACATTCCGCCGAGACCTCGCCGTGCGGCGGAGATTAATGCCTACGTGGAGCCTCGCGGCAATAGCGTAGCGCCCGCCTTGCTTAATGCTTCTCGCGAAGCGGCGCCGCATTTGACGTATCTGGCGCCGTTCAGCTTCCGCATTAATCGGGATGGGACGCTCGCGCCGCCCGCGCTGAACGGCTTGGCTGAGATCGCAAGCCGCAATCGCGCGGTGCTGATGATGGTCGTGACGAACTTGGAGGGCGGACAGTTTAGCGCGGAGCTGGGGCGGATTATTCTCAATGACGAGCAGGTGCAGAACCGGCTGCTGGACAACATTATGCGGACCGCGAGGCAGCTTGGCTTCCGGGATATTCATTTTGATCTAGAGCATTTGCGTCCGCAAGACCGGGAAGCATACAATCGATTTCTGCGCAAAGCCGCTGACCGGATTCATCGGGAAGGGCTGCTGATCTCGACGGCACTGGCACCCAAGACGAGCGCGACGCAGGCTGGGGAATGGTACACAGCGCATGATTACAGAACGCATGGGCAGATTGTCGATTTCGTCGTCATTATGACGTACGAATGGGGTTACAGCGGCGGTCCAGCGATGCCCGTATCGCCAATCGGGCCGGTGCGGAATGTGCTGGAGTATGCGTTAACCGAAATGCCAGCATCCAAAATCATGATGGGCCAAAACTTATACGGTTACGACTGGACGTTGCCGTTCGTCCCAGGAGGGGCTTATGCGAAAGCACTCAGCCCCCAGCAGGCGATCGCGCTTGCCAGGGAGCGCAAGGCTGCAATTTTGTACGACCAGCAGGCGCAAGCCCCACATTTTAACTATTGGGATGATAACAAGAAGGAACATGTGGTGTGGTTCGAGGATGCCCGTTCCATTCAGGCTAAGTTCGATCTGCTCAAGGAGCTGGGCATTCGGGGCATTAGCTATTGGAAGCTAGGGCTGAGCTTTCCGCAGAACTGGTTATTAATCGAGGATAATTTTATAGTGACCAAGAAGTAGCGGCAGCCGCTTAGGTCATCTTGGGCACAAAGTAAGCACCCCTTATCGTAGGCCATTGGCAAAAACACTAGCGTGTTTTTCCGATGGCAGGATAAGGGGCGATTTTTGCTTTATTTATTCTGCAGCAGCAGTTGGCCCTCCTGGCTCAAAGCCAGCAAACCTTCTTCCGCTTCTGTTTTGCCTGACACTATGTCACTGAGCTTGCTATTGGCTAATTGATTAAATGCGTTCAGCAACATAGGGGATATAGCATTGCGCTGCGAACCGGAACGAATAGGCTGCAGCTTATAGAACGCCTCTAGCGAGTTGCTATCGCCGGCTTCTGCAGGCATAATGGCAGGCAAGCCGGCGAGCATGGCAGAGGATTCCTTCATCGTTGTTTCGGTAATATAACGAATAAGCTTCCATGCTTCTGGCGCATGCTCGCTATTCGCGTTGATGGCATAGATCGAGTCGAAGAATATATAAGGTGTCGAGTCGGCGTGCGCACTGTCTACCGGAACGGTGACAAGCCCGATATCGCCTGCAACATCCGGATTATTCTTGATTTGCTCCAGCAGATAGTCTCCGTCCAACGCCATCGTAGCTTTGCCTTGGAGAAATAGATTGTCACGTCCATTGGAGTCGCCATTGCCCATATAGAGCGCCTTCTTCTGCACGGCTGTGTGCAGCAGGTTAGCAATGGATAACCATTGCGGCGAAGAAAGGGTGACGGTTCGTTGGGAAGGCTGGATGGCAGTTAGCCCTTGCGTTCGGCCGATATCGGAGAATAACCGGTAAGGCTGTCCGAAGGCGAAGTCTGGTTCATATAAGCCATAAAGCCCGTTGTTGCTTCCGCCGAAACGTCCAGCTAGTTGGAAAGTTTCCTCCCAGGTCATCTGGTCCCGAGGAATCGGAATGCCGGCTTGCTCGAATAGTTTGCGGTTATAGTAGAGCGCTTTGCTGCGGAATGTAGGGGCCAGGCCGAGCAGCCGGCCATCTCCTTGGGCACGGAGCTCTTGAACGATGGAATCGTTCCAGCCATCCAGCGCATAGCCATCCTCGGACATAAGCGGTTCAAGATCAAGCAGCCTATTATCCAATGCCATTTGCCCATAAACTTGATCACTCAGGAGCAGGATATCGGGGGATTGCTGCTCGATTAAGTTGTTTAACTCATTCGGATTGCTGGATTGCAAGAGCTGCTGCATGCTGACCGCTTCAACTGTAATGTTAGGGTTTTCTTTCGTAAATCGATCACCAAACCGTTTGTTGAATGAATCCGTATCCCAATACATGATTTTCAGATGAACGTCTTTCTGTTTCTCCTCACCTAATGAGCATGCTGAAACGGACAAGCATACGATTGATAGGATGATAGAGGCGGCCAGTAGCCTAAATTTAGCTCGGTTGTGCATGATTCATTCGCTCCTTGCTTTGCTTCAGATGAAGCTGATTTTTCTTCAAATTTGAACTGAAGCCATACGGCTTGGCCTTCTGTTTGCAGCTCAGCGAGCGCGTCCTTAAGCGGAATGTTATCATGCAGCACTTTCTCAGTGACTGTGTTGGCGAGTGCACGGAACTTTAATAGAAACGGAAGCGGGATGCCGTCCCACGCGTTGCGCGACAAAGTAGGCGGGATATCCAGTAACGGCTGAACCGATCTGCCGTCATAATCCATGTTCAGGTCCTTTCGGGTGACTAAGCTTCCAGCAGCTAGTTCCCGTTGCATCTTCTCGCTGTTCATATATTTCACGAACTCCCAGGCGGCTTCTGGATGCGCGCTGTCTGCGTTGATGCTATAAATTCGCCCAAGCTGCCATTCTGCCAGATTCGGGCCATCCGGATTGTGGGGCATCTAACAAAAAATAATCTATTTTTTACCAACACGAAGTAATAATACCATTCCGCCGCTCGTCGAAAACAGTACACAAACCAACGATTTTGAGTATGTTTAATCCCTTTTTTTAAAGGGCAGGAACCCCATCAATTAATGTCGAATAATGTAAAATCATTCAATCAGCTCGTATAGATTACAATGAAGGCGAATAGGATGGTAGCAATGCCATAGCTTCGCTAGTGAATTCGTAACCAGATCACCGTTTTCCCGTATGTAACAGGCATACCGTTATTACAACAATAGAATCCGAGGGCATACACCATATGAATGAAACATTGAATATTGATGCGGATGCCAGCTATCAGCTTGCTGAACAGAAGGCTGCCCGCTATTTTGCATCGCTATATATGCAGGTCCAGGAGAAGGCGTATGTGCCTGCCCTGACAGCAGATATCCAGCAGTGGAAACAAACCCATCTCCGCCGCCAATCATGGCTAACCTTGTTAGTAAGGGGCAGGCGGCAATCGCATGCGGGGGATGATTATCGTTATATCCAGTGGCTAAAGCATACGAACAAATTAGATGATTATTTGAAGCGCAGCGTTTCTTATATGTATATGAGGGACTTGGGCCAAGCGATAGATTCGCCAAGCACGCAAGCTAGAATCCAGCGGCTAGTTGCCGACATGAAGGAGCGCCTGCTCGGTTCCGCAGCATCATCCGGGGAAGGGCAGCCAGCTTTTTTCAGTATAGTGGAGCTGTACAGGTGGGCGCAGAAGGAAGGCGTGGAAAGCGCCGTTATATGGATGGTCAGCAAGCTTAAGACTGTCTCGGCCAACATTCCAGAAGGAATGAATGCAGAGCATGCCCAGCGCAAATTGATGAAGATCATTCTCGGCGTAGTGTTGCATGCGATTGAAGAGATGGAGGAAGGGCAGCCACAGCCGCCTGAGTCGCGTGCCCGCAAGTTGGATGAAGCGATAAGGCTTGGTTATTCCTATGGCCTGACTTATCCATTCATTGACGATCTGCTCGATGCGCAGGTATTAACCGCACAAGAGAAGGCGCATTATTCCCAGGCAATAAGAACTGCACTTCAGTTCGGCGCGGTTCCGGAATTAGGTGAGTGGAACGGATCGAACCCGGCCCTGATTCAATACATACAGGCGGAGCTAGGGGAAGCGTTCGAATACATTAAGCGCCATCAACGGCCGGATAGCCAGCATTTGTTTTTTGAGCAGGCCTATGTGTTCTTTCACTCCCAAGAAATCGACCGGGCCAAGGTGATGGACGACTCATCGTACACGAACGAGGAGCTGTATATTCCGATCATCTTGAAGTCTGCGTCGTCCCGGCTGATCGCACGTTCGGTCATGGATGCTCCTACGGACGAGGGCTTCGAAAGCCGTACATTCTATTATGGCATCTACAACCAGCTGGCGGACGATTTTGCGGATATGATGGACGATTTGAGAGATGGGGCGGTGACGCCTTACACGTATTATTTAAGATACCGCGAACAGCGTTCCGATCTGGTCAATCCGTTCGAATTGTACTGGACGGTCATTAGCCATCTCATTCATGAGGTGTATCACTCAGATGCCCGGGCGCGCGAGGTCATCTTGAATCGTGCCATTAACGGCTTGAAACGTTGTAAAGCACGGCTGGGCAAGGCAAAGTATAACGAGATGATGGCGATATTGGATTCTGGCAGCCCCATCTTCAATCGGCTCATCCAACAGATGGTGAACAAGGCGGATGATGTTGATTTCTTCGATAAAATGTTGCGGGACCAGATGGTCGCTTCACTCCAAACTGGGCGAAAGTCGAAGGACGAATTCGCTGAGACGGTCCGAACGGCTCGGGAGCAGATCAACCGTGCGTTGCAAATCACCAAGCCTGAGGGCATTCCGCCGATGAAAGGGACGCTGATTGACGCGGCCAATTACAGCCTGACAGGTGACGGCAAACGGCTGCGCCCAATCTTAACGTGGGTGATGGGCGTGCAGCAATATGGGCTTCGGGCTGAATCTATCGTCCCCCTGTTGCGTTCGTTAGAGTACATGCACACGGCTTCCCTGATTTTCGATGATTTGCCGTCGCAGGATAATGCGCCTACCCGCAGAGGGCGTTCGACACTTCATGAAGTGCATGACAGCGCGACCGCGGAGTTAACCGGCTTGCTGCTCATCCAGAGGGCTACGCAGGAGCAAGCGTCACTGGACCAGTTTGACGCGAAGAACGTTCTCGCCTTAATTCGGTACTCGTCCCAGAAAGCCGAGGACCTGTGCGCCGGACAGGCGATGGACTTGAACGCCAAAGGGAAAGTGCTGACGCTGGAGCAGCTTAACACGATCTGCTTCTACAAGACCGGCATTGCATTTGAAGCTGCGCTTGTTATGCCTGCGATTCTTGCCCGAGCTCCTGAGCAGGAGATCGGGGTGTTGAAAACATTCGCATATCACGCCGGCATTGCGTTTCAAATTAAGGATGACCTGCTTGATGTAGAAGGGGATGCTAGCTTGCTGGGGAAACCTGTGGGCTTGGATGCGGACAATAACACGTCGAGCTTCGCCACTGTCCTCGGGACAGAAGGCGCGAAGAAGGAGATGTGGGACCACTACTGCTTAGCGCTGGATGCGCTGCAGAAGCTGCCACGATATAACGCGTTTTTGAAGCACTTATTGAACTATATGATTCATCGGGATCGGTGAGTGGAGGAACGTATGGGCAAGAAATCGATTATGATTGCTGTTTCTATATTGATTGTGCTCACAGTTGCCGTGGGCTTGTGGTGCAATCCGTTTTCCAACACGGGACCAACAGAAGCTGCTCTCACCGAAGAGGAAGCGGCTAAACTGATACCTACAACGCCAACGAATGAGATTAATATTTTATCGCTTAAACCATACAATGATGGGCTTTTAGTTTTTTATTTGGATGCGCCCAAAAGCGCGACGGCCCCGCAGGATTTCAAACATACCGATATCGGTTTTGCTTATTTGGTTAAAGGAACCGGTGGCCAATGGAAAATGGAGCACAGCGGTGAGTATGGGAGCATAGACGCTTATCTAAAGAAATCTGGACATGGGTACACAGGTGAGTTTTTTCCAAGTGACAAGGAGGGTTTCCCATCGATCATGTTCGGCATCATGTCTGATCCACAGATTACGGGTTTAAAGATGGCTGATTTGAAGACGGGAGAAGACCTTCCGGTTTTCTATGATGAAAAAGACGGTTTGAAAGTATGGCATGCCTTTATGGAGAAGCCATACCATGAGAGTTACATCCTGTCCTCTTGGGCAAACACGAAGAAACTGTATGCTCAGGTCGTTAGATTTTAATGGCATAAGCTATTAAGCGGGTGAAGAAGCGAGCGGATAATGCGTTCGCTTTTTTTATGCTAACTACTATACACTATAGAGTAGTTTATGGTATAAATACCCATAGAAGGGGGAGCTGTTTTGGACCTGAATAAGGAAATGATCAAGGGCAACATCGAGAGCGTCATTCTAAGCCAGCTTAAGGAAGAGGACTTGTATGGTTATGAAATTTGCAAACGAATCCGCGACATCAGTGAACATACATTTGAGATCAAAGAAGGAACGTTGTATATCGTATTGAAACGGCTGGAGAAGAACGGCATGGTGCAGTCGTATTGGAATGAAGCGACGGACAGCGGAGGCGGGAGAAGAAGGTACTACCGAATTAACGAGGAAGGCAATCGGTACTTGGCGGAGCGGAAGCAGCAGTGGGATTTTCTGAAAAATATGATGGATCTTTTCTATAAGGGGGTTTAATGGTGAAAGCGATCGACCGTTATGTACATTCGCTGAGCAAGCATGTCAATTTGGAATCGGAGGAGATGGCTTCGTTCCAAGATGAAATCCGGAGCCATCTAGCCGAGTCGGTGAACGCCTTGCGGCTGGAAGGC
This sequence comes from Paenibacillus sp. MMS18-CY102, assembly GCF_009789195.1. Taxonomy (GTDB): domain Bacteria; phylum Bacillota; class Bacilli; order Paenibacillales; family Paenibacillaceae; genus Paenibacillus_T. The sequence continues at coordinate 6,710 of NZ_WSTC01000038.1, read as the reverse complement.
TACTCTGAGAAAGAAAGTGTGGCCATCGCATTGCGGCGATTCGGGGAGGAATCGAACCTGAACGCAGAGCTGAGAAGGGAGTACCGCTTCCATAGAAGCTTTAAGAAATGGATGCTGGCCGTTTCCGTGTTATTTTTGGCGTTGTCCGTCTTCTTCGTGTACGAATCCCGGGCTCTGGAGGAACGGGGGTTGGTAAATTTGGATTACATGAACAATGATTTCGATAAAGTTGAAGACCTTATGGGAAAAACCAACAGCGTTCCCTATGAAGTACTTAAAGCTTATGTCGAGCGTCATGAGGGCGTTGTGCGGTACGTGTTGCTAACCCAGAAGAAACGTGCGGTCCCGATCGCGGAATATGCATACCCTATTGAGCATGAGCCGTACGATCCCCAGGATGTGTACTATCTGCCCCAACGCATAGAGACCGAAGTGACGGGCATTCAGTGGTACGCGAACATTTACTATAACAATTCAGCCATATATCCACCGCAGGTGCATGCGGTATACGTGACCGGGGTCGTTTGCTTCGCGTTGTACTGGATACTGTTCGGGCTGTGGAATGTGTTGAATGCGCATCGCAGGGGGAGTTTGAATGTGTTTTGGGTCGTTTGTTTCTTCTCATTGAATGTCGTGGCGTATCTGCTCTATAAGGCGGTTGAATTAATCAGGATCGGGCGGTTTAGAGCGGCTGTTTAGGGCGGCTGCTCATGAGCCATAGTGCTCTACCGCCCCACTTTTGCACGAGACATTCGTCCTCTTCGCCTTAACGCACGCAGTTTGGATACTTTCCGGCGCTTGCTCACCTTGTTTCCCTTCTTCGTAGCGTAGACGGGATTAAGCGCAAGCGATTGAACGAGCTCTTCTTGCGTGAAGGGCTCATCCCTGCCCCATTGCTTAACTTTGACCATGAAGGGGCTCTCGGGGTTTTTCATATGGTAAAATCCAGGGATGCGCATGGCTCTGGAGAGGTTCGTAATCATCGGGTCCGAGTTGAACTTCTGGGCTAGTGCTTTCTGAATCGGAACGAAATTGCTGAGAGAGCCGTCTTTAAGGACCCAATAAATATGATAGCCGTTCTTTGTTTCGACGATCATCGTATCGTTAATGTCATCCTCATGCCTCGCCAGGAAGGATTGCTTTAATGCAGCCACGCGCCTCCTGCTGCGCTGAGCCAACATCCGATATTGGCCTTTGTTGTCCCTGGAGATGGAGAAGGAGGAGATTTGTTCGGTAGGATCAGTGAGGATGTTGTTTATCGACTGATGAAGCTGCCGCTTCGTCGGAAATTTATACGAAATTTTGTTTAGGTCGACATCGATGAATTGTGCCCGGGCTGTCTTGAACGAGCGTGTTTTCGTTTCCCGGTCATTGATTTCCATGAACACGGCATATCCGTTTCGATTATGTTTGAGTACGTGGACAGGCTTATTTCGTTTTGTAAGAAGCTTGAGTTTGGAAGATGTGCTTTCTAGGGAATAAAACGGCTTCTGCAGCCTCATGGTGGGAAAGGTAGTGAAGGCGCTGGAAGCACTGTAATAATCGTTCCTGCGAACAGCGTCGTGCACCAGCAAAAAACGCAGCCGATCGTTTTTCTGGCTGCCGAGCTTCTTAATAAACTGGTACGCATGGTCCCCATACTGTTTCATTGGGTTATAAGGTTTAGCTGCCAATGAACCACACCTCCATGTGAGCTAATGTTGCGCTTATGGTTAAGGTCTAAACAATCATATTCGGGCAGGCAGCCATTCGTGTAAAATGGCGCACCCAATTTGCACAATTGGCTCATGATCAAAATTAAATAATATTTGGAAAAGCTTTTTGGGTTGAAAGATGTTATAATGGACATATTGAGCTTGTGACCTCATTCACATAACGTCGAGGACTAGAAGTAAGGATCAATGCCCTCGTACGCCATGTGAATTTTTTGTTTTATTGAACAAGATGGTCATGCAAATTTAATTGAAGGTGGTAATTGGTTTGGTAACAGGTACAGTGAAATGGTTTAACGCAGAAAAAGGCTTCGGTTTCATCTCGGTTGAAGGCGGAGAAGACGTATTCGTTCACTTCAGCGCGATCCAAGGCGACGGTTACAAATCGTTGGACGAAGGCCAAAGCGTTGAGTTCAATATCGTACAAGGCAATCGCGGCGCACAAGCTGAGAATGTCGTAAAACTGTAAAGAAGCCAAATGCCCCGAACATCTCGTTAGGGGCGTTTTTTTTATCGCTTCATCCAAATCAGATAAGAAAGAGGGATGCACATGTATTATTCACGGAAAAGGCCAGTTGAGGATGTGCCCAATGAGCTTACCGCAGTATGGTCTTGTACGGATGACAATTGTAAGGGATGGATGAGGGATAATTTTGCGTTATCCGTCGCTCCCGTATGCTCCCTATGCCAATCCGAGATGGTGAAAAGCGAGAAAATGCTGGTTGCGGTCGTGAATACGAGCCCGAATCAGGTCAAGCAATAAAAAGGCGCTCCTAGCCGCGAAGGTTAGGAGCTTCCCATTGAAACGGTTCGCAGTGTAACGGCCTGCGAGCCGTTTTTTTTGTAGTTGGCTGGACGCAAAATAAAAGCTCCAAACGAAGCGTTGAACGCTTCGTTTGGAGCTTCTCGATGGTTACGCGGAAAACGATCTGGCGGTGCCTTAGCTGCTAAAGCTGCTATGCCGTTTCTTATAGTGCCCGTGACCGTATGGCGGTTGCTGTGGCGGATAATAGTTGCCTTTTTTATAGTCGCTGCTGCTGTAATGTTTGTTGCCGTAGTATCCGTGCCCATTGCCGTGCCCGTGGTGGCCATGACGGCCGTGTGGCTTATGGCCGGTGAGTGAACCAATCAATCGTTGCAACATATGTCTGATCATCCTATGACCTCCTAAAGTTTATTGCGCTTGCGTGACATATAGAATACTACGCGATTGTAAATGAAGGGTTTCGCCAAAAAAAGCCTACTCCGCGTTTGGAATGGGAACCTATTAGCGCCGAATGCCGTATGTGGAAGCAGGGAGTGATTCGGATGTTCATCAGGTTCATCAGATGGTGGAAGCAATGGAGGAGCGAGTGGCTGGATTATCCGCTTCGGCAGGGCATGGTATGGGCAGGCAGGTACAGGATCGAGCAGTTTCTTGGCATGGGCAGCTATGGCCAAGCGTATCGCTGCATCGACCTGCAGGCTGGTGCCACCGTACTGATGAAGCGGGCGAAGCCAAGCAAGCGCGATATCGCACGGCGGATGCTGGAGCGGGAGAGCGGGATTATGCAACAGCTGGACCACCCGCAAATTCCGAAATGGCTGAACCAAGCCAAGCATCGGCGTGAAGCATCGCTCATCATGGCATTCGTGGATGGCGATAATTTGGAACAGTTAATCATGGGGCAAGGACGGACATACACGCAACTGGAAGGGTTGTTCATAGTTCGGCAGTTGCTTGCCCCGCTGAAGCATCTACACGAAGCTGGCTTTGTGCACCGTGATGTGCGGATTCCTAACGTACTGGCGAGCGGCGAACGGATTGGATTGATCGACTTCGGCTTAGCCTGCCGCATCGGAGAGGAACAGCCAGATGAACGCCAGAAAATGGCGGAGGATGGGGAACCGAGCGGGTTTGCGGACAGCTGGGGTGCTGTGAAGCAGCAGATGCGATATCCTTATCCAAGCAGTGACTTGTATGGGCTAGGGCATTTATTTTTATTTCTGATGTACGCGGGATATGTTGCAGAAGACGGGCAAGAGGAGCTCGGCTGGGAGGAAGAACTCGTTCTTGAACCGGCCGTGAAGGGATTCGTGCGCGGGCTTCTGGAGAAGCGGTGGCAGGCAGCAGCGGAATGCGAACGGGAATTAGCTGCCATCTTGGACGGGAGGCAGTAATCGTAGTAGAATGAGTCCATGCAAGACTATAGGATTAAGAGGTGCCCGAATGGCCATTAGTTTTACCCGCTCGATTATTGCTCGGTTAGAGAAAGAGATTGCGGACATTGAAGCATTCGTTCGCGAACAGCGAACAAAACGTGAAAAGTCGCTTGCGAAAATAAGCCAGCTCCAACGTGACCAGAAAGCAAGCCAGTCGGCCAGCGATTTGAGCAGCAAAATTTCGCGAGAAATTAAGCTGAAGAAGGACATTGAGCGAATCAACGCCCTGCTCACGCAGTCGTCCAAGCAACTGAAGGAGAAGCAAGCATTATTGGCACAGCAACGATTGAAGGTCAATGAATAGGCGAAGCCGCGATCGTGTAGTGAAATGCACGCATATGGCGTAATCTCAAGAAGGTAACCATGCCCCCAGTATGTTAGATAATATCTAACATACTGGGGGCATTTTGTATGTGAACCATGGATGGTTTGAAAAATGCCCAAATTCATACAATTATTTCGTTGCTAAATAAAGGATTTTGTCGAAAGTTGCAGAACTAGTGGTGGACTGGCTTCGTGTTAGGAAATGTTACATTAGAAAACAGGGGGATAACAATGAATTTGTTTTGGTTGTCTGAACAGTTAATTCGAAGGTTAAGGTATGCGTACAAGTTTATCGTAATTGGATTATTGATTTTTATCCCAATGGTTGTCATGTCTTTCATGTACCAGCGCCAATCAAGCGAGCTCATTTCATTTAATGAGAAAGAGAGGCTGGGCGTCGAATATATTGCCCCTTTGCAACAATTGATAACGAAGCTTCAGCAAGGAAGGGGACTTTATTCCCTCCAATCCTCGAGCAATGATGCTGCGATAAATGGGGAAATCGATAAAAACAACGCTGAAATCGAACAAGCCTTTCAAGCAACGTTTGCGGTAAATGATAAACTGGGCGGAGAATTGAAAGTGGATGGGACGATACATGACATCTATGGCGCGTGGAAGAAGGCGGACGGCGCTGACCCGGTGAACAGCTACACCACGGTCATTGGCCAGAGTGTTAAGCTCATCGCAGAAGTAGGGGATTCGTCGAATCTCATCCTTGACCCGGATCTAGACAGCTACTACCTCATGGATGGCGTCATCAACAAAATCCCGTTTGCAACGGAAAAGCTCACACAAATTCGCGACTTAGGCTCTTCATATCTATTAACAAAATCAGTAACGGACGAGCAGCGCGATGGGCTGTTGGAGCTGGTATCCCTATTAAACTACTCGATGAATGAAATTAGCAACGGCATTCAATCGGTCATCGATGAGAACCCGTCATTAGCCGCAGAGCTCGATGCTTCACGGCTTAACCTGGAACAGGAGCGGGAGAATTTTGCCAAGGTTGTAAATGAAGAATTGATTCATGCCCCTACATTGAAGCTTTCCAAGAATGATTATTTGCAGCTGTCAGCATCGTTTATTAAGCATCACTCGGAGCTTTACCAGGTGGAGTTGAAGGTGCTGGACAAGCTTATTAAGGTCCGGGTGGACGCTTACGAATCCAAAGCGATGGTATTTAACATTGCGGTAATTATCGGGTTTATGATCTTGTTGTATATTTTTATTGGCTTCTATATTTCAGTCAAAAAATCGATTAGTTACATCAATACTTCGCTCATCAAGGTTAGTGAGGGCGATCTGGCCAATACGCTGGTTTCTTATACGAAGGATGAGATCGGGGACATCGTGAATCCGATTAATACGGTCATTCAAGTGTTCAAAAATATGATTAGCGCAAGCAAAGCAACAAGCAATAAAGTGACGGCATCCTCATCTGCATTATCGTCAGCCATTACGGAAACGGTAGCGGAGATGGATACGATCAATCAGAAGATGGCAGAGCTTAGTGGGGGAAGCCGCGCGCAGTTTCTCCATTCGGAGGAAAGCTCCAAGGCGATGAACGAAATTGCGACGCACATTCAGCATATCGCCGAGTCTGCGCAAGATGTGCTGACAGAATCAACCCATTCCCATCAGCAAGCGCTGGAGGGCAAGCTGGCGATGGATGGCGCATTTGGCCAAATGAATAAAATCAACTCGTCGGTTAAAGAGTCAAGCGAATTGGTAGAGTTTCTAACGAGCCAATCGGAGCAAGTGAAACAAATTGTGGAAACCATCGCGAAAATCTCGGCACAGACGAATATACTGGCGCTTAACGCTTCAATCGAGGCGGCGCGCGCTGGAGAGCATGGGAAGGGATTTGCAGTAGTCGCTGCAGAAATTCAGAAGCTCGCTAATCAGTCCAAGCTGTCTACTGATGATATTACTGGGAAGCTAGAAGCGATCTCTTCCAAAATCAACAGCTTAGGCGAATCGATGGAACATGAGGAACTGGAAGTTAGCCATGGCATGCAAGCGATTCATCTTGCCAATGGCATATTCACGGGCATCCTGGAATCTTCTCAGCGTCTAGTCGATCGCGTACAGCAGGTATCAACCTTAACCGAACATATCTCCGCCAGCACGGAGCAGGTGACGGCATCGGTCCATGAGGTTGCCTACATTTCCAAACAGTCGGCGGACAATACGAACTATGCTTCGGAATCGATGACGAATCAGGCTGGCATTATGAAAACATTGTTGGAATCGGCAGATGAATTGCTCCAAATGACGAAGCTTTCGAAAGAACAGCTTAGCCATTTTAGAATGTAAAAGAAGCCCTCGCCATCGGCGGGGCTTCAGATTGTAGAGAAACCCACGTTTTTTCAAAACGCTGGGTTTCTCTTTGTTTTATCGGAGCTGTATTTAAAGGAAAAAAAGTATGGTTTAACGCTTTACGCCCTCCGTTCCAGGTGGAGGGCGATC
>NZ_WSTC01000037.1 GCF_009789195.1 Paenibacillus sp. MMS18-CY102 | reverse complement strand
CCTTCTTTCCCGATTCCCTCATGCGAGAAAATCGCGTATCCGGTATTAGCATTCGTTTCCGAATGTTATCCCAGTCTTACGGGCAGGTTGCCTACGTGTTACTCACCCGTCCGCCGCTAAGCATCAGGAGTGCAAGCACTCCATCAACTCCGCTCGACTTGCATGTATTAGGCACGCCGCCAGCGTTCGTCCTGAGCCAGGATCAAACTCTCCATAAAAGTTAAGTTTGTAGCTCATTTCGTTACTAGCTTTAAAAACATATCGCTCATTGTTCAGTTTTCAAGGAACAAATCTTCTTTTGTTGCCCCGTCGTTTGCGACAGGATCTATAATATATCACATGTTACTTTCGAGTGTCAAACACTTTTTTTAATTTATGTATTTGAGCTTTCTCGTGATTGTTTACCGTTTTGGCGGCGAGATACATCTTATCATGCATCTCTTATAATAATCAACAACTAATTTTATCCAATTTGTTTTATTCCTTCGTTACTGGACAAGCCATGTGCTATGCATTAGTAAAATACACATGCTGGTTTCTAAACTTATAAAGAAGGTCCGCGCGAAACTTTATGCAGACGCCGAAGAATGCGGACAACTAAACGATCGGTTACTGCTTACCCGACGAACTATACCTCTATATAGATTATTGCCAATACTCACTTCCCGCTTTCCCACTCCAACCCGAATTGTTTCAAATATTGCTCCATAAACGCATGCCTTTCCTCAGCAATCTCCCTTGCAGAAGATGTATTTATTCGATCCTTAAGCTTTAGCAGCTTCTCATAGAAGTGATTGATCGCTGTACTCTTTTCCTTGCGATATTCCACCGCACTCATCGAGTGGCGTGGCGCTATGCCAGGGTCATGGATCGGTTGGCCAATCCAGCCTGCATATACAAACGTTCTAGCAATCGCTATTGCCCCTATAGCATCAAGGCGATCCGCATCTTGGACGACTTTGCCCTCAATTGTACGCATAGGCGGATTCGTTCCCGCATTGTATGACATGGTCGAAATGATTTCAATAATGTGCTCGCGCTCTTCATCATCAAGCGGCTGGCGTTCAAGCCAATCACTGACTTTTTTTAATCCGCTCTCCTTAGAATCGTTGAGCTTCTCATCTGCTACATCATGAAGCAAAGCAGCAACCCTACAAATAAAAACGTTCGCGCCCTCGTTTGCAGCTAATCGTTCTGCCATTCGCACAACCCGATAGACATGCCACCAATCATGGCCCGTAGAGTCATTTTCTAACTCTGATTTCGCAAATTGTTCCGCTGCACTTATGATGGTTTCCTTGTTTGATTCCATAACTAATTCGAACCTTCTTCCTAATTGCGCACTGGTCTTATTCACTCATAAAAAATACAGAGCAACGGAATCCGCTCGCCGTGCTCTGTATTAAACTTCCTAAACCTTTGCCTCTACTCAAGGAAGTTGAACGATCTTGGCCTTGTAATACCACTTGCCTGTTGAATCAATGTAACCATTGTCTGTTGCTGTAGCGACCCAAGCAAACTTATTGGCATACGGCCGAACCTCAACAAAGTTAAATGATGTCACCAATCTGCCCGAACTGTTGATTATCGCCCAAAAACCGTTTTTCTTCACACTGGCTAAGCCCTCTTGAAAAGGAACTGCATCTTCATATTGAGGAGATACCGCCACCTTGCCTTCAAGATTGATATAGCCCCACTTTCCTTTTATTTTTACAGGGGCCAATAGGGTATTTGAAAATGCTTTTGCATCCTCATACTGAGGTTTTATCACCCAAGCTCCAGTCTTATTGAGATAGCCCCATTTACCGTTCTGGCTGACTGCAGCCACTTGTCCCGTAAAGTCTCCTACGGTTGTGTATGCCGCCTTAATGGCGACCTTTCCTTTCGCATCGATAAATCCCCATTTCCCATTCACTTTCACAGCCGCCTGGCCATTGGAGAACGACTTTGCCGATGAAAACTGTGGAGCAATCACCATTTTTCCAGATAGATCAATATAGCCCCATTTCTGGCCGACTAACACGGGAGCAAGCCCATTGGCAAAGTTGTCTGCGTTCAAATAGCGATTCTGGCCAATAAATTCACCCTTTGTATTGATGAATTGCCAGCCCTTCTGATCCTTAACTGCCGCCCTGCCTTGATGAAAATCTTTGACGACCGTATATTTACCCGAAAATGCCGGCTCACCGTTAACCGTAATAAAAGCCCATAAATTATCATAGGCCCGATGAACAGCTGCGAATCCTTCCGAGAAAGGTTTTGTTCGATAATAAGTTTGACTGTCTTTTACGACCGAACCCTTATCATCCAAATAAGTCCATGCATAAGTCCAATCATTGGGATGCCAAGGAATTGGCAATGCGTAATTTACAACTTGGCGAGCCATAGGAACCGGGGTAGGAGGCATTACATATGCGGATTCGCTAGAAATTTGCCCATTATCGTTATTTCCCCACTCATATAGCTTGCCATCTCGCGTAAGGGCAACCGTAACTTCCTCTCCGCTCGTAATAGCTGCGACGTTGTCAATTTTGCTCAATATAATAGGGCTTGGCCGAGTTTCCGTCGTTCCATCGCCTACTTGGCCATAGGTGTTTGGTCCCCATGACCACACATGCCCATCTTTTGTCACCGCACGCGTTTTCGAAACCTGAACAATATCTGTTAGGGCAGACAATGGGGTTGGATTCGGAAAGTAACCAAAATCCATCGTTCCAGTTCCGAGACTGCCTAGGTAATTAATGCCCCATTTTACAACAGTGCCATCTTGCAGAAGCGCTATACCATCCGATAGGGATTTTACGCCACTTAAACCCTCAAACCGAACAGGCGTTTTTTCGATTTCCTTCTTACATGTAGTCCCGCTGCATTTAAACACTGCACCCCATCTCCATACCTGCCCATCCGAAGTAACGGCGAAACTTTCTTCGAAAGAAGCTGAGATTGCAGTAACTTTAGACAGTGATTGCACTTGAACCGGTAATGCTACGTTATCGCCGTTTTGACTGTTCCCCAGCTGGCCGACAGTATTTCTTCCCCAACCCCATACCGTGCCGTCCTTGCGTAGAGCCAAAGTGTAGTAGGCGCTGTCTGCTATATCGATTACTTCCGTTATTCCATTCACTTCTCTAGGCTGTGAGTCTCCCGCGCTCCATACCCACACTGTGCCGTCTTGTTTGACAACGGTTGAGTGATCATACCCCGCATCAATAAGCTTAACGTTCTCGAATCCTTTGATCCGTACGGGTACGGCATGATAGCCACTGTTGCCTTCGCCAAGTTGGCCTGCAATATTATTCCCCCAACCCCACACGTTTCCCTTATCGTCTAAAGCCAAGAAGTGATAATACTCACCTGCAACGTCTGTGAATGTCACGTTCTGGCTGCTCGCGGCAGCTGTGGAAACCCCAGCATAAGACGACGCACATAACAGCAAGCTGCAGATAACAAGCAGATAAAATCTAAACTTAGAATATACGGATTGCATTTGAATATCTCCTCACAGTCTAGGAATAGTAATTAGAATCAAATTTCGGCAAAGTGGGTGGAATTCCCTTCAGTAATATCCAAGTCTAAACCGCCCAGTAGCAAACCCGCCTTTGTCCAAATAAAAATAGCCGATTTTATTTGCCCATTGAATAAGCGCAAACGGCTCAGCCTGCAACTGAGGAGAAGCCAAGCCAGGACGAGCCGTCCAAATCGAATGAAGCCGGGACAAAAATATTCAAGGATTGGACAGGACATGAAGTGGAGGTCCCTGTCGCACCTAAACGGGTTATTTTTCACGGGGAGACCACAGGGGATTTGCTTGCTCTGGGTGTTAAGCCCAAAGGAAAAATTCAATTGCGCGAAACGGCAACCGTGTTACTCTACCATCGCGGGCGCCGTTTATTCATCATGGGGACAGGCGGTCTAGCCGGATTGCTCTATCATGCCTCCCTATTCGGGACTACCGCTGCTGTTCGCCAAATGCTGGAGCAAGGCGAATCGTACCGCGAAATGACGGCGAAGCCATCATAATTAGAGAGATTTTACTGCCCAGTTAACCCCCCAGTCACGCATTCGTACAAGTACCTCGCTATACGCCATTCCGCTCTCCGTTAGTGAATATTCGACGGTTACCGGCACGGTTGGAAACACTTTACGAGAAACAATGCCGTGTTGCTCCAAATGGCGAAGCGTGTCAGTCAGCGACTTGATGCTAATGCCAACTAAACTGCGATGAAGTTGATTGAACCGTTGTGCCCCTTGGCATAGCTGAGAAATAACAGAATATGACCACTTACCGCTAATCACTTCGATTGCGGCGACAATTGCTGGATAGCAATGTTGCTGACTAAGCTCAGTCATGGCAATCCCTCCTTACAAAACATTAGTTGAACTAGAAAAGTAGAGTATGGCAAAAAAAATTGCGTTCTTTTCGAGAGAACAGTGCCTAGTTTATGCTCTTTCCAGGGTTCCTAAAACTACCCTAGGAGGCGGAGAATGCAAATGAAAATCGGAATTATTGGGGCCGGCAACGCCGGTAAGACGTTAGGATCTGCTTTAGCGAGGCAAGGCCATTCTGGATGTGTCTTTGCCAATTGATTTTACAGAAGGGCGAATGAAGCTATTTACGTCGACCGGGGAGTCGCTAGGCGAACGCATTCAATCAGCATTTCCTGAAGCTAAAGTGGTCAAAGCAATGAACTATATCGCCGCCGGAGTAATGGTGAATCCCAATATGGTCGCTCGCGGGGATCATGATCTATTTATGTGTGGAAACGATGGCGCAGCCAAGCAAACCATCTCTGGCCTGCTTAAACATGCGTTTGGTTGGCAACGGATATATGGTCTTGGTGATATCTCCGCTGCGCAAGCGACAGAAGGGCTAGCCTCGCTGGATTCTCGTGTCGCTTCTGTCCTTGGACATGGAATGATAAACTTTAAAGTCTCGCACTAGGCCTGACTTCACTATATAATAATTGGCTCAATATAGAAAATGCAGGGCAACGGCGTGCAGCCTTGCCCTGCTCTGTATAATGCTGTGCACGTTATTAAAATAAACTGTTCGATCCACTTACCCTGGAACGCCAATCCTCCCAACTCATTTCCATGCCAGCCACCCCGCCTACACGGCCATCCTCACGGGCAAGATGCTGGAATGCGGAAGCCAGGCTATCTACAAATTTCAATTGAATTGACCCATGCCGCTGAACCTGTCTAGCAGCTGCAGTCTCTTTGATGGCCTCGGGCAGCACGACAACAATCCATCGTAAATGTGCATGTTCGAGGATCGGCAGAGCTTTCAACATCGAATCCAGAGTGGCGACCGTATTTTCGGCGATATTGCGATTATCAATCAAAAGGTGAAAGGGCTGCGTAGCCTCTTGCAAAGCCATCCGCGCATCCGTAGCGATATTTCGGAAATCCTCCATCGTTACAATTGGTTCAAAATGCGTCAGCGCCAAAATATGATTTTGCACCAGCCAGCCTGCTTTATAACGCATGAATAATCCCCCTCAGTTATGTGGTCAGATATGTTGCCGGCTATATGCCCATAGCGCCTCGGCTTCTTGGCCTTCAGGCAAGGAATCGCGGAAACGCATCGGACGGTCCCGCTTCCAATGCACCCCCGAATGCTTCTCCAAGATAAGACGGCCTAGATACGAGCTGCCTTTGGCTATTGGCTGGCCGAATAGTCGAGACAACAATCGGAACAGCAGTGGCGCCTCTTGGAACAGATTCGTTCGAACCATTCCCGGATAGCAGGCATGCACGCGCAATTGCGGATACCGTTTGGCTAGATCGGCAGCATAGAGATCGACAGCAAGCGCCGCCTTCATCGCTGCCTGTAGACCTGCATGAGGTGCCGTCCAATTCGTTGAAACATTCTTATGGGCGCCATTGCCTCCCACCATCGCGATGCATCCACCGGATACGATTTTGTTCTGCTGAAGCAGCATCTCTGATAACGTAAATTTACTCAAATAGTTTGTTGCAAATGTCGTCTCCAGCCCTTCACTCGTCAGCCGCACCTCTTTGCCGGTATAAACGCCTCCCGCACACAGCGCTAATGCATGAATAGGTTCTTCGAGCTGTTCCACTAATCGGCGTACATCCGACATGAGGGACAGGTCTGCATAGAGGTAATTCACCCCCAGCTCGGCGGCAATCTTTGCTCCTTGGGTTCGATTGCGGCCGATGATCGTTACCTCCCAACCGCGTTCCACGGCTAAACACGCCACCCCGTAACCAATTCCGCTTGTTCCTCCTGTAACTATGATTCGCATGATATTCACCTCAAATTAATTAGGATCCTAGCTATATGACAACCTTTATGAATGTTCCTCCCTATAGATGTACCACTGCACTCACCCCCTCATATCGTTAGGATGCTAGCTATATGTGAAGGCTGAAAGCCCCTATTAATAATATTCCTTATCCCCTAGATTTTTGGCTACTCGCTGCAGCCACTGTCCCAGCAAATCTCTCTCGGCTTGCGTGAACCCTTTAAGCATTTCGTTCTCGAATTCCAAAATAAGATCCACCAGCTTACCGAACACCTCGTTGCCCTGCGGTGTAAGCGTCACAATATTAGCCCTTCCGTCGGTATGGCTAGGCTTACGGGTAATGTATGACCGGGCCTCTAGCTTATCTAATATGCCGGTCAACGTCGCGGATGTAATTCCGCTGTGATGCTGGAGCTTCTGCTGCTCCAATCCTCCGGATTGAGCCAGATAGCCCAAAATCTCGAATTGCGAAGTCGTCAGGTTGAAGGCGCTCAATCGCACGTCCAGCTCTTTGCGCATAATAATATAGGTTCTTTTCAAATAAAGGACAGATTGGGACATGTGGTATGGCTCCATTCAACAATTTAACTAGCATCCTAATTATATGTCGGGCGTTTCCAGGGTGTCAATTGGCTTTGCTTTATCTTTAATTCAACAATTCGATCCTTTGAAAGATACGATCTGCGTTCTCGGTTGATATCCATTCTGTTTCTATAGGATCAAACTCTCCAATAATTCCAATAACCATAAAAATTCTCCACTCCTCAACGTGCACTCAGGCGGACTTCCACCCATAAAACTTACACAAAAAACAGAGCCGCGGCACCTAACTCGCCGTGCTCTGTATTCATCTTCATATGCTAACATCTGCCTGCTAACTGTAATCCTCAATTACCGATATTTTTCCTTCTTGAAACTCAAATACAGACTTCCCCTTAAGCTGAAGCTGATCTCCTTGTTTTAATCCATTAGGCAAATCTTCCGACAAGATGGCTTTATAATCAACTTGGATCTCGGCTTTATTGGCAATAGCGCTATAGCTAGTAATCGTTTGGCACCGGCTGGAGAAAATTTTTGCAGACTTTTCCGCTAACCCTCTAAATTGTTGTATTCCCCTGGTCTCTGCATTCACTTCTCCATTGGAATAATTCCTGAACAGAACATCTTGATGCAAGAGGCTAAGCATGCCTTCAATATCAAATGAATTGTAGGCCCCAATATAATGTTCAATGATACCTTTGTTGTTCTCGCTCATTATTCAATGTCCTCCTATCGACAAGATGTAGGCACTGCATTATATTCAACAAAACCCCTTATTCACCTTCTATTGCAGTGCTCACATCTTATTCTAATAAGCTCAAACGGATTCTTTCATGCTTCTGAGGCCCTGTACGATCCGCTCCTTGCGAGTCTCCCGCAAAGCGTAAGTAACCGGTGCCGAAGGGATGTCGAATTTCAGATGGGAGTGGGGAATTTCCGTGAGTAGGGTGCCACTCGGGTTGCCTTGCTTATCATGAATGACGTTCCAGAATATTCTCGACCTGTTGTCTTCTGAGCCCCATTTTTCAAGGGAGTTGCGGAAAATCAAGCGCTGGGCGATCACAAAATCACTTTCTTCGAGCTGCTCCATCGTGCTAAATCCAGCATCCTCTAGGTGCACGAATATAACCGGCATAAGCTGATCCAAATAAAGGCCGTAGGCTGCATCTTCGATTTCAGCAAAAGCAGCCGTCAATTGTTCATGCATGGATTCGTACAGGGGCCTCCACTCAGACTCAATATAACCGTTGGCCACCTCACTAATCTCTTCGATCAACATGTCTTGCCGGAAAATCGGAAATCCTTTCTCCACTAGCAAACGCCTCCTTATCTTCATTTCAACTCCATTGTACAACTTACAAGCCAATTGGAAGGTTGAACAAATATTTAGAAGGAAAACCGCCTCATTTTACAGAAAACCTTATAATAAAGTTTAACCTTTATCTATTGTCATGAGGAGAGCGATGCCGAGTTGACGAACCCCAAAAAAATGGCGGCCGCATTCAATATTAGTGCCAGCACGATAAGGAATTACGAAGCTAAAGGCCTAATCCCTCCCGCTGAACGTTCAGCAACTGGCTACCGTATCTATACGGACCTGCATGATGCCTATCTATCGTGTATTCAAGCCATGGCCCCAGCATTCGGAATGGAAGTAACCACCGAGGCACTGCGTTGTCTCCATCAGGACCAACCGCAGGATGCAATGTGGATCATAAGGGAAAAGGAAGTCGCTTTGTACGAGGAAAAAGTGAAGTTAGAGGAGTTAATTCAGGATATTCGGATATATGCTAATGACAATAAATCTCCCTATGCCGAGGGGCCATTCACCATCAACGAAGCCTCCACACTGACGCAGGTTCCCAAATCGGCGATCCGCTACTGGGAGCAAGCAGGATATGTAACGGCGGATCGCCATCCTGACAACCAATATCGTCAATACAGTGGCGCCCATTTGCTCAAAATCAGGTTGGTTCAAATGCTGCAAAGCTCCGTCTATTCGGAAGATACCGTGAATTTTAAACGATCTATCGCCGAGGCCGCACATACGGATCTGCAGGGGATTTTGCATGTGGCTGAGCATGTTAGGGCTTATTTGGATGAGATTATTGAGACGCAGATGTGTGGGGTGGCTTGTTTGTATCGGTTGATGACACTTATAAAGAATGAAACAATAAACTCTCTTCGCTTTGATAATTTTTAAAACATATCTCCATGGAGAGGATTCCTATGAGAAAAATAATAAAGTTAACAGCCTTAGCATTACTATTGGCTGGTTGTTCAAACGCTACTAGCCAGGGAGAGCAGCAAGTAAAAGTTGAAACAAATGCTGCCATAAATAACTGGGATTATAACAACGGTTTTGTGATAGCAAAATCATCAGGCAATAAGGTTATTATTGTTCGAGACAAAGTGGCTAATCTGCATGCTCCGCTTCAAGATATAATGAGCGAAGCAAGTCCATATATCTTAGAGCTTACAGTCGTAGATCAAGCAGAGTATGAGCGTGTACGTGTAGGGGATCAAGTAAAAATAACGATTCCTGGAACGGTAAACTTCTCAGTTCCAGCTACAGCACAAGGGCATGTGATTAGAACTGCAGAATAGTTATTTTATGTAGCAATCCAAAGAGGGCTGTACTGCATCTGTTCCCGACACGGCCTCCTATTTCCCTAAACCTCGCCACCACATTCTCCCCTTCGTGCGACCCCCACCATGAAAAAAGCACCTCCAAAGGGTGCTTGCCGATTAAAACGACTTTTTGCGTCAAATAAACGATGGAAGGGTGTCCATAAACAATAACGCAAAGATAGCCGCTACAATAACAACCAATAATATTAACCTTGGAATAACGTGCCACATGGAGGATCGCCACTGATTCGCAGAAGGATCGAACCGGGCTTGAAGTTTGCCGGAAATAGAATTGTTATCTGGTTTGCGAGTATTGTAGACGATTTCCACGCCATTTCTGTTCTTAAGGCCAACAGCATACATAAGAAACTTCGAGTATCTGCGATCATTCAACATGAAACTATAACGGTACAGAGATACCTTACCCGTGAGACCTGAAGTCATGTCATAGCTTTCTTCAGTTTGCTTAACAACCACCACTTTGCGGAACTCCCCATATCTTAAGAGCGCTAAACGTTTCATTGCCCGATACCCCGCCCATAGTGCGAGCATGCCTACAATGGCCATGAAATTGTTGCTGCCTGATTTGTCGGCATCATCTAATTGTTTGAGATCGTAAAGCGTTGTTACGATACCGAAAAGCCACAGCAATAGCCAAAACGAACAAGCCACTCCAACTACTGCCGACCAATGTAGACTTCGTTTAACCGTTATCATCTACTCCCTCCATTCGGAATGGTTATCTTCATAGAGTTTAAAACTATTTTAATCTTGTTGGCAATCACTGTACTTAACAATGTAGCGCTTATTGGCTTTCTCCAATAAAAAATACAGAGCAGCGACAGCTTTCCTGCCGTGCTCTGTATTGAACTTCAATACTTCTATGCACATTTCCGCCACTTGCTCAGTTGTTCTTCATCCCCGATAGCTATAGGATTCTCCCATAACTAATCCAATCACTCCAACTGTCTACGTATCTAACATTCGGAAGTATAGTCCACTAGAAAAGAGATCGCTGCTTGGCTTGTTGTATTGTATATTGCCTTGCTACTATATAACCAAGCTAATCTACATTATACAACTATCGGATCCAGCATATTATTTAAGCTATCATTTTTAATAAACATAGAAGGTACAATTATGTCTACCTGTCCCCCCACAATAGGTACTAGTTTAGATTTCACACATCCAACAACTTTTTTCCCATGCCTATAACGGTCTTTATTACTAAAGTAAAGTTGATGAGCTTCGGTAGCTATCCTACCAGGATTTATATTGTTGGGACCGACTCTTGCAATTTCTAACTTAGTCCTTGAATTAATAAATTTCTCTAGTGTTTTATCTTCGACTTCAGCTGTTGCCTGCTCGAGGATTATTGCTGCCTGTTCTTCGGAAATTTGAGAATATATACTATTTATATGTTTAGCATTTAAAAAATGGGATTCCATATCAGTTCCATCAGTAATAAAACAATTCATGCCCGCATTTTCTATTTTCTGTTTATAATTAAATATTTCATCATCATTAAGGTAATCTCTATCCCGATGTAAAATCACTTTAGTATTAGGTGCATGTTTTCTTATAAATGCATTTAATACATGAGCGGTATCTACCTTAGCACAGCCTTCATATGACCAAATATCAACTTCTTCAATATTGAAGCCTGAAGCAATCAATAATACTCGAACACCATCTATATTGGAATCCTCTGTTAAAAATACATATTTTATAGTATCTCTGAGAACCCGTTCTCCCTTATCAAGAGCACCAATATCCGTTAATATCCGGACGGTATCATAATCATCCTCAACATTAATTTTACCATCTTGTATCCAATGCATTTTACTACTTTCCATTAGCTCGTCAATTAAATGGCGAGAATGAGTAGATAACAATATTTGAAGATCGCGTTCCTCAGTTAGTGAGCGTAGAACTGTTGCAAGTTTCCTTTGATTATTCGGATGTAAATGTGAGTCCGGTTCATCCAATATAAGCATTTTGGGTTTATACAAATTAACATAACTTAATATTTGAATTGCTTGTAAAACCCCAGTGCCCGCAGAATCAATTGGTAGTTCGTAATCGTTAAATCTAGCTGTGGCATTTATATGCTCGTCCCTGTCTGGAACGAACGTTACATTTAATTTCAAGTTTGAAAATACTTTTTTCAGATCCGAAGTAAACCTATTCCAACTTTCCTCATTTTGCTTTAATAGCCACAGAATATTTCTAAATACATTATTCGCATCACCACGGGCTGCGGCCTTCCTGACAATTCCGGGTGTTTTGTACTCTTCAACTGCCGGTATACCAGCCAAGCCAGGAACAAATATACTATAAGGTTCATTAATGTTCTGAAGCCTTTCTCCTAAGCTTTGACCCGAAATTCTAACAGTTAAGTTCTTATTTCTTCCCTTTCCAACAAGAACACTAGTTTCAGCATCACTTCCGTCTTCAATAAATGTTACGCTAATCCCCTCACCTCGAGGTTCTCTGAGAATTCCACCTGGCGCAAGAGCATAAACATCTCTTAGTGGGGTATACACAAGTTGATTAGGAGAAACCGAAGTGTTTAACGCTTCTCCAATCCACCTGGTGTTTGGCTCAAGTGTAGTAGTCTGAGCAGCCGATATTGCAAACTGTACAGCTTGAAGTATGCTGCTTTTCCCTGCATTGTTTGAACCAACGAATACATTCATATTTCCTAATTCAATATTAATATCAACTAAATGCTTAAACCGCTCAATCGCAATACTTCTTATCATTATCAATTTACCTCTATAAAATTATTTTTCTGTAATAAGTATTATTGTAATAGAGTCGTAAAAAATTTTCCACCAACTCCTTCCTTAAATTGAACAACTCGTATGATATGGAACAGAGCTGAAAACTTTCGTAGCACTTGTTGATTCTTCGTTGATTAATCCAATTATGTTTTCCGTTGTTGATTCAACTGATAACTTTATGCTAATCATTTAGAATGTACTAGAAACTAAGATATTAGACTCATAATTTAGCCAATTGTTGACTCCGTGTTGACTTTAAGATAAAAAAATACAGAACGCCAGCATCCTTCACGCCGTGCTCTGTATTCCAATTCATTTTACTGCTATTCTCCTTTAGGCGCTGCTTCCTCCCCCACAGCAACCGCATTCCCCCCATAACTAATCCAATCACTCCAACTCCCAGCATACAACCGCACCTTCTCAAACCCAGCTTCCTGCAGCGCCAGCACGTTCGGGCAAGCCGTCACGCCAGACCCACAGTACACAATCGTCTGCTTCGCACGATCCAGCCCTTCGAACCGCGCCGCCTGCTCGTCCGCGCTCTTCCACTTGCCGTCCGCGCCGCGGCCTTCTGCCCAGAAGCGGTTGATCGCGCCGGGGATATGCCCCGCTACACGATCGATCGGCTCAACCTCGCCGCGATAGCGCGGCGCTTCGCGGGAATCGATCAGCGTGATGCTTTCATTGCCGAGGTTCTCGCGCACTTCGTCAACTTCAACGAGCATGCTGTGCTGAACCGTTGCGTAGAACGGCGCTAGAATGCTAACCGATGGCTCATTGGACACCGGATAGCCCGCCTTTTCCCATGCCGCGAAGCCTTCATCCAGTACATACACTTCTTCATGCCCGAGGTATTTCAAGAGCCACCACAAGCGCGATGCCATTGCACCGCCTTGGTCATCATACGCAACAACTCGTGTGGCATTGCCAATGCCGGCACGGCTTAAAGTTCCCGTCAGCTGTGCGATGTCCGGCAGCGGATGGCGTCCGCCATTCTCCTCAACCGGCGAGGACAGGTCCTTCTCCAGATCGAGATAAACAGCCCCCGTAATATGCGATGCTTCATACGCTTCGCGGCCAGCATCCGGCTCGCTCAGTTGGAATCGGCAATCGACGATAGCGACATCTGCGTCTTCCTTATGATCAAGCAGCCATTGCAACGATACGATATTTTTCATTCATTTCATCCGCCTCTCTAAACTTGTCCTTATAGCAGAATTATACAACATTCCAGGTGCTAGTTTGCAAAAAAAGGACGGCCAAACATTGGCGTCTGGCCGTCCTTCCGATCTCATAATTTTAAACATCCCTATACATAAGCCGTTATTATGCAGCCGTCGCTTCCGCCAGCTTACGCGTCTTCCGCGACGCGATTATTGCCCAGGCAATGACTGCCAGCATTGCGATAGCGAAGCCAACGAACAACCAACGCATGTCAGCGACGCCATTACGGTCAATGAACCAGCCCGTCAGCTTCGGCATGAATGCCCCGCCGACGCCCCCGAACATCATCAGGAAGCTGATCGTTTTCTCGTTCGAGCCCGGCAATGCCCGGCTGGAGAACACTATTGCAATCGAATACATTCCCGACATGACCAATCCCATGCCGAATGCGAGAGCGAACATGCCGCCGGTGCTTTCGGTTATGCCTAGAATCAGGAATAGAACCGCACAAGCCGAACACGTTACCAACATATACGGCGCACCGCCCCAACGGTCCGCGATATGGCCAGACACGAGGCGTCCAAGCACCATCGCACCCCAATATACGCTAAGCGACAACGACGCAGATGCATCACTCAAACCATTCTTAACGAGCAACGACGGAAAGTAATGCACAAGGCTAATCTCGAACCCGACATATACAGCGATGAAAAGCCCACATGCGATCATAATAATATTTCTGCGCGACCGGCTGATGCTGGCTTGTGCCTGCGCGCTCTTAATTTCAGCTTCCTTCGCTTCTTCTTTCGATTGATCGAGCTCGCGCGGCCAGAACAACAGCCATAGAACAAGCGTAACGATGGCAAGCACACTTACAACAGCGAAGCCGGTCATCCAATTGCCGCTAGATATAAGCGGCGCTCCTGCAAACGGCATGAGCAGCGCGCCTACGCCGAACGAAACCTCGACCCGGCTCATCGCAACGTTGGCGTTATTGCCTGCGGTTAGAATAATAAACGAAGCTACAACCGCTTCAGTCGTTCCAAAGCCAAAGCCTGCGATCGGTCCCGTAATGAGCATCATCAGCCATGGCGGCTGGAACGCATAAATGCCTTCAGCAAGCACCATGCAAGCAAGTGCCGTTAACAGCAGCTTCTTTTTGCCCAATAACTTCATCAGCCACGGCGCTAACAAAACGCCCGCTACGCCTCCGAGAAACTGGTTCATGACGAGCTGCCCGCCATCCCCATACTGTACGCCATATGCGTGAACCATCGGTTCCATCACGGTGCCGACGACGAGTTGTCCAAGCCCAACGACCAAGAATGCAATACAACCCAAGATGACTAGTCTGGTCATCACCTTTACCCCTTCCGCTTGTCTGCGCCTAGAATAGATAACTAACAACCACCCTATCCTAACACACTTCTTTCACGCTAGGGTCGTATGCGGCAACATCACCAACGAAGGAGTAGTATACGCCAAAATCGCACAATTCATCGCCGCCGCATCTCCCACCTACTGGGATTTTAGCCACAAAAGCATAAAAACCGGCATCCCTCACTCCCGAGAGATACCGGCTTTCTATTGGCCTTCGCCCTATCTGTAAAATGAAGCTTTTAGCTCGCCTTCAAACGCTTGCCCGCCAAGACCATCAGCAAGAACACGGCAACCATGAACACAGCCATGCATGCAATCGACCACATCGTCGCTGTCGTGCCGTAGCTATCCATAAGCCAGCCCGAAATCCGAGGGAATAAGGCCCCGCCGATTCCGCCTGCTGCGACCATCAAGCTCGTCGTTCTTTCCGTCATCCCGGCCGTCGATCGGCTGTTCACATACACAAGCCCCACAGCGAACATGCCTGACATCGTTAATCCCGCTAGGCAAGTCCAGATGACAAGCCCGCTGAAAGACATCGTCAGTGCCGACACAGCCAATACGGCCACCGTGCTTGCCGCCGACAAGATCAAGTACACAGGGAAACCGATCCGATCCGCAATTCGCCCAACGAACAGCCGCCCAATGACCATGAATAGCCAGAATACGCTCAGAATAGACGCCGCGCTCGTCTCCTCTGCTCCCGTGCGCTGCATGAGGAAGGAAGGTAAATAGTTGGAGAAACTCATCTCCATCCCTACATAAGCCAGGAAGAACAGCATGCCGAACAACAAGAACGGGTAAACCTTACGGTCATATTTGCGTTTTTCCCCATGTGCCAGCGCCTGCTTGCTTGATCCAAGCGCCGACTCGGACTCGGATTGTTTCGCCGGCTCTGCCGAAGCTTCCGTGCGCGATTGCCATCCGATCTGGTCATCTGCCTTGCCGAACGACAGCGTTAGCCACAGCAGCATCGTAATGCCAGAGATGGCCGTCAGGACAGGGAACGTTACCTGCCACACGCCCATATGGATCAAATAAGCCGCGCCAATCGGCATAATGAGTGCGCCCACGCCGAAAAATACTTCAAGCGTCGCCATGTTCGAAGCTTTCTTATTCTCTTCGCTCAGCTCAATGATCGTCGCTCCGACGATGGCCTCAGCAGCACCGAAGCCAATCCCGGCAAGCGGCGCGATAACGAGCATCAGGCTCCACGGAAGCAACATGCTGTACGCAGCCTCAGCTACGGTTAAACAGCCAAACGCAATGACAAGCGTGCTGCGTTTGCCAATCCTAGAAGTGAGCAGCGGCGCGGCTAATACACCGATCATATAACCGACGAATTGATCCGTAATCCACAAGCTTCCCATTTTATAATCAAGCCCATAGTGGGCAATTACCGGCTCCAGCACGGCACCAGTCAAAACCATCGCCAATCCGATTAATAGGTAGGACAAACTGCCGATGGCTATCAGTTTACGCATAAGGGCTCCTTAATCAATGCTCGTTAATGAAGCATGGTATCTTCCCATCATATCATGACGCGTAAGGCTTTGTTATAATGGGTGCGAATGTTTCGTGACAATTTCCAATCTCCCAGTGCTGGGAAAAGACAGGAGCATCCTAATGGGCCAAAATCCGATGAAACCAGCCATTCCCGCCTCCTGGCATTTCCAAATCTTAAGCCGCGAGCACGCACAGGAGCTATGCCGCTGGCGTTACGAATCACCGTTCGACCTGTATGGCTGGTCGGACTGGGACCGCATGGCGGCCGAAGGCCTCGAATTCGGCGACGATGCCATTCGTATCGCCCAATACGCTGCTGCCCTTGACGAACAAGGCACAATGATTGGCTTCGCACAATTTTTCCCGCTGCTTGGCGTCACGCGGCTCGGCCTTGGCCTTCGCCCCGATCTTTGCGGCTTCGGGCTTGGTCCTGCCTTCGCACGCTCCGCAGCAGAAGAGGCGCGCAAGCGCGCGCCCCATGATGAAATCGACCTCGAAGTGCTTGCTTGGAACACGCGTGCAATCCGCGCCTATGCCAAAGCAGGCTTCGCCGTCACCGACACCTATGAGCGCCAGACGCCGGCTGGACCTGCAACATTTTATTGTATGGTGTACGAGGAAGGATCAGCGTAGCAGCTAGGGGTTAATTGGCAGATCCGACATGACAAGAATCCGACCCTCACCCGCGCCCCGGTCGCTCCGGATTAGATCAAGCGCACAACCTGCGTTACGTTGCCGCCCTGCACAACCTCGATGACATGATGCTTCGCCGCATAGATAACCGCTCCGTCACCTACTCGAATGTCAGGCTGTCGGCCGAGCCCGTAAAATACATCATCGGCCAGCGTCTCCATCGCTTCAGCGCGCTCTTCGTCGCTGAGCTCCTCCCACTCCTCCTTCGTCATTTCGAAGAAAGTAAAGTTGTTCGGAATCGCGCTTACCGCCTCCGTCAAATCCCGCAATATATCAACATATTCACGTGCGTGTTTAACGCCCATAAGTGATCCGCCCTCTCATGCTGATGATGCCCCTCTGTATGCCGAATTCATCTTTCAATCCGCTCGCGGCGCTTGCCGCCGGGGTCCCTCCATTTTACACCAAATCGTGCCCGCTTTCACCGCTGGCAAGCCTTATAACCCTGAATCGCAATAAAAGATGAGACTTTTCGACGCTATCCCGACAAAAAGGGCTAAAATCTCTAATTTCTCCCGCCTCTTTTGACGATATAAATAGAAATGGAGCGCTTCGCGCATCACAGGAAACTAGGGAAAGCTTCGATACTTTCTACTATCTGGACGGGGTGTATTATGGAGAAATCAACTGGAATCGGTATTGGACTTGGGCTAGTCGCCATCGTAGTCGGTATGTATCTCAAGGGAGCGCCGATTATCAACTTGGTGAATAACCCAGCAGCGTACATCATTATTCTAGTCGGTACGGCTGCATCATTATTCGTCGGCTTCCCAATGTCGGAAATCAAGAAGTTCCCGACTTTGATCAAAATCATCTTCTCCGCTCAAAATCTGCCAGCTCGCCAAGACCTGATTCGCCTGTTCATGGAATGGGCAACGATTACGCGTCGTGAAGGCCTGCTCGCACTCGAAGCAAAAGTTGATGAAATCGAGGACGCGTTCCTTCGCAACGGCATGCGCATGATTATCGATGGTAACGACCAGGACTTCGTCCGCGACGTTCTGCTTGAAGATATTTCGGCAACAGAAGACCGCCACAAGTCCGGCGCGCTAATCTTCTCCCAAGCCGGCATGTACGCTCCTACGCTCGGGGTTCTCGGCGCCGTTATCGGCCTGATCGCGGCACTCGCCGACATGAGCGACATGGAAAAACTTTCGCACGCCATTGCAGCTGCCTTCATCGCAACACTGCTCGGTATTTTTACCGGTTACGTGCTCTGGCATCCAATCTCCAACAAGCTCAAACGCCTCTCGAAGCGTGAAACGGAAATCCGCCTCATGATGGTTGAAGGCTTGCTATCGATTCAAACAGGTGTATCGACAGTCGCAATCAACCAAAAGCTGTCGGTTTACCTGACGCCTACAGAGCGTGCTAACATGCTAGCGAAGGAGGAGGCGAACGGTGAGCAGAAGGCGTAAACACGAAGAACATGAGGAACATGCTGACGAATCGTGGCTGATTCCTTATGCAGACTTAATGACCCTATTGCTGGCCTTGTTTATCGTTTTGTTCTCCATGAGCTCGGTGGACGCCAAACGGTTCGATGAAATGAGCCGTGCGTTCAACATGGCGCTCGATGGCGGCGTTGGCGTTCTGCCAGAATTCCGTTCCGTTGCGACGGGCAAAGACCTGAATGACGAGAAAGAAAAGGAAAAAACGAAAACAGAACAGCAAACCGTCACGAAAGAACAACAAGAAAAACAGAAGCAACAAGATGACCTCGAGAAGCTCCGCAAGAAAGAGCAAGAGGATCTCGAGAAGCTTAAGAAACAGCTGGACCAATATATCAAATCAATGGGCTTGACCACACAGCTCGATACGAAGCTAAATCAGTCCCAGTTGCTTATCACCATCAGCGACAATGCACTTTACGCTTCGGGCAGCGCGGCTGTTAAGGCGGAATCCCGCAAGCTTGGCCAAGCTATCGCGAAGATGCTGAAGCAATACCCAGGCTATGAGATCATTGTTGCCGGCCATACGGATAACCAACCTATCTCGAACAGCGATTTCCGCGATAACTGGGATTTGAGCTCCGATCGCGCACTGAACTTCATGCAGATTCTGCTCTCAAGTGCACAGCTCGATCCACGGCTGATCAGTTCGACAGGTTATGGCGAATTCCGTCCGCTTGCTTCGAATGCTACGGAAGCTGGCCGTTCGAAAAACCGCCGCGTCGAAGTATCGCTCATGCGCAAATACAGCGACCCGAGCAAAGCAGCAACAGCAGCTGCTAAATAATTAAATCAAATACGTTTCACAACGATAAGGGGTGTCCCAAAAGCCATAACGGCTGAAGGGACATCCCCTTTTTCTTGCTCCGTAACGATTGGTGTTGCGTTTACGCGCGGACTACCGTGTACACTATTATTCAAATGCAGCAGTCTGCTCATTGCAGCTCATACAATGGAACCCACGCAGGCGTGAAAGCCGGGAGGCGTCATTGCATATTGTGCAACAAGAAAAGCAGCTTTTCTATGTTTCGGGCATCTGTCGCCCATCAAGCCCGTATCTCATTGCTTGAACTACAATGGGAACCCTCGGGACAGGCCGTTCAGGCCGTTCTTGTTGTACAAACTGCAATGGCACGGCGAAGAGATAGGCGCAAGCTATTTGGGACAAAATAAAAAAGCCGCCCAAAAGTCTAATCGCAACGACTTTTGGAACAGCCCTGTTATCCATTCGATTTAATTTAACCATCCTGCGGCTTGTAGCGCAGCGTTTGGAACAGCTCGTCAAGCTCATCCTGATGCAGGTCCCGCCAACGTCCGTTCGCGAGATCCCCGAGATGGATGTTCATGATCCGCACGCGGCGCAGCCGTACGACACGAAAACCGAACACTTCGCACATTCGGCGAATTTGGCGGTTTTTCCCTTCGGTCAGCACGATCTTGAATACCCGCTCTGCAATCCTCGTAACCTTGCACGGCAGCGTCATCGTCCCGAGAATGCGTACGCCTTCGCTCATCCCCTTAACGAACATCGGCGTAACCGGACGGTCCACTGTTACGATATATTCCTTCTCATGCTTGCCTTCCGCCCGCAAAATCCGATTCACGATATCGCCATCGTTCGTCATCAGAATAAGCCCTTCGGAATCCTTATCCAGGCGGCCAATCGGGAAAATCCGCTCCGAATGGCCCACGAAATCGACAATGTTGCCCTTAATTTGCGACTCTGTCGTACTTGTAATGCCGACCGGCTTATTCAGCGCGATATATACATGCCGTCTCGACGTGCCGATTCGCTTGCCGTTAATGCGTACATCATCGCCTTGCTCCGCTTGGCTGCCGAGCTGCGCGATAATGCCATTAATCGTCACACGGCCTTCGTCGACCAGCTTATCGGCTTCGCGGCGCGAGCAGAAGCCCGTTTCGCTTATAAATTTATTAATTCTCACCTGTCTTCACCCCATCATGCCGCTGTCCGTACTTTCGTTATCATCGTCATTGTCACCTGTGCCC
This sequence comes from Paenibacillus sp. MMS18-CY102, assembly GCF_009789195.1. Taxonomy (GTDB): domain Bacteria; phylum Bacillota; class Bacilli; order Paenibacillales; family Paenibacillaceae; genus Paenibacillus_T. The sequence goes on along the minus strand of NZ_WSTC01000037.1, from coordinate 34,097 downwards.
AGTTTCGCCGTATCGAAGGAGTTATACACATAGACGCCTTCCGCCGTCACCCGCATGCCTGCCCGCAGCATCGCTTCAGCTACGGTATCGCCGCTAATTGGCCGATATCTGCGGAGCCCTCCTAGCATAAGAGGCCGCATCGCAATGGCTGCCCATGCCCCGAATAGCTCTGCCAGCCGAATCTCTTGCCGCTTGCCCAGCAGCAGCGAAGGGCGGAAGAGATGCAACTCTGGCAGCCGCAGCTCCGCAAGCTCCTCTTCCAACTCACCCTTCACCCGGCTGTAAAAAAACGGCGAAGTCGTCGAGGCGCCCATCGCCGTTACGGCTACGTATTTGCGAGCGTGATGCCGCTTCGCCCACTCCCCAAGCGCCAGCGGATAGTCGAAATCTACTTTACGGAACGCATCCTTGGACTTCGCTTTCCGAATCGTCGTCCCGAGCGCACAGTACACCACATCGGCCTCGACATCGGACAATGCTTCGCCCAGCCGATCGAAATCCGCAACGATAACACGCAGCTTCGCCCCATTGGCTTCTGCCGCCATGACAATCCTTGCAGATGCGCCATCTAATGGGCGCCGCGTCAATACAGTCAGCTCTCGGCAAGCCTTGTGGGCTAACAGCTTTCGCAGCAGCGAGCTGCCGACCAGCCCCGTCGCGCCGGCAAGCAGCGCACGATATTCAGTTGACGGAGCAGGTTGAACCGATCCTGATTGATGCCGTTCCACGTCGCGATCCCATCCTTCTTCCCACATATTCGCTGATGCGATCTGTAACGTCTATTGTACCTGATTTTGGACCGCCAATCGAGACTCCCCTGCATCCGTTTAAAGAGTTGGCTGCATAGCACCCTGTTCACCTGATATTTCCGCAAGCTCCTCCTCCGCTACATTGCCAGGCAACGTAATCGTAACGGTCGTCCCTACATCGACTTGGCTGACGATATCCATCGTGCCGCGATGGCTCTGAATAATGCGCTGGCTTACCATAATGCCCAGCCCAGTGCCAGCCTCCTTGCCCGTAACGAATGGATCGCCAAGCTGAGGAATCATCTCATCTGGGATGCCGCAGCCTTCGTCCGTTATTGTAATAATTGATTCCCCCCACTTGCTCTTCTCAACTGCAATATTAATGGTTCCTCCTTTAGGCATCGCTTCCATTGCATTCTTCAATAGATTAATGAACACTTGCTTCAACTGGTTTTCTTCACATGCGATATAACAGGTATCCGAACTGAATTGGCTATCAAAAATAATGCCGCACAAATGAGCCTGGCTATCCAGCAGCGACATCACATCTCCGAGGACAAAGCGAACATCCTTCACCTCATATTTGGTCGCTTGCGGCTTAGCCAGAATAAGAAATTCGCTAACGATTAGATTAATGCGGTCCAATTCACCCAGCATCATGTCGACGTGGCGAACGTTCAGCTTATTCGTCTGCTGCTGCAGCTGGAGAAATCCGCGAAGCGTGGTAAGCGGATTGCGAATTTCATGTGCAACGCCTGCCGCCAGCTGCCCGACTGTGGTCAGCTTCTCGGAGCGGCGCAGCAGCTCCTCCATTTTGTTGCGGCTTGTCATATCTCGGGTGATGCTGGCAATCGCACGAACAGCCCCATTGCCGTCATGAATTGGCGAAGAGGTGACGCTTACCGATATCCAATCCCCATTCTTCGTCTCGCGCATCGTCTCCAGCGGCGGCTGCAGCTTCCCTGCGATCACAGCATCAATCGCCTTCTTCTCTTCTGTCAGCCACTGAGGCGGAACAAGCGATAGCTTATGCCCAATCGCTTCATGCTCCTCATAACCAAACATCTGCGTAAAAGCGCGGTTAATCGATGAAATTTTCCCATCCAGATCGACCACATGAATTGCATCCGTCGTGTGATTAATGAAGGATTCCAGGTAATCCTTCATGGATCGGTTCTCCTCAAATGCATGCTTCAACTTGCTCATATAGATGTTAATATTTTTGGACATATTATTCATCTGTAAGGCAAGCTGCCCGAACTCATCTCGGCTTTTGGTCTCAATCATGTCGTCGAATTGGCCATGTGCCACCTTATGGACCTTCCAGACGATCGTATCCAGTGGACGGAAAATGCGCCCCAACAACAAATAAGCAATGCACGTCAACACAACCAACAAGATCGCCGAAACGACAAGCTCTTCACGGATCTGATTATTCACGAGCTGATCCACATGCTCTAGATCAAGCACAACACGCACCACAAACGGAGCCGGCTGATTAATCTGCACATACCGGACCAAGGCGTGCGTTCCATCATCTAGCCGAATATCTTCTATTGAAGCTTCTCCTTGCTCAGCCCGCTGAATCGGCTTCAACTCGTCTGACAGTTTGCCGAATTCATAGGTCCCATAAGCCAATGAGGGCTGGTGATCGACCATTTTGAATGCAGTCATCTCCAGCACGCCATCGACTACGAAACCGTTTCCGGTATTCATGGCACTCATGCTGTCTGGCAATGAACGGCCGTCCGATAGCTTGTCGGTAACGTCTGTCAAATAAAGCCCTGCTTGCCGCTCGAGGTTCGTATTCGACATCGTCCATTGATGCATCAAATTAGCCGCTAGCAGGACGAATATAATGCCCGCTATAACTAGGGTCAGCTTCTGTTTGACCGACACAATACGTCACACCCTTTATTTACGGTTTTTCGCTCTATTTCGCTATTTTATTCTAATAGAATCATACCATAATTACCATGAAATGAAAGCGATCCAAAAGTATCATCTCCTCCTATGTGATCCTTTGGATTTGGGTACAAGTTGATCGGATTCACAAAGTTATCCCACAAATTATGTGGATAAAATGTGAGTTATTCTATTGTTGCTCACATTTTGCGCACACTGTACACATTAGTTACACACAGTTATGGATAATCTGTTGATAGAATTGTGGATAACTATCAACAATATCCACATAACTATGCACAACCTGTTAACAACGAATGTTTGTTCGCGGCATAATTCGTGCTTGTTCGACATCCTTTAAGCGTCGAATTACGCGACAGCCATCGTTCAAACCATATGATGGCCAGCGCTCGTCAACAGCGTCCAAACAAGATACAATAGACGCGAGGTGAATCGTAATTGTGAGTACGGAAGAACGTTTTGAGAGAGAAGAGGACCGCCGGTGGATGGCGGAAGCGATCGAGGAAGCCCGCAAAGCGGAAGCGATCGGAGAAGTTCCTATCGGAGCAGTTATTGTACGTAATGGTGAAGTGATTGGAAGGGGCTATAACCTGCGGGAAACGGATCACGATGCAACGGCGCATGCCGAAATCATCGCTATTCGGGAGGCAAGCAAGCATATCGAGGCATGGCGGCTGCTGGACAGCACATTGTATGTAACGCTAGAGCCTTGTCCGATGTGTGCGGGGGCCATTGTACAATCGCGCGTAAAGCGCGTTGTCTATGGGACACATGATCCTAAGGCGGGGTGTGCAGGAACATTAATGAACCTACTGCAAGAGCCCCGTTTCAATCACGAAACGGAGCTCACAAGTGGCGTGATGCAAGAGGAATGTGCCTCATTATTAACAACCTTCTTCCGCCGTCTTCGCCGCAAACCGGCAAGCAATTCGTAGGGACAGGTTCATCGTGAGGCTTTTCCTTTCACTTGCATCTGCTGCAGTACAATTATGACGCGGTCAGCTTCCTCGCTGATCGCCAATACATCCGGGTCTGTCAAGTTACCTCGCGCTTCAGCCATCTCATGAAGCTTCTGACGGAGCGCTTGTAGTTGGGTGAGCAGTTCATTCTTATCCATGACACACGCTCTAGGCTCGCTCCTATCATGACGTAAACTCTTGTGGTATAACCACTATTATACGCAATGACAGAGTGAGAGTCTGTTGGAATATGTCGAATATTTCGGGATTTACCATCATATTTTTCGACATTCTTCCATTGTATCTAGGTCTAAATACCTGATTATTTTACATTTAATGACGACGGTGATTGGCTATTGCCAGCATAGACAAGATAATCACAATTGGAATGGCGAGGGCAAACCATGCGCCAGGATGGGAGAAATCTAACGTCCAACCAAGACCCGAGGATTTACGCACAAAAATCCCCTGATCCGCAAATAAGGAAATCCCCACCACGATAATGATCGGAACTAAGAAAATCACCCATGCAAGTGGCTTGGCTGCATTGATTGTCCAACCAATCCCGGCCCGCTTCTCCACCATAATTGCCGGATCTTCTGGATTCCAGTAGATACTCCCCAGCTTCCAGTGCCGATCCTGTCCCCGTGAAGGAATATCGAACGAATCCCGGTTCTTGCCCACACGCATCATATAGAAAATCGAAACGCCTGCGAAAAGCATCGGAAGAACAGCAATAAAGAGCGCTTCGCCCCCCATCGAACCTCGGTAAAGCGCAACAGCTTGCACCCAGCCAAGCAACAGGACGATAAAGAAGCATAACGTGATAATAGATAAGGAAATGCCACGGCGATACTTGCGCTCAGCTACAGCCGACTGTTCTGGGCGATTCGGATCCAGCCGCACACTGGACGAGCCAATTGCCTTATTCGTAAAAGCTAGCAGCCCGATCATGCCAAGCTGAATCATATTCAGCTGCAGAACAATTCCCCAAGATTTAGCATGGGTAGTTATTGCTTCTCCGTTCCAATCGAACTTCGTCGGAATGATCGCAGGCAGCGTATCATACGACATGATGGCAATAATCGCGCATATCACCGTTACAAGCAGCGACGGAAGAAACCATACGATGCCATACGTGCTCGGCTCATTGCGGAACGAGAGCATAGTCGCGGCTTGCTGCGGCTGCACTTGCTGCCAACCTTGCTGCTCTTTGAGCGTGAGCATCCGGCGGTGAAAAGCGATGTATAAGGCGAAGCCGGCCAGCAAGAGGCCAAACGTTCCTACTATGCCTAGCATGGGGGCAGACGCTTCATCCGCACCTGCTGCTGCCGTCGGGATGCCTCCAACTCCGCTCACGTCGAGAAGGCCAACGAGCCCTGCTATAACCACAGCTATGATGAGCAACAAGAACGTGTGCTGTCTGCGCATACGGGATATTTCCCCGTGCTGCCTTGCCCCGCTTGGTACACTCACGCCAAATGGCGTACGAAGCGATATATAAGGCACAGCGGCTAGCGCCAGCAGAACGACCAAGTAAGGAATTAACATCGTCAACCACATGTTTAACGTGCTCATTGAATAGCCCCTCCTTCACGTCTTGCATTCAACTGTCCAAAAGCTTGGCGGCACAATGCCAGCCACCGCTCCTCTTCCATGCCCCGCCCAATCGCTTCAGCAGCCATTGGCCGCAGCTCGCGCTCCAGCCGCTCCTCGAACGCCGGGTCTGCCGGCGGCATGCCGCCATTTTGCACAACTGCGCCTTTTTGCCGATGGATCTGAACGAAACCGCTGTCTTTTAAAATCGAATAAGCTTTGTTCACCGTATGCAAGTTAATGCCGAGATCTGACGCCAAAGCGCGTACCGAAGGCAATGCCTGCCCAGGCTTTAGCTCCCCCGTCGCAATGCCCTCCATGATTTGATTCGTGAGCTGTGTATAGATCGGAATATCCGATTCGAGATCGATGCGTATAATCATATCCGCACCTCCGTTCTGGCGATGAATACTGTTATACATGTAATATAACAGTATCGAGAGCAGAAAGCAAAGGGCAATCTCACCATACCATTGAACACCAAAAAGCCCCTCCCTCTATATTGCATAAGGGAAAGGCTTTTCGTAACGGAGGTCAATAGCCGTTAGGGCACTATTGGCATTGGCGGTATTGGTGGAACACATGGACCACCTGGTAGAAACGGTGGAACACATGGACCACCTGGCAGAATCGGCGGAAACATCATGACTGTGTAGTTTTCGCTCATAATTTCGCTGTCGAATGCACCGGGCTTAACGGCGATAGCTTTAATTGTAACTGGGCTAATAACAGAAATCGCCGCGCTATAAATCGGGCTGCTCGTTGTTGGTGTACTGCCGTCTATCGTGTAGTAGATGACAGCATCAGGAGTCGCCGTGCTAAGTGTTACTGGCGTTCCTAACATCACTTCCCCACCAGTAATGCTCGCCACTGGTTTTGCAACGAATTCAAGCACAGGCGGGCTAATTGTGTAGCTTTCGCTCATTACTTCACTATTCGTTGCGCCGAGCTTAACAGCGATAGCTTTAATTGTAACTGGGCTCTCGATGCAGATCGCTGTGCTATAAACGGGGCTGCTCTCAGTCGGCGTACTGCCGTCTGTCGTGTAGTGAATTTCTGCATTAGGAGTCGCTGTATTCAGCGTTACTAAAGTTCCTGCCGCTACCTCGCCGCCCGCTTGGCTCGCAGTCGGCTTTGCCACGACATCAAGCACAGGCTGAATGACGGTGTAGCTTTCGCTCATAATCTCGCTGTCCGTTGCGCCAGACTTAACAGCAATCGCCTTGATTGTAACTGGGCTTGTGATGGAAATTGCTGTGCTGTACACCGCACTGCTAACCGTCGGCGTGCTGCCGTCCGTCGTGTAGTGAATAACGGCATCTACAGTCGCCGTGCTCAGCGATACAGCTGTTCCTGCTGCTACCTCACCGCCGACAGGGTTAGCTGCCGGTTTTGCGACGGTAACCGTTGCAGGCAACGTGCGCGACGGCGTTGACGTTTCCGGCTTCGGATCTGGCTTTGTTTCCGGTTTTACAGGCGGCACATATTGTTGCTTAGCTTCGTATGCACCAAGTACCAACAAATCGCGCGTTGCGTTTGATTGGCCACCGAATTTGCCGTCTGCGCCATTAGCCAGCAATTTTAATTCCAAAGCAAGCGCAACGTAGCCTTTAGCCCAATCGGATACCGTGCTGTCGTTGACGCCTGGAGTGTCCTTCGCATCCTCTTTTTTGCCTAATCCGCGAATCAGGAAAGTTGCCAGCTGCTCCTTAGTCACTTTTCCTGCTGGATTAAAGACGCCATTCCCATATCCATCAGTAATGCCAGCGGCTTTAACTGCTTCAATATAAGGCAGTGCATAGCCGTTAGCGGCGTCATCGGATTTTACGTCTTTGAAACTGGAAGTCTTCTGGTCCCCATCTACTTTCAGGTCAAAAATCAATGCTGCAACCTTAGCAAACTGAGCGCGATTCATCTCTTCCTTTAATCCGAATTTGTCTTCCCCCACGCCATTAAATACACCTGCGGCAATCAAGGCATCAAACTTGGCTTTTGTCGCCGCGTCCAAATCCTTCAGATCGGTGAAATCCGCCGAAGTCTTCGCAGCCGCGTTCGCAACAACGCCGGGCAAGCATAAAATTAGTGCTAATAGCAAGCCTAACACTCGTTTGTTCATCTGTTACCGGGCCTCCTTATAAAATAATAAAAAAACATTTTGCATGATTCTGGTTTAAATAAAACCAAATCCCTCTTGTTTTTTCGACAACATCCTCCAAAATACCTGCTTCTACTATATATTTTTTAGCAATATAAGCGTGAATTTGATTGTTTCATGAGAAATTAGAGAGATCAACAAGAGACGAGCAGGCGCTAGCTTTCAGCTATTTGTATAGCTATGGAAGTTGCACCACGCGAATATTCCATGGTAAAATAATCTTCACCGCGCGCCCGTAGCTCAGCAGGATAGAGCGACAGTTTCCTAAACTGCAGGTCGTACGTTCGAATCGTATCGGGCGCGCCATATGTAAAAGATCGAGAACCGCACTGTTGTGCGGTTCTTTTTTTGGCGAAAAAAGCGTGGTGGGGAAGCTCCGTGCAGAGCCGCGGGGACAGGCCCCAAGCGTTACTGCTTCAACAACGATTGCCGGTTATCCAGCTTATCATCGATAAATTGCAAAATACGCTGAAGATCGGCTATCTGCGCCGTTATTTTCTGCCTGTACTGTTGAAACGTCGCCAGCATTTCGGCATTGGAGCCGATTGCGTCCTTGAAAGGAAAATGAACGTAGCTCTTCATCTCCTCTAAGGTCATCCCCGTTTTCTTCAGGCACGTAATCAGCTCCATCACCTCCAGATCAGCGGCGGCGAAGGCCCGGTGGCCGTTCGCTTTTCGTCGGATAGGGGGGAGCAGCCCGATTTTCTCATAGTGCCGGATGGCATCCTCGGTCAGTCCAGTTTTACTGGAAGCTTCCTGTATGGAATACGTCTCCTCCACCGTTTTCACCCGCTTTCATTGATTCCGATTGAAATTCCCCTTCGTAAACGGCCGCAATCTTACGGAGAACCTCCGCACTGCGTTCAGCGAAAGGCAACGCTGTCGCTTTGCCCTTGTTCAAGAAAACCCCCGTGCGCTCCCGTCCTTCGCCGAACGCGGCGTTGTACACACGGGCTGCCCCTTTGCTCGGGTGGCTGAAAAAGAGCTGGCGAATCGGGCGCAAATAAATCGGCATAGCCGCATTCGCCGTCATTGCGGTCTTGTTCCCGCCGGGGCAAACGCTGCGGATTCGAATCCCCTCCGACAGCAGCGATGCCGCCAGCTCCCGGGTCCATAACGATAAGGCCAGCTTGCTGGACGCGTAGGGCCCGAATAGCGCCTTGAACGCCTGCGGCCTCTCCAGCTCACCAGTCTCGAAGCCTCGTTTATATAATAGGGCGTTGGAGGACGTATTCACAACGGTTTTCAGGCGGCCTTGCCGCAATTGAGGCAGTAGCTCCATCAGTACGATGTAGGGCACAACCGCATTGACCTCGTAGTGAATTTCACGGCCTTGCTTGGAAATTTTCATGTCCGCGAGCGATACGCCTGCGTTGTTAAACAACACATCGATCCGCGGCTCCTTGCTCTTAATGAGCTGCAGAGCTTCCCGAAGCTGTGCAAAGTCCGCCAAATCCGCCCTGTAGATTCGCAATCGCCCGGCTTGCCGCGCTTCGGCAATTACCGGCTCATCGTCGGGAAACGGCGAACGGACCAGCGCGGCGACCTCCCAGCCTTCGGACAACATTCTTTTCGTCAATTCGAGCCCTACGCCCGAATTTGCCCCCGTAATTAACGCGACCATGACGCTTTCCGGTTTGTTCACTTTAAATCTCCTCCTGCTCCTGTTGGATGAACCCCATGTTACAACCTGGTGTTTACACCAAGTCAAGAGGGAGCTGTGAAAAACCGCCGAGCGATACCGCAGCGTACACGCTGTCTCCGAACTTTACGTATACGTTCTCAATCCTCAACAATTCTTACAGTAAATACTGGCTCGTCATTACCGCTAACGGCGGGGCTTACTCCACCCCCGTGGCGGAAGTCCAGATGTACGAGTAAAGCAGCCAAGTGCCACTCAAGTATTCTAACGACTGAATAACTCTCCATTATTAAGCGCAGCATGCGCTCAACATGCGACTCTCCTACGGATTAAGCGTAGGAGAGTTTTTTGTGCTGCCGGAAAGATCCGCATGCTCTGAATAAGGCGTCAACAGCGATAGCTGCTTGGCAAGATATTGGGGCGTGTACGGCATATCATTTCGAAGCCAGCACACAATAGTACCAATGACGGCAGAGGATCCGTGCCAAATCGCAATGTCCATGGGCACACTCACCGCTGAGGATGGCATGAATACTTTCCGCTGCTCGAGCCGACTGGTGATGACATCCGACAACAGTTTTTGAAGCCGTTCCGTAAATGCCGGTACGCGTTTGGACGCGAGGACAACTTTATAGAAATTCGCATGTTCCGCAATATGCTCCAGAAGCTCGACTAGCTTTTCCCAGCTGCTCCTTAATTGGGGCGGGCTCTCCTCTATTTGCAAAATCATTCGCAGATTGTGCACCATCTCATCTGCCATTTTCTCCATTAAATCTGGAATGTCCTTATAGTGGAGATAAAACGTAACGCGGTTAATGGTAGCCCGCTCCGCTATGCGATTAACCGTTATTTTCTCAAGCTCGATCTCCTGTAACAGATCAATAAAAGCATCCCGGATCAGCTGCCGCGTTCGAACGACGCGGGGATCCGTAATCGATGGCTTGGTTGGCATATGCATTCGTTCCCTTCTTCAATAGGCACAATGGTGGACGACAGTTGCTTGCCTGTTTGTAGATTTTGTCCCCTGTCGGCGACACATTCTGTTCATCTGTAAACTAATTTACACTTTTGAATTTACTGTTGCTTGTGAAGGATGAGCTGGCTGTTTATAATTCTTTTACACCAGTCAATTATACAACATGTTGTAAATTAGTTCACGAAGAAACAGAAAGGATTGAAACAGAATGGATACTTTATCAATTAAAAAAGGGCCTCTATTGTTTGTCATGATTCTAGGCGCATTCATTGCGGTGTTGAATCAAACGATAATGAGTGTCGCTCTGCCGGAGCTCATGGGCGATTTTAATATCGAAGCTTCCACGGCACAGTGGCTGACAACTGGCTATATGCTAGTGAACGGGGTACTTATCCCGATTACTGCCTTTCTCATGATGCGATTTACGACCCGCGAGCTGTTCCAGAGCTCTATGCTCATATTCTTAGTGGGAACCATCGTCTCGGCAATAGCGCCGAACTTTGATATGCTGCTGGTCGGCCGCCTCGTTCAAGCTGCCGGTGCAGGCATTATTATGCCGCTGCTCATGAACGTCATCCTGACCGTTTTCCCTCCCGACAAGCGCGGAGCGGCAATGGGCATGGTTGGCTTGGCGATTATTTTCGCTCCTGCCGTCGGTCCTGCAATCGCCGGCTATGTGTTGGAGCATTATGCTTGGCGTACGCTGTTCTACGGCATGATTCCATTCGCGGTTCTCGTCATTGGCGTAGCATGGGTTTATCTTAAAAATGTTGCGGAACGCACGTATCCCAAGATTGATGTGTGGAGCGTACTGATTTCAACCATCGGCTTCGGCACGCTGCTTTACGGCTTCTCCAGCGCGGGCAGCAAAGGCTGGTCCGACTTCATCGTAATTGGATCGGTTGTCGTTGGCGCTGTCTCCTTGGCTTTATTCACATGGCGGCAGCTGGTCAGCAGCAGTCCGCTGCTTGACCTTCGGGCATTCAAGTACAGCATGTTCTCCTTGACGACGGTCATCAACATCGCAGTAACGATGGTGATGTACGCCGACATGATGCTGCTCCCGTTGTATTTGCAAAATGCGCGTGGATTCACAGCTTTGGAATCCGGCATGCTCATGCTTCCTGGCGCACTGCTCATGGGCCTTATGATGCCGATCACAGGCAAGCTGTTCGATAAATTCGGAGCGAAGTGGCTGTCCGTTATCGGGATGGCCATCACGATCCTGACTACGATTGGCTTCGTAAATTTGACGGATTCCACTAGTTATACTTACTTGGTGCTGATGTCTACGGGACGCCGGTTCGGTATGGCGATGTTCCTCATGCCGATCACAACCGCAGGCTTGAACCAGCTTCCTGCACGCTTGAATGCGCATGGTACGGCAATTTCTAACACAATCAAGCAGGTGGCTGGCGCAATCGGCACCTCGCTGCTCGTCACGGTTATGTCGACCCAAACGAAATCGCATCTTAAAGATATGGCCGCGTCCGGTGCAGCCGGCACGAAGGAGCATATGATCATGGAGGCGACGATCCAGGGGATCAATGATGCATATCTCGTTATTATCGGAATCGGCGTCATCGGCCTTGTCCTATCGTTCTTCATTAAACGCGTTGGGCAGGCTGAAGCTGAGGAAGATGCTGGCGTGGTGCTAGCGAAGCAGCCGAAGGTTAGCAAATCGTAATATATTAGACAGAGCCCCCCGCAACTTTCAATCGCGGGGGGGCTCTTCTATATAAATAAAGCTCCGCCGCAGCGGAGCTAATATACCGATCAAATTATGAGTCCAAATCCCGTTTAAAAATCCGGCTGTATATCTTATTCGCAAGCTTTATTCCGTTATAATCCACATACTTATACATGAAGTAAGAAATAATCAGCATTATCGGAAGCGTCAGCAACCCACTTAGGAAAACTGCAGTGCTATAGCCCACATATCCCGCCATGTGAATAAACACAAAGCTTGTCAACGAGCCAATGACGATAACATGAATTAAATATAAAGAAAATGAAATCTTTCCTAAAAACACAAATAGCCTGGTCGATAATAGATGTTGAATTTTAGTTGTATTCAACAGTGCCACTAGAATCAGAAATGCACCAGCTATGTGATATAGCACGATATCCTCGATGGCATTGGCCTCAATAAAGCCGTATACCGAACCTTTAACAATGCTTCCTGAGGGGTATGATCCTAAGAATAAACCGACACACGCTAAAACCACATTTACAAACGGGTTTCGGAAAAACGCATGCTTAAATCCATTGTTATTGTGAAAATCACTAATCATCATCCCCAAAACAAACGCTACGTAATAGGTTTTAAACAACAACAAAATCGCGGCAATATAGAACAGGTATCGTTTCTTCACTCTCCCAAATATCGCTGCGAGACCAAAAACCAACAACGATCCATACATTTCGTAGGTCATTGTCCATAAGACCGTATTGTAGTCTGCATTACTATTAAAAAATACGCCGTAAAACGCATTATTAATGACATGCCCTAACGTCATATCGAAGTTCCAAAACGATCCCAGCCACCAAGTTGAAAAGCTCGTAACACTTGCCTCATTATTATAAAATAAAGCAAGTTTAGATAATATCACAACAAGAGCAATCGAGGCTAAAACAGGAATCATTAAACGAAAATATCGTTTAACTGCGCTTTCAACGAGCACTTCATTATCTTTTGTTTGAAAAAATTTATAACTTAGTACGAAACCACTCAAAACAAAAAAAATACATACTGCAAAATTGCCATTGTAAAGTAAATTGAGTGGACTTTTCGTAATACTAAGCTCAATGGCACTTGCGGTATGTACTTGTTCACGAGCACCGTTGTACATTGCTGGATAGAACGCTACCACAAAGTGACTAAGTACAACAATCAGTGCGGCCAATCCCCTTAGTCCATCAAGATACTTTATCTTCTGCATATTCACACTCCCTGTACTATGTGCTATTATGCCGTATTGCTCATTAGAAAACAATACAATAGCCACACTTCGCGCATCGACAGAATTAAGCTGATTTACACCACTTGTCCCCTTCATTCACCATCTTTTTTTCATGCCTACTTTGGCGAGCCCCGCATATAGTTAAGTTGTACACGCTGCATTAGCCGTAGCCTTGTGTGTACCTCGATTAAAGGAGGCACCGCTGTGAGAAAACTTATCGCTTTATGCTTGCTGTGCGGGCTACTGCTGTTAACATCCTCCTGCTCCTCGTCTTCTTCGACGGAAGACTCGCCGAGCGCACCGCCGGCACCCAGCAATTCGAACAGCCCTTCCACCGGACCAACCACTGCCCCAACGCCCGATAAAACGAGTAAACCTACTGATGGTCCCGACAACACAACAGCACCTAAACCTAAACCTGATCCAAAGCCCGCTCCACCCCCGGCTTTTGCATCGCCGTATGTATTCGAATACCCCGATGCGGTACGCGGCATTTATGTAACGGGCTGGTCCGCCGGCGGCGAGAAAATGAAGACGCTGCTGAAGCTCCTAGACGATACCGAACTGAATGCCATGGTCATCGATATTAAGGATGATGACGGCTATATCACCTTCAAACCGGAAGGCAAGCTGGCGGAATTCGGGCAGCCTTACATACGTGACCCTAAAGCGTTGATGAAGACGCTGGAAGCCCATCACATCTATCCAATAGCCCGAATCGTCGCTTTCAAAGATACGGTCCTCGCTAAGAAGCAGCCCGAGTTGTCCTACGTGCTTAACGGAAAGGTATGGCGCAACGGCAATGGCGACGGCTTTATCAATCCATTCTTGAAGTCGAATTGGCAGCACAATGTGGACGCGGCCATTCTCGCTGCTAAGCTTGGTTTTCAAGAAATTCAGTTCGATTATGTCCGGTTCCCCGAAGGGTTCGAGCGGAAAGATAAAGTGCTGGCTTACTCGATGGGCGAGTATAAAGACAAGAAACCAACCAAGTTCGTTGAGCAAGAAAAAGCGTATGCGCAAGCAACCGCCGCCTATCAAGCAGGGCTCACCCCTCTGCAAGCTGCTTATGCTTCAGCAACGACGGCCTATAACGGCAATAAAACCGATGACAACAAAAAAGCGCTCAACGACGCCCAGAAGGCGCTTAGTGCATTTAAGAAAACCGAACCAGCAAAGCCGGACTTCAGTGAAAAAGCCCGCTATACACAGCTGCGCGTGGATGCGATTACGGACTTCGTGCACTATGCGAGGGAGCAATTAAAGCCATACGGGGTCAAAGTGTCGGTCGATATATTCGGCTATTCCGCCACGCTCCCAGAGGCTCCGGGCATTGGGCAAAACTTCAGCCGCATTTCGGAAAATGTCGATGTCATCTCGTCGATGATCTATCCGAGCCACTGGAGCGACGGCTACTTTGGCATTAAACACCCTGACACCGAGCCCTATCGGCTCGTGCAGGAATATGCCAAGCGGGAGAAAGAGAAACTCAGTGCACTTTCCAAACCGCCTATCTCACGCCCATGGATTCAAGATTTCACTGCATCTTGGCTGGCCAAAGGCAGCTACATCCATTACGGCAAAGCGCAAGTGGATGCACAAATAAAAGCACTCAAGGATGCTGGCATCCCGGAGTACCTCATCTGGAACGCCAACAATAGGTACACGGCGAATGTGAATTACACGCCTTGATGGAGAGGCATTTTCAGGGTAAAAAAGGGGTATCCCGGCAGCCATGGCGGCTGGGATACCCCTTTCCACGTTAATAGCCCGTACTACACGTACGCTAACACGGCTCTGCCGTTTGGCTACTGGTCCTTCCAACGTGCGACTGAAACGTTAACGGTCTGGGCTCCGCCTGACGTCGTCAACGTTCGGTTGCCGATTGCAGCTCCGCTGCTGCTCACTTCCTCGGTCGCCCACGTTCCTTTTGTAAACTTGTATTCAATAGCCGTTCCTGCGGTTACGCTCACAGTAATGCTATACGTTCCGTTCGAATTTTTCGTTAGCTTATAATTCGCATCCCCCGGGTTCCAGCTGCCAATATTGGACGCCAAATAAATGCTCGCATTGGAAGGCGTATTAGATGGCACTGTAACCACGAACGTAATGCTGTCGGGCTGCGGCGTGCCGGATGTGATTGTGCCCCCGATGATCGTGAACGTTCCAGCGGCGAATCGGTAATTTTGCCCGTTATTGTTATCCCATGTCCCAGTGCCATTGTTGAATGCGGCCGTAAGGCCTGCGGCTGATCCTAAGTTAATCGTGATTTTGCTGTAGCCCGCGATCTCAGAATTCGCCATTGCGGTACCGGGAGCCACCGTCCAAGAACCACCGTCTACTTGATAGTGGATGTAAGGCGTGGCGAAGCCCCGTTTGTAATAAATCGTTGCTGATTGAGTGGACGCATTCGTCGTCGACGTAACGGAGCCGCTCGCACCCGATACATTCCCCGCAGTATCGACAGCCTTAACGAAGAACGTGTACGCCGTTGCTTCGCTTAGTCCGCTAACGATATAGGTGGTGCCGGATGAAGCCGTCCCGACCTTCACGTTATCACGATAAATATCGTATCCGGCCACGTTTAAGTTATCCGTAGACGGTGTCCATGACAAGGTGATGCTTGTCGCCGTTTTGCCCGCTACCGTAAGCCCAGCCGGTACGGATGGCGCATCATGGTCCAACGAAATTTGGTACTCATTCCATAACGTGTTCACATCGGCTCCAGCTAACGTCGAGAATACGTTTGCCGTCCACGTTGATCCGTCAAATGAGGATAAGCTTGCGTTAATATCCCTTAAGAAACCAGGACGCTTGTGTTCATCGATCCAACGGATGAAATTGCCCGTCTTGCCGTAGCCATCTTGCCATGTGCCCCCTACCTGCTCACTATAACGGTCATGATACCCCACCTCAAACCGAACGGCATCCGCGATGCCTTCGATCATATAGCCCGGCGCGGCCCCATTGTCGTTATCCTGATATACATGTGTTAATTCATGGTACAGAATGCCGATGATTTCCTCACGTATCGGCTTGCCGCCGTTGTATACGTTATTCAGATGCTGCGAGCTAATAAATATATCGGCATCGCTACGATCGCCCCCAGCGGAAGCGACGCCCGGCGAGTCTTCTACCCGAATGTGGATCGTTTTTGGCCCGAAATGCGCTTCACCAGGATTTGCATAGAAGAGCGAATTGATTTTCCGAACGATTTCCGTCACTTCTTGCTCCGCATCCGGGAAAGCTTGATTGATCAGGGTCCCCTTATAAGTCGTATCCGTATTGTGATAATCGATTACTGGCGCAATCTCATGCCACATATCCCCCTGATAGGAAAACTCGATCTCCCCAATCTGCAACATGTTTCCGCTATGATTAGTAAAATTGAATTGATAATAACGGTATGCCGTCTGGTTGCCGGCTATTGCGTAATCTTTTCGCTGGTGCCGATTGTAGAAATTCTCATTGCTTCTGCTGTCGATAGCCGTCCACGAGACGCCGTCGTTGGAGGCTTGCAGCGTCCAGCTTTTCGGGTCGCGCTCGCTGGCGTCATTCGCAGACGTTATTGCATAACCATCAAGTGCAATCGTTTGCGCAAAATCGAAACGAACATACCCGCTGGCCTGTGCCGCCAGCCACTTCGTCGTGCTCGTGCCATCATAGAGCTTCGCTACGCCTTCGTTGGGCGCATTCTCCGCACTTGCCGTAATCGTTGGCGTCAACGGAGCGTATGATTTCGAAGCGCCATCGAACAATTCGATCTCCGCAAGCTGCAAAATCGAGCCGCTGTGATTTGTAAATTCGAAGCGATAATAGCTATAAAGGCTTGTATTCGCTATTTGGTATGACTTGGCCTCATTACGGTTAGTGAAATTTTGACTTTGCTGCGTGTCCAACAGCGTCCAGCTCGTGCCATCATTCGATCCCTTCAGCGTCCAGCTTGCCGGATCACGTTCAGGGTAATCGTTGGCGGAGCGAATTGTATACGCATTGATCGCATATTGGCCACTATTAGCAAATTGATATTGAATCCACCCTGTGTTGTTAAAAATGAGCCATTTGGTCAAATCATTGCTGTCAAAAGCGCTGCTCTTGTCTTGGCCAGCGGGGCTGTTTCCTTCACTAACCGTCACCGTTCCGCCTTCGGACCGATCGATTGGGTACACTCCTGCCGCTTGGGAAGCACCTTGCCCTGACAAGAACAAGCCTACGAACACAATAATTGCAATCATCACGCCAAAAAATCTTTTCATTACGCTTTCTCTCCCATTGTTTATTTTTAGCTCTCTTTAGGTAACGCTGGCTTGCCGCCGAAAGTATCAGCTTCCCTCCTCTAACGCTAATTTGGCTTTATCTTCCTGCCACTTTTTAATTATACCAACCCATTTTTATAAAAATATTAAAAATTAGCGCTTTTTATATAAATTTACTGCTGTAATACGGATGCACTTTCGCAGGAAGCACAAAGTGGCTGCCATTGTATTTGGTACAATGGCAGCCACTCGATCAAGCCCGCTCCAGCATCCAACAATGCAAATGGCGGTATTCAGCCGGCGTGCAGCCCGCATAATTACGGAAGCTCCGTATAAAATGAGCGTCATCGCTCAACCCGATTCGGGATACAATCTCCTCAGTAGGCAACAGCGTATTGCGCAGCAACGACGCCGCGATTTGCATGCGAATGCCCCCTAGATAGGCCATGACCGATTGGCCGGTGCACGCACGGAATCGATGGTTTAACGTCGTTTTGTTCGTATGAAACTGTGCGGTTAGATGCTCTAGCTTAATTTTGTCCCTATAGTAGGTATGTAAGTGCGAAATAATGGGCTGCAGGCTCGCATCCACCGAAGGCATTGACAGCTCGGATGGAGCGATGGCCTGCTTGCAAATGCGGCTAAGAAGGAATAATAGCTCCATTAGATACGAACGGCTGCGGCAAGGCCACTGGTTATCGGGCTGCATCTCTAGCATGTCGGCCATTTGATCCATCATTATTGATAAGTGGCGGGCTGTTGCTGTGTCGAGCGGAATGCAGCCATAATAACCGTCGGCATGCTCGCGGAACGGCTTTAAGCACCATAAATCATCGTAATCGCTGCCTTCAAGCGCATCGGGCTGGGACAGCCGGTCGAATGTGAACCGATGGTTAATCACACCCGGATGAAAATAGACGGCCTTCACGCGCAGCGCAGCACACTCATCCATCTCGATCGTTGACGACTCGTCCACACAGTAAATCGCTGGAGATGTAAGCGGGTAAGCACGGCCGTTCACCTGCACGAGACCTGTCCCTTGTGATACAAGTATAATTTGGTACCGCGTTTTTACGCCATGCGGCCCCATCTGCACCAGCTCTGTCCCGCAACACATTGCATGGCATAAGCCAGGAAAATAACGCTGCCCTAGCGTAATCAGTTCCATACCAAAACTTACCCCTCCCTGAACCCATAACTTTATGCAATAATTAACAACATATGGGCATTATCGCATACCGGCATGCCGGGGGAAAGACCCTAAAGACAGGCGAAGGGGACCAAAAACATGTCCAATCCTATGTTCAAGCAAGAGAAACGAAAACGCAGGGAATACGTTCCCTGGTGGGCTGAAATTGCCGGCGAGCTTGCCGTACCCGTTATTCGCCTGATTGCACGCATCATTAGGGGAATATTCAATTAGAAAATCATGCTACCGTGCACGCAGCCGCGTCGCCTCCACGAACCGATAAGCCAAGCTAGGCATGGCTCGCCCAAGCCTAAGCAGCACGGGGGATAGGCCGCGAATGCCTAACCCCGCCTGAAGCAAGCCGCCCCACCATAACGGTCCAGCAAAATCCCGGGTTAGCGCTACATTATACGCAGCCCGCCAGCCTCCAACCGTCAATGTCCCGCGCAAATAGCGGTCCACCATCGGCGCGCACACCGTTACTGCGTGCAAGCCCATCGCCATCCCGTCACCGCAAAGCGGTGGAATAACCGCTGCCGCATCACCAATATGCGGCACAATGCCCCACGCAAGTGGGCGACGGTCCAGCTCCACCGGCGCTGCGGCAGCAGTTCCTACAACTGGCTCCGCGCCCAGCAGCCGCTTGTTCAGTGCAGGCACTACCCGTGCAGCCTCGGCAATTACGCCCGCTGCCGATTGGCCGCAGCGGCGGAATGCTTCTGGCGTCACAAGCGCAGCTGCATTCGCCAGCCCTGCCTCATTGCCGCTAGGAACAAGCCCAACGTAACCGCCAGGGAAAAAGTAGAGCTCGACCGCCGCTTCAGCTGGCACGCCTGACAGCTCGGTTCGAAGGCCCATGAAAAGCTTGCTCCGCTCAACCGCTTGATTAGACAACCCCGCTGGTGCCGTCCGTCCCCACGCCCCAATAACCGCACGCGCTTCCAACGTATAGCTTCCCTGATCCCGGGATCGCACAGTGACCTGCCAACCGCCCAGTGTCTGGGAAATGGCCGTTACAGTCGAGCCTGTCCGCACTTGAGCGCCTCGCGCATGCGCCTCCGTCTGCAAAGCAAGGTCTAGCGCATAGCGGCTAACGCTCTGAGCCGGAATAGGCAGCGTTAGCTTCAGCGGTGCACCCTGGGCTGCTGCTATCCGAATCTCCCCAATTGGAATAGGAGCTGGCTGCAGCTCACCTAATACAGCATCCAGCCCAAGCTCCGTTAACGATTGGCGCGACTCTGGCGATAAAAACGCTCCACACACTTTATGCCGTGGGAAAGCATGTCGATCAAGCAGCAGCGTGTCCCACCCTTGGCCAGCCAATGCACAGGCCATGCTTGCACCTGCAACACCCGCTCCAATAATAATGGCATCATGCATCGCCATTGCCTCCTTCGGCTGCCTGAGGGCGTTTGGCCCAACAGGCATATCGGAACAAAGGCCGCCACGCATACGCCAAGTGCATTTCAGGATGTGAGCGCCTTAGAGACACCTGCATGCGGCGCCAATCGGCGGCACGAAACCCTTTTGCCACTGATAACGGGCCATCATGCCGAATGTACCGATTGCGCGACACGAGCCGCGCAGCCAACCACACTGCTGCCCACGCAATCGGATGCCGATGAATGTCGCCCACAACTACGCCTAGCCGCGCCCCCTGTAGCATTGCCCCGAACGCCTTAGCCACATCACCTTCGCCAAAATGATGCAGCACCTGCGAAGCCACCACAATATCCGCCGTCCCCGCAGGAAGCTGGAACAGGTCAAGCTGCTCTACCTTCACGCGCGGATCGCCTTGAAACTGCTCGCGCGCTTCAGCACAGGCTTCTGCCGTAATATCCGCCAATGTTAGCTCCAACTTTATGCCCTCTTGCTTCGCCCACCGGAGCAGCGCCCGGTTCACATCGCCTGCCCCGCAGCCAATATCAAGGATCGCCAGCTCCCGCGGACGGCCCGCTTCCTTCCACACCTGCTTGACGCCATACAGGATAGGGCCAGCCGCCGCGAACAACCGATTCAAGCGCCCCAAATGCTGCAACGCTTGGCGCAGAGGCGCGCCGCCATCGTTGCAATCGTCCATTAACTCCGGCTGCTTCGCCCGCCACCGAAGCTGTAGATTAGCCATCGTACGCCACCGCTCCGGCTGCCTTCCCGAACTCCTTTACCTCATCGCCGCCTCCGAACGTGCCTTCGCCAACACTGCCAACCATGGCAGGCACATAAGCCATGCGCAACAGCTCAGCAGTCAGCCCCGGCCCAAACGCCACTGCCAGCCCTTTGCTTAAGCCGCCTCCTCTCGCCCGAAGCTGCTCTCTCATGCCGTGCAGCACATACAGGATCGTTGCCGATGACATGTTGCCATAATTGCGCAGCACCTCACGGCTTGCATGCGTGTCCGCATCGCTTAGCTGGAATATTTTCTGCATGGCATCAACGATGCCTCGCCCGCCGGGATGAATCGCCCACCAATCCGGCTTATAGCCGGGTGCATAGCGTTCCACCATGCTAGGCACATGCTGCCCCAGCAGCTCCGGTACCCGAGGGGACAGAAACAGGTCGAACCCGAGATCGCCTACGGTCCAAGTCATCGCATCCGCCGCTTCTGGTGCAAGCTCGGACACGCCAACATCGAGCAAGAAGCAGTCGCCAGCTTGCCGCTGTCGCGCTCCCCCCGCGTGCCCAATGACACAAGCCGATGCCCCATCCCCGAAAAATGCAGCAGCATACAGCGACTCCCGATCCCCTGAAGGCTGGATATGCAGCGTGCATAACTCTACACAAACGATTAGCGCCACCGCATTCGCATCGTTTGCAACCAGCTCCTGCGCCGTCCGCATCGCCGTCATTCCCGCGGCACAGCCGAGGAATGTCAGCGGCAGCCTGCGCAGGCCGCACAGCAGCCCCAGGCGTTCTGCCAGCTCTGCATCCAGACCTGGCAGATACATGCCCGTGCAGCTGACGGTAATCACATGCGTCACCTCAGTCGCATCCACGCCGCTATCGCGCAGCGCCTCCTTCGCAGCCCGTTCGGCCAGTACTGGCGCATGCTCACGATACAGCGCCATCCGTTCTGACGTTCGCGGAGCCCGCTCCTGTGGAGTGCCCGGGGCATAATGGCTCTCCGATGCCGGTCCCGCCAAGCTTGGCACTACGGTATGCCGCGTCTCAACCCCGCTCTGATGGAAAATCCGCTTCGCCCATCTTGCCTGATCGCGCTGGCCCACTTCCTCTAGCCCCCGCGCTAAACGTGCGACGGTATCACGTTGGTCCAGGCGGCATTCCGGAACAGCCCTTCCTATGCCCAGTAGGGCGATAAGCTTTCCCGCCGCCGGTTCCCTGCGCACATTTGAACTTGCATCTATACGATCCTCAATCGGCACGTTCCACTCCTCCTCTATTAACCAAACCATGACTGCTAGGACAAACTGTTCCTATTGTATTCGCAGCCCGCTAGGTGTAGAACGAGGCCTCGCCACCGATCCCGTACAAAACAACAAAAGCCATGCCCCACAGCTTCCGCTGCTTCGGGCACGGCTACGCCACTCCTCACTATTGGCTCAACTCACAGCTCGCTAGATTGCTAGAAGCCCGTTCATCACCAGCTAGGAACCATCACTAACCTACCCTTCATCCCCATCAGAAACATGATGCTTTAACACAAGCCCGAATAAACCAGCGAATACTGAGGCCTGCTCACGCCCAATAATACAACCTTGCAAATCCGCAATGCCCACGCCCAGCCCCGTAAATTCGCATACTTTGCCATTCCAGCTCGGGCAGTTGCTTTGGCAGCTTGGGTGGCTCTAGCTTAGGTTTGGCCTTCGGTTTCTTCTGCTGCTTCGCTCCCAACGTTCATCCCCCTCCCTTGCTGCTTCTCTCCCCCAATTATAGCCGACCGCCCTCCCATATAAAAAGGCGCGCAGCCCGTAAGCTGCGCACCCCCTCATTCCGATCAAAACTAACCCTTATTTCTTATACTTCAGCGCGCCAGGCTCAATCATCTCTTCGATGCTTTCGACCATCTGATCGTTATCGATCATGTCGATTCGCATCGCTTGAATTTCGCCAACCTCATCACTCGCATGTGGCACATCGCCTGATACAGACATCTCGAAAGCGATAACCGTCTTGCTATCCTTATAAACAACGTAGCTTCCGCCATCTTCGCTCGAGTTGTGCAGCTTGCCCTTGCCGTACGCTTTGATGATATCGTTCAACGTCGACTCCCCGCTCGTGATGCCGTTTTCCAGCTCATAATCATCTTCATCGAGATAAATGCCGACGACCTTACCGTCCTTCACCATGAATTGGGGATTATTCTCGTACTCATATAGCTTTACGCCGTTCTCATTCATATCATCGTTTATTTCCTTAGCAGGCCCCAGCTTATCCTTTAGTGTCTCCAGCTCATCGCCAAGTGACACGCCTTTATAAGCCACCTCTGTACTGCCTTTGCCCAAAATAATGTACGCCGCAATCACGATAATTGCAATTGCCGCTATGCCCATTATCATCTTCTTGCGCGAACCAGGCACCGGCGCCACTTGCTGGCCGCTGGACGCGTTAGCAGGCGCTGTCGATTGCTGAGCGGATGAATCCGCTAATGCTATACTCGGCTGTTCAGCAGCCGCAGCAATGTAGCGATTTGGACCCTGACCCTCCGCTGCCTTACTTTCAACTGGCGCTCCGCAGGATGCGCAGAACTTAACTGCCGAATCATTGTGGGCACCGCATGAACTACAATACACTGTTCATCCTCCTCGATTCCTGATCCTGCCGTTTACCGCATTACATCACAATAGCAGACAATAACGCTACAAGCGCAAGATACAGCGCAACACTCAACCCTACAACCGTTAGCTTGCGGTCCTCACGAACTTGCCATAGGGCAATAGCATGCATAACAGTCGTCACAAGCGCCGTTAACAAGTTCACCGACAAAACGATAAACGCAATGCGAAGGTTAATAAAGCTGCACAGCCCTGCAAGGACGAAGCCTGCACCGAATGTATACTGGGCTGCGCCCAAGTGTGTAACGGCATCCTTGAACGTAAGCTTACGCTCGCCTTTCCAGTTGCCAAGCGCCCACAATGAACCGATCAATGCAATCAACGAAATAATAGCCAAGACAATCAGCTTGCCCGTAATAGCAGAACCAATAGACGAGCCGCCCGAGTAATCCGTCAGGTCTTCAAAGTCCGACAATCCGCCGAATAGGCCACCGAACATATCGCCCAGCAGGCTATCGATTTTTTTGCCAATAATCCAAGCCCAGATCATGAAACCAAGCAGCGATGCAACGATGCCCAGCACACCGTAGATCAAATCTTTTGCCGGCTGAAGCTGGAGCGACTTTTGTGGATTTTTCAACAGATCCACGATCACATTCGTGTCGATCTGCTTAGTCAGGTCTGTTACCGCTTGAAAGCCGCCTTGATTCGAGCCGCGAGGGGCGCCAGCTGCGCCACCCGATCCGTTCCACGCGTTCTCCGAGCCAGCAGCTGTCTGCTGGCACGCATGTGCTTCCCCTTCTACAATTCTCATGCCACACTGTGTACAAAATGACATTAATAAATCCTCCCAAACTGGATTTTTATAATAAATTTGCGCCTGTATACAAAGGCTTCACCATTAATAATAATCATTTAACCATATGTATAAATTTAACTTTATGCGGACGCAACTCATATCATAGCAGATAATGCTGTCGGAGTGTGTCGAAAGTTGTAGTTCATAGTCCAAAATTCTTATAAAAAATAAAGGAAAAGGATCCCAATAGTCCCTAATCGGACTTCTGGAATCCTTTTCCCCAAAGCTTAAAACTCTAAATCTTCAGAACCGCCGCCAAACATCTGCATAGCTTCTTCCATCGTAATTACATCAGTCGGAATTTCCTGTTTGAACTTTTGCTTCTTGTTGATATCTTTGTATTCGCTGCGGACATACATGTCGATTTTTGCTTCATCTTCGCTGCCGTCAGGCTTTACAACAATGTTCGCGTCTATGCCTTGATACGTCATGTAGTCATCCTTCACGCCGCCCGTGATCGCGAACTCATTAATTTTAACCGCTTTTTTCAACGTATCGATTGCATCTGGGCCACCCTCAGCCAATTGCTTCTTCGCTTCGTCGAGATCTTCCTTCGTGATGTCAGCCAGTTCCAAGTATGCTTCGTCTTTTGCAAGCAGGTCAATTACTGCAGGCGCAATTTTGTTCACGATTACTTCAAGTGCTGGAGCGAACGTTTCGTTCGTAATTTTGAACTGAACGATTTGATCGTATTTGCCGCCTTCCGGCAGCCCTTGCACTTCTTCCGCTTTTGGTTCGAAGAAGTAGTCCTTCTCGTCGAATGAAGTAATAACCGTATTCATAATATCCGTGCCGAGCTTCGCTTGCTTATCAAGATCATCGAATGGCAGCTTCGTTCCTTGCTCTTCAGCCAACTGCTTCAGGTCAATTTTGATAAACTTGCTCGTCAATTCTTCTGGAATAGGCACGCCAGGAATCGTCGGGATTTTCACGTACAGCTCGTTCTTGTTCATCAGAATCGGAACCTCGAAGGAAGTTGCGCTTCCATCGCCCTTCACTTCAAGCTTCAGGTTCAAGTCCATCCGGTAAGGCTCTTTCTCATATTGGCCCTCGAACGTGAGCTTAGCGCCCTTCAGAATGCTCGTTACCATCGAAACGCCAAGTGCATCCGCTTCTTCTGCTGGGAAGTCTACATCATCAAAGCCGACCGTACCTGTAAAGCCATATGATTTCATTTCCGACATTTTCGTCATTGAAGCCTCGAGTACTTCCTTCGGCGGTTTGCTGCTGCTGCAGCCCGCGGCTACGAGCAACATAGCTGCCATAACGATAATGGCACAACGCTGGATCCATTTCACGAATAAGTTCCCCCTACATGTATAATGTGTTTTTATGCAACCCATCCATCATACGCGATTTGAACCGTGATTAACAGTTAAAAAACAAAAAATCCCGTTTCCAACATTTCTGGAAACGGGATTGTTCTATTCGGTGAAAGCGTTGTATTAGCCCTCGCCATTGTTATGGCGGGAATGGTTTTGTTGCTTGGTTTTTTTCGATCCGGACAACGGCTTTTGCGGTGAATTCCCGCTCCTGTCGCGGGATTGGCTGCGATGGCTATCCGACTCTGGGGTCGGTACTGGCACGCTATCTGGCTTGCTCATCGGGACCCACTCACTCCTTTTCAACTTCCAATTTTGGTTCAAATCTTTAACAAAATTTAATCTAAAATTTTACATAGATTCGTGTCGAAATATGTTATTTTAGGTCTCTGGCGTAGACAAGTCTGTTGGATGGTCATGATTCATCGCCGCCTGATTGCGCCTGTCATTCGCATCCTGCTGCAGCTGTTGCGCATGGTGGCTATTCACCGGATTGCGGTCAAGCTGGTCAACCACATTGGATAAATTTTTGTCGGCCGAGCCCTTTGCTTTCGTCACTTCCGCTCCACTCCTTCATCAGTTCAAGTGCCGATAACCATATGAACCGGATATCCTAATGATGCGTAATCGACTGCACGGCCTGCGCACATTCATGAATATGCCGTTTGTAGTCAAGCGCCAGCTGTTGAATAATATCAGTACGTTCATCGACCGATTGGCCAGCCTTCTCGACGTCGATCAATTCAACAAGTACCTCACGGCTGTCGACATATCCTACTTTAAAATCGAACGAATAATCCTGATGCCCTGCCGTGTGAATCGTTACGCGCAATGCACTTGGATCGCCCTCATCTGGCCAAACTTCTGCTTGATCTGCTTGATTAATCGTCGTCGGCAACGTGCTTGCCCAGGCATTGGCCAACACCTGCTGATCGATACCCAAAAAATCGCTATGTCCCATCGCTATCCACCTCCACAACCTTTAAGATGCGAAGCTTGAATGCATTTTATGCGATGGCTCTATGCTTCTAAAGAAAACAAAAAAAGGATCACGCGATAAGCGCAATCCTTCGAATGTTGATGTTAGAAAATAACTGGCGGAGAGGGTGGGACTCGAACCCACGTGAGCTTGCACTCTAACGGTTTTCAAGACCGCCCCGTTATGACCGCTTCGGTACCTCTCCACAAAAGTTGAACATTAAGATTGTACCACAAATGAAAATGAACAAGCAACTAAAAAAGAGCCCCGAAGGGCTCCAAATGCTTTATTTTTTCGCAATAACTTCAATTCCGCCCATATATGGACGCAATGCTTCCGGCACGATGACCGAGCCATCCGCTTGTTGATAGTTCTCAAGAATCGCAGCGAGTGTACGGCCGACTGCCAATCCCGAGCCATTCAGCGTATGCACAAACTCTGGCTTGCTCTTCGCTTCGCGGCGGAAACGAATGCCTGCACGGCGCGCCTGGAAGTCCTCTACATTCGAGCAAGACGAAATCTCACGGTAAGTGTCAGCACTTGGCAGCCACACTTCGAGGTCATAGGTCTTCGCTGCCGAGAAGCCGATATCGCCCGTACAGAGCTCCAGCACACGGTAAGGAAGGCCGAGCAACTGCAGCACTTTTTCCGCATTCGCCGTCATCTTCTCCAGCTCTTCGTACGAGGTCTCCGGCTTAACCAGCTTAAGCAATTCCACCTTGTTGAATTGGTGCTGGCGAATCAATCCGCGCGTGTCGCGCCCTGCTGAGCCTGCCTCCGAACGGAAGCATGCGCTGTACGCCACGAAATATTTAGGAAGCTCCTCGCCGCCCAAAATCTCATCGCGCGCAATGTTCGTAACCGGCACTTCTGCCGTCGGAATCAAGTAATAATCTGAATCCGCGATTTTGAACAGGTCCTCTTCGAATTTCGGCAGTTGCCCCGTTCCGAACAGGCTGTCGCGATTAACGATATAAGGAGGCAATATTTCTTCATAGCCGTGCTTGTCGCTATGTAAGTCCATCATAAAGTTGATTAATGCACGCTCAAGCCGTGCGCCCAATCCACGGTAGAACACGAACCGCGAGCCGGTTACTTTCGCTGCGCGTTCGAAGTCGAGGATGCCGAGCTCTTGTGCGATATCCCAGTGCGGTTTTGGCTCAAAATCAAACGGTGCCACTTCGCCTACACGGCGCAGCTCCACGTTCTCTTCTTCCGACGCACCCAGTGGGACAGTCTCGCTTGGCATATTAGGCAGTGCCATCATCAGCTCATCGATTTGGGCTTCTAATTCGCGCACCTCATCGTCGATCTCCTTGATGCGGTCGCCTACTTCACGCATTTCAACAATAAGCGCTTCAGCGTCACCGCCTGTGCGTTTCAGCTGGGCAACCTCTTGCGATACCGTATTACGGCGATTTTTGAGCTGCTCCGTTTCTTGCAAAATCTCACGGCGGCGCGTATCGAGCGCTGGGAATCCAGCTACCAGCTCCTCCGATTTGCCGCGATTGACGAGCGCTTGCACGACTTTGTCGTAATCATTTCTTAGCCATTTCACGTCTAACACACGTCATTCTCCTCTCATAGTAAGCACGAATTATCCGTTCATTGCCTTAGCCGCGGCCAGCTGCTGCTTCACGTGCCATATCCACAAAATAAGCATGCAACCGGTAATCATCCGTAAGCTCCGGATGGAACGAGCAAGCGAGCAAATGGTTTTGCCGCGCAGCCACGATCTCATCCTTGTAAGTAGAGATTACCTCTACTCCTTCTCCAACCTCCGCAATAAGCGGCGCACGAATGAAGACAGCACGGATCGGTTCGTTTATGCCGGTAACGTCCAGATCGGTCTCAAAGCTTTCCCGTTGGCGCCCGAACGCATTACGCTGTACCTTCATGTTCATGAGCTCCAGATGCGCTTCATCTTGCCCATCAATTTGGTTCGCCAATACGATCAACCCTGCGCATGTGCCGAATACAGCTTTGCCTTCCGCAGAAAATTCGCGAATCGCTTCGATAAAACCGTATTTCCGCATCAGCTTGCCGATCGTTGTGCTCTCACCGCCAGGAACGACCAAACCGTCGAGATCCGCTAGCTCCTCAACACGTTTGATAGCCACGGCTTCCGCCCCAGCCAATTCCAAGCTTCGAATATGTTCTGCAACCGCGCCTTGCAGCGCTAGTACGCCTATTTTCATATCTATCCCTGCCTTCCGCCCATTCCATTGCTCAATTCATTTAGGCTCATATGCCCCTGCATTGCGGAAAAGCCCCTGTATAAGGGGCTTTTCTCTCCGCTATTCGTTAAGTTGCCAAGCGATAAGCTATTGCTTATACGCTGCGGTCTTGCATACGATCGAAGCCTTGCAGCGTTTTGATGTCGATGCCTTTCATCGGCGTACCGAGGTTTTTCGATACTTCCGTGATCAGGCGGTAGTCCGTGTAGTGCGTCGTAGCTTCTACGATTGCACGAGCGAACTTCTCTGGGTTGTCCGATTTGAAGATACCGGAGCCTACGAATACGCCGTCAGCGCCCAGGTGCATCATCAGAGCTGCGTCAGCTGGCGTTGCTACGCCGCCTGCAGCGAAGTTTACAACTGGCAGCTTGCCAGCTTCAGCTACTTGAAGCAGCAGGTCGTAAGGCACGCCTAGAAGCTTCGCTTCATGGAACAGCTCGTCCTTCGACAGGTTAGATACTTTACGAATTTGGCCATGAATGAGACGAAGGTGGCGAACAGCCTCAACTACGTTGCCCGTTCCTGGCTCGCCTTTCGTACGGATCATCGATGCGCCTTCTTGAATGCGGCGGAGTGCTTCGCCCAAATCTTTAGCGCCGCATACGAATGGAATCGTGAATTCATTTTTGTTGATATGGAATACTTCGTCAGCCGGCGTAAGAACTTCGCTCTCGTCGATGTAGTCAACGCCCATTGATTCCAATACTTTTGCTTCAACATAGTGGCCGATACGAGCTTTCGCCATAACCGGAATCGAAACAACTTTCGTTACTTCTTCCACGATTGTTGGGTCAGCCATACGGGCTACGCCGCCTGCTGCACGAATGTCGGATGGTACGCGCTCAAGCGCCATTACCGCAACAGCACCTGCTGCTTCTGCGATTTTTGCTTGCTCAGCGTTCATGACGTCCATAATGACGCCACCTTTTTGCATTTCAGCCATACCGCGTTTTACGCGCGAAGTTCCCGTTTCCATCTCCTGAATTCCTCCTATTTATATGCGGATACAATGCTTCTTCCGAATGTAACTCTAACCACTAATTTTACATGAAGTGCAGCCAATCGACAACCCTGTAGCTGCCGATTGCTGCATCATTTTGTATGAATTAACCGAATAGGTTCGCAATTCCGCTGAACAGGCTCGAGAAGAAATGTCCAATGCTGCGGAACAGCAACGTGAACCAGCCTGCTTTCTTCACTTCCTTCGACGCGATCAGGTCAACGGTCTTCGTAAGCGACTGCCCATTATCCGGATTTTTGTACTCATACGTTACTGTACCGACCTTTTGCCCTTGCTTAATTGGAGCCACAAGCTGTTTATCCGGCAGCAGCTCTGTTTTTAGTACAGTCGCCTTAGCGTCTGTTCCCTTTTTCACGAGGAAGCTTACATCCGTTCCTGTAATAACAGGCACTGATTTGGACTTGCCCTTCGTTATTTTAACCGTCTTTACTGATTCTACGACGGATTTTGGCGCTACAATCGTTTTCTTTTCAAAACTAGCGTAACCAAAATCGTAAAGCTTCTTCGTCTCGCGGAAGCGTGCCTGCTTCGTCTTCGTATTCATGACAACACTTACGTAACGCAAGCCGTTTACTTCAACCGTACCGGTGAAGCAGTAGCCCGCTGCGCCGATATAACCTGTTTTCATGCCATCTACGCCAGGATAAGCAAATGATTTCAATTCTTCCGAATCCTTATTCGAACCGAGCATCCAGTTGTAATTGATCAGTTCGCCTTTGTCTCGCGCGCGGAACTTATAACGGGGAATGCTGGAATACGTCAAAAATTCCGGATCATTTCTAATAATGGTTGATGCCAGCTTCGCCATATCGCGAGCCGAGATCACTGTCGTATCTTCCAAACCGGAAGGACCGGTAAAGTGTGCGGATGTCAGTCCAAGCTTTTGTGCCGTTTCATTCATTTTATCAACAAATCCTGCTGTAGAGCCTCCCACTTGCACCGCAAGTGCAATCGTCGCATCGCTGGCAGAACCGACCGCCATGGCAATGTAAAGCTCTTTCACCGTATGCTGCTCGCCTTCAGCCAAATATACTTGGGAGCCGTCCGGTGGAACCGTAGCAGCTTCAGATGAAGTAGATACAATCGTATCCCACGTCAACCGGCCTGCCTTGATCTCTTCCAACACGATGTATTCCGTCATCATCTTCGTCATGCTTGCAGGTGGCAAAGCCTCATCTGCGTTAAGCTCATACAACACTTGACCAGTTGTTGGCTCCATAAGAATGGCTGCTTTCGCATTAATGCCCAGCGGGTTGCCTGTGCCTGCGGAAGCCGTTGCGTCCGCCGCTTTCTTTTCTGCAAACGCAGCTGTGGAGCCTAACGCCAACATAAACATCCATACCGCTAATCCTGCTGCTGTTATCGCGCGCAGGCGCCCCAGCTTGAAACTCAATTTCAACGTCTTCTCCCCATTTCCCCATAAGCTATGTCCGTTCATTATTGTAACATAGTAAGCAGGGTATAAAAAAGCCAGACGCGGGAGATTGCGCATACCGCTTTCTCCCTGTCTGGCTATAACACCTTACGTCGCTTATAGCGAATAGTTAGGTGCTTCTTTTGTAATTTGAACGTCATGTGGATGGCTCTCGCGCAAGCCTGCACCCGTAATGCGGATGAATTGCGTATCGTTCTTCAATTCTTCAATCGAGCTCGTTCCACAGTAGCCCATGCCGGAACGAAGTCCGCCGATCAATTGGTGAACCGTATCTGCCATTGCGCCCTTATAAGGAACGCGGCCTTCGATCCCTTCTGGAACAAGCTTGTTCTCGTTCTCTTGGAAGTAACGGTCCTTGCTGCCTTCTTTCATCGCGCCAAGCGATCCCATGCCACGATATACTTTGAAGCGGCGGCCCTGATAGATCTCTTGCTCGCCTGGGCTCTCTTCCGTGCCAGCCAACAAGCTGCCCACCATAATTGCGCTAGCGCCCGCTGCAATTGCCTTCACAATGTCACCGGAGTACTTGATGCCGCCGTCCGCAATAATTGGAACATTGTACTCGCGTGCCACAGATGCACAATCGTAGATCGCCGTAACTTGTGGTACGCCGATGCCTGCGATAATACGGGTTGTACAGATCGAGCCTGGTCCAATGCCGACCTTAACGACAGAAGCGCCTGCTTCGATCAGATCACGCGTGCCTTCACCTGTTGCTACATTGCCCGCAATAATCGTCAATGTTGGATACTTCTCGCGCAGTTTTGCAACTGCGTTGAGAATGTTGCGGTGATGCCCGTGCGCTGAGTCAACAACGATTGCATCCACGCCTGCATTCACAAGCGCTTCTGCGCGTTCGAATGTATCTTTGGAAATGCCAATCGCTGCGCCACATGCGAGACGCCCATGGTGGTCCTTAGCCGCGTTCGGGAATTGAATAGCTTTCTCGATATCTTTAATCGTAATAAGCCCTTTGAGTGTATTGTTCTCATCCACCAAAGGAAGTTTCTCGATTTTATGCTTTTGAAGGATGCCTTCCGCCTGCTCAAGCGTCGTGCCTACTGGTGCCGTTACTAGCTCTTCGCGCGTCATCACTTCATTGATTTTCATGGAGTAGTCATGTACAAAACGCAAGTCGCGGTTTGTCAAAATACCGACCAGCTTGCCAGCATCATCCACAATCGGCACGCCGGAAATACGGTATTTGCCCATCAATGCTTCTGCATCATACACATGATGCTCAGGCGTAAGCGAGAACGGATTCGTAATAACGCCGCTTTCCGAACGTTTCACGCGATCAACTTCCTCCGCTTGCTGAGCAATCGACATGTTTTTATGAATAATGCCTAAGCCGCCCTCACGAGCTATTGCAATCGCCATCGCCGCTTCCGTGACGGTGTCCATGCCTGCGCTGATGATTGGAATATTCAGCTTAACATTAGCGCTAAGTACGGTTCCAACCGAAACTTCACGCGGCAGCACTTCCGATTTGCGCGGAACGAGCAACACGTCATCAAACGTTAGTCCCTCTTTGGCGAATTTTGTTTCCCACACGAGTATGTTCCTCCCTTTATTTCGTCCCTGTACGAACCTTGCTCACGTATATTATTGCATATCTTATCAGAGGGGTTATAGGCTGTCAAGCTTGTAAACACGCCATTTCAAGGCGTTTTCATTACCATTTTCATTCTTGTCAATCCACTGTCGTGACTAATTTCGCCCGCTCTAAAATGTACAATTTAACGAACTTTGTTCCCTATAAATTGTATTTGCATGACGCATTCCAAAGGAGGTAGTCCTCAACGCCCTGATCATGCAATGCTTTAATCTGCTGGTCAATCTCCCGCTGCCCATAACTAAGGTGCGGATGCACCCAAGTAGCAGTAAAGCTCTGCAGCCATGGCCGAATCACCGCAGGCTTTAACCCGCTTTGGCTCAGATGGCCATTCCTGCGTTTGGCATCAGCCATCGCATGGCTTACAACTGCGTATGGCTGCATATCCGGGTGGGCGATTCCGTACATGCCGTCACTATAGTGGGATGGATACACCATAGGGGATATCGCATCAACCTCGGTACTTACAGCCCGCCAGCTCTGGCCAATGCCCATATCATCGGAAGTTGAAGTCACAAGGCCGAACACATCCGCAGATACTTTCACTCCAAGACGATGAAGCGGCTGCTTGGCTGTATGCAAGAAACGATGAATCGCTTCAGCGCGGCTCCAGCCTTCGCTATTGGCGAACTTTACTGGCTTCGTACGAATGCCCTCCGGGAACCGAACATAATCAAACTGAATTTCATCAAAACCTAAAGAAGCCGCTTCCTTAGCAACATTAATATTATAGTTCCAAACCTCCGTACGATAAGGATCAACCCAAGGCCGCCCGTGCCCATCCTTCCATACTGAGCCATTCTTATTATAAATCGCCCAACTGGCCTGTTTTTGGGCCAAATAAGGATCCTTAAATACAACAACTCGACCAATCGTATAAATTCCTTCATGATGCAGCTTGCTCAATACATGCTTCATATTTGTAACGGCTGGCCGCCGATCTGAACCCATTCGTTTAATCGCTGGAACATTAGAACGATACGTTAGCCGGCCAAAATCATCTTTTACATCAATAACAACCGCATTAAGTTTTGTTCTTCGCAACAACCGGCTAAGTTGATTCATTCGGGCAGGGCTGCCCGCCACCCAACCTGATATATAAATGCCCCTCACATGCTTATCCTTTTGGGCTGCTGAGGCAACACCCGTTGATCCTTTAATCTGGCCCACACCGGCTAATAATGTGGCAACGATAAACAACTTCAAGGCAATTCGGTAACAACCAGTATGCATCTTCAATAAGACCTCCCCCTTTTGTTCATGCATGTAGTATGAACGGAAAGTGGTCCACGGTTGAGAAGGAGTTTTATCCATTGCGTCCTTAAAACACAAAAAAACCACCGTCCGTAGACAGTGGTTCATCGTGCTTGGCGTCTTCCTACTCTTCCAGGACCCTGCGGTCCAAGTACCATCGGCGTTGGAGGACTTAACGGTCGTGTTCGGGATGGGTACGCGTGGAACCCCTCCGCCATCGACACCAAACGTGCA
>NZ_WSTC01000036.1 GCF_009789195.1 Paenibacillus sp. MMS18-CY102 | reverse complement strand
CAAACTCTCCATAAAAGAAGTTTTCAACGCGAGTTGAAAATCTTCAACTTTAGAGCATTTGTAGCTCATTTTGAAACATTTATTCTGACAGTTTCGCTCGTTGTTCAGTTTTCAAAGAACAATTTCGTGTAATAATCTTTTGTTTCTTGTCGACCACCTCGTCAGCGGCGACTTTTATAATGTATCACACTTCGTTATTCGATTGCAAGCATTTTTTTAAATTTCTTTTTGCTTATTTATCGAATGCGACGCGCTTCAAAAGCGGCGAGAATTAATGTACCATGCCGCGCCTATAGCAGTCAATAGTTTTTCTAAACTTATTTATAAAACCTGAAATTACTATTAAAGGCTATAGGCTGCATGGCGATTTAGCTATTGTCTTCGATGTACTTGAACTGTTTCATAAACAGACCCTACGATGTGAAACGGGACTTCTGTTGTTTTCCTTACTCCATTCGTATACTCCACCATAAACACGAAAGAGTACTCGCCGAGTGGCATGCCTTCTTTCAATGAAGCCCACCTGTCATCCAGCAGATCAGCTGCAAATCGGTCTTTCCCTTTAACTGCTTTCATCTCCCACACTCGTGTAAGGTCATTGCCATCCAGGCCTGTAGCAGACAGCCTTGCCGTTACCCGGGCTACTTCAGCTCCCGGTGTCGTATTAGCGTTAGCTAGTATCGTCTCGCCAGCATAAAAGTCTTTTGGATTTAAGCCTGTCTCATGCCCCTTCTGGTCATGAATGACTTTCCACTCACCGGTGTGATTCACGTCTGCCTCTATACTTAGCGGCAGCACTTCAATTGGATGTGTTACAGTTGCTGTTGCCTGTCCATCGTCAACCATCAGTGTTATTTGATACCTACCAGGCGTTACATTAGTTAAGACGGGATCATTTGAAAAAGACAATTTCTCGTTCGAAGGAGACACAACCGTCCACTTAGATGTTAGTGTATCACCGTCTGGGTCTGTAGAGCGGTTCATAATTTTCAACTCGTCACCTTCCCACACAGGTTTTGGAGACCAATCAAATGCCGCCAATGGCGGTTGATTGGTTTCTATATAGAAGTACTTTGGATCGCTCCAGTCACTCCAGTCATATCCGTCGTACACCCGGACTACGATATACATGTTGATTTTTTCTGGCAAATCTGCATTTGGAATGAACATAAATTCTGTTCCAGTTCTCGTATTAGTATCTGCCTGCAAGATGCCGCCATATCGATATATCCTCATTTGATACTGCTTCTGAACGTCACCATCTTTGTCACTGTACGCCCATTTGAAAGCAGGCCTTAAAGTATCAAATTTCGTAGGCTTGGACTGATCCGAGCTCTCTGGTGTAACAACAACAGCGCTAGGCACACGATTGTGGATGCCCACTTGCAATTGATATTGTGCGGATACGCCATCTTTATCCTCAATAACTTGCCTTATATTGAAGGTGCCTATCGAGTGGAATGTTTTTATCCAAGTCGTGCGCGAGTTGCTTTGCAGCGACTCCGTAGACATCATTGTTAGGTTACGAACGTAGTATTCGTGCGCTAAGTTCTCTCGCCCTCCGTCCTCATTGTCATAAGCTGTTGAGTTGAACGTTATCGGCACTCCGCGAAAAGTGTTAATGTACGAGCTCGTAAAGCCCGGAACAGGCGGAGTATTCGCCGGCGCTACTTTGTCAGCAGTGAGATTAACGACAAAGTAATCGCTCCATGCACCGTATTCATCTCTAACAGCCATGCCAATTTCGTAGTCCCCTGCCTCCTGAGGGGCAACTAGCTTTTCTTTTACCATTTTTCCATTAGGCGTGATGTAGTAAAACTTCTTCTCCAATACGCCGCGCGTCTTATAATAGTCGATCCCCGTTGCTTCTGATGAATAATTCGTTGCGCTCAAGTAGCGGTCGGGATCTCTGCTAAAGTCGGTCCATGTGATTTTTCCATCAGGCTGCTGCAGCAATGCGAACTGTGCGATTGGCCGACGGTGTACGATGACATCCGCTGTATATTCGTTAGATTCCTTGCGATAAGCAGCAAAAGCCATGTCCGTGTACAAATGGTTTGGATGTGGGTCGTCCGTTGAGGCGTAGCTAATTCGGTATAAGCCAACTTTATCAAATGGCAT
The DNA here is from genome assembly GCF_009789195.1 of Paenibacillus sp. MMS18-CY102. Lineage (GTDB taxonomy): Bacteria > Bacillota > Bacilli > Paenibacillales > Paenibacillaceae > Paenibacillus_T. The sequence goes on along the minus strand of NZ_WSTC01000036.1, from coordinate 56,497 downwards.
TTGAGGCTTCGTATACGTTTTGCCAGTCATTGCGGACGCTCCGGATTTACCATCGCTAGCGTCAAGGAACTTTTCTGCAATTTTGGCATACGTCCATTTGGTCAAAGCCTGAATCGCTGGGTCATTCTCTGGATCATCAAAATAATCATTATACTTTACGTCACCGCCGGCGATGGCTATATTACTGTATTGGGCCGACGATGCACTCAAGTCCATATCTGCGTAGGTTAGTGACTTGAACTCTGTTTTTGGAATCTCGGAATACGGTCCGAAATAGCCCTTTTTCAAATAAGCATCCGTTATATCAATTAAAGGCACGCCATTTGCATAAACCTTATGCCGGTCATCTTGCGCAACAATTTTGAAGGACGTCCAAACGCCTTCGGAAACAGCAAACGCCGCTTCTTTGATTACGGTACGCGCTCCGTTAGCAACTTTCACAAGCCGTACAATCTTGCTGTTCATCTCTACACGATACATGCTCTCGTTGTCAGCCATTCGATATGCGAATCCAGAATAGAGATGGTCGCTCTCAATCTCATTCAGCCGTGTCGCATATGTGAATTGCACGTTGGCAAGATTGGTGGATGACATGAGTTGGTTCTGCGTTCCAACTGGACTGGTGTCGCTCGCTCGTGGCGTGCCTGACATCCAGGCCGTCATTATTGTACCGCTGGATCGCATCTGTATTTCAACTTTATCATCTGCGATTACTCTGATTCTATTGATGGTCGAAGCGTTACCCCTAGGAATTGAACCGAGGCTGCGCATTTGGCCCGTCCGCAAATCCAATGTCATGAGCGTAAAGTTTATATCGTAAAAGTACATAAACCCGTCGGCCGTAACCGGCTGTGTTGCCGGATCTGCACTATTAATTGCGGCAAAGTGGTTACTGGTCGACCATAGTTGCGTTAGCGTCTTGCCAAGCTTGTACCCAACAATCCGATTGTTGGACTGGTCAAGGAAAGCCACATAATCGTTAAACGTTGACAACAGCTTATAGTTGGGCCCGATACCGCTTTGCGTGATTACTCCGCTGGCAAGGTCCATAACTCCCCAATAGTTACCGCTTCTGTAATGCAATAAGTACTGCTCGTCTTTTGAGAGCAACCACCCCGCATTGCCTGGCGCAAACCGGATGCTGCCCTCACCAGCAACTTTACGGCTTGTAAACTGGGCGGGATCGACAATATATAGCCCTGGACCATCCCCCACTGTTCCTCCATCACTAAGTATCGCATAACGGCCAAAATAACTGCTTTGCTTTACTGGGATGTAGTTGCCGCCATACACGCAATTTAACGTCACGATACAGTTACCTGTTTTTTTCGTTCCTGATATTGGGCTGCCCCATGGATAGGTTGTGATGTATTTTCCGTTCGCATCAGTTGAAGATTCGAAGTTAACATACGATCCGGAAAGCCGTTTCTGGTATTGGCCTACGTTGGAAGCTGATTTCGGAACTACATAAGAACTTAAGAGCTCGTACGGTTGGCCAGCTGGATGAGTAAAGCTATCCATCGTATAGACGGCGTATTTAGATGTATAATTGTTGCTTTTGATGTAGGTTACAACTTTGCCATGATAAAGATCGACTGCGTATATCTCTTCTGAATACCAACTGAAGCCGTTCGAGATGCCCGAGTAGCGGACGAACTGATAATTACTCGGTGTATTTTTGTGGTAAATCAAAATCATAGACGATCCAGAGTCACCAGCGTTATAGGCGTAATATCCATCTCCGAGCGTGACGGGGTCCTCTACGAAGAGCCGGTTATTATTGTTGTATCCGAGTACCGATCTTCTGTCATCGCTTTCTGCATATTGCGTTTCCGTAATCATACTAAGTGCACGGTAATTTGAATGTTCCGCTCCGGTTATCGTGTGATCCCCGGAATTATATGCGATCGATCCAAGGACAGCACTTGGGCTTACTGACCAGGCTTTTGGCTTGTTCAGGTTAGCGGTATCAGTGTTCTTCCAGTCCGCGCCAGAGACGATGTCGCTTGGGCTGATCGGAACAGGCACATATAGCGGTGGCTCAGTCACGGCCGATGAAACCTCGAATGATACGGTTGGGGAGTCATTGACGACATCAACTGTTACATCCTTACAAGCGCTTTTCCCCCAATCTTCCGTCGCACAAATTGTGTATAGATATTTGCCCACTTTCGGATAGGCATAACTAAAGGCGTAAGCCGGAGAGATAGTTAGATTGCTCTTCGTCTCGTTTGCAAAAGATCCATCATTATTGGAATCGTAAGCTCGCTTTATCGTCACGGAGATGATTTTATCACCGTCAGGGCTTACTGCAGTGCCGGTGTATGGGTAAGTAATATTGCGAACGGCCGTAAGCGCTCCTTTCAGATCAACTACTGGCGGCAAATCTTCCAAAACTGTGAGCACGTGTTGGGCAGGCTCTAACGATTTTAAGCCCATGTTATCGTACACATTGAGCTTGATGATTTCTTTGCCCGGTGTGGCATATAAAGCTTTCTTATTCGTCCACTCATCTCGCGGGTGATCAATCATTCGGCCAACTGGGCTGTAGCTCTTATCTGCATGAAACCCGGATGGCAGCGGCCTTCCTTCCACTACTTTATCCGGCCCTTCAATAACTGGAATTGGATTGATCGGCACTACATTAACCGATGTATAAGCAGTAGCTGTAGCCCCGAATGGATCACGCATCAATGCGGAAACACTGTGCGTGCCGAGTGTATCCATCGTAACGTTGTTGTAGGCCATCCAGCCTTCCGCATATTTACTCGGTATTTGCTTGCCCCAATCGCTTGAAAATGTAAATCCGCCAAAAGTCAATGTGTCCCCGTCCGGATCATTCGGCGTTGGCACGCTAGGATCCTGAATGACGGCGATGCTCAACACTTCGCCTTCCACGGCTTGTGTAACGGGCTTTAACGGATCGCTAGGGCGTACCCAAGCGATTTTAAATTCAGGCGGTTTGTTATTGCTTGGACCATCCACTTCGAGCGTTTTCGGCCCGATCCAATCGCTGTTGCCACAGTTGGCCGTATATATTTTCATATAAATTTGATGTGCTCCCACCCCGATAACGGATGGATAGTTGCTATAGCCATAGGTTGTATCAGTTGTTTGGCTTGTTATGATCGGGGATGTATATTCAACCCCATTCCGAACGATTTTCCATTGATGGCCTTGATACGTGCAGCCCTTTAGACTAAAGTCTCGTGGGTGCAGTTTAAATGAGTCTCGATATGAAATTGTAGGGCGGATGACGTCAAAATCGCCTGTGAAGTTAATGGCGGAGCTTGAGTAAACGTAAGTTAGGTGAAGTATTTTAAATGATCCGTTGTAGGTGAACCCTGGGTACTCACCCTTCGCCGGGTTGGTGAAATCGGTTGGTGCTATTCCTGTCGTCGTTTTGACGTATCCGTCATAGGTGTAGCCGGTTGGTGGAGGTGTGCTCTTGGAGTTAAACAGTTTGCTTAATTCAAGCGGTTCACTGCGATCCGTCAGGCCAGGTATAGGATTGCCGCTACGATCAACGTGTCGAATGTAGGCTGTACCGCCATCTCGGTCATAAACATAATAGAGATATAACGTTTTGAAGCCGCCGGTATACGTAAAGCTTGGATATTCGCCGCCAGCAGGAGAAGTAAAATCAGTAGGCGGTGTGCCAGTCGTTGTTTTGGCATAGCCAGCATACGTATAGCCATTAGGGGCTGCGGTATGTTTGGGATTAAACAGCTTGTTATCTTCCAGCTTTTCTTCCCGATCCGCTAAGCCAGGAATAGGCTTTCCAGCGCGATCGACGTGGCGGATGTAGGCTGTTGGATCTGCCACTTTCTTATAGTACAGATTGACGTGATAAATATCGTATGTGCCATCGTAGTCGACGTCCGGAGGATTGCCTGGCATAATTGCTCCCCCACTTGGTGGGCCGTCTGTTGATTTCTTGTAGCCTATGTATTCGTATTTGGCATTTTGGGCAGGCGTGAGCGAAAGAGATTCGCCTTGCGAAACGTTTCGGGACTGATCAGGAAAGTCCGAATCGATGAGGGTAGCGTCGGTTAAGTAGTGATGGACGGCTTCGCGGCCGTCGAGTTGAATTTCGAAGAGGAGTGGGATGTAATAGCGGTAGATTAGGGCGTCTTCGGTGCATTTGGGGCAGTAGTCGATGTTATCATTAGCGGATTGTTCGCGAACATCGTAAATTTGAGATGAATTCAGAAGTGCTGTTACATTGGCGGTAAATGTAACTGTTGACGATCCGTAACCAACGATATTCGTTGTTTGATAGTTTGTTACATTTGAACTTATAAATTTTTCAAATGCGTACCACCCTTCCGCGCCTGTACGAGAATCCGAAAAAATGTCATTATTTGTAACTGGGTTGAACGACTTCACTGAAACACTACGTACTCTCCTGTCTGGAAAATTAAACGTATATGTCTTACTAATATCCTCAATGGACCCTGGACGGGGTTTAGAAGTATCCCATGAACCGTCGTTTTTGCTCATTATCTCGAAATACATAAAACCAACCGCGACGTAGCGGGACTCTCCAGTCATAGTTCGATTAATTGGAGTAACACTTGCGTTGTCTCCAAGCACTGCTTCAGCAACTTTAGGTACAAAAACAGCGGGTACAAGACCCGCCAAAAAAGAAAAAATCAAAAATAGATTGAAAAACTTTTTCATCAAATCACCCTTATTTAAATAAATTTTTCACTAATATTGGATACCCCTTAGTATCGACTGCGTCCCCTATCCCAACATACTCAACACTACTCAGCCTAAAATTCATATAGTTTGTGTCTCCGAAATTATTTTTATCTGAAATACTCGCTTCCTTGTAATAATGAATACGGTAGCTACCTATTGATTCTCGTAGTCCCGCTAATTCTGAACGATCACGATATTTCTTATCATTGGATAGAAAGAACAATCCAGTCCCCATTGAACCCGTTTGTGTCGTGGAGGAACGAATATAGGTGCTCCCACCTTCACTCTTAATGAGATCCCAACGATAATAATAAGAACTATTGAGTAGGAACGGAAAATCTTTTTCTTCCAGCACATAAGCCTGTGTTGCCTTCGTACCTGTGTGATAAATATCAAGAAGGTTTTCCACCCCCTTGTAATACGGCAAAAACGGCTTAATATCCACCAGCTTCGCAACATCCTCAAGCTTCGGAATGTCTTTGCTTCCAATCCAAACGAACTGGTTCACGTTATCCCATTCCACCGCCACGCCGAGTGCTTCGCTTACGAAACGTAGCGGAACGAATGTCCTTCCACCGATTACTTTAGCCGCTGTATTCAGGATGAGCGGCTTGCCGTTAACGTTTCCTTCCCTCGATCCGATTGTCAGCTTAATGGTTCGTGTGCCTTTCACGATTGTAATGTCTTTGCCGGAAAGCGAAAGCTTGCCGCCTAGATTTTCAGAGACGACTCGAACAGGAACCAAAACAGAGCCATTCTCATTAAAGGGACGAGCATCAGGGAATGTAATTTTGCGTGCGTTAATTAGTACTTCAATCGTCAGCGGTGTGTGAATCAGCTTGGAGATGGAATATGGTCCATCAGCCGCATGAGCTCCAGTTGCCGCCGTACTGAGGGTCATTGCAACAGCCGCAAACATAACGATCATTTTTTTCTTCATAAAATCATCAACCTTTCTTTTGTAGGTATCATCAGCAGCCGTTGAAGCTGCCGACTGGCTCGCATTAACACATCTGATAAATTGCAACGCCCCTCATTGTTTAATCCTATCCATCCCCATACTATCATTCAGACAGAAACCTAGAAACAGATTTTTACATTGTTCGACATTTCTTCCTCCTCCCTCAAGCAAAAAAGCACCTGCTCGCAGCCGCCTGTAAATATACAGTCGGTCGCAAGCAGGTGCTTCCTGCCCGTTCCTATTCAATGGTTCTATTATAGTACGATAATGCTAGATCGGCAACCCTAGCCGTTTAGCCGATTGAATCTTCCGAACCAGCAAGCCCAGATTCAACGGAAACGCCTGCCTTATAACGCAGCTCAAGGGCCTCGAGATCGCCAGACTCGGACAGAAACGCCACTTCGTTAACGTAGCCGCGATTAACAAGCTTTTGCAGCACAAGCGACAAATCGACATGAAGGTCAACGAAAGCAGGATGGTTCTGCAGCTCCATCACACTCCACGGCTCCTCCCTGCCCGATAAGGTACGAAGCAGCAAGGAGCAGCATGATTTCATTTTGCTCATTACGGAAAACTCACATGCCAGCATGACCAGCTGAACCCGTTGCTCCAAAGTCTCGGAACTCGTTGTGAGTTCTTCATATAGCTTATAGACCCCCGGGTGAACCCGCCGAATTTGCCGCCATACCGTAAGCTCTGGATGCTGCCCTTCCTCGATCAGGACAATATGCGCCCATAAATGCAGCCCCGCCAGCACGTTGGAGTAAGCATCCAGCAGGTTGCCATCCCTCAAATCCTGTTTGGCCTGAAGATACGTGCGAATATACGATGCAAACTCTATAAAACGCTTCTGTTCTCGTAGCAAGTCCGGGAACTGCAACAGGGTTTGACGAATGTTCAACAGGTAATCATCCCGGTCAATGAGCAACTGTCCCCGCTCAAGCCATTGAATAATGCTCCGATTCTCCCCGCCGTAGATCCAACGCCGAAGCAACTCGCGATCGACCGTTCGAACGAGTACACGTTCCCCGTCAATACGTAAATGCTCGGTTCGGCCCGATCGCTCCGAATGCTCCGTTACGATGAGAAGGAGAAGGTCTGCGCCGTCGATAAGAGGATTATAAGGAAACGGATTCTCGATTGCTGCAAGGCTGATAAGCCCCGTTTCATCTTGATAACAATCTACAAAATGTTGTTTGATATGTTCCACTTGAGGCCTCCATATAGCTTCGCCGCGTGGTTTCAGCTATAATATTAGTCTACAGTATTTTCTTTGTTCGACATGGATCGGACCGATTCCTGCTAAAGTCACGTAAATCGGGTTCGACTTTTTTCGACAACTTTCGAGAGGGGTTCATTACGTGTTCTTCAAAACCGCTAAAATTAACGAGTTTCGGCTATGGGGCTTGATTTTTATGCTTGCCGGCATGGGAATGATGATTTTTGGAACCGCTGGCATCGTCTTCTGGGGAGGTGTCGCTGGCCGTATCTTCTCCGGCACATTCATGGTGCTAGGTTCGATCTTGATGCTTGTCAGCGTCGGCATCTACTTCTGGGCAGGAATGATGTCTACAAGCGTCAAAACCATTGAGTGCCCTGAATGCAACAAGCAGACCAAAATGATCGGGAAAACGGACCGCTGCATGTACTGCAAAACGAAAATGACGATCGATGCGTCGCTCGCTACCGATCTTGGCGAAGGGGACGAGCTGTCCACTACGACGGTTGCGCCTCCTCAAGCCTAACAAACAAAATCCCTCTCACCAGAATGCCGATGGCATGCGGGCGAGAGGGATTTTTGCATAAAATGAACTTACGCGCGTGTGATCCAAAATGAATATGATTGCTACTTCTTCCCGTTCGTTGCCTTCATCGCTTGATCGATTGTTGTCCAGATGGCTTCCACTTGGAACGCCCGCTGCCACGTTGCAACGCCGGCTAACCCATACTTATGCATTAATGCGACACGAGCTTTGATCGAATAATCATCTTCCAGCCAAATGCGCTGCTTCGCGCCATCCTCTTCATACTCCACATAATGCTGCCCCGCTTCTTCATCCAACACAGGCGTCAGCTTATGCCCCTTCACAATATCCGCTGCCTTCTGCATGCCAATCGACTTGGAGCTAACCTTCCCATCCTTTTCTGTCCATACGCGCGTATACAAGGGCATCGATAGAACGAGCTTCTTCGCAGGAACTTTATCCTCTTCCAAAATACGTTCAATCGAGTTCTCTGTCCACGAAAGCGATGCGACCGATCCCGCTTCAGGGCTCGTTGCCCAATGCTCGTCATAGGCCATCAACATCATATAATCGACGATTTCGCCAAGCGACTTACGATCGAGAAACATAGACCAGGTAGGGCTAGTCGATTTAGGTGTCACATCAATCGATACGACAAGCCCTTGCTCATGCAGCAGAGGCGTCAATTCCCGCATAAATTGCACTAAATTCGCTTTATCCTTCACGTCTACATTTTCAAAATCGATGTTGATGCCTTGCAAATCATAAAGCTGTGCGAACGCGAGCATCTGCTGAATCATTTTGAATCGCGTCTCGACCGTCGCTAAAGCTTTGGTTGTACGTTCAGGCTCAAATCCATTGCTGAATAACGCCCATACTTGCATGCCTCTTGCATGTGCCCATTGCACATATTGGGCCGAAGCTTTGCTTTTTATATCGCCTGAACCGTTCTGCAGCTCAAACCAAGTAGGGCTTACAACACTTACGCCAGGCATTGGACCAATCTTCGACGTTACAGTCGGGGTATTATAAACCCCTTCCCACGTCATATTCAGCAGCCCTCCTTCTAGCTTAGGTGCGACAAAAGGCTTAGGCTTGTCCGGCATAGGCACTGTTTCTATCGCAGCTTGTCCAATCTCTGAGGCACGGACATATCCAACAGCACCGCTTGGCCCTTGCGCTGCATACCACTTGTTGTTCGTTTGTTCCTGCTTCCAAATGCGAATCAAGCCCGTTCCTTCAACTTGCTCCACGATCGGAGCCTTAATGGATGGCTTCGTCCGAATAGCAACGCCTTTAGAAGCATCCACCGGTTTGCCGCGGTTTGCGGTATCCCCCGCTTGAAGCAGCGTCACCGTGCCACTGTCCGGTTTATACTCGACTTGGAGCCCATATAATTGGGCCAAAGGTGCCACTGGCAAATAAACATCCTGATCCCGTTTTTCCGCCGTCACTCGAAGCTCATAAGGTTTCCGGTTGAGGGTAGCAGTCAACTGGTCCGTCTTCATGCGAAGCACATGATCAGAGGTCGTTAATATGATGGATCCGCTTGCCGATTCATATCGGATTGGGCCATTTTCCCCCATGACTTGCTTTAATGCCTTTAGCGGAAGCTTCAGCTCATTGCCATCTATGATGGCATTCTGCCCAAGCCGCTGTCCCTGATAAAACAACGCATACGGGCTGCCATAATCAGGCGTGACATGCTTTGTGCTCGGCGTATTGTTCATCCAAACAATGCTTGCACCTATAATAAATCCTATAATTAGGAGTACGCTTAAAAATAGAGTTGGGCCACGCCGGCGGCGTTTACGTTTGCCGATGCTGACACGAATCGTTTCCATCCTTCCACACTCCTTGTTATCCCCTGATGTACAAGCGATTACGCTTGCTGTTCCAAATAAAAACGTGCAGCGGGAAGACAAGCCTCCTTCTGCACGTAGTTCGCGCATGCTATTATGAACGAATCGATGGGATGAAAAGTTCCAGTTCTTAAGTTAAACACTTCTCGCAAACGCCGTATATTTCCATTCGATGGCCTTCGACCGTAAAACCCGTCGTCTTGGAAGCTGCCCGCTCAACCTCAAGCAATGGCGGGTATTCAAAATCGACGATACGGCCACAGCATTTGCAAATGGCATGGTAATGATCGGATAAATCTGCGTCAAACCGGCTGGATGCATCACCATAGGTTAACTCGCGCACGAGGCCCGCCTCGACGAACAAACGTAAATTGTTATAAATAGTCGCTACGCTCATGCTTGGGAAGCTCGGAGATAACGATTTGTAAATCTCGTCTGCAGTCGGATGAGACATCGACCCCATCAGAAAGCTCAAAATCGCGTGACGCTGAGGAGTCATCCGGACGCCGTTATTTTTCAGTTGTTCTAGTGCTCTCTCAACGGTGGCACCCATACCATTCACGCCTTTCTACTGCTTCAATACAATCATTGTACGTTTAGATTTAAGTTTTTGTCAATGAAAGCGCACATCACGCAAACCAAAATCACCTAGCAACTGGAAAGGGATTAAGGAGCAGATGACGAGATAACGATGTTGCTATTTGCATTCACATAAATGCGGTATTGCCCCGTCCCGACTGTTCCGCGCACCGTTTTTTTGTTCACTTCAAGCGGCAACCCCAAGTCCACTTTAATAGTCCCAAAGGTCGCGGAACCATTCATTTCGTAGTTACCCTGGACAGGCAGCCTCAGGCGGACGTCGCCAACTAGCCCCACAATGTCCCAGTCACCGCCTAACGTTGTAGCGCTCGCTTCAATGCTTCCGTTCAACGTATCTGCCTTCACGCTTCCAGCTGCCTCTTGAATTTTAATCTCGCCATTCTTCGTATCCGCTTCTAAGTCGCCAAGCACATGATTCAAGTGTATGCCGCCATTTGAGGTAGATGCGTTTACATTTGCACCCGCACGCGTAACCTCAATCGAGCCATTGCGTGCAGACGCTTCGATATCGCCTTGAATATCGCGCAGCTGTACATTTCCGTTCACCGTCTTAGCTGCTACCGTACCTGCAACGCCTGCAGCAATGACTTGCCCATCACCGACATTAAGTGTGAGCTTAACTGGCGCAGAGAGGTCCGATACATTCACATCACCGCTTACAATTGTAATTTGAATGGCGAGCGGCGGTTTCACATCTGCACTTTCCCCAGTATCTGGCGTCTCCACATCTGATTGGCCGTTCGATTTTTCGGCTTCATTCGGTGAGGCCGTTGCGTCTGCAAGAGCTGGCACTTCAGGCACTGCCGGAATGTCCGGTACTGCTGGAATGGCATCTGCAATGGATGGGGGCAAGTACACCACGAGATTCACCCGCGGTTTGCGCTGGCCATTGTTGCCAAATCCCGCGGACGTTGTTTTAATCGTTGTTTCATCCGCTACTGTTAATGCTGTTTCAGTCTGTTCAGCGGCTGCGTCAGCCTCAAAATGGTCGCCTGAGTCAATCCATACCGTTGACTCAACGACGATCTTTTCTATATTTCCTCGCTCAACGCGCACCTTGCCATTAGGATTATCGATAACAATGCTTTCCAACCCTTCTGAAGGAGCCGCAGAGACGGCTGGTTTGACGTAGCTGAAACCTTTTTCATCCCCATAATTGCCGTATCCGCTACGTTCTGCCGCCCACTGGTCCAGCCAGCGATAAGGGAGCTCTGCATATTGTGTAATGCCATAAGCTGTAACCGCAATGACAATTGCAGTTGCAACGCCCGAAACATCAGCAGAAGGCCTGCCCGCTCGCCGATTGCGCTGCAAGCTAAGCATGAATAACTCAAAGCCCAGCAAGATGAATAAAGCCGGCCACCACCGTCCAATGAGTGCAATATCCTCTCGGCCTGTCCAATAGTCAGCCAGCAAGAGGGAGCCTACAGATAACGTAAAGAGTGCAGACGTCCACCGTCCTAGCCAAGCCCTCTCGCCGCGACGTCGCCATATGAGCCAACCCGACACGCCAAGCAGCAGCAACGGCGCTCCATAAACGCCAGCAGTATCTAATAAATAACGAAGCTTGTCCGGCATTAGAATGAGCGCCAGCAGCAACATGCCAGTGGCCATCAAGCCTACGGCTCCTCGCCGCCATTGCCGCCATGCCTGTTCTTGCTTGGATGCTTCACTTAGCGGCTGCTCATCCGCATGATCCCCAGTAAGCTGAAGCACATCAAACACGCCATAAAAATAAATAACAGGTATCGCCATGCCAAGATAAACGATTAGGAGCAAGTGCTTCCCGCCTGCCGCATCAGCTAACCGCACAATAGTTGCTATATCAAGCGCTGCAAGCGCCATCAGCAGCATGCCCCTTGGATACCGCCCAACGATCAGGTGCCCAGCACCTGGCAAGAAGCAAGCACTGAACACTGCTAGCCATCGAATAAAAGAAAACCTGCCAGTTGATTTGTTCAATCCCGTCATTCTGTACTAACCCCTCTTACCCCGTTCACATCGTTAATTTCGTTGACCAGAAGCAAAATCGATTGCTGTTTAGGCAGCGTAACATACATCTGAACGGTCACTCGCCCGTCATGCACCTCATTTTGGTCATTAACGATGATCTTACGAACGATAATATCTCGATCTTGAAGTATGGTGTTCATCGCCTGAAGCAAAACTGATCGATCATCCGCATGGATACGCAGCAGCTGTTCCTTTTTCCCCTTCAAGAACCGTTTCTCCAGCTTGTTCATCGCCCATAGAATAAAAAATACCGACACGGTAGAAGCGAGTGCTGCTACGTAAAACCCTGCTCCCACCGCTAGTCCGATCGCCGATACGACCCATAATGACGCGGCTGTTGTGAGCCCGGTAATTGATTTTCCAGTAAATAAAATGGTTCCCGCCCCAAGGAAACCAATGCCCGTAATGACTTGCGCCGCTAAGCGGGCAGGGTCCAGCCGCACATTAGGTTGATCGGCAAAATCACCGAAACCGTACATAGACAGCATCATCAGCAGACAAGAACCAAGACATACGAGTGTATTCGTACGTAGTCCCGCCGCATGATTCGATTGCTCCCGCTCAAAGCCAATCAGGCCGCCTAGCAGCAGTGCAAGGCCCAGCCGCAGCAGCATATGGGTTGGCTCGATAAACCAAGGGCTTGTTACCTCATTCACCATTCGCATCCGCCCCTTCGATTTAAAAATGATTGTATCATATTGTATGCGACTCCAGCACTAAACCCAACATCGTTTATAAAAATACAAAAAAAGAGACAGCATAGCGCTGTCTCCTCCTACTTCTTATAATTGGCTCAAAACGTCCACGAGCAGCTTGTTCGCAAGCGCTGGGTTCGCTTTTCCTTTGGATGCTTTCATGACTTGGCCAACGAGGAAGCCTACTGCTTTCTCTTTGCCGGCTTTGTAGTCAGCAACCGATTGCGGGTTCGCTTCAACGATTTGCTCAACGATCGCTTTGATCGCGCCCTCATCGCTAATTTGCACGAGCCCTTGCTCTTCTACGATCTGCTGCGGCAGCTTGCCGGATTCCAGCATCGACTTGAATACCGTCTTTGCAATCTTGCTGTTGATCGTGCCTGCGCCCAGCAGCCCGATCATCTCGCCAAGCCCTTGCGCTGTCAGCTTAATCTGGTCGAACTCCAAGTTGTTCGAATTCAAGTATCCGAGCAGATCGCCCATAATCCAGTTCGATACCGATTTCGCATCCTTCGTATATTGCAGGCTCTCTTCGAAGAAGTTCGCCATTTTAATTGAGGATGTCAGCACTTCCGCATCATACGAAGGAAGCTCGAACTCCGCAACATAACGCGCCTTGCGCGCGTCTGGCAGCTCTGGAATCGAAGCGCGAACCCTTTCCTTCCATTCCGCGTCGATATTCAATCGAACGAGGTCTGGATCTGGGAAATAACGATAGTCATGCGCTTCTTCCTTGCCGCGCATCGAGATCGTTTTCCCTTGCGCCTCATCCCAGCGACGCGTTTCTTGTACAACCGTACCGCCACTGTTCAAAATATCGGCTTGGCGCCATTGCTCATATTCAAGTCCGCGCTGAACGCCACGGAACGTGTTCATGTTTTTCAGCTCGGCTCTAATGCCGAATTGCTCTTGGCCATATGGGCGAAGCGAAATGTTCGCGTCGCAGCGCATGCTGCCCTCTTCCATCTTCACGTCCGAAACGTCGCAGTAAAGCATAATCGCACGGATTTTCTCCAAATACGCTTTTGCTTCCTCTGGCGTACGGATGTCCGGCTCCGAAACGATCTCGATGAGCGGCGTTCCGACACGGTTGAAGTCGACTAGCGAAGCATAACCGCCGTCAACGTGAGTCAGCTTGCCAGCGTCTTCTTCCAAGTGAACGCGCGTAATGCCGATTCGCTTCGTTTCGCCATTCACTTCGATATCAATCCAGCCATGCTCGCCAATCGGTTGATCGTACTGCGAGATTTGATACGCTTTGGGGCTATCTGGATAGAAATAGTTTTTGCGGTCGAACTTGCTGACGTCCGCAACTTGGCAATTAAGCGCCATTGACGCTTTCATCGCGTATTCTACCGCTTGGCGGTTCAACACCGGCAATACACCGGGATGGCCAAGGCAAATCGGGCATGTATGGGTATTCGGCGGCGCGCCGAAAGCTGTCGAGCATCCGCAAAAGATTTTGCTATTCGTATGCAGCTCGACGTGCACTTCCAGCCCGACGACCGTTTCGTATGGGGTCGACATCGTTTATCCTCCTGCTCATCAATAACAACATGGCGGAAATCCACTGCGCATACGGATCATTCTTCCGATCGCTGTTGTCTCCTGATTGTCTGATTTAGTTAAACCGATATGCGGTAACAATCAGGAGACAAAGGCGAACGCTTCGCTTCTACAGAACGATACCGTCTGCTGCGCTATCCGAACATGTCATAATTAATTCGTTATTATTGGGGTTACAGCTGTGGCCGTGCTTTATGGAAATCGGTATGCTGCTCGAACGCATGCGCTGCGCGCAGAACCGTTGATTCGTCGAACGATTTGCCGATAATTTGGAGGCCGACAGGAAGCCCGTCTGCAAGCCCGCAAGGGATGCTGACCGCTGGAACGCCTGCAAGGCTAACCGGAATCGTCAAGATGTCGTTCAGGTACATCGTCAGCGGGTCGCCGACCTGCTCGCCGATGCGGAAAGCTGGAGTCGGCGCCGTTGGCCCGATCAATACGTCGAATTTCTCGAATGCTTGATCGAAGTCGCGTTTGATGAGCGTCCGAACCTTTTGTGCTTTCAAATAATACGCATCATAATAGCCGGAGCTGAGGGCATAAGTGCCCAACATGATGCGGCGCTTCACCTCTGGGCCGAAACCTTCGCTGCGCGACCTGCGGTACAGGTCGATCAGGTTGTCCGGATTGTCAGCACGCATGCCGTATCGAACGCCGTCGAAGCGCGCTAGGTTAGAGGATGCTTCGGATGAAGCAAGCAGGTAGTACGTTGCCACCGCGTATTCCGTATGCGGCATCGATACTTCTTCCCATGTTGCGCCGAGGCTCTCGTACACGCGAAGCGCTGCAAGCACAGCTTCTTTCACTTTTGGATCAATGCCTTGTCCGAGATATTCTTTCGGCACGCCGATGCGCAAGCCTTTGACATCGCCCGTCAATGCAGACGTATAGTCTGGAATTTCAACATTCGCAGACGTCGAATCCATGCTGTCATAGCCTGCAATCGCTTGAAGCACGTAAGCGGAGTCTTCAACATTTTTCGTCAAAGGGCCGATTTGATCAAGAGATGACGCGAAGGCAACAAGGCCAAACCGCGATACGAGGCCATATGTTGGCTTCAAGCCAACGATGCCGCAGTACGCTGCCGGCTGGCGGATCGAACCGCCTGTATCGGAACCGAGGGAGAAGTACACTTGGCCTGCTGCAACGGATGCGGCAGAGCCGCCGCTGGAACCGCCCGGTACATACTCTGTATTCCACGGGTTGCGTGTCGTATGGAAGCTAGAATTCTCATTGGAACCGCCCATAGCGAACTCATCCATATTCAGCTTGCCAATCGTTACCGTCTGCGCAGCTTTCAGCTTCTTCGTCACCGTAGCATCATAGATCGGATCGTAATTGCGCAGGAATTGGCTGGCGCACGTCGTGGTCAGCCCTTCCGTCACGATATTGTCCTTGATGCCTGCAGGCAGGCCGAACAACAGCCCGCGCTCTCCGCCCTCTTGCAACTGCTTATCCAACTGGGCCGCTTGCTTGCGCGCGCCTTCTTCGTTCAACGTAATGAACGCTTGAACAGCGGAATCCGTCTGTGCGATTCGTTGATAGGATGCCTCCGTTAGCTCAGAAACGGACAGCTCCTTATTATTCAACTGGTTATGTAAATCCTGTAGGCGTAAATCAAACAGTGCCAACAGTCGTTCCTCCCTTCGTATGTGAAACCCGCCAGTTGCTACTCGAGCACCGCCGGCACTTTGAATTGTCCATCCTCTTCATCCGGTGCATTGCGCAGCGCTGTCTCCAGTGGCACTGAAGGGCGCTCCTCATCCGCACGCATAACGTTAGCCAGCGGCAGCACATGGCTCGTAGGCTCTACGTCATCTGTGTTCAGCTCATTGAGCTTCTCGGCGTATTTTAAAATTGCATTTAGCTGCCCGGTGAAGGTTGCTCTCTCTTCGTCGGTCAATGACAACCGTGCCAATTTGGCCACGTGATCGACATCATTCGTCGTAATGCTCATCGTAACTCTCCTTCCATTTCTTGCAGTCATTCTTCATATTATAGCCGATGGCGGATAAAAAAAGAAGGGTGCCCCCGTTATCGGAGCACCCTTGCGAAAAGCTAACTTAACCGATCAAATCCACGCTTTCAAGCGGATTTGACGAACGAAATCTTCGGGACTTTGCGTTTCCTCAGCCGTTTCTTCCACCGGCTCTTCATGCTCGCCGCCATTCATAATATGGCGGAACAGCTCCTCGTTGCGCGTCGACAAAGCATAGTCAATCAATGCCTCGCGTTCAATCCGGTCAACCTCCAGTTTTATCAAAACCTCTTCCCGTTCGACATCGTCGCCCGGTACAAGAAAATTACGCCCCGCCTTCGGCACGCGTACGACATATTCAAACACATTGTCCGCGTTCCTGTCATAAGCGATCACATAACCATACTCCCCAATGGGGAGATTTTGTTCGAAGCGGTCATCCACAATGATAACCTTCTCGCCCAGCTTCAGCATCCTACTTCGCCTCCCCGTTCTAGCTCCCGATAACTTCGTGCTTCTATCCTACTAAAAAATAATAGGGAAGTCCAATCAGTAGTTTAGGAATGGGAGGAAATGTTTCACGGAAGCGCTCTGCGCCTCAATATAAGGCTTGCCGCGGCGATGAGCAAAACGATTCCACATAGCGTTTCAGCTATAATTGCCGCACTTTGTTCCACATGCAGCCCTTGGACAATTGAAGCAGCAACCCCAGGCAATGCGCCCGGCTGCCACACGTTCGGGAGAAGCGACGACGCAATGGATAGCACAACCGTAAGGGCAAGCGCTGCAAACGCAGTCCCTGCCGCGCTGCGAAGCAAAACACTGAACAGTACGGTTAACGTTACTACAAACGAGAGCCATAGGCCATACGCCCCGAAGCCCGCCAACGCGCTGCCAACGGCAGGTGAGCCAATTAGCATCTCATCATAATACCAGCCTGCACCAAAGCCAATCGCATAGGATAGCCATACGATCGACAAGGCGGTTGCCCACTTTGCCGTGACTACAGCTAGGCGGGATACCGGCTTGACGAGCGTGAAGGAAGCCGTGCCGCTAGCAATCTCGGAGGACACCGTCCCCATAAATGCTAGAACAACGATAAGAACCCCTAATGTACCAAACTGTTGCATGACTTGTGCCAGCGCTTCGCTGGGCGACGGGAGTGGAATCGAGATGACAGCATCCTCCGGCAGGTTGCCAGCGTGTTCCATGATTTGCGGCATAAAATAAGCGCTAATCGGCTGTCCAGCACCAAGCAGCGCGAATACGAGCGGCATCCAAACCAGCTTCATGCTACGCAATGCTTCAAGCCATTCTTTACGGAATAGGACGATCCAAACTGCCAACTGCTCCCACCGCCTTCATAAATAAGTCTTCCAATGAGGAATAGCCCGCTTTCATTTGTGATACTTTAATGCCTTCCTCAGCGATTATATGAATAACCGCTTGCCTCAACTCGTCCAAATTGCTGCCTTGAATGACTAGCGCCCCCTCTTGCATGAATACGGAAGCATCCTTTGCAATCGTTCTGCTGCCAGCCAACACGCCGTTCAACCAGTGGACCGAACGTTCATCCTCCTCCTCGATCCGAAGCTCGATAACCGACTGCCGATGCTCTGCCCGCAGCCCTTCTACCGAGCCGGCGATAGCAACGCGCCCGGCCTCCATAATGACCACATCGTCACAAATCGTTTCTGCATCATGCAACACATGCGTAGAAAACAAAATTGTCGTTTCTTCCTTAAGTTCGGCCATTAATGACAGCACGTCACGCCGCCCAATCGGGTCCAAAGCGGACACAGGCTCATCAAGAATGAGCAGCCTTGGGCGATGCATCAACGCTTGGGCAATGCCAAGCCGCTGTTTCATCCCGCCCGAATATCCGCCAACACGCCGGCGCGCCGCATCGGACAGCCCTACACGCTGCAGCAACTCCGCAGCGTGCGCCTTTGCGCTGCGCCCGCTTAATCCACACAACTGCCCTGCATAAACCAACAGTTCTTCACCACTCATCCAGCCATAATACGACGGCGCTTGCGGCAAATAGCCAATATGCTTGCGCATATCTTCACCTGCCTTTACGCCATGAAACTCGATTGTGCCATGGGTAGGCTTGAGCAGGCCTGTCAGCATTCGAATCGTTGTCGTCTTGCCCGCTCCATTTGGCCCCAATAAGGCGATGCATCGCCCTTCATGGATGGACAAGTCCACTTGTTTCACTGCATTCGTGCTTCCGAAGGTTTGGCTAAGGGCAGTTGCTTGCAGCAGCACACTCATCGCTGATTTTTCCGTCCGATCACGAAGAACAGTACGGGACCAACAATATTAATAAATATGATAATCAATGCCCACAGCCACTTCGGGCCTCTAGTAGAATGCGCTCGAACTAACATGACAATCGCAATAACCATTAATATGGCTTGGATCACAAGCAGCGGCGCGAGTATCTTAATCAGTTCTGCGTTGCTCATTGCCGTATCTGTATTCATTGCATTTCCCCCTCAACAATTATTCACTTGTTTGCTTGTTATATTAGTAATATAACAGTTACACAAGCGATCGTAAAGCCTATGTTCATAACCTCATCCAAAAAATAGAGAGCCATCCTGTCACAGGATGGCTCTCTGCTCTTCACATTATCCATTTCAGCGCTTGATTAGCTGTTCAGGCGTACGCGTTAATGCACGGGGCGGCAAGCCGCCTACTTGAATAGCATAGCTGTTCTCAAGGCCTACGACACCGATGCCGGGGAACGTAAACTTCGGCTCTACAGCGATAACCATCCCCGCTTCTAGCGGGATGTCGAATCCATTCGCAAGCACGGGCCACTCATCGATTTCCAGCCCGATCCCATGGCCGAGAAACCGGACCTGATCCGTGCCAAAGCCCATAAAATGCTCTGACAAGCCAGCAGCCGCCGCCATTCGCAGCGATGCAGCATACACAACCGAACAGCGCGTCCCTTCAACGAGCAAGCGCTCCGCTTCCCGCATGATTCGCTCCGCTGTCTCGTAGGCAAATTGAAGCGGTTCCGCCAGTTGTCCAATGACAGCAGTCCGCGTCTGGTCGATGACATATCCGTCAATACAGCAGCCCAGATCGATCAATATCGGCTCGTCGCGAACGAACAGCTTCGTGCTCACGCTTTGCGGCGCTGCTGCTCCGAGCCCCCGCCCCCCGGCAGGCCCGTCAAAATAAGTAGGCTCAGCCGCAGCAGCCCCTGAACCAACCATGCCTGTCAGCACTTCCTGATTATAGCCGCGCAAGCGCATCGTACCGATATGCCCGCGAATCCGCACGCCATACTCCACATGCGCAATCCACTCCAGCTCCGAGATGCCTTCCGTTAGCTTAGGCAGCGCATCCTGTAGCGCTTCATCTAGCGCCACTGCCGCTTGTTCGATGCGAGCAAGCTCCCAATCCGATTTCACCATGCGAACGCGGCGGAGCAACGACGAAGCATCTTCAAGCGATGCAGGCTGCTGTTGCTGCTGGCTGCCTTGCTGGGACTGGCTGCCCTCTGACCGTGCTGATGCCGGGTAATAGGCGGAGCCGACCAATCCATTCAGCTTCAAGAACGTTGCAGCTGGCAATGTATCTAGATCCGCTCCAATTCGAGGCGGCAACGCGCCACCGAACAAACCGGGATAACTTTGGCGCAGCGTATCGCCGAACCGGCTGAACGAACCGAGCGGAACCGTATCTACAGATGACTCCCTTATGGCACGTTCTACACTTCGGCGTACATACAACGTTGGATCGCCAACTGCCGGGACGAACAAATAGCCGCTTTGCATCGTACCCGTCCAATACAAAATGCCAATGTTATGTGTAATCAAGACGCCATCCAACCCTGACTCTGCCAGCTCTTGCTTTAATCGCGATACCCGGCGGACGATTTCTGATGGTGGCACTGTCGTGTACAAGTCCTGCAAACTCATCTCTAATCAACTCCGTTCCTCACATTCCCCCATTACACCAGTTTTCGTTTCCTGCGTCAATGAACGAGCTCAGCCGCCCCCTTCACATACCAATCGATCGGTTCGATCGCACGAAATGCGCGAGGGTAGTGAATATGAACAATAAGCACCACGCCCGGCCGCTCCAGCGTTACCTCATATTGATACGCTTCATTCCGGTAGACGTATGGAAAAGCATGATCCGCATTGATGACTTCAAAAGCGACGACTTCGATCTGCTCGCGAAAAAATGAATTTGGCAGCGGCGCTAGCGCATCGTTCAGCTGTAAATTTGCTTGCAGATAGCGATGCGCTTCCAATGCCGCTTCCGTAGAGTCAATTCGCACTCTCCCGCTCGCTAGCTCGCTCATGTCAACCTGCTGTGCAGCCGCATGCGCAGCCCGATTAACCGCATGCTTCCCTTGGAACAATGCCTTCATTGCCATTTCCTCATCTATTTGCTGGCCCTGTGCCGTCGTCCAAACGACCGCCATCAGCACGAATAACAATAGCTTTTCCATCTATCTAAGCACCTCGTAACATCAATCCCTCTCTGCTTTGCATCTCTAGCAGAATTCGCATGCCTTTATGGAACAAACTCACTCATTTTCATGCCTGTTGCCCGCATTCGTGCGTCCTCTGGCGGCGGTTCAATCCCGACAAGCCGGTCAATAGCAAACAGGCCATCGTACGGATAGCTGACGGTAAGCGCAAGCCCAACGCCCCGCAACAATGGTGCAGAAGCGCTCGTTGCAATGCTCCCATCGGTCGATGATATATCATAAACGATGTCATCTGGTCTCATGCCGATCGCTGCGAGCCGTTGCTTGGATTGGGCGATCATCGCCTCATCAATATAACCGTGGTTGCCATTAGCCCCTACCTCCAGCAAGTAGTCCGCTTCCTGCTGCAGCGCCGCTTGCCTGACGATCAGCACATGCTTATAGATTGGCGAGAACATCATCCAGCACAGCAAGCCTGCGAACAATACGAATATTAAAATGCTTCGCATAATCCCTCCCTCGCATCACATGCCGTACGGCATTGCATCAGCAATGCTACGGGCTCATTCGGCGAATCGAGCCTCCTATATGCTCTCCGCTCTCCTCTAGCTGCTCCTTCGTGCCATCCTTCCCTCCGGCCACCTCATCATAAATGAGAATGACGGTGACCAATAACAACACGGCCATCAACAACGCCCTCACTGACACCGCCCTCCCACGTTCTAATCTTAAGGCTTCAGCGTACTAATTTTCGTATTCGCATTCGTTCCTTGCGTCAAAATTTGCTCTTTCGTTCCCGTTGAATCTGCCGAAATAATCGTATTAAACATGACGATGACGACCACGATCATCATGACCGTAATCAAAATATTGCGCATCATTCTCACCCCCTTCCCCTTGCGCTGCTAAAGTGCCACTCCTGTCACTCCAAACCCTAGCTGCCTAAAGATTCAAACAGCTTCTGCCCTTCACGAACCCAAGGATAAATAAATACCTGGAACGTGTAGAGAATCGGAATTCCTGCAATCACGAACAACACATATGAGGTTGTCTCCTTGCGGCTCTCCTTGGCGAGCTCCAGCTTCTCCTTATAGTCTTGAATGCGCTGGCGCAGCAACGAATAAAACTCATCGCTTTCATGAAGCCTTAGCGAATCAAGCGTTTCGACGAAGCTAGCGCCGTCATCAGTTCCCAAGCGTTGCTTGAAACGGCGCAGCGCTTCTTCGGCATCGTGGTACCATTCCGCCAGCAATCGCTGCAACTCGCCCTGCAGCACCTTGGCAAAAGGAACGCATCTCGACAGCTTCGTATGCAAATGCAAATTGGCACCTGCAAAATACAGCAGCTGATTGCTAATGACATACACTTCTTTCGTAATGCGCTGCGCCCTTACACGATGAATGGAGCGAAGCCATATTAGATCGAACCAGCAAATGAAAAACAGTGCTGCCGCTCCGCCAAACAAAGCAATTGGCGGCCAATGCCCTGTTGCCCAAAGCCACCCTACGCTTTGCACTGCCAAAAGGGCAGGTGTTGCAAAGAGGGCAATGCGCCGGCAAGCAACATATATGGAGGCATCCCCGCTGAAGCCACAGCCGCCAAGCAGCGCTTCGCGTTCAATGAACACGGGATGCGTTCGGGATAGCCGAAGGCGGCGAAGCCATCGCTCTGGCATTGGGGCTGACGCCCAACGCAATCCAGTGAGATGCGCCCATCGGGGCGGTCGATCTGGCACTAAGTGAAGCAGGCTGTATACGGTCCAGAACAGCAGCAAAAATTGCAAAGCTGTACCCGCGCCCAGCGTTAGCTTGCTTACCCACTCATTCGTTGCCATGCTGCTCCTCCTTTACATTTTGCGGCGTGAAAGCCAAATGCCCATCACAAACGAACCGAATATAAGCACTAGTGAATTGAGTACAAGATCCCTGCCCTGCGGGTCGAGCACATAATACCGATAAGCGCTCTCCGGGTTGTAGTGGAGATTGATTCCAACAAACAAGAACAAAAACAAAATGGGCGTAAAGTTCGCAATCCTTATCTCTAGCAGCTTGCTGCGTTCCTGCTCGTTCGATCGGCGGGCGCGCCGCATATCCGTCAGGAGCTCCCGCAAGTTGTCGCTGATTGGATTGCCCTCAGAAAGCGCAACACGCAATATGTTAACGAAATAGTTGCCCCAAACATGCCCTAGCGCAGCAGCAAAAACACGGAGGCTCGCTTCGTCGTCACCTCTAACAGACAAATTGCGGTACAACTGCTCGAATACAGCCTGCATCGGCGCCGGCAGCCGCTTCTCCTCTACCGTCCGCTGCAGCGCATGCCGAATTTGGCGCTCGCCCGTGACTAGGTAGCACTGATAAAAAAGCTCCACGGCAGGCAAAAACTCGATGCGTGTCTGCAATTGCCGCTGCAGTAGCGCCGTCCTGAATACGACATAAGGCATAAGGCCAGCAACTGCCCCAAGCATCAGTGTTCCTTTGGCGCTCTGGAACAAGAGCGCACCTGTAACAATGCCTGCAACAGCAAGCAGGCTGGATAACAACATGAATGATGTCGGGACGAGCGGCGCCCGCAACGATTCCAGTAGATCGGACAGGTGCCGATAGAGCTTCCCCCATCGCTGAAGCACAACGTCTGCCTGCTCCAGAAGTCCCTGCCGCTGCTTGTAGCGCAGCCTGGCAGCGCGAAGCTGCTGCTCGACTGACATGGCGATAAAACTCCTCAGTACGGCATACAACGAAATGAATAGCCCCAGCAGCAGCATAACGATCAGCCAACTGCTCATAGAACCGCCTCCTTAGGGAAAGGGACATGTTCGTTGTGTTTAGCGCGCTGGGCATACTCGGCTTGTTTCCCCGCTTTTGCAAACATGTCCCCCGTATCCACGCCATGCCGCCGAAACCGTTCCATCGCCCGCTGCGACGGCAAGGCAGGCATCCGCCAATCTGATACAGACTCATCAAATCGTACCCAATCCTTCACCGTAACTGATCCATCATGCCAGCCAATTTCGCCGATCCGGAATACACGCCGCTTGCCATCAACAAGCCGGAGCTCGATGCCGACCTGCGTTACATACTCGGCGATCCTTTTGGTCAATCGCTCGGGATTCATCGCTCTTCCGTCCTGCATACACATGTCGCTTATCGCTTCTGGCACATCCTCCAGCGTGTTTGCATGAACGGTTGTCATGCTCCCTTCGTGGCCACGCGTGCATGCCCGAACATAAATGTTCGCGTCTTGATCCCGAATTTCAGCATGGACGATGCGCTCGGGCGACTGCCGCAATGCGAGCTTAAATGCCTGTGAGGAACGGTGCATCGCATCATCCTCATCGAATTCATATTCCACAGCATTTTTATTCGGAAAATCGCGATGAATCATCATCTCGAACCGGTTTTCCAGCGTTACGATCCGTTCCTCGTCCGGGAGCTCCGCAATTAGCGCTTTCATGAGATGGGTTTTTCCCGAGTTGGTTGGCCCAATAATGACAACATTAAACCTCGCGCCCAATACGGCGAGCAGCAACCGGCGAATCGGCTCATTGATTGTTCGGTACGCCACTTCGCACAACTCGGATAAGTGAAATGCCTGTACCGTGTAAAAGCGTATCGTCAGTGTTGGCGAAGCCGTAAATCCGAACCCTGTCATCGTGACTCGCGAGCCATCCTGCAGCATGACCTCAGCCCATCGTTTGCGCGGATTAATTCGGTCGTTATTGTAAAGGACAAGATTTTGCTGGATTCGTTCTACCTCCTTTAGGGAAGCAAACCTATATCGTGATGGAACCGCTCGGCCACGCCGCACCTCATAAATGCGAGTGCCGACAACTTGAATTTCCTCTAGCCCAACGCGATCGGCAAGCACGAGCTCCAGCACGTTCATCCCAATGACTTCAGCAAACAATGCCTCAGCTAACGATTCATAAGGAATCTGTTGCCCCGGCAACTCATGAATGCGGTGGCGCAACAGCCAATCATTAATGAGGGCAAGCACATGCTCACGGTCTTTGGCGAATCCAAGAACTGCCCGATTCAATCGCTCGCCATATTGCCGCCTCTCCTCTTCCGTCAGCCCCCGCGGCGAAGAGAGGTAGGCACGAATGTCATTCGCCAGCCTTCCGAACCCGCCGTTTTCCCCCTCCTGCGCCTTCCCAGCATCCAACGCTTCGCCAGGCTCAAGCTGTTCCTCCCTATACTTTAAGCGATTCGAAAACGCCGCCGGCGAAAACCGTTCTTGCCCGTTACCGTTCATGAGCCAACCCCGTTACGATGCGCTAACAGCTTGCGATACCATGGCTGGACATGCATGGCGGGCCGGCTTTTCATGCCTGTTTGCCGTATCCACCGCTCTGCTGGCTGCTGCATTGCCGTCCGCCCTTCAGCCCCTTTCAGCCAATGCTGGTATTGCCCGCTGTCCAATTGCAGCAGCATCGGTTCCGTCAGCCGAAGTTCTCCCGCAAGCTGCAGCCCTGTTTCTTTCTGAATATCCTTCACATTAAATCCCCCGCTTCTCCATGGCGAATGTATGACCACCAGCTCATAATCAGCAGAAGCTACGCCGAAGAGCGGCGATACTTGTCCAATCCATCGGTTCCAATCTTCCTGAAAATGTGTTAACGCGCCTGTTGTCACAAGAACCCGCGCAGTTGCTGCCCGAATGGCGCAGACGGTAGCGGCATTGTCCCAATAGGCGCCAACATCCGCAATAACGATATCGAACGCCTGCCTTGCTGTATCCAACAAAAAACCGATATCCTCCGCCGTATAAAACTCCGCTTGATCCCTCTCCAAATTGCCAAACAGCACATGCAACCCATTGATGCCCTCGACTGGATGCGCCGTTCGCAGAAGCTGCTCCGTTCCAAGCGACCGGTCCCGAAGCTCTGGGCGAATGCTGTCCAATCCCGACTGTGGCCGATCAATGCCGATATACCGCTGGATTTTCGCACTCTTCAGGTTTAGGCACAGATAGCCAATTTCAGCATCGCTTCGCTCTGCTATTCGGCATGCAGCTGCAAAAGCTGCTACTGTCGTGCCTATATTCGGCGTCGTGCCAACGAAAGCAAGGAGCGGAGCTGGCGTCATGGCTGTTCACCCAGCGCTTGATCTACGGCATTAAGCGATTCAGGGCTAAAGGCTATGACCAACTTGCGTTCGCCGCGCTTGCACAGCTCATCTAGCTGCAGCCATTGCTCTTCCGTCAAATTCAAATTAATATAATCAATCATCGCGTTCGCGTCCCGGCGCGAAGCATACATTTGCTCCTTATCCCCATTAGCAAGCGACAACAAATTCGATTGGTCCGAATCATCGACCTCCGTATTAGCCGCTGACTTCACCGAGGCCACCTTGACCGGCTTGCCAAACAATCGGGTAGACGAATCCGCTTCCCCAGACACATATAGAACGACCAAATCTCCCGCCCGAATGCCGTTAGACACCGATAACACATAGCTGCGCGGGATTTGAAAGGTAGACTGCGATTGATCAGGCAGCAGCCGAAACCGATCCAGCTTCCACTTCAACAATGGCTCCTCTGCACCTAACGGGACGACCGCTTCCCAGCCATCTGCCTCGCCCGGTTCCATCACCATATCCTCGCGAACAGCCGACTTCGCAATCGACCGATAAGCCAGATCCGTTGCTCCTATTCGTTCTCCAGCAGCAATGAAACGCTTCGGCACGACGACACGCACCATATCCTTGCTTTCCGCTTGCCGTAGCTGCAGCGCATAAATTCCATAAACTAACACCCCCGACAGCACTGCGGCAGCCACGCTGACCGCGACATTTCGTTTCTTATTCATAACAGCTCCTCTCCCGTGATGGTTGCTGGCGCTGAGTACCACAGGAACGCAAAAAAGAACGCAGCCAAAGTACGTAAACGTACTTCAAGGCATGCGTTCTTCGCATCCGTTCCCATATGCAGCGCCGTCTTATCGACGGTATGCTTTTGTTTGAGTTTATCTTAGCAAGTCAATTGCCGCTTGTCTACAGGTTTTTGAAAATTTTGTCGCTTCATCCCTTTATTCGTCGATTGAAGGGCGCAATCCTCGAAGAACGAACGATACGACCTCTTCCGTCAATTGCTCCAATTCTCCCACGTCTCCGGTCAAGAAGGGCTGCCAGAAAGAACAGATGCGTTGGAAGAGAATAACGCCGAGCGTAGACATGAATGCGGTATCCAGAGACTGATAATGGAACACCCCCTGCTCCTTGCCTTCCCGTAACCATTCCCTTAGCTGCATCCAAGACTCCGAAACATATTCGCGAATGCGAGCGGTCCGTATAGTGTCGAGCAAAATCTCCTGTTGAATGATCTGGACCATCTTGGGCTCCCGCATTCTGTAAGCGATTACCTCTTTAACCATTCGACGAATGCCTTCTTCTGGCGAATAGTTCTCTTCCAAATACTTGCTGTACAGGCCTGCTGGGAAAAACGTATCAAACATCGTAAAAAACATGCTTTCCTTGCCGCCAAAATAATAAGAGACGAGCGCCTGGTTGGCGCCCGCATCCTCGCATATTTGGCGAACTGTCGTGCCGTCAAAGCCTTGGCTGGCGAACCGGTTCTTGGCTGCTTGCAAGATTTTGAGCTTAATATCCGAATCCATACGCGAAACCTCCGAATCGATGCTTATGCTCGTATTATGAGGGACAGCGGCTGGTTATGCAATTAAGACTTGTTAGCTACCGACACCACTTGGGCAGGAGCTGCCGCCTTGAGCGGCTTGCCCTTGCGAAGGCCTACGGCTGCCGCGCTAAGCGCCATCGCTGCAATCGCGATAACGGCAAGCATCCCTGCTGCATGCGCAGCTGTTGGTCCACCGAACAAGATATTCATCATGCCCTGTACCGCGTAGGTAGCTGGCAAAGCATCGCCAACGTGAACATAGAAGTTCGGAAGAAGCTCACGCGGGATCATTGCACCGGACGAGACGAGCTGGATCGATAAGGACAAAATGTTAAAGAGCATGCCTGCCATGCCGAACAAGAATAGGAACATTTGAGCAACGAACATGAAGGTGACAACCGTCAACGCTTGGAACGCCCATAACAGCAGGAACCCATGCTCGGCCTGGCCGCCCAACGCTGCAAGCAGCCCTACGCCAACACCCGAAACAACGACTGCAGATACGGCATTGATAAAGAAGCGAACCGCCATCCGCTGCCATTTGCTGAATTGGCCGCTCAGCATCATCGATGACTGCTCGATGTTCATCCCCATAATCATCGCCCCGACATACGACGCCAACACGAGCATCATCGGCACCATCTGGTTGTTCATGCCATCAATCTTGTTCGTGGACGCAATGTCTGCTTTAACTTTTTCTGCAAGCGATGCCGCAACTGCTTTCGCCTGGTCAGCGGACATATTCTGGCTCGTTAGCAGCGCTTCCGCCCCGCCGGCCACCGCCTGTTTGTTCACCTCAGAGGAAAGGCGGTCCGCTGCGCTCTGCATAATGCTTTTAATCATAGCTGGGTTCGATTCATTAATGGTGAATTGCAATGCGCCCTGCCCGTTTGGCGTCTGCAGGCCCTCCATAAAGCCCTGTGGAATGGCGATCACCATCTGCAGGTCGCGATCATTCAACGCTTGCTGCGCAGCTGCCGCATCCTTGTAAAGCTCCGTCTGGAAAGGAACCGCCTGCTTCAAACGTTCCGATAACATGTTGCCCGCGTCACCGTCTGCATTAACAATCCCGACATGCAGCTTGCTGACACGATCCGTCACGCCGTCATAACCTGTCATCCAAATAACCGAAAAAATGAGCTGAAACGTAATAGCCGTGATAATGCCTACAATGGTCGTCGGCCGTTTCAAAAATGCGACAATAGCTTGCTTCATCCCTACAACACTCCTTTTTGTTTATGTTAAACAAACATTTTAAATGATCGTTTAAAACATCTGTTTAAATCATATTCAAAGAGCATGCTTCTGTCAACCGTTAGGCAAAAAAAATCTCCCGGCAGTGAATGGAAGCCCACTGGCGGGAGATACTATTCGTTATCCGTTCTGTTAGAAGTCTATTAAGCCAACACTAATTTGAAGCGCTTCGTCTACTTTACGCATCATCTCATCGTCCAAATGCGTAATCTTGTCTGTTAGCCGCTGCTTGTCGATCGTCCGGATTTGCTCTAGCAGAACGACGGAATCCCGGTCGAATCCATGCGACTCCGCCTCGATCTCGACATGCGTGGGAAGCTTTGCCTTCTGGATCTGCGCTGTTATAGCTGCAACGATAACCGTTGGGCTAAATCGATTGCCGATATCGTTCTGGATCACGAGCACGGGACGGACTCCGCCCTGCTCGGACCCGACGACTGGTGACAAATCCGCAAAAAATACATCTCCGCGTTTTACGATCAAGCTTTACACCCCGCTTACGAGACGGCCGAGCGTATGGTCGGCATCTTCCTCCGCGTGAAATGCTTCCGAGGCCATGTTCAGGTTGATCTTCGCCATCTCCAGATACCCGCGCTGCATCGATTCGCGGATCTGCCGCTTCTTTCGCTCCACTAGATACAGCTTCATGGCTTGCCGAATGAACTCGCTGCGGTTGGAATTTTCTTTGGCGACGATGCCATCGACCTCCTCTAGCAGTTGATCTGGCAAGCTGATCATGATTCTCTTGGTGTTCTGCATATTGGCCACCGAACTAGCACCTCCAAAACTTTTCCAGACCCTTATATCCATTATGTCAAATTCCCCACTCCGCTATACTACACATACTTATGAGACGAACACAGCCGTTATGCAAGTGATGCAAGATGTAGCCGCATTCATGACATATTAGCCGTATTGCAACGGATCTATCTGGCTGTGCAATAAGATTCGAGGCAAATCGCTGTATTCCTGCCTCATCTCACAAATTATGCGCTGGTAATTAAAGCAACGGATTGGAAACCGACTGCACAACGCCATTACGCACAAAAACACGAGGAACACGCGCAGCAAGCATGCAGGTGATTTCATAATTAATCGTCCCCAGCTTATCCGCGATATCGTCCGCCGTAATGGTTTCATTGCCTTGGCGCCCCATGATGACGACTTCGTCATCGGCCTGCACCTGAATGCCGTCTTGTTCCGCAGGATCGAGCGCGATCATGCACTGGTCCATGCAAATCGTGCCAAGCACGGGAACACGGGTGCCGCGTACGATCGCCTCCGCTTTCCCGCTCAGCATCCGGCTGAAGCCGTCCGCATAACCGATCGGAAGCGTGCCGATCCGTTCGCTGCCGCTCGTCACATACCGGGCGCCATAGCTAATTCCCCAGTTTCCAGGCGCAGTCTTGGCCATCGCAACCGCCGTTTTCAGCGACATAACGGGCTCAAGCTTTATTTGCTGCTGATTCACTTCAGCC
Source organism: Paenibacillus sp. MMS18-CY102 (assembly GCF_009789195.1). Lineage (GTDB taxonomy): Bacteria > Bacillota > Bacilli > Paenibacillales > Paenibacillaceae > Paenibacillus_T. Next base: position 26,543 of record NZ_WSTC01000036.1, on the reverse strand, counting down.
GAAGGGTACAAGCCATACATTCCGATGCCCAATCGCAACATTCCATGGCCCCAGCTTGGCGTATCGATGCCTGTAGCACTGTTAGCCGCATGGAATAATGAGATCGGAAGGGAATGGTTGCGGACATAGTCCACTACGCCATTAAACCGCTCGTATTGCTGCTCGGTATAGCTTTTGTCCAGCTCATCTGCCTTGGAGTAATGCGTAAAAAGCCCATCGACACGCAATTGTTTAATCGTTAACGCCCGTTCAATGAACCGCTGGGCCTCTTCACCGGGCAGCATGCCAAGGCGGCCCATGCCCGAATCAATTTTAATATGAACAGCCAGTTGCTTGCCGTTATCCGGCAGCGTCGCTGCTGCATCCAGCACATCGTATCGGAACAGCGCAATTGTAATGCCATAGTCTCTCGCTGCTGCCAAGCCAGCCGGCGGTACATACCCTAGTACGAGAATCGGCTTTGTAATGCCCGCCTGCCTCAATTGAATCGCTTCATCCAAAAAAGCGACGCCCATATAATCAACGCCAAACGCTTCGGCTTCCCGTGCAATGCCAACCGCGCCATGTCCATATGCATTCGCTTTCACAGAAGCCATCATCAGCATGCCCTCTGGAATCGCTTGGCGAAACGCCGTTAGATTGACGCGAAGCGCATCTAATGAAATCTCTGCTCGAGTCGCCCGATAATAAGCTTCCACCTTCGTCACCTTCTCCTCTTGCCGTAACAACCCAATAAAAACTATGTTATAGCTTGAGGGTGGCAGTGTCAATGAAGGCTGAATGTTTTGGCCTGAGGAACCTGTTGGAAAACAAAAAGACAGCAGCGCTCCTCATCGGAACGCTGCTGTAGCTTGCCCGCTGAATGAATTAGTCCCTTACTTTGTCGGCTCGCCATCCACCGATTGGGCGATTGCGACCATTTCATCGAATGGCAGATCAGAGCTGGTGAGGCGGAATTGGTTGCCCTCATATGTCCACGTCAGCGTCTGTTGCTCTTCGCCAGTCAACTGGCCCATTGTAAATCCGAGGTCTACCATCTCGCCAGGGATATAAGTAGCTGCAACGTCCTTCGGCTGCGTCTGCAAGATCGTATAGTTATACGTTCCAGTGTAACGCTGCAGCACGCCCGCATTGCCGCCGAACGTAATTTCTTGCGTATCCTTCCATGCTACGCCGTCTCCCAAATAAGTCGGCTGCATTTCTTGGAATGCACTAGGCAACGCCATCGTATCTTCGGCTTTCGGCTCTTCTTTGCCCGTATCGCCCGATTGTTGAGGATCGGCTGCCGCTCCATTATCGCCTGCTCCTGCGGAGCCATCCGCCTTCTCGCCATTCGCGTCCGTGCCAGTTGCTTTGTTCGGATCGTCCGGATTGGCTGTATCGCCTTCATCCGAAGCCGCAGCTGAAGGTGCTGGTGCAGCGCCTGCATTGAGATTCGCCTGTGTGTCGAAGGCGTTCTTCTCGAATTTCGGATCAAATTTGAACTCATCGAACGTTACTTGAACCATTACCGATGCGTTCGTGTCGGACACTTCGACTTTGCTCGGCGCAAAGTCTTCTTTATTCAGCCAAATTTTTTGCCGTGCGAGGCTCGCATTCTGGTAGTTAGCCATAACATCGAACACATACGCATCGTTATCCGAAGCGAATTGGCGCGACTCGTCATTCAAGATGCTGGAGAGCAACGTCTGGTACAGGTAGACTTGCCCTTGATTGTCCGGCCAGTCGCTTTGGAAGCGGAACACTTTATTTAATCTAGGCGTTAGGACGAATACGCCATCGTCATTGCGAAGCACGATTTGGGTAATATCTTTCTTCTCATTGGTCAGGGCAATCCGGTAGTAGTGATCCTTCTGGTACCAAACCTCTACTTTGTACTCCAAAGGCTGCTGGCTCGTATTGAGTTTCATCGTTCCTTTTGCCTGATAGCTCTCCATCTTGTTCTGTACCTTGCCAAGCTCCTTAATGACGGATTCAGGATTTTTCGCTCCGCACGCGGTAGCGATAATCGTGAAGCACATCATAATGGCCGTGATCCAAATGATCCGACGCATGAAATCCACCCCTCTGCACTTTGTGTGAACAACTGATAACATGTCTATGTGCAGACTTGGCCAATTATGCAGACGAGTTCCGGCTTGGCTTATTTGCCCATATAAAAAAAGGCCCAAACCTCCACATGTTAAGGAAGGCTGGACCTATAAGTTTATGAGGGGAGAGAAGAATGCCGTGGCTTGCGGTTCGCAGCCGTGTAGGTTTCAAAGAAAGGCGTCGTATCCTCTCTTGCCATCGTTGTCTCAGCGCCTTTATGCCAGCCAATCTCAGCACGCCAGCTGCCCAATAGGCCCGAAGCAATCAGCTGCTTCTCGTCCACAGCAACGGAAATCTCCGCCTGCGGCGCAACGTACAGCGCGTCGGCCGGGCAATAAGCTTCGCACATGAAGCAGGTTTGGCAATCGTCTTGCCTAGCGATGACAGGCAGTTCATCTGCCATATCGAACACGTTGGTTGGGCATACTTTCACGCATAACTGGCAACCGATGCAGCGCTCTGCGCTTACGAGTTCAATCATGTAAGCAATCCCTCCTTCCGGACAGCAGGCTTCGAGCCTTGTATCCCTTCGGATTGAAGCGGATTAGCTGCCAAGCATTCCTGCGCATGCGGCACTTTCTCAGCGCGAATGCGAATATCGTCGATGCCCGCTACGATTAAACGATGGGTCTGCCGCGGATCAAGCTGCGGATATTCCGCCAGCGACTGCAAACCGCGCGTCTCCTTGCGCGCTAACGCCGCGGTATACATCCATCTCGCCACCGCAAGCATGCCGGCTGTTTCGCGTGCGCGCACTTTCTCCTGTACCGAATGGCCAATCTGCCCTTGCAAAGCCGGTTTTAGCTTATGAAGCCGATCGAGCGATGCCCGAATTACCGGTTCACTGCGAAAATAATTGATCTCAAGCGGCAGCACTTCCCGCTGTATCGCTTCAATTAGCGGTTTCGTCTCCAGCCGCTCTGGGGATGCTTCGCCAGCGGCTAAGCCATGCCGCCCTGCTGGCTTCAAGTTGCGCGAGCCAGCATCCTTGTTCTGCGACAGCGCATAAATCGCAGCTCCGCGTCCGGACCATGTTCCGCTACAAATTGCCCAAGAGGCGTTATATGCTCCGCCGCCTGACACGGCGCCGGTCACCTTTTCCCGCGAAGCCGCATCGCCCGCCGCGTATAAGCCAGCGACGCTCGTTGCGCAATCCTCGCCGGTTAGGCGCAGCCCGCCCGTTCCGCGCATCGTTCCTTCATAGCGCAGCGTGAGCGGAAACTTATCCGTGAACGGATTAATGCCCGCACGCTCCAGCGGCATGAAGAAAATCGGATGCGCCTTGCGCAGGAACGCTTGCTTCTCCGGTGTATCGGCAAGGTCAATCGATGCATAAACCGGCCCTTCCAGCATCAGCTTCTGAAGGCTGCCGAATGTGCGGTCCCCTTGGTGCAGCGCTTTCCCATGCTCATCATATAAAGTGGACCAAGCAAACATTCGCCCACGCGTCACGCTGCCATCGGCAAAGCTCGGCGCATATTGGCGGCTGAACTCCATGCCAGACAATTCTGCGCCCGCCTCGGATGCCATTAACAGCCCTTCCCCCGTCAATACGTTGCAGCCTAGCCCCTTGCTTAGGAATGTGCATCCTCCGGTTGCCATAATGACCGCATTCGCCCGCACCTCCCATGTCTCGCCGGTAAGGCGGTTCACGCCTCGCGCACCGCCTACGCCATGCTCATCGGCCAGCAGCTCAAGCGCAGGCGATTGGTCAAGAATGCGGACGCCGGCTTTTCGAATAACGCGCCGCATAAGCTGCATATATTCCGGTCCATGCAGATGCGTACGCAAAGTTTGGCCTTGCTCATCCTGCCGAAAAGGATATCCCCATTGCTCTAGCAGCTTCAGATTAATGTCTACCTGGTCCAATACGCGATGAATCCATGCATTCTCGGACAAATAGCCGCCTGCCTTCAGGCGTGCGGCTACCGCCTGCTCGCGAAGCTCCGCTATTGGCGGGATGACGAGCAGCGTTGTCCCTCCCGGTGCAGTGGCACCGCTTGTGCCCACGTACCCTTTGTCGGCAAGCACGACCCGAGCCCCTTCCGATGCCGCACGCCATGCCGCCCACGCACCGGCCGGACCGCCACCGAGCACGAGTACATCTGCAATGAACTTCTCGCCTTGTGCCTGCTCCATTGTCCCGCCTCCTGATCGATTATTAACGCCAAACAAGGCACGGAAGGGCCAACACCCAACCGTGCCTTGCCGCTAGACGGTTATTAGCCAGCGGCTCCTTCCCGGCTCCTTCCCGGCTCCTTCCCGGCTCCTTCCCGGCTCCGCCGTCCCGCCTGTCCCCTTATCTCAACCAAGCTGTACGCGAAGAAACTGGATCGTCGCCTCCACCGCTTCTGACAGCTGGGGAGATGCGCCCTCATACGGGTGAACGGTATTGAACGTATGATTGCCACTGGCAATGGTGAGATAATGATGCTGCGGCGCCCGCTCTTGGAACGTCCGGAATTGCTCCAGCAGCTGCTCACGGTCATCATCGCCCTGCACAATAAGCACCTGCGCAGCCAGCGTTTCAATTCGCTCTACCAGCGCGTAACGTTCTGCATTGTGCAACTGGTCATCACGAAGCGTTGCTTCCAGCACGGATAGCTGCTCTGCTTGCCCTTGCTCTGGCGCTGAATCCTTTGCCTGCGGCTGAAGGCGAACGGGTCCCGCTCCGCCGTTCCAGACGACGATCGCCTGCACCGCTGCCGGGTGCTCCGCCGCATAGACAATGACGCTGCCGCCGGCACGGCTGTGGCCAATAAGCCCAATCCGGCTTGTGTCCGCTTGCTCCGCCAACGGAAGCTGCCTAGCGCGCAACGCTTGCGTTACCGCATGCAAATCGAGCTGCTCCTGCAACAATGTCGTTGCCTGCGCGATCCGCTGCTCATCCAGCCCATCCCGCACAGCAGCAATTCGCGAGAAATCGTAGCTCACCGTATAAAATCCCTGTTCAGCGAGCTGCCTCGTTACCTCCGGCCAGAATGCCCAATCTTTATGCCCCCTGAAACCATGGCTGACGATAACGACAGGCTTAAGCTCGTTATCCTGCCAGCTTTTGACCTCGCCTTCAATCGTGAGCCCCTCTCCAACTTCCAGCTTAAACGAATGGACAGCTAACGTTCGTACGCTCATCCTGATCTCTCCCTCCAAATTTACTAGACAGATTATTGCGCGCGAAGCACCCAATCCTCTACGTTAAAATCTTTCTTCGCCAGCTTCTCTTCGACCAAGAAATCTTTGGTGCCTGACAGCAGCTTAAGCCCTTCATCCGTAAAAGCTTGATCCTTAATGTCGCTGATCGGATACAGCTTCTTCGTTAACTCGACCGTCGTGTTATTCACCTGAGCGGCAAATTCGTAGTATTCTTCCTCATGCTGCTTCAAGTCCGCCAGCGCCTTCTCGCGGGCAGCATTCCATGCTTTCGGGAAATCCGGGAATTTGCCCAAATAATCATTCGAAACGACAGTCGCGCTCGTGCCCAGCAAATCCGGATGGTTCGCCGATTCGTCGATAAGCGGGAAGCCGTCGTCTATCAGCTTAAGCGCTCTTGCACCGGTATCCGTTATAGCGGCAACGTCGCCTCTCGCCAGCGCGGCTTCTGCATCAGGAATGAGCATATGTACCAGCTTGTAATCGGAAACGCCCTCTGCCTTCAGCAAACCGACAATATAACGATGCATGAAGGAGCCCTTTTGAATCGCAATCGTCCCTCCCTTCAGCTCTTGCAGCGACTTGATGCCGCCCTTCTGGCCGATGAGGTAACCAACCGTATGGGTCGAAGCTTGCGTAATAAGGCGGGTCTTAGCACCGGAGCCATAGGCAATAATCGCTGGCGTATCGCCAAGGCTGCCCAGATCAAGCCGCCCGCTAATGAGCGACTCCGTCTGGTCGGGACCGTTCGGGAACCCTGTTGCTTTAATCTCCGTAATGCCGTATTGCTTTAATTCCGTTTGAATGATGCCCTTATACAAGCCCCACCCCTCCGCGCCGGAAGGGAGGTTTAGCTTATTGCTGCCAATGAAGCCGTAGTTCAGCACAGAAGGAGCTACCGTCTTCCCCTCGCCCGCTGACGACTCCTTCGAAGTGCCGGCAGGCTTCGCCTCCTCCTTATCGCCAGATGCGCCGCATGCTTGAAGAAGCACAGCCGCCGCTACCATCGCCGTAACCGCAAGAGCCAACCTCAAGCTCTTGGAACGTCCCCCTATTTTCTCTCTCAATCGCTGCGCCATGTTCGTATGCTCCTCTCGTATTTAAAAGCCTGCTTTCTGTGATAGCTGATACATAAAGCTGTGGCTCGATACCGGCTTGCGCCCTTTTCCCCAGCCGACCTTCTCCCGATACCCGCCGAGCAGCCCTTGGGTTTCTAATTGCTCCTCTGTAACGCCGATTACTCTCTCCGGATCTGGCTCTACATACAGCGCATCGACGGGGCAATACAGCTCGCACATAAAGCAAGTCTGGCAATCATCCTGCCGTGCAATGACCGGGATGCCGCCTTCACCCATATCGAACACATTCGTCGGGCAGACCGATACGCATTGATTACAGGACACGCATCGCGATGCGCTAACGACCTCGATCATGAAGGAACAACCTCCCTTGCGATTTCCTCGGATTTGACCCAAACGTGATCCAAGCCGCCGCTAATGAGCCTGTTATGCTGGTTGTTATCCTGCGTTGGAAAATCATCCCGTTTATGCATGCCGCGCGTCTCCGTTCTGGCGAGCGCCGAATTGTACATCCAGCGTGCCGTTGCAGTCATGGCCGCAGCCTCACGCGCCTTCACCCCTTCAGGGGAACGCTCGATCGCTTGCCCCCGCTGCTCCCGCCACAATTCGTCCAATCGCCCGAGCGATGACGTTAGCCCTTGCTCCGTGCGGAACAAATTGCGGTCATACGGCTTCACTTCCTCCTGTACAGCGCGTACGATTTGCTCTGTCCTATCGTTCGCACCTGATTCAGAGCGCTTTGCCGTTAACGTATTGGACGACAATCCACGAAGCGAACGTTCCGTAGCATGCTGGCCAAGCCCCCGCGCATAATCCGCCGCCCCTTCGCCTGCGAAGGAGCCAGACGACATTGCCCATGCTGCATTATGGCTGCCGCCGCCTGTAAAGCCGCCGCAGATCAGCTCGCGCGTCGCTGCATCGCCTGCTGCATATAAGCCGGGCACCGACGTTGCGCACTGCTCATTCGTCACCCGAATGCCGCCCGTACCGCGGACTGTGCCTTCCAGCCGGAGCGTTACTGGGAACAGATCCTTGAACGGATCGATGCCGCGGCGGTCGAACGGCAGGAAGAAGTTCGTTTGCGCAACGCGCAGCAGCGGCTTTAACTCCTCGGAAGCTTGATCAAGCTTGGCATACACTTGGTTGCCCTCCAGCAAATTGCGCGCAATGACGGAACGGCCATGCTTCGAGCCCGCTCCTGGAATTGGCGTGCCGTCCTCGTAATAGAAGCTCGCGTAGCTGTAATAGGCTGTTTTCGTGACCGATGAGAACGTCGGCGAAATGGCATAAGCATTGGAAAACTCCATGCCTGACAGGTCGGCTCCCGCTTCCGCCGCGAACAAATAGCCATCACCTGTCAGCACATTGCAGCCAAGCGCTTTGCTAAGAAAAGCGCAGCCGCCCGTTGCGATAATGACAGCTCCGGCGCGAACGCTCCATGTTTGCCCCGTCTGGTTTTGGACGCCCGCCGCACCGCCTACGCCATGCTCGTCAGCGAGCAGTTCCAGCGCAGGGCTGTGATCAAGAATGCGCACGCCTGCCTTTTGCACGAGTTTCCGCATTAAACGCATATACTCCGGCCCTTGCAAACCGCGGCGGTGCTGATTGCCATCGCCATCGATCGGGAACGGATAGCCGTATACGCCAAGTTTGTTCATATTCTCATATGTCCGGTCCAGCACTCGATCCATCCACCGATGCTCCGCGAGGCGCCCGCCCAGCTCATAACGGCTTGCTTTGGCCTGCTCGCGCAACTGCTGCTCCGGCTTAACGTACCAAACGCCTGTGCCCGATGGCGCTGTCGCGCCGCTTGATCCGCAATAGCCTTTATCCGCCAGCACAACCTTCGCGCCTTTGCCTGCTGCCGTTAATGCTGCCCAAGTGCCAGCTGGCCCTCCGCCGATTACTAATACATCCGCTTTCAAGCGCAATTCCCCTTGCACCGCATGCTCTCCCATTTGTAAAACCCTCCTCTAAATGATGGTTGAAATTAATGTTGGAATTTCCCTACCCTTGATAGGCATCCCGCCAAAACAGCCATTTGCGCTCCAGCAGCCGAACCAGTGAATCGATTAGCTTGCCTACAATTGCGAAGATCAGGATGCCGACGAATATCGTGCCCGTATCAGATTCCTGCTTCGCCAGATTAATAAGAAAGCCCACTCCAGATGTAGCTCCGATCAGCTCGGCGACGACCAAGCCAATCCAAGCAACGGCGAGCGATAAGCGCAGGCCAATTAACAATTCAGGAAGCGCTGCTGGAAGGATAAGCTTGGTTATTCTTGTGCGCCAATTAAATTGAAGCACGCTGGTCACTTCGAACAATCGAGCATCCACATTGCGTATGCCTAAGAATGTGTTGATATAAAGCGGGAAGAAGGCCCCTGTCGTAATAATGACCACCTTGGAAACCTCGCCAAAGCCGAACCACAAAATAAGAAGCGGCGCTATCGCCAAATGTGGCACCAAGCGCAGCACCTGCAAGCTTGGGTCCAGCAAATATTCCGCTCTGCGGAATAAACCGGTAATCAGGCCCAGCAGCAGCCCAAGCGAGCCGCCAATCGCAAAGCCCAGCGCAGCCCTGCCAATGCTTACCCCAAGATGATGAAGCAGCTCACCGGATAAGAGCAGCTTGCCGAACGTTTCAGCAATTGCAATCGGCGTCGGCAAAAACACCGTCGAAATCCAACCGAGCTCCCCTGCCAGCTGCCAAAATGCTACCGCGAACACAGGCAGCAATGCGCCAAGCGCGATGTCCGTTAGCAGCGAACGCCCCCTCCACCTAGGCGGCCTTTCTGTAAGCGCGCCGTTACGAACCACATTTCCTTGCCCATCACTGCCTGGAGCCTGCCTAGCCGCTTCTTCAGGCAGCTTGCCTCCCAATGCCGGGACTGCTGATGCCGCATGTGCCGCTGTTGAAGCAGCGTGCGCCACAGGTTCTCGGCTGATCGAATCCCGCTGCCGTACGATCGCTTCTGTTTGATTGCCCATACGCCCGATTAGCCTCCTCTACCCTGTGTACCGTTCTTTCCACCGAAGCAGCCTTTCCTCGATGTAACGTACAATCGTATCCGTCGTTAACCCCGCGGCAGCAAACACGATAATTCCGACGAAGACGACCGGCGTATCTGCGAATTGGCGGGCATCGGACATCATATAGCCGATTCCCGAGGTGGATGCGATAAGCTCCGCCACAACTAGCCCTAGCCAAGATAGCCCAAGCGATAAGCGCAGCCCGAGCAAAATATTCGGCGTTGCCGCAGGCAGCACAAGCCGCATCAATCGTTTCCACCTACTGAATCCGAGAACGCGTGCTACCTCGAACAGCTTGTTGTCCACGTTGCGGATGCCGAGATACGTTTGGATATAAACGGGGAACAGCGCGCCTTTGGCAATGAGCAGCACTTTGGATTCCTCGCCGATCCCGAACCAGAGAATGAATAATGGCACAATCGCTAAGCTGGGAACCATTCGAATCATTTGGAGCGAAGGGTCTAACAGCTTCTCGGCCGGCCGGGACAGCCCAACTGCAAGCCCAGCAGCCAATCCGATACCGCCGCCCAATAAGAAGCCAGCGAAGGCACGGAACGCGCTAATCCGGAAGTTCGCCCACAAATCGCCGGATCGCGCCAGATCAACGAACGACTGGCCTATCGTATACGGCGTCGGAAACAGCAGCTCTGAGAGATAACCTAGATCTCCGAGCAACTGCCACAGGAGCAGGACGGTTGCTGGCAAGATGAGCGCGAGCCCAAACAATGCCCATTTGCCCGGCTGCCTGCTTGATGAAGTGAATGCCCCATTATGCAAAATGAACTCCCCTTTCCCCATCTGGACCAATGCAATCCCCTAGAAAACAAAAAAACAGAGGATTGCGCCACTCCCTTAATGGAGAGTGAGCAACGCCTCTGTTCAGAACAGTCAGCCGTATGCATTGTTTAATTCCGATAAAACTCATAAGAATAATTAACCATAGATTATCACCCATTCGCAGAGCTGTCAACGGGTGGAATTAAAAAAAGAGCAAGCCTGATTAGCTGCTCTTGTTCCTCGGTTATGACCCGGGCAGAAACTGTTTCACCCAACTGCCGAACCCTTTTGGATTGCGGGTTTGAATCAGGACAACACCTTCGCCCCGGAACCGGCAGACAACGCCTTCACCGCTTTTGAGGCTGTTCAGCCAACCCTTGGATGCTTTCTCAATGTTATATTGAACGTAATCCGGCCATGCAACCAAGTGCCCGTTATCGACGATGACTTCCTCGCCCGGTGCAAGATTAATCGCATGAATCGATCCATAGGACGAAATGAACACTGTGCCCCTGCCGCTAATCTCGACAATAAAGAAACCTTCGCCAGAGAGCAAGCCGCGGCTCAAATTTTGCATCTTCGTATTTACTTCAATGCCGCTCGTTCCAGCAAGAAATCCATCCTTCTGTACGAGAAGCTTATAGGAGCCATCCAGCTCTACGGCTTGAATATCGCCCATCGTCGTCGGGGAGAGCAGCACTTCGCCGCCGCCTCTAGCTGCAACAAGCTCTTGGAAGAAAAACTTTTCTCCACTTAGCATACGTCCCAGGCCACGCATAATGCCGCCATCAACCGTTCCCGTTAGATCAATGGAAGGCGACATCGAGACCATCGCGCCCATCTCAGCCTTTACGCTCTCGCCGCGCTCCAACTTCACCTTCAGCATGGCGAACGCGCCTTCATACAGCACATCATACTTCATAGAGGGAGCCTCCGAATCGTAGAATAAGAACAAGTTTCACTAGTTGACAGTATCATAATTTGGCTCAAAAAAGAAGCTAAGCCTCTATCCCGGAACTCCATTCCGACGGCAGAGGCTTAGCTTCTGTTGCCCATTACATGCTGTTGCCTGGATCGCTTGTTGCACGCTCGTTTTTATTGGCGTTATCGCCCATTTGCCGGCGCTTGTTCGCGTCATGCTGGTTCCGTTTCTCCAATAGAAACGCCTTCCACTTCTCCGGGTTCGCTTCACGGGCTGCGCGCAGTTCCTTGTGCAACTGCTCCACAGACTTTCCGTCTGTCGAGATGCTGAAGTAGCGGGCCGCTTCCTTAATGCGCTCTTCGAATTTTGCGCGATGTTCCGCTTTGAACGTTTCCCATTTTTGCGGATTTGCTTTCTTCGCCGCTTGTATTTCCTCATACAGCTGCTTGCCTTCTTTGCCGTCTGTCTTGATGTCAAAATAGCGGGCAACATATTTCAGGCGCTCTAGCCGATGCTTCTCGTCATGGCGGCCATGGCCAAAGCCGTGTCCTGGACCATGCCCCTCATCTTGATGCCGAAGCTCTGCGCCCGGCCTTGTCTGGTCTTCAGGCACAGCAGTTGCACCTGCAACCGAAGGGACCGCCGTTAACAGCAGCGCGGCAGAAATCCCGAATGCGAGCCCTTTTGTGCGTAACGCCTTCATGCTACATACCTCCCGTTGTAGAATCGGGAATAGTATGGGCTTTATTGCCAAAACCTATGCATCCCGATAGGTGCTAGCCATTATTCTCAAGCTTCGCGAGCTCTTGCAGCAGATCTTGCCGCGAGAAATGCTCGCCGATAAATACCGCTACATCATGAACCTTGCCCTGCGGCGTAATGCGCATAAAATCCGTTTCCTTGTATGCATATTGGAACAGGAATCGGCTAGCTGTCTCGCTATCCCGGAACGTAACGACGCCTTTCGCCCGGTACACATTATCTGGCAACGACTTCAGGAAAGCTTCAAATTGATGGCTATCAACCGGCTGGTTCAAATAATGCGTTAGCGCCATGACATGCTCATGCGAATGATGGGCGTGATGTTGCGGCGCAGCGGCCGTATCGTCGCTATGGCCTTCCTCGTGATGCGCGTGGCCATGGCTATGCTCGCAGTTCGGTCCACAAACATGATGCGAATGCTTGTCCCCATTTCCAGCGGTCTCTTGTTGATGGTTATGCAGCTGTCCAGCTTCGCCGGGCGAAACGATGCGAGTAAGCCACTCGCTATCCACGGCGCAACGCACGGTTGCTAGAATCGGCGCATACCCGTTAATTTCACGAATGAGCTGCTCCGCCTCTATCAATTGTTCGCCCGCGAGGCGGTCCGCCTTGTTCAGCAGCAATCTCGTCCCACTGCGAACCTGTTCCTTCATTAACTTGAATGTCTGGCCGCCGCTGCGGCTCCGAGCCAGCAGCTCAGGACCGTCCACTACGACGATGATCGATTTCAACTCAACTGGCGAGTACATCGCTGTCTCTGTCACGCCATCGATCATTTCGAACGGATTAGCCGCGCCCGTTGCTTCGATTAGCACCACATCAGGCTGATGCTCGTCGATCAACAGCTTGAGCTCCATGCTCAAATCGCCACGAATCGAGCAGCAAATGCACCCGCCAAGCAGCTCCGCCATTGGCACTTCCGATTCTACTTCTAACCCGTCGAGATTGACGTCGCCTAGCTCGTTCATGACGACCGCCGCTTTCTTGCCCTGCGCTTCGTATTCATCCAACAGCCGCTTCAGCAATGTCGTCTTGCCGCTGCCAAGAAAGCCTGTCAGGACATGCACGTCGACCGCCGGCTTTTTCGCTATATTTGCCACCCTAATCGCTCCTTCTATCTGCTCACCGCTACTGCGCATGATTCTACTATTAAATATCGTATACGAAAAAGAAGCGAAGCGCAAAGCGCCTCACCCTTCCCTGATGCTATCTCTACTTGCTCTTGCGTGATGCAGCCCAGAAGGCTAACAAGATAAGCGGGATCAAAATAATCCATGGGATCGTAATCGTCCCGCCGACAAGAAAGGCAAGAATCATTAGCACGATTAAGCCAGCGACAATGTACAGGCAGCCTCTGCCGAACGTTTCCATTGGATGTCCTCCTATGTTGGTTGGCCTGCTTGCTGATACTGCTCAATTGCCCATCCTTCAACATACGCCCAGCGATATTCGATTATGCCTATGCGCTAACATCGGCAAGCTCATCATGCGCCAAATTTCTAATCATTTTCTTATACAAACCATCCTTCGACATTAGCTCCTCATGGGTGCCCCTTGCGGATATTTCGCCATTATCTAGTACGATGATTTGGCCTGCGTTACGAACAGTCGACAACCGATGGGCGATAATAATGGTTGTGCGTCCGGCCATCAGCTTCCCGAGTGCCTCTTGGACCAACCGTTCGGACTCGCTGTCCAACGCTGAAGTCGCTTCATCCAGCAGCAGGATCGGGGCTTGATGCAGCAGTGCGCGAGCGATTGCTATTCGTTGTTTCTGGCCGCCCGATAAAATAGCCCCGCCTTCCCCGATATCCGTGTCGAGCCCTGCTGGAAGCTGCATAATAAAGCCGTAAGCGTTCGCATTACGTGCCGCTTCAACAATGTCATCTTCCGATGCTGCCGGATTGCCTGCCGCAATATTTTCCCGAATCGTCCCGCTGTACAGCTGGTTGCCTTGCGGCACAAGCGAGAAGCAGTTCCGCAGCTCATGGATGTTCATCGATGCAATATCGTTGTTTGCTATCCGAATTGTCCCCTGCTCCGCCTTGTACAAGCCAAGCAGCAAACTGAATAGTGTTGATTTCCCGCTGCCGCTTGGCCCGACGATTGCTACAGTCTCACCTGGCTCAATGTGCAATGAAATATCGCGAAGGACACGCTGGTCTTCGGCATAGCCAAACGAAACTTGATCCAGCTTCAAGCTTCCGCCCGGCGTAGGCGCTAACAACGATTCGGGGAACCGTTCGCACTCTGCCTGTTCATCCATCAGGCTGAAGATTCGATCGGCGGCGCCTAATGACTGTTGGAATCCTCCCCATAAGGCAGCCATGCCTGTAAACGGCCAAGTGAGATGATTCATTAGTTGTATAAATGCGATCAATCCGCCAATGGCCATTTCGCCTTTAGACACGAAATATGCCCCAGCGATAAACGTCACGATAAAGGATAAGTGCCCTACTGTGTTCGCTGCAGCCGCAAGTTTAGCATTAATGCGGCCTCCTTTAATTTCATATTTGCTAATTTCACCACTGCTTCCCTCGAATTTGTGGAATAGTTTTCCTTGAAGCCTGAAGGTTTTGAACACAACCGTTGTGCCGACGATTTCCGTAATCAACGAAGCTACCTTCGCGTTCTGGTGCTGGAGCTGCTGGGCGTTGGCACGGAGCGCATTGCCGAATATTTTGCCTATCATAAAGGTCATGGGACCGATAAATAAACAAATGAGAGCCAGCTTCCAATTAATAGCTAACAAATAAATAAAAGAGAAGGCAACAAGCAGCGGATTACGTGCCAAAGCGATAATTGTTTCCGTGCATGCTTGGCCGATCGCTTGGTTGTCGTTAATGACCCTGCTGAGCAGCTCGCCTGAGTGATGCTGGGCATAAAAAGACTCCGGCAAACGAAGCAATTTGCCCATCGTATCTCGGCGAATCTTATTGCGGATTAAAGATGAAACGCGTGCCTTAAAGTAAATATCGATAAAGCTATTCAACACCGTAAAGAACAGCAGCATTAGGCCTGCCGTAACTAAAGAAAGCCATCTGCTGTGATCCGCGCCGATAGCCGCATTCGTTACTTGCGCCAAATACCACGCAAGGCCAAGCTCAAGCGTAATGCCGAGCAGCGTGGTACACATCAATATGGCATACGAATGCTTAAATTGAATCATATAGGCTAGCAATCTCCTAACTGTCTTCTGAGGCTTCATATCCAGCATCCTCTCTAATACAAATTCACTGCTACAACATCCATTTGGATTCCTAAAGGAATCCATTAACCATCCCCACGGAATACATATTAGTATTAAATGCCAATATATGCAATGCTATTTTTCCAAAAATCGGCTTGACAGCACTCTGAATAGCAGGCATATTGTAGACAATAACCAGTTGAATATTTGGAGTTGAGGCAATGGCTGATTTAGAAAAAGTGAGCATCAATCTTGGTCCCGTCGATCTTGGGCAAATCGATTTGTTAGTCGATCAGGGCTACTACAATAATCGTACCGATTTTATTCGCATTGCGATCAAAAGCCAGTTGGACAGCCATTCTTCTGTCATTAAGGAATTGAAAGAAAAGAAGTATTTTGTAGTCGGCGTGCTGGAGTTCAGCCGCGAGAAGCTTGAAGAGGCTGAACGTGACGGCCTTCTCCTCGATATCAACTTGATCGGAGGGCTTATCGTCGCCAACGACATTACAATCGATCTTGCGAGAAAAACGTTCGGCAAGGTTCGCGTATTCGGTATAATTCGGGCTCCTGAAGAAGTTAAAACTTATTTGCGCTCGCTGCATTCGAGATCATAAGCGACTGTACGAAGGAACTGTAAAGAAACTGTAAAAGAAACTATAAAGAGGCTTCCCATGAGTTTAACGCACTCATAATGAAGCCTCTTTTTGGCGTGCCATGGTCCAACACACATCCCATATCCCATCCGAATAGATACGGGATTCAGGGTGAAAAATAAGCCAAACCTGCACAATTTCAGAAAGACTGGATAGGAACCCGTTGGTCTTATCCAATCTATTCAGCAGCAGGAATTTATCGTTTATATTTACCATAATCCGCTTGTTGACGGAAGTTGGCTAAGCAAGTAGGCTACATAAGCAATATGATTTCATTACCAGAGGTGCATGGCTTACTATGAACAAAAGCGCAATTGTGAGAATACTCGCCCTCACGTTGATCGTATTTATCCTGCTAGGCGTGTTTGGACCTACGGATCGAAGCGGTGCGAACACCCTAACATCGAATGCGGTCACTTCCTTATGCCAAGATGGCAAAACGCTCGTCATGGGCACGTCCCCAGACTATCCGCCATACGAGAACGTCGATGCCAAGCATGGAGGGGAAATCGTTGGGCTAGATATTGATATCGCCAAGGCGATTACATCGAAACTCGGCTGCAAATTAGAGATCTCTGCTATGGACTTCAACGGGCTGATCGCCGCGCTGCAGACGGGCCGGGTCGATTTTGTCATGTCAGGCATGTCCGTAACACCTGAGCGCAAAGAGAACGTCGATTTCTCTGACTCGTACTATTCAGCACGCAATACGATTGTGTCCAAGAAGAAGAAACCTTTCACTACACTGCAAGAGCTTGAAAACGGGAGAATCGGCGTCCAGCTTGGCTCCACGCAAGAAACGGCCATTGCTGGCCTGAACAATGCGAAGGTCACGAAGCTCAACACGATCTCCGCTCTCATTCAGGAGCTTAAGTCTAACCGCATCGATGCGGCCATCGTCGAGGATGCGGTCGCAATCGGATACATCGAATCGAATGCCGATCTGGCCTTTACGATGATCCCATCAGGCGATGAAGATGAGGGTTATGCTATTGCCTTCCCGAAAGGGTCTGCGCTTGTCGCCCCATTTAACACGGAGCTTGCAGCACTGGATTCATCAGGCGAGAAGCAGAAGATGATCGATAAGTGGTTTAACCAGCAAACAGGCACGCAGACGGGCAATCACAGCAATTTGGACTTTAGCGTTTTGAACGGGTATGTCGGATATCTCGTGCGCGGCATTTTCGTGACGCTGCTGTTCACGCTCGTATCGGCGCTGTTCGGCTTCGTCTGGGGCTCCATTCTAACGCTGTTCAAAATCTCATCAATTCGCCCGCTGCAACTATTCGCCACGGTTTATACGTCCGTGTTCCGCGGCACGCCGCTGCTCTTGCAGCTGTTTATTATCTACTTTGCAACGCCGCAGCTGTTCGATTACGATATCCCGGCGCTGCTGGCTGCAGGGCTTGCCTTCGGGCTCAACTCGGCTGCCTATTTGTCGGAGACGATCCGGGGCGGCATCATGGCCGTCGATCGCGGGCAACGCGAAGCCGCCATGGCGCTTGGCATCCCGTATCGGACGATGATGCGAAGCATTATTATGCCGCAGGCAGTGAAAAACATTTTGCCCGCGCTCGTCAATGAATGCGTCGCACTGCTCAAGGAATCATCACTCGTCTCCGTTATCGGTGTGGGGGATTTGATGCGCCGCGCCAGCGTCGTACAGGCAGGGACATTCCGCGCCTTCGAAGCGCTGCTGTTCGTCGGAGCGATCTATTACTGCCTTGTGCTCATTCTTACAACGCTTGCCCGTCTGCTCGAAAGGAGGCTGCGCCGCAGTGATTAATGTAGAACAATTAACGAAATCGTATGGCAAACACGAGGTGCTGCGCGGCATTTCGACGACGGTGGAGAAAGGCGAGGTCGTCGCTGTTATCGGACCGTCCGGGTCGGGCAAGTCCACTTTCCTGCGTTGTCTGAACTTGCTGGAGACGCCGACAAGCGGCAAGATTACGTTCGACAAAACCGTCATTACCGATCCCCGTACCGATATAACGCGTATCCGGCAGCGGATCGGCATGGTGTTTCAGCATTTCCACCTGTTCCCGCACATGACCGTCATGGACAATATTACGTTCGCGCCGATGCGGGTCAAAGGCCTCTCGCGCGATGAAGCACATGAAACTGCGCTTAGCTTGCTCGCACGGGTTGGCCTGTCTGACAAGGCCGACGCATATCCGTCCCGCCTCTCCGGCGGGCAAAAGCAGCGTATCGCCATTGCGCGCAGCCTCGCCATGGACCCGGACGTCATGCTCTTCGACGAGCCTACGTCAGCGCTTGATCCCGAGATGGTCAAGGAAGTGCTCGCCGTCATCCAAGGGCTTGCCTCAACCGGCATGACGATGCTCATCGTCACGCATGAGATGAAGTTCGCACGCGAAGCAGCGGGAACCATCTACTTCCTTGACGGCGGGCTGCTCGTCGAGAAAGCGACGCCGGAGCAGTTCTTCACCAAGCCGGAGAGCGAGCGGGCGGCGCGGTTTCTGGAGATGGTGCTGTAGCGCTTGGTGCGGTGCAGCGACTAATAACGAATCCCCCGAGCCAGAGCGGCTCGGGGGATTTTGTTTAAATGGCTATTCATTCACTTCATGCGCCTCTGCCATTTCTTGCGCCTTGCTTGCTGGCTCTAGTTTCAATTGAAAAGAATTCATTAAAACAATGAATGGGATGCTGCGATCATTTTGATCCCTTGTTCAGTTCTAGCTTGCCGGCAACAGCAGGCTCGCCGGTTACGACCCCTTCTTCAACCGTAAGCTTTTTTATTCCCTACGGCTTGGTTTTGCCCCTCTGTTTGCTTTCCTTTAATTTCACAGCATGTTCAATTAAAGATTCCCTTTTGCATATCTCGATTTTTACATCCAATTCCTTACGGAATGCAGACAAGCCAATAATGACGATGTCATTATCGTTTTCGAAAAACCGGTAGTACCGATTGTCCTTTACTTGCTTGACCGCCATTGTCGCATCTTCTGTTAAACTTGAAACGTTCGATGACTGCTTAAGCTCGAATACGTAATTTCTCGCTTTCTTGAATCCACTGAGCGGTACAACAGCAATATCAAATCGACCAGCGCCTGCTTCCCTATTTGATGAAATTTTATGGCTGCCTGTCAACGAGCACATCAGTCCAAGAATCCACAGGTGATAGGCATTTTCCTTCACTCCGATGTCCCAATAGCTTCCGCTTTGATCAAGAAGATCATGCAATATTGCCTCAAGCTCATCCTCACTCTCGGGACTAGCATTCAATCCGTCCAATATAGTTGCCCAATTATGAGTTGTTCCAATATTAACTAATTTATTCAAATTATAAATCCAAGCGTTCAAAACCTCTTTATTAGGGACTCTGAACGATACTAATTCGCTAGTTGCTTCCGCAAAAGACAAATACCCTGTGTAAAAAGCATAGGTTAAAAAATTGGTGAAATTGCTAACACTATCTTTATAGCTAAGCTCATGATTGATAGGGACTGTTACCAGCTCCCCCATAAGCAACGAAGAAACACTCTCCGTCTCTTCTTCGTTTAGCGTTTGATGATATTCAATCCAATCCGTATTGCCTGATGAAGACCATGTATTCATCGCGGAAGGGTCGCCGTTCGCGATAGACGTAATCCGGTTAATAACGCTCCATGGATTATACACAATCGAATTGCCGGATGTATACCCATACAATAGATCGTTTAAATCGCTTCTTTCTTCTTCTTTCATCCATCCCGAGGTCAACACATCCGTTTCTTCGGGCGTGAATCCGAAAGTGTCCTCATACGTCGCCGCGAGGAATGAATCCTTAACCGCATTGTTGAAGGCACTAAGCACGCTGTTGGCAGCCAGCGGAAGCACCCCAGTTAGGATGGCTCTCTCGACAAACGGGGTGTCTTTTAACAATGAGTTTAGAAAGTTTCGGTATATCGCAAGCACTTTATCAAAGTAAATGGACCCTCCAACTGGAGATGAGGCATCCATCAGTATTTTATCGTACTCGTCTATTAAAATAATAAGCTTCCTATCCTTGACCTTGGATAAGTATCGCATGAACATAACGAATTCATCCAATAAAAACGTTATTCGGCTCTCGTAATCCTCCTCCAACGGAACCTCATTTTCACTGAAAAATTGCTTATATTCACGGTACTCATCCATGTATTCGATTCGAACCCCATTAAAGCATCTAGACAATCCAGAGTAAAGCCCCTGCCATGATGTCGCATGAATGTCCTTGAAAGTCATGAAAATCGACTCAACGGTTCCTCGAACATTCATTAAATCATCCGGAAACTCATCCATTATTTGCGTTCCAATAAACGGAAACATAGCATCCGTACACTTAAACCAAGTGTCCACCATTGACATTACAGTCGTTTTAGAAAATCTTCGCGGCCTTACGATTAAAGATACTTTAGCGCCGTTTGTCCACCATTTTTTTAAAAATAAAGTCTTATCTACATAGACGAAGTCACCTAGCATATATTGGGTAAAATTAGACTCGCCTATAAAAAATTTCGGAGGTTCCGTTAATGGCGTTGATTTTTGGCTAACGATTGTCGCCATACATTCACTCCCTCTCTAGCCTAATTAATTAAATGAATAGCCTGCATCCAATTATATCATTTTATAACATAGACTTTTACTTATCTATTCTATACGAATGAATGTTAATATAAACAGCGATATTTATTTCTCGCGGCTACAGAGCATGTTATTTTTCTGTTATTTTCAAACAAAAACGGGACCCCGAAAGGTCCCGTTTCCCTTGATATATCAAGGTTTTTAAAAACTACTTACATCATGCCGCCCATACCGCCCATGCCGCCCATATCCGGCATAGCTGGTTTGTTTGGTTCTGGCTTGTCGGCAACAACCGCTTCCGTCGTCAGGAACATTGCTGCTACGGATGCTGCGTTTTGCAGCGCGGAGCGCGTTACTTTCGCTGGGTCAACGATGCCCGCTTCGAACATGTTTACCCACTCGCCAGTAGCTGCGTTGTAGCCTACGCCGATTTTTTCGTTTTTGAGGCGCTCAACGATAACGGAGCCTTCTTGGCCTGCGTTCGCTGCGATCGTGCGAATTGGCTCCTCAAGGGAACGAAGCACGATGTTAACGCCTGTTTGCTCGTCGCCAACTGCGTTAACAGCTGCAACAGCTTTGTATACGTTCACGAGTGCTGTACCGCCACCGGATACGATACCTTCTTCGACAGCTGCACGCGTCGAGTTCAGGGCGTCTTCGATGCGCAGTTTGCGCTCTTTGAGTTCTGTTTCCGTTGCTGCGCCGACTTTGATAACTGCTACGCCGCCAGCTAGTTTAGCCAGGCGCTCTTGCAGTTTCTCACGGTCGAAGTCGGAAGTTGTTTCTTCCAGCTGCGCACGGATTTGGCTTACGCGAACATCGATGTCGGCTTTGTCGCCAGCGCCGTCGACGATGATCGTGTTTTCTTTCGTTACACGGATTTGGCGAGCCGTACCAAGTTGGTCAACCGTCGTCGATTTCAGCTCAAGGCCGAGTTCTTCCGTGATCACTTGGCCGCCCGTCAGAGCAGCGATATCGCCCAGCATAGCTTTGCGGCGGTCGCCGAAGCCTGGAGCTTTAACGCCTACACACGTGAACGTGCCGCGCAGGCGGTTAACGAGCAACGTAGCAAGCGCTTCGCCTTCGATGTCTTCGGAGATGATCAGCAATTGTTTGCCGGATTGAACGACTTTCTCGAGAACCGGAAGGATCTCTTGAATGTTCGTAATTTTTTTGTCCGTGATGAGGATGTATGGGTTGTCGAGGACAGCTTCCATTTTATCCGTATCCGTGATCATGTAAGGCGACAGGTAGCCGCGGTCGAATTGCATGCCTTCAACCACTTCAAGCTCCGTAGCGAAGCCTTTGGATTCTTCAACCGTAATAACGCCGTCGTTGCCAACTTTTTCCATTGCTTCTGCGATCAATTGGCCTACTTCTTCGTCAGCCGAGGAGATCGAAGCAACTTGTGCGATCGATTGTTTGCCTTCGATCGGTTTAGCGATCGATTGCAGTTCCGTGATAGCAGCGCGAACTGCTTTCTCGATGCCTTTGCGGATAACCATTGGGTTAGCGCCCGCTGTTACGTTCTTGAGGCCTTCACGGATCATGGCTTGAGCAAGAACCGTAGCCGTCGTCGTGCCGTCACCAGCAACATCATTCGTTTTAGTCGCAACTTCTTTAACAAGCTGTGCGCCCATGTTCTCGAATGCATCTTCGAGCTCGATTTCTTTTGCAATGGAAACGCCGTCGTTCGTGATCAACGGGCTGCCGAATTTTTTCTCCAATACGACGTTACGGCCTTTAGGGCCGAGCGTCACTTTCACTGCGTTAGCAAGCGCGTCTACCCCGCGCAGCATAGCGCGGCGAGCGTCTTCGCCGAATTTGATTTCTTTTGCCATCGTCAATGACCTCCCATTAATTGGTTAATGTATGCAGAGCTTCCGCTCCGTTATGGACTTGCTTGTATGTCGATTCAATCGCAGGCGATTAGCCCAGGATCGCGTGAATGTCGCTTTCCTTCATAATCAAATACTCTTTGCCTTCGTATTTGATTTCTGTTCCTGCGTATTTGGAGAACAGGACGCGATCGCCAACCTGTACTTCAAGCGCGATGCGAGCGCCGTCTTTCAGCGTGCCGCTGCCTACCGCGATGATTTTGCCTTCTTGCGGCTTCTCTTTCGCCGTGTCTGGAAGCAAGATTCCGCTTGCCGTCGTTTCTTCTTTCGCGATCGGCTCTACCAATACGCGTTCACCCAAAGGTTTGATCATGAAAAATAGCCTCCTTTTGAAAATGTTACGTCTTTTCTTTCGTTAGCACTCATACGAGTCAAGTGCTAACAACCAACTTTATAATACTCATTTTGCGTCCATATTTCAAGTGCCAAGCCGCTGTTTTATTGTTTTTTAACAAACGAAATCATCGGTCGCGACCGGATTAATCCCTCAAGTCGTATTTGCCGCTATTCTTTAATACGCTATTGACTTCAATCGTCACATCATCCGCACCTGGCAGCCAATTATCATTCGATGCATATTTCTTCCAGTATGCATTGTGATAACGATACAGGTGGAGCCTTAATTGCAACAGGTCGGATTTCTTCTCCAGCCCTGCCAAAAACGTTTTTTTTACCTCATTTTTCACGAACTGGCTCGTGGCTTCCTCAATCTGCTTGGCTGTGTGCTCTCCCTCGATTTCGATTGTATGTATGTGAAGCTTAAGCTGTACTCGGAATCGCCGCGGGATCCCGCCCCCATCCTTGATTGTCCACTTCACCTTATCAACGGATATTGAAACGCGGCCATCACCAATCGGAAACCCGATAATCGAATGTGAAAATTCAGGTTGAATCCAACGCAACCCATTAATTTGGCTATCCGCAATATAATTGTTGTATTCGCGGTTCTTAAACGTGTAGACGCCATTTAGTTCGTAGAGATTGAGAGACTTTTGCTGTTGCTTCCATGCAACGTTATTCGTGCTCAAATTCGGCAACACCGTCGTATAGCTCGGCTCATCGAGCTGTTGAATAAACATTTGCATATTTAAAGGCAAGTAAGAGCTGTCCTGTTGAAAAATGAGCCTAGGTGAGTACAACACGCTAACAAGGGGGGAACGGTTAAAAATCGTATCTGCCCCAAACAGCTTATCAAACGGTTCCTGCGTACCGAATACCCACACGGTATACCGTGATGCCCGCTGCCGGTTCAATCCGTCTAGCACCTCATCAAGCATGCCCAATGCACGCTGGTTGATCACGAGCGACTTCAAATGATCCAGGCTGAGCTGATATTGCGTAGATCTCATTAATTGTTGAAAAGCAACCAACAGCGTTTTTCCTTCCGCGCGACCAACCCATGTGTTAGCCCCTTCTGCCGGTTGGGTACCCTCTGACTTGGCAATGGTATTGAAGCCAATCATCTCGCCATACAACTCATACTTGCCGTCTACGTAGTCTATGCCCATAGCCGTTACATAGCCGACTTCCTGCAAATCAACCTCGTCCCAGCAGCCGCTTATTGCCAGCATCACGGCTGCAGCCAGCAGCAATCGAATGGCCTTGCCTATGTTACGCGCGATCATGCACTGCCGCCTTGCCCTTTGCGCCTGCCCCGCCGCAGCGACCACGGCAGTTGAAGCAGTGCGCCAAGTGCCTGTTTCCAGCGGAATGGCGCGAGCGGCAACATATAAGGCTGGCCGAACGATTCCAAGGAACACATGTACACGACAACTACGAACAGCCCGACGAATAATCCGAAAATGCCAAGTATAGAGGACAGCACTAATATAAACAGCCGGATCACGCTCACCGAGCCATTCAAATTCTGGTTTACGAGCGTAAACGTCGCAACGGCGGTTACAGCAGCTGCAACGAGCATCGTAGGTGACGTGAGGCCTGCCCGTATGGCTGCATCCCCGACAATTAGCCCTCCGACTACAGATACGGTCTGGCCGACCGGACGAGGCAGGCGAACGCCCGCCTCTCGAAACAGCTCGAACATCGCCAGCATTAACATCATCTCCATAGGGGCAGACATGGGCAATCCTGAACGTGATACCGTCACGGTAGCAAGCATGACGAACGGAATTTGATCGCTATTGAAGGCAGAGAGCGCTACCCAAAAACCCGGCACGCATAACGCAATTGCCAACCCCATGGCACGCAATAACCGCTCAAGTGAGACATAATGATACGGCAGATGCGTATCCTCTGGCGATTTGATCAACAACGTGATGGAGGTTGGCGCAATGATCGCTGAAGGAGACCCATCCACAATAACGGCCAGCCGCCCATTCATGAGTGCTTCAACGACAAAATCTGGCCGTCCCATGTAATCAACTAGCGGGAACAATGACATTGGGCGGTCTGAGATTAGCTCCTCTAGCTGGGTAGAACTATATAAGGCTTCAATCTTAACCTCATCCAAGCGCCGCCTCATCTCTTCAATTAGATAAGTTTCAGCTTTGTTCGCCATGTAGAGAACCGCAACCTGCGTTCCTGTAGCACTGCCTATCGTCCGGAATTCAAACCGTAAATCAGGTGTCCGCAGACGTTTGCGCACAAGCGCGATATTGGTTTCGATTTTCTCGACAAAGCCATCCCGCGGGCCTTTAAGCGAAACTTCCATCGTCGATTCCTCAGGTTGGCGCCCGGGCTGGCTATTGATGTCCGCCCGATACCAACGGTCCTCGATAATGGCAATTAACGTTCCCGAGGCTAACGCTTGAAACGCCATTTCCTCGCTGGTGTCGTCTTCCAGTGGAATAAAAATAGGCGGTGAAGTATGTCCATCAATCGGCTCCCAATGCTCAAGCTGATCCAATACGCTCATTTGAAACTCACGGCTATCTATCATACCGATGCAATAGAATAGATACACCGTCGCCCCGCCATTTTTGCCGACAGGTATATGGCGCGTGCTAACATCCCCACAGAGATTAACAGCATCTATCCATCGCGATAATGAGCGATCGGCCGCTGGTCCCTCCTTTTTATGCGTTGGATTCAATGTTTGCTTCACTGTTATCGCCTCCTTCGGGCAATTGTTCACCCTTCTGGGCCCGCTGCCCAGACGCCTTGCCGTTCCCTTGCTTCTTGCTTCCAGCCGCTATCCCCCACAACAAGAGCGTAAGCAATAGAACTAACATGCCGGTGTAGTAAAAGTATTGTCGCAGCAAATCACGATAAATAATTTGCCTATGCAGCGTAGCTGTCGTCACGATCACGAAAAATAGCGCCAGCCAGATGATCCCATGAATTTGTGCACGGCGCTTGCGGAACAGCAATTCTGTAACCAGATAAAGCGCCATGGAAGTTCGAATGAACGAGCCTGACATCCATTGGTAAATCGCAAAAAAATCAACATGCTCGATATAGTTCCCGATCGTTACCAAACGCCATTGCGAGAAGGCCGGGAAGCGAAGCTTCTCCCCTTCTGAAGGGCCAAACTCTGCGATTGTTCCAGTGAACGGCCCTAGCGAAAGAATCGCCAAAAACAGGATAAGAAGACTCAGCCCTTTACGGCCAAATTTGCGGCCAATATGGGGCTGGACTAAAATCAGAACATAGATTTCGGCTAACGCACTAAGCGAATATAACGAGCCATTAAGAATCGGGCCAAAGCCATGTTCAGCAATCGGCAGCAAAAATTTATAATCCTTGTGTGGAATGTTCGCTGACATAACAAAATCGCCTAGAATGACCACAATCGGAAGCAATATGCATGAAACGAATGCAATCGTCCGCAGCCCCGCCAATGCGCCGTATGCACATAATAAGACAAATACGAAGGAAACAACGATATCCGGCGTAAGTGGGATATAGGTGGCATTTGCAAACGAAACAGCATCGATGACCGTATGAAAAACTGTAAATAAAAGCAAAGCTACTATCGGCGCTAACAGCACCCACTTCGCAAATGCGGATACACGCCCATCCAGCCATGCGTGAATCGACTGGTTTTTCATCGATTTTAGAATGGACATTAGCGGAAAAAGCGCCCACAACAGCACTACCGGAACGGATATCAACACACTAATCCAGCCATCGCGCTTTGCGGAATCAAGGAGCAGTGGAATAACGACAACATGATTAACGAGGCCAACCGACAAGATTAGCATCATTGATAATGGCCATAGTCCGAAAATCTTGTCTCCTTTCACAGGCTCTCACCTCCATCGCCCCTATTTTCCCCAACGCATTCACAAACATACCTAAATTGTCGAAAACAGGAAAACGATGCCTGAAACAAAAACCAGCTAATGTTTGTCAAGCTTTGGGGTCTTGGTGTCAGGAAAAAATCTTGTTATAATTCTGTACATGCCAAATAACCTCCGTTGGCGCGGAGGGTGTTGGTTAAATATGGATTATGCGGCG
>NZ_WSTC01000035.1 GCF_009789195.1 Paenibacillus sp. MMS18-CY102 | reverse complement strand
CGCCGCATAATCCATATTTAACCAACACCCTCCGCGCCAACGGAGGTTATTTGGCATGTACAGAATTATAACAAGATTTTTTCCTGACACCAAGACCCCAAAGCTTGACAAACATTAGCTGGTTTTTATTGGAATCACATGCTTTGTTAGCATATTTCCGGCATCTAGCCAATATCATGCAAAAGCCCTATACACTGTATATCCTTTCTGTTATATTAACTTTGATAAAAAATGGATATTGTCGAATGGTGGAATGTTAGCGATTGCTTTGATTTATTTGAACGGCATGGGAGGGAACTAATGCAAAGCAAGTCATGGAATGACAATCAAGAACGTACTGAACCATTTTCTATATCTGAGCTTTCTCTTCCGAAGGGGGGAGGGGCAGTTAGAGGAATAGGCGAGACGTTCGAGCCGGATTTATTTACGGGCAGCATGCATATGAGCATTCCCATCTATAGCTCTCCCTGTCGCGAGTTTGAGCCGAAGCTTGCGCTTCAATACAGCTCGGGCAACGGGAACGGCATATTCGGGCTTGGCTTTTCGTTATCCTCTTCTTCAATCGTTCGACGAACGGATTGCGGCATTCCGCATTATGACGATACGGACCGGTACTTGCTGGACGGCGAAGAAATCATTCCGAAGCTTGATCCTGACAATCGGAAGCCAATAACCCGAACCGAACAGGACGGGGGGCAACAGTGGAATGTCACGGAATATATGCATCGCTTGGAAGGTCCCTTCGGGAAAATCGAATTGTGGCAAACGATCGAATCCTCTTATTGGAAAATCATATCTAGCAGTAACGTCTGCTCGATCTATGGCAAGAACGCGACAGCTCGAGTGGCGGATCCTTCCCTTTCTTCACGTGTATTCCAATGGCATGTGGAGCAAGACGTCGATGCTAAAGGCAATAAACGAATCTATACGTATAAGCTTGAGAACGCTGACAATATTCCGAATGTGCTGTCCGAGCAAAATCGGCAGCCATCGGCAGCCATCTATTTGCACCGTATCGATTACGGCAATTATTTTGATGCAAACAAGGCTGAGCAGTTCGCCTATCAACTGGTGCTAGATTATGGAGAATATGATACTTCATTAGTTTCATTAAACAAGGCGGGGAGTAAACCGCACATTCCTTCTGCTGCTTGGCCAGCACGCCTTGATGCTTTCTCTACTTATCGCAGCGGATTCGAAATACGTACACATCGGCTTTGCCAGCAAATTCTGATGTTTCATCAGTTTGCAGAGCTAGGCTCTGAGCCTTGTCTCATCCGTATGACACGATTCTCTTATTCATTCGATCCACTAATAAAATTAAACCAGCTAGCGTCAGTCGAAATGATCGGTTGCCAGAGACAAAATGACGGAAGCTACATCTCGCTATCCACACCACCTTTGGCGTTTACATACGAATCCTTTCAGCCAGCACAGCAAGCGTTCGGTCTACTACAAACGGAAAATGAGTTTACGATCCCCGGATACCTGGATGGGTCATCCTATACTTTCACTGATTTATATGGCGAAGGATTGTCGGGCATTTTGCAAATCCGCTCCAATGCGGCTGCTTATTGGGAGCCGGTAGGGGGCGGCACGTATCATGGCCCTCGAATGGCGGAAACATTCCCGCTAACCGATACGGAAACAGATGCCAGGACATTCACACTAACTAGCCTAGATGGCGATGGCGTCATGGATTTGGTCGTTGCTGATTCACAATGGGCGGGCTTCTATGAAACGGAATACGGGCGTTCCTGGAGCGGACTGCAGCCATTTGCGAGCTTCCCGCTTGAATATTTGCAAAGCCCGTTTCCGAAAGAGATGTCGGATATGCTAGGAGACGGCGTGCCGGATTTGGTCATTTTCGAGGATCGCCAAATCAAAATCTATCCGTCTAATTATGAGCAAGGATATGGGGATCCACTTAGTGCGCAATATCTTGAAAATGGTCTTGCGAGCTTCCCGCTCAGCTCGACAGACGATGCGAGTGAAGTGGTCGCTTTTGCGGATTTTGTCGGTGACGGGCTTTCGCACCGGGTCCGGATTCGCAATGGCAGCATCCAATGCTGGCCGAATCTGGGCTACGGGCAATTCGGATCCGCCATCTGCATGGAGCAGGCGCCTTATTTCGACGACAATTTCAATGCTTCCCGTTTGCTGTTAGGCGATTTGAATGGATCTGGCCTAACAGACATTGGCTACATTTATCCGGATCGGGTGGACTTGTATATTAACCAAGGAGGGAATGCATTCAGCCAGCCGGTTTCCATCTCTTTGCCGGAGCCTTTCGGAGAAGGGGATCGTGTTCAATTCGCTGATATTCTCGGCAATGGGTGCGATAGTTTGCTATTTACGAAGATGAGCACTGATGCAGTGAAGCATTACTTTTATGATTGCTCTGGGGGGCAGAAACCGAATCTTCTGACCCGAACCAATAACGGCGTTGGTGCTGTTACAGATATCCAATATGCAAGCTCGGTAAAGTTCTATCTGGAAGATAAACAGGCAGGTCAGCGGTGGGAGACGATACTTCCTTTCCCAGTGCATGTAGTGGAACAGGTTCGCGTGACAGAAGCTTGCTCAGGCAACGAGATTGTTAGCCGCTATAAGTACCATGAGGGATATTACGACCCGGTGGAGAAGGAATTTAGAGGGTTCGGATTCGTAGAACAATGGGATGCTGAGCGTTGCGTGGCTGGGCATGAATTGCCGGAGACGGCGCCTGTGTACTGGAAGAGATGGTACCATACCGGTTCTGCCCTTAATGCGGACACTGTATCCCGGCACTATCATGAACAGTACTATAGCCAAGATAAACTTGCTTATCGCATGCCGGACAGCAAACTGGACGAAGCGCTGCTCAGTGCGGATGGGGAAACGCTTCGCCAAAGCTATGTTGCCTTGAAAGGGCTTCCTTTGCGCGAAGAGGTGTATGGATTAGACCAGCCGGGCGGGATCTCTGAACATCCGTATACGGTGCACGAAACGAATTATGCGGTGAAGCTTATTCAAGCGCGTGAAGATTCCCTCTATGCTGCGTTATACGTCCATGCTAGGGAATCGATAGACTATCAATATGAACGAAATCCTATCGATCCGCGCATTCAACATGGCTTCGTTATGGAAACAGATGCGTATGGGCACGTGACTAAGGAGATTCAGATTTACTATCCACGGCGCGTAACGGCGGAATTAACATTGCCTGAACAGCATCAGCTGCAAGTGTTGCTGCAAATAAAATCTTATATAAACGTGACAGATCCGTTTCGGATCCTTGGCATGGAATGCGACAGCCAGTCGTATGCCTTGTCCGAAATCAAGCTGCCGGACTCCTTTTATTTCAATTTGATAGATTTGCAATCGCTGGCGGCAAGCGCGTTAAAGCAGGTGATTCCTTATGGAGCGCCACTGACAGATGGCGTCGTTCAAGCAGAATTGCTATCCTGGGACCGGCATTATTATTGGGATGAAGCCCAATCTAATGCTATGCCGTTAGGCCAAATGACAGGCGTTGCGCTTCATCATCATAGTGAGCATGCCGTCACAACACCAGAGCAAATTAGCGCGATCTATGATTCACGGTTGACCGATCAAATGATGAATGACGATTGCGGCTATGTTTTGCATGACGGTTACTGGTGGAATCAAGGTCTAGTACAGCATTACGCATTAGCATCGGATGGCCGGTTCTATCTGCCTTGGAAGTTAGAAAATACGATGCTTTCCGGCAATGCGAATCTGTTTCACAGGACACAGTTTAGCTACGATCCGTATTGCTTAGTTCCGATCAATACAATCCAGTTTGTGAGCGAAAATGTTTCCACTTCGATGTCCATCACCCTGGATTACAGCGTAATCAAGCCGGGATGCATGACGGATATTAACGGCAATACTGGCCAAGTTCGCTACGATCCTTTAGGCATGGTGATCGCTTCTTCTTTATTCGGAACACTTCAGGGGCAGCGGACAGGGGACGGTGATCTCACTGAATATGTGCCAATCTTAGATGGAACATTTGAGGATGTGCTGGCTCGCCCGGAACGTTATCTTCAACAGGCAACTTCATTCACGTATTACGATGTATTCGCTTGGACGCTGGGACGGGGCCCGAGCCGAACGGTTGAGCTTTACCGGGAGACGAGTGTTTCGGAGCAATCAGCTGGTAATGCGGCAACTCGGATTTTAGTCAATGTGAGTTATATGGACGGGCTTGGCCGGGTTATTGAAACGAAGAAAAGGGCGGATGGCGGCGACGCATTCGCAATGGACAGTTCGGGCGTTCCGGCCATGGACGCTGCTGCCAGCAATCCGTTGACGGTAACGGTTGATGTACGCTGGCTTGTTTCAGGAAGAACCTCCTACGACCATAAAGGAAGGCCAGTGGAGCAGTATTCGCCTTATTATTCAACCGTTCCGGCCTATGAGGAGCAGGATAAGGCGTCTGGTTTATTGCCTCCGCCAACGATAACGCATTACGACCCGCTGTCCCGGATCTATCGGGTGGATTCACCTAAAGGCTTTTATACGAAAACCTTATTCACGCCTTGGGAGGAAGCCCATTACGATTCGAACGATACGATCGCGGATTCCGTCTACTATCAGCAGTTTATGCGGGATTACCCGAATGATCCAAGCCCTGTCCAGATCGATGAGAAGGATGGGCTGCAGAAGGCTTACCAATTTCGAGATACGCCGGCCATTCAGCTTAAAGATCATCTAGGGCGTGTCTTTCTGCAATTGAACAATAACTTGGGCGAAACTTCAAGTGGCCTATTCACTGATTTGGTAAAAGACAGTGCAGTAACGGCATCGGATGTATGGAATGAGCTCGTACAACAGGGGTATATCGACATTACGGATGCCGATACGGGATGTGGCCGGCCATCGCTGAGGTTCCGGCCGTATGCTCCGGGCTTTCAGCTTACGGTTGGCGCCAATTTTCAGCCGCTCGCAGATGGGATTCTGGTCCTGTTAAGGCAGAGCTGCTTGCCTGAATATACAGGGTATGACAGCAAGGGCAACGTCCGATATGAGATGAATGCACGAAATTATTATGCCAGCACTTCGCAAGGCAACATGGTCAAAGATGTGCAGTTTACGTACGATATGCAGAATCGATTATTGCGCACAGATAGCAGGGATGCCGGGCTGCGGCTCGGGATAGACAATATGTTCGATGGGCCAGCGCACACGTGGGATAGCAGGGGCTTTCATACAGCCAACCTGTACGATGGTCTGCAACGCCCATTACAAATTAGCGTGGATGGGAAGGATCATGCTTCCGATCTTCAATTGGGCCAGACCGTCGAAAAGTATGTTTATGGCGATAATGCCGGCCTTAGCGTAGCTGATGCCCAAGACCGCAATCTGCTCGGGAAGCTTTACGCCTTGTACGATCAAGCCGGCGTGACAACTAATCAAGCATACGGCCTGCAGGGCCAAATATTAGCAACGAAACAATCGCTGCTTGCGGATTACACGGCAGAGCCGAATTGGGGCGATGGCAGCCACCCTGCATTAAACAGCGAAACGTTCATCACTTCTTATGCCTACGATGGCATGGGAAGGCTGAATGCCGAAACCTCTGCGGATGGGACGGTATATCGGACCTCTTACAACTTAACCGGCCATTTGCAGAGCGTTTCGGTTGATTATCCTGAGCAATCGAATGTGCCCTATATTCAGGACATCCAGTATGACGCTAACGGCCAGCATACGTTCATTACACGAGGCAACGGAACAACGACAGCGTTCACCTATGAAGAAACAACCCAGAGGCTGCTGGGAATCGTAACGTCCCGAACAGCCACTGATTCGAAAGGTATTGCAAGGGATACGATTTTGCAGAAACTGTCGTATACGATGGACCCTGTCGGCAATATAACGAGGTCGCGGGACTTCAGTTTCCAAACCGTGTTCTCGAATCAGCAAGTTGTGGAGCCATTAAGCGACTACACTTATGATGCCCTCTATCGGTTAATACAGGCTACAGGCAGGCAGCATCCGGGGATTTTGCCTGATACGCATGTTACGGGCTTTAAGCAAAGCCAATGGCTAGCTAAGAATCCGCCACACCTGAATGACGCAGATAAGCTTGAAAAGTATACGGAGACGTACCAGTACGATGAAGCGGGAAATAAAATCCAAACTCGCCATGCAGCAGCCTCAGCGAGCTGGACACGTACGCTTGCGGTATGTGATGGCTCCAATCGGTTGAAGGAATTGGCCGGAGGCAACCAGACAGGCGTCCCGGTACAACTGCAATACGATAATAACGGCAACCTTTTGGCGCTGGAAAACTTAAGCTCATTGCAATGGAATTACCGCAACAATCTGGCGAACGCAACGATTGTGGAGAGGGAAGGCGATCAGCCGGACCGTTCTTATTTCGTTTATGACAGCCACGGGCAAAGGGTACGCAAAGTGCTAGAGCGCAAGATTAGCGACGGGCTAACTGAAATCCAAGAAAAAATATATGTCGGCCGATTGGAAATCAAGCGGATATCGCGCGTTCAGAATAACGTGCGGACGGTGATTTTGGTACGGCATACCTACAAGGTCATGGAAGACGAACGTGCTGCGGCGATCACGAACATTTGGGCCAAAGACGACGCGGGACGCGAAACTGATACGATTGGCAAGCGTCAGCATCGTTATCAGTTAAGCGATTTGCTTGGCTCATCCACGATGGAGGTGGATGAAGGCGCAAGCCTGATCAGCTACGAAGAATACCTTCCTTACGGCGGGACGTCCTATATTACGGGAGCAGACCAGCGGGAGGTGCAACTGAAGGAATACCGTTATTGCGGCAAAGAGCGGGATGATTGTACGGGCATGTATTACTACGGGGCGCGATATTACCCGCCTTGGCTCGGACGTTGGATCAACGCCGACCCGGCCGGTACGGCTGATGGTTTGAACATGTACGCATTTGTCAGCGGAAACCCGATTCGTTTCGTGGACCCCAATGGTATGCAGAAGAAAAATAAGAAGGCGACGAAGGGATACGCGCAGAAGAAGCTCGCCGCCAAGTTGAAAGCCCAGAAGCGGAAAGATGAGCTTTCGAAGTTTACATCTGGCGATTCCAAGACCAAAGCTGATACGATTGTCCAATTGAGGGGACGGAAGCTTCGGGTAACGAAGGACCGGCAGATCCATATCCGCAAGACGCTCCATAAAGAAGCGGATAAAGCGCAGATGGAACTGGATCAATTCGACGTGCCGCCTAGCACAGGCAGAGCATTGCCGAAGACGGTATCGAGCCCAACCGGCGTGCAGGGTGGAGCGCTCTTTTTTGCCGGCAAGCATGACTACATCGAGAAGCAGCAAGTTGTTTCTCCATCCAGCCTTAACGTTGATGGGCGTGACTCGACGAATGACACAATGGGGAAAGCGAGCGCATTCCACAGTACGAACAACTTGCCTGCAAGCCTGTATTCCAGCAGGGATGATTCGATCATTGGCGGTTTGGGCGAGGCCTGGTGCCACCTTGTTGCACACTGCCTTGGCGGTGCGGAATCACCAGACAATCTGGTAGCGGGAAGCCAAGGCTCTAACCTTGTCCAGCTCGGCATAGAGCTTGCGGTGAAAGATTTCGTCAGTTCCACAGGCGAGAAGGTGCTAGTGAAAGCGGGAGCTAGCGTCCGGTTAAAGCCTGATGGCACAATGACCCATATTGCAGATGAGTTTTTCTATCAAATCGATGACATGCATGGCAATCAAGTGTACGCAACAAAATTCAAAGCGAATATTTTACGGGCAGATGTTCTCCAGAAGCAGAAAAAGACGGAAGCAACCCAAAAATTGAAAAGCCATTTCGGCTATTAATCGATTCGGGGAATAAGGAGGACCATAACGTTCATGGATATTCAATCCTATTTGAGTGATTCGCATCCAAGTTTGGCGCAATTTTATGCCAATAACCCGAATTTTGACGTAAACAATTTTAAGTTCTCGGACTCGGCTTCTGTGGAAGCGCTAAATGGCGCGAGTGGCCAACATTCGGAGGCGTTAGCCCTGCTTAGCGGTTATCAAAGGCTGCTACGGGTCACGAATGATCCGCGGGTTGCCAGCGTACTGATGACAGGCAGCAGCAATAGCAATGGCGGAAGCGAAGAGGGGGTTGCGCCGATCCACTCAGCGCTGCAAATCGCAGCGCTGAATCAGGATCATTTTGTAACCACCTATAGTCCGCTGTTGGGGGATAAAGGGGACGAACAAGCAGCAGCCATTCACGCGCAGGCCAAACATATTGAAGCGCAGACAATGCATCAATGGGCGTCCGTCTCCCAGCTATCAGCGCCCCATACGAGAGCATATGCTGCCAATCCCGTATCGGAGTCCATCGTCCAGCATTATGAAGCACTGCCTAACTATCAGGATATATTCGGTACGCTGAACTATTGTGAGTGTGATGAATGTAAATCGATCTTCGGTCCGGCTGCGTATTTAGTCGATCTGATGCGCATTGTGAACCAATATATTACCGTGCCGAATCAAGCGAGCATCCCAGCCAATATGGCCCTGGCCACACGGCGTCCGGATTTGGCCAATATCGAACTTACTTGTGAGAATACGAATACGACCATGCCTTACTTACAGATCGTGAACGAGAGGCTGGAGGAGACAGTCCGTTCGGCATTAAACATACAAGGGGATCTCTATCAGGCATTGGCGGCTCAGGTTTACCCGTTTAACTTGCCATTCCAATATCCGCTTGAACAGATGCGAATCTATCTAAACCGCATGAATGTAAAGCTTCAGGACCTGTATGGAGCGCTCGGTTCACCAACTGCAAGCGTAACAGCCGAAACGCTAGGGCTATCGCAGGAAGAATACTTGCTGCTATCTACCTCCACTACGGATGAAACACAGTTGCAAGCATTCTACGGCGTAACGGATTTGAAAACACTGTCGGATGTCGATACATTTTGCCAACAAACGGGATTAACGTTGGTGCAATTGCAGTCGCTGTTCAATCAAGACCTCTCTCCGGCAGAAATCCAAGCCGGGCTAACCAAATCGTTCTTCATCAACAACGGGCTTGCACAGCCGCTGCAAGTTAACTACGATGGCACAGCCCTGAAGATCGCTAACTTAACTGACGATGCCTTGGACCGGATTCACCGATTCCTGAGGCTGAGCAATAAGCTGGGCTGGAGCTATACGGATTTGGATTGGGCGCTGAAATGCGTAAAATCAGTAACGCCGAAGCTAGACGCCGCAGCGCTTGCAGGCCTAGCCAAGCTGAAAACGGCAACAGAGCAATGGAACCTATCAATTGTGCAAGCTGGGGCATTGATCTTCGATATAAAGACGTACGGACAAGGAGATTCCGAAACCTCGAATACGCCGTTTGACCTGCTCTTTAACGGTCCAGGGGCTGTCCCTTATCATCCTGCAGACGATGGGAAGAGCAGCTATTCGTTAAATCCGATGTTTACCGACAATTATCTGAATTGGACGGTGGGTGCAGCAGATGGGGACAATATGAAGCTAACTTCCCGCATTGCCGCAGGGCTGAAGCTGAGCCAGGGCGACCTGAACCTGCTTGCCACAGCGTTGTTCGGGAAACAAGCGAAAATTCCGTTAACGGTAGGAAACCTATCGGTGCTTTATCGTTATTCATTGTTCGGGAAAATGCTGGGACTGCCTACGGCGCAGCTTGTCTTATTGCTTACGTTGTTTCAGCAATTGGCCGCGGTTCCTAAAATGGATGATTGGGCACTGATCAAGCAAAAAGCAGATCGGCTAAAGCGCTCGAGGCTAAATGTGTATGAATTAGATTACGCGGCAAGAGGCAACGTTTCCGAATTTGTTGATCCGCTCTATCGGCCTGCGGATTTGGGCGGTTGGCTGAACAACCTCCCGCAGCTCATAACAAGCACGTCATCGGAACAAGATGCTGCCGCTTTGTTGCAAGCACAAGAATCTAAACTAATCGGAGAAATCGCAGCGTTTTTCCATGTTCAACCGGTTCAAGTAACGGGACTCCTCGAGTTGTTCAATTATACCGACATGGCCGCTGTATTCACTGACTCAACACGCCAATCAACGGCAGAAGCCAGAATGAAGCAGCTGTCGCAGTGGCTGGTGATTACGCGCAAGCTTTCATTATCCAGCGAAGACTTGGCGGCCATCAAGAGCAGCCTCACTGCTTTTGGCATTGCAGATGCGACGAAGCTGTCAGCCGCTAATGTACTAGACTTGTACGCGTATCAGGATCTAAAAATAACCTTCAATGATGTCAGCGGAGCCATTGCCCAGTACATGGCTGCTGCCGCGGACTATGACGCTGCTACAGCTATAACCGAGTTAACCGGGCTTGCTGATACCGAGATTCTGTCCCTGTTTACGGCGTTCCCGCAATTATCGCGAATCGAACGGCTGTATTTGCTGTTGAAGGTGATGGCTATTATGAGCGCCACTGGCGCAAGCTTTAGCCTGCTAATGAACGTAAGCAAAGTTGCCGGCCAGGGAGCAGCAGCGCATTGGGCGGATTACGTAACAGCGGCTGACAATCTGTTAATGGCGTTAAAGGCACGCTTGGGTGGAAATGAATGGGATGCCCTGTACCTTCAAGTGAATGGCGCTGTACAGGAGAAACAACGGACGGCCTTAATCTCTACTGCGCAGAATGCGTTGTCCAAGAAGGAAGATTTGGGATGGATTAAGAACAGCCGCAATTTATATGAATACCTGCTCATCGACGTAGAAATGAGCGGATGCGCAACGATCTCTTATATTAAAGAGGCGCTGAATGCCATTCAGTTATACCTTCTTAGAAGCAGGGAACGGCTAGAGCCGGGCGTCATCGATTTTGGCATCCCTACGGTATGGTGGAGCTGGATGATTAACTACCGAATCTGGGAAGCGAATCGCCAAGTGTTTTTATATCCTGAGAATTACATTGACCCGTCCTATCGGCAAAATAAAACAGCGCTCTTCACGGAGTTCCAAAACACGTTGAAGCAAGGCGATATTACGAAGGATACGGTGGAAGCTGCGTATCGCAAATATTTAGACCGTTTTGCGGAGCTAGCCAAGCTGAAGGTGGTCGATACGTACCATACGCATGTCACGGACCCGACGCATAACAACGCGGAAGTGACATATCTCTTTGCCAGAACCGAAACGCAACCCTATAAGTACTACTACTTGACGCGTGATGAAGGCAATGTATGGTCCGAATGGAATGAAATTAAGGTGACGATTAACTCGGACACGGTGTCGCCTGTTTATGTATTCAACCGGTTGTTCTTGTTCTGGGTGGAGCAGAAAGCGGTAAAAGATAACGGCGGTTCGGGCTCGGCGCAACAGAAATCAGTGAAAGCGACGATTCGTTATACGTTTAACAATTTCAGCGGCAACTGGGTCCCTCCACAAACGTTAGTGGAAGATAAGGTCATCTTTGCGGATAACAGCACATTCATTACACAGGACGGGATCAAAACGTTATTTAACGCCGCGCAATTTGATCCTTCCCAGCTATGGTGGAACAAGGTGTATCCGCTCAAAATCGAAAAAAACAACTACTTAACCCCAAATGTAGGAGCTAACCAATTCGAGAAGCTGGTGCTGTTCTTCGGACCTATGATCGACATCGGCGGATTGGCAATGATCACTATGCCGGCTGCTCCAGTTGCCCAGACGGATGCGTTGCAGCAATTCGAGGATCGGTTGTATGAAGTAGCGCATCAATTTGTTATAGCCAAAGATGTCGGGCACACCGGCTTCCTGCCTGTATTTGACCCGATTGTTATCAACAATGACCTGCAGCCCGGCTTCATTGTTAATCCAGATGAGTACATCATCGCGGCCAAGGAAGCATTGATTAGCGAGACGTATTTCCGTCCTGAGATTGACCGCAGCTCCGGCAGGCTGAATCTGATCGATACCGCTCAAATTGTTTACGATAACTATGCAGCTAACGCCATTCGGGTACCGTCGCCTGTCGCAGTTGCTGCACGCCTCGGCGCCACTTCGTTTGTCTCAACGGCACTGGGCATTGACGCGACGCAGTCAACGGCGGTATGGAACGGTTTGGTCCAATCCAAATATTTCAATGACAGGGGATTGGCGCTAGGTTCCTTTAACTATGAGCAGCTTGGTAAAGACATCGCCGGCTATCTTGCGGGGCAAACCAACATACCAACGAAAACTACGTATGTGGTTCAGCAGATTAGCCAGGCGATCGGAACCGTGTATTTGTCCGGCAATATGCGGGGCAACGAATACGAAGTGCATACCGTCAAAAACCATCCGGCTTCGTTCTTGTTCAAAGGGGACAAAGAAGCGTTCCTGTTTATGGATACGGATGCGCAGGCACAAGATGATGTGCCTACGATAAGCGAGGCGCTTTTGAACCCGGATACGATTTTTACGCCCGCATCGTTTGTTTCAACTCGAACGAATATCGATGGTAACGGTTCAAAGGCGATCTATGATTATCTCGTCAAGGGAGGATATTTGGATCAAGATGGGGTCCTCAAAAACTATTCGGATGCCCAGAGTTTGACGGAATATTTGCAGCCGCAGCTTGTATTGAACACTTCATCGGTCGTTAACGTGTTAATGAACAGCCCGATGTTCACAGAGGATTCCTTCTTGGCGCCCGTGCCGATTGATATCCAGCCTTCTGGTTCCCGATTAATTTATCAGCAGTGCATGAAGTCGGGCTATCTGGATCCTAATGGCAGGCTTCTAGCGGATATTGATTTCTATGAATTGAACGAGTATGTCAGTGGGTTATTGGACGGCCAACCGAACGAGGACCTGAAGGTTAGGCATGTCATGGATACGCTATACCAATGGCCGTTCCCAGTATCAGTAGGCTTCTTGGATCGAAACAAGGATGGCATTGGAAGCATGAAATACCGGTTCTCTGCTTACCGCTTGACGACGGCTGCAGTACACAGGCTTAGCACTACGCTATTTACTGGCGGCGTTGATGCACTGCTTAGCTTGGAGTCGCAGCAGATTCCAATTGAAGCGGAGTTGTTGTTCAAACGGTTCCAGTTCGATAGCAATTATGTGATCGCACCAGATGCGTCGGACGGAGCGCAGGTTGATTTTTGGGGAGCGTATAAAACGTATTATTGGGAACTGTTCTTCCATGCTCCGTTCTTGATTGCAGAGTTGCTGAAGACGAACCAAAGCTATCAAGATGCGGAGAAGTGGTATCAATACATCTTTAATCCAACCTTGCAGCCTTTCCAGATCAGCGCTGGAGATTTCCAAACTTCGACGATCGGGCTTACTAGCTCACAGCGGATTTACAAAATATTGTCCGATCAAAAGATCATTACAGATAAAGGCACAGTAAGCGCAGATTTCTCGGCATCGATGCCGATAAGCCAATACTTCGCTTTTCTGGACGACAAGCAAATTGATTCGGTTCGCAATCGGCTGTTAAACGACCAACTGGGCAGGCAAGAAGCCCGCTTCTGGCAGTTTAATCCGTTCCGCAACCATACGCTGGAATCGTTGAAGGACCAATTGGCGAATCCACAAGAAATTGCCGCTTACAATATGGATCCGTTCGATCCAGACGCGATTGCCGGCCTTCGGATTGGCGCATATGAGAAAGCGGTCGTCATGTCTTATATCGATAATTTGCTGCAATGGGGCGATTCGTACTTTGCGCAGTACACCTGGGAAGCGATTGTTACTGCAACGATGATGTATGTGTACGCTTATGACCTACTGGGGCCAAGACCAGAAAATCTTGGGAAAATGCCAGAGCCAGCGCCTAAAACGTTCGCAAACCTTCTTGCGCAATTCAAAGGCGATATTCCGCAGTTCCTGATTGCACTGGAGCAAGAGGCGCCTGGCAACGAAGCATTGATGGCTTACGCGCCGTTTAATGTGCTGGATACCTACTTCTGTGTACCAGAGAATGAGAAATTTATCGCGTATTGGGACCGGGTAGAGGATCGCCTATTCAAAATTAGGCATTGCCTCAACATGCAAGGCAATCCGCAAACGCTAGCGTTATTCGAACCGCCGATTGATCCGGATCAATTGGTTCGCATGGTTAGTGCTGGCGTGAATCCGCTTGCTGCGCTGACACAGGCCAATCAAAGCGTTCCTTATCGATTTACGTTCATGCTGGAGAAAGCCAAATCATTAGCGGGCACGTTAAGCCAGTTTGGGAGCAGTTTGTTAGCCGCGCTTGAACGTAACGATGCGGAAGGCATGTCGCTGCTCCAAAGCACGCATGAAAAAAATATTCTTAATCTCACAACGATGATTAAAGAGCAGCAATTGGAAGAAATGGCAAATTCGCTTGCATCGCTTACGGAAAGCAGGAATAATGCTTCGTTCCGGCATGACCATTACAGCACATTATTTGACGAAAACATTAACGGCTTGGAAATTACAGATATCGCTTTACGAACGGTGTCAGCGGACGTTCAGACGGGATCAATCGCGATTCACGGGCTGTCGATCGCGGGCTATCTCGCTCCGAATATATTCGGATTAGCAGATGGCGGGATGCAATTCGGCGATGCGATTAATGCTGGTGCTGCTATGGCAGATGGAGTAGCGAATGTTTTGGATAAAGCGGCGGGCTTGATTAGCACGGGCGCGCAGTATGTACGGCGCCGTGAGGAATGGGGACTGCAGCGGGATGTGGCCGCCTCTGAAACCAAGCAGTTGGATTTGCAAATATCCGGTACAAATGTTCGTGCTTCCATGCTCCAAAGGGAGCTTGATATCCATCAGCAATCGATGAAGCAGCAAGAGGAGATGGACCAATTCCTGCGCAGCAAATTTACGGGCCAAGAGCTGTACCAATGGATGGTTAGCCGGCTTTCAACGGCTTATTTCCAATGCTACCAACTCGCAGTGGACATGGCGATGGCAGCGCAAGCGGCTTATCAATATGAGCTGGAGCGGCAGGATCAATTCTTGCAATTCGATTACTGGGATAATCTCCATCGAGGGCTGCTTGCTGGAGAAGGCTTATTGCTGGCTTTGAACCAGATGGAGAAAACGTACCTGTTCAACAACACAAGAGATTTAGAACTGGAGAAAACCGTATCCTTGCTCCATCTGGACCCGGTTAAATTTATCGCATTTAAAGGGGGAATGCAGGGCGGTACTGGGGCGCAAGGCAAGCTTGATTTTGAATTCAATGAGAAGCTGTTCGATTTCGACTTCCCTGGCCATTATTGCCGTAAAATCAAATCTATCTCGATATCCATACCAGCTGTAGTCGGGCCTTATCAGAACATTAATGCAACGCTGGTCCAAAACCGAAATTCGGTTGTCGTCTCATCCAGTGATACTTCGGGCGTTAGCTACTTGTTGAACCCGTCTGGCCAAGCGCCAGGGCCTGATGTGCTGAGGCAGAACCATGTGGCGCAGCAGGTCGCTGTCACGCGAGGAATGAACGACTCTGGGTTGTTCGTACTAGACTTTAAGGATGACCGATATTTGCCTTTCGAG
Organism: Paenibacillus sp. MMS18-CY102; assembly: GCF_009789195.1. Lineage (GTDB taxonomy): Bacteria > Bacillota > Bacilli > Paenibacillales > Paenibacillaceae > Paenibacillus_T. The sequence goes on along the minus strand of NZ_WSTC01000035.1, from coordinate 46,682 downwards.
GGAACAGGCGCCGTATCTTCGTGGACGTTAAACTTGCCGCCAGAAACGAATCGTTTTGATTTTGCCAATATCTCGGACATTATCGTCAAGATTCAGTACACAGCCAAGGACGGGGGAAATGATTTCGCGAATAACGTGAAGCAATTGCTGCATGCTGACAGCGCGCCATATCCGTATACCCCAGCCAAAATTATGGACTTGAAGCAAGCATTCCCGAGCAATTGGTTTGCGTTGTTCAGTCCGCCGACAGCCCAGGGGATTCAGCAAATCAGCTTCCCAGTAACAGACCGCACGATTTTGGCACATTTATCCGATGTCAGCTTGTTGTCCGCCACGGTACTGGTCCAAACGTCCAATTCGGCGACAGTTTCCGATAAGGATACGAGCACGCCGTTCTTGAGCTTGAAGCTTGGAGATAATCCGGTGGCTCCGATTCATGTGGCCAATAATGCAGGAACTTGCGATTTAAGCAATATTACAGGAACTGGTTTCAACGCCACTTTGCAATTTACTTTAGCGAATGTACCGGAATCGCTTCTATTGAACGGCGCTTTGAATTCAGATGTGCTAGCGGGGCTGACCGTCATCATTACGTATCAATCAAATGTATTCGCGAAGAAGGCCACAACCAACTAATCGAAAAGAGGTAATGAATAATGGATTGTTTAGATTCCCTTAAACTTAACTTAGGCGCGGCGCAAAATTTAACCGATGTTAACTGGTCTACTGTAAATCCGCAAGATATTAACAACAATAACTTTCAGTTCGGAAAACCATTCTACTTAGTGTGCCCAGGCCAGCATTGCCAAGATAACGTCAATTTCTCGCCGCAAGCACACCGCTTATGCCAATGTACCGATATTAACGGGAACCCTGTGCCGGGCTGTTCCCCGCATGATTACCTGTACCCGTTTGCGGCGCAGGTGTGCTTTAACACTAGCAATCCTTCTGATATGAGCAACGCGACGCTAGGCAATAGAGGCTGTATGAGCTTGGGAGATACTTGGAATGTAGTAACTTGTTACTGCTGCTGCTCGTGCTTTGCCCATGGAACGCAAATCGGTACGCCGGATGGCCACCGTGCGATCGAGAAGTTTAATGTTGGCGATAAAGTCATCACGGCAAGCTTGCAGCAGGGCGCGCAAGGGCTTCAGCTAGAGTGGAAGAAAGCAAGGCTGAACTTCAGTAACGGCACTGGTCCGCAAAGCCATCAGCCTGCAATGATCTACATTCGGTTCGGCAATCATGGCAGCATCGTCGTCACGCCGGATCACCTGTTCCTGATGCCTAATGGCAAGCTCAAGCGTGCTGACCGCCTGGTGCCAGGCAAAGATTTGTTAGTTTCCTATAACAGCACGGAAGTGGAAATAAATGAAATCAGCGTTGGCGAATACACGGGCGGCGTGCATCATATCGCTACCGATATTTCCTTCAACGGTTCGTTGGATGGCCACTTGCTGTTGTCGGAAGGATTAGTTTCGGGCGATTTCAATTTGCAAATCCATCAGCATGAGCTTCTAAATAGCGGCTTGTTAGAGGATGTTTCGGACCTTCCGAAAATTGGCACAAAAGAATATGAAGAAACCCATACGCACTTAGTTGCCGGCAATTATATGTCATTTAGCGCTCCAACTGTTGGCGCGTTGGACACGGCATCGGTTGCGGCTACACCTGAAGCGGCTACACAAGTAAGCAAATTTTATGTGCACGGTTCGAATGTCGCTTTCGTGCCAGATAACGCGGCTTCCTTCCTCAGCCCGATGCAAGCGATTGATGTGAACGATAAAGCGGACAAATGGGGCTTCACCGAAGTAAGCATCGGCAATGCGATGGTGAAATATTTGGTGAACCTGTTCCAAGGCTTCTACCCGGACATTACGTTCTATCATGACATCGGACGCCTGGAGCCAAACGCTTATGCCTTCACCCAGTTTGGCAAACAGTATGTCGTCGTATCGGGCGGCTTAACGCGCATTAAAGGGCTCGGCATGGAAGGCATGGCGTTCATCCTCGCCAATATGGTTAGCCGTCTTCAGAAGAGTGCACCGATTAACGAGGATGGCTTCACGACGGTCGGCATGAGCGACTACTATACGCCAGTTATTTTGCAAAATATGTTCTTCGGCACGCTCTATGCACCATTAATGACGAGCGCATTGCACCAAATTCAGCTCGTGATCTTTAACAACATTAATGTTTCGTTGCATGATGCGTTTGAAACCGATCCGTATCAGCCAACTACGGGAACCCGTATGGATGCAGTGGAAGCAGGGAATGGCATGAACTTCCCGCCGAACGGCATTGGCGGCCCGGAAGCGAATGGATTGAAGGTGACTGGGGCGAAGGTAACAGGACCGACGATTAGTGCAGTTTCGCTCGTGACGGCGGATATAACGGCAGACATTGCGGCGGCAGCGTTCAAGCTGCTGCAGGACAACAAGATCGTCGATGCAACAGGTTTGATCGCGGCGGACTTCGCGGTTACTTCGGACTTGTCGTTCTTGTTCGCGGATTTAGCAGAGGAGAACAAAACGTTGTTCACCGAAGAGGTGCGCTATGCATTGTTGCACGCGAGCTCAACCGTTGAATTGCAATTCAACTCACCTGTGAAAGCACTGAGTGTTGCAGATGAGGATGATTTCTCGTTTGAGCCAAGCGCGGCCATTACAGATGTAACGCCAGGCAGCAATAAGTCTTCGGCATTGTTGAAAGTTTCGCTGAAGCGCGGTGTAGCATATACTGTTTCGGTCTCCAGAGCACTGACTTCAGATATCGGCTCGACCTTGGACCCGAAAGCTTCTTCGGCTGAAGTGACGTTAGGCTAAAAAAGACACAATCTTAAGAACAGAGGAGAATAGCTATGAAATCAGCCGCCCAAGAGATGGGAGCATTCACGGGGACAATAGAAGAGCAGTGCGGGCAATTTGGCATCATCCTGGGTTTGAACGGCCCGGTTTCGGAAGAGGTTCTTCTTGCGGCTGTTCATGATGCTAGTTACGCGCATAATTTATTGTCGGCCCGTAGGTCAGAGATGTTTCTAAACTATTTGCTAAACAATCCGCCTAAGGTCGAAATCGCTGAAAGCACGGAAACATTAGAGCGGTCTAATTCCGGTGCATCGGAAGCAACTGCGGATAGCGGTTTAGCTGCTGTGCCATCAGCCACACATTCCAATGCGGAATTAGTGAAGAAAGCAGGCAAAGCGCTGTGGAATTGGGCGAGAGCAGGGTTTGCCACGGTGGAGGATGAGGTGTACCATAAACGGATGAGCGCTTGCCAAGCATGTCCGCATATTCAAAATAAACCGGATAAACTGGTATACCGAGCGTTGTCCGCTACGGCTTCGGCCTCATCCGATACCGCAGAAAGCATTTGCGGCAAATGCGGCTGCGTGCTTTCCAAGAAAACGAAGCTGCCTACGGAATCCTGTCCGGATAATCACCCAGAGCTCGCAGGCATGACACGTTGGGAAGAGCCTATTCCGGCAACTTAATTTAATCCGATATGTAACGTTCATGATAAACAAGCTGGTGCAGGAATGATTCCTGTGCTAGCTTGTTTTTTTGTGGACAAAGCTCGGCTTCAATGTCCGTTCATATCCATATTTATATATTGCAATCAAAGCTCTTGTCCAACTATGCTGAAAGCTGCACAAAAAAAGTTTAATTTTTTTATTTAAGAAATGAACTTTCACAACCTCTATGGTCTCTTATATAGGAAAGAGGTGAGAACATGAATGTAAGCCGCCTGGTTAAACAAGCCCAAAGAGGCGACAAGGAAGCTTTAGTACAACTAATCATTAGCCAACAGGACGCGTATTATCGCCTTGCCTATAGCTATATGAAAAATGAGCATGACGCAATGGATGCCATGGAAGACATGATTGTTACGCTTTATGAGAAACTGGACCAATTGCAAAAGGGAGAATCTTTCTATAGCTGGAGCAAAACCATTTTGGTCAATCGTTGCAAAACGCTTCTCCGCAAAAAAGAACGGTTTCTTCCAGTGGGGGACGAGCAAGAGCCATCACTTGCTGCATTATCGGACGAAAATCCATTTCGTAATTCAGAATCTGAATATGATATGCAGGTGCTGCTCACCCATTTGAATGAACGGCAGCGGGAAGCGATCGAGCTTCGATACGTACATGATCTGCCTTACCAGACGATTGCTGACATGACGGGGACACCGATTGGCACGATCAAATCGAGAATCTCGAAAAGCATTCAAAAACTGAGATCTATAATTGGAGGTGATCGTGATGAAAACGATCGAGGACAGATTACAGGAGCACAATGAGGCTTTGAAAATCGTTCGGGCTCCGTCAGCACTTGAGGGAAGGCTTCGGCATGCACTTGCGCAGGTTCCCTCTAAGAAACGAAAAACGAATAAAGCGGTGGCATGGGTCGTATCATTAGCTGCAGCTTTCCTTCTAATTGTCGGAACATACCAATTCCCAGCTTTTGCTTATTACGGAGGCAAGTTATTAAGTCAAATGGAGCTGGATTCCTTGAAATTTGCGGAAGTGGCCCAGCACGGCTATGGACAAGCCGTTAACAAAAGCAAAACGTTCGATGATGGCACTGTCATTGCCATTAACGGCGTAATTGCCGACGATAATGCATTAACTTTGTACTACTCGATTGATCGGCCTAATGGATCGCTAGTTGATGAGAAGGGTTCAAATCGATTTTTCGCACACAAACTGCAAGGTTTCTTAACGCATTCAAACGCAAGAGGAGGAAGTGGCAACTATAGTAACGGCAAGTCCCATTACGAGGGCGTAGCGAAATTTGATGCGGTTAGCCCATTCTCCAGAACATTAACGGTAACATTCGGTGAGTGGATAGGGAATAAGGAAAATGCATACTATCCGGTCACTTTCAAGTTTGATGCGAACAAAGCAATGAACAGTTTGTTTAAAGCAGACATTGAAGCGTCTGTTGCCGTTGATGAAGGGGCAGTCGTCTATGATAGCATTACGGCTTCGCCGACTTCTACGATCGTAAAGGGGCATTATGAACTGAATGAAAAAGTTGTTCCAAGATTTCCAGGCAATACAGCGCTTTATGTGAATGGAACCAGAATGAAGCCATGGTTAATGCTTGGAGCGAATCCTACGGAAGAAGGCGGTTTCCCGGGATTTGAACTTGAATTTGATGTGCTTCCAACAGACAAGATTACGTCCGTAGAGCTTGTTCTTGAAGATTTCAATGGATATCAGAAAGTAGATCAACCGATTTCGCTAGCGGCGCCATCCGATAAATCCATCACAATTGGCGATGAGAAACTATGGATTCGTTCCGTCACGAAAACCGATACAGGCTATGATATCGTTATCGCTAGAAAACAATTTACGTTCGTCGAAACGGACGATTTAGCCGTTCAAACGGGGGAGACCGAAGTGCCGGTGTCATCCATTTCTCCGGAGCGGCAATGGGATCTGCATAACGGCAACATCCTATGGGAGCAGACGTATTCGTTTAACACGTTAGAGCGACCGGAACGGCTGCTGCTAAGTGGATTTCATTATATTAAAACCTATGGCAAAACCGTCCCTATTCCGATTACGGCCCCAAAATAATATTGTTTTGCCTTAAGCGCGCCTCGGTGTGCTGAGCGACCGGAAAATGTGCTGCACGTGCAGCACATTTTTTTAATATGAGCGGTTAAGGCGCTATATCTCGTCACTATTGGTTCCCGTTGCATAATGGTGGATAAAAATGTATACTAACACCTAGATATCCGATACATCGATAAACTATAGGAGGTGGACGAGCATGAAGATTAACAAAGAGCTTATGAAGGGCAGCACCGTCATCTTGATTTTAAAGCTTCTGGATAGCAAAGATCTGTACGGCTATGAAATGACAAAGCTGATCGAGCAGAAATCTGAAGGATTGTTCACGTTCAAAGAAGGGACGCTATATCCCATTCTTCATACGCTTGAAGTGGAACGCCTTGTCGCTTCTTATTGGGATGAGGAAGGCGGACGCAAGCGGAAGTATTACAAGATTACGGATGAGGGCCGCAGAACGCTGAGCGAGAAGCAACGGGAATGGTCGCTATTCAGCACCACGGTTTCACGGATCGTTGGGGAGGGCAACATATGAACCAGAATATCAAGAAACATCCACTTGTTCAGCGATTTCTAGACCGCGTTTGTGCACAGGTTAGAGCGAAAGCCGTTCATGCGGATATTCGAACGGAGATGCTGCATCATCTGGAAGAGCTATATAGTGTGAAGTTAGAAGAAGGGATGGCAGAGGCGGAGGCGATTGAAGCGGCTGTTACACAGATGGGCGATCCTGACGTAGTAAGCAAACAGCTGAATGCCGCACATAAGCCAAAGGTGGAATGGAGCGTCATTTCACTTCTCATCGGGATGTTGATTGTTGGCGTAGTTACGATGTTTTCAATGTATAGTGCGTTGGATGGAGGGGTATGGGTCGAACGTAAACTGTTCTTCGTTGTCTCGGGTCTCTTTGTCATGGGTGTGTTGTACTTTATTGATTACCGCAGGTGGCTGCATTTATCTAGTTTGTTATATGTAAGCGCCTTGTTGATAATGGCTATTGCGCACAAGCAAGGTGTTGGCGTCGAGATTAATGGTGCTAAACAATATATCGCAGTTGGTGCATTCATGTTTAATGTATGCGCAATTGCACCTTACGTCCTTATCATAGCTGTTGCAGGGATGCTGCATAAAGAAGCGGCGAGCGGATCTGGTTCAGGGAATGAACTCGAACGGCTCATTCGGTTTAGTAAAAATGTAGCCATCTATCTGCTTGTGCCTACTTGTTTTTTCATTGCGGCGCCAGCTATAGGGTACTTGCTCATTTATCTTATCAGTGTCTCGGTACTGCTCATAATGAAAGGGAAGTGGAAGATCATTGTCGCCGGAAGCAGTGTCATCGGTGCATTTCTGGCTATCCAGGCATTGTATAGTCTGAATATGCAGTTCGCGTGGGAACGATTTTCGGGCTTCTTCCACCGGTCCTCAGAGAACTCATACTATATGATCCGGTCAATTGAGGCGATTCATGACGCTGGCATGTGGGGGCAAGGCTTCGGCATTGCAACCCGGCGATTGCCCGGCATAGCAAGTGAAATGACATACTCCTACCTCATATACAGCCTAGGCTGGGTTTTCGGCCTTTTGGTCGCCGTACTTGCATTGCTGTTTCTGCTTCGAATTGTGAAGATGGGTTTGCAGATACAGGAGGGATATGCAAGGGGGCTCGTCCTTGGCTTATCCTCCGTATTCGCTATCCAATATGTCTGGTGTTTGCTTATGAGTATTGGGATGTTGCCGATCCTTGGCGGCATGCAAATGCCGATTATGAATTGGGCGAGTGGGACGATCGTGGAGCTGGCAGTGATCGGGCTTATGCTTGGCGCGTTCCGGCGGAAGGATATGCTGGGAAGTGCTACATTGTTGAAGAAGGCAGGCTAGAGGAAAATATGGCGAATGAGAGCGAGTGCAACAAATGTAGTTAAGAAAACAGTTGTCAACAGACAAGTTTTGCGGATAATTATGGTTGATAACTTGGAAGGAGTGATGTCTTATGACAAGGCATTTTACCGATAGTAGGGCAAATAAAAATATGGGGATTACGTCTAACTAATAGCCCTATAAACAGCGTGAATCCCCAAATTCGAGGGGACGGTATGATGAACCAACAACCGGTAACGTATACGATGGACAAGGTTTCATTTGAGCTGCAACAACCGCATGACTTCACGTGGCTTCAATCGCTGGGCACTGTTTTCTGTGCGTTTGGCCAACAGGATTCTGGCAACATCAGCTTCGGAATCGAGAACAATGGCACGAAGATTTTTGTAAAATATGCGGGCTGCAGGCCAATGTCATTTTCAGGTAATCCGATAGATGCAATAAACAGATTACGGGCTGCAATGCCGTTATACACAATCTTAGAAAACGCTAATCTAATCAAGCTATTGGATCATTACGAAACAGGCAATGGCTATGCCGCCATATTCGAATGGTTTCCAGGCGAGTGCCTACACTCTCATTGGTTGTTTGCAGGAATAGCCAAACATACACATCCGGATTCACCTTTCTACAAGTTTAAACAGTTACCCATTGCGAAACGGCTTCAGTCGCTGAACACGATCTATGAATTCCATGAATATGTGGAGGCAAGCGGGTATGTAGCGGTCGATTTCTATGACGGCAGCTTGCTCTATGATTTTTCAATGGACGAAATGAAAATTTGCGACATCGACTTTTATAGGCCAGCGCCATCTGTTAACGACATGGGGGAAGGCTTCTGGGGAGCAACGCGGTCGAAATCTCCGGAGGAGTTTACTTTAGGAGCGCCGCTTGATGCAAGAACGAATGTTTTCACGATGGGCGCTATCGCATTTGGGCTGCTAGGCGGTGAAATGGACCATTCGTTCTCTCAATGGGAAGGGAACCGTTCACTCTATGAAGTAGCTTTACGAGCAGTAAGCAGGGATCGCGAACTACGCTATCCTACGATCCAAGCATTTAAACAAGCATGGGATGCGGGGGTTAACAGCTAGGCATGCCGATGGGCTGGCCTGAAAGTCATTGCGAAGTGACTTTTGGGCCAGCTTTAAAATCGAAGTTGACACGACCCCAAAAGGTGTCATATTATTAAATAGTCACCAAATGGTGTCCTTTATGTGATCCGATGGATACTTAGGAGAGGGTGTTGTGAGCGAGAACAATCAGTTGCGGGATGTATTTGACGCGATTGCAGATCCAACTAGAAGACGATTGATCAGCTTGTTGTCGGAAGCCAGCGAGGTACCGCTGCATGAGTTAACGGCACAGTTTCAAATGGGCCGTACAGCTGTATCCAAACATTTGGGCATTCTCAAAGAGGCTGGATTGGTAGTTGACCGGAAGGCCGGAAGAGAGACCCTGTTTAGGCTCAATGCCGCTCCACTTCAAGAAATACAAGATTGGGTCAGCTTTTATAGTAAATTTTGGCGAACCAATATGATGCGATTGAATCAACTATTCGAGGAGGATGAACTGTGAGTTTGACATTATCTTTGGATTTTGAATATAAGACGACGGTCGAGAAGCTATGGTCTGCAATAACCGATTCCACTAAGCTCGCGAAATGGACGATGGAAAATGATTTTCAGCCTATCGTAGGCCACCGGTTTCAATTCCGCACGCAACCGACTGAATATTGGAATGGCATTATTGACGGGGAAGTGCTTCTGGTAGAAGAACCAAGCCGATTGTCTTATACGTGGTCAAGTGGAGAGACGCATACGGTTACTTGGACAATTCAGGATTTAGGGGACGGCAAGGTGAACCTTCATCTCGAGCAAACCGGCATCTCGAACCCGCAAGCGCTTGGCGGCGCTAAATATGGTTGGACGAATTGGAATGCCGAACTTGAAAAGTTGTTGGCACAATAACGGCTGATGGAACGTATAGGATGGTTGAACCGAAACAACATAACCGGCTGCGGTAGGCTTGCAGCCGGTTTAAGTTGTGTCTGACAGAAACTAATAGGAAATGAAGGTGTCAATAATGAACGAAGCAAATCAGGAATATATCGTACTTTCAGGTGCGAGGGAGAATAATCTCAAGAACGTATCCTTGCGCATCCCTAAACGTAAAATTACGATTTTCACCGGTGTGTCTGGATCCGGGAAGTCATCCATCGTTTTCGATACGATTGCGGCAGAATCCACGCGATTATTGAATGAAAATTTCAGCATGTTCGTTCGCAATTTCCTGCCTAAGGTTCCGCAGCCCGACACGGATGCAATCGAGAACCTGAGCATGGCCGTTATTGTGGACCAGAAGCGGCTGGGTGGCGGTTCCCATTCAACAATGGGCACGATTACCGATATCTCTCCTATTCTCCGCCTTCTGTTCTCCCGAGTTGGCGAACCTTATGTTGGACAAGCCAACATGTTCTCGTTCAATGATCCGCAAGGCATGTGCCTCGAATGCAGCGGAATTGGACGCAGGCTGGGCATTGATATGAGCAAGGCACTGGACATGTCCAAATCGTTGAATGAAGGCGCTATCCTGCTGCCGGACTATAAGGTGGACAGCATGGATTGGTCGATCATCGTCCAAACAGGGGACTTCGATATCGACAAGAAGCTGAGTGATTATACGGCTGAGGAATTAGACCATTTGCTATACAGCAAAGCACGGAAAGTGGAGATGCAGTTCGGCGGCAAGGCAATTAATATTACGGTGGAAGGCGTTATTGAGAAGTTCACCACCAAGTACATCAAGCGGGACTTGAAAACATTATCCGAGCGTACTCAAAAGGCAGTTGCGCCATACATAACCGAAGGCCCTTGTTCTAGCTGCAAAGGAGCGAGGCTTAGCCAAGCTGCGCTCAATTGTAAAATCAATAGCCTTAACATTGCGCAGATGGCTTCAATGGAGGTTGGCCAGCTCGTCCGCGTCATTCGGGAAATAGACAACCCTGTAGCAACGCCTATTGTTAAATCGCTGACCGAGCGGCTGCAGCATTTGGTAGATATCGGGCTCGAATACTTGACGTTGGACCGTGAGACCGATACGTTGTCCGGCGGCGAGTCGCAGCGGGTCAAGATGGTGAAGCACTTAAGCGGCAGCTTAGTGGATGTCACGTACATTTTCGATGAGCCGAGTGTTGGCCTGCATCCCCGCGATGTGCATCGGTTGAACGAGTTGCTGCAAAAGCTGCGCGATAAAGGCAATACGGTCATTGTCGTTGAGCATGATCCCGATGTCATCAAAATTGCGGATCATATCGTCGATGTAGGGCCTCACGCAGGCAGCCGCGGCGGCACGATCGTCTATGAAGGAAGCTTCGAGGGCTTGCTTGAGTCAAGCACGTTGACTGGCACCCATATGAAACGGGCGCTTCAGCTAAAGCACGAATGCAGGAAACCAACTGGCAAGCTGCCTATTCAAAATGCCACACTTCACAACCTTCATAACGTGAGTGCAGACATTCCAACCGGCGTGCTAACCGTCGTGACAGGTGTGGCTGGTTCTGGCAAGAGTACGCTCATTAACGATGTTTTCCTTAGCCAGCATTCGGATGCAATCGTCATCGACCAATCGGCGGTAGGCGTGTCTACGCGTTCAAATCCTGCGACGTATACAGGCATTATGGATGATGTGCGCAAAGCATTCGCATCGGCGAATAAGGTGAATCAAGGCTTGTTCAGCTTCAACTCCAAAGGGGCATGCGAGAACTGCCAAGGGTTAGGAGTCGTGTACGCTGACCTTGCTTTCCTCGAAAGCGTGAAGCTGCCGTGCGAAGTATGCGGGGGCAAACGTTTCAAGGAAGAAGTGCTCGCGTACAAGCTAGATGGCAAGTCCATAGCGGATGTGCTGGAGATGACAGTCGAGCAAGCATTGGAGTTTTTCCAGCTCAAAGAGGTTGTGCGCAAGCTCCAGGCGATGAAAGATGTTGGCCTAAACTATATAACACTGGGACAGCCGCTTAGCACACTCTCTGGCGGGGAATGCCAGCGCATCAAGCTGGCAAGCGAGCTGCATAAGAAAGGCAGCATCTACGTGATGGATGAGCCAACGACTGGCTTGCATATGTCAGATATCGGGCTCCTGCTGGATATCATGAACCGTCTTGTAGATGCTGGCAATACGGTCATCGTCATCGAGCATAACCTTGATGTCATCAGCCAAGCGGATTGGATCATCGATATGGGGCCAGACGGAGGCAGCAAGGGCGGACAGGTCGTATTTGAAGGAACGCCTTCACAGATCATCCAAGTTGAGCAATCGATAACGGGCAAGTATTTAAAGTGATACAATAATTCTAACATCAATATACATCAAGCAAGAAGCTGCCAGCATACGGCAGCTTTTTTACGTGATCTGGAAGGATAATGGAATAGGAAACGCATGTTTTATGATACATTATAGGAAGTTTATACCGCTAGGTGCTCAGTTGAACGCTGAATATATAGAATGAGTGGAGGAGGAATCAACATGGAAGTTTTTGCTGAATATTTAGCGCGTATTGATAACCCGCAACATCGGGATCGAACAGAAGAAGTCTTGGGTTGGGTAACTAGGAAATTTCCGAATTTAGAGCCCAAAATTGCGTGGAATCAGCCGATGTTTACCGATCACGACACCTATATTATTGGATTCAGCATAGCTAAACTTCATTTGGCAGTTGCCCCTGAGCGGGCAGGGATTATCCATTTTTCTGATGAAATTGTGCAGGCTGGCTATGACCACAGCAATCAGTTGGTGCGGATCCAGTGGAAAAGCCCGGTTGATTATTTATTGCTTGAGAAAATGATCCAGTTTAATATTACGGAGAAAGCTGGATGCACCACTTTTTGGCGAAAGTAATAAAGATTAGATATTCATTTGAGAGAAGTTTGCGATGTGCTAAAGGAATAAATTGAAGTGGCCTTCTGTAGGCGAAAGAAAAGAAGCACGTTGGGATCAGCTCCCTGCGTGCTTCTTTGGTGTATCAGTACAATCATATTTTCGTTATCGGTTGATAGGTAAAGTCTTTTGCGATCTTTATAACCGTAATTTGCCGGATTCCTTTGGGCTTTGGTGAAATAACTTTAAATTCCATATAAGGCGAGACGTTTTTTAGTTCAGCATCTACATCATAGCGCTGCTTGAATAGCTGTATGTAATCACCAGCATTCGCTACTGATCCTCTATCAACCATCAGATCAATGTGATCCACTCTCGAGCCAAAATAATCAAGGGTTTGGACGGTAATATAATACTTATCCTTTACTACACTTCTTGGTTCTTCCTGCATAAAATCCTTGTTCATCCATGCAACCTCCTCAAGACTTTTGCCTATTATGCTGGACAGCATTAATTGTAGTTTTTTGCTAGTCATAATGTTTATCGGCAAGTTAGTGGAAAATTATAGAGAAACAACAAACTGAGCCGTACTTTACGCAGAAAAATTTGTCTATAGATTGAATGGGGATGGTGCTATATGCGACATTTGCGTTGCAAGAAAATTGTCAGAGTTTGTCGACTAACAACTTCCTTAAATCCCATAAATTATTAAAAATGATACACCTTATCTAAAATATGATGCATATTTGAGGATGAACCTTCATGCTAATATCGAAGAACGAACGGCCATCCGCCTGAAACTAGGGGAGGCACTGGAGGTGATGCGGTTGATTGCTGCAGCTTCACAATAAAATGAAAGCGATTTCATTAAAGAGGTGACGCATTAAACGACATCATGTAAGCTTCACGAAACGACATAAATTTAATGGAGAGGAAGGATCAATAATGACTTGGAAGAGAGCTTCATTGCTCTTGTTTGTGTTTGTGCTAGCAGTAGGTTTGGGGTTGGGCTACGTGCCGCAGCCCGTTACCGCAGCGCCTGGAGATCCGGGCAAGATTGAAGCGGAAAGCTATTCGGCCATGAACGGCATTCAGACTGAAACGTGCGCAGAGGGCGGCTTAAACGTTGGCTACATTGAAGCTGGCGATTGGATGGACTACACGGTCAATGTTCCGGCGGCCGGTACGTATAACGTCGATTTCCGGGTGTCCAGCCCCTATGCGAATACCCAGCTGCAGCTGCGCAAAGGCGCAACAACGCTAGCAACAGTGACGAATCCGAACACGGGCGGCTGGCAAAATTGGCAGACCGTTTCGACAACCGTCAGCCTGACGGCTGGCAGCCAGACGCTGCGTGTCTATGCGGCATCGAACGGTTGGAACTTAAACTGGATTAACCTTACATCAGCAACGCCTGTTCAGCAGGTGGCGGCCCCTGCATTTACGCCAGCAGGCGGAACTTACACTACGGCGCAAAATGTAACGATTACGTCATCGACAGCAGGCGCAACCATTAAATACACGACGGACGGATCAACGCCGACAGCAACTTCGCCAACCTACACGGGACCGATTAACGTATCGTCTACTTTAACGGTCAAGGCGATAGCAACGAAGGCGGGCATGAGTGACTCGCCGATTGTGACCGCTTCCTATTCGATTCAGGCTTCGTCCGGCAAGGCGATTCCAGGCAAAATCGAGGCGGAAAGCTACGATGCAATGTCCGGCGTTGCAACGGAGCAATCGTCTGAGGGCGGGCTTAATGTAGGCTGGATCGAGACCGGCGACACGATGAGCTATAACGTAAACGTGGCTTCGGCTGGCGCGTACACGGTCCAATTCCGTGTAGCGAGCCCAACTGCTGGCGGACAGGTTCAACTGAGAAGCGGTGCGACGGTGCTTGGAACGGCGGCTGTTCCGAGTACGGGCGGCTGGCAGACCTGGTCGACCGTTACGATTGCAACGGGCGTGAATCTGGCGGCTGGCAATCAGACGCTGACCGTTTATGCAGCAGCAGGCGGATTTAACTTGAATTGGCTGCAATTCACTTCCGGCGCACCAACACCGAAGGTTGCAACGCCAACGTTCTCGCCTGTAGGTGGCGGTACGTATGCGACTGCCCAGAACGTAACGCTGGCAACGGCGACGGCAGGCGCAACGATTAAATACACGACGGATGGCTCGACGCCGACGGCGGCATCCCCAACTTATACGGGACCAATCACGGTCGCTTCGACCACATCGGTCAAGGCGATCGCAATTAAGTCCGGCATGGCGGACTCCGATCTTGCAAGCGCTGCTTACAAGATTTCCAAGGGCGGCGGCGCCATGGATTTCCAAATTAAGAACGGCACGAGAGGCAACTTTGCAGACAATCAAATTTACTGGGCTGTTCTCGGGCTCGATTCGAATAATAAGCTGAGTTATCTCGATGCGAACGGCAATCTGGTGCCGACATCGACGGCATTGAATGATGCCCCTGGCCATTTGACGAAGAACAGCCAAAACTATGCGAACATTTACCACAAGCTGAGTGATGTTCCGCTCGTTTCTACACCAGCGATATCGTCTGGCCGTATGTTCCTCAGCGTCGGTTCACCGATGTACATCAAAGTGTACAATGACGGCTACGCAGGGCCTGACGTGAACAATCCGACCGACCCGAACAATGACATCTATTGGGACTTTATCGAATTTACGCTTGATGCAGGCGGATATCATGGCAATACGACCCGTGTCGACGCCTTCGGTTTCCCTATTACGCACCGCCTCATCACGAAGGACGGCTACGACCGGACCGTCGGCGAGACGGAGACGCGTGCTGCCTTGTTCGCTGCTTATTTGAACGAAGTGCCGGCCGAGTTCAAAACGCTCGTGCAAGCGCCATATCGCATACTTGCTCCAGCGAAGGGCGGATTTAAGGAAGGCGGGCCTTACGCTAATTACTTCGACAGCTATGTTAACCAAGTATGGACCGGGTCTGGACCGAAACCGACGACGCAAGAAATATTGCTTGGCATCGGCGCGGCAGCCGACCCGCAGCTTTGCGCTGCCTTGAATCGCGGCGTTTATCCGAATCCAGCACAATGGACGGATACAACCCAGTACTACAAAATCACGCCAAGCAACTATTATTCCAAGTTCTGGCATGATCACAGCATTGACGGGTTGTCCTACGGCTTCTGCTATGACGACGTGTACAATCAGGCTGCATATTTGGAACGTAACGATCCAGCGGCGCTTATCGTAACGGTCGGCTGGTAATAACGGAAACTTGAGATGAAGGAGGCTTAACGATGTTTCGTAAGAAAATCATTTCCTCCATTCTGAGCTTCTCGCTTATATTCAGCTTGCTGCTTCCGATCTCGCCAACGACAGCGGCGCCGGGTGATCCTGGCAAAATCGAGGCGGAGAGCTATGCGGCGATGAGCGGTGTGCAGACAGAGGCGAGTACGGAGGACGGAATGAATGTCTCGTACATCGATGCTGGCGATTGGATGGATTATACGGTGAACGTCCAGAACGCAGGCACCTATAACGTTGATTTCCGGGTATCGAGCCCTTACGCAGGCACCCAGCTTCAGCTTCGCAGCGGCGCTTCCATTCTTGCAACCGTTACCATTCCGAACACAGGTGGCTGGCAAGCATGGCAGACAGTAACGGCTTCGGTCCTACTGCCAGCTGGCGTCCAAACGCTCCGTGTCCATGCGGTGACGAATGGCTGGAATTTAAATTGGCTGAACTTCACGTCAGCCGGCACGATTCCGCCTGTGAGCGGAAACTTGGCTTTGAATAAGCCAGCATTCGCATCATCCACTGAAGGGGCAATGTCAGCGGCTGGCGCGGTTGACGGAAATAGCGGCACGCGTTGGTCATCCCTTTTTGCTGACCCGCAATGGATCTATGTCGATCTTGGCTCAACTACGGCGATTAATCGGGTAAAGCTGAACTGGGAAGCCGCTTATGGCAAAGCTTATCAGCTTCAAGTTTCGAATGACGCGGCCGTTTGGACGAACGTGTATTCGACGGTGGCTGGTGACGGTGGTATTGACGACGTTACATTCTCGGCAGCCACTGCGCGATATGTACGGATATACGGCACGCAGCGCGGGACGGCATATGGGTATTCGCTGTGGGACTTCGAGGTGTACGGCAACGGCACTACACCGATTCAGCAGGTTGCAACACCGACATTTACACCAGCGCCTGGGACGTATTCGTCAGCCCAGAACGTAACGATCGTAACTGCAACATCTGGTGCGACGATTAAGTACACGGCTGATGGCTCAACACCAACGTTGGCTTCTACAACCTACACAGGCCCAATTATCGTATCAGCATCGACGGTTATCAAAGCGATCGCTATCAAATCGGGCATGACGGATTCGTCTATGTCAACGGGCACCTACACGATCTCGACTGGCCAACAGCCAGGCGCATGGAAGCTTGTTTGGAATGATGAGTTTAATGGCGCAGCGGGCGCTGGCGTCGATACGTCCAAGTGGACATACGAGACGGGCGGAGGCGGCTTCGGCAACGGTGAGCTGCAATACTATACCGACCGGACGAACAACGTCTATCTTGAGCAGGACCCTGCGGATACGGGCAACCGCTTCCTCGTAATCAAGGCGCTGCAAGAGGCATACGGCAACCAGAATTACACCTCTGGCCGCATCAAGACTCAGAACAAGTACAGCTTTAAGTACGGCAAATTCGAAATGAGAGCGAAGCTGCCGCAAGGCCAAGGAATCTGGCCTGCGTTCTGGATGCTTGGCGACGATCTCCCGACGGCCGGCTGGCCAAATAGCGGCGAGATCGACATTATGGAATTTGTCGGCAGCACACCGACGAACGTGTATGGCACGATTCACGGTCCGGGTTACAGCGGGGGCACAAGCCTCGGTACGTCCTATACGTATCCGGCAGGCTTTAGCAATGCGTTCCACACCTATGCGATTGAATGGGAGCCGAACGTCATCCGTTGGTATTTCGACAGCCAGTTGTACCAAACGCGGACAATCGAAGATTTGGCAGGCCGCACATGGCCATTCGACCATAATTTCTTCCTGCTGCTTAACCTCGCAGTTGGAGGCGCATGGCCGGGATCGCCAGATGCCTCGACTGTATTCCCGCAGAAATACACAGTCGATTACGTTCGTGTTTATCAGCGCGAAGGCGGCGTGTACCCGCCACATCCTGTCCGCAACATCGTCTCGATTCAAGGGTCGAACGGGCTATACGTAAGCGCAGACAATTACAATAACAGCCTGCTGACCGCAAGCCGGCAAACGGCAAGCACATGGGAGAAATTCGAGCTCATTGATGTCGGCGGCGGCAAAGTAGCGCTTCTGGCACTAATGAATTACAAGTACGCTAGCGCCGGAGCAGGCGGCAACGGGCAAATGACCGCGAACCAAAGCGCAATTGGCCCGTCTGAGACATTCCAGCGCATTGTCAATCCAGACGGCACAATATCACTTCGTTCCGATGCTAACGGCAAGTACGTCTCGGCAAATGGGGCGAACCCGCTGACAGCGAGCGCGGCGGCGATTGGCACGAACGAGAAATTCCGATTCGGAAGTTAAACGCACAGGGCATCGCATGATGAACGGTTAACTCATGGCGATTCGCGCCGTTGCCGTTGTCCTCTAGACCTGCCTGCAGCGGCGCGCCGCCTGATCCAAAATTCGATGAAATGGGAGGATCAGTAATGCTGCGCAAAAGAATCGTTTACATTTTGCTCGTGCTGGCGTTAATGCTTAGCCTACTTCCGCCAGTTCAGCCAGCAATCGCCGCTCCAGGCGATCCAGGAAAAATCGAAGCCGAAAGCTATTCAGCGATGAATGGCATTCAGACAGAAGTATGCTCCGAAGGCGGAATGAATGTTGCTTACACGGACATCGGCGATTGGATGGATTACACGGTAAACGTTCAGAACGCTGGTACGTACACCGTTGATTTTCGGGTAGCAAGCCCTTATGCGGATACGCAGCTGCAGCTGCGTAACGGCGGGACGACGCTTGCGACAGTAACCGTGCCGAATACGGGCGGCTGGCAAACGTGGCAAACTGTGTCTGCAACAGTCAATTTATCTGCGGGCACACAGACGCTGCGCATTTATGCTGCAACGAACGGTTGGAATTTGAATTGGTTTAGCCTCACATCGTCTGGGGCGGCACAGCCAGTTGCAGCGCCAACGTTTACGCCAGGAGCAGGAACGTATGCTACGGCACAGAACGTGACGATTGCAACCGCTACAGCTGGTGCGTCGATCAAATATACGACGGACGGCTCAACGCCGACGGCTGCTTCGCCGGCGTACACGGGCGCGATTAACGTCGCATCGACGAAGACGCTCAAAGCGATTGCGACGAAAGCGGGCATGACTGATTCGGCTGTATCGACGGCTACATTCACGATCGGAACATCCGGCAATGCCAATCTTGCGCTAAACAAATCAGCAACAGCATCGTCCTCGCTAACTGGCGGTGCAGCTTCCGCAGCTGTCGATGGCAGCACAACGACGCGTTGGGAGTCACAATTCGCCGATCCGCAATGGATTTACGTTGACTTGGGCTCAAACATGACGGTTGGCGGCGTGAAGCTGAATTGGGAGACGGCAAGTGCCAAGTCGTACAAAATCCAAGTATCGACGAATGCATCGACTTGGACAGATGTTTACACGCAGACCAATGGAGCAGGCGCTATCGAAACGATATCGTTCGCGCAGGTTTCTGCCCGCTATGTCCGCATGTACGGCACCGTTCGCAACACGGGTTATGGCTATTCACTCTGGGAGTTTGAGGTGTACGGCCAACCGCCTGTGCAGCCTAGCGATGTGACCATTCCGATTACGGGGCCATACGCCCAATATTTGGAGATGGGGCTGAGCCCGGCTGATGCGAACCAGACGACGACGCTCAAAGCACAAAATACAACCGTTAACTTGACAGCAAAATATCCGGTCGGCACATCGGTTACGATCGGCGTCAACTACATGGTTGAGCAGAAGGACGTTGCATTCCGAACGACTGATGCGAACGGGAACACGATTAAAGGCAATCCATTGACCTTTACCGTGCATGCGAATTCTGCCATTGCAGTTGAGATTACAGACCGGCAGCCAACGGCCGTCAACTTAGCGCTGAACAAATCAGCGACTGCATCCTCCGCGCAAGTGGGCAGCCCGGCTACTGCTGCTTTTGACGGCAACGCGGCGACACGCTGGGAATCGCTGTTCAGCGATCCGCAGTGGATATCAGTTGATCTTGGCTCGAATAACACCGTTACAGGCGTGAAGCTGAACTGGGAGACAGCAAGCGCGAAGACTTACAAAATCCAGGTGTCCACAGACGGCACGAACTGGACGGATGCGTACACGCAGGCGTTTAGCGCTGGTGGCGTAGAGAATTTGACGATTAATCCGATTACGGCGCGGTACGTTCGGTTGAACGGCACTGTACGCAATACCGTGTATGGTTACTCGTTATGGGAGTTTGAAGTCTATGGCTTAACAACTCCACTGCCGCCAAAAGTTGCAACGCCGACGTTTACGCCAGCTCCGGGCGCATACACGACGCCGCAAAACGTGGCAATCGCCACGGCTACCGCTGGCGCGACGATCAAGTACACGACGGACGGCTCTGTGCCGACCGCAGCATCCCCGACCTATACAGGTCCGATCAATATTACGACGAACAAGACGATTCGGGCGATTGCGGTTAAAGCGGACATGACGGATTCGGATGCGGCTACAGCTGCGTACGCAATCGCTGCTTTCAAAGTATCGTCTCCTGTGAATGGCCAAATGGTGACGAATACGAGAACGCCGTCATTGACGTGGGAAGCGAAAGCTGGCACGGCAAAATATGAAGTATACGTGAACCTGACGCGAAATGATTACGACTGGAACGCTTCAGGCAACTTGCTCGACCGGTATACGAAGGTTGGCGAAACGACTGGAACGACGTTGAACGCGCCTTCACTTGTCGACCGTTGGACGTACAAGTGGTATGTCGTCGCCGTTGATGCTGGCGGCAACCGCAGCCAGTCCAATATCGGCCAATTCAGTGTTTACCTTCCTTACATCGAGCAAGTAGCGGACGGGGTAAACATCGTGAACGGCAGCCGGGATTTGAACAAAAATGGTACGATTGAGCCTTACGAGGATTGGCACAACTCGATTGATGCGAGGATGAATGACCTATTTTCACGGATGACGAATGATGAGAAGATCAACCAGCTGTTCTTCTCGCCAGAATCGCTTGACGGTTTGAACCTGCAGGCTGGTTTTGTCTTCTCATATGGGGTAACCGGTTTCATTACGGATGCACAGAAGAAAATGTCGGCGGAGTCCCGCCTCGGCGTGCCGATCGGCTTTACCGGCGATAAAGTCCATGGCTGGAAGACGATTTATCCAACAGAGCTGGGCCTTTCGGCTACGCGCAACCTGAATCTCATCTGGCAAGTAGGCGACTTGCAGCGCCGCGAGCAGAAGGCGTGGGGCTTCACGGGTACACTGTCGCCGATTTCGGAAGTGAATACGAAAGT
This sequence comes from Paenibacillus sp. MMS18-CY102, assembly GCF_009789195.1. Taxonomy (GTDB): domain Bacteria; phylum Bacillota; class Bacilli; order Paenibacillales; family Paenibacillaceae; genus Paenibacillus_T. The sequence continues at coordinate 25,801 of NZ_WSTC01000035.1, read as the reverse complement.
GTTATATCCACGCTTCCAGGAAGGGACGGGCGAGAACGCTGACTTCTCAGCAGCGATGCTGCGGGCGATCATTGCCGGCATGCAGGGAGGACCGGAGATCAATCCAAAATCAATGATGATCACGGTGAAGCACTGGCCGAGCCAAGGTGCAGGCGGCGAGCAGTCCATCGTCTATGACAGCGCAACGATCAAATGGCATATGAAGCCGTGGTACGCGGCAATGGATGCGAATCCAGCATCCGTCATGCCGGGATATGGCGGTGCGCCGTTCCTTGATCCGAGCGGTGAAGGCGCAGGCTCCAGCAAGCCGACGCTTGATTATTTACGCAATGTTATCGGCTTTAACGGCATTGTGATGACCGACTGGCTGGCGGCGGCAACCGATATTTCGGTCAAAAGCATGAACGCAGGCGCTGACGTAATGGGCGGTGCGGTCGCTTCCGGAACGGATTTCAACACGCTTATTAGCTCCGTAGGCTGGACGCGCCTCAATGAAGCGGTGCGCCGCGTTCTGGAGCTGAAATTTAAGCTCGGCATGTTCGAGAATCCATACGGTGATCCAGACTACCCGACGACGATCTGGCACAGCACGGAAAGCAATAATATCGTCAACGAAGCGGCGCGCCAATCGCTTACGCTGCTCAAAAACAACGGTGTATTGCCATTGAAGCCGAATAACGGCGATACGATTATCGTTGCTGGCCCTCGGGCTACGAGCGATGACTTCGCAACTGACAACATCGCCAACGTTATTTGGCAGTCGATTTACCATGATAACCCAGCAGCCAAATCGTATTATCAAGGCATTAAGGATCGTGCAGGAACAGGCGTCAACGTTGCCTTAAACGATGCCGCATCGGCGAAAGCCGCTGTCGTCGTCATTGGCGAGAAGAGCTATACGCACGGCACGGAATGGTTGGATAAATCGCCTGTAATACCAGCGGACCAAGTCGCGGTAATTGATAAGTTCTACAACCGCAACATTCCAGTCGTGTGCGCGATCGTCATGCCAAGGCCATACGTGTTAACGGACATCGTGAACAAGTGCTCCGCGATGGTGGCACTCTACCGTCCGGGCAACGGAGGCGGCCTTGCAACATCACAATTGTTGTTTGGCGACTATTTGCCGAAAGGGCAGCTGCCGTTCCAACTGCCGCGTTCGGTCGACCAGATCGGAACCGATAACGTCAACAACCAGCTGGAGAAATGGGATTTGCCGTATGATATTGGCGCAACAGAGGCGCAGCGTACCGAAATCCGCAATTTAATTAACAACAATCAGCCGGTTCCGACCACCTATGGCAATCCGCTTTACCCTTATGGCTACGGGTTGCAAAATTTTAACCCTTCGCCATAATGCATAAGCCATTAATGTATTGAATTTCGAGACAGGAACCGCCCTTGGCGCCATTGCGCTGGGGGCGGTTTTTAATTGATTGAACCGTTTAATCAATGAACTGCTTATTTTTGAATTATGTTACAATTAATCCAGCTATTTATTCGATGAATTGATAGATTACATAATAAAACGGACTACTAGAGGTGCAACTTCGATCATGATGAAGAAAACAATGGTATGGCTTGCCGCAAGCGCTTTGATGCTAACGGGTTGTTCAAGCCAGGCGGAGCAGCCTGAACTACCTGTAACATTAAAGATTTTAGGCGAGGATGAAATTGATTTTAATGAAAAGTATGGCTATGTTTTCGGAGGCACGCATCCGAATTATAAGATTGAATTTATTTCTGTTGATGATGCTAGACGGGAGGGGGAGGAAGCGCTTTCTGTTTATAGCCGGCTGATCGAGCAAAAACAACCGGATGTGGTGCTGCTGCCAGGCTATTTGTATACCGAGCTGCCGGATAAAGGAATCTTTACGCCGTTGAGCGATTTTATTCATAGGGATCAGTACAATTTCACGGAAATAACGCCAGCTGTTGCCGGCCTGCTTAAGGATGATGCGGGCGAGGTGATTGGTTTAACGCCTGCTTTTACGGGTTCTGGATTATTTTATAATAAGAAAATATTCAAAAAATATGGCATGCCCACTCCAACGGATCAAATGTCTTGGGACGAGTTGTTTGAATTGGCACAGCGCTTCCCTAGTACGGCTGATGGAGAAAAACAATATGGTTATTTTAGCTATGAACAATATCATCCTTTCATGGTCGCGCTAGCTGTCGGCCAGAGCAAAGGCTTAACGCTATATAATGGCAAGTCCTTCATGCTCGAAAATGATTCGTGGAAGCGTGTATTCCAACAGGTGACCGATTGTTATAAGGCGCGTGTTTGCGCTGACAGCTCATCTATGGAGATTGCTGCTGGTTCAAGCCGAGAAGCGACACAGAAAGCAAACCATCCCTTCTTGCAAGGCAATATAGCGATGGCAAATGACAGCACAGAGCTATACAGCTTATTATCCTCGGAAGATTACCGTTCTGCAGATTTGGAATGGGGACTTATTTCGTTGCCTGATAGTGAATTGGTGCCGGGGACGGGGTCGAACATCCGAATCACCGATTTTGTGTCGATCCCATCCAATGCTTCCCAGAAGGAAGGCGCTTGGGAATTTATCAATTATGTAACGAGCGATCACTATGGACGGATGATTGCTCAAGCTTATTCAGGGCAATTGCCTACTCGATTAAGCCAAGAGGAAAAAGAAGGGGAAGCTTCGGCTTTTTATGCATTCGATCGGATGGACAATCAATTATTTGACAGCTTGCGTACGATTGACAGTAACTTGTACGAGATCGGGCAAGCCTATTTTAACGAGCTGATAGTGAACCAAATCACGGTGGATGATGCGATTAAACAGATGCAGGCAGAGTTGTATGCGAAGCCTAAGATGGCAAACGGGAGGACAAAATGAATTTGATGCACCTGAGAATGAATTTGCCTTTGAGATTAAAAAAGTAACAGAAAAGGCTATAGATGCAATATCCGTTGATGATTTAGCCCGCAGCATACAACAGATTTTTGAATACAGTTTTGGCGAACCATTTCGATTCGAAGGCTGCTTGAAGGTTGCTGGACAGATATGGTCTAACACAAAGAGCTGATACAGGATAGCAATGGAATATGACGATTGAAAGCCGCATGCTTGCGGTTTTTTTAATTGGACAAAAAAACGATTCCTGAAAGTCTATCACTTCCTTCTGTTGCTTCTATAGTAAATATATGGTTTAATGTTTAAGTGTTAAAGGGAAGTCATAAATTTTAACAGTCTTTAATCTCCCACTTTTAATACGCGAGTGAGGTAGGCTAACTTCTGGTTCAATTCCAGACACTTGCAAAACCATTTAGGGGGAATTATTCTTGCGTAAAAAACTGTTATCTGTCGTTATGTCATCTGCATTGATGCTGTCTGTATCTGGCACAGCCCTAGCATGCCCATCAACTCCTATCTACACGGATTATACAGGTAAAGTTGATCTTGGAGATTTCGAACTCCATGTCGATATTCAAGGCTCTGCTAATCGCAGTGGAAGTGAACCAGCAGTCGTGTTCGAAAGCGGGCGTGATGTGGACGGTTCGGTATGGGATGATGTAGCGGATGAAATTTCACTGCAAACACAAACATTTGCTTATGACCGTGCAAACATTGGCCTTAGTGACGATAGCGGCGGTCCTTATGACGCTGTTACTCAAGCAGAACAACTCCATGATCTTCTTGCAGAAACGGGCGTTTCGGCACCTTATATTTTGGTGACGCATTCCTATGGTTCTGCGATCACTACTGTTTTTGCTGATTTGTACCCAACTGAAGTAGCAGGCATTGCTTTCATTGATGCGGCTCATGTTGATCAAGAAGCAGTAACGACAGATACATTCCCTATTCCTGTGCAGAATGTATTCAAAGCCAACTTTGTTGCTGAAGGCGGTTACAGCACGATTACTCAAACGTTGTCCCAAGCAAAAACTGCGATTGTGAACGACGATCCGTTGCGCGACATCCCGCTTGAAGTGCTGAGCGCTACCGTACATGGCCTTGGACCCGTCATTGAAGCAACTTGGGCTGATTTGCAAGAAGATCTCTTAAATCTCTCGGATTATAGCAATCATACGATCGCTACTGGTTCTGGCCACTACATTATGACGGATCAACCGTCTGCTGTTGTGGATGTTATCGAGAACCTGCTGTAAGAACTGATATAATCATAGACCGAGGGCTGCTATTAAGTGGCCCTCGGTTTTTATTTGTGTAAATACATAGAAAACTATTTTTATTCGCATGTATACCTATCACTTGCTGGGACGTTGTATAGGGTGAAGGGAGGCAGAAAGTGAAAAACGAGCGAATGTTACTGCTGCTGCAGGACAAAATGAACCATTTACAGCGGTATTTGATTCGCTTAGGAGCAAGCAGGTCCGACGCTGAAGATATCGTTCAGGACACGGTGTACAAAGGCCTCCTATATATGGACTCTATTCCGCCTGACAAGTTCTCTGCGTGGTTATATCGTGTTGCGCTCAATCGATATTACGATTTGTTACGCAAGAGCCAACGCATGGAGTGGTTGATTGAGGAGCCTGTTGCAGAAGAGAGGGAAGTCCCAGAGGAGATCCTGCTTCGCAAGGAACAAAGAGATGAGATCGAGCGAGTGATGGAAGCATTAGTCCCGCTTTATAAGCAACTGCTGATTTTGAAATACGAGTTGGAGCTCAGTTACCGCGAAATCGCTAGTCTTTTGGCTATGCGCGAAGAGACCGTGAAAACTTATTTATACCGAGCCCGCAAAAGCTTTCAGAAAAAATATGGAGGGTTGCATGATGAATGATAACGAAGCAAGCTTTGACGATAATATCAAGTTAGCTGCACTAATTAAGAAAGCCCGGAACCGAACAATTTGGAGAAATATAATCATTTCCTTGACAGTTATGCTATTTATTTTGGTAGGAGGTTGGTTCGTGAATTTGCAGTTGCAGTATCGAAGCGCGGACAATGCGATGCGCGATATTGAAATGTTCGAAGAGATAAGTGGGCCTAATCATTATTTGTCAGGATATCGGACACACTATGGTTTTCTCAGTGGCACCCTTGAATACCAAACCTACAAGATTGTTGAGGGAGTTCCCGTCGTCTGGGAACCAGAGAATTACGAGTTCAGCTCTTGGGGGACTTTTACGCGCTCTCTAGGAAACTACTCTAGCTTATCTGTTCAAGATACAGCTATGCAGGAACAAGGTTTTCAATATACACGACCGTATAATCGCTACAGCAGCGAGCGAGAGATGATGTTCTATCTTCCAAGCGTAGAATATGCGAACTATCTGAACGAGACGCCGGAACTTAACGCTATGAATGGGCAAAAGTTGGTTGAAATGGCCCTCTCTTTCGATACGAATTATTCCGTTAAGCAGATCCAGTCGATGCTGCCGACGGATGTTCATCCCGTCTGGTATTGGGTTGACACCTATAAGCCGATGATTCAACAATTGCCTGATGGAACCGTTCTCGAACCAAATCCCGATTTAGCGGGCAGTGTTTATGGCTTCGGAATTCGGCCGGACAACCCGGATGTTACGGAACAAAAGTTTCTTGATGCGCTTGAAAATGGCATTCAAGTTAAAGGGAAATATAAGCAGGAATATGAGCGCATTTACGATTACTTACGGGATGGCAAAGAGAAGCCAACCATTGATGGCGTTCGTGTTATTGGCGTTGTCGTTACAGGAACTGCAAACCGTTTGAAGGCGTTGCAGGGGCAAACCTACGTGAAGGCAGCCGTATTAGGCGCGATAATCGATAAATACTGAGCAAACTGTGTACGCATGGCTTCTGAATGGTTCATCGTTCAGAAGCCATCTTTTTCGTTGACAGGACACTATTTGGTGTCCTATAATCAATTTGACACTAAATGGTGTCCAATTAAAAAAAACGGTGAAACGAAAAGATTATGAGGAGGAAATAAGATGAATAACAATAACGACATCGGTATGGTGGTAACAATCTCGCAAGTGAAAGCCTTGCCCAAAGGGAAAAAAATTGCTTATTGGTTAGTCACCCTACTGCTCGCAGCAGCGATTGTGTTAAGCGGTATCGGGCAACTGATGCAGAATGAGGGGAATGTCGAGTTAGTGGATAAAATTGATTTTCCGGTCTATATTTTGACGATTCTCGGGATTTGGAAAGTGCTTGGCGCCATCGCTCTTGTTATGCCAGGATTTCCCCGTCTCAAAGAGTGGGCTTACGCGGGCATCTTCTTTTTAATGACGGGTGCAGCTTTATCCCATGCACTCGCTGACGATTATGTCAGCAATGGATTTAATCTAATTCTCCCACTTTTCTATGCTGCACTTAATATCGCTTCGTGGGCGCTGCGCCCGAAGAACCGCAAACTCTAGGAGGCAGAAAGTTGCCCCAGACGAGACTAGCAAATTAATGCACAGCACAACATTGGGACTGCCGAGAAGGAATTTGGAGTGGACGAATTTATCGTTCGCATGCTATATTCTAATAAATTTATTAAACAACTATATGACGAGAACGGGTGTCGGATGAAGATTCGGCATAATAGGGAAACCGGTGAAAATCCGGTACGGTCGCGCCACTGTAAGCGGGGAGCTGCACAATTGCCACTGTTTCTTTACTAGAAACGGGAAGGCTTTGGGCACAAGCTATGATCCGCAAGTCAGGAGACCTGCCTGTTCTTTCACACCACTGGAACCTACGCGTAATAGGGAGGTGTTTAGGTAGCAATTTACATGCGCTGGCCTTGCCGTTTGAATGCAAATTTGGCAATGCACTTTCGTATGATTGCTTTCTTATACATACTCTAATCGCGGGCATCTCCTCCAATGGGGATGCTTTTTTTGTGTGCCGGGGAATATTTTCGAGCGAAAACATTGTTTTTCTAGACAAAGGAGGAGCAACATGGCAAGCAACAATGGCAAGCTGCTCATCATCGGTTTTGGGCCTGGCGCTTTCGAGCATATAACCGAACGCGCTCGCCAGGCTATTGCAGAGAGTGAAGTTATCATTGGCTACAATACCTATGTTGATCTCATACGTGGACTATTGACTGATCAAGAAATTGTACGGACAGGCATGACCGAAGAGGTTAGCCGTGCACAGGAAGCGATTCGCCAAGCTGAAATGGGGAAAAAGGTTGCCGTCATTTCAAGCGGCGATTCCGGCGTATACGGCATGGCCGGTCTCGTCTACGAGGTACTGATTGAGAAAAAATGGAATCCAGCAACGGGCGTTGAAGTCGAAGTTATCCCGGGCATCTCCGCGATTAACTCTTGCGCTTCGCTTCTTGGAGCGCCTGTCATGCATGATGCTTGCACCATTAGCTTGAGCGATCATTTGACGCCATGGGAGCAAATTGCGAAGCGTGTAGAAGCGGCGGCGTCAGCGGATTTTATCATAGCCCTGTACAATCCTCGGAGCGGCAGGCGTACAAGACAAATTGTAGAGACGCAGCGGATTTTGCTGAAATACCGTTCTCCCGATACGCCGGTTGGCCTAGTAAAAAGTGCATATAGAGACCGAGAGCAAGTTATCGTCACAACACTGGGCGCAATGCTAGAGCATGATATCGGCATGCTGACAACGGTCATTATCGGCAACTCTACGACATTTTTCTATGAGGGGCTTATCATTACGCCGCGTGGATATAAGCGCAAATATACGCTTGATACAACGGTGCAAGCTTTGCGGCCTCATGAGCGGCTGCGAACAGAGGCGGAGCCGTGGTCTCTCAATGCGCAAGAGGAAGATTGGGAGAGTGAAGAAGAAACATCCGAGCAGCAGTATGAACAAGCTGCTGCTGTAGCTGTTGCTGTGGAGCCGGAGCCTCGGACCGTGCTGCATCCTGCATCGCTGGCACTGGAAGCGTTGGAACGGTTAACAGAGAAAGGAATCGTCTCCGGCGGCAAATTGCTGTCTGCAAGCCAACCGGCGCATGTTGCCCGGACGACTACGTCGATCTTCGAGCTTGCGGTTTCCCCTGGAATCGCGAACAAAAAATTCAGCGCCTTGCAAATGATGCAAATCGCTGAGCTGGTTGGCGAGTCGGGCGAGATCGAGTATACGCCACATCATCAAATCATTATTCGAGTAGAGACAGAAGATCCCTCCAGCGTTGTGTCCTGGCTTAAGGCGGAAAATCTGCTTGTTTTCCCAATTGGCGATGTCGCGCAAGTGAAAGCATGCGATTTTTGCAATTTGGAGAAAGACGAAGCAATTCCAGTAGCCGAACAACTTAATCGAACCGTTGGCGGACTGAAAACGCCGAAGGAATTGAAAATCGGGATTAACGGCTGTGGAATGGCTTGCTATGGCGCGGTGCTGGAGGATATCGGCATTGTGTACCGCAGGGGAGCTTATGATTTATTCCTCGGGGGCAAAACGATCGGCCGAAACGCCCATGCTGCACAGCCTGTAGCAGAAGGCATTTCCGCTGAAGAAATCGTGCCGGTGATGGAACGGATTTTTAAGGAATATACGGAAAAAGGACATCCAAACGAACGTTTTCATAAATTTTTCAAGCGGGTTGGCCAAGTTGCTGGCTTCACGTATCAGGATGTTCATGCGCCTGTTGAAGTGGACGCAGCTTGTGGGGATTAAAAAGGAGGATATTTATGGAGACGATACTGCTTGTCGGCCACGGCAGCCGTGATTCTGCAGGAAATGAGGAGCTGCTTCGGTTTGCTGATATGGTCAGGGCGAAAGCGCCCGGCTTTGCCATTGAAACATGTTTTTTGGAATTTGCGAAACCATCCATCGACCAGGGCATTGCAAAGTGCGTAGCGCAAGGAGCCAGCCGAGTTGTGCTTGTGCCGATTATTTTGTTTGCCGCGGGTCATGCGAAGATTCATATTCCCGATGCGATTGACCATGCGAAGCAGAAGTATCCGCATGTCCAGTTCGCGTATGGACGCCCGATCGGCGTGCATCAGAAGGTTATTAATATATTAAAGACTCGGTTGGCGGAGACCGGGTACTCGGCAGAACAGCAGAGCGGAGAGCGGGACCCGAACACGGCGGTGTTGTTATTAGGTCGCGGAAGCAGCGACGTGGATGCGAATAGCGATTTTTATAAAATGGCGCGCCTGTTCTGGGAACAGGTACCGGTCAAATGGACGGAAAGCTGCTTTATCGGCGTAACAGAGCCGTCGTTCGAAGAGGGGCTGGAGCGTTGCTTGCAGCTTGGCGCCAAAACGGTATACGTGCTGCCTTACTTCCTGTTCACTGGCATTCTTATTAAACGCATCGAGCAGATGGTTGCGGATTTTGCAGCGCTTCATCCAGACCGGAACATTGTGCTGGCGGATTATTTCGGCTTCCATCCTGAGCTGGCGGATTTGTTGCTAGACCGGGTAGCCGAGGCGTTTGAAGGGCGCGCAGCGATGAACTGCGACTTGTGTAAATACCGTATAGAGGCGGCTGCCCATCTTGAGCATCACCATCATCATCATGATGACGAGCATGGACACGATTATCACCATCATGACCATTCGCACGATCATGGACACGATCACGAACATGATCACGGCCATAACCATGCCCATCATGAGCACGCTCACGATCATCATCACGGCCATGGCCATGATGGGCACGAACATGCGCACAGCCATGCTCACGGGCATAAGGGGGAGCCGCAATGATCTTCATGCTTTGCGGCACTAGCGATGCAAGGGAGCTAGCCGTACGCATTCGGCAGAGCGGACACAAGGTGTTGGCGTCGGTCGTTACGGACAGCGCGGCGAATAGCTTAAAGGCTGAAGGGCTCGATGTGCGCGTGGGACGTTTAACTGAAGATGAGATGGTGTCGCAGTTTACGAACGAAGAATACGCCGCTGTTATTGACGCTAGCCATCCGTTCGCGGAGGAAGCGCATCGCAATGCGATGCAGGCGGCGAAATGCGCGGGCATTCCTTATATCCGCTTCGAACGCGCCTCGCTCGTGTATGATAACCATCCTGGGTTGACGGTTGTCCCGGGCTATGAGGAAGCGGCGCTTGAAGCGAAGCGCCGCCAAGGCTCTGTGATGCTGACGACGGGCAGCAAGACGTTGCATATTTTCGCTCGGCATCTGGCCAACGATCCGAACATTCGGCTCGTCGCCCGCATGCTGCCAAGGCACGATAATATGGAGAAATGCGAGGAGCTTGGCGTCGAGCAAAAAAATATAATCGCCATGCAGGGACCATTTTCCCGGGAGATGAACGAAGCGCTCTACAGGCAGTATGGCACGACCATCATGGTAACGAAAGAAAGCGGCTCGACTGGGGCTGTCGATGAGAAGGTACAAACCGCGCTCAGCATGGGCATCGATGTCATCTTGATTTCGCGGCCGGAGTTGGAGTTCGGAACTGTATTTACGGAATACGATGGCATTTTGGAACAAGTAAAGTCGATTACGGCTTGACATATGGGAGGGGTTTGTTATGGATTTCAAAACAGAGTTTAAGCCGCTTACGATTCAGCCGCAGGAAATTGAAGCAAAGAGCTTCGAGATGATTACGGAGGAGCTGGGCGAGCATTCGTTTACTGAGGCGCAGTATCCGGTCGTGCAACGGGTCATTCATGCTTCCGCTGATTTTGAACTCGGCCGCAGCCTTGTGTTCCACCCCGATGCAATCGAAGCCGGAATTGCCGCCATTCGCCGCGGGGAGAAAGTTATCGCGGACGTACAAATGGTGCAGGTCGGCATCAGCAAAGAACGCATTTACAAATATGGCGGTGACGTCAATGTATACATTTCCGATCCTGACGTGGTGGAGGAAGCGAAACGGCTGAACACAACGCGCGCGATCATCTCGATGCGCAAGGCGTTGCGCGAAGCGGAAGGCGGCATTTATGCAATCGGAAATGCACCAACGGCATTGCTGGAGTTGATTCGTCTTGTGAAGGAAGGATTAGCGAAGCCAAGCTTGATTATCGGCATGCCGGTCGGGTTCGTATCGGCGGCGGAATCGAAGGACGAGCTGCTCAAGCTCGATATTCCATTTATTACGAACATTGGGCGCAAAGGCGGCAGTACGATCGTAGTCGCTGCGCTTAACGCGATATCGATTATGGCGGATAAACGCGGTTAGAAACGGTGAGTTAAGCCCAGAAGGGAGGATCGCTGTGAGCGAGCGGCAGCAGGAGGATAACAAATCCGAACAACCGATGAGGCATGGCTTTACGACTGGCGCATGCGCAACTGCAGCTGCCAAAGGCGCGCTCACGATGCTGATTACCCAGCAATCGGTTCACGCTGCGGAGGTATGGCTGCCGGCAGGCTTTGCCCATACGTTCGAGCTGATCGAGGGCGATTATACGCGGGATATGGCGCAGATTGCGACCATTAAAGATGCGGGCGATGATCCGGATGCGACGCATAAGGCGAAAATCATCGCCACTGTCACTTGGAAGGATGGCGGCGGGATTGAGCTGGACGGCGGCGTTGGCGTTGGCCGTGTCACAAAACCGGGCCTCCCGGTTGCTGTTGGCGAAGCCGCTATCAATCCAGTGCCGCGAAGGATGCTGACGCGGGTGGCCGAGGAAGTGCTGAGCGAGTTTGGCATTGCTTCGGACCGCGGCGTCAGAATCGTTATCTCGGTGCCAGATGGCGAAGAGATCGCCAAGAAAACGTTGAATGCGCGCCTCGGCATCCTTGGCGGCATTTCTATTCTCGGGACACGCGGCGTCGTCGTGCCATTCTCGACCGCTGCCTACAAAGCAAGCGTTATCCAAGCGTTGCAAGTAGCGAAGGCGTCTGGCTGCAAGCACATTGCTCTTACGACGGGAGGCAGCAGCGAAAAGTATGCGATCAAGATGAACCCGGAACTGAGTGAGGAAGCGTTCATTCAGATGGGCGATTTCGTAGGGTTTTCGCTGCAGCATGCCAAGCGGCTTGGCATGGCGAAAGTGAGCCTTGTTGGCATGATGGGCAAGTTTTCGAAGGTGGCGCAGGGCGTCATGATGGTGCACTCGAAGAGCGCGCCTGTTGATTTTGCTTTTTTGGCTCAGGTGGCAGCCGAGGAGGGCGCAAGTTTAGAACTACAGCAGGCAATTATGGAGGCCAATACCGCATCCCAAGCAGGGGATCTTGCAGCGGAAGCGGGAATTGGCACATTTTTTAATCGATTATGCGAGTATGCCTGCCGGCACGCTCTAACGCATATCGGTGGCGGAATAACGGTAGAAACCGTACTCGTCACGATGAAGGGCGAGATACTGGGGAGGGCGGAAGCAGTTGGATAATCGGATTCATATTATCGGCATTGGCGACGACGGCCCTCGGGGGTTAAGCGCAGCAAGCCTGCAACGGATTGATGGTGCCGGCGTGCTCGTTGGCGGCGAGCGCCATTTGGCTATGTTTCCGGAGGCTGGTAACGAGCGAATCGTACTGAAAGGCGGGCTTATGCAAACCGTCGAGCGGCTGATTAGCTTGCGTGAACAGTCCCAGGTTATCGTGTTGGCTTCTGGAGACCCGTTGTTTTATGGGATCGCAGGCTTTATTGCCAAGAAAGCGGGTGCAGACGCTGTATGCATTCACCCTCATTTAAGCTCAATACAGCTGGCATTCTCCAAAATGGGCGAAAGCTGGCAGGATGCGGTGCTGGAGAGCGTGCACGGAAGGCCGATCAAAGGGCTTGCACAGCGCATTGACGGCAAAGCAAAAGTAGCGCTGTTGACGGACGAAACGAATAGCCCAGCAGCCATCGCGGCGTATTTGCTCGATTTCGGCATGGATGAATACGATGCGTTCGTGGCGGAAAATCTTGGCGGCGAAGATGAACGGTACGGCTGGTGGTCGCTAGCGGATATGGCGGCTGCTACATTTGCTCCGCTCAATGTTGTTGTATTGAGGCGAAGGCTGGATGCGGCGCCTATGCGGCGGCACGGCTTCGGATTTGAAGACCATGAGTTCGACCAACGGAAGCCGGATAAAGGGCTCATAACGAAAAAGGAAGTGCGCGTACTAAGCTTGGCGGAACTGAAGCTGAAGCTAGACAGCATCGTTTGGGATATCGGCGCAGGCTCCGGTTCTGTCGGTGTCGAGTGCGCAAGGCTAGCGCCGCTGGGGCAAGTGTTCGCACTTGAGAAAAATGAAGGCGACCTTGTAAACATTACGAACAACAGCCGCAAGTTCCGAGCGGACATTACAGCGATTCATGCGAAGGCGCCAAATGGATTGGACGGCCTGCCAGACCCGGACGCGGTATTCATCGGCGGAAGCGGTGGCGAGCTGCGCGAGCTCATACGCATCTGCTGCACGCGCCTGAATGATGGCGGACGCATTGTCGTGAACGCGGCAACGATTGAAACGCTTGCAACGGCGCAATCGGCGCTGCGCGAGAACGGCTTTGATGCGAATATTGCGCTCGTTCAAATTTCGCGTAGCAAACCGATTTTGGACATGACTCGATTTGAAGGGCTTAATCCGATTTATGTCATCACCGGAAGCCGGGGGAACGAAGCAGTACAAGAAGCAAAGGGGAATGAAGAATGACGACTACCGCTTTAAAATTAGGGACGCTGTACGGCGTAGGCGTTGGCCCGGGAGACCCGGAGCTTATTACCGTCAAAGCGTTTCGATTGTTGAAGGAGTGCCCGGTAATTGCTTACCCGAGAAAACGGATGGGCGCCAAATCCTACGCGCTTGAAATCGTAGAGCTTTATGTCAATACGGCTGAGAAGGAGATGCTGGGGCTCGTCTTTCCGATGACCAAGGACCAAGCAACGCTGGATCGGGAGTGGAATAAGACAGCCGAGCTGATCTGGCAGCATCTGCAGGCGGGCCAAGATATCGCTTTTGTGACCGAGGGCGATCCGAACCTGTACAGCACGTTCATTCATATGGCGCGGCTCATGCAGCAGCTCCACCCAGAGGTGCCAATCCTTTCGGTTCCCGGCATTTCATCGGTACTCGGCGCGGCTGCAAGGCTTAATGTGCCGCTTGCGGACGGCGATGATCAAGTGGCGATTGTGCCCGCGACTGGCGACCGTGACGAGATGAAGCGTGCAATTGTCGAGCATGACGCAATCGTATTTATTAAAGTAGCGAAGGTTTTGGATATGATGATCGACATCTTGGAAGAGCTTCATCTGGTCGACAAAGCTTCTGTAGTAACGAAAGTCACTTCGCCGCAAGAGCTCGTCTGGCGCAACATTCGTGAGCTTAAAGGACAGGAGCTGGAATATTTAACGCTAATGGTGGTGAGAAAATGACGCTCAACCCACAAGTGTATATTGTTGGCGCAGGCCCGGGAGACCCGGATTTAATAACGGTCAAAGGGCAGCGTATTTTGCAGCAGGCGGATGTTGTGTTATACACCGATTCGCTCGTAAACGATGAGCTTATCGCACGGGCAGGCGAGCACGCGACGGTGTTGCAAAGCTCGGGCATGGACCTGGAGCAGATGGTTCAGTTGATGGCTGCGTCGGTACGCGAAGGGAAATCGGTTGCGCGCATTCATACGGGAGACCCGTCGATGTACGGCGCGATTTTGGAGCAAATGGTGCTGCTGAAGCAAGAAGGCATCGCGTATGAAATCGTGCCGGGCGTTAGCTCGGTGTTCGCGGCAGCGGCGGTGCTCGGCGCAGAGCTTACGGTGCCGGATTTGACACAGACGGTCATTCTCACGCGCGCGGAAGGCCGAACGCCTGTCCCCGAGCGGGAAAAGCTGCGAGACCTCGCATCCCACCATTGCACAGTCGCGCTCTATCTAAGTGCGACGCTGGCCAAGAAGGTTGTAAGAGAGTTTCTGGAAGCCGGGTGGGACGAGGATACGCCTGTAGCAGTCGTGCAGCGGGCGACGTGGCCGGACCAGAAAATTTTGCGTTCAACGCTGCGCAATTTGGCGGAAGATTTGCGCCAGGCGGGCATTCGCATGCACGCGATGATTTTGGCCGGCAAGGCACTCGATCCTTCGCTGGTCGATCGCGATGAGCATCGCTCAAAGCTGTATGACAAAACGTTCACGCATGGCTACCGGAAAGGAGTGGCGGCAAGTGAGTAACCCTTTTGCCGCTGTTGCGATTACGAAGCATGGCGTGGAGATGGCGCGGGATTTAGTTGAACGTTTTCCTGGCACAGACCTGTACTATATGAGCAAATTCGCTCGCGGCGACGAAGCGATGAAGGGCTACCAGATGTTTGAAGGCTCGGTAAAGCTGATTTTGCCGGATTTGTTCAAGCAATATAACGGTCTTATTATTATCATTTCGCTCGGAGCCGTCGTACGCATGATCGCTCCGATTCTTGAGGATAAGAAGAAAGATCCCGCCGTCGTCGTCATCGATGACCGGGGCGAGCATGTGATCAGCGTTTTGTCCGGCCATTTGGGCGGCGCGAATGAATTGACCCGCGAGTTGGCGACCGTGCTCGGCGCACGACCAGTTATTACAACAGCTTCGGATGTGCAGCAAACGATTCCCGTCGATCTGTTTGGCCGCAGCTTTGGCTGGACCATCGAAAGCTTCGACAAAGCGACGCCGGTTAGTGCATCGGTCGTCAACGAGGAGCGTGTAGCCGTCGTTCAGGAGACAGGCGAAACGAACTGGTGGACATACGAAAAGCCGCTGCCCAGCCATATCCGTGTGTATACGGACGCACAGGAAGCAATGCATGCGGAATTCGATGCCACGTTGCTTATTACGGATAGGCTGATCGCTCCAGAGGAAGAAGCCGTTCTACTGCGCAATGGCGTGTTATACCGTCCTAAGTCGCTGGTCATTGGCATGGGATGCAACCGGGGAACGCCGGCGGATGAGATCGAAAGTGTCATTTTCGAAACGCTTGCTGAACTGCGGCTCTCGTTACGAAGCGTTCGCAGCATCGCCACGATTGATATCAAGAAAGATGAGCAAGGCTTGCTTGAAATCTGCGGCAAATATGGGTGGAAGCTCGAAGCCTATACGCCTGAGCAGCTTAACGCGGTGCCGCTCGCGAACCCATCGGAGACGGTGTTTAAGTATACAGGCGCTTACGGCGTATGTGAGCCGGCTGCTTTGCTTTCGAGTGGCGCATCGGAATGGCTGTTGGAGAAGAAAAAGAGCGGCAATGTGACGATTTCGATTGCCCGTGTGCACTATCCGCAAACAACCGCCGCCGGTTCGGGGGCTGGGCGATGAGCGGCGAACGCAGAGCCCGCTTAGTTATCGCTGGAACGGGCAGCGGCGCTGGCAAGACGACGGTCACGATTGGCTTGATGGCTGCACTGAAACGAAGGGGCATGCAGGTTCAAGGCTTCAAATGCGGTCCAGACTACATTGATCCGTCCTACCATACGGCAGTTACAGGACGGCAGTCGCGAAATCTCGATACTTGGATGCTGCCGCACGATACGATGAAGGAGATTTTTTTGCGCGGCTCGGCGGGGGCGGATATTTCCATTATCGAAGGTGTCATGGGCATGTTCGACGGGAAAGATCCGTTGTCGGACACAGGTTCCACAGCAGAAATCGCTTCATTGCTGCAAAGCCCCGTGCTGCTCGTCGTGAATGCGCAAAGCATGGCGCGCAGCGCCGCAGCTGTTGTGCTCGGCTTCCAGCAGCTGGCTGGAGACGGACGAATTGCCGGTGTCATCGTCAATAAATGCGGCAGCTCCGGCCATTATAAGCTCGTTAAAGCGGCGATTGAACAAGTGTGCGGCATTCCTGTGCTTGGTTGGCTTGGGCGAGATGACGAGCTGCAGGTTCCTGAGCGGCATCTGGGCCTCGTGCCAGCAATCGAGCGGGGCGAGCTAGAGCCACTGTTCCGCCGCGCGGCTGATCTCATTGAGCAGGGCGTGGATTTGGATGCGGTGCTTGCGCTTGCCGAACAAGCGCCGCATCTGGACTGGCCGGCGAATAGGCTTTTTGCAGAAATGCCCTGCGAAGCTGGAGCCGCTGGCGATGCTATGATCCCGGCGCATTCACAACCGATCATAGCCGTTGCCAAAGACGCGGCTTTCAACTTCTACTACCCGGAAAATCTGGAGCTGTTAGAGCAGCTCGGCGCTCACATTCGCTTATTTAGCCCCCTGGCGGGAGAGCAAGTGCCGGAAGAAGCCGATGGCGTGTATATCGGTGGCGGCTTCCCCGAGGAATTCGCTCCCCAGCTTGCGGCTGCAAGCCATGTTGGGCGTGGCTTAAAGGCAAGAGCTGAGGCTGGACTGCCCGTATTCGCCGAGTGCGGAGGATATATGTATTTGTCCCGCTCGATCACAGACCGTGCAGGCATTAAACACGAGATGGTAGGCCTTATACCGGCAGAAGTGCGGATGCAAGCGAAGCTTGCGGCGCTCGGTTACCGCGAGGTGAAAGGGCTGCGCGACAGTTTGCTGCTAGCCGAAGGCGAGACGATTCGAGGGCATGAGTTTCATTACTCGACACTATGTCCTGATCATGAGAATTATCCTTATGCCTATGAGACGAAAGGCCTCCGAGGGACAGGACAAGATGGTTACGGCTTGCCTTCGCTTACGGCGGGGTATTCGCATGTCCATTTTGCCTCGAATATCGGAGCGGTCCGCCGTTTCATTGCACAGTGTGCGGCATACCGCATAAAGAGGAGCGTGTCCAATGGCATCGGCTGACCGGAGAGCATCGCGCAAAGGTTATGCGCTCGTCTACACGGGAGACGGCAAAGGGAAAACAACGGCATCCATCGGGCTTGCGGTACGCGCGGCCGGCCGTGGCTATAAGGTGCTGATGCTGCAATTTATTAAATCGCCGCAGCGCACCTATGGCGAACAGCTGGCGCTTAGCCGCATCGGCATCGAAATGCGCCAGCTTGGCGTCGGCTTTACATGGACCAAGACGCCAGAGGAGCACCGCGAGGCGTTGCAGAAAGCTTGGGCGATGGCGAAGGAAGAAGTGCTGCGTGGCGACTGGGATGTCATCATTCTCGATGAGATCAACAACGCGCTCGGTATCGAACGGTTTCCGATTGCCGACGTCCTTCCACTGCAAGAAGTAGTAGAGCTGATTGAACAAAGGCCAGCATACATGCATCTTGTATTGACAGGACGCGGAGCCAAGCCAGAAATTATGGAGAAAGCGGATCTCGTTTCAGAGATTCAGCCGATCAAGCATTACTATAACGAAGGCGTGCCAGCGGTGCTAGGGCTTGAATTCTAGCTGGCAGCGTACTTGCGAAAATAGATTGGATGCGTGCATATGTCAATTATAGATGCTTTAAAACAACGCCGGGCCGTTCGAAACTACGAGGCTCGTGAAGTGGAAGACGGCCAACTGGCCACATTGCTTGAAGCAGCGACTTGGGCACCGAACGACCGTTTGCGCGAGCCCTGGCATTTTTACGTCATTCGTGGGCAAGCCAAGGAACGGTATGAACAAATAGCTTCGGAGTTTTTGCAGGAGCGTTTCCCGACCAAACCGAACTTGGTGAAAGAGTCGCTCGCTGTGCTGGAAACTACGTCGCTGATGATTGTCGTTGCCGCAGATATCGTGCCCGGCGATGAAGCTTCATCTGAGGATAATGAGTATGCTGCGGCATGCGCGATCCACTCGATGTGGCTTGCTGCCCAAGAGCTCGGCCTTGGCCTTGTCTGGCGAACACGCGGCGTCGGCCTCGTTCGGGACCAACGCTTGCACCAGTTTATTGGCTCGCCGGAAAATAAGAAAATTATCGGAACGGTATTCGTCGGTTACCCAACTGCGGAAACGCCGTCGACGCCTAGAACCTCTTATTTGGAAAAGACAACTTGGCTCTAATGCGCTGCCGCGATGCAGGGAAATTTATCCTGCCGATGGCCACTAGCAGAATAGGGAAGGAGGGACAGGCTTGAGGCGTGCTAAGACGGTGATGTTTCAAGGAACTTCCTCTGATGTAGGCAAAAGTGTATTGACGACAGCGCTGTGCCGCATTTTACGGCAAGATGGGTGGGAGGTTGCGCCATATAAGTCGCAAAATATGGCGCTCAATTCCTACGTTACGCTGGATGGCAAAGAGATTGGCCGTGCACAAGGGGTGCAGGCGGAAGCTTGCGGCATTGCTGCAACAACCGACATGAACCCGATCTTGATTAAGCCGACCCGGGACATGACGGCGCAAATCGTCGTGCATGGCAAACCGCATCAGGAGATGAGCGCGACGAGATACCGGGAGGAGTATTTGCCTCTCGCCGCAGACGTCGTAATTGCTGCTCTGGAGCGGCTGCGCGCACAGTATGATGTTGTCGTGCTTGAGGGTGCAGGCAGCCCAGCCGAGATTAATCTCAAAAGCCGTGATATTGTCAATATGCGCATGGCCGGCTGGGCTGAGGCTCCTGTGCTTCTCGTCGCCGATATCGACAAGGGCGGTGTATTCGCGGCAATCGTTGGTACGCTTGAACTGCTAGAGGAGCATGAACGGCAACGCGTCAAAGGATTTGTAATCAACAAATTCCGTGGCGATATCAGCTTGCTTCAGCCCGGTCTCGATTGGCTGGAGGGGCGCACAGGCATTCCAGTGCTTGGTGTCATTCCGCATATGCCAAGGCTCGATATTGAAGCTGAAGATTCAGTTGTGCTGGAACGTCCGCAGCGTACTGCTGAATCCGAAGGCAAAGAGCTGGAAGTGGCGGTGATTAGGCTGCCGCGAATTTCTAACTTCACTGATTTTGATCCGCTGGCTGCCGAGCCTGACGTCGCGCTTCGTTATGTGGAAGGCGTGGAGCAGCTGCAACTGCATAGGCCCGACATTATTATTTTGCCAGGATCGAAAAACACGTTGGATGATCTAGCGTTCTTGCGCGCGAGTGGCTTGGCTGATGCGATTGGCCGCTTGGCTGAGGGCGGCGGCTGTACGATTGTCGGCATATGCGGCGGTTACCAGATGCTCGGCCGCAAGCTAAACGATCCGTTGCAAGTGGAATCGGATTGTGGAGAAGCGGCCGGCCTAGGGTATCTTCCGCTGGAGACGACATTTTATGAAGAGAAACGGACGGAACGTGTAAGCGGTTCCGTAAACAGCGAACATTCGGGCTGGAAGGCGTTCAATGGAACCTCCGTGTCTGGTTATGAAATTCATATGGGGCAGACCGTGCAGCTTGAGCCGGTTTATTCGTTATTTACGCTCGGCAATCGTGAAGACGGCGCTATTTCGCAGGACGGACGAATATGGGGAACGTATGTGCATGGCATTTTCCATGAGGACGCCTTTCGGCGGCAATGGCTGGATACTGTTCGCACCGCGAAAGGGATAGAGCCGATACGATCCATTCTCCCATTTAGCACCCGGCAAGACGAAGCTTTTGACCGGCTGGCATCGCATGTTCGCGATCATTTGAATATAGAGAAGCTTTACGAAATTATTGGATTAGAGAAGTGAAGCCCGATCCAACTTCGAGAAGAGAGGCCATCATTACAACAGCAGTTCAATATCGCGGAACTAGGTGCTCTCTCCGATCGGATGGAGCTTAATAGGGAAGTCCGGTGCAAGGCCGGCGCGGTCCCGCCACTGTAACAGAGGAGTCGCAGCAAAACGCCACTGGGCTTAGCCCCCGGGAAGGCAGTTGTACAGACGGTGATTCTGAAGCCAGGAGACCTGCCTAGTTCGACAACACAGTGATTGCCTACGGGAGATAGGGAGTGTTAAAGAGCATGGCTTGCTGCTATGCTTTTTCAAAGCGCCCTCACCCGCATCTATGCTGGATATGGCCGCTTTTTTTTGTGGTTTGGAATGGAACTTTTTTAACTTACATTTAATGGGGTGAAAGAAATGAAACGAAAAGGAGCGATAAGCAGCGTGTTGCTAGTTCTGGCATTTACGCTGTATTTATCGGTTAATGAACCGCAGACCGCTTATGCTATGCACATTATGGAAGGGTTTCTGCCTTGGGGCTGGGCGCTCTTCTGGTGGATTGTTTTTATTCCATTCTTTGTGCTGGGGCTTCGTGCCTTGATCCGAATAACGAGGGAAACGCCGGAATTGAAAATCATGCTCGGACTAGCCGGTGCCTTCACTTTCGTCTTATCAGCGCTTAAGATTCCGTCCGTAACGGGCAGCAGCTCGCATCCGACAGGAACGGGTCTTGGTGCAGCGATGTTCGGTCCATTGCCGATGAGCGTACTTGGCTCAATCGTGCTATTATTCCAGGCGGTATTGCTTGCTCATGGCGGCTTGACGACGTTAGGCGCCAACGCATTCTCTATGGCAGTGGCAGGGCCGATGGTCGGTTATGCGGTTTATAGAGGGATGATGAAAGCGACTGGAAAGCAGAAGCTGGCTATTTTTTCAGCTGCA
Source organism: Paenibacillus sp. MMS18-CY102 (assembly GCF_009789195.1). Classification (GTDB taxonomy): domain Bacteria; phylum Bacillota; class Bacilli; order Paenibacillales; family Paenibacillaceae; genus Paenibacillus_T. The sequence continues at coordinate 4,627 of NZ_WSTC01000035.1, read as the reverse complement.
GCTATCGCTGATTTGTCCACCTATGTCATTACATCGATACAATTAGCATTAGCGTTTCCAGCAGAGAGCGGGGGATTCCTTGCTTCCTTTGCCAAGTTCGGCGGCATTTTTGCAGTAACGCAAGTTCCGCTAGCCATCAGCGAAGGCCTGCTAACCGTATTGATCTGGAACTGGCTGCAAGCCAATAGCTCGGATGAGCTGTCTATCTTGCAACGCAGAATGAAAGGAGCAAAGGCATCGTGACCAGTCGAGTTAAAAATACGATGCTGCTCGCAGCCGTTATCCTCTTGGCGCTTATTCCGCTTCTCTTTGTAAACGGAGATTTCGGCGGGGCAGACGATGCGGCAGAGCAAGCTATCACAGCATTAAAACCAGACTATCAACCATGGGCTTCTTCGTTATTTGAGCTTCCTTCCGAAACAGAGAGTATGCTCTTTGCGCTGCAAGCAGCATTGGGTGCAGGTTTTATCGGGTATGCCATCGGATGGTTCCAGGGCAAGTCTTTGAAAAACAAGCGCAATGATTAAACGTATTGATTCGCTCTCGTACAATAATAAGCTTAGAAATGTAGCACCCATGTGGAAATTCACGTTTGCAGCCGCGTTATTCACGCTTTCTTATCTTTCCCACCCAATCATTCAGCTCGCTATTATGGGCTGGATGTTCGTCTGGGTTGTGGTGTACGCCCGTATTCCCATTAAGCAGTATGTTCTGTTGCTCACGTTGCCCTGTTTATTTTATGCGGCTAGCCTACCGGCACTCGTGCTTGAGATTGAACCAATAAGTTCTGGATCCGCAGCTTCTGGCAAAGTTCTATTAACAGCATTCCATTGGGCCGTTACGCTTAGTGACTCAAACGTATGGATGGCTGTTCAACTATTCGTCCGGGTGGCAGCCTGCTTGTCTTGCCTTACTTTCGTAACATTGACACTCCCGATATCGGAGCTGTTCCAAGTGTTTAAGAAGCTGCGAATGCCAGCTTTAGTGCTGGAACTGATGCTGATCATGTATCGTTTTTTGTTTTTGCTCATGGACACGGCATCGCGAATGTATGCAGCACAAGTTGCGCGCGGGGGACATTCGAGCTTTCGCAGCAAAATAAAGGACATGGCCATGCTGATCGTAAGGCTTTTCGACAAAACGATGCAAAGATACAAAGGGGTATCGAATGGATTAGTTGCGAGAGGGTTTACGAATGAAATTCTAATGCCTCCATATCATGCCATGCCGATGCCCGCGCGGTACAAGTGGGAAGGTTATATCGGTTTTGTCGTCTTGGCCCTAATTGAAGCATGGAATCGATGGAGGGGAATCAGATGAACCCAATTCTGGAGGCGTTGGATGCAAGCTTTAGCTATCCAGGCAGCGACCATAGTGCGCTCAATGGGCTGAACATGCAAATACCAAAAGGAAGAAAGACGGCAATATGCGGGCATAACGGTTCCGGTAAATCGACCTTTTTCCTCCAAACCGTGGGCATTCACAAACCGTCACGGGGCGCGATCCATTGGCACGGTTCGCCCATTGCCTATCGTCCCAACAATCTGAAAGAGCTTCGGCAGCATATCGGCCTTGTGTTTCAGGACCCGGAGCATCAGTTAATATTGGCTACGCCTTATGAAGATATATCGTATGGCCTTCGTAACGCAGGCATGCAAGAGCATGACATACAGGTTCGAACCAAGAGCATGCTTGCAACGATGAATCTGGCACCATTAGCCGACACGCCCATACATCATTTAAGTTTAGGGCAAAAGAAACGTGTCGCACTTGCTGGCGTCATGGCGCTTGAGCCTGAACTGCTGCTGCTAGATGAACCAACCGCGTATTTGGATCGGATCTCCGAACAAAAGTTAATCGAAGAGTTGGATCGCATACATGCTAACGGCGTTACGGTTGTAATGGCAACTCACGATATGAATTTGGCTTACGCGTGGGCAGATTGGATTCTCGTGATGGATCAGGGGCAGTGCGTGATGGAAGGGACACCATTAGAAATTTTCGAACATAAGGATCAGCTCGTAGCGCTTGGCCTGGAGCTTCCGCTTCTGCTCGAGGTGTGGCAATCGCTGCCACAGCACATGCAGATTCAGTCGGCTCCTCCTCGCAGCTTGCAGCAATTTCAACAGCTGATGCAACAATTTGATTCGTCAGTTCCGACCTCTGCCGGCCATAATCAATAGGGGGAAAGCGAATGGCAACATGGGACCTATCGGCAACTAAGCACCATGTATTGATCTGTAATGGCGGAAGCTGCATGCGCCGTCTCGGAGACGAGGTTACGCTAGCGATTCGCGAAGAAATCAGGTTACAAGAAGCTGACGATTACATTCATACGACAAGAACAAAATGTAACGGCCGCTGCGAGGATGCTTGTGTCGTAACGGTCTACCCAGAAGGCATCTGGTATCAAAATATGACGCCAGATAGCGGAAGGCAGCTCGTAAGGGAGCATTTGCTGCAAGGCCGGCCTCTACGTGAAAAAATGACATTTTCCTATCGCCATGATCATTTTGCACCGACTGGGAACGGTTCGAAAGGCCACTTGCGAAAAGGATAAGGTTAAATGTTAATATAGCTCAACATGAATCCTCGTAATTGCGAAAGTGATTATGAGGTTTTTTTGTGTTTATCAAATATATGAAGCATTTCCAGTCTAATGGATATATGTTACAATTATACCTGCTGTTTGTCACTATGTATGTTGTAAGAAATTTGGGCGAAACCGCCTAAGACTCGAGGTGTAATAGTAAGTATGGCCAAGAAGTTCATTGTATTGCTCGCCTTCATCTCTATGATTCTAATGAGTTGCTCCAACCGGGCCGAGCAATCAGACAAGCCTGTAACATTGAAAGTATTAGGTACGAGTGAAATGCTTTTTAATGAACAGTACGGCAACGTATTCGTTGCGACTCATCCGAACTACAGTATCGAATTTATATCGGCTTCTGATCCAATCTTGAATGGAGAAGATCCACTCTCGGCATATAGCCGTTTAATGGATCAACAGAAACCGGACGTCGTGATCCTCTCCAACAATATGTACACCTATCTGACTGGCAAAGGAAAATTGGTTTCTCTTAATGATTATATCAATAATGATGAGTACAACCTTTCGGATGTGACTCCTGCAGTGCTTAGCTTTCTTAAAAATGATGCCGGTGAGCTATATGGCTTAACGCCTACTTTTACAGGTACCGGATTATACTATAATAAGAAGTTATTCAAAGAATACGGCGTACCCGCGCCAACAAACGGCATGACATGGGACGAGTTATTTGTATTGGCCCAACGCTTCCCTACTTCTAATAATGGGGAGAAGCAATTTGGATATTACAGCTATGATGCTTATAATCCGTTTTTGATGGCACTTCATGTTGGCCAAAGCAAAGGCTTATCTTTGTATAACGGCAAGTCATTCACGTTCGAGACGGAATCATGGAAACACATTATCGAACAAGTAGCGGATTGCTTTAAGCAGCAAATTTGTTTTGACCGCAGTACGGCAAAATCGGCTGCCACAACAAACCGAGAAGAGATGGAGAAGAGAAGCTATCCATTTTTGCAAGGCAATATCGCGCTCGCTATGGATAGCTCTGATCTGTACAGCCTATTGATAATGAACAAAGACCGTTATGCTGATTTGGACTGGGGGCTGGTTACGATGCCTGGCAGTGAGGAAACGCAAGGGGCTGGGACGAACATCAATTTAACCGATATTGTTTCGATTCCATCGGATGCTTCGGAGAAGGAAGGGGCTTGGACATTTATTAACTATGTGGCAGGTGATCAATATGCACGTTTGCTGCCTCGCGTTAATCCGGGCCATTTGCCGGTTCGATTAGGGCCTGAGGGGGCACAAGGAGAGGCGTCGGCCTTTTATGCATTCGATCGGATTAACGACGGCTTATTTGATAGCTTGCGAGAATTGCCTATGGCGGTTATAAGCAAATTGGACGAGATCGGTCCTGCCAACTTTAACGATATTCTTTCTAATAAAATGACAGTAGACGATGCGATTAAACAAATGCAGAACGAGATGCAAGCGGAGCTTAACATAGCGAAACCAAATCAATAGGAGAGCAATATGACAGGCAATGAAAAGATTTCATACCATTTGGACATCATTAATAAGATGGCGCCAAACGGAGCATCGCCGCCACTTGACACTTATTGGGGCGAGATAGTCGACGTTCTTAGCCACGATATTGGCCAAACGAGAGAGCTGTTAATGAAATGTACGCCCAATGAAATTGATAGAATGGGTGGATATTTTGAGAATGTTTCAGAGAAGTTGCAGAGTTATAAGTTTATTGACTTACTTCGTGAGCTCCAGAAGAAGTATCCCGAAATCGATATAGAATTGGATATACAATGGGCAATTGATGCTTTGGATTAATGTTATAGACGGTCCCATAACTAATTGAGTGAACCAAAGTGGAATGTTTAGATCAATAAGCCAGCAGTCTAGGACTTGCAATTCGTCCAAAGGCTGCTGCTTTTTTTCTGTGAAAAGAATAACGCACACATGATGGACCTCGTCTTTGAAGAATGATGGGATTCTGTAAAAATGGCAATAGGATGCTCGGGAAGCGAAATATTCGGTTCCATGTTTAAACCATATTTA
>NZ_WSTC01000034.1 GCF_009789195.1 Paenibacillus sp. MMS18-CY102 | reverse complement strand
CGCCTTTTTTAGGATATCATTTTCTTCTTTGAGGTCCGCCAGTTGCTTCCGCAGCTTACGAATCTCATCATCCTCTTCCTTAAGATGGCCGCTGCCTGGAAACGCACTTTCTCCATCAAGCTTATAAGTTTTCACCCAGTCTCGAACTGTGGTGTAATGAACATTCAGATCCTTCGCCGTATCCGCCATCGTTGCTTCTCCGGCTAAAATTCGCGATACCGCGCGATACCGCCTGTTCTTTAAATGCTTTATCAAATTGCTTCCGTTGCCCCATAGTAAATCCCTCCACTTTTATTATAGAGGTTTTCTATGTGTCTATCTATTCGGGGCAGGGTCACCGGCTACAGCCATCATAGAACGACCGACAAAAATATCCAACCAAGTAAACTCTGTCAACCTAATAATACGAAGGGGCGTCTCTAAGTCTTATCACTAATAAGATAGCCCGTTCTACTACTTAAATTGTGCTAAATATTAAATATAGGTAAATTATCTAACCAAGGATAATGTAACCTGGATTTTTGTTTTTTATTAAGTCTTCAACACCAGATGATTTCAATTTTTTTTTTAATCGACTTATATAAACATATGTGTTTTGGTTAGTTAATTCATTAGTTGACGGCTGTAAGAATAATGTTATTTCTGGCGTTAATATTATGGTATTAGTTTTACTCAAAAAGAATTGAAGTAACCTGTTCTCGGTAAATGTGAGTTGTATTACACTATCTCCGTTAGTCAGAATTGAAGCATTCGGATGATACGCTGCAGATTCGGATAAATGATAGATCTGCTCGACATTAGCGTTAATTACGATTGTTGATTGAACCATTCTTCCCCCCACTATAAAGTAAATGTCCATTCAGGAATGCTTGAAGCACTCGTTGTTGACATTAGTATTTTTGAATCAGCATCCACAACAACAGTTTCCAAAGGGGTCGCCCTTTGGTGTTCGGCTTTTGCTAATTTCTCGAATGGTATATCTGCACCAACCCCTTTGGGCGTAGATTTCAATGCTGTTAACAGTTTACCATGATATATATGTTAATGTCTACATTAATATGGGTTGATGTGGATTCATTTTCAGTAAATAGGAGTAAGATATCATAATTTAATTTAAATTATAATATTAAATAAATATATTATATTACTTAATATCCCATATATTACGATTGGGTGAATCGTAATATATGGTCTGTAACATTCAAAAAATGCATTAGGTATAGATTAACGCCGTGCACATGATGGAAACGTATCTAGTTGATATCCCGTATAGTTATTCCTTTGGCGTGCAAGTTGAGCTTCAAAACTGCTTTCACGATAATAAGGAAGGACTTGCAGATCGATTCCTCCAAGCTTCGTCTTTACTGTATTGGTAGGTATTTTATATTGTTTTAACTGAATGTTACCGGATGGAACCGTTTCCGTTCCAAGATCTCTTTTTATACTTCTAAAAACCGCTCATACTCCCCAACATTTAAGTGATACTAACCCAAGGGGGGCGGTCTCCATTATTGCCAACTTCCAATCACTACGCCAGCCCGACGAATACAATAAAATGGAGCAAACGCAACAACCATACACATCAAAGTCCATTTTTATTTCCTGAAACCCACTAACCATCACCCTACATACAGCATTCACCATACCCAGCACGAGGAGGCATTTCACCATGAATCGACCCGCATCGGCCAAAGCCTCGCGTCAGCGGCGCCGGATCGGCACGCCTGCAAGCCCCCGCGCGCAAGCGGCGTGGGGCATAGCCATGTTGCTCGCTGGCGCATTCATCATAGCCGCTAGCTTCAACCTATTCCTCGTCCCGAACGGCATCGCCTCCGGCGGCGTTTCGGGCCTCTCGATCATCGTGAAGCAGGCGCTGGGCATCCAGCCTGCATTCACGCAGTGGACGATCAACATCCCGCTCTTCTTCGCGGGATTATGGCTGCTCGGGCGCCGCTTTGCCGCCAAGACGCTGCTCGGCTCCATCGTGCTGCCGCTGTTTGTGCTGCTCACGGCTCACTGGTCGCCGCCGACGGACAATCCGCTGCTCGCCGCCGTCTATGGCGGAGTAGGCGTCGGCCTGGGGCTCGGCCTCGTTTTCCGCGGCCGCGGCTCTACCGGCGGGACCGACCTCGCCGCGCAAATCCTACACAAGTATACGGGCATCTCGCTTGGCCTCACGGTCGTCATTTTCGACGGTCTCGTTATTGCGTTGGCGGGCATTCTCATTTCGCCGGAAAATGCGCTTTATGCGCTTATCGCCTTGTTCGTCACGAGCAAAACGATCGATCTCATTCAGACCGGCCTCGCGCTCTCGAAAGTTGCCTTCATTATAAGTGACCGAACGGAGGAACTGGCGGATGCCGTGTTGACCGATCTGGACCGAGGGCTCACCGAGCTTGATGCGCATGGCGGTTACACCGGGCAGCGCCGAACAGTGCTGATGGTTGTCGTCAGCCAGAACGAAGTGCCTAAGCTGAAAGCGCTCGTCCGGTCGGTTGACCCGGGCGCTTTCGTCATCATAAGCCAGACCACTGAGGTGCTTGGCCAAGGCTTCAAGGTCGAATAAATGGCGGTCATGGCAGTTGCCCGACAAACCTCGACAACCCGCATAGCGGCGCGGAAAATGCCGCTTTTTCGTCGTTGTATTTATATTAATATGGATGTATAATAATACGAAGTTAATCACGAAACGATCATTTCCACTTTAGGGTGGAATCATGTACAATGGGTAATTAGGGAAAATAAAAATGCAGAAAATCTGCTTCTATAACGGATGGGAGAGACGTTTATGAGCACGAATAAAGTGAACGCAGCCATCGTCGGTTCGACCGGCTACGGCGGTGTAGAATTGATCCGGCTGCTGGCCAGCCACCCGTACGTTGAAGTGACATCGGTTATTTCGTCTTCGAGTGAAGGGACGCCAATCGCGGAAGGCTATCCGCATCTAACAGAGATCCGTACGGACTTGCTTGATGGCATTGATCCACAAGCGATTCGCGCCAAAGCGGATGTTGTTTTTCTAGCAACGCCAGCCGGCATTGCTGCTAAGCTGGTGCCTGACCTGCTTGAAGCAGGCTTGAAAGTTATCGACATATCCGGAGACTTCCGGTTGAAATCCCCTGCCCTTTACGAGCAGTGGTATAAAAAAACGCCAGCAGACGAGACGCTTCTCGCGCAAGCGGTCTATGGCCTTGCAGAAGTGTACGGCGACCGCGTTGCGGACGTTGATTTGATCTCGAACCCGGGCTGCTTCCCAACGGCATCGCTGCTTGGCCTGATCCCGGCAGTAGCGGCTGGCTGGATTGACCCAGCGACGATCATCATCGATGCGAAGTCTGGCGTATCCGGCGCAGGCCGCGGCGCTAGCCTCGGTACGCACTACTCGGAATTGAATGAAAACTTCCGTGCGTACAAAATCAACAAGCACCAGCACATCCCAGAAATCGAGCAAGTGCTCTCCGATATCGCGGGCAAGCCAGTGACGACGACGTTCACGACGCATCTCGTTCCGATGACGCGCGGCATCATGTCTACCATGTACGCGACCGTCATTGGCGGACGTACGGACAAAGACTTCGTCGAGTTGTACAGCCAGTACTATGAGGGCCGCAAATTCGTTCGCGTTCGTTCAGAAGGCAAATGGCCAATGACGAAGGAAGTATGGGGCTCCAACTACTGCGACATCGGCTTCTCGGTCGACGAGCGGACAGGCCGCGTGACGATCGTGTCGGTCATCGACAACCTCGTCAAAGGCGCAGCCGGCCAAGCGATCCAAAACTTGAACCTGATGATGGGCTGGGATGAAACGCTAGGCCTCCAGTTCGTACCGGTTTATCCATAAGCGACGTTGCGGACGGATACGTTCAGCAACCATGTCACGTTAGGCGTAAGCGCGCAACGCGCCAATACCATTCATTAAGGCGACTTCGCAGCTCAATGAGCAGCCGAAGAGCCCATCCACATACACGCAAATTCAAAGCGAGACATGGCATGGAGGAAGGTTTGCGAAGCAGCAGACGGTAGCGGTAAGCGAAGCGGGCAAATATGTTCTGTAGAAGCGCCAGCGTTCGCCTTTGTTCCCGGATTGTTCCCGAACAGGGAACTTACATAATCCAAACAATCCGGGGACAACAGCGATCGGAAGAACATATTTGCACGCGCAGCGATTCCCGCATCAGCAACCAGCGCAGCAAACCCCTCTTGCCTGTCTCCTTTGAACACAAAGGAGACTACGATGGCACAAGGAATCGGACAACCCGCAGCATTCGAAGCCGTGGCGGACGGACACATCACGACGCCCCGCGGCTTCCAAGCAGGCGGCCTGCATTGCGGCTTGAAAAAAACAACGCGCCACGACCTTGGCGCGATTATTTGTGAAGTGCCGGCATCGGCTGCTGGCGTTTACACGACGAACGTGTTCCAAGCGGCGCCAATCCGCGTCACGAAGGACAGCATTGGCGAGGAAGGGCTGCTGCGCGGCGTTATTGTAAACAGCGGCAACGCGAACGCATGCACAGGCGAGCAAGGCGATGCTGACGCCTACGAGATGCGCGCGAAGTTCGCGGAAGCAATCGGCGTGCCAGCGGCTCATATCGCTGTCGCATCGACGGGTGTAATCGGCGAAAACTTGAAGATGGATTGTGTACGCGATGGCATCGGCAGGCTTTCAACGAAGCTGGCGGACGGTGCGCAGGGCGCGGCTGATTTTAACCAAGCGATTTTGACAACGGACTTGGTCGAGAAGGCCGTATGTGTACGCCTTGAGCTTGATGGACAAGTTGTCCACATCGCAGGTGCGGCTAAAGGCTCCGGCATGATTCACCCGAACATGGCGACGATGCTCGGCTTCGTCACAACGGATGCGGCCATTGGCAGCGAAGAACTGACGCAATTGCTTCGCCGGGCGACGGACCTGACGTTCAACATGATCACGGTCGACGGCGATACGAGCACGAACGACATGCTGGTTGCGATGGCTAGCGGACTTGCGGGCAATACGGCGCTGACGCCTGCCCATGCAGGCTGGGACGCTTTTGCAGCTGGCTTGCGTTATGTATGCGAAGTGCTTGCGAAGGCAATTGCCCGCGACGGCGAAGGCGCGACGAAGCTCGTCGAGGTGCAAGTGCGCGGCGCGGTAAGTGACGACGCTGCACAAGCGATTGCGAAGACGGTCATCGGCTCCTCGCTCGTAAAATCCGCCGTATTCGGCGCGGACGCGAACTGGGGACGCATTATTGCGGCTGTTGGGCGTGCGGGGCAACCGGTAAACCCGAACACGGTCGACATCCGTTTGGGCGACATCGTGACGCTTGAGCAGTCTCGTCCAATCGGCTTTGACGAGGATGCTGCGCTTGAATACCTGAAAGGCGACACGGTTGTCATCGGTGTAGACCTGCATATGGGCGAAGGGGCGGCAACGGCTTGGGGCTGCGACCTGACGTACGATTACGTGCGCATCAATGCCGCTTACCGGACGTAAGCGCAGAACGGGGAGAACGGACAACTTATGGAACAGCGGTTTGTAATGAAATGTGGCGGCAGTACGCTCGCGGCGCTGCCGGACAGCTTTTTTGCGGAACTAAGGGAGCTTCAGCAGTCGGGCGTTCGTCCGGTCATCGTGCACGGAGGCGGACCTGCCATTAATGATACGCTTGGCAAGCTCGGCATCGAGTCGGAGTTCATAAATGGCTTGCGCAAGACGAATGATGAAGTGCTCGACGTCGTCGAGATGGTGCTGGCTGGGCGGATTAATAAGGAGATTGTGCGCAAAATCCAGCATAACGGCGCCAAGGCGCTCGGGCTGTCGGGCGTAGACGGCAAGCTGATTCAGGCGAAGCCGGTTGCGAACAGTGCGGAAATCGGCTTTGTCGGTGACGTAACGGACGTGAATGCTGCGGTTATCGAAGGCGTTATGGCGATGGGCTATATTCCAGTTATCGCGCCGATTGGCATCGACGATGCCGCGCAGCGGTACAACATCAACGCCGACACGGCGGCGGGCGCAGTTGCTTCGCATCTGGGTGTTGAGCGAATGATCGTTGTGACCGACGTGCCTGGCATTATGAATGGCGAGAAGGTTGTGCTTCCGACGGTAACGGTGGAGCAGATTGAGGCGATGATCGCGAGCGGTGAAATCTACGGCGGCATGATTCCGAAGGTGCGCGCAGCGATTCAATGCATTCAAGGGCGCGTGAGCGAGGTCGTTATCGTCAAAGGCGAGGAGCCGGGCGTGTTGACGCGCGCGGTGCTCGAAGGCAACGTAGGCACGCGGATCGTGCGCTAAGGCTAGAATGAGCGCTTGCGGGCGATAGCGTTTTGATTATTTTAGGCAAGTGAGAGGGGTAGTTCATATGAGCGAAGCGGTGAAGCAAGCCGCAGCAGCGAGCGGGCAACAGAATGGACAAGCAGGCGTAACGGACGCGCTGCTCCCGACGTATGCAAGATTTCCAATCTCGCTCGTGAAGGGCGAAGGAAGCTGGGTCTGGGACGATAAAGGGACCAAATACCTCGACTTCGTAAGCGGCATCGCCGTTACGAATCTGGGCCATGCGCCGAAGCGCGTGAAGGAAGCGCTCGTGAAGCAGCTGGACGAGCTGTGGCATGTGTCGAACCTGTTCCACATTCCGAATCAAGAAGATGCGGCGCGCCTCATTACGGCGAATAGCAGTGCGGATGCGGTATTCTTCTGCAACTCTGGTGCGGAAGCGAACGAGGCGGCGATCAAGCTGGCACGCCGTTATCAGCAGTTGGTGCTGGGCAACGGCCGTTATGAGATCGTTACGTTCGCGCAGTCGTTCCACGGACGGACGCTGGCAACGCTGACAGCGACGGGGCAAGAGAAGGTGAAGGAAGGCTTCGCGCCTTTGCCAGAAGGGTTCAAATACATCCCGCTGCATGACTTGGCTGCGCTGGAAACGGCTGTGACGGACAAGACGGCAGCTGTGATGCTGGAGATCGTTCAAGCGGAAGGCGGCGTGTTGCCGGTCGATCCGGCTTATCTGCACCGTCTCGTGAAGCTGTGCCGCGAACGCGGCGTGCTGCTGATCGTCGACGAGATCCAGACGGGCATGGGACGCACAGGCAAGCTATTCGCACATGAGCACTACGGCATCGAGCCGGACATTTTCACGATGGCCAAAGGGCTCGGAAGTGGCTTCCCGGTTGGCGCAATGGGCTGCAAGGAGCAGCTTCGCGAAGCGTTCGGTCCAGGCAGCCACGGTTCGACGTTCGGCGGCACGCCGATTGCGACGGCTGCGGTCAAGGCGACGCTTGAGACGGTGCTTGAGGAAAACCTGGCAGAGCGTGCTGCGCAGCAGGGCGAATATTTGATGGAACAGCTTCGTACGAAGCTGAAGCATAATGATTTTGTTAAGGATGTGCGCGGGCTCGGCTTGCTGATTGGCATCGAATGTGCGGAGCCGGTTGGAGCGATCATTACAGAAGCGCAAGGCAAGGGGTTGCTCGTGCTTTCCGCTGGACCGAATGTATTGCGCCTGCTGCCGAATTTGCTCGTTACCAAAGAGGAAATCGACCAAGCGGTTGCAATCCTGGCAGAGCTGCTTAACGGCCGCTAAGGCAGAGTTTACTATATAAGAAGTAGGGGGTACGATTCATGCAGCATACGTTGAATGAAGAATTGGCTCTTTCGCTCAAAGGCCGCGACTTTCTCGCACTGGCAGATTACGCGCCGGAAGAAGTCCGTTACCTGATCGATCTGGCTATCGATATTAAGAAGAAGCACAAAGCGGGCGAAGTTTACCAGCCGCTGAAGGGCAAAACGCTCGGCATGGTATTCGAGAAGTCTTCGACGCGTACGCGCGTATCGTTTGAAGTCGGCATCTACCAGTTGGGCGGCCAAGGGCTGTTCCTAAGCCGCAATGACTTGCAGATCGGTCGCGGCGAGCCGATTTGGGACACAGGCCAAGTGTTGTCGCGTTACCTCGACGGCATCATGATCCGTACGTTCGCGCACAAGATCGTCATCGATCTGGCCCGCAGCTCAACGGTTCCGGTCATCAACGGCCTGACGGATGCGGCGCATCCTTGCCAAGCGCTGTGCGATTACCAGACGGTTCTTGAGCACAAAGGGCGCCTTGAAGGGCTCAAAATCGCCTACATCGGCGACGGCAACAACATGACGCACTCGCTGCTCATGGGCGCTGCCAAGCTCGGCATGAACATGTCCGTCGCGTCGCCAGAAGGCTACGAGGCAGATCCAGACATCGTCGCACAGACGAAGGCTGTAGCTGCGGGCACGGGCTCGCAAATCCATGTGTGCCGCGATCCGCGTGAAGCGATCGAAGGCGCGGACATCGTTTACTCCGACGTATGGGCGAGCATGGGCTTCGAGGCGGAGCAGAAGGAACGCGAAATCGCGTTCGCGAACTACCAAGTGAATGAGGAGCTCACGAAGTACGCGAAGAGCGACTACCTGTTTATGCACTGCCTGCCAGCACACCGCGGCGAAGAAGTGAGCGAGGGCGTTATCGACGGCAAGCACTCGATCATTTATGACCAAGCAGAGAACCGCCTGCACGCGCAGAAAGCAATCATGGCTGCAATTATGTAAGCCTGTTAACCTATAGATTTCAGATTTCTACGACATTATCGATCATAGAGGAGCGTTAGCAATCATGGCAAAAGAGAAAATCGTGCTTGCCTACTCGGGCGGCTTGGACACATCGGTTATTTTGAAATGGCTCAAAGAAACATACGACGCAGAGATCATCGCCTTCACAGCGGATATCGGCCAGAGGGAAGAGTTGGACGGCCTTGAGGCAAAAGCACTTGCAACCGGCGCATCCAAAGTGTACATCGACGACCTGACGGAAGAGTTCGCAAGCGACTTCATCTATCCTATGTTCCAAGCAGGCGCGCTGTATGAAGGCCAATACCTGCTCGGCACGTCCATCGCGCGTCCGCTCATCGCGAAGCGCATGGTTGAGATCGCCCGTGCAGAAGGCGCAACGGCAATCGCGCACGGCGCAACGGGCAAAGGCAACGACCAAGTTCGCTTCGAGCTGACGGCTGCTGCGCTTGCACCAGAAATTCAAGTAATCGCGCCATGGCGCAATGAAGAGTTCCGCGCACAATTCCCAGGCCGTGCAGAGATGATCGCTTACGCCGAGAAGCATGGCATTCCGGTAACGGCATCGGCATCGAAGCCTTACTCCACGGACCGCAACCTGCTGCACATCAGCTTTGAGAGCGGCATGCTGGAAGATCCTTGGTTCGATCCAAGCGCGGATTCCTGCAAAGATATGTACGTATTGAGCGTTTCGCCAGAGGACGCGCCAGACCAATCCGAGTATGTTGAACTGACGTTCGAGCAAGGCAACTGCGTCGCGCTGAACGGCGAGCGCCTGAGCCCGCTGGGCGTAATGGACAAGCTAAACGAGCTTGGCGGCAAGCACGGCATCGGCCGTGTCGACATGGTGGAGAACCGTTTCGTCGGCATGAAGAGCCGCGGCGTATACGAGACGCCAGGCGGCACGATCCTGTTCACGGCCCATCGCAAAATGGAGTCGCTCACGATGGACCGCGACGTTATGCACCTTCGTGACGGCTTGATCGCGAAATATGCTACGCTCGTTTACAACGGCTTCTGGTTCGCGCCAGAGCGCCTTGCGCTGCAAGCATTGGTACAAGAAAGCCAGAAGAACGTGACGGGCGTCGTTCGCCTGAAGCTGTACAAAGGCAATGTCATCGGCGCTGGCGTGCAAAGCCCAGTGAGCTTGTACAACCCAGACATCGCTACGATGGAAGCCGACCCTACGCAAGCGTATGACCAAGGCGATGCAACAGGCTTCATCCGCCTGAATGCACTGCGATTGAAAGTTTCTTCCGGCGTTGAGCAAAACAACAAGTAATTCAATTTCCCGCGTGGTGCGCTACTCGGCCGCGCGGGTTCACGATACGTATAGGCACGAAACAGGGATAAGGGTCGAAATCGACGACTCTTATTTCTGTGTATAAGGACGAAGAGGAGTGTTACAACGTGAGCAAATTGTGGGGCGGACGTTTTACGAAAAAAACCGACCAACTGGTTGAGGAATATACGGCTTCCATTACGTTTGACAAAGAGCTGGCGGAAGAGGATGTGCAAGGAAGCGTGGCACACGTCACGATGCTCGGCAAGCAAGGCATCCTGCCTGCTGACGACGTAGACACGATCAAGGACGGCTTGCACCGCGTGCTCCAGCGCATTAAGCGCGGAGATTGGGAATATGCAATCGCGGACGAAGATATTCACATGAATATCGAGAAAGCGCTGATCGACGATGTCGGCCCTGTCGGCGGCAAGCTTCATACGGGACGCAGCCGCAATGACCAAGTGGCGACCGACATGCACTTGTACCTGCGCAAGCGTGTCGTTGAGTTCGTTGATCTGCTGCACAAGCTGCAATCGGCGCTCATCGAGCAAGCGAAAGCGAACATCGATACGATTATTCCGGGCTACACGCATTTGCAGCGCGCGCAACCGATTCTGTTCGCCCATCACCTGATGGCGTACGTGTCGATGTTCGGCCGTGATGCGGAGCGCCTGCAAGACAGCTACAAGCGCATCAACACGCTGCCGCTGGGCGCAGGCGCGCTCGCGGGCACGACGTTCCCGATCGACCGCCATTTTGTTGCCAAGCAGCTTGGCTTCGACCGCGTGTATGAGAATAGCCTGGACGCGGTAAGCGACCGTGACTTCATCCTTGAATTCCTGTCCCATGCGTCGATCATCATGATGCATCTGTCCCGCCTGTCAGAGGAACTGATCCTCTGGTCGAGTACGGAGTTCCATTTTGTCGAGCTGGATGACGCTTTCTGCACAGGCAGCAGCATTATGCCACAGAAGAAAAATCCGGACGTGCCAGAGCTTGTACGCGGCAAAACAGGCCGTGTGTACGGCAACCTCGTGGGTCTCTTGACGGTGCTCAAGTCGCTGCCGCTCGCGTACAACAAGGACATGCAGGAAGACAAAGAAGGCATGTTCGACACGGTTCGTACGCTGCAAGGCGCGCTTCAATTGTTCGCTCCGATGATTGCGACGATGAAGGTGAACAAAGAAACGATGCGCCAAGCCGTGAACCAAGATTTCTCGAACGCAACAGACATCGCAGACTTCCTCGTAGGCAAAGGCCTGCCATTCCGCCAAGCGCATGAGGTTATCGGCAAAACGGTGCTGTACTGCATCCAGCAGGGCAAATACTTGCTCGACCTGACGCTGGAAGAGTTCAAGCAGTTCTCGCCATTGTTCGACGACCGCATCTACTCGGTGCTGCAGCCGGAGAATGTCGTGAATGCCCGTAACGTATACGGTGGCACGGCGACGCCGCAAGTAACCGAAGCGATCGCACGCGCGGAGAGCGATTTAGAGGCAACGGCAGCTTGGGTTACGGAATTCGTGGAGAAAAGCCGCAAGTCAAGCTGATGATTGACCCGCTTGCGGTTCATCGATATACGATAAACATGAGTTGCTCATCGAGCAGGCTCATACTGAAGAACGCTTTGCCTTATCGGCAGAGCGTTCTTTTTTCCTATTTTTGCGAACATGTGTTCCTATTTTAGTTGAATGTTGCTATAATCGGGGGACAGGCGGATCTAAGGCGGCCGGATAGCCGGCCGCAAGCTGAGGCCCTCCGAAAGGGGGTGGGATGATGGAGGTGTACCAAGCGCTGACGCTAATGATTTCGTTCGCGATGCTTATCGTGACAGTGCTAGCCTTTCATAAGAAGAAGAAATAGGCCGCGCCGTGCAGATGCACGGCCGCAAGCCTATTCGCAGAAGAGCCCAGCTCGATTCATTCCGCCGCATAAGGGTAAATAGCTAAGCTCATTCCGTTGTTCATTCCAATGCTCGTTCCATTGCTCGCTCCATTGCTTGTTATAATGCTTATTCAATGCCCAGCCCATCGTATGCGCCGTTGTTTTCTATACTCCTATGCGGCTTACGCGCCGACGCCATCCTCGATGATGGCATTGTCCGGCTCGTTCCCAATAGGCGCGCCTGGACCTTTTCCGTCCTTTGGCGTTGCGCCTTGGCCGATGCCGACCATTGTTGGCTGCGCTTTGTACGTGTCGCGGGACAAGCGCTTGCGGGACACCTCGACGCCGTCTTTGAAGTATGTTTGGTAGGTCTCGACGATATAGCCAACCTTGCCTTGTTGCAGAATGAGACGGCCACCGGCGGGTACCTGGTCGCTCACGACTTCCTTCACCGTAGGCTCGATCGTTTTCACCTTGACCGATTCAACATCATACCGGACATCGTCCGGCATCGTTCCGAACAGCTTGACGGTCAGCTTCCGATTCTCAACGACGGTGCGAATAATGAGATGCTTGCCTGTCGAATTGCGGAATCGGAAGTTAATTGCCCCATCCGCGAACGTCGCATCCTGGCCAATCGGCAAGTAGGAGACGGGGAGGGAATGGTTGCGCCGCTCGACGATATCAATGCCCGCCCGAATAACGGCATTATATAAAGTGCTGGATACTTGGCAGATGCCCCCGCCGACGCCGGGGACAAGCTTGCCGTTTTGAATGACGGGCGCTTCGCGATAGCCTAATTTTTTCTCTGTTGCCGAGACAATCTTGCCATAATCGAATACTTCATCTGGTGCCAGCTCTATATTGTTAAGTGTCTTGGCTGTCGCTGTGACGTTGTAGGCCCGCCCTGCTGCACTGGACGCAAAATCCGTCGTGAAGGACATAATCATGCGGTCGATGCCTTCTGCCTCCAGCTTCTGCAGTGTAACCTCCGGTTCCAATTCCTTGATCGGGAGCGGGACCTCGAGCTTCTGCTGCGCCAGCTTAGCGATCTCCACTTGGTTTGCTGGCGGCTTGGTTTGGGTGTGCCTTGCCCATTCTTCTATTTTGGCTTGAATCGTAGCTCGATCTACTCGATAAGCGACCTGATGCGGCGTGTAGACGACGCGGTCATTAGCTGTAATTGTGCGGGTCGCATTTACCGGTTCGTTCTTCTCTAGCCAGCCCCATTCTTTCTTTAATGTATTCGCCAGTACGTCCGTATGGGCTGAGAATGTTGCATCAAGCTTCGGGGCAAAATCATGCCGATAGCGCGCCCGCTCAACAATCGATCCTTTGCGAAGCTGCTCCAGCGCTGCGAGGACCTCCTTCACATCTGCCGAATATCCGAGCTCCTTTAACGTCCAAGCGCGGTCATCGCCGCTTTGGCCATTTGCTTTGACGATCGCCTGTTGCTGCTCCCAGCTCGTCGCGTATTGCGATACCACTGCGACTGCTTCGTCAATATCCATGCCGCCGATTGGAATGCCGGCAGCGATCACGCCATCAGGCACATCCGTTCCCTTAGCGTACATCCATAGTGCTCCCCAACCGATGGAGGCGAGCAGCAGCAAGCCTAACACAACCGTGAATACGATGTGCATCCGTTTCATTTTGACATCATGCCCTCCTCTAATCGACTGACCCAAGCCCAAGTCCACTTGACCAACATATGCAGGCATGCGGCACAAACTTGCCTATTGTTGATCAAGAGTTGCACGGGCAGTTACGTTTAATCGCTTTGGCCGAGGTTATGGAGACATATAGCGCCCTTGATGCTCGACTTGCTCGAAGCGCCGCCCCGTTTGTTTCAGTACGTAGATGGAATTGCCCTCCGCACCAAACCACTCCAACCCCAGCGCATACCCGCTAGCTGCTTTGGCTGAGGCGATCACGCGGAATTGGCTGGCTTCAATAACGCCGCCGTCGTCGACCCGCCAAGTTGAATTTGAATCGTTATTGCCGGGCAGATCAAGCAGAATCGTCGTGTCAGGCGTGACCAGCACTATTCCTGCTAGCGGATTTTCGCCTTTGCGAGGCTCAAACTGGACGACGGCCACGACAGTGTCCTTGCCGATCGTTCCAATGCGTTCATGCTGGATGGCTTTTCGCTGCCGTATCTTTTCAATGCGCTTCACAGTTACTCCGGACAGCTTCTCGCCCTTGGCTGTTTTGTAAGGCAAGAACGTATAGCCCGACCATGCTTCGGTTGTAGAGATGATGCAGGACTGGTTATTGGCGGCTTTGCTGCCCCACATGGTGTAGAACAAAGCTCCGGCCTCATGGGTGAAGTTCGCTGCGGTCTGGCGCCCCGTTCCTTTGCCATCGCCTGCCTGATAGCCGGAATGTACAATCGCGAAAGGTTTGTTTGGCTCACAGATTGCGCGCATATACCGCTCCGCATCATCCGCCTTCGTTAGGCCGAGGCTGAGCAGCATTGTTCCTTTGGTATTGGCGTAAGCGATGTCTAGATTGTTCTCCTTCAATAAGTCCTTCGCCGGCGCTGGTGCCGGGTTGCTGCTTGCTGCATCCACGCCACCTGGTGCGGACGATAACAACAGCAGTGCACAGAGCGCAGCCAGTCCTTGAGTCCGTAACTTCCCCTTCATGATCATTCCTCCCATTCCTTAGTTGAACTTAATAACGCTTGGACAAACCCGGAAGTTACGGTGCTGCAGCCCAGTTTCAGTTAAAGTTTTCCTAAAGCCCGCAATCGTACATGTGGGAAAGCCCTCTACATATGAACAATCATTCTAATTCCAAATTCGACCATTATTTTAATGTGATTTTGTCGAATGGCATTTGCATTAGAATTGTTAAAAAAGGTGGAAAAGGACGGTTTTATAGAGGATTTCGCTTCTTCCTGTCGAAATAGTTGTGCTGACTACTTACAGGATGTGATAACGTGATTGAAATGCAGGATATATGGAAGACGTATGCAGACGGCACGCACGCGCTTCGCGGCGTATCGGTTCAAATAGACCGCAATGACTTTGTATACCTCGTCGGCCCGTCCGGCGCAGGCAAATCTACGTTTATGAAGCTGATCTATCGGGAGGAAGTTCCGACCAAAGGGCAAATCTCGGTGAATGGCTTTAATATCGGCAAGCTGAAGCCTCGCAAAATCCCGTATGTGCGTCGTAACATCGGCGTTATTTTTCAAGATTTCAGGCTGCTTCCCAAAATGACTGTCTTCGAGAACATCGCCTTCGCGATGGAGGTAATCGAGGCGCCCCGCCGCCATATGCGCAAGCGGACGATGGAAGTGATTGAGATGGTCGGGCTAAAAGGCAAACATAACAGCTTGCCGTCCCAGCTGTCAGGTGGCGAGCAGCAGCGTGTAGCGATTGCCCGTGCAATTATTAATAATCCTTCCGTCATCGTTGCGGATGAGCCGACGGGCAACTTGGACCCTGAAACCTCGTGGGGCATTATGAATCTGCTTGAAGAAATTAATTTTCGAGGTGCGACGATCATTATGGCCACGCATAACCGCGAGATCGTAAACTCGCTTCGCAAACGCGTCATCGCCATTGAGAACGGTACAATCGTGCGCGATGAAGCAAGAGGGGAGTACGGTTATGAAAATTAGGACCCTGTTAAGACATTTGCGGGAAGGGGTCAAGAACGTTGCGCGCAACGGCTGGATGTCGTTTGCTTCGGTCGCTTCGATTTTTATCTCGCTTTTCATCCTCGGCGTGTTTTTGCTGCTGTCCCTTAATGTTAGCCATTTTGCGGACCAAGTAGAAAGCCAGGTGCAAATTCGGGTGTTCTTGCAGCTCGAAACGGAGCAAGCAGCAATCGATAAGCTTAACAATGATATTGGCAACATGCCTGACGTGAAGAGCATCGTGTTCGTGTCCAAAGACCAGGGGCTTGAGAATCTTCGCAAGAGCTTAGGGGAAGACGGGAAGTACCTGCTAGAAGGGTTTGATAAGACGAATAATCCGCTGCCGGACTCCTTCACAGTTGAAGTGTTTGAGCCGCAGACGATTGCAACAGTCGCGAACCAGATTAAAGCGATCAACAATGCAAGCCAGGTGAAGCCCATTGCGAACGTCAAATACGGCCAAGGGACCGTTGAGAAAATATTTAAAATTACATCAGCGCTTCGAACCTTTGGTTTCATCGTCGTTATTGGTTTGGCTGTTACAGCAATGTTCCTCATATCCAATACGATCAAAATGACGATTATCCACCGCAGGCGCGAAATCGGCATCATGAAGCTGGTCGGTGCGACAAACGGATTTATCCGATGGCCATTTTTCATAGAAGGTGCCGTTATCGGATTTGGGGCCTCTGTTCTGACGCTAGGGGCGTTATTGTATGGCTATTGGAAAATTTCACAAAGCAGCCAATTCGATCTCGTGCTATCCATGATTACGCTAGTGAAATTC
Source organism: Paenibacillus sp. MMS18-CY102 (assembly GCF_009789195.1). Taxonomy (GTDB): domain Bacteria; phylum Bacillota; class Bacilli; order Paenibacillales; family Paenibacillaceae; genus Paenibacillus_T. The sequence continues at coordinate 47,341 of NZ_WSTC01000034.1, read as the reverse complement.
CATGATGTCGTGTTTTTGCTGACAGTCGTCATCGTAGGGCTTGGAACGCTGATCGGCGTTTGGGGCAGCACCATTTCAGTACGTAAGTATTTGAAAGTGTAGGTGAACGAGAACGTGAAGAGGCATGGAACGTGGAAGAAGACGATAGTGGCACTGACGGTACTGCTGATGGCTGCTACCGCTTGGCAAGCTGGTTCCCAAGCGCCGGAGATTGAGGCATCCTCTAAGGTGAGCGAGATTAATAAGCAATTGGCCAAAATCAGGCAGCAGGCAAGTGATGCGGCGAGCGCACGCAAGTCGGCAGAACAGCAGAGCAAGGAAGTGCTCGCGCTGAAGAATGAGGCAGCAACATCGGTACAAGAGCTTGAGAAACAGATGGATGATATCGGTCAACAAATGAATGGCGTGCAGCAGCAAATCAATCAGACTGAGGATGACCTGATGGCTACAGGCGAGCGGCTGGAAGCGGCAGAGGAACGCGTGAAGGATCGCGACCGGATGCTCCAATCGCGCATTCGGATTATGTACCAGAACGGCACGGTGTCCTATCTGGACGTTCTTATGAGCTCGACGAGCTTCACTGATTTTATCGACCGGTTCGATGCGCTTCAATCGATTGTGAACCAGGACAAGAACATTCTCGAGGAGCACAAGAAGGACAAGGCGCTCATCCAGAAGGCGAAAGCAGAGGTTGAGCAGAACCTCAAGGATGTAAAGGGAATGTATGAGAAGCTTGGCGCATACCAAAGCGTACTTGTTGTGAAAGAGAAGAACAAGGAAGCGATGATTGCGCAATACAAACAACAGATGGAAGAGCTTGAGGATATTAGCGAGGAGCAGGAGCAGCTGTTGATCGACCTCGCGAAGAAGACGGCTGATCTGGAGCGCAAGAAGCGCGAAGCGCAGAAGAAACAAACGGTGTTCTACACAGGAGGCAAGCTTGGCGTTCCGCTGAAGGATTCTTATCGCTTAAGCTCTGGCTTTGGCTATCGTATTCATCCGATTTATCATACGAAGAAGCTTCATGCGGGTCTTGATATGGCGGCTCCTGCGGGTACCAACATCTATGCGGCTGAATCGGGCGTTGTCATTACGGCAGGCTGGACAAGCGGTTATGGCAACACGGTTATCTTGGACCATGGCAACGGCTTGTGGACGCTATATGGCCATATTCGGACAGGCGGCATTAAGGTGAGAGTGGGCGAGAATGTGAAGCGGGGCGAGAAAATCGCCGAGGTCGGCTCGACCGGCAACTCCACAGGAAACCATCTGCACTTTGAGGTGCGCGTGAACGGCACGCCGAAGGACCCAACGGGTTATTTGAAATAATGCAATCATTGATTGATTATAGTAGTCTTGGAATGGAGTCACGCGAGTGGCTCCTTTCCTTATATCTGAGAATTTGCCAAATAAAACGGAAAGGCTTGTCATATACTACTAGTTGTGATGAAACGGGGCGTTCTTAAGGGATGGTTCCGAACAATGGAGATGGAAAGACAAGGTGGTGACGACATGCATTTCAAATTGCGTACCGTAGCGGTGTTTGTGGCTTTTACTATGGTGATATCCGTGCTTGGGACGTTAGTGGTGACGGAGAGCTGGGTTGCGAAACGGTTAAATGGCGTACCAGCTGGAGGCGAGCCGGCTGCTGATGAGGGGCTCAGTGGCAAGGAAGAAGCAAAGCTTGGTGCGGTGATGAACTTGATTGAAAACAAATATTACAAAGAAGTCGATCGCGAGGAGGTCGTCAACGGCGCCATTGCCGGCATGATGACATCGCTTGGCGACCCTTACTCCGTCTATATGGAGAAGGATACGGCGAAGCATTTCTCGGAATCGATTGACGGCTCGTTCTCGGGCATCGGTGCAGAAGTTACGCTTGAGAATGGCAAAGTAGTTGTAATCTCAGCGATAAAAGGGTCTCCGGCAGAACGTGCGGGCATGCAGCCGAAGGATGTCCTCCTCTCGGTCAACGGAGACAAGCTGGAGGGGCTGCAGCTAAATGATGCAGTGGCGAAGATTCGTGGGCCAAGAGGCACGAAAGCCAAGCTCGAAATCCAGCGTTCCGGCACGTTAAAGCCAATTCGGCTGGAGCTTGTCCGCGACGATATTGATGTAGAGACGGTGTATGCCTCGATGAAGAATGGCAACGTCGGCCTCATTGAAATTCGCCAGTTCTCGATGAATACAGGCGAACGTTTTGCACAAGAGCTGGAGAAGCTGGAGAGCCAAGGGATGAAGGGGCTCGTCATCGATGTACGCAATAACCCGGGCGGCGTGCTTCCCGTTGTACTCTCGGTCGTTGAGCCATTTGTTGCGAAGGGCAAAACGCTTGTTCAGGTAGAGGACCGGACCGGCAAACGGGAGAAGACGGTTTCCAAAGGAGAGGGCCGCACGTATCCGATTGCCGTACTTACGAACGAAGGCAGCGCAAGCGCATCGGAAATTCTCGCAGGCGCATTGCAAGAGTCGGCTGGAGCGGTGCTGGTGGGCACGAAGACGTTCGGCAAAGGGACGGTTCAGGTGAGCTATGACAAAACGCTCGGTGATGGCAGCATGGTCAAAATGACGATCGCCAAGTGGCTTACGCCGGGCGGTACGTGGGTGCATCAGAAAGGCATCTCGCCTACGATTGAAATTTCTCCGCCTGCCGTATACAAGGCAGCGCGCCTGTCTCGCTCTTCTGAGCTGCGCAAGGATCAGCTTGGTGACGATGTCCGCAGCTTACAGCTGATGCTGAAGGCGCTCGGCTACAAGGTGGACCGAAGCGACGGCTACTTCAGCGCGGCAACCGATCAAGCGGTTCGCCAGTTCCAGCAAGCTTCGAGCTTGCCGGTGGACGGGGTTGTGAATAACGCAACAGCGGACGCGATCGAGAAGGCAATTGTGGCGTGGATTCGCGACGCGAAGCATGATGTGCAGCTGAACAAGGCGCTGGACGTTGTTCAGCAGAAGCTGAATAAGGCAGCGAGCTAGCTAGTGTAAGGACAGCAAGCTGGTATGAAGGCGGCGGGCTAGTGTAAAGGCAGCAAGCTAGCGTGGCAGTAGTGGGCTAGTGCTGCTGCTGCATTTGGGGCAACGACAAAACGCCGGCATGCCGTTGGCTATAGAATTAGGGGGAGGGGCGCTCGCGTTGAGCGTCCCTTTTCGTTTGTTCATGATGAGGGGAAATGCCAAAATGCGGCTAATGGCTGCCGAACGGCATAGTGCAGGAATATCGTTACAAATGTCGAATTTAGTAAAGGTCGGCTCTGTCTATTTGTGCGGAGCGTTCTTTATTCGGTTGACAGAGTAAATCCACCCGGAGGAGATGATCGTTTGAATGCAGCGATGGAGTGGCTGCGATTAATTGGAGACGGTGTGCTTCATGCGCTTGCACAGCCGTTTTATTATATTGCCTTATTATTAATTGCCCTTATTTATATACGCGGGACGGCAATGGAACGCCGGTTGTTCCATGTTCGGTTGCATGCATGGCCGCTGCTGCTCGTTAGAACAATCGTAGCGGGCTTGGTAGCGGGAGTTATTTTATCTGGATTGTCTATCCTCATTGGTGCATCTTTAACGACGGAAGCGGCGCTATGGCTATGGGGGACGGCAGGCGTGCTTGCCCTTATCCGTGTTCGGTATTTATGCTTCGCTTATGCGGCAGGCGTGTTAGGATTGCTGCAATGGTTGAACCTGTTTATCCAATTGGAAGGCCGCAGCGATTGGCTAGGGGATATGGCTGCTTCGCTGGCGGCAATCGATATCCCGGCTGTTTTGCTGCTCGTAGCGCTGTTGCATGGTGCAGAGGCGCTTCTCGTTCGGCGGCAAGGTTCTAAATTTGCAACGCCGCTATTCATGGAAGGCAAGCGCGGCAAGCTGATTGGCGCTTACCGGATGCAAGGTTACTGGGCGGTGCCGTTGCTGTTGTTGGTGCCGACAAGTGAAGGTGGCGTACAACTGCCGTGGACACCGTTGTTGCCTTGGCTATCTGGTGATTCAGCAGGAACTGGGACTCTGGGCTGGTCATTTGCAGCGGTACCGATGGTGATCGGCTTCACAGAGTGGACGCGTTCGCAGTTGCCAGAGCATAAGGCACGCCATGCGGCAAAATCGCTATTGTGGTACAGCATCGCGGTTGTACTGCTTGCGCTTGCAGCTGCGTGGCTGCCTGCTTTATTGCCCGTGGCGGCGTTCGGAGCGCTTGTGCTCCATGAGTTGCTAATATGGCTAAGCAATCGGAAGGAAACCGAAGCGACGCCGATTTTTGTCCATGACGAGCGCGGCCTGATGGTGCTCGGCGTCGTTCCGGGAACGCCAGCTGCGCTGATGGGGCTGCAGAGTGGAGAGATGCTGCATAAAGTAAATGGCATGCGCGTTCGGACCAAGGAACAGCTGTATGATGCACTGCACCGAAATTCGGCATTTTGTAAGCTAGAGGTGCTGAATCGGGATGGGCAGCAGCGTTTCGTCCAACGGGCACGATACGCAGGGGAGCATCACCAGTTGGGCGTTATTCTGGCGCCAGATGACCATGCCGAATATTATGCAGAGCCATCACCAGGCTCGTTGTTTGAACTCTTCCTGCGTGGGCGTGCAGCGAACCGCCGTGAATCAGCGTACAGTGCTTCGCAGGCAGGGGCGGCGGCGATGGAGCAAGCGGCTGCCCTCGCGCTCCCGGCAGGATCAGGCGATTTGCCGAAGGGAACGGTTGATGAGGTGGCGGTTCTCCTGGCAGGGGAAGAGCCTGGCGAAGAAATCACAATATTGAAGGGCGAACAACTTGAGCCTCGCACGCCTTCCCGTCGCTCGCGCCATAAGTGACAGAGTTGACTGCGCTACATTTGTCCATATATAACTCGAAAACCTCCATACTCAAACGGATGCTGGAATGCCATAATGAACTCATTATGCGCATTCTTTTTTTATGTGGATTCACAATAGTGTGAGAGCATCACTACATTAGGATGAAATGGGGATACAGGCGTGACCATTCAATACGATGCTGCCAGACAGCTCTTCCATCTGCAATCTAGCTCTACAAGCTACGCATTCGAACTTATTGAGGGAAGATATCCTTCCCATTTATATTGGGGCCGCCGCATTCGCGGCAATCAGTTGCACACGCTGGCCAGCCGCCAAGAGAGAGCGTCGTTCTCGCCAAACCCATTGCCGGAGCGGCATGAAATTTCGTTCGACACGATGCCGCATGAGTATCCAAGCTATGGGAATTCGGATTATCGCACGCCAGCATTCGAAGTGCAGTATGCGAACGGCTCGACAGTAACAGATCTTCGTTATGAATCGCATGAAATCGTACAAGGAAAGCCGTCACTTGAAGGGCTGCCGGCCACTTATGCGGAGGCGGATTCGGAAGCGGATACGCTTCGCGTTACGCTACGGGACAGCCTGTCGGGTTTAGCTGTTATGCTGACGTATACAGTGTTCAATGAGCTGGACGCCATTACCCGCTCGGTATCGTTTCTTAACGAAGGGGTGGAGACAGTAACGTTGAAACGAGTTCTGTCGATGAGTGTTGATTTCCAGCACGACCGTTATGACATGCTTCATCTATCGGGTTCTTGGGCGCGTGAACGCGATGTGTTCCGCCGGTCCCTGCGTCCAGGCATGCAATCCATTGAAAGCCGCCGTGGCTCCAGCAGTCATATGCAAAATCCGTTCGTAGCGATGCTTGAACACGGAGCAACCGAAGACTATGGGGATGCATATGGCGTAAATTTCGTGTATTCCGGCAACTTTATTGGCGGCGTTGAAGTCGACCAGTTCCGAACAGCACGCCTATTCATGGGCATTAATCCATTCGATTTCGGCTGGAAACTGGAGGCGGGCGAAGTGTTTCAAGCGCCGGAGGCGGTGCTCGTCTACTCGCCAGACGGCCTTGGCGGCATGTCCCGCATTTATCATGAATTGTACCGCACGCGCTTGTGCCGTGGAACGTTCCGTGACTCGGTGCGCCCGGTGCTTGTGAATAACTGGGAAGCGACCTACTTCAACTTTGACGCAGACAAGCTGGAAGCGATCGCAGAGGTTGGCAGTGAACTAGGCATGGAGCTGTTCGTATTGGATGACGGCTGGTTCGGCCGACGCAACAGCGATAATAGCTCGCTTGGCGACTGGTTTGTGGATGAGCGTAAGCTTCCGGGCGGTTTGAAGGATGTAGTGAGCCGCGTTAATAAGCTAGGCATGCATTTCGGGCTTTGGTTTGAGCCGGAAATGATTTCGCCGGATAGCGAGCTATATCGCAACAATCCAGACTGGTGCCTGCATGTGCCGGGGCGTTACCGTACGCAGGGGCGGAATCAGCTTGTATTGGACCTTAGCCGTGAAGATGTACAGCAATATTTGATTGACACCGTATCTGATGTGCTGAGGAGCGCACCGATAACGTATGTCAAATGGGATATGAACCGCAACATGACGGAGATTGGTTCGGCGCTATTGCCAGCAGATCGCCAACGCGAGACGGCGCATCGTTATATGCTTGGCTTGTACAATGTGCTTGAGTCAATCACGTCTGCGTTCACGAACATTTTGTTCGAAAGCTGCTCTGGCGGCGGCGGGCGATTCGATCCCGGCATGCTTTATTACATGCCGCAAACGTGGACGAGCGACAACACCGACGCGGTTTCTCGCCTCCGTATCCAATACGGCACAAGCATTGTTTATCCGATTAGCGCGATGGGCGCGCATGTGTCGGAAGTGCCGAACCATCAGGTGGGGCGGATCACGTCACTGGAGACGCGTGGCCATGTCGCGATGTCCGGCAACTTTGGCTATGAGTTGGATTTGACCAAATTTACGGACGAAGAGAAGGGCATCGTGAGGGAGCAGATCATCATGTACAAAGCGCTTCGCGAACTCGTTCAATTCGGGGATTTCTATCGCTTGCTTAGCCCATTTGAAGGGAATCAGTCCTCATGGATGTCCGTCTCCAAAAACAAGCGCGAAGCTATGGCTGTTTATGTTCAAGTGCTTAATGAGCCGCACTCGCCATTCGGGCGAATCAAGCTCAAAGGATTAGACCCATCACTCAATTACCAGCTAGTTGGCACGGACCGTGTGTACGGAGGCGACGAGCTGATGTATGCAGGAATTGCGGTGCCGCTCTTCCATCACGACTTTGCGAGCATTTTGCTGCAATTCGTTGCTGAATAAGGAGTTGCTGCAGCCTGTGTGATCGATTGTGGGCATATGCAGGTTGATAAGGTTGAATGGAAATGCCGAGAGGGCAACGCAAGGCTGCTCTCCGGCATTTTTTTGTGCTTGGATTATTGAGAGATTGGGTTGTAGGCAATTCCATCAATCATGAGCAGGCAATCGGAATCGATGAATGCGGTTGTGGTCGTCATTCTCGCAGGAAAACGATCTGTTTCGAAATAATCGCAAAAAACCTTTTCCATTTCAGGCAAGTCGGCTATGTGTTTCAGGTATACATTTACCTTTACGACATGCTCCAGCGATATATTGCATTGCGAAAGCGTCTTTTTAAGATGCTCGAAAGTATCGTGAATTTGTTGAGTAAACGTCTCGCCGAATCCGCGGTGCAACCCTAAAAATACATTCTCTCCTGCCACAACAGCTGATGAATAACTATAGGGTGTAGGGATGTGTTTGATCATCGTCAATTGGCTCCTTGTAAAATAATTGACTTTCGAGGAGATTATAGAACAAGTGTTCGATAAATGCAATATTTATTCAGAATAAAGAAATTTAACATGTTAATAAATATATGGTTTCATAATTTGGCTGAACAACAAGCTGTTGCTTATCGGTTCTAAAGGCTGGAAATGAAAAGGAGACCAGTTAGTCGATACTTATATAAAATTCTTTTCCTTACTGAGAAATTTAATTAAATGTATCAATCATGATTATCATATTCCTTTATTTCAAGCTCGTAATAAAATAATATTTGCATTTTAATAAGATTAATATTTGATTAATTATATAAAAATGACTTTAGGAATCTCTTCTGAGTTTTAATAGTCCAACAAGAATTATTTTGAGCGTGATAAAGCATATTGAGGAGTTAATTGGTATTTTAGTTGTGGAAACGAAATGTGTCATTGACAATTTTATGTAATGTCGTAATAATAAGACTATGATTTAGAAGGAGAGGCGAGAAAATGAGTTCTTTACAAGAAGCATATGATAATCTGGCCCAAATTCACAATAATTCATATTTAGGTCGCGGCATTGTCATTGGTATGGATGAGCGGGGGGAACGGTTTGTACAGGTATACTGGATTATGGGGCGCAGCGAGAACAGTAGAAATCGTCAGTTTATTAAAGAAAACGATTTCATTAAAACTGAAGCACTTGACCCAGCTAAGTTAATTGATCCGTCACTTATCATTTATTATCCGTTGAAATCAGTCAATGGTAATCATATTGTTTCGAACGGTGACCAGACGGATACAGTGTATGACATAATCTCCGCGGGAGGCACCCTTGAAGAGGCGCTGCTTACGCGTGAATTTGAACCCGATGCGCCGAATTATACGCCTAGAATAACGGGATTAGTGAACAGGAATAATGGGAGTTATGCGTATCAACTTTCTATTTTAAAACGCATCAATGAGGATGGTTGTGGAAGGTTTTATTATAATTACCAGAAGGCTACACCGGGAATAGGGCACTGCATACATACTTACTTAGGGGACGGAACACCCTTGCCTTCATTTATAGGGGAGCCATTCAAGGTTGCTCTGAATGGGGAAATTGATAATATTGCGGATCAATATTGGAATCTGCTCGATCCCGATAATAGAATTTCGTTGTTGGTCAAAACAATTGACATTGCGACAGAGGATGTACAAATCGTTATAAGAAATAAAAATACACAGTAAATAGTAATGTTGACAATATATTTCATGTTAGTTTATACTATTATTGGAAAACAAATCAAATAACCTTTTCCTATAAGCTTTGGCGGGCACAAGGAAAAGGTTACCGGTTAGAGCGGGATTTCTTTGTCACGACAAAGAAGTTATCTTTGTCATGCCCATTTTAGATCACAGCTCTTGATTTATTATAATAAATCAAGAGCTGTATTTCAACACTAATTTGCCAGTATTACTATATTAATTTATTGAAAGGAAATTTATATGAATATAAATTTGGAACAAACACTGAAGTTGATTTTTAGCACGACATTGAAGTTAAACTTGTCTGAATTTCCCATTAATGTTGACGTTTTTCATGAACTGGGTGCCGATTCTTTGGATATGCTGTCGTTAGCTTTCGAGTTAGAACAAAAATTCGATATTACAATCGATGATGAAGATATGGAGAAATTGCGGACAATAGAGGGGGCAATATCACTTTTATTGGCTAACAATGTTCATGTATAGGGAGCAGAAAGTGAGCAAATCAGTTAGTAATAGAGTAGTAATCACAGGAATTGGTGCATCCACTGCGCTGGGTTCTGGTATTGAACAATTATGGTGCGGGCTGCGTGCTGGAGAACAACCATTTGGAGAACCCACTCGTTTTAGTGCCGACAGATATAGGGCGCGTAAGGGAGCTTTCTCACGAATGGACACGGTAAAGGGTTCTTATTTAAGGAATGCTGACCCGGCTGTGAGATTAGCTCTTGATGCAACTAGTCAAGCTCTGAAAGATGCCCGATTGAACAAAGAGCAGCTATCAGGTGTGGGTCTAGTTCTTTCAACAACGAGTGCTGGATGGGTTACTGGTGAGCAGCTTTATAAAATTGAGGGAAGTCGGGATTCAATAAATCTTTCAAATAAACGTTTGATGCTAAGTTCGCAAGCTTACTATGCTGGTGCGGCAAGAGCCGTGGCTGCTAGATTTGGGCTTCATGGCATTGTGGTGACTATGTCTGCGGCGTGTGCCTCTGGAACCATGAGCATAGGATATGCAGCTGAACTGATTCGAGACGGGGTTGCCGAACGAATACTGGCGGGCGGGACTGATTCCATTGCTGAGGTGCCATTCGCTATTTTTAACTCGTTACGAATTGTATCTAACGACTTATGCAGGCCATTCGATGTTAATCGGAACGGTATGATGCTCGGTGAAGGCGCAGGTATTCTAGTTTTGGAATCATTGGATAGCGCACAGAAGCGAAACGCAACCATATATGCAGAGGTGCTTGGCTGCGGTGTGTCATGTGATGCATTTCATATGACAAGAGCGAAGAGTGAGGGACTAGTACGAGCGATGACTACTGCGATTTCCCAATCTGGAATAGAGAGAGAGCAGATTGAATACGTGAATTGCCATGGAACTGGGACTGTTGCAAATGATTTGAAAGAAATGGAATCTTTATCTATTTTCTTTGGAAAACATGCTAACTGCGTTGCGGTCAATGGCGTCAAGTCTGTTACGGGGCATTTGCAAGGCACGGCAGGTAGCCTAGAGGCCATAGTAACTGCACTTAGTTTATACAAGCAACAGCTTACTCCAACAGCTAATCTCAGTGAGCCGGAACGGGCATTTCCTTTTCGATTTATCAAGGACTCATCTGAAGACATTCCTTTAACCTATGCGATGTCAAACTCGCTAGGCTTTGGTGGGGTAAATGCATCATTGCTGCTGGCAACAACGTTAGCTGATGATACGAAATCATCCGTCCTAGAGAAGGGGCATTCCGTTAGTCGGGATAAAACAATGTATCCCTCTGTTGTGATTAAGGGATGGTCCACTTTAATTCCTGATGATAGTGCAACTAAACGATTCACTCGTCATGGGACGATAATTAATTTAATTAATGAAGAAACGCCTGATCCGACCTATGATCGTGTGGCGTCACTTGTGGTGAAAACAATTGGTGAAGCGATAAAGTACGCAAAGTTAGAGTTAGTTGGACTGGATAATGATCGCTTTGGTGTTGCGCTTGAGAGTTTCTATGGTTCACAAAGTACGGGGGAACGGTTGTTGTCTACTCTTTTGTCACATGGTCCTCGCGCCATAAATCCGAACGACGCGACAAAGAATACATTTAATGCACCGTCAACGTTTGCGGCTATAAAGCATCAACTAAGAGGCATTAATTCCACATTTGCAATAGGAAGCCATTCAGGGGGGGATGCTATTCGCTACGCTTTTGATCAAATAAGGCGCGGCAATGCTGAGGGTATGGTTGTTGGTGGCTATGATGAGATATCCGAGTTTGCAGTTGAACAGCATCCGTTATATCGCAATGGAGAACAAGAACTTTCTGAGGCAGTCTCAATGTTGGTGTTGGTCGCCGAAAAAGAATATGAATTATCCGAAGAGTCGGTCATTGAAATTGTAGGCGTGGGTAGTTGCTTCGAACCGGTTGGGAGCTTCAATTCGTTTGAGACTGTTTTAAGAAAGTCGTTGCAATCGGCTTGTCAACAAGCTGGGATTCACCAGTTAGATGTATTGAGGTCAATATGTACGCATCCGAATGGTATGAGCTTATCCAAACAAATCGAGGGAGAAACGGCCGTGCTTGCCCAATTCGGTCTTGAACGCTCTAACATACCTATTTGGGATAGTTCTGAACGGTTGCGCGGACATACGTGGGGGGCTAGTGCTTCCTTGACATTAATTGAGGCTTCTGAAAGGCTCCGAGCTGGAGGTTCTGACGAAAGGCTTGTTTGGTGTTATTCAGCATCGAACCGAGGTGCTGTGAATAGTTTTTTACTTCGTCACTCATTACGAGGTGTTCGATGACAAAAGTAGACGACAGGAATTTAATTTCAATAGTAGCGTTTTACGATAGGTTAAAACTGCATGCCGAGGCAACTCCTAATCGGTCTGCAATAATTGAAAAGGATACTGTTACTTCCTATTCTGAATTATTGTTATTAGTCGAAAACATTCAACGTGAAATGAGAGGAGTTGGAGTAAATCAAGGGAAGAGAATCCTGATTTATTGCCGGGAAGCGCGATATTTTATAGCGGCTATGATAGCGGCAATGGAAACTGGCGCCCTAGTGCTACCTGCGGCAGTTGACTTAAAACCATTTGAACGAAGAAAGCTTATTGATCTTTTTGGACCACATTATGTATGCACGGATTTGAATGAATCATATTTTGTGGAATGGGACAAAAAAATTCATTTTTTAACGATTTCTGGGCAAATGGTAACAAAACCTATTGTTCATAATGTCTCAGAAAACACCAACATTCCAATTCAATTTCCGGAAACGTTCTCCCTTATTCATTTGACTTCTGGTTCTTCGGGAACGCCAAAAGCAATTGCTCGAGCGATTGGCAATTTAGTAGATGAGGCGCAATCGGTGGCGCTTCGTACTGATATGGGACCGGCAGATAATGTGCTGTGCACAAGTCCACTTCATCATAGTTATGCATGTGCGTTTTGGAGGGCGGCGATTTACACCGGGGCATTAATTATCGTATCTAAGGGATTTAGTCCTAAACAGTTCGTAGATATATGTTCAGAATATAAAACTACAATTGCAATTGGAGTACCTTACTTGTATATGGGCATCAGTAGGTCAGAGAATGCCGAACAACAGTTGAAGAGTTTGCGTTTAGCATATGCTGGCGGTGTGAAACTGACGGAAGAAACGGCACATGCATTTCACAAGAGTACTAACGTGCACTTGTTGCAAGAGTATGGTTTATCCGAGGGTGGTGTTGTGTCATTAAATGATAATCCACTCAAACCTGAGTCGGCGGGTAAACCGTTACCAGGTGTCAAGATTTCAATAGTTGATGAAACGGGTGCTATATTGCCACGTGGCCAAATAGGTGAAGTTTATATTGCGCGGGCATACGCTCCTTCAGGGTATTGGAGCCTTGCCGAGGAGCTGGCGTGTGTGCTTGCAACTCCTTTTGGTGTTCCGACAGGGGACCTGGGTTGGCTTGATGAAGAAGGGTATCTATATTTAGCGCAGCGCAAGAAGTGGATTATAAACGTTGCGGGGAATAAAGTGGATCCATCTGAAGTAGAAGATGTTCTAATGCAAAGTGGTTGGCTAGAAGAATGTCTTGTGTTGCCTAAGAAGGATGATGGAAGAAATGAAGTTGTACAAGCTTTTGTTGTAACGCGAAAAAGTGAAATCATTTCAGAAGATGACCTTATTAAATATTGCCGACAGCATCTTGTTGCATATAAAATACCGAAACTTATTAATTTTATAAATAAGCTGCAACGTACTGAATCGGGCAAAATTATGCGATCTTATTATCTTTCGGAGATGAATTGAGGGGGAATTGTTTTGTTGGCCGAGGCATATCAAAAAGCTAGTGTAATGCGAACTGGAGAATATCTTACTACGATAAATGAAATGACGGATCAAATTCCAGCATTGAGACCGCAGTTGTTGTGGCATGCTGCACATGAGTTGATAAAGGTTGGTGAATGGAGCGGGAACAAAATATTAACCGAGGAAGACAAAGGAGTTGCTTTAAGTACGGCAGTTTCATTAATACGTGGGCTTCCTTTGGCAATCGCTCGTTGGTATCCGTATCATTTGCCAACAGAGGTCAATGTTCCTATTGCGTGTGAATATTATAAAGGTAATTTGTATGTTAATGGAATTGAGCCTGGAGATCGAGTGATTATTGTAGATGATACGATTAGTACAGGCGGTACATTGCTGTCCTTAATAAATGCTGTGCGTCAGCGGGGAGCCGAAATTGCTGAAATTCTTGTTTTGGTAGAAAAGGCTGAGAACCAAGGGGTGGAGTTTATAAAGAGAAAAACTGGCGTTGATGTGAAAACCGTTCTTAAAATTAAAGTTGAAGAGAGCGGCGTAACAGTTCTCGGCAATTAATATGAATACGGAAACTTGCCGCAGTTATTTGGGGGAATGAAGATGGATTCTATTTTGCATGAAGCTGAACTGCTAGACATCGTGCGTCTAGCAGTTCAGCGCGGTCCGTTTACGATGAAAGATGGTACGCCGACTTCGTTTTTTGTTAATGGACGTGTGATTACAAGCAACCCATTAGCGCTAACAGCAGTGGCCAGACGGATGATAGAGCATATTGAAGAGGATGGTGCTCATGCTGTTGCGGGTGAAGATACAGGGGCTACTTCTATTATTAGTGCTCTGCTTGTACTGGCTCAGCTGGAACGAAAACCATTACACGGGGTCTATATTCGCAAAGCAAGTAAAGCTCACGGAATTAATGGGCTAGTTGATACGTCAATTCAGGCAGGAAAGCGTTACGTCTTGGTAGACGATGTATCTTCCAGCGGAGATACACTGATTCGGTGTCTATCGTTAATCAAGGAGAAGGGTGCCGCCGTGGAATTAGCAATTACGGTAGTTGATCGAGAGCGTGGTGCAAAAGAGAAGCTTCGTAGAGCTGGTGTTAATTTAATCAGCTTGTACCAAATAAATGACTTATTGTTATCGGAATAATTAGAGAAGGAAGTGGTGAGAAGATGTCGATGCAACCTCATCAAAGTCCCGGTAAACTGATCGCGATGTGTGGCGTAGATGGCAGCGGTAAATCGACAATGATTGAGCTGCTGTATAAAGAGCTGTTAACTCGATATCCGTCGGAACAGCTTGTATTTACGAAACAGCCGCGTGACATCGTTAGGGAGATGGATATTTTTAAAAAGATGATGTACACGCCTAATCCAAATGTTGATTACAGAGCTGTATTGTTGCTAACTTTATCAGAGAGAATGCAGCACGCGCACGAAGAAATTATCCCTGCCCTTCGGGAAGGGAAGATTGTAGTAAGTGACCGTTATGTATATACTTCCATTGCGAATATGCGTGCAAGGGGTTACTTGAACGAAACATGGTTTTTTGATGTCATGAAGTATCTGCCAAAACCTGATCTTGTATTTTTAGCAAATGTTTCTGCTGATCTTTCGATCTCTCGTGTTAAAGAAAGAGAGTCAGAGAAAGATTGTTACTTGAATGAGAATCTTCATCGCGATGTCACTGAACAATTTTGCAAATTAGTCGATGAAATGGGAATTATTTCGATTGATACTACAAGAAGTCCAATGAAAGCTTTTGAAGATATCAAAGTGGCAGTTGACGGTCTGTTGAATGGCACAGGGGGGGCGTGAAATGAGCTGGAACTCATTTGTGAATGAGCTGGAGCGCAACGTTGATTGGAATGATAAAAGCTATCGTGATAGTCGGGCTGTCGAACAAATTTTGTATGAGTTTGGACGTCAACCGGAGATAATTCGGGAACGGTGTGAAACTATCCTGCTTAATAACGAGTTACTAGAAGAGTACGAGCCGCATATGAATTATCCACGCATTACAATGGATAAATTCATGCTTTATATGCATCCAGAAGATTTGTTCCGAATTCGAATTCATCGATTTAAGCATAAAAAATTGAATGGGGAAACGACGGCTAAAGTGCACAGCCATAAATGGCTCTACTCCACGCTCATTCTAAAAGGGGCGTATCGTGATAAGTCTTATCGGATCCTAAATGTAAATGAGCAAGAGAAGAAGGCTGAGCTGTCATTAGTAGGTGATAGGGTTTTATCGGAAGGTGACACGTATTCTGGTATGCTTGATATAGCTCATCAGACCATAAATGAAAGTGTCGATGAGCACTGCTTAACGTTGTTCATCCGAGGAAAAGCGATGTTCCCGAACGCGCGGATCTATCAACCCGAGAGTGGAACTTTCTATCCAACGTACGGAGCAAGACAACAACTTCGTGTTGGATTAGAGCATATTAGTCGACTGCAGGTAGATTTTCATTAAACAGGATGAGTGACAGTTGAAAAGTAATGAAGTATGCGGCGATCGCTCTCTAAATAGACTGGAGAGCAGTCGCCTAATTTGTTTCGATTTGGAGGAATATGAAAATGTCGATTATTGAAGTGACGTCCCTCACGAAAGAGTACAAACAATATAAACGGTATTCAGGATTTTTTGGGGCGTTCAAAAGCTTAGTTACTACGGAACATACAATTAAACGGGCAGTTCAAGATATTTCTTTCAAACTGGATGTAGGTGAAGCTATTGGATATTTGGGACCAAATGGAGCGGGGAAATCTACTATGATAAAAATGCTTACTGGGATACTCGTTCCAACCTCAGGAGAACTGCGAGTATGCGGGCAAGTGCCTTATATGAATAGAAAAGAAATTGCAAGGAGAATGGGGGTGGTATTCGGACAGCGAAGTCAGTTGTGGTGGGATCTTCCTGTTAAAGATTCTTTTGATTTGAGCAAGGATATTTATAAAATACCAAAACACAAGTATGGGGCTAATTTGGAATTTTGTAAGGAGCTTTTGGATATGGGGGAGTTTCTGGATAGGCCCGTTCGTCAGCTAAGCCTGGGACAGCGTATGAGAGCTGAGGTTGCAATAGCATTATTGCATGAACCTGATATCTTATTTCTGGATGAGCCGACGATCGGACTCGATGTATTGGCCAAGGATCGAATACGTACGTTCCTAAGGACAGTGAACAGAGAGAAAAAAACATCTATTTTATTGACGACGCATGATCTGCAGGATATTGAGGAAATATGTCAGCGCATGCTTATTGTTAATGAAGGCAAAGTTATTTTTGATGGACAGGTTCAAGAACTTAAGGAGAAACTCGGAAATGAGAAGACTGTCACATTAAAGTTCGCGAAGGATCCGGGACCGCTTTCTTTACAGGGTGGAACTCTTTTGTTGGACGATGGCAAAGTGAAAAAGTTTATGGTACCTAGAAAACAAGCGTCATCTTTACAATTATTCACGGAACTTACAGCTAAATATGAAATTGAAGATATTTCGATCGTAGAGCCTGACATTGAGCAGGTTATTCGTATCCTATACGCTAGCTTAAAAGAATCATCTGTTATTAATAATTCCGCAGGAGAAATATTGTAATGGTGTATTTATCCGTTGCGTTAAAATCATTTTCTCGAAACTTGGCATATCGCTCAGAGGTGTGGTTGAGGGTGGTTGGGAACCTGGTGACTATATTTATTCAAATATCAATCTGGAAAGCGCTACTTTCATCCTCTGCGGTAGATGGTACCGGTACTAGTCTCCAGGATATGGTCACGTATTCTATTGTGAGCACATTGGTGGTTAGTGTGTTGATGACTCAGGTGTTCCGAGAAGTTGACAACAAAATTAATGATGGAAATATTGCAGTCGATTTGCTAAAGCCTATCTATTTCCCTCTAATATTATTTTCTCAACAACTTGGCAATGTTCTATTTAATTTAATTTTCACAGTAATGCCGAGTTTAATTATTGCATGGATGTTGTTTGATATCCGGTTCCCAGATGACCCGAAATATTGGTTAATGTTTGCATTCAGTATTTTATTAGCTTTGGGTATTTCATTTTTATTGGGTTATCTGATTGGTTTAGTCGCATTTTGGTTTTTAACCACATTTGCTGTGGAATGGACAGTAATGGCGTTAGTGCTTGTATTTTCGGGTTCCTTTTTACCTCTGTGGTTCTTTTCGGGAGTTTGGCGCACAATGGCGGAAAATTTGCCCTTTCAATATCTAGGATATGTACCATCCGCTATATTTGCGGAAAAATTGGAATTGGAAAAAGCGTTGTATTGTCTAGGTCTGGGTTCTTTGTGGACAATAGGATTGCTGTTTCTTGTGTGGGTCTTATGGACAAAGGCAATTAAGAATCTAACGGTTCAAGGTGGGTAGTTTATGACAGTGGAGCTCTTCTTCAAATTTGTGCGGTTGAAAATGAAAACCCGTCTGGAATATAGAGGGGCATTTCTCATGGGGGTAGTAGGCCAAATCATTGGCTATGGAGCGAATTATTTGATTTTGTTCTTGCTCTTGCAAAGGTTTGAGTCAATACAGGGGTGGGAATGGCCAGATTTGGCGCTCATTTACAGCGTTAATGTGTTTACATATGCAATTGGAGCATCTTTTGTGTTTAGTCCAATGGTCGAGATGGATTCTCTAATTACATCTGGGAAGTTTGATAACTACTTAACCAAGCCTTTAAATCCATTTTCGTTTCTTGTTGCACAGAACTTCAATGTCGGATATATTGCGCATATTTTAATTTCTGGATCCGTCATGGTGTGGTCAGTTACACAAGTTGATTTAGTGTGGAGTTGGGGTAGGGCCATCTATTTTATATGTATCATCATTAGTAGTTCGTTGCTTCAAGCATCATTTTTGGTTTTAATCGGCGTATGGGGATTTGTTTTTGTACGATCGCAATATTTATTAGGGCTTTATTTCAAATTAAAAGAATTTATCTCGTATCCTATTTCCTTATATAACATAGTAATGCAAGTTATTTTAACAGTGGTAATACCATTGGGCTTCATTAATTATTATCCTGGCTTATTTCTGCTATCGCGAGATGTTGGCACTGTTCAATTATGCCTTGGGATGCTCGCTCCTGTTGTAGGGCCATTGTTTTTTTTATTTACGTTGTGGATTTGGAATAAAGGTTTGAAGAAATATGAAGGCGCTGGTGGATAGGAATTGCATAAAGTATATTAACCTGGAAGGAAGGCGTTATATGCTTACAGAAAAAAATAAGCGTTTACTAAATGAATGCTTTTCAGAACAATATTTATCACGTGTAGGTGATGAATCTGAGATTATTACTTCAGCAACGAAGCATAATGTTTTCCCTTGGCTTTACCATAAATATCAAACATTAAATTTACCTGTGCGTTCTAATGCTTTTGATCAGTTGTTTGCAGAACAAAAGAATTGGATTGATCTCTTGCTTGTGGAAATGGAGATTATATTTCAGGAAACTCAATCGGGGGATATTCCGATTATTTTCCTGAAGGGACCGATAATGTCTGAACAAATATACGGAAACTGTTACTTAAGAAAGACTAAGGATATTGATATATTCATCAACGAGAGTGATGCATCCAAGATGTATCACTTGCTCTTAAAACTCGGATACAAACATTTAATTGAAAAGAGTAGAGGCGACTTTCTGCCGTTGGATAGACTTACGCTGAAGGAGTTTGGTCATCACGAATATTTTGGTTTCTATAAAGAAACGGATAACGGTAAAATCATCTGCGTTGAGATACAAAGATTTATCCATGGAACTATCAATCGACAGGAACATCTAATGAGGATTATGCGGTGCAGGGAGAGTACGAAAGTGAATGATAGGATGATTTTGCCGACAATGCCTAGTCATCTTGTGTTCTTGATACTATGCGAAAATACATATGACAACACACATTGGAGTGACGGTCCAAGGCTTAGGGACTATATGGATTTGCATTTTTTCATACTTTATAGACATGCTTCCCTAGATTGGGATGCAGTAAAGAGTGAGATGAAAATGTTTCTGATGGAGGATATTGTTTATGATATTTTACATGATCTTGAAAGAATACATCCAGCCTCAGGCGTTTCTGCAGTCATAAGGTTGCTTTTTGATAAGAAACCAGTTCCTCCTCACTTTCGTCCGAAATTCTTCTGGGAAAGTCGAATTGAAGAAAGAATATTTGATGGAGACTCTAATCATTGGGGGGAGGTTATAACCAAGATCAAAGGGAAGTTTCTCGATTCGGTCAATCCATATCGTTATTTACTTAAGGAAAATAATGAAAAAGAACTTGTTGATCAAAAGCATGGAGGGGTTATCCCGTTTCGATTTGTCCGTCACGAAGAAGGGGTGGATTTGATATGTTCGATTCCGCGACAACTAAGGGAGCGGGAAAATGATCTTTTTCTGGAGATCGGATTGGTTGAACTCCTATCTTCGCCAACGCTTTACCAATTATATGAAGTTTTTAGAACGCAACAAGAAACGAAAGATGTGCTTGAACAAACTGATGGTAGCCTAAGGGTTCAACGCCGGATCAGTAACGACCAGTTAGCGAAGTTATGTTTCTGCGAGGATTCTTCAAAATACGTGGGATTCAATTTGTTTCTCAAGGAAACAACTTCTCATGGTTACTGCCTTACTATAGGTGAATGGAGTGACTTTTCGAAGCAGTGGATTTTAGAGATATAACATGGATCAATACAGTATATTTGAGTCTCCATCACTTAAACGAGCATTAGATTAGCTTCGGCTTAACAACTTTAAGTTGCGTTTGTTGCATGGATGGAGTTTGTCGGAGTCTTTTGGAATCGCCCCATACTCTTAAAGCCCAAGTCTTTGTTGAATAGCTTGGGCTTTAATTGATTTAATTGTGAAAATTTAGATTGTCTCTTAATCGAAGATGTATGGTTTAGCGTCATTAATGTTTTAACTGGATTGTCATTCTCTTCTCTCGCTTAAAGTGCTTGTTTACATCCGCCAGTTAATCTGTAGTTTATTAAGTTTCTCTCTCCCTCATTTTGATGAACGAACTCATTGGCATTGCTGCTGAAATTATCAGATAGTTTCGTCATTTCTAATTTATTCATAAATGCCTGCTTTAATCCGCTCCTCATTTTTATTCACGCCCTCCTGCTTAACCTATACCCAATTCTTCTCCCTCTTTTTAATGTCTCCTAACGTATATCACCAACTGTTCTACTCGCTGTTTTTCATCACCCGCCCCATTCGCCGCCTGCGCCCGTTCACATTTTGTTCGATTGACGGCAAGTGGTTCGCTTTGGTATAGTTCAACAGTAGAACTATTCTACATTGCAACTATTCAACAATCGAACAACCTAAGAATTAACGATACAAAAAGGAGCAAACCAATGGACAGAGAACGATTGCAGCAGACCATCGACCGCTATATTGCCGCCTCCTTTACGGTAAACCGCAGGCTGAACGCGATGATCCGGGACGTTTTGCCTGATGGCATTACTGCAGACCAAAGTGCGACCCTGCGTTACTTGCGCGAAAATGGCCGTTCAACTTCATCGGAGCTTGCGGACATTTTCTGTGTCGGCAAAAGCTCGATAACAGCGATCATCACACGGCTGTTCGACAAGCAATTGATTGAGCGTGTGCCAGATGAGAAGGACCGCCGCGTGACGTACTTGGTGCTGACGCCTGAGGGGGAGCAGATAACACGGCTGTTTGACAGCAAGCTGGAGGAGCTGCTCGGGCAGTATTTGATTCATTTTGACAACAAGGAAGCGAAGGCGTTCATCGAGACTTATGAGAAGCTTGCTGCGGTACTCGTTCACACCTAGAACTAGCTGGATGACATAGAGAAAGAGGAGAGAGGGATAGGCGAACAATGAGAACAATATTGAAGCTCAAATGGTTGGTGCTCGTCCTATGGCTGGCAGTTGCCGCCGCATTAATGCTGACCGCTCCTAATATGGAGCAGCTTGTAAGGGATAAGGGCCAGGTGGATGTGCCAGACGGCTACAATTCCTCGATTGCAGCGAAGCTGCTGGAGGGCCTGAGCGGCGATAGCCCGGCCGGAACCGCAAGCGGCAGCAAGAACAAAGCAGAGTCCACCGTACTCGTTTTCCATCGGGAAGGCGGATTAACCGCAGGTGACTTGGCGCAGGCTGAACAGGCGGTGCAGAAGCTGAAGCAAGACGGAAGCGCCATTGGCGTTACGTCGGTAACGACACATTTTGAGATGAAAGAATTAGAGCCCCAATTGGTTTCCAAAGATAAATCCACCGTGCTCGCGCTCGTAAAGGTTGAACCGAACGGGCGTACGCCGAAGGAGATGCAAGAAGGGCTCTACAGCGCAATCGATTCAACGAAGGTTGAACATTACTTTACCGGCGGTTGGGTCATTGGTGAAGATGTTGTGCAGAGCTCGCAGGAAGGTTTGAAAAAGACGGAGCTAATCACGGTCGGCTTTATCCTGATCATTCTGTTCCTCGTGTTCCGTTCGGCGGTCGCGCCATTAGTGCCGCTGCTGGCGGTCGGCTTTAGCTATTTGGTATCCCAGTCCGTCGTTGCTTACTTAGTGGAATATGCGGATTTCCCGCTGTCGAATTTCACGCAAATTTTCATGGTAGCCGTCCTGTTTGGCATCGGAACCGATTACTGCATTCTATTAATCAGCCGGTACAAAGAGGAGCTTGTCCATCTCGGCGACCGGACAGAAGCGATTGTTGCAACATACCGTACGGCAGGGCGCACCGTCCTCTTCTCAGGGCTCGCGGTGCTCGTCGGATTCGCATCGATTGGCTTCTCGACATTTGTCCTGTACCGCTCAGCAGTTGCCGTCGCGGTCGGCGTAGCGGTTATGCTGCTGGCGTTGTTTACGCTCGTACCGTTCTTCTTGGCGGTGTTCGGCAAAGGGCTATTCTGGCCGGCAAAAGGTTCGCTTGAGCATAAACCGTCACGCTTATGGGGCACGGTCGGCGCATTTACCTTGAAACGCCCGATCTGGGCGCTCATTATTCTGGCTGTGCTTACCGTACCGTTCCTTACCGCGTATAAGGGATCGATCTCGTTTAATTCCTTGGATGAAATCGGGGACAAATACGATTCCGTCAAAGCGTTTAACTTAATCGCCGATGGCTTCGGTCCAGGCGAGACGCTCCCAACATCGGTTGTCATCAAGTCAAGCAAGCCGATGGATTCGGCAGATGGCTTGGCGGCAGTTGAACAGGTAAGCCGTGAACTATCGAAGGTAGAGGGAGTCAAAGTGGTTCGCAGTGCGACAAGGCCAACAGGCGATGCGCCGGAAGGTTTTCTCGTAGCGGATCAGGTGGGAACCGTTAGTGACGGGCTGGGCAAAAGCGGCGATGGCTTGAGTGCCATTGGAGAGGGCCTAACCCAAGCAAGCCAATCGCTAAGCGCGAACGCGCCGAAGCTAGAGGAAGCGGCAGATGGCGCTGGCAAGCTCGCGGCTGGAACCGTTCAGTTGAAGTCCGGCATTACGTCGCTTAGCAGCGGCTTGAAGCAGATTCAACAAGGCATGAAGGATGGTTCCGCAGGGACGGGTGAGCTCAAGAAGGGGCTGGAGGAAGCACGCAAGAACGCGGATAAGCTAGCAACGGCAGCATCACAGCTGCAAACGAGTTACGCCCAGCTCAATACAGGGCTTGGAACGCTTAGTGGGGCATATGCAACCATTGCGTCTGAACAAAGCAAGCTGTCGGATGGGCTAGAAGCGATCGGCACAGACCTTGGCGGACTAGGTGCTAAGTATCCTGAGCTGCAAAGCGATGCAACGTATCTCAAAGCAGTCGGTGCTGTCAACAAGCTGCAAGGAGACGCATCCTCACTAAGTACGCAGATGGAGCAGTTGAACAGCCAGCTTGGCGGCATTACGGGCGGGCTGTCCAGGGCGAATGCCGGGTTGAAACAGGCAGCTGATGGCCAGAAGGCGCTAGCCGGAGGATTGAAATTATTAGTCGGCGGCATAACGAAGCTGCAAGCTGGCCTGGATAAAGCGGAACAAGGCCAAGGGC
This sequence comes from Paenibacillus sp. MMS18-CY102, assembly GCF_009789195.1. Lineage (GTDB taxonomy): Bacteria > Bacillota > Bacilli > Paenibacillales > Paenibacillaceae > Paenibacillus_T. The sequence continues at coordinate 24,133 of NZ_WSTC01000034.1, read as the reverse complement.
AGATTGTGGCGAAGCTTCCAGGTGTCACGACGAGCCTTGACCAGTTGTCCGATGGCCAGAAAGAAATGCAAACAGGCTTCACTGAACTGAACAGCCAGTTAGTGGCATTGACGGGCGGACTGGATAAAAGCGTAGACGGCTTGAAGCAAGTGACGGATGGGCTCGGCTCGGCGCAGGGTTATTTGGCTGAGCTGTCGGATTCCCCTAACAAGCAAATGACAGGCTGGTTCGTACCGGAGCAAGCGTCCAAGGATGCGCAGTTTGATCAAGCGCTGGATGCTTACATGTCGCCTGACCGCAAGACGGCCAAGTTCGATGTTATTTTTGCGGGCAATCCTTATGAGCTATCGACGATGGATGAGATTGATGCGGTAAAAGCTGCTGTCGGTCGGGGATTGGATGGCACGGCCTACGCTTCAGCGGAATATGCGGTGGGTGGCGTCACGAGTGTCAACCATGATTTGAACGGCATTTCGGATCGCGACTATTCCAAAACAGTCATGTTCATGCTGATCGGAATTGGCATCATTCTTATTCTGTTGTTCCGTTCCATCATTATGCCGTTGTACATGATCGCCTCCTTGCTGCTTACCTTCTATACATCGATGGCAGTGACGGAAGTCATATTCGTCCGTTGGCTGGGTTACTCCGGCATTAGCTGGGCGGTGCCGTTCTTCGGCTTCGTTATGCTCGTAGCGCTCGGCATTGACTACAGCATCTTCCTCATGGACCGGTTCAAAGAGTATCGCCACCTTTCGCCGTCCGAGGCGATTCTGGAAGCGATGCGCCGGATGGGAACGGTCATTATGTCAGCGGCGCTCATTCTTGGCGGTACGTTCGCAGCGATGCTGCCTTCCGGTGTTATGTCGTTGCTGCAGATCGCAACAATTGTGTTATGCGGATTGTTTATGTACGCACTTATTATGCTGCCGCTGTTTATTCCGGTCATGGTACGCGTGTTTGGCGAAGCAAACTACTGGCCATTCATGCACCGTTCGGAGCGGGGCAGCAGCAGTGTCGGCCAGATGGCCTATATTAGCGGGCAATCAAGCGGCAAGCCGCATGATACTTCGCACTAATGTTAGCACAGCAAAAAAGGAGCGATGCCCTTCGTGGGAATCACTCCTTTTTGCTGTTCTGACTTACTGTTTCGCAGTGCTGCCGCCCGTACTGTGCCGCATGATCGTAATTTCAACGCGCCGGTTGCGCGAACGGTTCGCGTCCGTTGTGTTCGGCACGACCGGCCGCGTATCGCCATAGCCGGCGATTTGGAACTTGGTTGGCGCAAGCTTCGCGACTTCGGTAAAGTATCGCAGCACCGACAGTGAACGTCCCGCGGACAGCGCCCAATTGTCCCTGAACTCGCCGCCTGGCTGAATTGGCAAATTGTCCGTATGCCCTTCGATGCTGATTGGATGGTCCAGCTTGACGAATAGGCTGGATAGCTTATCGAGAACCGGGCTTGCTGCTTTTTTTAGATTCGCTTTGCCTAGGTCGAACAGAAACTGGTCGCTTAACCGGATAGAGATGCCTTGCTCTTCGTTGGAGACGAATACCTTCTCCTCAAGCTTGTTGTCTTTAATGTACGCTTTGATGATCGCATACACATTCTCAAGCTCCTGCTCCTTGCGTTTTTCTTCCTCTAGCTTGCGCTGCTCCGCTTCTTGCGCCGCATTCCGTTTCTCTTCCGGCGGTTTGGCGGGGATAGGCTGCTTGGAGGGATCGAGGGCACCGGTAACGCCATTGCCGCCTTCGATGACAGAGTCCGCTTTGCGGAACTCGAATTGCAGCGACTGCGCGAGCACCTCGTACTTTTTGGAATCGACTTGGCTCATCGCGTATAGGATGACGAAAAATATCATAAGTAACGTAATCAGGTCAGCATATGTAATCAGCCAGCGGTCTTGATTGTCAGCAGTGAGCCTTGCTCCCCGTCTACGCCCGCTGCGTCTCATAGACAGGCACCTTCTCTCTGCGGCGTTCGCCAGGCTCTAGCTGCAGCAGTGCGGATAGCTTTTTGCGAATGAGCTGTGGATTCTCGCCTGCTTGTACAGACAGGATTCCTTCCAGAATGAGTTCCATGAGCAGCGTTTGCTCCGCGGCTTGCGCCTTGATTTTGGTGCCGAGAGGCAAATACACAATGTTCGCACTGGCTACGCCATATAGCGTTGCTGTGAAAGCCACTGCGATCGAATGGCCGAGCGAAGAGGGATCCGACAGATTGCTAAGCACACGAATAAGCCCCATAACTGTACCGATAATGCCCATTGTTGGCGCGTAGCCGCCAGCGGACTCCAGCATTTTGGCTTGCTGTTCCCACTTGCGTTCAGCGGAGTCGATTTCCAGCGCCAGAATGTTCTTGGTTAGCTCGGGGTCTGTTCCGTCGATAACCATTTGCAGCCCATCGCGCATGTACACGTTGTCTAGTTCGGGCAAACTGCGTTCGAGCGCCAGAACACCTTCGCGGCGGGCGACCATCGCCATGTCGACGAGCTGGTCAATAACCTCTTCAGGTTTCTGTGTTTGTTTCGTAAAAGCAAACCGCAATGCGGCAGGAAGTTGCTTTAGTTTGCTATAGGGGAAGCTGACCGCAACGGCAGCGAAGGTTCCTCCGAATACGATAATAGCGGCGGTGAGCTGCAGCAGCCCGCCGATCTGCCCTCCTTCTAGCAGGAATCCGCCGATTAGGGCGACAAGCCCAGCGGCAATGCCGATAATTGTTGTCAAATCCATGTACACGGTCACGTCCTTCTTCTAATATAGGTGCGAATATATTCAAATTGCATCGGGAACTGGAAACCGATATAATGAGTAAATGGGAACACACATTCGAGTCGGAGATTGTCATATTCGGCGGTGATTTCCTCATTCTGTCTATTTTATCGGGTGGATTGGGCATAAAGTTGAATAGGACTTCTATCATAGATATCAATCGGGAAGAGTGGAGGGTGGATGAGTTGGCGGACACGGAACGACTGCAGAACACGTTTAAGCTTTTATCGGAATATACGCCGCAAGGCGACCAGCCAGAGGCCATTCGACAGCTAGTAGAGGGAACCGAAGATGGGCTGCGCTATCAGACTTTGCTAGGCGCGACCGGCACAGGCAAGACCTACACGATCGCGAATACAATCGCCAAGCTGAATCGGCCGACGCTCGTCATTGCGCACAACAAGACGCTGGCAGCGCAGCTGTGCAGCGAATTCCAAGAGTTTTTTCCGGAAAATGCGGTTTCCTACTTCGTCAGCTACTACGACTACTTTCAACCGGAAGCATATATTCCTTCGACCGATACGTACATCGAGAAGGATTCCAGCATTAATGATGAGATCGACAAGCTGCGCCACTCGGCAACGAGCTCGCTGTTCGAACGGCGCGATGTCATCATCGTCGCGAGCGTTTCCTGTATCTATGGCCTCGGTTCCCCAACGGAGTACGGCAGCCTAGTACTGTCGCTCCGCGTAGGGATGGAGAAGCCTCGCGATACGATTTTGCATAAGCTTGTCGACATTCAATACCAACGGAACGACATTAACTTTATTCGCGGCACGTTCCGCGTGCGCGGCGATATTATTGAAATTTTCCCGGTAGCGAACAATGAGCGCGCCATTCGGGTCGAGCTGTTCGGCGATGAGATCGAACGCATTACGGAAATTGATGTTTTGACGGGCGAGATTATCGGCGAGCGCGACCATATCGCGATTTTTCCGGCATCTCACTTCGTTACGCAAGAGGAGACGATGAAGCGGGCGCTCGTTAACATCGAGCAGGAGCTTGAAGAGCGGCTAGCTGAGCTTCGCGGCCAGAACAAGCTTCTGGAAGCGCAGCGCCTGGAACAGAGGACTCGCTATGATATCGAGATGATGCAAGAGATGGGCTTCTGCTCGGGCATCGAGAACTACTCCGGCCCGTTGACGTTCCGCGAACGCGGAGCGACGCCATATACGCTGATGGATTATTTCCCAGATGACATGCTGATCGTCATTGACGAGTCCCATGTCACGTTGCCCCAAATTAGGGCGATGTACAATGGCGACCGCGCGCGTAAGGAAGTGCTTGTGGACCATGGCTTCCGCTTGCCATCTGCGATGGACAATCGCCCACTGCGGTTCGAGGAGTTCGAGGAAAAGGCAGGACAGATGATTTACGTCTCGGCAACGCCGGGCCCTTACGAGCTGGAGAATTGCCCAACGATGGTGCAGCAGATCATTCGTCCGACAGGGCTAGTGGATCCAATCATTGAAGTTCGTCCGACCAAAGGGCAGATTGACGACATGCTCGGCGAGATTCGCACGCGGATCGCGAAGGATGAGCGCGTACTCGTAACGACGCTGACCAAGAAGATGGCGGAGGATTTGACGGATTATTTGAAGGATGTCGGAATCAAGGTCCGTTATATGCATTCCGATATTAAGACGCTGGAACGGATGCAGATTTTGCGTGATCTACGGCTCGGATCTTTCCATGTACTCGTCGGCATTAACTTGCTGCGGGAAGGGTTAGATTTGCCGGAAGTTACGCTGGTTACGATACTGGATGCAGATAAAGAAGGCTTCCTGCGCTCCGAGCGATCGCTTATTCAGACGATCGGCCGGGCAGCGCGCAATAGCGAAGGCCGGGTAATCATGTACGGAGACAAAATTACCGACTCCATGGATAAAGCGATCAAGGAGACGGAACGCCGCCGCGCGATTCAAGTCGCGTACAATGAGGAACACGGCATTACGCCGCAGACGATTCGCAAGAAAATCCATAGCGTCATCGAAGCGACCAAGGTGGCCGAGCAGAAGGCGGATTATTTGACTGGCATCAATGCTGGCGGCAAGATGTCGAAGAAGGATCGCCAATCTGTCATTCAGCGCTTAGAGGCGGAGATGAAGGATGCAGCCAAGAACCTGCAATTCGAACGGGCGGCAGAGCTTCGCGATGCGCTGTTGGAGCTGCGGGCGGAGAACGGATAACTAGTAGAATCATATCGTGTGTTAATAGAGAAAGGTGGAGCTGGAGTGGCAAGCGATCGTATTGTTGTTAAGGGCGCCCGCGCCCACAATTTGAAAAATATTGATGTGACGATTCCGCGTGATAAATTCGTCGTACTGACGGGATTAAGCGGCTCTGGCAAGTCGTCCCTCGCGTTCGATACGATCTATGCAGAAGGCCAGCGCCGTTATGTCGAGTCGCTGTCTGCATACGCCCGTCAGTTTCTTGGGCAAATGGAAAAACCGGATGTCGACTCCATCGAAGGATTGTCCCCGGCTATTTCGATTGACCAGAAGACGACGAGCCGCAACCCGCGCTCGACGGTCGGCACAGTAACGGAGATCTATGATTATTTGCGCCTGCTGTTCGCCCGCGTCGGCAAGCCGCATTGCCCTGAGCATGGCATTGAGATTGCCTCGCAGACAGTCGAGCAGATGGTTGACCGGATTATGGAATACCCGGAGCGGACGCGGCTGCAAATTCTCGCGCCAATCGTATCGGGCCGTAAAGGCGAGCATACGAAGCTGCTGCAGGAAGTGCAGAAGCAAGGCTTCGTACGCGTAAGAATCGATGGCGAGCCGCGTGAACTGGGCAATGAAGAAATCGTGCTCGAGAAGAACAAGAAGCATTCCATCGAGGTCGTCGTTGACCGGATTGTCGTGAAGTCGGACGTTCACAGCCGGCTTGCGGACTCGATTGAAACTGCGCTTAAGCTTGGCGAAGGCAGAGTTATCATTGATATTATCGATCAGGAAGAGCTGATGTTCAGCTCCAATCTTGCTTGTCCGGAATGCGGATTCAGCATTGATGAGCTTGCGCCGCGAATGTTTTCGTTTAACAGCCCTTATGGCGCTTGCCCGGATTGTGATGGATTAGGAGCGAAGATGCTGGTCGACCCTGACCTGCTCGTCACCGATCCGTCCAAGTCGATTGAGAACGGTGCGTTCGAAGCGTGGGCAGGAAGCACGTCGACGTACTATCCACAGTTTCTGGCGGCAGTATGCCACCATTACCATATTCCCCGCAACGTACCGGTAGGTGAGCTGGACGCGGAGCAGATGAAGAAGCTGCTTTACGGAACCGGCGGTGAGCTGGTGAAATTCAAGTATGAGAATGATTTTGGCCATAAGAAAGAAGCGATGGTCGCCTTCGAAGGAATCGTCAACAATCTGGAACGCCGTTATCGGGATACTAGCTCTGACTTCATGCGCGAAGTGATTGAGGGCTATATGAGTGCCAAGCCTTGTAGCGGTTGCAAAGGGCAACGCCTGCGCAAGGAAACGCTGGCTGTAACGGTTAGCCAGCATAATATCGCTCACGTGACCTCGTTATCGATTGGCGAAGCGCAACGTTTCTTCGAATCGATTCAGTTGACTGAGAAGGACCGGATGATTGCTAACCTCATTCTGAAAGAAATCAACGGTCGGCTGGGGTTTCTCGTTAACGTCGGTCTCGAATATTTGTCGCTTAGCCGTGCGGCGGGCACATTGTCAGGAGGCGAAGCGCAGCGCATTCGGCTTGCGACGCAGATTGGCTCAAGTTTGATGGGCGTTTTGTATATTTTGGACGAGCCAAGCATTGGCTTGCACCAACGGGATAACGACAAGCTTATCCAAACGCTGGAGCACATGCGGAACCTTGGCAACACGCTCATCGTCGTCGAGCATGATGAAGATACGATGCTTGCAGCCGATTATATTATCGATATCGGGCCTGGAGCGGGCATTCATGGCGGACACGTTGTGTCCCAAGGCACGCCGGCAGAAGTAATGGCTGACGAGAACTCGTTGACTGGCGCTTATTTAAGCGGCCGGAAGTTTATTGAAGTGCCGTTGGAGCGGCGTCCAACCTCTGACAAATGGCTTGAAATTCGAGGCGCCAAGGAAAACAATTTGCGCGGCTTGAATGTGAAGATTCCGCTTGGCGTCTTTACGGCGGTTACGGGCGTATCGGGCTCAGGCAAGTCGACGCTTGTGAATGAAATTCTCTACAAGACGCTAGCGCGTGACTTGAACAGGGCGAAAGTTAGGCCAGGCGAGCATAAAGAGATTCGCGGGCTGGAGCATATCGAGAAAGTCATCGATATCGACCAATCGCCGATCGGCCGTACGCCACGTTCGAACCCAGCGACTTATACAGGCGTGTTTGATGACATCCGAGACGTCTTCGCCAATACGAACGAAGCGAAAGTTCGTGGCTACAAGAAAGGGCGCTTCAGCTTTAACGTGAAGGGCGGCCGTTGTGAAGCGTGCCGGGGAGATGGCATTATCAAGATCGAGATGCACTTCCTGCCGGACGTATATGTCCCTTGCGAGATTTGCAAAGGCAACCGGTACAACCGCGAGACACTCGAGGTGAAGTACAAAGGGAAGAACATTTCCGAAGTGTTGGAATTGACCATTGAAGATTCCGTTGAGTTCTTCCGCAACATTCCGCGTATCCACCGGAAGATGCAGACGTTATTTGATGTGGGCCTCGGTTATATGCGGCTCGGCCAAGCGGCGACGACGCTTTCTGGCGGCGAGGCACAGCGGGTGAAACTGGCAGCAGAACTGTACCGCCGGAGTACGGGCAAGACGATGTATATTCTTGACGAGCCAACGACAGGCTTGCATGTAGATGATATCGATCGCCTGCTTCAGGTGCTTCACCGTCTAGTAGAGAGCGGGGAATCGGTTTTAGTTATTGAGCATAATTTGGACGTAATCAAAACCGCTGACTATCTGATCGATCTAGGACCAGAAGGCGGCAGCGGCGGTGGCACGATTGTAGCTACTGGCGTACCAGAGGCAGTCGTTAAGGTGGAAGGCTCGTACACGGGCCGCTATCTTAAGCCGATTCTAGAGCGCGATCGTGAACGGACCGTTAAACGCCGTGAGGCAGAGGTTCAGGTTGCTGCTGTAACTGTAGATTAATCGATCTCCTGTAAGGGAGGGGGTAAGCCCACTTGCCGCTATTGTGGTATGTGGGCTTGTTGCATATGCCAGTTATGCGGCTGCTGCGTGTAGATTGTCCATACGCTCCACATGCGCCGTTCATACAATACTACAAGAAGGGAGAATGATTCGAAGGAGAGAATAGAAGGGATGAACATTTCGAATGCTAGGAAGGCAACAGCCCGCCGCAGCCGGAAATATTGGCCCAAAGCCCGTAACGGCTTCCGTAGATGGCTGGCATCGATTAAGGGGAATGAAGCGACTTTTTATATGACGTACCCGAACAACGTTGAATGGAATGCCAAAATTTTTAAAGGCGTCATCGTGAGTGCAGGAGGGGATAGTGTCGTCATTCAAGACGAAGCGACAGGCAGGCAGTTTCTGTTGCTTTATCGTAATTTAGATTATGTTACAGTCGATATTATATTTGATTGACACGAAGGGGCCATTCGATCCGGAATGGCTCCATGATTTATGATTAAGGCGAATGCTTTATTATGCGCAGTGAACGTCCTGATTATATTGCAGGATTTTGAGGTAAAATGGTGACAAACTTGTTACGGTTGACCACTTGGACTTGCAAGGAAAGGCAGCAACCGCTAACATAGGAATATGATAGGTGAAGTGTGACGAAAAGGAGGTCATCCCATGTATCTTGCGGAAGAAGCAGCAAAGGCTGCAGCCACGACTAGCAACATCAATACGTTTGACTGGTTTATGCTCGCATTCACGGTACTAATCGCAATTGGCTTGGTCCGACTGTTGATGGCTAGACCAAAGAAGAACGTATTCGCGATCGGATTCGCGACGGTATCGTTTCTCGTGTTTGCATTCTCCGATTACGTTATGATTACGGAGAGCTGGATGAAATAAGGCCTAACGGTCTACATATGGTTTAACCATTGTGGGGGTCTATTACGAAATGAATACAAAAAGCGCGCGTACCGGTGTACACGCGCTTTTTGTTATTTATTTATACCCACCACATGTCGCCGAGCGGCTCACGGATTAGGATTTGTTGAAGGTTCGAAACAGCTTTCGAGAAGCCTTCGTCTACTGACATCAGGCCGTCTTCGTGCTCGATGCTCACGACATAATCGTAACCAACTAGGCGCAGCTCGCTGATGATGTCTGCCCACGTTTTCATGTCATGGCCGAAACCAACCGTACGGAACTGCCATGCACGGTCAAGCATGAGTGCGTAAGACTGCATGTCCGTTACGCCATGCATGTTGACGTTGATCGGATCGATCGTCGTGTCTTTGGCATGGAAGTGGTGAATAGCGCCAGCGCGGCCGAGGATACGAACCGCTTGAACGGGGTCGATTCCTTGCCACCACATGTGGCTCGGGTCGAGGTTAGCGCCGATTGCTGGACCAGCAGCTTCACGAAGGCGAAGCAGCGTAGCTGGGCTATGAACGGAGAATCCGCCGTGCAGCTCAAGACCGATTTTCACATTGTTAGCTTCAGCTAACTTTGCGATTTCAGTCCAGTAAGGGATAACTTTTTCTTCCCATTGCCATTTAAGAATTTCTTGATAGTCGTTCGGCCACGGAGCAACTGGCCAGTTTGGATATTTTGCACCTTCATGGTCGCCTGGGCAACCGGAGAATGTGTTCACAACAGGAACTTCAAGGCGGTTAGCCAGCTCGATCGTTTTACGGATGATCGCATCATCAGCAGCAGCCAGGTCTTTTTGTGGATGAAGCGGATTCGCATGGCAGCTAAGTGCGCTGATGATCAAACCACGGGATTCTACTGCATGTTTGAATGCGCGGAGCTTGCTTTCATCAGCGAGCAGAACGTCTGGATCGCAGTGAGCGTTGCCAGGGTAGCCGCCTGTGCCGATCTCTACAGCGTCCAACCCTTTTGCTGCGATATAATCGAGTGCTTCCTCGAATGGTTTACCTGCAAATAATACAGCGAAAACACCTAATTTCATGTAAAAACAGCCTCCCACAACATAATTTCATTGCCATTACTAGATGGGTTCATTATAGCATGTCCCAATAAGCGGCCGAAAGCGATCAGGCGTTCAAAAGCTAAATCACATATAAAGACAACAAATGGATTAAGCGCTTTAATTTTGAGAATAGCGCATATTTTTTGGCGGTGGTATCACTGTGCACGCTCTGGTACACTATTAGAATAAGAAGGAACGAAAAAGGATGGCGGATAAATAGCATGACAAGTCAAGTACAACGCGGAGATGTCGAGCTGCTGGCTCCGGCTGGCGATTGGGATTGTATGCGTGCGGCTGTGGCCAACGGCGCAGATGCAATATTTTTTGGTGTAGAAAAGTTTAATGCGCGGGCTCGCGCTAACAATTTTCAGACGGACGAGCTTCCGGAAATTATGGCTTTCTTGCATAGCTATGGCGTAAAAGGCTTCTTGACGTTCAACATTCTCGTCTTCGAGGATGAATTAGAGGACGCGAAGCGCCTCATCGAAGCTTGTATCGATGCAGGCGTAGACGCCGTTATCGTACAGGATCTTGGGCTGGTGAAGCTTATTCGTGAGCTGTCGCCGGATTTCCCGATTCACGGATCGACGCAGATGACGATTACGTCTCCTGAAGCAGTCGAGTTCACGAAGCCGTTTAATATGGAGCGTGTCGTGCTTGGGCGCGAGAACAATTTGAAGCAAATCCAGAAGATCGGCGAGCAAGCGAAGCTTCCGATGGAAGTATTCGTTCATGGCGCACTCTGCGTGTCGTACTCCGGACAGTGCTTAACGAGCGAGATGTGGGGCGGCCGTTCGGCCAATCGCGGGGAATGTGCGCAAGCATGCCGCCTGCCGTATGACCTGATGGTTGATGGCGTGCAGCAGCCGATGGGCGATGTTGCTTATCTGCTGTCGCCGAAGGATTTGGCTGCGATTGATATCGTGCCGGAGCTGATTGAAGCGGGCGTTACTTCCTTTAAGATCGAAGGCCGACTGAAAAGCCCTGAATACGTAGCGAACGTGGTGAGCAAATATCGCCGCGTCATCGACAATTACTTCGACGGGAATGACACGCAACCAACGAAGGAAGAAGTTCGCGAGCTGCAGCAAAGCTTCTCGCGCGGCTTCACCCATGGCTTCCTTACAGGGACGAACAATAAGCAGCTCGTCGACGGAACGTTTCCGAAGAGCCGCGGCGTATACCTTGGCCGTGTTGAGCGCGTGCTGCGTGACGCGATTATTTGCCGCATTGATGCGCCATTGAAGCGTGGAGACGGTATCGTCTTTGATGCAGGGGACCCGACCAAGAAAGAAGAGGGCGGGCGTGTTTATGATTTGCGCCGCCAGGGCGTGAAGATTGAGGGCGAAGCGCAAGAGGGAACCGTGCTTGAGATTGTGCCAGGACGTAATGACGTCGATCTGCGCCGTGTCAAAGTTGGCGATAAAGTATGGAAGACGAGCGATCCGGCGTTGGATAAACGATTGCGCGCCACTTTTGAGACGGACAAGCCATATCGCGTGTTCCCGATGCATGTGAAGGTAGCCGGCAAAGCTGGAGAGCCGATGCGTACTTGGTGGACCGATGTGCAAAAAGGAACGACGGTGGAAGTTGTGTCAGAGCTGCCGCTAGAGGTTGCGCTCAAACGCCCGATGGACCAGGCGCTGCTGGAAGACCAGTTCGGCCGGCTGGGCGGAACCCTTTTCCAACTGGAGAAACTCGAGAATGAGCTTGAGGGCGACCTCATCGTGCCAGTGCGTGAATTGAATCGGATGCGCCGGGAAGCGGTGGAGCAGTTGGCGGAAGAGCGGCCGAAGCCGCCCGTCTATATTAAGAACCATGTCGATCTGTTCGCCGATGCCAAGCCACAACCAGCCGAACAAGGGGCAGATGATGTTGTCATTGGCACCAAATCGCATCTGACGGTACTCTGCCGTACGCTGGAGCAGGTTGAAGCTGCCGTGAAGACGAACGCGACGATGATTTATGCTGACTTTGAATTCATTAAGCAGTTCCCGGCAGCCATTGAGATTGCGCGTGCCGCTGGCAAGCCGATTGCGCTTGCGACGCCGCGCATTCATATGCCGGGCGAGAACGGCTACCATGCGAACATCCTGAAGCTGAAGCCGGATGCTGTGCTCGTTCGCAACACGGGTGCACTCTATTATTACCTGCGTGCGAAAGCAAGCCAAGCGCCGGGCGAGCCGTTCCCGCAGTTGATTGGCGATTTCTCGCTTAACATTGCGAACCATAAGGCGGTTAACGTTTTCACGGAGGTTGGCTGCGATCTCGTAACGCCGTCCTATGATTTGAACATTCAACAAATGGTCGATCTGCTGGGCCGTTCCGACACTTCCAAGGTAGAGGTCGTGCTGCATCAGCATTTGCCAATGTTCCACACGGAGCATTGCGTCTACTGTACGTTCATGAGTGAAGGCACTGACTTCACGAACTGCGGCCGCCCATGTGAGGAGAAACGGGCATCGCTCCAAGACCGCATCGGAATGTCACATCCGGTACGCGTTGATGAAGGCTGCCGCAATACGGTCTACAATGCGATTGAGCAATCTGGCGCGGAGTATTTGAACCATTTTATCGATCTGGGCGTACGGGCCTTCCGCATCGAATTCCTTGAAGAGTCGGGCGAGAAGGTGCATGAGGTTATGGATCTGTACGAAAAGGCGCTAGAGGGCCGCGTTAGCGGAACGCAAGTGTGGCGCAGCCTCAAAGCGATTAACCAGCTCGGCGTAACGCGCGGGCAATTGGTGAAATAAATAAGTATCGTTCACAAAGTCGGGTCACCGTCCAACAGGATGGGGGTCCGGCTTTTTTTTTTGCATCATTTTACAATTAGAAGGGAATGGTAAAAGAAGAAATTTAACCTACTTTGTGGAGGGGGCGCCGTGATAACGCCGAGACAGCTGGCATCGATGGTCATCCTGTTTCTGATCGGCAGCTCTTCTTTATTTCTGCTAGGAGGCAGTGCCGGGCGGGATGCCTGGATATCTGTATGCATCGGGGTGTTGGCCGGCTTGCTGCTATTAAGCTTCGTGACGCTGCAGATTCAGAAGCTGGAACCTGATCGGAATCTAATTGAGATCTTCATGCTGTACTTTGGGCGAATCACGGGCTTCGCGTTCGGTTTATTGTATGTGATTTACTACAGCTATAAATCGGTACGGAATGTACGGGAATTCGCAGACTTGTCTATTATGTTCCTGCTCTCGGACACGCCGCTGCCTATCCTTGTCCTGATGATCTGCCTGATCAGCGCTTATGCAGTCATTGGAGGGCCGGGCGTGTTTTTTCAAATGATGGAAGTGTTGCTGCCAATATTGCTGCTCATTTATGTGCTGCTTTATTGCCTATTGATTAGCTCAGGGGTAATTGATTTCAGCCGGCTGGCACCGATGCTCGATCAAGGCTTCAAGCCGGTGTGGGATGCGGCGATTCCTGAAATTATTTCGTTTCCGTTCGGGGAAATGGTGCTGTTTCTTATGTTCTGGCGGTATGCCAAAACGAGCGAATTCAGCCAAGTTATGCAGATGACGATTAAAGGCTATTTGTTTGCAGGCGTTTTCATTACGGTGATGAATGTCGTGACGATTGCAAGCCTTGGTTCATTCGCGAACTGGAGTACGGTCCCGCTGCTTCAGGCTACGAACTTTATTGATTTCGGCAACATACTGGAGCGGATTGACCCGATCGTTTCCTTGCTGTTATTCTCCGCCGTGTATGTGAAGCTGACAGCCTATTATTTAGGTGCGTCAATTGCGTTCGCGTACTTATTTCGAGTTTCGTTGCGCATCGCTGCCATCCCTGTCGGCGTTGGCATCTTCATCGGCTCTTTGTTGTTCAGGAGCTATATGCAGCAGGTTAACATCGGGTTTGAACAAAATATACAGTACCACTTTCCGATTTTTCAGATTGCCATTCCGGCAGTACTTCTGCTCGTCATGCGAATAAGGACGGGAGTTCGGGCTGGCAAAGGATGATAAGGCCATAACTGAGTGAGGAATCTAACCATGCCCAACGATAATGAGCAGGCTCCTGCAGGCTCGGGGAATCTCCCTCTTTTGGAACAGAGCAAACACGCCGAGCAAGTGCTGCTTACGGATTTAGAATTAAATATTGAGCGAATTCATCGATTTCTAGGCGGTGGAGCGGATATTGTATGCCGCACATTGACCCATCGTTCGTTCGATAATCAATGTTATGCGCTGCTCTACATCGATGGGATCGTCGACGGTGCAGCCATTAGCATGATGCTGTTGGGGCTATTGGATGATGCGAACCGACAAGTGGCTGGTCAGGGGGCCAACGATTTATACCGGCATCTGACCGAAAGGTCCATCGCAGTAGGCAAAATCCGTCCCGTAACCACCGTTGAGGAAGCGGGCTATGCAATGCTAGAGGGCGGCTCAATCATCGTCGTAGAGGGAAGCTTGCGAGCGATACTTATCGATACGACAGGGGGAGAGAGCAGGGCGGTTGAAGAACCGAGCTCCCAGACCGTCGTTCGCGGCCCCAAAGAAGGCTTTACCGAAAATTTGCGTACGAACACAGCGCTTGTCCGCAAAATTATTAAGTCTCCCAACCTTCGTATGGACTATAAAATCGTAGGCCGGGAGACGCGCACCAATATTGCGGTTGTCTACTTGCAAGGCACTGCCCAAGCGGATGTCGTGAAGGAAGTGCACAGGCGTATAGATGCGATTGAGATCGATGGCGTATTGGAGAGTGGCTATATCGAGGAGTTTATTCAAGATAAGGCGTTTACGCCGTTCCCGCTTATCCAGAATACGGAACGGCCGGATACCGCCTGCGCGAGCATACTCGAAGGGCAAGTTGTCATTATGGTGTCGGGCACGCCGTTCGTTCTCATTGCACCAGTCACTTTCGTTAAGTTTTTTCAATCGAGCGAAGATTATTATCAGCGTTATGACATCGCTACGTTTCTTCGGCTCATTCGGTTCACGTCATTCTTTATTTCAATGCTATTGCCGTCGCTTTATATCGCGATTACAACCTTTCATCAGGAAATGCTCCCGACCTCGCTGCTAATCAGCTTGGCTGCACAGCGTGAAGGCGTTCCGTTCCCGGCGCTTGTCGAAGCGTTTCTAATGGAAATCACGTTTGAAATTTTGCGTGAGGCGGGCGTGCGTATGCCGCGCATCATCGGTCCTGCTATTTCGATCGTAGGCGCACTCGTACTTGGCCAAGCGGCCGTTCAGGCCGGGCTCGTCTCAGCTGCTATGGTTATTGTCGTGTCGTTCACTGCTATTGCCAGTTTCGTCATTCCGGCTGTGAATATGGGAATCGCGGCCCGGCTCATCCGCTTCCTGCTCATGCTCTTAGGCGGCACGTTCGGGCTGTTCGGCATTATGTCCGGATTGATGATGGTGCTCGCTCATTTATGCGGCTTGCGTTCCTTCGGAAGGCCTTACCTGCTTCCGATCTCGCCGTTTATTCCGAGCAATCTGAAAGATGTGATTATCCGCGTCCCTTGGTGGGCGATGCGTAATCGGCCGAGAGGCATTGCTTCTCCGCACAACACAACGAGAGTGGGCGGAGGTCAGATGCCCGATCCTGATCAGGAAGGAGCTTGAGCCATGAAGCCTGCCATATCAAGCCTGCAAACGGTCAGTCTGATTAATAATGCGATAACGCCAACGGCCGTGTTGGCGATACCAGGGGTGATGATTGGCCAAGCTCATAACGATGCATGGATATCCGGTATTCTTGCCGGCGTTGCCAGCGTAGTTATCGCTGCACTTATCGCTATGATTTGCAAGGCTAATCCCGGCCTGCCGTTCGTTGTTTGGATGGAGAATCGGTTCGGCAGACCGATTGGCATGGTGATCGGGATTTTATCTTGTCTCTACTATTTCAATGCCTTTTGTATGATCGTCAGGCAGTTTGCTAATTTTATGGGGGATTTGGTGCTGGATGAAACGCCTTTAATTATGCTGGTCGGCATTATGGTAGCGGTGACAGCATTTACAGTGGCTCACGGAATAGAAGCGATCGCTCGTTCTTCCTTTGTTGTGCTCTTGCTGCTTACCATTGTTATCCCCTTTTCGATTGCCATTAACTTTGGAGATATGAATGTGAACCGGCTGCTGCCTTTATTGGATGCGGATCCGATCAGTATTGTGTCCGCATCGATTACGCCGTTCGGGTGGCTGTCAGAAGTATCAATCCTGTTTATTCTGTCGCCTTATATTAAGAAGCCTGCTTCACTCGTTCGATTGAGTGTGATTGGCGTGCTTAGCAGCGCTGCCCTAGTGATTCTTGTCACCGTAATGGCCATTTCCATATTTGGCCCGAGGCTCGTTCCAATGATGTCGTACCCGTTTTTTAACATGGTCGGAATCGTAGAGGTTGGCAAGTTTCTGGAACGAATCGAGATTTTCACCGTGTCTGTCTGGTGCATGACCATGTATATCAAAATGGCCGTATTTTTGTTCGCCTCTGTACAATGCTTGTCGCATGCGCTTCATACGCACACTAGCCGGCATGTGCTGATCGGAATCAGCATGCTTGCCGTCGTTACGGCGGTGGCAGCATGGCCAAGGAACGCCGAGATCGGGTTCCTTGGTTCGATTGGAGCGGTGCCCTTCTTGTTTTTATTCAACATCGGAATGCCTATCGCAATCGGCCTGGGCTTATTAGTAACGAAGAACGGTCAGAGCAAGAAAGGGGCGCCGGCTCCATGAATGGACGTTTGCGCAAGTTCCTCATAGCTGGTGTACTCCTATGGATGGTACTGATGATGACTGGATGCTGGAATCGAATCGAATTGAATGAATTGGGCATCACTTCAGCGACAGGTATTGATTGGGATGGTGAGCAATGGGTCGTAACCTATCAGGTCGTCATACCGGCTTCGATATCTTCAGGTCTAGGAACGGCTGGCGGTGGATCGCCTAAATCGCCGGTAATTGTGTATTCAACCAAGGGAAAGTCGATTCGCGGAGCGATGATGCACAGCCATTCCGAAAGCCCCCGCAAATTGTTTTTTGCGCATAACAGGGTGGTCATCCTTAGCGAGGACGTAGCTCGCCGGGGCTTTGACGAACTTATGGACGTATATTTTCGAAATGCCGGCCCCCGCGAGACGGTAAGCATGCTCATAACCCCAGGCAAAGCCAGGCGCGTGCTGGAGCAATTTATGCAATTGCAAGTCATTCCGGGCGAAGGCTTAAAGGATATCATTACGTCCGAGACGAAAAACACGTCCGTTTTGCCTAACATGAAGGTGTATCAGGTCGCAATGGATCTTACCGGCGAAGCCAAGAGTACGGTATTGCCGGAAATCTATCTATCAGGCAGCGGAGATAACTCTTCCTTGCAATCATTGTCCCAAATCGCGACGCAATCCAAGCTGAAGCTGGGGCGATTGGCTGTTCTGCATAATGGCAAAATGGTCGGTTGGATGAGCCGAAAACAATCGTTGGGTGCTTCTTATTTGAGAAATTCGGTGCAGCAAGCTAGCTTAGTCGTTCCTTGCGGCAGCGAGAAAGGGAAGATGAGTTACGACACGATCCAAATTGTAAGGTCGTCCACCAAGCTGAAGCCGGAGCTTCAGGATGGCCGGTTGGCATACTCGGCTGTCGTACATGCTTCGGGGTCATTAACGGAATCAAGCTGTTCGCAAAATCTGTATAAGCCGGAGACCATAAGCCTAATAGAGAAGGCTGGAGAAAAATATATCCGGTCCATGATGCTGGAGGCTTGGTCGCGAGGGCAGCAGCTTGAAACGGATTTGTTTGGCGCAGCGGAGAAAGCGCATCGCAAATACCCGAAGATGTGGAAAAAGCAATGGAGCAAGGAGTGGAGCGGTGTTTTCACAACGACACAGCTTGAAGTTCATGTAGATCTTCGAATTGCCCGCATGGGCTTGAGCAATAAGTCATTCCAGTACTTGACCAACAAAGAGAAAGGAGGATAACCAATGCCCTATTCTGCTGCAGCGATTATAGTCGTTTTCATTGCTCTGCTATTTTTGGGCGGCAGGCCGCTTATTCGCAACAAATGGTATCGCGACTTCGCCGTATTCTTCCTTCTGCTCGCTTGGTCTTCCTTTATGGCGATGGGAATCGCGATGAACTGGTCTTTCGCAGAGTCATTAACGAGCGTTTACTGGGTTGGCGTCGTCCTGAAGCCGATTTCTGCTATGCTTGGGCTGACAGTCGGCGAGGGTGTAGATTAACCCGATCTGCCGCGCCACGGTTTGACAGCCGGACAGCCGTTGCCCTAGACTGTTGTCATTACACCAATAGGCAGGAGCGTGGCAGGATGGACGGGGCGTGGTACGCCGGCTGGAGGCATGTATTCAAGCTTGACCCGGATCGCGAGATTTCGGATGAGGCGCTTGATGCGATTTGCATGTCCGGCACAGATGCCATTATGGTTGGCGGTTCGAGCGGCATTACATTTGATAATACGGTGGAGCTGATGTCGCGCATTCGTCGATATGCGGTAGATTGCGTACTGGAAGTGACGAGCCTAGAGGCTGCGGTGCCAGGCTTTGATTACTATTTTGTTCCGCTTGTATTGAATACGGATGATGCGCAATGGCTGGTCGGCAGGCAAGCAGAAGCGATGAAAGAGTTCGGGAGCCTTATTCCTTGGGACATCACAGCCGGCGAAGGCTATATTATTTTGAACCAAGATGCGACGGCTGCCCAAGTGAGCGGCGCGCGCACGGAGCTAGAGCCAGCAGAAGTCATCGCCCTCGTACAGCTGGCTGACCGTTTGATGCGAATGCCGGCAGTTTACTTGGAATACAGCGGCACATTTGGCGATATGTCGCTTGTTCGGCGGGCTTCTGAAGCGGTATCGCAAGCAAGAGTCATTTATGGCGGCGGCATTAATAATGCGGAGCGGGCTGCTGAGGCGGCGCGGGCGGCGCATACAGTCGTTGTCGGGAACATTATTTACAGTGATTTGCAGGCAGCGCTCTCGACGGTACAGGCTGTCCAAGATACGCCATTTGAATAACGGATTAGCGAAGAGGCAGCAGGTTCCAGCAGGGTTCCGCTGCTTTTTTATTTGGAAATTGACACTGCGGGCGCGGTTGACTAGACTAGACATACACAGGCGAACAACGATGCGAACACATTAGCGAACGGGGCTGCCGCAGCTTCCGTTTTTGGAGCTGTCCAACCAGCGTCCGTGCGGCCGTATCGCCGGCTTGAAGGCCTAGCCAATGGCAAAGGAGTTACGTATAAAAATGATGTTTAACAACCATATGGATATCGATGCTGCTGTAGCCAAATTAAACCCTCAGCAGCAAGCTGCCGTTCAGGCAACGGAAGGGCCGCTTCTCATTATGGCGGGAGCGGGCAGCGGCAAGACACGCGTGCTGACGCACCGCATTGCTTACTTGATTCAGAAGAAGCGGATTGCGCCATGGAGCATTCTCGCTATTACGTTCACGAACAAAGCGGCGCGAGAGATGCAGGATCGGGTAGCGAAGCTCGTCGGGCCATCCGGCAGCGACATCTGGGTATCGACGTTCCACTCGATGTGCGTACGAATTTTGCGCAAGGACATTAGCCGGATCGGCTTTACATCCAGTTTCTCCATTCTCGATTCTGGAGACCAGCTGTCCGTCATTCGAAACATTATGAAGGACCAGAATATCGATACGAAAAAAATCGAGCCTAAGACGGTTCAAGCGGCTATTTCCAGCGCCAAAAACGAATTGCTCTCGCCAGAGCGCTTCGCGGCCAAGGTAGGGGACTACTTCGAACAGATCGCAGCGAATGTCTATGAGCAGTACCAGAAGAGGCTGCGTGCCAACAATTCGTTGGACTTCGACGATCTTATTATGACGACAATCAAGCTGTTCACAGATGAGCCGGAAGTTTTGCAATTTTACCAAAATAAATTCCGTTTCCTTCATGTAGACGAGTATCAGGATACGAACCGGGCGCAGTACATGCTGTGCCGCATGCTTGCTGATAAGCATCACAACATTTGCGTCGTGGGCGATAGCGACCAGTCGATTTACCGTTGGCGCGGTGCTGATATTACGAACATTTTGAATTTCGAACAAGACTATCCGGAATCCAAAACGATTATGCTCGAGCAGAACTACCGTTCGACGTCGAATATCTTGAATGCGGCGAATGCAGTTATCGGCAACAACACCGGGCGCAAGCCGAAGCGGCTGTGGACCGATCAGGGCGCTGGCGACGCAATCTCGATTTATCAGGCGGATTCGGAGCATGATGAAGGCTATTTTGTAACCGGGGAGATCGGCAAGAGCTTCAAGGAAGGGCGCAAATATGCGGATCATGCGATTTTGTACCGGACCAATGCGCAATCGCGGGTAATCGAGGAAATTTTGATCAAGTCGGATATCCCTTATCAAATCGTAGGCGGCATAAAATTCTACGACCGCAAAGAAATCAAGGACTTGCTTGCTTATTTGCGCCTTATTTCCAATCCGGACGATGATATTAGCTTTACGCGAATCATTAATGTACCGAAGCGGGGCATCGGGGACACAACTGTTGGCAAAATCGCTGAGGAAGCTGCGCGGCGCGGCATCTCGATGTACGCTGCGCTTGGAACGCTGGATGAATTCGGCGGGCTGGATGTCGCAGGTAAAACACGCGCTACACTTGTCCAATTCCGCGATATGATTGCGAACCTGACGCGGATGGTGGATTACCTATCCGTCACGGAGTTAACGGAGAAAGTGCTCGAGATGTCAGAGTACCGGCTAGAGCTGCAACGGGAAAATACGCTGGAGTCGAAGGCGCGTGTCGAGAATATAGAGGAGTTCCTGTCCGTTACTTTGGAATTTGAGAAAAATAATGAAGATAAATCGTTGGTTGCCTTCTTAACCGACTTAGCGCTTATTGCGGATATTGACTCAATGAACAAGGAAGAAGAGGACGGGCAGCCGCAGGATGCCGTCGTTCTCATGACGATGCACAGTGCCAAAGGCTTGGAGTTCCCAGTCGTCTTCATTATCGGGATGGAGGAAAGTGTATTCCCGCATAGCCGTGCATTCATGGATAATGAGGAGCTTGAGGAAGAAAGGCGCCTTGCTTATGTAGGCATCACGCGCGCCGAGAAGCGCCTCTACCTGCTATGCGCGCGCATGCGTACGCTGTTTGGGCGTACCGCGACGAACCCGCCTTCCCGTTTCCTCATGGAAATCCCAGAGGATGTGAAGCAGATGGCTTCGCCTGGCCGCATCGGCGGCAGTGGCGGCGGCCTTGGCTACAGCGGTGGCGTTGCAGGCGGCTGGTCTGCAACGCGCCGGGGGGGCGCCGCAGCGCCTTCAGCCGGAGCCCAGCAGGCTGGCGGCTTCGGGTACCGCGGGGGCACCCAAGGCACCGTCCGCACCTCGACGGGCGGCGCGGCTGGTGCCAGCGCCGGCAGCAGCGGCGGCGTGCGCGTTACATCGCCGCTGGATTCCGCCGCTAAGGTGACGGGCGGAGCAGCGGCAAGCGGCGCGGCGAAGCAGTTCGCCACGGGCGATAAAGTTGCCCATGGCAAGTGGGGCGAGGGCGTCATCGTCTCGGTCAAAGGTGCCGGCAATGACACCGAGCTGCAGATTGCTTTCCCAGCGCCAGTAGGCGTGAAGAAGCTGCTGGCCGCTTTTGCGCCAATTACAAAGGTATAGATGCTCGATCAGATATCGGTTACGACCATTTTAGAATGCCGAAAGAGGGATACCCATGGAATCTCGCCTCAATGAACACGAAGCGGCCGTTGCCGCCACCCCGCAGCAGCTAGAGCGCATGCATCAGCTTATTGAAGAGATCGAGCGCCACAGCTATAGCTATTACACGCTAGATCAGCCGACGGTCAGCGATGCCGAATTTGATAAGTTATATGACGAGCTGGTTGCATTAGAAAAAACGATCGGCGTCGTGATAGAGCATTCGCCAACCCAGCGTGTCGGCAATGAGCTGCTTAAGGGCTTCGACCAGCATCGCCACCGCTCCCGCCTGTGGAGTTTGGACAAGGCACAGGACGTTGAAGACCTGCGGGCATGGAACCAGCGCATTCTAAAGGGAATTAATGATTGGAACAGCAAGCATCCAGAAGAGGCTCCGCTGCCAGATCCGGCCTATGTGCTTGAGCTCAAATATGACGGCCTCACGCTTAATCTAACCTACGAGAACGGACGGCTCATACAAGCGGCTACTCGTGGCAACGGGGTTGTAGGCGAAGGCATTCTTGCCCAGGCCAAGACAATCCGCTCGATTCCGCTCACAATTCCTTGGCAGGATGGCACGATTGAAGTCCAAGGCGAAGGGATTATGAATTTGTCGGTGCTGGAGGCGTACAACCAGACGGCAGAGGAGCCGCTCAAAAATGCCCGCAATGCAGCAGCAGGCGCGCTTCGCAACCAGAATCCCAAAATAACGGCTGAGCGCAAGCTCAATGCTTTCTTCTATAATATCGGCCACGCTGAAGGTGTGTCGTTTGAGACGCACAAGCAGCTGCAGCAATTTTTGATAGAGAACAAGTTCAAAGTCAATCCTTACGTATCCTATCATGATTCAATGGAGGGCGTAGAGGAGGAGCTGCTGCGCGTAACGGAAATGCGCCCGACGCTTGATTATTTAATCGATGGCGCGGTCGTCAAGATCGTTGATATGCGGACGCGTGACGCGCTGGGCTACACAGATAAGTTCCCGCGTTGGGCGGTTGCATTCAAATTCGAGGCAGAAGAGACGACGACTGTTCTGGAATCCGTTTCCTGGGAAGTGGGCCGTACCGGCAAAATCACGCCAGTTGCCCGCGTAGAAGCGGTAGAGCTGGCTGGCGTAACAGTACAGAACTGCACGCTTAACAATATGGGCGATATCGATCGCAAAAATTTGAAGCATGCGCTGGGCACGCGAGTATTCATTCGCCGTTCCAATGATGTCATCCCTGAAATTCTGGGCAAAGCCGATGACGAAGAAGGAGCGGAAATTGAAGTTCCTGCCGTATGCCCATCCTGCGGAACCGCCTTGGAGCAGCGCGGAGCGCATTTGTTCTGTAACAACAAGCTCGGCTGCAAGCCGCAAATGATCGGGCGCATCACTCATTTTGCATCCCGCGATGCGATGGACATCGAAACGTTCAGCGTTATGACGGCAGAACAACTATATGAAGAATGCGGCGTGCGCGATCCTGCTGACCTCTACACGCTGGGTTATGACGATCTTATTAAGCTGGAGCGATTCGGGGAACGCAAAGCACAGAAGCTAATA
The DNA here is from genome assembly GCF_009789195.1 of Paenibacillus sp. MMS18-CY102. Lineage (GTDB taxonomy): Bacteria > Bacillota > Bacilli > Paenibacillales > Paenibacillaceae > Paenibacillus_T. The sequence goes on along the minus strand of NZ_WSTC01000034.1, from coordinate 1,040 downwards.
GAGGCTTTTGAGAAATCCAAGAGCCGCGATCTCGCTGCGTTTTTGTTTGCACTGGGCATTCCAAACACAGGCAAAGCGACAACGAAAGTGCTTGCCGACCATTTTGGCAGCCTTGATGCAGTGCTTCTGGCGACTGAGGAACAGCTTATCCAACTGCCAGACATCGGAGGCATCGTGGCAGATAGCATTGTAAGCTTCTTTGCTGATCCGCTAGTGCAAGTGAGCGTTGGCAAGATGAGAGAGCAAGGTGTCCGTGCAGAGGCGGAGGTGCGCCGCGTGCCATCCGCAATTGAGGGCGTGAACAATGTATTCACTGGCAAAACAGTTGTGCTTACGGGGACGTTGCCGACGATGACGCGTGATGAAGCTGCTAAGAAACTGGAAGCGCTCGGGGCGAAGGTGGCGGGCAGTGTATCCAAGAAGACTGACTTTGTCATTGCAGGCGAGAGCGCCGGCAGCAAGCTGACGAAAGCGCAGAACCTTGGCATTACCGTTATTGAAGACGAAGCATTATTCAAACAGATGTTGGGTGAGGTTTAAGCCTAGCAATGTACGGTTGTAAGCCGCAGTATGCGTAAGGGCAAATTGTCTGCGCATGCAGCGGCTTTTTATATGTATATGGAGCGTAATTTAAAATGATCGCAATTGGTTTATTTTACAAGTTGTATTTTGGATTCGAGCGTGTTATATTATTTCTTGTCGCTTCGGACGACATGTTTCAACAACAAACGACAGGAAACAACAAGAAAAACTAGTTGTTGACACGAAAGTCCAAAGATGATAAAGTATTATCTTGTCACCGCGAAACACTGCAGGTTGGACAAGCGATACAAGTTCCTTGAAAACTGGACAAATGGATCACGTCGATCCAAACGATATGTAACACAAGTCAGTACGAAATGAGCTACAAACTTTTTATGGAGAGTTTGATCCTGGCTCAGGACGAACGCTGGCGGCGTGCCTAATACATGCAAGTCGAGCGGAGTTGATGAGGTGCTTGCACCTCTGATGCTTAGCGGCGGACGGGTGAGTAACACGTA
>NZ_WSTC01000033.1 GCF_009789195.1 Paenibacillus sp. MMS18-CY102 | reverse complement strand
TAAAAAGCTGCGTGTTTATTCCAATTACGTTCCTTAACAGTATGGAAAAGCAAAAGAGCCGCTAACCTCGACATGATCAACTTTTCATGTGGGGGTAGCGGTTCAAAAACCATGGAGGTTTTGTTATCAAATTGTTCGAAAAAGAAGTTTTATGTCGATAGAATGGCCATATTTAACCATATACACCATTAGGAACGATTGGTTACTATTTACATGGGTTTTGGTTTACATGGTTCCCATTAGACGGTCATATGTACTCCTTTCGAAGGAATCAGATACGCGAATGAAGTCGTTTTTAACAAAATCGCAATGTTGTCGAGTGGAATCTATTGAAGTTAAGGCGTAGTGATAATGAAGTGATTGAATCAAAGGGAGATGCTCAGATGTATAAAGATACGATTGAAGCTGTTTTGAAATCAGCAGTCGCAAAGAAAACGCTGCTTGACGAAAGTAAAGGTCGGTATTTGCTCGCTTCAGGTTTGGCTGGCGCTTATGTTGGAATGGGCATCGTGCTTATATTTACGCTTGGAGCAGCCTTCGCCGCAGCGCATTCCATCTTTACGCCGGTTGTGATGGGGATGTCGTTTGGCATTGCATTAACACTGGTCATTTTTGCAGGATCAGAGCTTTCCACTGGTAACAATATGGTATTCGCAATAAGCAGTTTAGCTAAAGCGACTACGTTAAGGGATGCTTTTCGGAATTGGCTATTTTGCTACTTGGGCAACTTTATTGGAGCTATGATTCTATGTTTGCTTATCCTTGGTACAGGCATGTTTGACAAAATCCCTGCTGATCATCTTCTATTCACCGCTGCCTCGAAAAAAATGCATATGAATGAGTTTCAACTCTTTTTCCGCGGCATTATGTGTAACTGGCTAGTATGTCTCGCTATATGGACATCACTTCGCGCCAAGGAAGACACAGCAAAATTGCTGCTAATATCGTGGATGCTCTTCGCATTTATAGCATCTGGCTACGAGCATTCGGTGGCGAATATGACGGTACTTGGCCTCGCCCTGCTTCTGCCTCATCCGGATACGATCACTATTGCCGGATTGCTCCATAATTTGATCCCCGTGACGCTAGGAAATATCGTAGGTGGAGCCGGTTTTGTCGGTATGTCCTATTGGCTGATATCCCCCGTTCGGAATGTAAGAGTAGCATCTGTCCGCTCAAGCAAAACGGAGCAGCGAACACTTAGCGCGGCTGGGGAGAAAGAGGTTGTTCCGAGTTGAAAGCAGCGCCTACTTTCCAATTAAGGTCGAAATGAACGTTTTGATATGGCCAATGCCGCGGGAGTAGGAAGCTGGGCTTTCAAGCAGGGAGAGATTTTGCCCCACTTGATAAACGATGTCGCTGCCTACGACAACACCATCGGCTAGCTTCGCAAACATCTTATATTGCTCTGGGGTGGCAATGCCGAAGCCGACAACAATTGGCAGGGAGGAGGCGTTCCGAACTTCATCCAGGAATGCTTCGATATCTTGATGAAACTGCTGCCGCTGTCCTGTAACGCCAAGCGATGACACGCAATAAATGAAGCCGGCAGCTTTGTCTGCAATCATCTTGACGCGTTCTCTTGAGGTCGGGGCAACAAGCGGAATATAGTGAATGCTGTATTCAGTGCAGCAGGAGCGGACCTTGCCGCTCTCCTCAATCGGGAGATCCGGCACGATAATGCCGTCTATGCCGCTGTTATGCATGAGCTTGAAAACCTGCTCCAGTCCTGCCTTAAGAATCGGATTGTAGTAGGTGAACAGGATAAGCGGGATGTGAACGCCAGCTTGACGGGCTAGTTTTGCCAAACCAATGACATCAATAACGTTAACCTGATTGCGCAGCGCTCGCATGGACGCTTCTTGAATAACAGGACCGTCTGCTAGTGGATCGGAGTAAGGCACACCCAGTTCAATCATATCGGCGCCTGCGTTCTGGAATTCGTTTAGCAAGTCCAGCGAAGTTGTCATGTTTGGGTCGCCAACAGTCAAATAGGGAATAAATGCGGCCTTGTTCGTTGCCCGTAGCCGATTCATCGTTTCGTCAATTGCGTTCATCACATTCGCCTCCCGTATAACTCATGATCGTATTCATGTCCTTATCGCCTCTTCCTGAGACGTTTACGACCATGATGTGATGGTGAGGGAGAGCGGGGGCAAGCTTCACACATTGGGCTAAAGCATGCGAGCTTTCTAAAGCTGGGATAATGCCTTCCGTCCGGCTGAGCAAATGTAGTGCTGCCATTGCTTCGTTGTCTGTAATTGAAACATACTCAACCTGGCCGGTGTCCTTCAGATGGGCATGCTCTGGTCCAACGCCTGGATAGTCGAGCCCTGCCGAAATAGAATGGGCAGGCTGCACCTGGCCTATGCCATCTTGCAGCAGATAGCTCATTGAACCTTGGAACACGCCTGGTGTGCCCTTGGATAGGGTGGCTGAATGTGCATTCGTATGCAAGCCTAGCCCGCCGGCTTCCACGCCGATCAGGCGAATCGATCTGTCTTCCAAAAACGGATAGAAAATGCCGATTGCATTGCTGCCGCCGCCAACGCAAGCGACGATGGAATCTGGCAGCCGCCCTTCTTTCGTTATGATTTGCTCACGTACCTCATCGCCGATGACCCGTTGAAAATCTCTCACCATCATCGGGTAAGGATGCGGCCCGGCAGCCGTTCCGAAGAGGAAAAACGTATCTTCAACGTGGGCAACCCAATAGCGCAGCGTTTCGTTTCCTGCGTCCTTCAACGTTCTGGCTCCAGACAGCACGGGAACAACCTCAGCCCCTAGCAATTGCATGCGCGAGACATTCAGCTGCTGGCGCTTCATGTCTTCCTCTCCCATGAACACTTTGCATTCCATCCCCAACAGCGCAGCGACCGTTGCTGTTGCCACACCGTGCTGCCCAGCGCCGGTTTCGGCAATCATTTTTTTCTTTCCCATTCGTTTGGCCAATATCGCCTGGCCGATTGTATTGTTGATTTTGTGGGCGCCAGTATGATTCAAATCTTCGCGCTTGAGATAAATTGTTGCGCCGCCCAAGTGTTTGGTTAGCCGTTCGGCAAAGTAAAGCGGGGTAGGCCTTCCAGAGTATTCCTGCAGCAATTGTTTCACTTCCTGATTAAAATCAGGATCGTTCTTGTAATTCAAATAGGCGCTTTCTAGCTCATTGAGTGCGTGCATGAGCGTCTCGGGCACAAATCTTCCGCCATATTCCCCGAATTTTCCATTCATTTGATTCATAACGGTCTCCCTTCGTTGAGGGCGAGCCGGCAAGAAGGAAAGCTTTTTGCAAAATCATAGGATAGAGCAGATTAAAGCATGGAAAAGACACTGGCTCAGAAATATAATGAATACAGCCGGGTTTCCCAATATTCATTCACGCTGCTCAACTCATCCTTGCTCATCTCAACTCATCTATGCTCGGCTCGACTCAGAAATAGAAATTTTGTATCTGCCATCACTATACATGCGTCTGAACATAATTTCAATATTGAACATTTGTTCAACAAGGAGCCTATATGTCGAATATCAATGACGAACGAACACGAATGCTCGTTAAAGTGAGCATGTTATATTATTTGGACGGCCTCAGCCAGATCGAAATTTCCGAGAAACTAGGCATTTCCCGCCCTCAAATCAGCCGTATGTTAAGTGCGGCAAAGTCAGAGGGCCTTGTACAGATTACAATTAAAAATCCCTTCTCCGAAGAGCAGGAGCATGAACGTGCGCTTGTCGAAACGTTCGGCATCAAAAATGCAGTCGTCATCCAAGTGCCTGGAGAGGCGAATCAGCAGGCAATCCGGTCTCATCTGGGCAGAGCAAGCGCTGTGCTGCTGGATTCCGTTTTGAAGGACAAGGATATTGTTGGCATTATGGCCGGAGATGGCGTGAACGTGGTGGGTGAAGAGCTGAACTTTTTTGCAAGAAAAGGCTTAAGGTTTGTGCCGATGGTTGGAGGCTGGGGTGCAGAAGGCGCACGGTTGCACGCGAATACGAATGCACGGCTGTTTGGCGAGGCGCTGAAGTCGCCTTATTATCAGCTTAACGCACCGGCTATTGTCGGCTCTGCGCAGACGCGCGATGTAATTGCAGCAGAAGCTGAAATTGCCGAGGTGCTCCAGCTTGCCCGCAGCGCAACGGTTGCACTCGCCGGGATTGGGCAAGTATCGGAGGAAGCGACGATTGTCCGATCCGGCAATTTTCAGAAGCAGAGCATAGCACAGATGAAGGCAAAAGGCGCTGTCGCGAACCTTTGCACTTCGTTCTTGGACAGGGAAGGCAAAATTGTCGCATGCGAGGATGAAACGCGGATGATTGGCTTGACGGTGGAGGAGTTGCGAGCGATCGGCAACGTGATGGCTATTGCCCATGGCAAGGACAAAATTGAAGCGATCCGCGCCGTGCTGCGCGGCCGATGGATTGACACGCTGGTAACGGATGTGGAGACGGCGAAAGGTGTACTTGAGTTTCGATAACAAATGCCGCATAAGATGCGGCTTTTGTTATGTAATTTCATAAGTAAGTAAATGAATCAATTACAGAATGGCTTGAGGCCGCGTTCATTGGAAATATGGCATCCAAGCGAAGGCATCAATGAGGCAGTCATTGAGGCGTGCATTAAAAAAGTCTGCTTTGATTATCTAGAAATCATGCCAGCTATTATTTCGAGGATCGATCCAATTAGCATGGAGGAGGCGATTCAAGCGTATTCCGAGGAAATGGACCGCTGGACTGTTTAGCATAACAAACCCAAACAATCGAATACTAAGCTTCATTGCCGATTGCCTTCGACGAACACGTTCACATTCATGCGATAGGCATCAGGGGGAAACACAATGGAAATTTTGATGACCATCATATTGCTGCTTGTATGTTTAGTTATTTCTAACATCATCAGCCACTATGTGCCATTCTTGCCTACTGCTTTAACCCAGATTGCGATTGGGGTAGGCATTGCTCTTGTCTATAAGGAATTCCATCTTGAGATTGAGACGGAGTGGTTTTTGCTGCTATTCATTGCTCCGCTTTTGTATAACGACGGGAGACATTTTCCAAGGGATGAGCTATGGAAAATGCGGGCGCCCATTTTTGGCAACGCCATCGTTCTCGTGCTGCTCACAACAATTGGCGGCGGATGCTTTATTCATTGGCTTATCCCGGACATTCCGCTTGCTGCGGCTTTCGCCTTAGCGGCCATTTTGTCACCAACAGATCCTGTAGCTGTTAACGGCATTGCAAAGCGTATTCATCTGCCGGAGAGCGTATTGAATCTCGTACGAGGGGAATCGCTGATTAATGATGCTTCGGGGCTGGTCGCCTTTAATTATGCGGTTGCTGCGGTAGTTACAGGGTATTTTTCCCTGCGTGAAGCTATATTCGAATTTACATATATGTTTCTCGCTGGCGCTTTTCTCGGGCTTGTACTCAGCTTGCTGATGACGTGGATCCGGTATAGCCTGCGCAAAAAAGGCATCAGCGATGTCACGCTGCATTCGTTGCTTCAACTATTGGCGCCATTCCTCATTTATATCGTTGCCGAGGAGATATTTCATGCTTCTGGAGTCATTGCGGTGGTCGTAGGCGGAATTGTTCACTCCGTGCTTCGCGAGAAGGCGGAACCGATGCAAGCGGAGGAACAGGTATTAACCGAAAACATCTGGTCCACGGTGTCGTTTATTTTAAACGGAACGGTATTCCTATTGCTTGGTTTAATCATCCCTCCGTCTATACGGTCGACCGTTGAGAATCCGAGCATTCATAATACGCTTGCGGTCGGATACGTCTTAGCTATCGGAATTGTGATATTGGCGATCCGATTCGGTTGGTCGTACCTGTTTTCCTGTTTTGAACATCGGCTCAAACGGGATACAAATGTCGCTAAACCGACGGTTAAAATGACGCTTCTAATCAGCTTAACCGGTGTTCGAGGCGCATTGACGATGGCAGGTGTGTTGTCCATTCCGTTTCTGATCGAGAGCGGGAAAGCGTTCCCTGAGCGGTCACTTATTCTCTTCTTAGCTGCAGGTGTCATACTGTTCACGTTACTTGCTGCTACCGTGTTTCTTCCCTTATTGAGCAAAGGAGAAACGGCCGATGGCGAGCTGTTTAATTATTTGGACATAAATACAGCCAAGAGCAAGCTGTTGCTTGCGGCGATGAAGAAGGTGCGTTCAGAAATAAATGACGAAAATGAAACAGCTGCTTATCAATTGCTGGATGAGCTAAAACAGACATTTAAACAAACGAACATAGACATGAGCTCGAAAGAGAAAGAAGGCAACGCGTTTTTATATAAAGTAAAAGAAGTTCGGTTGCAGGCGTTGAAGGTTGAGCGAAAATATATGGAAGATGCCATGGAACAAGGAGAAGTGGATGAACAATTGTTCCAATTCATGATGAATGCCTTCGAAATGCGTGAAGAAGCGCTGTCTCGAAATGTTAGATCCCAGTTTAGTTTCCTTGTAAGAAACGTTTTTCGGGAGTGGAAACGTGCAAGCGGCAGGCGCCGTAATGCCAGCAAGTTCCAAGATCGAATGGCCCAGCGGCAGGCGGGGAAGGAAATTTTCCTGCGATCCTCACAAGCGGCTCTGGCGTATTTGGAAGCGAATATGAATGAACTTGGCGAAGCCCCCGTTGTCTATTCCGTCATCTTCGACTATAAGCGAATCATCGATAGGCTTAAAGGGCCAGGCCAGTTTAATGCATCCGTAGAGGCACAGAAGGAAGAGCTTCGAATCGTTGTAATGGACCTGGAACGCTCAGAAATTCGGCGAATGCACGAAACGGGGGAGATTAGCAGCGAGCAAGCCAAAGATTTGAGGCGGATGGTTAATCACATCGAGAGCGCAACGTTATTTGAACATGCGGAATAGGTGATGCTCATTCCTATGTAAATGCGGCATCCCTTGCCGCGTTGTGAGCCATTTGATGCAAGTAGTTGTTTTTCTTATGGCTGCTTATATACTTGATTTGTACATCAACGTTAGGGAAGAGGCAATTAATATTGGCTAGAGCAGCTAATAGGTCATCTCTTCCTTGCCGAACTTGCGGATGTGAGAAACAGTCTTGAACCAATGCGCGTGAAATGCGGCTGTAATCCGTGTATATAATGGCGATTCGGGGTTCGTGGGCGCAGCATGCGTCCTTAAGCGTGTCTAAGCTATGAATGATTGCCATCATCTCACCGTAGCTCGAGCCGTGATCTTGTTCGATCAACAGCCGCTTGGCCGTTGTATTTACTGTGCGATTGTATGCTATACAACAAGCTGCACCATAAACATTGGGCGTGGCGAAGCCGGCGTAATCGCAATATAGATACATCGTGCCGCTGTTCATTATATTTTGCCGCAATTTAGGAAGCTGGTAAGCTTTTTTCAATAACGATTCGTTTAAGTTATTCATGTGGGCATCTCCTAATTTAAAATGTTATAGCCAGCATTAATTCGGAACGTGGGGGATTTGTCATGATATTGGAAGTCATTGCAACCTGTGTGGACGATGCTTTAGCGGCAGAGGCGAACGGTGCGGACCGCCTTGAATTAATAACTGCGATCACGGAAGGAGGCTTAACACCCGGAATTGGGCTCGTAAAGCAAGTAGTGCGTACAGTCCGTATTCCGGTTTTTGTGATGGTGCGTCCACACAGCCGTTCCTTCGTATATCCTGAACACGATATTGAAACAATGGCTTTCGAAATCAATGCAATTGTTCAAGCTGGTGCCGCTGGCATTGTGCTAGGTGCGTTAACGCGAGCAGGCAAAATTGACGAAGCAGCGCTGGAGCGGTTGCTTCCGCTTGCTGAAGTCTTACAGGTGACGTTCCACCGCGCTTTCGACGAGCTGGGAGACCAGCATGAAGCGCTGCAGGTGTTGATGAAATATCCACAAATTACGCGTGTGCTTACTTCTGCAGGGCCAAGACCGGCGATGGAGTCAACGCTAGAGATGGCGAGGCTCGTTGCTGCAACAAGCGGATGCGATCTCAAGATAGTAGCCGGAAGCGGCCTCGCTGCGGAAGGCATCACCGATTTCATGCGGCGGACTGGCGTACAGGAGGTGCATTTTGGATCGGCTGTCCGCTATGGCAAATCCAGCTTGTCCCCGATTGATCCGTCAGTGCTTCGGATGCTCGCGGATCTCGTGCACGATCGTAAGTAAGTCCGCTTTATTAAAAGTGATGATAAGCCTGTCCCGATTGTTCCCATTGCAGTTAGCCATTATAAATTTTTTTTCTTAATTCGTTCGCCTGCTTTGTTGGAATGGTATAACCATGTTCGCTGTCTGCAGCATCAACGAGTAATGCAGTACGGCCGTCCTCATCCGCAACATTTAATACAAATTTCTGTTGCGTGTTATTCCTAATCATTGGAATCACCTCATAGTTGGATTTTATTAACAGTATACGATATCCAAACAGCACATGCGTAGTTTGTATGGGGATCTTGAACCAAGCAGGCACTCATTTCTTTTCGGGAATGGGTGCCTATTTGTGTTTGATTTCGAATTCAACAATTTTTCTTGAAAATGTTCAAAGGTAAACAAACGATGGCCGCCGAAATCGTACGAATGGAATATGGACCCAATAATGTATGACGCCAAAGGAGAATGATGATGTCCATAAGATTCATTGCAAACACAGGGGGAGCAAAGGATTATGACTGATGAAGCTGGGATGCTAATGTCTCTGCCTGAAGGCGGAGGAGGGTTTGAAGGCTTGTCCGGCGACTTTCACGACAACGAATTTGCTGGAGAAGCTTCCTTCCACGTGCCCGTATTTACGAGCCCATGCTGTGAATTCGAACCTCAGCTCGCTTTGAATTACCGTTCAGGTGGCAGCAATGGCAGCTTCGGCCTTGGATTCAAACTGTCCATTCCGAGCATCTCCCGCAAAACGGCACAAGGGATTCCGCGCTATGGCGAATCGGATACTTATTTGATTGACGGCGAGGAGGATTTGGTGCCTCTTGCAGACGCCAATCCGGTCCAGCGGGAAGTTGATGGTTCTGCCTATACAGTTACGGCCTATCGGCCCCGCGTCGACCACACATTTGAGCGAATCGAACGCTGGTGCGGGACAGGGCAAGGAGATGTCCATTGGCGCGTAACGAGCAGAGACAACATCACTTCATTGTACGGAACGTCCCCGCTGTCACGAATTTGCGATCCTGCTGACGAGAGCCGGATATTTCGATGGCTGCTTGCGGAGAGTTTCGACGCCAAAGGAAACCGCGCCATCTACGAATATGAAGCGGATCAGGCATACGGCTTGCCGGATTCCCTTAGTGACATCAATCGCACTACTAGTGCCAACAAATATATGCAACGCATTCGTTACGGCAATGCAGTGCCCTATCAAGAAGGACAAGCTGCGGCAAATTCGGACAGCTGGCATTTTGAAGTGTTGTTCGATTATGGAGACTTCGCACTGCCGGATCACGGAACTGAAAATTGCAATCCCTATGAGCGGTTATCAGCAATTCCCGCGGCAGCCTATCGGATAGACGCGTTCTCCTCATATTATGCTGGGTTTGAAATTCGCCATCGCCGGCTTTGCCGCAATATTCTAATGTTCCATCGTTTCGAAGCTGAGCTCGGCGTGAATCCCATACTTGTACATGCTACACGCCTGCTCTATCGGGAGACGCCGGCCATATCGTTGCTCGCCTCCGTAGAGTCGATAGGGTACCGATTCGAGAGTGGCGCATATAAAAGCGACAGCCTGCCACCGCTCGAGTTTTTCTATTCCACGTTCGAACCTGGCAATGGGCAGTATTCGCTTCTCGTGGACGAGCATGATAATCCGGTGCCGGGGCTTAGCTTCTCGAATGGCTGGCAGCTCGCCGATTTGTACGGTGCGGGTGTTCCGGGGTTGCTTTATCATGACGGAGCGACGATGCTGTACCGCCAATTGCGTCCGTCTGGTGAAGGCGAACCGGATTACGATGGCGGTAAGCTAAGGTTCGCGCAAGCGGATCCGCTTGTACTTGTCCCTAACGCTATTCATCAAGAAAGAAGCAGGTTAGAGCTGTCCGATTTGAACGGCAATGGCCGCCTGGATTGGATTGTTCAAGAGCCGGGACAATACGGGTATTACGAGTCAAACCCTGACCGGACATGGAGCCCCTATCGGCCAATGGCGTCCGTTCCTGCTGTATTGGGCGACCAGGAAGCGTATTATTCCGTTGATGCGACAGGGAGCGGACGGAACGATTGGCTTCTGATCGAAGACGGCAGAGTAATCGTATATCCTTCACTCGGGAACGAAGGGTTTGGCCCTCCGATCATTAGCGAACAGACTGGGCTCCCAGCTCCAAGACGTGGATCGTCCAACGAATGGCTTGATTTTGCGGAGATGGCGGGCACAGGCCTCAAACAGCTCGTGCGCATTACGAACGGACGGGTAGAATGCTGGCCAAACCTCGGTTACGGAAGTTTCGGCGAGCCGGTGGCACTCGCGGGCGCCCCGTATTTTGACGAAGATCTAGATGCTACGCGTTTATTCCTTGCGGACTTGAACGGTACGGGTTTGGCGGATTTGATCTATGTCCATCCGGATAGGGTAGATCTCTATTTGAACCAAAGCGGCAATTGTTTCGCGGAGGCGATTAGCATCCCGTTGCCGGCAAGCTGGGATCGGCTGAGCCAGTTAAGCTTTGCTGATGTCAATGGCAGCGGGACGGCTTGCATGCTGTTCAGCGAAGAAGTTGGGGCTCCTAAACATTGGTGCTGTGATTTTAACCGTGGGCACAAGCCTTATCTGCTAAATCGTGTTTTGAACAATGTCGGTTCTGAAACCCGCATTTCCTATTGCAGCTCGACGAAATTTTATTTGGCCGATGCCAATAAGGGTGTGCCATGGATCGAGACGTTGCCTTTTCCCATACAGGTCGTTGAAAAGGTAGAGGTCCGCGATTACGTTTCCGGCACGAGGGAGTTTAGCCAATACGCCTATCATCACGGTTTCTATGACGGCCTGGAAAGGGAGTTTAGAGGTTTTGGCATGGTCGAAAGATGGGATGCAGAGACGGTCATGGCGGACGTGCAACCTACTGATGTGCCTCCTGTCTGGACGAAAACCTGGTATCACACCGGCAGTTGGGAGCTAGCGGGACCTTTGTCTAAGCAATATGCGGCCGAGTACTACAGCGAATGCTGCGGTATGGACAGGCTTCCGGATAGCGTATTCGATATAGAGGCGTATCGTACCCGCTATCCGAATTGGATGTTAGATTCGGAAGCTGAAAGAGAAGCGAATCGGGCATTCAAAGGCTTGGTGCTGCGGCAGGAAATTTTCGCGCCAGCTGCAGCTGCCAGTCCGGGGCAAATGCAGGACGCGCCTTATCGCGTGACGGAATGGAACTACGAAGCCAGGCTCATTCAACCGCCTCTTAATGATCGATTTGGCATCTATACCGTGCATCAACGGGAGACGTTGAACGCTGATTACGAACGGATGCCAGCAGACCCGCATGTCACGCATGAGCTCGCCCTAGAAGTCGATGGCTTTGGGAATGTGCTTCATTCCTGTACGGTCGCTTACGGCCGTGATCCCGCCACTGCCGGTTGCATTCCGGAGCAATGCATGCCTGTCATTCAGTTGGAGCGGCATCGTTATGCCAATCAGGCAGATGATGAGGTTTACTTGGCCGGTGTCCTCATCGAGAGCCTGACGTTTGAAATTCGCAACCTGCAGCTGCCCGAAGGCCGCAAACGGCTTTCATTCGAAGAGGCAGCGCTCCGCTTAACGAACGTCACGGATGTCCCCGGCACACCTTTAATCGGTGGATTGCGGCATTATTACTGGTCATCTGAGCAAGGAGCTGCCATGCCGCTTGGGAAAGTCAGCCCTCAAGCTTTGCATTATTCGACGGAAACGCTATATTACGCAATGGACATGCTCTCCGACGGATTCGGTGCCGCTATGGCTGTTGACCAGCTTGTGCAGCTGCTCGAAACCGAAGGGGGATATCGGCAAGAAGCCGGTTATTGGTGGGGCTCTGGCCATGCGAGCGAGTATGGCAGCTTGGAATCTTTTTATTTGGTACAAGCTTCGGCCGACTGCTTCGGCGCTCGGACGAGCTACAAGCATGACACATACGGCTTGCTGATTGCCGGCGTGACGGACGCATTGAACAATACGGCCGCTATGGAAGGGGATTATCTGTGCTTGCTTCCGCAGCGAATAACGGACCGGAACCAAAACGTGTCCGAGGTGCTGTATGATGGGCTTGGCCGGGTACGAGTGGCTTCCCGTTACGGCGCAGAAAGCGGGAAGGAAGCCGGTTTTATGCCGCTTGGCCACTATCAGGTTCGGGAAAAGGCGATGCTGGATGCAATCGTTCAAGATCCAGCCGCATATTTGCAAGGAGCTGCACATTTCTATCAATATGATTTGCTCTCTTGGATGGGACAAGTTAGCCAAGTCGATTTGGTCGGCATAGGCATCGATACGGCCGCACTTTGGCAAGAGCTCATGGCAAATGGCAACATCAGCTATAGCGGAGGAATCACGCAGCGCTTCCGCGAAATGCGGTCGGCGGAACAACTTCTATTGAGCGAAGCTTTCGGGCTGCATCGGAACCTCATATATGATACGCTCGCACATGCTCCACAGGGCAAGCCAACTCGCGCAGTTAGCTTGGATGCGGTGCAATATGTACACAATGCGCAAGATGCCGAATCGGATGGACCAGCCGCAGTTCGGATCGAAATTACATTTCGTGACGGATTGGGACGGTTAGTCCAGCTTAAACAGCTCGTAGAACCCGGTGAGGCGTTTATCGTTGCAGATCCGCTCAAACCTCCATCAGCGGAGGAAGATATACCGGTAGGCCAAGCTAATCCTCGGTGGCTTGCGACGGGTAGAACGGTTTACAACAATAAAGGGCAGCCTGTAAAACAATACGAGCCTTATTTTATCAATGCAGCTGAATTCGCCGATTGTAAAAATCTGCACCGATTCGGCTCCAGCCCAACGTTCGAGTACGATCCGCTTGGGCGAGAATGCCGAATCATAAGTGCTAAAGGGTTCGTAAGACGGATTGACCGAGCGCCTTGGGAAGAAACAGATTGGGACGGCATCGACACCTTGCTGGAATCTCCTTACTATATGGCGAACATAAGCGGATCCGACCCCGCTTCGCCATATTACGATCCCGACCTGGCCGACGAAGATCGGCAAACGATGGCCAAATCCGCATTGCTGGCTGGCACGCCCGAACATAAACGGTTTAACGCGCAAGGGAAGACCGTTCAGATGGTAACGTACAAAGATAGCCAACATACGCTCATAACAAAGCATGAATGGGATTCATCTGGTAATTTGCTAACCAGTGCAGACCCTAGGCTCGGAGCGATGGGCTTGGAAAATTTCCGGTATGCTTACAATTTTGCGAATCAACGTTATCGAACAGCTAGCGTTGACGGAGGAAGCTCCCGATGGATTATTTGGAATGCAAACGGCGATCCCATCTTTAGCCGTCATGGGTTGTACACAAAGCGGTTCTTCTATGACGAACTGCATCGCCTTACATCTGTTCAAGTTATAGGTCCAGACGGACAAGCGCGAATAGTCGAGGCGTTGGTTTACGGAGAAAGCTTGGAGCTCCAACAAGCGACGGCGGCCAATTTGCGTGGGGAGCTGTATCAGCGCTTCGGCCAAAGCGGACTAATGGCCATAGAAGCATACAGTATAGACGCTCATCCGAAGCGCGTGACGCATCGTTTTGCCCAAGAATACGTGAATCTGCTGGATTGGTCTCCGGCAGGCATCGCAAATCCCGAAAAGCTGCTCGAAAAGCAAACCTTCGAGGAAACGTTCGGCTATGATGCGGTGGGCCAGCTCGTTACGCATGCCGATGCCTTGGGCAATCGGGCGGACTGGCAATACGGCCTTGCAGGCTGGCTATTGCGGGCGGAGTTGCTAGGCTCCGACGAGCCTTCGCCACAGGCTGCATTTCAGATCACGGACTGCAACGCGAAGGGGCAATGGCTTCAGTTGGCCTATGGCACGGGAGATGGATGGGCCACTACGTACGAATACGATGCTAGGACGTTCGAACCGACCCGAGTGCGAACACAGCAGGCAGGCAAAATGGAGCTGCAAGATTTGCAGCTGTTTCACGATCCTCTAGGGCATATTAGCCAGACGATAGAACGGGCGCTGCCTTTCTCTCTGATTGTACGGTGGTGTCTGACTACACCTACGATACATCTTATCGGTTGATTCAGTCGACGGGCTGGGCAGGCGAACAGCCGGATGCCATTCTTCCGCTCCCGCTTGCTGGAGATGCCAAGCTGCTGCCCTATCAATTAGATTACCGGTACGATGATTCCGGCAACTTATATGAGGCTGTTAGCCGATCGCATGCCGACGGTTGCGGGACAAACTTGTTGTCGCTAACCGTGTCGCCGCGATCTAATCGTGCGGTCTCGTCCCAATTGACATCGGACCCGGCGCAAGTGGATGCCTATTTCGATGCCACCGGATGCCAAGAGAGGGACGAGCATTCTGCGATCCTTCAATGGAACTATGACAAGCAGTTGCAATCCTATGTTCCGGGCCATGGCGCTTTACGTGAATACTATATCTATGGCCAGGACGGTCACCGCGTGCGCAAAGTGACGGAGTTCCTTGGCACAGGCGGAAACGTTGAGTCGATTGAAGACACGCGATACATCGGCCATCTGGAGATTTGCAGCCTTTATAGCGGCGCCGCTATCGATCCATCCAGGCTTGTGCTGCAAGTTGAATCAGCACGGCTGGGAATTCATGACCAGAACATTGCTACGAGTATGAAATGGACCGTTGGCAACCCAGCGGGGGAGAAGCTTGCGCAGGTCAGGTATTCTTTGCACGATCAGGTCGGCTCTTGCGTAATTGAGGTGGATAACGAGGGGAGCATCCTCACTAGGGAATCCTATTATCCTTATGGCAGTACGGCTTGGTCAGCTTCTGCTGGAGATGCCTTGCAGCTTAAGAAGCTGCGTTATGCAGGGAAGGAAAAGGATGCATATACCGGCTTCTACGATTACGGCCAGCGTTATTATGCGCCATCGTCATATCGATGGTTAAGCCCAGATCCAGCTGGCACGATTGACGGGCTGAATTTATATGCGTATGTTGGCGGCAATCCAGCCACTTACACGGATCCGCATGGCTTGATGCCCAAACAGAAGAAGACGAAATTCAAGGTTTCCGTCGTCCCTCGTCCATCAGGGGGCATGAAGCTTCAGGTCATTGGACGGCCGAAGAAGTTTTCGAGCAGTGCGTTGCGCGCAATCGCAGCACGGCCTGAAAATAAAGGTTATTTTACAGATTCTTCGGGCAAAAAATTCAAGAAATCCGGCCTTTCCCGTAACCATATTCAACCCTATCTTACGCTAGCCAAATTGCCACGGACGGTGACGAGAGGAAAATCACTTTCAGAAATGGAGCATTACTTAAAGAAAGATGTCAGTATTAATACGTTCAGCAACAAAATTTATAAGAATCGGTTCGCAAAGCTACAGCAGAAGAAAAAGCTGTCACATTCCGATATCGAGCGCGGCTTCCATACGCTTATCCTCGATCAATACAACAATCCAGACAATTTGTTCGTTGGCAATAGCAGCGCGAATTCTTCTGGGGGCTCTATCATGAAGCACAAGCAATCGAAGCTGAAAAAAACATTCGGCACGAAGCTATTGCAACCAGGGGAGAGGGCTACGATGATCGGCGATTTTCAAACGGCGTCTCTGGATTTCCCTAGCAACTACTCGCAAACCCAAAAAAATGAAGCCACATCCCAATTCCAAAAAGCTTGGGGCAATAATCCTGGAAAATATATTTAAGTGCGTGCGATCCTAACAAGGCTTGATGGAGCAGTTTAGATCAGACGGTGTTCATAACAGCAGCAGTGGATCTTCGGATCAACCGCTGCTGTTTTTTTATGAAGGATGCACCTTTTATTTCAGTCGGAGTATTATAACGATAAAAGTACCTTGACAGTCACAGTAGTATGCCTTATCATGCAGATATGGAGGTGATTGTGTGAGCGAGAATAAAATCACATCCGACCTGCTGCGAGGACATACAGATACGATGGTTTTACGGCTATTGTCTGAAGCTGACCGTTACGGTTACGAGATTGTCAAGCTGATTGCCGAGCGTTCGGGCGGCGAATATGAGCTGAAGGAAGCAACGATGTACTCGAGCTTCCGGCGGCTCGAAGCAGACGGAGACATCGAGTGGTATTGGGGCGATGAGTCGCAGGGCGGACGGCGCAAATATTTTAGGATTACTGAGAAGGGCAAGGAAACATACGCCCGCAACGTAAGCAATTGGGAGTATGCCAAGCGCGTGCTCGAAAACTTATTATAAGGGGATGAATGGGATGAACCCGAAATTGACGAATTATTTGAACAGTGTGTTTACGCCATACGATGGGGTGAAAAGCGTCACTGAATTAAAGGCGGATCTGCTTTCCGATTTGCAAGAACGTTACAGTGAGCTCAGAAATGAGGGCAAAGACGATGAAACAGCGTTTAAGCTGACGATCGAGAGCATCGGCGACATCGAGGAAACGATTCTGGAGGTCGCCAATCTTTCCCGCTCACTGGAGCGCCAGGTGGTGACGAACTTTAGCGCAAGCAATTTGGCGAAAAGCGACTTTGCAGGCGTTACTGCCCATAAAGGCCAGTTCAATGGCAGCGCATTGCACGGGTCCGACTTCTCAGGCGCAGATTTGACCGGCAGCTCGTTTAAGAGCAGCGACGTACGCGAAGCTATTTTTGACAGCGCGAATTTAACAGATTGCAACTTCACGGCGCTCGACTTAACAAAAGCAAGCTTCAATCGGTCGATTCTTGTACGCACGAATTTCAGCAAATCGGGGCTTGAAGGAGCCACATTCAGAGGAGCAAGGCTGACCGACGTGACGTTAACGCTGACTGATCTCAGAAAAACGATATTCGAAGGCTGTTTATTCGATGGGGTCGACTTCAAATACTCTGATCTAAGCGGGCAATGCTTTGACGGGCAAACGTTTATCGGCGTTAAGTTTGAGAAAGCTGCATTAACTGGCGTTACATTCAAAGGCGCTACGTTTAAGAATGTGTCCTTCCAGCCTGGATTTACGTTTACCAAGAAGTACTATCGCATGATCAAAACGGTCAGCTTCGAAGGTGCAACAATGGATAAACTGACTTATGCCGCCCTTAAAGGGATGGAAGCTGATTTGTCGAAAGTAACCGTCATTTAAGTAGGGAATGAAGGGAGGTAACTGAGATGCAAGCTGTGCAAATCAACGCTATTCAAGTAAAAGGGCTACAAAAAAGCTATAAGCAGCACCAAGTGCTGAAAGGCGTCGATTTCGAGGTGGAAAAGGGGAGTATCTTCGCTCTCCTTGGGTCGAATGGAGCGGGGAAAACGACGGTCGTCAAAATTTTAACCACGCTGCTCAAACAAGACGGGGGAACAGCGGTCATTAACGGCATCGATGTTGCTTCAAAACCAGATAACGTGCGGCAGGCGATTAGCCTGACGGGGCAGTTCGCCGCCGTCGATGAAATTTTGACTGGCCGGGAAAATTTGGTCATGATTGCCAAGCTGCGATATCTCCCAAATCCGCGCCAAGTCGCTGACGATCTATTAACGCGCTTCGGCCTGGTTGACGCTGCGGATCGCAGAGTATCGACTTATTCAGGCGGGATGCGCCGTAGGCTTGACATCGCGCTAAGCATTGTGGGAAAGCCGAAAATTATTTTTTTGGATGAACCGACCACAGGGCTAGATCCCGAGGCGCGAATCGAGGTATGGAAGGTTGTTAAGGAGCTTGCCGAAGGCGGGACGACGGTATTTTTAACGACCCAGTATTTGGAGGAGGCTGAACAGCTCGCTGACCGGATCGCTATTCTTCACGAAGGCACAATTATTGCAAACGGCACCCTGTCGGAGCTCAAACAGAAATTCCCCGCTGCTAAGGTGGAATATGTCGAGAAACAACCATCATTAGAGGAAATCTTCCTCGCAATTATTGGCAAGAAGGAGATGAACTAGATGGAAACGGCAAAAAAGCATTTCTTCATCGATGTTAGCGTCATGCTCGGGCGCTCTATGCGCCACATTTTCCGCAGCATGGATACGATTATTACGGTTACGATTATGCCGATCGCGATGATGCTGCTGTTCGTATATGTTTTAGGCGGCGCGATTCAATCCGGAACCGACAACTATGTAAACTACCTGTTGCCAGGCATTCTCCTAATGGCTATTGCCAGCGGAATATCCTATACCGCTTTCCGATTGTTTACCGATGTACAGAGGGGCATATTCGAACGTTTTCATACGATGCCGATTTCACGTTCCGCCTTGCTTTGGGGCCATGTCCTCACCTCGCTTGTATCCAACGCCATCTCCGTAGTTGTCATCATACTCGTAGCATTAATTATGGGTTTTCGTTCATCTGCAGGCGTGCTCCCATGGCTTGCCGTAGCAGGTATCCTCGCTTTGTTTACTCTCGCTTTAACTTGGGTTGCTGCTATTGCCGGGCTATCTGCCAAAACGGTCGATGGCGCAAGCGCCTTCTCCTACCCGCTGATCTTCCTGCCATTCATTAGCTCCGCATTTGTGCCAACCGAGTCGATGCCAACCGTCGTTCGCGCCTTCGCCGAAAATCAACCAGTGACCTCCATTGTAGAATCCATCCGTGCTTTGCTGTCCGGCCAACCTTTAAACCACGACATTTGGATCGCGCTTGCTTGGTGTCTTGGAATTACGCTTATTGGTTATTTATTTGCAATGAGAGCTTATAAGAAGAGGGGATAATGAAGTTTAAGCAACAATAAAGGAGCCACCTATCTTCACGATGATAAAGAAGAGCAGCCCTAAGTGGAGGCTCTTCTTTATCTATTGACTGTTAGGCTAAACATTGACTCTATCGTTCAGGGGCTGTATCTTCATTAGAGGCATACATAAACTACTAATAATTCCAAAATAATTTCAAGAGGTGGAAGCATGGCATTCGTTCGCTTAGCCACATTGGAGGATGTAGCGCAGTTGGTTCAAATGCGTTGGGACTTTACAGCAGAGGAACGTAAGGAAAGTGCCGTTACATTTGAGCAATTTGAAAAGGTTTGTAAGGAGTTTTTGGTAAAAGCAATCCGAAGTGGAGATTGGTTTATTTGGGTTGCAGAAATTGATGGAGCTCTTGTTTCGCATATGTATCTGCAACTTATCCATAAAGTTCCACGGCCAGGGCAATCCCCAGATCCCTACTTCGGTTACGTGACCAATGTTTATACGCGCCCTGCTTATAGAAACCAAGGGATCGGGTCAACCATTCATGCTGCTCTGGAACAATGGTCAAAAGAACATGCGGTTGAGTTTATTATCCTATGGCCAAGCAAGGACAGTGTTAAGTTCTATGCCCGAAATGGTTTCTCCCGATGTGAAGAAGCTATGGAAAAGCATTGGGATTAAGAGGCTCCATGGGAGGTTAGCGCATGAAATGGTGGAAAGTAGGGGGAGCGGCATTTCTTCTCTTTGTTCTCGTTGCTGTATTTTATTTTGCAAATACTAGAGTTTGGGTGGATAAGTACGAGATTCGTGGCGACACTATCGTATTTGGGAACAATCGATATGTATATGAAAATTCCGACACCGATAATCTCGGCAAGAAAATCGGAATTGCTTATTATGAAGGCGAGAAAAGGGGAATAACCGATTATATTTGGCCAGAATGGGTGTATGGGTACGAGGGGGATACGCTTCATAAGCGTATTATAGTAAAAGGGCTAATGGATCTGGGGGATACGTATATAAAGCAAGATTGATATAAAATAGAATGGGTGAGGAAAGAAAAAGCTTGAGCAATCAAGCTTTTTCTTGCGTTTTACGGATGCCCCGAATTGCTTCCATCAATAATAATGCTGCCTTGCCTAGAAAAAGTTGCTCTTTATAAGCGATGCCTATCGTGATGGTCGGATTCAGATCGCCTATCGGCTTGATAACCAAGGCGCCTTCTTGTTCCAATCCATCGTAAATCGGAACAATCCCGACGCCGAACTTGGCCTTAACCATTTGTTGAATGACGTAGAAACTTCCGACCTCCATACAAGAGAACCGGTTTTGCCCAGTAGGGGTAATCGCCGTTTCCCATAGCTCCCGATAAATACAAGCCGGTTCTTTGACAAGAACGGTTAGCCCCACGAGGTCACTCGCTGTGATCATGTCTCGATCAGCTAATGGGTGGCTCTTATGGATCATGACGCCTAGCCGTTCTTCAATTAGCGGTTCAAACGCTAGCATGAGCTTCGAAGGCGGTGCCGAGCAAACG
The DNA here is from genome assembly GCF_009789195.1 of Paenibacillus sp. MMS18-CY102. Taxonomy (GTDB): domain Bacteria; phylum Bacillota; class Bacilli; order Paenibacillales; family Paenibacillaceae; genus Paenibacillus_T. Next base: position 46,454 of record NZ_WSTC01000033.1, on the reverse strand, counting down.
CCGAATTCCAGTTCGCCTGCCCTAACCCGCTCCGCGATCGATCTGCTGCCGCCAACGTCCATCGTTAACTCGATGTTCGGCCGAGTCTTGCAAAAGCCAGCCATAATGGCTGCTATCTGTTGGCTTGCAATGGGCTCAATAGCGGCAAAACGTACCGTGCCTTTATCTCCCTCAGCAATTTCCGATACCGTCTGCCTCATCGTTCCAATCGACTTCAGTAATGCCGTTGCTTCATGTTGGAGCCACCTGCCAGCTTCCGTTACAATCACACGTTTTCCTTCACGTACGAATAAAGAAACACCAAGATCAGCTTCGAGACGCTGAATTTGAAGCGTTACCGTAGATGGAGCGTATTGCAGTTCCTCTGCAGCTTTTAGGAAATGCCCATGCCGCACACAAGCTTCAAAGGTTTTTAAAGCCCGAAGATCCATTGTCATCACCTTAGTTTAATTTTTTCGAATGATTTGTTCATATTATTCAATTTTACAAAACTAACCCGTGAATTTACAATAGGGTCATCGGTATGATGCCGGAAAGATAGTACAGAGGGAGGATTTTCGATGGGAAATTCGAATTTGGTCATTACTCGCGGCAATCTTGCTGCTTCTCACATCGCCTTTACGTTCGATGACGGCCCGATGCGTCTTCCGATTGACGCTTGGCTGGAAGCGTTGGAGCAGGGTGGTGCGTGCGGGACGTTTTTTTTAACAGGAGAGTGGTTTGACCGTTATCCAGCGAAAGCAAGGGAAATGATAGCTAGAGGCCATGAATTGACAACGCATACCTACCATCATCGGAGAATGGGAGATGTGGCCAAATCCGTATTCTTCGAAGAACTGAGGCTAGCTGAGCTCGCCTATCAAGAAGCAACAGGAAGGGCGGCTCCAGCCATCATGCGTTTTCCTTACGCTTCCTATCGGGAAGAGAATCTAGCGTGGCTCCGAGAGTGGAACTATCTAGCCATTGAGGGGGAGGATACCGTCGATTGGTCGGGACCGCCTAGTGCGCAGCTAGTAGAACGGGTATTGCCTAAGTTGTACAACGGATCGATCCTAATGTTTCATGCCAATGAAATCGCCAAAGAAACGCCGAACGCCGTTAAGTCGCTATTACATCTTACTCACGCTAAAGGCCTTGCCGCGGTTTCCATATCCGAACTGCTTCAAGCTAATGGCGTTGCATCAGGTGAACGGCGCTGGCAAGTTAGATTTAAACCAGCTTTGCAAAATGTTTTCCATTTGGAGCAGTGGAACTTCGTCGGAAGCGACGATGAATTGCGTAGGCTTGCTGCAGATTCGCTTGAATGGGGGAGCCTGAAAGCCCCTAAGGGTCCCGATGCTTATCCCAAATGGCTGCATACGCTCGCAATGCCTATCCAGTCGGGAGGAGAAGCCCGTTTTGTCGCCCGCAGCTTTGCCGGTCAGCACTGGGCATACGTGCGCGCTTCCGTCCAAGGCGATGCGCTAGTGTTAGAGGAATTTGCTACGAAAGAAGCACATTCGGATGCTTTGATTTATATTTTGCAATGGGCGGCCCATGAGGCATCAGCTTTGGGTTGCAAGTGGATTGCCAGCACACAGGACATGCGCCGCATTCACAAGTTGTGTGAGCAGCTGGGCTTTGAATCAGAAATTGTTTTGCTAGAAGGGTAGCGGCTCGGGGATATGGCTACTAAATCCGCAATGAATTGGATAACGTTATGGGCATCGTTTATGTTTGCCATCATTCTCGGGTTTTCCCGGCTCTCCTATGGCATGTTCTTGCCTGGGATACAGCGTGTGATCGGCGGAAGTTATGGCCAGTTGGGCATATTAGGGACAGTTAACTTTATCGGTTATTTAATAGGCACATTATGCCTTTCTCCTTTGATCGGGCGGTTTCCAGACTTCAAACCGACCATTAATCGAATGGCATGTTTATTGCTCGGTTTAGCTTTGATCGGTTCGGCATTTAGCTATAATTTCGCACAACTCGGTTTATGGCGGTTTGCAATTGGACTGTTATCGGCCTTTGCTACAGTGTTAGTCCTGTCCATCGCGTTGGACACCGTTCGGGCGGCAGAACGAGGTTTGGCCTCGGGCTTAATCTGGCTGGGCGGATCAGCCGGCATATTAGTGACTGGTTTATTCGCCCCCGTTACCATAGATCCTTCTCATGTGCAGGGGTGGCGGTATGCTTGGATAGCTATGGGCGTACTTGGGGTAATTGCCGCATTCGGATTCGAATATGCCACCAGAAAACGGGGAGCCGACAATAGTGTTTTCCAAATCGAATCGAGCCCATCGAACGAAAAAAGCGAAACTGTGTATCTCCTCTTATTCAATCCGAAGCGGTTGTTGTTCCTAATCGCTGCCTATTTCTTCTTCGGATGGGGATACATCATTTATTTCACGTTTATTATTCCGTATCTGGTGAGCAGAGGCCTTCCATCTCTCAATGCCGGGTTGATATGGTCGGGAATCGGCTTGGCAGGGTTATTTAACGGATGGATCGGTGGCAAAGCCATTGACCGATGGCCGAGCGGGTATACGCTTGCATTGGGGCTAACCTTGGGGACAATCGGTGTAATGGGCGTAACGGCAAATCATATGATATATACAGTGCTAGGGGCTGTTATAATTGGATTGGTTTCCTTTATTGCTCCGCCCCTTATGACAACTGCACTTCTTCGTCGCCATGTCCCTCACCAGGCGTATGCATCATGCCTTAGTGTAGCTACTTCGTTTTTTGCATCTGGGCAAATAATCGGGCCTATCGTTGGAGGCGTTGTAGTTCAGCGGTTCGGCTTGCAATTCGGCGTAGCATCCAGTGCAATCTTTATGGCAATTGCCGCAGCCTTAGCTGGTTTGTATGGTTTTCAGCAACGAAAGTTGGAGCTTGAGGAAAAGTGTGAAACGCGCAGGCAAATCGCTAAAATAAAGCGGCAGCCGCTATAGCAGGCTGCCGCTTTATTTTAGCGTGTTGAATAATATCCTCTTTGTATAGTTTTTATAGTGATGCGTTATGCTCGTTATAAACTTTGGCAGTAGCTCATGTGAATAGGATATCCGGATCGCCATTGAACTCTTCTTCCAGCACGTTGACTGGCACGGTCTGCTCTTCCTCTGGCCTATCAATCGGATGAATTCTTGCTGTGCCTGCTTCGATGTTGACTCGTTCGATAAACACAGGAACGCCAAAGTACGACACCGTTATTAAATCGGGAGAGTCAGCAATTTCTTTTGCCCTGTACGCTTCCATGATAGTATCACCTCACATTTAGTGTTTTCTAAATTCATGTTGTTTATCCGTTATTTTCGTTTTTCACCGGGCAATCATGTATGAAGCTGGAGTGCTGCTCGACATTTCGCTGGTACCTTGTTCACGCACGCAGTCGCGTCCGCATACAGTAATCCATCCTGCCTTGGAAGGGGAATGCTGGAATGCCGAGATTAAGTAAGCTGCGGAAGCGATACAGCACGAAGCTGTCTGCTGCCAAACGATCACGATCAGCGGCTTGCGCCAGATTAAGCAGCCGGACTGTAACTGAGCATGTGCCGATTGTAATTCCTCCGGCAAATATCGTGCGCACGCGTGCTTTTTCCGTTACATTGCCGGATAATAGGCAACAGGTGACGGCAAGCGGCGTCGTTGACCTTGGCCGGAATGCGGTTTCCCGTGGAGACGAGCTTGTTATTATCCCCGTGGAATTCGCCATTCGGCAGGACGGGGAAGAACTATTGTTCGGCGTAGATGCGACGCTAAGCAATTCCACTATTATATTAGCTCCGAATTCCTACGGCACGTTCAATCGAAATCCGAGCGAAGTGGCACTTATTAATGGCGATGTACGGCTCCAACTGACGGCTGACGAAACTGCGAAGCATCTGTTCGTAACCGGAGTCGTTCGCGTTCGCGGGGCAAACCTGTCCCGATTCGGATATACGGTATCGGCACTGATCGTAGGTTAGAGAAAAGGGGCATCGATGATAAGATGTATCGCCCACCGGCTGCCGGCAAGATCGGCGGCCTGTTTCGTTTGCTTACTGAACCTTTTTCCAAGTGAGAGCGAATTAAGGGTTGTAACACGTTAGGGAGGGGCCCCCGATGAACGATAAAGAATTACTTCTGTGGCTTGAAAAAGCAACGTTAGGCGACGAGACTGCTTTTCAGCTTGTCTATCAGTCGACTCACCAAGACGTTTATCAAACAGTTGCTTTTCTTGTCTATAACAAACAGGACATAGAGGATATTGTCAATGAAGTTTACATGCGCATGTGGCGTTCGATCCATACATACGACTCGAGCCGTCCGTTTCGTTATTGGCTGCATGGCATCACGGTGCGTCAGGTTCAGGATTGGAAAAGAAAGGCTTGGCGGCGAATTCGCCTCTTTGAACGTAACCGCCAGATGGCTTGCGAACAGCTAGAGTGGGCGGATAGAGCTGTCCTACAGTCCGAAACGCAGGATGAACTGTTTAGCCTTATCCACCAGTTATCTTACAAACTGCGCGTGGTCGTCATCCTGCGCTATTTTCACGATTATGCGCTGGACGAAATAGCAGATTTGCTGCAGATCCCCGTTGGAACAGTGAAATCAAGGCAGCATCTGGCGCTGAAAGAGCTCCGGAACCGATTCGATATGACGGGAGGAGACGCGTATGTCCATTGATAAAGAATTGCGTGAAAAGCTTCGCCAGGCGGCAGATTCGATGAACTGCCCACCTGATTTGTATGGACGTGTCCACCAGTCCTATCAACACTATTTGAATGAAAAGAGAAGGGAAAATCCTATGAAAAAACGCATACTAGCAGGCATTGCTGCAGTGGCAATTCTCATCCCATCAGCTGCATACGCTGCTACTCATCTGGCTGATGATATTTTCGGTTCTTCTGCTGTAATAGAGCAGTATGGCGGTACACAGGAAGATTATCAAGAAATTGAGGAATTTCTTCAGGGGGCCAAAGGCAAGCTCACCGAGAACGAATACAAGGAGTATGTAGAGCTGTCCAAGCAACTGATGCAATTAAAGCTGAAGATTACTGATCAAAATGGGGTTAGGCATGAGGAGAAGCTGACTATAGAAGAGAAGCAGCAATTTGAGCAGCTCGCCGCCAAGCTTGCTCCATACTTCGAGAAGATAGAGGGAACCGCAAAACCGTAAACGATGAAGAAGGGGCCTATTCGATGAGGAATAGGTCCCTTTGTTCCCTATGTGACTTCATCCTGCTTTCGCCGCTTCAACTAGAAAATCGAGCTATTTTGACATAAATAAGCATTTTTCTACTAGACAGTAGTAGGTTCAGAAGGATAGAATTGGTCTGTTGGCCGGGTGCTTGTACGATGAAAGTACTATTATGGCCAATGGGGCAATGCTTCGGACAACCTATACAGCGACATTCACAACCGTAGATCAAGCAGCTCCAGACGCAATCATTATCTATCCAAAGGAGTTGAAGGGCATGTCCATTACGTACGAGTCAAATTTCGGATTTGGGTTCAACATTACGCTCGGTTTGGGCCAAGACAACAAAGCCGTCAACATTACGGCAGAAGACATTAGCGATATTAAGACAAAAGGTTTGCATTTTGAACTGCCCCCAGGTACAGAGGTCGCACTCGGCAGCCTAACTGAGCTGATCACTTGGCTGAACGGGCAATTGAAAAAGATCGGCGTGGACATTACGCTTCCTGCCGCTGCATCGTCGGACTGGCCAGAAGCGATAAAGGATATTTTCGACGGCATTCTGAATACAAAAGTGACCGTCACGCGCCTGTCCATTGACCAAGATCCACAAGATGCGGACGGCAATTACCCGCCAATTCGGTTGGGCCTAGCGGTATCGGGACAAGCTGTCGATCCTAGTGACCCTTCTAAGCCAAAACCAATTCCGCTAATTAGCGGCTTGTTCAGCGTCATTGGCGGCGGCATTTCGCTGGATCGCAAATACACGGCAACAGAGAAATCGGACGACAATCCTCCGGACCAACCATAATCGCTTCGTTTCAGCTCGAAACGCGGGCGGCCCTCGCTATGCACCACTGTTGGCAGGCCGCCCTTTTTTGCCATCGTGAATGGGTTAGGGGAAATAAGACATGAAGTATCAAGCGAATACGGAAGGCGCTTTCTATCTATTCAGTACTATGCAGTTCGACGTCGGGACGCCTGTCCGCCTATATGGGGCGATTCGAGTCACGACTTCCGCAGATTTATATTTCGTGTTATCCAAACATTTGCCATATGATCCGAAACTCGCGCCTAAGGGCGAAAGCACTACTTCCATTGCAAATCCGCTCGGGTTGAACGGCGTCCTGCTGGAACAACTCGATGTGACTTCCCATATTTACAAAGATGCAAATCAGAACATGGCTGCGGACACCTCATTGCAAGCTTCCGCGCGATTTCCGAGCCTGCCAGGCTTCAACTTGTCTGGAGGCATCGTCTTCGAGAAGGCGTCCCCAAGGCTAGCTATCATCCAGTTAACTGCTAATCCTGCCTTAACGCTTACCCAATTCATCACTCGAGTGATCGGGGGACAGTGGGACTGGGCGGATAGCGTCACCGATCAATTCGCTTTTCGTAAAGGCCTATTTTACTCGCTTTCGGCTCCACCTGATGCTCCGGCAGATTATAGCTACAAATATGTCGATGCCAATCAACCCGCTAATAACGTAACTTGCTATCCCGGTTACCACGCGGATGCTATTTTACGCATATTCGGCAAGTATGATTTTCGAATTAGCCTGGCCGTAACGGGCAAAACGGTCCTCTTGGAAACGACTAGCCTTTCGAGTTTTGACTTTGATTTCATCACGCTGTCCAACACGAATTTGAAAATAAGCACACAGCCTAATCATAAATACATCACGATCGGCACAGACGTCATAATTTTGAACACCTCCGTGAAAGGCACTGTAAATGCGGGTTACGATTTGACGCAAAGCGCATTTGTTGGCAATGCTAGCTTAGATCTTGGAAGCGTGGATTTGCCCTCCGATAGTGGGACGAGCTCGAAAGAAGTTACACTCGGCGTTGAATTTACATGGACGAAGGGTTCAGGGTCTGGAAGCGGATTTAAAATCACGAAAATAAGCGGGTTGCCCGTCAATTCACTCGATTGGGTCCAGAAATATACAGATGTTTTAAATATGGGCGGCGGGTGCGCCAAAATTGTATCCGACTGGATTAAAGGATTAACGAAAACCTCGCTGTCTCCGAAGCTGAACGGCAGCCCAACCAAAACGCCAGACGGGAAAATGCAAGTTCCGCTGAAGCTTGTTTATTCAATTACAGCTGCTGGACATACGATTGCGTCTAATGAAATTTTGTTCACACCAGTATTTGTAATTCCTAAAGGGCTAAAGCATTTGCCCATCGCGATTTGGGAATCGATCATAGATAGCGCGGGTACGCTCATCCCGCAAATTTTGAGCCAGCCCGATACGTACAAAGCGATCGCGGAATACGCGGCGCTGCAAGGCGGGGCGAGAGCGGCAGCCCGGTTTATTTGCCGCGCGCTGGAGAAGGGAATTCAGAGCGTAGCCGAAGCGCTAGCGGAGGAATTCGCGGCGCTCGTCGTCACTGCTACACTAGCGGAAGCTGCAGAACTCGCCGCTGCGTTGGCGGCAGTTGCCACGCTTGGCATTCCGGTTCTCATTGCCGGTTTGGCCGCCTTGTTTGCCTCACTCTGGGACTGGTTAACCGGCGAAGACAAAAAGAAACAGAGAGAAGCGGAGGAACAGTTACAAGTTGCACGGGACAAAATTATGAGTGCGCTGAACATCATTTTTAACAAAATAAATGATATTCAAGCGATGATCCAAATTCAGTCGCTCGACGTCTCCCTCGATGCCCAATCTAATTACAACGCCGCATGGAAGCTAAATGGAAGCGTTGTGGACCGGCTCGGAACGGGAGCTGTGCTCTTATATACGTTTAACCTGCTGCAAGGGGCACCGGGAACGCAAGGTGACGTATGGCCAGGCACCAATGTTAAAGTATTGGCAACCGAGCAGACATCTTGCCAGATTCCGCTTCAGCAAATTCCTAATGCAGAGCAGTATCAGCTTAACGCATCCGTTGTGTCAACGGTAAAGGGGCTGACCTATCTGTACGATAACACCAGGCAGCAGCTAGAGGATGCGATTAATCAGCTCGGGGGCATCGACAACAGCAAAGCCAAGCAGTACGCTTCAGAGCTGCGCTACAAGATGAACCAGCTTGCAGCTTACAACACGTCGGGTATCGTATCGAAGCCGGTGTATGCTCATCTCAGCATGCCGGCGTACTTGGAAATTGGGCAAAGCATTGTCGGCGTCAATACGAGATTGAAAGGTTAGCAGTACTGTAAAACCACTCGAGAAAGGGTCACGAAAGGATATGAGGACATGGCGAACAACGTGATTCCAACGATTCTCAAACAGAGATATTACACGAATCAGCTGCTCAACGTCGAAGATTTTAATAGAGAGAGAGATTTTCATATTGCCAGCCGCGAGCTGTTCTCGAGCTTTTTCGTACAAAGCGGCATTCTGCAAGGGCTCGACGTATCCCAAGGCGACCAGAACAACGTTCTCATTTCGCCGGGCGCTGCAATCGATGGACGGGGCAGCTTGATCCTATTAACGGACCGCGCGAGTCTGGCGGGTAACACGGTTCTTGCGCAAGCCGGTAGCGTGGCGATCGATCTGAGCGATGCTGCCTTTGCCAACAAGACGTGGCTGCTCGTCTTACAATCCCATGACACACAGATCGCCGATAATCAGCTCCAGTCATGCCCGATCTTGGCGCTGCTTGATACGTCAAGCATGACGCCGGACAGTACCCAAATTCCATTGTCCAAGATATCTGTTGCTTCAACAGGCACAGCACCGGACGATGTCACGATCACGATTGCGCTCGATGAAAGTGTGCGGCAAACTTCGTGCCTGCAAGCGAATCGGATGCCCGAGCTGTCGGCATCACAAATTCCCGCGTTGGACGCGGGCAAGATCGTTACCGGCGTGCTGGACGCCACGCAGATCCCCGCGCTAGATGCGGGCAAGATCGCAACCGGCGTGCTGGACGCCGCACAAATTCCCGCGCTAGATGCGGGCAAGATCGCAACCGGCGTGCTGGACGCCGCACAAATCCCCGCGTTGGACGCGGGCAAGATCGCAACCGGCGTGCTGGACGCCGCACAAATTCCAACGCTGGATGCGAGCAAAATCGCTGCGGGTACATTGGATGTTGACCGATTGCCGAGCATTCCCGCTTCCCGGATTACGGGCTTGCCGGTCTCGGAGTTGATCACGTATTGGGCTTCTAACACGGCGATATACAGTAACGGAGGAACATTAGCTGCGTCACCTCTTGCTGCTGGAGAGCAGGCTTGCGTCATCGGGCTGCTAAAGATCGTATCCGATCAAGGCAATACCTATTTCAGTATGGGAATGGGCTTTCCAAGCACTGTTATTCGCTTCGGCTCCGATCAAATGGCCAATAGCACAATGCCTTTCCAAGTCTATTCGGATCGTACGCGGTATCAATTGTCACAGGAGGGAGGGGCGGAAGGAGAGAGGGCATTATCCGTGCAATTCGTCGGGCTAGATGCTTCGCTATGTTTCTCGCTTCTCGTCCCCGAGGACGAGCTTCCTGCGGAAAGCCAAGGGAAAATATGGAGCCTCATCACGTTCGGTACGCAAAAAGCATCCGCAGATTGTGTGCCGCCAATCGGCATCTCGGACATTATTCGGAACATTCGGGACGCGATTTCACCGTTTTCGTACGTCGCGCAAGCCATCCCTAGCAACGTCGGCGCACTGCATGCTAACCTCGCACAACGGCTGAAAGCCGCTGGCCAAACAGCACAGCAAGCTGCTCCGGTACTCGCAGGCCACGAGCCACAGCAATCGGTGCACAACACGATCGCCTTCCTAACGGCATTAACGCAAGTTTTCCCCGAGACGGCGGGTGAGCCTTCACAAATCGCGTGGTCCTTAAGCGCAGCAAGCGTGCCGCCCGCTCAAGCGAGCTCGGCAATTGGCGCTTTCTATCAAGACAAAATTTGCATGAGCGATTTTTTGCAGTTCATGGCGGGTGCCTATCCAACGCCTGCAGTGATGGCTCGGATTACTGCGCTACAATTGGCGGGAACTGCAGCGGCAGATGCTGCTCTGCCAATCAAGCAGAGCAACCCACAGTTCGATGCGCTGCCCGGCCAATTAGGTGCCGTCCTGCGCGTTTATTTCGACAGCACATCGAACACGCCTCCATTAATGGCGCATGCGCTTCACGCTGCGGGCTACTCCAAGGACGAGGCACAATCCGCACTCGTCTTTCTATTTTCGGCCGTGCCTAATGAAGCGTTAGTTAATGCGGTGAATGCGGAATACGATTCGTAAGGAGGGAAGGCTCGGCGATGACGGATACTCAAAAAACAGTAGACAATGTCGTGCTCAATGCCGCTTATCAAGCATGGATGCTTCGTCTGGCATTTCCGGCAGGAGCCGCGATTGAGATTGCGCAAGAGATTAAAGATATCCATCCATCTTTAACGGCAAATCAATTCGCTCAAGTAATTAAATATGGAGAGACGACGCCGGTATTCCCAAACATGAGCGCGCTTGATGCCGGAACATTGCTGCTACAGCCCAGTTTGTATCCTGGCACGACCGCGGACCAAATGCGAGCCGCACTCGAATCCGCCGGATTTGATGCGAACGAAGTTCAGCAAGCGATCGACCAATTATACGTTCCGCCGAAGATCGTTATCGATGTGCCTGCGGGCGTGACGGTATCCTGCGATTATTCATCCGGCAAACTAAGCGCCTCATGGCAGGCAGTCACGTTGCCCGAATTGTTGCAAGGAAAGATGCCTTCCTATAACGTTGCTCTGTTTACCATCCAAGATCAACAGACGGCTATATGTAACGTAACGAATGTGACGGAGACAAGCACGTTGTTCCCATTAAGTGACGGGCAGCCTTTTACGATGAATCAACAGTATGTGGCGAAGGTTCAGGTGGCCGTCGACACCGATCAAAGCGACTGGAGCACGGCTTCGGCCCCTGTAACGTATGTGATAATTGCCGTACCACAGCAGTTTGATATGCTGGCCGGCGATTCGGACACGGTTATTCTATACTGGACCCCGTTTGACGGGGCAACAGATATGAACTTCATCGCGCTCGACGCTGTAAACGACATGCCTTTAACTTCGCAACCGCTGTACTATTTTGGCGGCGGCGGCAACGAAGTGAAAGTGGACCTTAGAAATATCCCGCCTGACGCAATTACGAAATTTCAAATCAGAGGGCTATATAAAATTTCCACAACCGATGTACTTCTTCCTGGCCCATGGAGCAATGCTGTTACGTTTATAAGGAGGCCAGCGAAACCTCAAAATCTTGCTTGTACGCTTAATAACGACCAGTTTGATATCACATGGCAGATGGATAATCGAGGGATTACCAACTATACTGTCCGATTGCTGGATGCCAATAACGCGATCATATGGGAGCAGCAGGCGAATAACCAATCATTATCGATCCCGATGAATGCTGTTCCTACGACCGCAACGCAGGTGCAAGTTACGGCAAACTCCTACAAGGCCAAAGGAGAAATCGCGCAGATCCCATTCCATTCACGGCAATCGGCTGGGTGGTATCAAGCGACAGCGCAATCCCAGCTTCAATATATGAATATTCCGGTCGTGCTGAGCAATAAAGGTAAGATGTGGGCGTTTGCAGGCCAATACCAGAACAGCGTGTATAGCTCTAGCGACGGAGTAAGCTGGACATGCGTCAACCGAGGAGCGCCTTGGGCAGGCCGGCGCAGTTCGGCGGGCGTGTCTTTCTGGGATGCGATCTGGTTGTTTGGCGGAGATTCGGTAAATGGGGATGCCAACGACGTATGGGTATCTCCCGATGGCGTCAATTGGAAATGTGCGACTCCTAGTGCGCCATGGCGGCCTCGCAACGGGCTATGTGCCGTTGTCTTTCAGAATCGAATGTGGATTCTCGGGGGCAGGGATCATCAAGGCAACGTTTATAACGATGTGTGGGCATCGGATAACGGATCAACTTGGGAGCTAATTACGCCGCAAGCCGGCTGGAGCCCTCGCGATGCGGCGACGGCTGTTGTCTATCAAAACCAGATCTATTTGATCGGCGGTTCCAAATCCGGCAACAGCTTGCAGGACGTGTGGGCATCAGATAACGGGAGGGATTGGAAACAGCTCGCCAACGGCAACGTGCCGTGGAACTCACGATTCGATTCGAAAGCTGCCGTCCTCGGGAACAACCTGTATTTGATCGGCGGAACGAACACGCAAGTGAGAGGCCTTGGCGACATGTGGGTGACCCAAGACGGAATTGGTTGGGAAGCTGTCACGCAACAGGCGCCATGGGGTGCAAGAATACAGCAGGGGGTTACCGTATTTAACGATCGAATTTACTTGCTCGGCGGCAGCCTAAGCTCACACTCTGACAATTCGGTATGGTATTACACACAATAAAGCAAAAAGCAGCGTCCAACATGGGTTGGCGCTGCTTTTTGCTTTATTGAGGAAGAGTGTAAGAAAGATGGCGGAAAAATAGAAAAGAACCTGGTACACTTGTCCAAGTTCTTAATAGATTGCGTTTAATATGACACGATGTTATAATCAGATGCGTCTGAAAAGATGTTAAAAATCATAGTAAGTTCATATTATATTTATATCGTACCATGCCAGTGAGCTCCTGTCAATTGTTTTCTCAATTTTGTAGTGGGGAGAGATGCTGAATGGACACTTTGGTTCTCGATTTTCAGAGAATGGATCAAACACAGCTTGGGCTCGTCGGCGGCAAGGGGTTAAACTTAGGGGTATTAGCAAAAATGCACGGCATCCAGGTACCAGAAGGATTTTGTGTGACAACATCAGCATACCGACAAGCCATCGGGCACAACGAAACGTATCATGCTTTGTTAGAGCAATTAACCAAACTAAAAGTAGAGAATCGAGACCAGATTGGTGAAATCAGCAGGAAGCTTCGACAGGCCATCATGGATGCAGAAATCCCTTCTGATGTAGGAGAAGAGGTTGCTCGTTTTCATTCCCATTTAGGCAAAGAACATGCATATGCCGTCCGTTCGAGCGCGACTGCTGAAGATTTGCCGTTTGCATCTTTTGCGGGCCAACAAGATACTTATTTGAACATCATCGGCATCGATGCGCTCCTGCAGCATATCAGCAAATGCTGGGCTTCGCTGTTCACCGAGCGAGCTGTCATCTACCGTATGCAGCATGAATTCGATCACAGGCAAGTTTATTTATCCGTTATCGTGCAAAAGATGGTTTTTCCGCTAGCGTCAGGCATTATGTTCACCGCCGATCCCATTACTTCTAGTCGAAAATTGTTATCCATCGATGCTGGCTTTGGGCTTGGGGAAGCTCTAGTATCTGGCCTGGTATCTGCCGATTGTTATAAAGTGCGGGAAGCGGAAATCGTCGAGAAAAGGATTGCTGCCAAACAATTAGCCATTTATGGACGTAATGGAGGCGGTACTGAGACTATTCCGATCGATTCAGATCAGCAGAAGTGCCAAACACTCACGGAGCAGCAAATCTTACAGCTGGCACGCATCGGAAGACAGATAGAAGCACATTTTGGCTGCCCGCAAGATATCGAATGGTGTTTGGCTGACGATATTTTCTATGTTGTCCAGAGCCGGCCGATTACGACTTTGTTCCCGATTCCAGAAGCTAATGATCAAGAAAATCATGTCTATCTTTCCGTTGGCCATCAACAGATGATGACTGATCCTATCAAACCATTGGGTTTATCTTTTTACCTGATGATTACTCCAGCGCCTATGCGTAAAGCCGGCGGGAGGCTGTTTGTTGATGTTGCAGCCAGGCTGGCTACGCCATCGGGACGGGAAGCTTTATTAAAAACAATGGAATCCGACCCTCTTATCAGCGGCGCACTGAAGACTATTATCGAGCGTGATTTTATAAAAATGACTCCACATGATGCCATCGCCCAAGTTCCCAATAGAAGTGTTCCAGTTAAACAGGCATCATTCGAGAACGATCCGACAATCGTTTCGGAATTGATAAAGCGCAGCCAAGCCTCAATCGAGGAGCTGCAGCGGAACATCCAAGCGAAGTCGGGCGTGGACTTGTTTGATTTTATTCTGGAAGATATCGAGCAATTAAAAAAGATTTTATTCGACCCGCAAAGTACGGCTGTGTTTATGGCTGCTATGAATGCTGCTTCATGGGTCAACGAGAAGTTGTATGAGTGGCTAGGCGAGAAAAACGTTGCCGATACGCTTTCCCAATCTGTGCCTAACAATATTACTTCGCAAATGGGTCTGGCGCTGCTGGACGTCGCGGATGTGATTCGCCCTTATCCAGAAATAATAGAATATTTGCAGCATGCAAATGAGGATGGCTTTTTGGAGGGGCTGGTTCACTTTGCGGGAGGAAAGGAAGCCCAACGCGCGATCAATGATTATCTCACTAAATACGGAATGCGATGTGCTGGCGAGATCGATATTACGAGAACACGTTGGAGTGAAAAGCCATTGACACTTGTTCCTATGCTTCTGGGCAACATCAAGAACGCTGAGCCTAATGCTGGCCAACGTAAGTTTGAGCAAGGGCGCCAGGAAGCTTTGGATAAAGAACAGGATGTAATCAATCGGTTGAAGCAATTGCCGGACGGTGAACAAAAAGCTAAAGAAACAAAGCGAATGATCGGACTGATCCGAAACTTCATCGGCTACCGAGAGTATCCAAAATATGGCATGGTTAGCCGTTACTTTGTCTATAAGCAAGCTATGCTGAAAGAGGTCGAACTACTCGTTCAAGCTAGCGAGATCGATGAGATAGAAGATATCTTCTATCTCACGTTCGAAGAACTCCACGAGGCAGTACGCACTAACCAACTGAATGGTCAGCTCATCAGCAAACGAAGAGAGGAGTATAAATTTTACGAAAAGCTAGCTCCTCCGCGTGTCATCACGTCTGATGGTGAAATCATTGCAGGTGAGTACAATCGGGAGCATATGCCGGCTAATGCGCTTGCAGGGCTGCCTGTTTCAACCGGCGTGATCGAAGGAAGAGCGCGCGTTATTTTGAACATGGAAAATGCTGATCTTGAAGAGGGGGACATACTAGTCACCTCCTTTACTGACCCAGGCTGGACGCCATTATTCGTATCCATTAAAGGCCTGGTCACCGAAGTTGGCGGTTTGATGACCCATGGTGCTGTTATCGCGCGGGAATATGGGTTGCCGGCCGTTGTTGGCGTGGACAATGCGACTAGGCTGATCAAAGATGGCCAACGTATCCGCGTGAATGGAACAGAAGGGTTTATTGAAATTATGTAATGGAAGAAGGGACACATCGTCATATTCGATGTGTCCCTTCGCCAACAGAGGCAGTCAAAGTAATACTAAAATTTGGTTGGGTCCGAGCCTGCTCATCACTCTATAACCCTCTCCTTTTGTCGCCACGGTTGCAATGCCTTCCTCGTTTGGCCGACAGTATCCGTTTGGCTGGCAAGTGCCATCATCACGTGTCTTCAATTTGCCCAACAAGCCAACGCTAACCCACTCAGGCCTATCACGTCTTGGAACGTAGGTTTTGCTTGAATCAAAGTCCGGACTCAACATCCGATCGCCTTTGTCATCCAGCAACAATCTTCCCCACTCATCTTGCAAGAAGGCACCATGCCAGCGCAGCTCGTTTGCATCGCCAAGAATTAACGGGTTAGCGCTCACGATGCCGATAACTTCATCATCCGGTCCAGTTGCTTTGCGGATATAGCTTCCTTCAAGTGTTACAAAATAACCGGGCTCGATAGAAGAGCCATCTACCGTTTCAAACATTTCTGCATAGTCTGCTGCAGCGGGACCTATGACTGTTCCATCTATTAAAACATTCCCGACTGTCCCGTCCAGGATGATGGAGTTGAAGGATGGGCCAATGTTGGCGCCGTTGGCGATATGGAATGAGATTGGTTTGATTGCAGTGCCATTTTGCCCAATGATATAAGCGCCGAAAAGCCCACCGGTGTTCGTATTCAGTCCGCCAGCAAATGAGCCGAAACCATCTGCGGTGGTGGAGGTGCCGATGGCAAACGAGTTGTCTCCAGATGCGATCGTGCCCGCTCCGCCTGCATGGGAAAAACTTCCGCTTGCCGTCGTGAACTGGCCTTGTGCATGCGAGGCATAACCTGTGGCTCGGGTCAGTTCTCCCTCTGCATGGGAATGGCTTCCAGAAGCTTCGGTAGAATTGCCTTCAGCATGCGCATTGATGCCCGAAGCCAAGGTGAAATTCCCCTCGGCATGCGCGGAGACGGAGAGGGCGCGGGTTGCTGTTCCTTCGGCATGCGCCTGATCGGCTTGAGCTACGGTTGCAGAACCTTCGGCATGGGAGTTGATTCCAGATGCTTCTGTATCATTGCCTTCAGCATGCGAATTAGCGGCAATAGCCCGCGTCCCATTGCCTTCCGCATGAGCAGAGATTTGCGAAGCGATCGTCAGGAGCCCTTCCGCATGGGAGGAGTCTCCAAGTGCTTGGGTTTGGTTTCCTTCCGAATGAGAGGTGAGGCCTGCAGCTAGCGTAACATTTCCCTCGGCATGTGATGCAATTCCTGAAGCAATGCTTTGCAAACCTTCCGCATGGGAGGCGGTGCCTGTGGCTTGGGTCTGGTTCCCTTCGGCGTGAGAGGTATCTCCAGAAGCAATTGCAGCGTTTCCTTCTGCATGGGCGGATAGGCCACTTGCAACAGTTCCCGAGCCTTCCGCATGGGACTCGCTGGCTTCAGCAGAGGTTCTCAAGCCTTCTGTGTGTGAGTTATTGCCTGAAGCCGTTGTCTCGCTGCCTTCGGCATGTGCGTTAGCACCGTTGCTAACGGTCATTGTGCCCTCGGCATGGGAAAATTGTCCGTTTGCTTTTGTGAATCCACCTTCGGCGTGACCGCCGTGCCCCCTGGCCACTGTTTCTTCCCCTTCCACATGGGAAGCTTCTGCAGTGGTTTCGGTTAGCGTATTTCGTCCTTCGGCAAACGAACAAGCACCAAGGGCTACGGCATTGCAGCCGACAGTAAGTGGCGGGCCTTGCGGCCCAGGAGGTCCCGGAGGTCCAGGAGGGCCTTGAGCACCTTCGGCTTCATTAATAATAGCGCTAAGGGTTAGTTGAATGTTCTGTACGCTCTGCAGCAGCTCATTTCGTATGCTGTTGTCTACAATTAAAAGCCGAACGACGGTCCTAACGTTGGTAAAGTATATCTGCAGATTTACTGCCGCAGCCGCTGTTCGAAACTGGGCTGCACGCAATTGAGCAAAGAATAGCTCCAGTAGGGCAATTCTCACGGCTTGACGTATTATGCCGCATTGTATGTTTTGAAGCAAGTTATTTAAATTGACGAGATGCCTTTGCAGATCATTCTGAATGTTTTCATCGGAAGCAAGAAGAGCTTGAGGAATCAACTGGTTAATTATAATAAGTTCATGCTGCAATCGAGCGAGTTGCCGTCCAGTAATAGCCAGCCTGCTTCTTCTGCACTTTTTAACAGTCTTTGGACAGCAGGTTTTTGTGGTTGGAGACTTACATTCCGAGCTTTGCTTTCGTTTTTTATTTCTCCTTCCTTGAGCTTTACACCCCATATGGTCACCTCATTAAGGTTGATCATCTATCATATGAGCACTAAACTGTCATGTTTGTACCTTCGCCTACAGCATGGCCTAAGTGCGCCTATACAAGCTCGGCAGTGACCGCTCCTTAGTGGGAGAGAAGAACAACAAGAGTGAATATTGGCATTGTGGTGGCCGCAGAGTCACACCTGCGCTTCGCCTACAATATGATGAATCTAGACATCTAAAGAGGTGAGCCAATGGCAGTTGTAAAAGCCAGAAAACAGGATATTGATATGTTGGCAAGGTTGCTTCGGGCTGAGGCGGAGACGGAAGGCGAACAGGGCATGCTACTCGTTGGAAATGTTGGCATCAATCGAATAAGAGCGAATTGCTCCGATTTTAAAAATATCCGAACAATTCCCCAAATGATCAACCAGCCGCATGCGTTCGAAGCGTTGCAGCATGGCATGTACTATCAAAGCGCAAGGGATAGGGAGCGCCGGCTGGCACAACGTGCTGTCAATGGGGAACGGATGTGGCCAGGCAAGTTCTCCCTATGGTATTTCCGTCCAGGAACGTTCGACAATCCCGGACCATGTCCGCCAACTTGGTATAATCAGCCGTTCGTAGGACGATGGAAGAAGCATTGCTTCTATGAACCGACCGCGAAAGAATGTGAAAATGTATATAATACGCTTTGATTTAAAAACGAGACCAACGCAGCCGGCCATTCGATCGGTTTAAACATTTATATTTATCAGAAAGTAAATGAATAGTGAATACAAAAATGAAGCCTTCAGTATGCATTGGATGCTTCATTTCTTTTTTATTATATTTATTACAATTTTCACTCACCTAGTATTGGAAACATGATAGGAGAGGCATTGATTTTCTTCATTTCCAGTTATTTCAGTGTACATCATTTAGCTCACTCGTTTATTATGTATATTCATCCACACTTTTGTGCAAACGATTGCACAAAAAATGTCCATTACAACCGGAGGTATCGCTTTGGCACTCAGACTTCGCACAAGATTGTTGGTAAGTTTTTTCTCTATTATCGTGTTATTTCTCATTACCGTCACCATTACGACGACGATGAACAAGCGTATCACTGCGCTCACGGACGACATCTTCGAATCGCAGCAACGGATGGAAGTCGTGCAGCGGCTGAACTTGTTTGCACGGATGACCAACGATGATGGCGCTCACTATTTACTGGCCCCAAACCATTTGATGGGCAATTACAAAAGTCGCTACGAGGAAACCGTCAAGTTCCTTGATCAAGAGCTGGCTAAGCTGAAGAGCATGACGGCCGATCCGGATAGCCTGAAACAGGTGGAGGCATTCAGTGCCTTATGGTCCGATAATGTCGCCTATAAGACGAAAATTATGGAGCGCAAGGCCGCGGGAGAAATTATTCCCTCTCAAGAGCAGTATACCAAGGATTCGTTCGATCCTATTGCATTCGCACTGCTCTCCTTTATGAAGGATGAACAAGCCAAAATTGAAGCCTACAAAGCTGAAATTAGCAATAAGAACAGGCAAGTAGAGCTGGTAAACTACTCACTAGTAGGCATCGCAATTTTGTTGTCTCTCGCTATCGCATTTCTGCTCTCCAATTATATGGCAAGTCGCACCCGTAGACTGATTCAGTCCGCAGGGGCTGTCGCGCAAGGGAATCTCCAAGCAGAGCCTCTCATGTTTAATGGCAAGGACGAGCTGGCCGAGCTGGCCTTAGCGTTTAATTCAATGACGCAGTCGCTCCGTTCGGTCATCGGCAGTGCCGATTCTGTGTCGCTTCAAGTCGCCGCTTCTTCGGCGCAACTGCAGGCGAGCGCTGAACAAACTAGCGAGGCTACCGATTATATCGTATCCATCACGCAGGCCATTACCGACGGTACGCAACTTCAGGCGGAGCAAGTCGGAGAGAACTTGAACACAATCACGAACTTGTCCGAGAAGGTCAAGGAGATCGCGATTAATGGGAAAGCCGTTCTGCAAACTGTTACCCATACCTCGAACACGGCGATGCAGGGCAAGCATGATTTGATAAGCGCCATTCGCCAAGTACGTATCATTGAAAGCAGCACCGACAAGTTATCCGGCGTAATCGAAGAGCTCAAACAACATGCGTTGCAAATTGGCCAAGCTAGCCAGTTAATTATGAACATCGCGAATCAGACCGATTTGCTGGCACTGAATGCGGCGATCGAAGCGGCAAGAGCTGGGGAACAAGGCCGAGGGTTCTCGGTCGTCGCGCAGGAGGTTCGCAAATTGGCGGAGCAATCGCGGTTATCTGCGGACCAAATTCATCATTTAATCGCGGGCATTCAACGGGAAACAGGCATCGCCGCCACTGAGATGGCCAAAGGCTCACTTGAGGTGTGCAAAGGCATTCAGTTAATCGAGGTTGCTGGCGAATCGTTCGAAGGTATACTCGATCTTATTCAGCGGGTAGAACAGGACGTACAAGAAGTTACCGCATCGACATCTAATATTCTAGCCGATACCGAAACGGTCGTAGACGGCATCACCGTCATCGCGCAGATCGCAAACGAGAATACATCCGGTACGCAAAGCGTAGCGGCTTCTACCGAGCAGCAGCTTGCTTCGATGGAGGAGATCGCTGCTTCATCCAATGCGCTCGCTGATCTGGCGGACGAGCTCAAGACGCTTATCGGTAAATTTCGATTATAATTCTTAATGCTAAGGGTGAATAACTTGTTCAAACAGATATTATCCATGTTTATGGTCATTTCTCTAGCCGTCACGACCGCCTGTACGAATGCAGATAGTGACCAACCCGTGACTTTAAACTTCGTGAGCACCTATGACGGCAAGGAAGCAGAGCTCATCAAATCGCGTGTAAAAGCTTTCGAGCAAGAAAATCCAGGTATCAAGGTCAACTTCGTGGAAGTTGGTTTCGGATCGGCTTCTAACTATGTGAAGACCGCCATGTTGGGCGATCAAACGCTCGATGGATTTCGTTCTGATAATTCCTGGGTTCCTGAATTCGTCGAACTGGGACTGCTGTATCCGATCGACAGCCTGATTGGCCCAGAAGATTCGGCGGACTTTAATCCCACTACGTTGGAGTCCGTCACAATCCACGGTAAGCTATACGGCTTACCGACGGTAATGGAAGCGCCCGCTCTCCTGTTCAACAAGCGTCTGCTTCAGGAAAAAGGGTATTCCGCGCCTCCAAAGACGATGGACGAGTTGATGGCCGTTGCTAAGAAATTGACGGGGAGCGGTAGATACGGCCTGTATGTGTCCGACGATTCTTACTTCGCCCTCCCATATGTATGGGCTTTTGGAGGCGACACGCTGACCGATGACCGCAAGATTCATATTGCCTCTGCGGAGTCAATCAAGGGGCTAGCTTTCATGCAGCAGCTTCGTGATAGCGGCGTAACGCAGCCATATCCGGATTTCTCGGACGGCTATAACCGGATGATGAACGATTTCAAGGCTGGGAAATCAGCCATGATCGTGAATGGCACTTGGGCGGTAAGCGATCTGCTGACCGGAAGCGAGTTTCAGGATGCCGGCAATCTCGGCATAGCAGCAGTCCCTGCCGGACCAGGCGGACAAGGCTCCCCTGCCGGTGGCCACAGTCTTGTCGTATCCAAGTATAGCAAGCACCCTGAAGAAACCTACAAGCTTATTCATTATTTGACCAGTGCAGAGATGCAAACGACCCAAACGAAGGAACTCAAGACATTGCCCAGCCGGCTAAGTGTCTATAAGGATTCCAGTCTCGCTTCTGATGCAATTGTTCAGAGCTTCAAGGAAGTTCTTGCTTCGGCAAAACCGCGTCCGCGCATTCCCGAAGGCGCACAAATGTTCAGCGATTTTTCGGCTAATCTCGGGCAGATGCTGCTTGATCAGCTAACGCCTAAAGAAACAGCGAACAATATTGATGCCGCGTGGCGAATTTTACTTAAGCAGGACAGATGACGACAACATCCATTTAGGCAAAAGCGCTGCCCCGGAGACTGATAAGCTCGCTGGCTAGCATATCAAAAGCCTTAATGGTATGGTCCGATCAAGGTCCAATTGTAGACATTGAATAATAAAACCTTCGCAACAAGCTGGTCCCGTTATTATACCGGGACCAGCTTGTTGCGATTTAGATACATATTTCTTGCTTATTTGGCTCGAAAGGGCCATCCGCAATCAGTACAATTGGAGAGGATTGACAATTGATAGATACGTGCATACAATATGAATGAATGAATCATTCATATTTGAGGTGAAACATGGCGGACGATAGACTTCAGAGCATTTTTTTTCATGCGGGCAGGCTTTTCAATACGAAACGGTATGCGAATACGAAGGTTTCAGAAATTGCGGCAGCGGCCGGAGTGGCCACTGGCACGGTCTACAATCTTTTTGCAAGTAAAAAGGCAATCTTGACCTTTGTCATACGCGCGTCACTGGAGAAAGACTATCTCGACTCCGATATTGCGCTGCCTGTTGGAGAGGCAGACTTGAACCATCTGAATGATCTTCTCTTGAAGCTCCATGAAAGGATCTTTAACGATGTTTTACACATCGTGGATACGAATGGAGTGATTATTAAGCACTTCAAACAGATGATATCGGATATTTTCGATATGAGTGCCGACATCCTTCTTGCAACTGGGAACATAGAAACGAATTCGAGTATTCTCCGTGAATTAGCAGACGCCTTTTTGCCAACGAAAGATCAGTTCTTCCAAGTGCTAGAGCAAAACTTAAAGATTTATTTGGAAGCCGGAGAGATTCGGGAATTGGATTATCCACGCGTCCATGTGCAAAGCATCATCGATATTTTGACATGGTGGGCAATGAATGCCAACATCGCAATGCCTGATATTTCGGTACCTCGCGATGCAGCACGTCAAATCGCCGTTGATCTCGTGGTGAGGTCTTACTTAATGGATAGCAAGTGAATAACGATAATAATCCCGGCACGCTTATGGCGTGCTTTATAAAATGAATAATAATGAATGAATTGTTCATTCATAATGCCTATTGAACGAGAAAGTGAATTTTTATGAAATAGGGGAGATGGTTACATGAAGCTAGGCACTGTGCCAGCTGCACATGATTCGGCACCAAGCACCATAAAAGTCGTGCTGCGTTATTTGTCAGTTAATGCAAAGCATGCTTCGGCGTTGTCTTTCACAATATTGTTCTCGTTATTATCGTCAGCCATATTAAGCATCATGACGCAGTGCTTTCATGCCATTATTGATGATTATGGCGCTACGGGCATGATCTTCAACAAACAGGCGATTCTGCTCTTGATAGCGCTTGCGGTATTAATTCCTTCGCAATATTTGCAGCAATTAATCGGGCTTAAATATAGCGAGTTATGCGACCGGACAATACGCGACATGACGTTTGCAATCGTGTCGCGCATTGACAAACAAATTTTAGATACGAAGCAGGCAGGGGACATCCTATCTTGCGCCAACAGTGATTTAGGCCAGATTAACGGAGCATTGCAAAATTATTTCTCGGTGCGGCTGCCGCAACAAATCATCGGCTTTGTGGCGCTAATCGTATCCCTCCTTATAAGTTGGCAATTAACGCTATTCTCGCTAGCCCTCGTACCAGCGATTGCGTTGCTGCAAGTGAGAATCTCAGCTCCGTTAACCCGATTCGTACAGCAGTGGCAGCAAGCAGCCGGCGAATCGCTGTCCATTGCCAGTAACTTGACGGGCGGCTACGAGACTGCAAAGGCCTATAATTGGGACCAACGCTTGCGCCACCGCTATGAGGCGGCTGTGGATCGGGCGGCCGATAGCGGCATTAATGCCAACCGTGCAACCGTATTGCTTACCCCGTTAGGGCAAATCATGCTTTTCCTTCCACAAATCATCATATGCGGATTTGGCGTTTATTTAGCAAGCGTCCATCAAATTACGCCCGGCGGCGTCATGTCGGTCATTATATTGAGCGTCTTCATTGGAAACCCGATCGGGGATTTCCCATCCGTCCTATCCGCTCTCAAAACAGCCCGCGGCTGCGCCGCCCGCGTTTTTGAGCTATGGGATCTGTTGCCTGAAACGGCGGGCGGGACTGCAAGCGAGCCGGAAGGAGACGCCATCCTATTCAATAACGTTATGTTCTCCTACATGAGCAAACCGCCTGTTATAAACGGGTTATCATTCTCTATCAAGCGTGGCGAGCATATTGCAATCGTGGGCGCAAGCGGGTCTGGCAAGTCTACTGCAATCAAGCTGCTCATGGCGTTATACCGCAAGAGTGGAGGCGAAATCGCCTTATTTGGCCATGCCATAGAGGAATGGTCGACAGAGGCGCTTCGCGAACACATCTCTTATGTAGGGCAAGAAACGTTCTTGTTTGCCGGAAGCATATGGGACAATGTGGCTATGGGAAATCGATGTGCAACGAACGAGCAAATTGAAGCTGCGATTGATGCCGCACATCTTGGCGGCATCGACACGAAGCGTGAAATAGGAGAACGCGGCCTTCGTTTATCTGGGGGACAACGGCAACGGGTTGCGATTGCCCGCGCGATGGTGAAGGACGCTCCGCTTCTCTTGCTTGATGAACCTACCTCTGCACTTGATACGCAGAGCGAAGCGATGGTAGCCGAAGCGATTAGGCGACTCATGCAGGGGCGTACCACGATCGTTATTGCGCACCGATTATCTGCTCTTCGAAATCTCGATCGCGTTTATTGCATGCAAGACGGCCAAATTACGGAAAGCGGTACACATGAGCAATTGATGGCTTTGCAGGGGGCCTATTATCAACTCTATAAAACGCAGGAGGCCGAAGCATGAAATTAGCGATTGACGGCATCACGCACACGTTCCGCATGATGGTGTGGACCTGGCGATTTATTCAACAGTGGCGAACGCGTTATGTTTTATGCTCTGCACTCGGCATCCTGCAGCACGCATGGATGTCAATCACCACCGCGTATTTAATTGGACAGACGACAGCACATGCAGCAACGGGCGACTTTGCTTCAATGCTAGATACAATCAGTATGGTTGCCGTCGTTATATTCGTCGGCATTATCGTCATTACGGCCGTTAATTACCAAGTTTCACGTATTCATGTTCTAGGGCTTGCACAGTTACGCAAGACGATGTTCGCAAAGTTAACCGCGATGCCTGCAGCTGAAGCGGATCGGCAGCTATCTGGCGATTTATCCACTCGCATGAGCATGGATGCGGAACGCACGTCTGCTTTTTTCAGCTCCATGATGACTGGAAATGGAAGCCTGTTCGCAATCCCTCTTAGCATATTGATCGCAACGGTCATTTGTATCGTAAAACAACCAGCTATTGGCATGATGAACCTCCTATTTCTATTCATTAGCATTTATGCGAATTTGGCATGCATTCGCAGAGAATTCACATGGCATTCGAAAAAGATGGGTATCATGTCGGCCCTGACGCAGCGAATGATCGACGTGATCGCAGGCAGCACTGTCGTGCGTATGTTCGGGCTTGCTTCGTATTTGCGCGAACAATACGAGACGGATTCTAGGACCGCTTATTCCTACGCGATGCGAGGGGCTAACTATAATGCAATGCGCTCATCATTGAGTTCTGCCATGCAATGGAGTGCGATCGTAATCACGCTCATCGTGGGCAGTGTGTATGTTCATATGGGCAAGGCTGATTTAGGAACCGTGATTTTTATCGTACTTATGCAGTCGCAAATCAATAATGACGTATTGTTAGTGACCAACTCGTACCATCAGTTGCAATACGCAACGATTGCAGCGGAACGTGTCAAGGAACTTCTTGACCAACCCGATGAGCGCATGCGAGAAGCAATGGCTGCCCCGGACGTTCTCGCGGAGCTCGCGATCGATATGCGATGTGTTTCAGTTTCATACGATACCGATTTGCCCATCATTAACAATATGTCCTTGCAAGTCAGAAACGGCGAGAAGCTGGCGATTGTCGGAGGGAGCGGGGGAGGAAAGACGACGTTAATTCGCTATTTAATGGAGCTAACGGAAGCGGGCCAAGGTGAAATGTTATTATTCGGGAAGCCTCGTGAGCGGTTCTCACAGGAAGCGGTACGAGCGCTTATTGCGTATGTGCCTCAAAACTGTTATCTATTTGACGGTACGATTCGAGAAAATATCGCCTGGGGCCATACCCATGCAACGGATGAAAGGATCTGGCATGCCGTTCGCGAAGCAGATTTGGATAAATGGGTCCACCAGTTACCCGATGGTTTGGATACGCGAATCGGCGAGCAAGGCACACAGTTATCTGGCGGGCAGCGCCAACGTATCGCTATTGCGCGCGCTATGGTAAAGGATGCGCCGGTATTGCTTCTCGATGAAGCAACATCAGCGCTGGATGGCGAATCGGAGGAATTCGTTCAACAAGCGTTAGAACGGCTAATGGAGGGACGTACCGCGATCGTGATTGCGCATCGTCTATCCACGATTCGTAACGCTGACCGCATTATTGTCATGGAGAACGGGCAAGCGGTGGAAGAAGGAACCCATGAGCAGTTGCTAGAGCGTTCCGAGAGATATGCGCAGCTCTACCGGATGCAATATGCGTGAATTCGTCGCGGGATTGGTTTTATCTCTTCTTTGCCGGAATGACAGGGACTCAGCGACCAAAGTAATGATGTACTAAGATACTATGGGCAGAAGAAGCTAGGGGCAAATAGCAACTCTATTTATCAGGCCTGCAAGCTGGTACAATATACCTTGTTGGCTACTATATAGAAGCATATGCTAGAGGGGAACTGTCGGATCATGAAACATTTAGTAAAATTAGGGGCTGTGGCAGTCTTAATTGTTATGGCTATTGGGTGTCAAAACGCGAAGGAGAATAATAGCGGCCTTAATAAATCGACTGCCGCAGAACAATCGATCTCACCAGAAAATAAGGCAACTAGTGCCGGAATTTCGGCGGAAGCTGTTGGTGAGCAGGAAAAGCAAGAACAGAAAGACGTACAACCGGATCCATTACTAAATGCGATCCATAAAGACTCGTTTGAGTTGAACGGGGACAACTACGAAATTGGTTACTGGAATGACGGTGAGTTTGACTTTACCCGATTTGTCATTCTGAAGAATGGCATCGTTGCTTTCGATAGCCGTGAGGAGCAGATTGCATTCGAGGGCGGTTACTTTAATGAAGAGGGTTTGAAGGGGGCTCAAGTGATCAAGCAACATGGCCGTCCCGCATTCTTTTTCGACCTGGCTGACAATCGGCCGGAATCCTCATGCCTGGTTATTGAAGAAATGGATGGCCATATGGAAGTGACCGTACATGATAATGTAATGGTTATGGCCGACGAAGAATCGAATAA
Source organism: Paenibacillus sp. MMS18-CY102 (assembly GCF_009789195.1). Taxonomy (GTDB): domain Bacteria; phylum Bacillota; class Bacilli; order Paenibacillales; family Paenibacillaceae; genus Paenibacillus_T. The sequence continues at coordinate 19,543 of NZ_WSTC01000033.1, read as the reverse complement.
GGGCGAAGCAAATCTGAATCTGACCGTTTTTCCATTCTACGGACAGATGCCGCTGGGGCCTTCATTGGTAACGATTTATACATGGGAGTCGGATCACTATGAGCCGAATCTAGATTTGACGCGCCGTTACTGGGAAGAAGAACTGGCGCGGAGCGAACAAGCTTTTCTTAGCGCACCTGACGAAATGAAACTGGATACACTGTTATCGGCTTATCTGGCGTTGGGCCGTCAGGACGAGGCTAAACAATGGTTAGCCTCATATGAGAAGGACGCCGAGAAAAGTGCAGAGAATGCTTATTTGGCGGACTACGAACGTTACCTGAGCGATGCAGCACAAGGGGAGAGCATCTATGCAGATTGGATGGAAAAAGTGCAGCCGCTTGCTAGATAGGGCAGGGCATTAGAATAAAGAATAGGAAGAAGCCGCATACTTGCGGCTTTTTTGTTTCGTTTATGCGAATGGGACACAAGAACCAAGCACTAGTGAACTCGAGATTGACAATACAGCTACTCTGTGATACTTTATAGCGGTAGTCAGTAATACTGCATACCAGTCATACAGAATAGCAAGGAGTGAATGTGCTGGAAAATTTAACGGAAATGCTCAAAGGTTCACTTGAGGGCTGTGTCCTTGAAATTATAAGCCGCAAAGAAACCTACGGATACGAAATTACGCGGCAGCTGAAGGAACTCGGCTTCACAGATGTTGTGGAAGGAACGGTGTACACGATCCTGGTCCGGCTTGAAAAAAACAAGCTAGTGGAAACTGCCAAGAAGCCCTCCGATATGGGACCGCCTCGAAAGTTTTTCGCAATCAACGATGCTGGGCGTGAAGAGCTACGGATGTTCTGGATGAAATGGGAATTCATTTCATCCAAAATTAATGAGTTAAAGGAGAGAAATTCATGAACTTTTGGGAAAAGATTAGTGGCAGCGACCTGACGAAAGCAATGAAATCTTATGAATTGCGCGCCAACAAGCTGCCTGCAGAATATCAAGCGGCATGGGGAGAAATTAATGCCAATCTTTGGTCGCATTCCGATTTTACCGGCCGCAACCTCATCCCGATTCTTGACCGTGTGCTTGGCCTGCTCGAAGAAACGGCGGCGGACGGACAGCACGTTCATGAGGTTTTGGGAAACGATATCAAAGGCTTCTGTTTAGCACTGGCTGGCGTAGAAGGAGCGAAAAATTATCGCGATAAGTGGCGTGAGCAACTCAACAATAATATCGCTAATAAATTAAGCAAAAAAGGAGGGTTGAAATGAGCATTCAGGATATGATCAACGGCAAAAAGGAGTGGCGGGCGCATGTGGCGCGTGTCAAAGCACTCCCCCAAGATTATCAGATTGTGTATAAAGAGATTCAAAAATATTTCTTTAAGGTTGGCCCTGTTGAGTTAACCGAGGGGACGGGTTTGCTCTCCGGGATTATCGATCTGTTTGAAGAAGGTGCGGCATCGGGGAAAGGCGTATTAGAAGTGACAGGCAGTGACGTAGCAGCCTTCTGCGACGGTCTTATTAAAGACTAAGTAAAGTAAAAAGGGGCAAATGAAGATGATTAGAGTTGCTTATCTAGGTCCAAAAGGAACATTTTCAGAAGAAGCTGCGCATCAATATTTTTCTAGTGATACAACTTGGTTTATGTACGAATCCATATTGGATGTTTTAGAAGCCGTCTATAATGGTGAAGTCGATAAATGTATTGTCCCGATTGAAAATTCAATTGCCGGTAACATTCATATGACGGTTGATGGTTTATTGATGTACAACCTTCGTATTGAGGCCGATCTTATTTTTAAAGTATCCCTTCACCTGATCGGAAACCAAGATAGTGAAATTCACACAATCAATAAAGTTTATTCGATAAGCCCAGCAATAAATCAATGTAGGGATTTTATTAAGAAACATCAATATAAATGTGAATATACAGATAGCACTGCAAAGGCAGCTCAATTCGTCAAAGCTTCCAATATGAATCACATTGCCGCGATTGCATCCAAATCCGTTGCAGATGAACATGGCCTTAAAATACTCAAAAGTGAGATACAAGACAATGCAATGAATCATACTCGCTTCATAAGCGTGGGTAAAGATGCAGCAGAAGTGAAAGAGCAAGAGAAAACGATGATATTGATTAACCCAAACAATGAATACCCTGGAGTGCTTTCCTCCATTTTGAACGTATTCTCTGCACTCGGGATTAACCTCACGTGGATCGAATCACGGCCGACTGGAAAGAAGTTGGGGACTTATCGTTTTCTTATTGAATCTGAGGCAGGACAAAATGACCCGCGAATGGAGAAAGCTATTAAAATTTTAGAAACGTTTGAACATGAGGTGCAAATTGTAGGCAGTTATTCGACTACTATCCTTTAGGGAGCATAGCCCGAATGAAGGCAGCGAATGACAACGAGAATAAACCCAACAGGCTGAGGGCTGCTGGGTTTGTTCTGATTATCTTAACTATTTAGCTGCTTGTTCTAAATAACCATTCTCAATGACATCCAGCGCGCCGGTATCGGGATTAATAACTAAGCCATGAACAGGAATATCTTTAGGGATCAATGGATGTTTCCGAATGACCTCAACGCTTTGGCGTACGCTCTCCGAAACCGAATCAAATCCGCGCAGCCAGTCTTCAATCTTAATTCCCACATAATCCAACGATTCAATCGTTTCTTCGGAGATTCCCCGTTCAATCATTTTCTGAGTTGTGGCAGCAGGGTTTACATGAGCCATGCCACAGTCATGGTGACCCACGATGCAAACTTCATGGGCATTAAGCTCATAGATCGCAACAATGATGCTGCGTAAAATACTGCCGAACGGGTGCGAAACAATTGCTCCTGCTGTTTTAAGAATTTTGGCGTCCCCATTTTTTAAGTTCATTGCTTGTGGCAATAGCTCCGTTAAACGAGTGTCCATACAGGAAACAACGACAAGCTTTTTGTTTGGAAGCTTTGACGTTTGATACTGCTCATAATCCTTGTTTTCTACAAACTTTTTGTTGTGAACGATCATTTCATCTAACAGCATTTGAACCACTCCTTCTATTTTCTAAGTCTATTTTATTGATTAGGCTGTGAAAAAGCAAAGCTATATTATTTTCGGCATACTATTATGTATCTTATAAGGCGAGGAATAACTTGCCTATACGCATCGAATTGTGCGCAAGCTACAAGGGACGATCGCAAAGTAACAGTGGTCAGGCTCCATCATGCTTTATATAATAAAAGTTAATTATTATCAGGAAAGAGGCATTAGCAGGATGATGAAGCGAAATGTGATGGCTACCATTCAAAGAAAACGGGACCTAGCTGAAAGCGAGTATGAAAAAGCGTTGGGGCAGGTCGAAATCGGAGATTTCCCAGAAGAAACGCAGGAAGAAAAAGACGTGGAAGAAATGATGAGGTCTGGAAAAGGATCAAGAATGCCTGCTTTTATCTCAGTAATTACTGAAGGGATGTTTGAGAGAACAGGCATTGCAGATCCGGACTTGGACTCTTATAGAAACGGAAAAATCGAATTCAAGGACGGTTCCATTGTGGTTGTTGACTATATGCACTATAAAAATGGAACGGCCTATGATAAGGCAACCGTTATTTTTTTGGAAGGGGAAATGGTGAAAATTCAAGCTGAAACGAAACTGGATATTGAAGCTTTTAAAGAAGAAATAGGTTTAACGAATTTGCCAGATGATGCGATAATCAACGAGTTAAATCATGGAGTTGAAATTTCTATAGACCCAAAATTTGTTGACGAAAACATCGTTAAATTCCCTAATGAATGGGATTGAACTCAGAAATTCTTAAGAAGCCCAAAGACCTTTAATCTTGTTTCTTCATTCGCAGGGAGATTCACGGTTACGGTGAGATGCTGCGAATCTGTGACTAGGAACGAGATTTGATCGAATTCCATTACACCTACAATCGGATGGTAGTTCACTTTCCTGCCTTCAGGGCCATTTAGCACATCGTGCTCAGGCCACCATTCCCGGAATTCCTCGCTCTCTTGATTCAGTACCTCTATTAATTCCACAAATGAAGGATCACCGACGAGCTTCCCATAGTTTGCACGGAATTGGGCTAGACGGTGTCTCGCGTGCATTTCCCAATTTTCCTGCAGCAGCTCCCGGGAAAAAGGAGATACAAAGGTTCGCCAGAGCGTATTTCGTTCTAGATAGGACATTGGCTCATAATCTCCGTAAATCAGGTTTGCCGCCTTGTTCCAGGCAACGATATTGAGGCGTTGGTCCAAGACGTAGGCAGGGCTATTCCCTTGCTGATCGAGGAAGGCCAGCAGAGTGGGCTGGATGAAGCGGGAATCTTGTTGCTGCTTAGTTGGCTGATTCTGCAAAGCTAGTGCAAACAAATGGTTGCGTTCAGTTGAATCAAGCCGGAGAGCCGCGGCGATATTCTCGAGCACTTGTGAAGAGACCTGAATGTCTCGGCCTTGTTCCAGCCAAGTATACCAATCAATGCTGACGCCAGATAGAATTGCGACTTCTTCCCGGCGAAGCCCCGGTGTGCGCCTCCTGCCTTGTGGGGATAAGCCAACCTGTTCAGGCGTGAGCCGATCCCGCCTCGTGCGCAGGAACTGGGCGAGTTCGCGAAGCCGTTGATGATTTAAGTTATCCATGACACTGCCTTCCTTCAGACGCAGCAACCATCCTGGGAGTAAAACTCCTAGGATAAACCGTCATCTTATTTTGATATAAATTCCATTATACACTTCTTCCTGACGAATACGACGAATACATGATGTTCATCTAAAGTATCGGCAGATCTAGCAGCTGGTCTCGTTGCCGCCAGCACAGCAATGGGGATGTCGATTCGCGAGGATGTAGGTGCTTTATTCGGCAAATATCATGTCACCAAAGCCGCGCTCGGCGTACAAATTCTACGCCTTATCAAGGATAAAGGGTGGCTAATACCGCCGCCACTTCAAATCAAGCGACCGGAAGCCGTAGGCGCAGGCGTATAACTTGCACAAAATGGAACAGTCCGTGGAATAACGGGCTGTTCTTTTTCGTTTTTTGCACCGTACCGGGATTAGTGATCGGGCCGACGTATTTGAAGCGGAGGAAGAACGAGCCAACCTTTTTCTTTGCTTAGTGATAGTGCGGCTGCAGACGATGCAAGATGCAACGCATAGTACTTCGAGAATAACAACCCGACGTCGATGCGAATCGAACTGCCGGTAATTTGGCTGCAAGCGACGAGGGCGGCAGCTAGATTCTCGCCAACTGCGGCCGCGATTTCTACATCCGAGAAACGTGCGCCAGTTGGAATTTCCTCCAGGCTGACCAATGGGCGCTCCGGCAAGGAGGGCGGAGGCATAAACCCATTATGGATGAGCAATTCGTCACATTCTAAAGCAGCTTGACGCGCTTGCTCAATGAGATTGGTTAATAACCGCTTCAATTCAATATCGCCTGCATGTGACAAATAGAGTTGGTATACAGAAATAGTTGATTTTTTTTTGGCTGAATAGGACCAAATATTAAATATTTCACCGTAATGCAACGGTTGGTCCTTTGGATTCCCACTTAGAATTCCCATTCTTCGCTCCTTTATTTTGGCATAAGGTATCCCCAGTATTGCCGCGAGAGGCTCATTGTAGACTCGTTATACGAAAAGTGAGGAAGTGGATAATTATCGAATAAATATGCCGGAAAGCATGCAACGTAAATAATAGATTAAACTATATATATCTTCGTCTTCATTCACGCTTTCCACGCCGTAATGACAATACTGCCCATCACAGTAGAGAAGTTACTCATCAGGCGCTCATTTTTCAGCATCATGGCAACTGCATCTGGCTTCGAGAATAGCTCGGGATCGATTACCCGTAAAGGGTCGTTATCATTAGCCGGTTGTTTGATCTGCACAAAATGAGAGGCGGTGTAATGATAAAACTTTGATTTGCTCATCAGCTCCAGCCACTCTGGAACGGTTCGCATGTGATGAAGCCCATAGAACGATTGCAGTTTTTTCTTCTGCACCGTGGTTAATTTTGTAGCAAATGCAAGCTCACGATCGTATAGGGCTCCTTTAGGTTTCAGTACTCGCCAATATTCGCGTACAGCAGTGTTTCCTTGGGTAAAAGCCGTAACCGACTCTGTAAAAACGGCATCAAACGTCCCATCCGGAAAAGGCAAGGAACTGGCATCCGCCTGAACAATGCGGACGGGAACCCTGCTTATCTTCGCACGTTGGACCGCTTTTTGAATCATATCTTTGTTTCGGTCTATTGCTGTCACGTCGCAGCCTAAACTAGCTAAATAACACGCAGTCCGGCCAGTACCGCATCCTGCCTCTAGCACTTTCGTGCCGCGCGGAAAGCCGATTTTCCCGATTAATTCTTTCGTCGCTTGGAAACCGCCTGGATGTGCGCTTCCTTCGCCAAGCCGGGCTAATAATGTATGGTAATCCATCGCCTTGTCACCTCTTCCGATATCCTATGCATAACTGCCGGCATGACTACACCTATTCATCGAAATCTCGATTTTTTTACCAAATAGAAGACAATCGCACAGTTCTTCTAGCACATATTTTCATAGTCTAAGATAAACAAGCTGCAGGTTAGGAGGAATGAAGGTATGCAGGAAGTTTATTCGATTTCTCATAATACACTCTATCCTTACATCGGACGGAGGGTTAGTGCCGTTACGCATGACGGAAGGCATGTTATTGGAACGTTAAAGGGAGTAGGAGACGGTAAGTTAATGTTGGAGGATTGTACATTTGACAGCAAGCCATTATCGATCTCTTCTGTTCGAAATGGAAATCAATCGAAAGAACAAACGCGCTCCATGCATAAAGCTAGACTGTCCAGTTGTTACGACGGTTATGGTGGGGGGTATGGCGGAGGCTGTGGCGGTGGTTTCTTTTTTCCGTTTGTGTTTATTGCTTCGCTATTCATTTTGCCTTTCTTCTGTATCTGATTACGCTTGACACGACTTCTAATAGTGAAGAGAGGGTATACGATTGGCATCAAGGAAAGCTCCTAAAAAAAGAGAAGCTGATGGTAAAGTTCTAGCGGCCAAAAAAGCTAACCATTGTCTCGGGCAACTCGTTTGCGTGTTGTTAAATGACGGTAACTGTTATGTCGGAACGGTTCAAGCCGTTCAAAACCATCAGTTGATTCTTTCCGGAACCAGAAGTTGTGGACGAGTGAAGCCTTCTAATCGTTCCAAGTCACCTGAGGCCCAAGTATCAGGACTGCTGGGTTCCTTGTTAGGGGGAATCGGCGCATTCAACTCCTTTGGTTCAATGGCTAGCATATTTAAGCCGATGTTATCTGGCCCGTCAGGCTTTTTAGGAGCGGGAGTTCAAAAACAAGAAGATGTGAAAGGCCCTTCAGGACCCGCAGGTGGAGAGCAGCAGAACGGTTTTAATGGATCGTTTAAACAAATGCTGCCGACTATCCAATTTGGGCTTAATATGGTGCAGTCGATTATGCCATTAATGGGCATGTTTAAAATTTAATGCTTTGTGTACAGCCGGCCAGGAATTCCTGACCGGCTGTTTTTGTGTTTAACAAGGTACTCAAATTCCAGCGGAACGGCGGATTCATATCGGACCACTTTGGCGTGCGTGCCTCATTCGACAAGATCGCGCTCATCACTTTCTAAGGTTTCAGCTGGTTTCTGCAAAGAGCAATTGCCCGGAAGGCAAGCCTGCTTGAAATTGAACAAGCCCCTCTTAAGCGCAGCTTAAGAGGGGCTTGTCTATTCAATGGCTTAGAATACTAAAGAGTAATTAGCTCCATTGTTGTTATCCCAATAGGTTACGCCATTGACCGTGTAGGAAATCGCGAATTTAATAGGCTGTCCAGTGGCGGAAAATGTGAAATTCCACGTCTCAAACGCATTGCCTGAATTGGCTACAAAGCTGTCATAAGATGCGCTCGCTGTCTGCGTAGTAGCCCAATTGTCATAGGAATAAACGATTGTAACGGTTTTTGTCGGAGCAAGGTTCTTCAGATAGATTTTGCCGCCAACATAGAGACCAGAGCGGTTGGAGAAATAGGAGGATTCATAGAGCTTCAGGGCTGCTTTGCTCAAAATTCTGTCAGGCTCGGACGCTCCTCCTACTTTGTAGTTGCTGCCATTATTGTTGTCCCAGTAGGTCTGGCCGTTGACTACATATTTAATAGCAAATTCAAAGGCCGTAGAGAGCGGGGCATCTATATTAAAATTCCAAGCCTCATCACCGCTGGCAAGTGTGGCCGTATAGGAAGCGGATTGCTCTTGCCATATACCATTGCCTGTTGTATACACAACCTTCACTTGCTTGGTTGGCGACAAATTCGTCACTTCTACACTGCCAGATAGACGGGAGAAATTATTTGGAGTTCCTTGTATGGTTTTCGTATGTGCATAGGACAGCTGGACGTTAGGGTCATAAGCATTGGCAACACCACTGAATGAAGCGCTAAATCCAAAGCTTAGTAGCAGAGCAAAAGCAATAAACAAGGTTCCCATTTTTCTTACAGCTAGCATTTCTCATCACTCCTAATTTTTATAGTCTGTAAAACGCGTCAGTCCATCCTCTCCCAGCACAGTCCAATAGGGCACTTCTTTTGCCGGCTATCCCTCCTTTAAACGCCAACAACCCCGGGTTTCCATATCGGAAGCCCGGGGTTGTTCAAAACCGTGAAGGTTTCAAAGCATTTCCCTCAAGTTATTATCCAAGATAGTCTGCAACAAGTTGTGCCTTAATTATAGGATCATCTGACAAAAGAAGTCAATTGCGACTAAAGAACTAAATTCCGATGTTTTCGCTTGGGTTAGCATCGACTATATAATCGATTGATTATATTAGTATATAATTATACAATATAGTGTGAATAGAAAGTTGCAAAGGGGCTTTTTATGCCTCAACGTAAAGCGCTACAGAGAGAAGTAAGTGCAGGGAAGGAGGCATGACATGGATACAATCGAAGAGCTCACCGAGAGTTTAAAGCTTCTTTCGGACAAAACACGGCTCACCATCATGGCTTTGTTGAAGGAGCGGGAGATGTGCGTGTGTGATATCGTCGACATTCTTGAAACGACACAACCAAATGTTAGTCAGCATCTACGAAAGTTGAAACTAGGCGGACTCGTGAATGAAACGAGAAAAAGCCAGTGGATCTATTATTCCTTGAATGTAGCAGACAAACCTTATCTACAAGGTGTCATGGAACAGCTGCCATCTATGAAAGAAAAATTAGCGAATCGAACGAACCAATCATGTAATTAATCCAGGAGGAACTATGCTTGCCATTGCTTTAATCATTTTTGTTATAACCCTTGTTTTTGTGATTTGGCAGCCTCGGGGACTGAATATTGGTTGGCCAGCAGCAGGGGGGGCTATTATCGCGTTATCATTTGGAGTTGTGAAATTCGCAGATGTGTGGGATGTAACCCAAATGGTCTGGAATGCGACGTTAGCTTTCGTTGCTGTCATTCTCATCTCATTAATTCTCGACGAGATCGGTTTTTTCGAATGGGCAGCCTTACATATGGCGCAACTGGCCGGTGGAAATGCCCGCCTGATGTTTGTGTATGTAATTTTATTAGGAGCAGTTGTAGCAGCTTTCTTCGCTAATGATGGTGCTGCACTAATTTTGACACCGATCGTGCTTGCTATGGTTCGCGCATTAAAATTTGACGACCGCATGATATTGCCTTTCATTATGGCCAGCGGATTCATTTCGGATACGGCTTCACTGCCGCTTGTCGTAAGTAATCTCGTGAACATTGTATCATCGGATTTCTTCTCCATCTCATTTGTTGAATATGCAAGCCGGATGATCGTCCCGACAGTGTTCTCTATTGTTGCTAGTCTAGTCGTATTGTTTTTCTTCTTCCGTAAGGAAATGCCCGTGCAATACGATTGGAAACAATTGAAGCGGCCTACAGATGCTGTTAAAGACAAGCGTTTGTTTCGTTTATCTTGGGTCGTGTTAAGTATTCTGCTTGTTGCATATATGTTTAGCGAATCGTTCTCTATTCCGGTGTCCATCATTGCTGGGGCGGCTGCTGTAGTGTTTTTGTTGTTTGCCCGCCAGAGCGAGGCAGTTCATACTTGGAAGCTTGTAAAAGGTGCCCCATGGGCTGTCGTTGTGTTCTCGATCGGCATGTATGTTGTCGTTTATGGCTTAAGGAATGTTGGGCTTACAGATGAGCTTGGGAAACTGTTTCAATGGGTGAGTGATCAAGGCTTGTTCATTTCGACAATTGGTGCAGGGTTCATTGCTGCCATCCTGTCATCGGTTATGAATAATATGCCGACCGTTATGATCGATGCTTTGGCAATCAAGGGAACGGCAACCGAAGGTGTCATTCGAGAATCGTTGATCTACGCGAACGTCATCGGATCGGATCTTGGACCCAAAATCACGCCGATCGGCTCGCTGGCTACCTTACTATGGCTTCATGTTTTATCTAAGAAAGGCGTTCGAATCAGTTGGGGTTATTACTTTAAAGTTGGTGTCATTTTGACCATTCCTACTTTGCTATTCACACTATTCGGGCTTTACTTGTGGTTATCTGCTCTAAACGTAATGAGCGTTAATGCTTGGCTAGTTATTATTGCCATCGGCATGATTGCTACACTCGCACTTTGGATCTTTAAGACCGTGCAAACGGGCAAACAGAAGAAATCACAGCGAGCGTAATGAGATTACGATTCATGAAAAACGACTAAATTGAAATCAGGGGAGAGATTGATCATGGCAAAAAAACCGTTTGTTTACTTTCTGTGTACAGGAAACTCATGTCGCAGCCAAATTGCTGACGGCTTCTTAAAGGCATTGGGTGGGGAGAAGTACGAGGTGAAAAGCGCCGGACTCGAGGCTCATGGTTTAAATCCGCGTGCTGTTGCGACGATGAGTGAGGCAGGCATTGATATTACATCACATTCATCCGATGTGATCGATCCAGAACTTCTCAACCGCGCTGATTTCGTCATTACATTATGCGGCCACGCGGACGAGCATTGTCCCGTCATCTCCAACAACAACGTAGTGAAATGGCACTGGGGCTTCGAAGACCCAGCTAAGGCAACGGGTACGGAAGAAGAGATCACTGCAAAGTTTCGGGAAGTGCGTGACGCAATAAAGGATCGCATCAATCAGTTTGTAATCACCGGAATGTAAGGAAAGAGGGCACTCTAGTAGATCTCTAGTAGAGGGTCCTCTTTTTTAGTTTGTTAAAATTAGCTATTATTTGTTGGTCGATGCAGTCTCACAGCAAGGCGATTCCGTCTTTACAGGGGAGCAGCATTCCGCCGTTTTAACCGGCAGTGGTTTGAACGTGATCTTGTGGGGAGAGCAGCAACTGGTTTCACGAATTGTTGAGGAAGGCTTAGCTGTCGAACAAACACCTGTCTCCGGTAATTGGAGTTTAACTTCTCGCGCAGCTTGATAATCGCCTGCTAATACGGCTACAACACTGCGAACCTGTTCGTAACCGGTCGCAAGCAGGAATGTAGGAGCACGGCCATAGCTTTTGGAACCAACGATGTAGAAGTTTTTCTCAGGTTGCCGTAGCTCGGCTTCGCCATGTGGCTGAACCGTACCGCAGCTATGAATGTTGGGATCGATCAACTGTGCTAATTGAGGAGCAGACTCAATTGCGGAATCGATCTCGTATCGCAGCTCCCGCAAGAAAGAAAACGATGGCCGTGAACCGGTCGCAACAATTATCTCATCGACTTGATCGATGGAATATGATTGCTCTCGTTTCGTACCTTGTAACAAAAGTGATCCATTGACGTCATCTTCGATGCGATCAATAAGAAAGGGGGTATGAATCTGCACATTCCCTAATTGGACATATTTGAATGCTCGATTGCCAAGTTCACCTCGCGCAGGCAAACCGTCATTTTCGCCACCGCCGAAAGCCTCTGAAACATCCTGCTTCCTTAGCACCCAATGGATAGTCGTATCGGGCACTTGTAACTTTAAATCGTGAAGCATGGAGATGACTTGGATTGCGGAATGGCCGCTGCCGACCACGGCAATGTTCTTGCCGGCATAACGAAGTCGACTTGGACCTGGTACATCGGGAATCCCATAAAAAATTTTACTCTCATGTTCACGCTCGCCCTCTGCATCGTTACCATTTGAGCTAATGGGGTTCGGCGTTAACCAAGTGCCTGTTGCATCAATAACTGCTGAGGCTTCAATCCGGTTAAAATGGTTATTCGATTCATATTCAATGATGAAGGGAGCAAGCTCTCGGCCAACAGTTTTCATCTTGTCAAAACCTTTGCGATAGACGGCTTTGACTTTTGCGTTCAGATGAATATGAGGATGGATTTGATCCAGATTAGCCAAAGGCTCCATATAGTGCTGTAACAGCTCTTCACCAGTAGGGAGTTGGCTCTGCTCCGGTGCAACCCAACCTGCCTGCAGAAGCAAATCTCGGGCCGCCGAGTCGATGTTAAATTCCCAAGGCGAAAACATGCGAACATGCTTCCAACTTTGAACAGATGAGCCTATACGATCTCCTTGTTCAAAAAGAACGAATGCCATATTGCGTTTTACTAGTTGAGCTGCTGCAGCCAACGCTACGGGACCTCCACCGATGATTGCAGTAGGTAATTTGTTTGTCATTATATGTTCCTCCTTAGTGATAGTGAAATAATTTGCAAAATGCAAGTATATGGCTTAGAAGAAACCTCCATCATTGTGGAGGCGTACAAAAAGAGACGGAGTGTTGCATTGCAGCGTTAAATAGTTTGATCGAACGAATTACTGTATCGCGTTCGAATTCGGTCATCGTAGAGAGTACATCATGCAACTGAGCATTAACGGTTAGATTGATGTTGTTCTCCATACTCAGCCCTTCAGAGGTTAAGGATAGGACGTTTATTCTATTGTCGGAAGGGTGGGGAGTCTTTTTCACAAAGCCTTTGTCGACTAACGTTTTCACTTGTCTGCTAAAGGTAGTGATGTCCATCCCTAACGCGCCGGCTACTTCCTGCATGGAAGGTTGATGCTGGCGATTGATCTCATACAAAATATGGCTCTGGACATTAGAAACTTCTTGCCCACAGCAGTTTTCGCAGCATTGCTCATTCAATAAGCCGAAGTTGCGCGAAAGAAGTTGAAACAGATTGCGCACGTTTTCCATTGCTAAGACCTCCTTGATTTAGTTATAGCATTATTATTTGCATTTTGCAAATAATATTGTACATTGATCGGTATTCCGAATCGGCAAACTCAATTAAACAAGCGGCTGAATTCACGGGCCTGTCAGAAGATACGATCCGCTATTACGAGAAAATCGGCTTGCTTCCGTATGCCAACCGCAAAACAAGCGAACACAGAACTTGACGGGGACATACCCATCATGACGTTATTCAGTTTATAATAAAGAAGTTTACTTTATGGAATGTCTGTTGTTAACCTGTGATGGTGATTGAACAATGTTCCATTGACAGCAAGTATTTTACTATTCTAAGAACAACGATTGTTCTGGTAGGTATAGAGGAGTTTTTATGATGAAAGAAAATTTTTGGCGCGATTTGCCACGACCTTTTTTTGTACTAGCACCCATGGAAGATGTGACAGATGTTGTTTTTCGCCATGTGGTAAGTGAAGCAGGCAGACCGGATGTGTATTTTACGGAGTTTGCGAATACGGAGAGTTATTGTCATCCAGAGGGGAACAAAAGTGTACGTGGGCGCTTGACTTTCACCCCAGATGAACAGCCCATTGTCGCACATATCTGGGGAGATAAGCCGGAATTTTTCCGTGAAATGAGCATTGGCATGGCGAAAGAAGGATTCAAAGGCATCGATATTAATATGGGTTGTCCAGTGGCAAATGTAGCGGAGAATGGAAAGGGCAGCGGCCTGATCTGCCGTCCTGAAATCGCAGCGGATATCATCCAAGCCGCCAAAGCCGGAGGACTGCCTGTCAGTGTAAAAACAAGGCTCGGTTTTAGTGGCCTAGACGAATGGCGTGACTGGTTAACCCATATTTTGAAACAAGACATTGTTAATCTGTCCATTCATCTTCGGACCAGAGAGGAAATGAGCAAAGTAAAAGCTCATTGGGAACTGATTCCGGAGATTAAGAAGCTTCGTGATGAGGTGGCACCAGATACACTTTTGACCATAAACGGGGATATCCCTGACCGTCAGACCGGCCTGCAGCTTGCTGAGCAATACGGTGTCGACGGCATTATGATTGGACGCGGCATTTTTCAAAATCCATATGCATTTGAGACAGAGCCGAAGGAGCACAGCAGTGCGGAATTGCTTGATTTGCTGCGGCTCCATCTGGATCTGCATGATCAATACTCAGCAGAGGAACCACGTTCGTTTAGTGCGCTTACCCGTTTCTTCAAAATCTATGTCCGTGGGTTTCGAGGGGCAAGTGAACTCAGAACCAGCTTGATGAACGCCAAATCAAAAAGTGAAGTTCGTGTATTACTGAGTAATTTTGGAAGAAACGAGCATGATGGGACTGATGAACATGGAAATTAGATCATGGCCATCGTCAATTCCGTTAACTTGCAAGGTGTTTACAACAAAATAGAAGCATAGCATGGCTCCCACTTGAGTTGAAGGTGGGAGCTATTTTACGCTTACGGTTAAAGTTCGGAATTATGGAAAGGATAACCTCCGATATCAATACAGCCAATGAAGGAGGCAACTAGGTAAAATGAGGGCACTTCAATGTTTGGTTATCACTGCGTTGTTATTCTCGTTAGTGGCTGTCCCCAACGCCCACGCGCAATTTCCCAATGTTGACAAGATGACGGAGCCGCAGCTGATTAATCTGTTTAACCAGTACATCGCACAGACCGTTAGGCCCCGTGAGCTTGCCGTTCGCAAGAGAGAAAACATCTTAAATCACAAGGTGCTGGCCGTAAAAAAGCTGTCCAAAGAGGTCTCAGCGCAAGTCATTGATTCGCAAAATTTTGCGCGTCTCGGAAAGGATTCCCTTGTCTTTTATGTGGCGGTCAATTATCAACTGAAAGAAGAAAGCAAATACCGATTGAACGGAATCAATTACCGGCTGATCACCATGCTGAAGGAACCGAACGGGACCTGGAGTTTCTTTCAATACGAGAACGCCCCGGTACATATTCTGGTCGGGCTGAACCAAGGATTTAACACAGAGGACGAGAAGCAGATGGCGGAGATCTCAAAGCTCCATTATCAAGGTATCTATAAGAACCGTGCGGGTCAGCAGCTTGGCGATTTCAACACCGATAACGTCGCTAGTGAGCAGGATCTCATCTATGAAATGACCGGAAAATCTCAAGAAGCGTCTTATATGGCGGATGATGAGATACCCGGTACGGTGAACCCGTATTATAAGCGTCCTAAATGGATTCGTGTCCTAATGACGCATCCCAGCAACTTGCAATACTACGGCTGCACGAAAGCTTGCGTCCAGCGAATCGATTTCATGGACTATTTGAAGCATGTGCTGCCTTTGGAATGGATCAAGGAGGCGCCGCCGGAATCCCTAAAGGCAGGGGCCTTGGCTGTCAAAATGTATGCATGGCATGCCGTGTCGGTTGACCCGAAGGCACGATATACGGATGCGGATATTGTAGATACGACGCAAAACCAGGTATATGCCGCTGATTTTAAGGCTTATTATAAACAGGAAATCCGAAAGAACCATCCCGGCATCAGCCAGCAACAGCTAGAACGAGTTAGCGAACAGGAAAGCAATATCGCAGAAAAAACCGCAGCTATGCTTCACGCACAAGGCGTAGCCGGTATCGGATTGAAGGAGAATGTTCTGCACACGTTGATTGATGTAGGCCACAAGAAAGAAGGAAAGAAAGCAAGCGGAATTGTATCACAGACGGGGGCCACTCGTATGGCGAATGAAGGAAAGTCGCACATCCAAATCCTCCGTTACTATGTGGAAGGAGCGCCTACACTGCCGCGAGGCACTCGAGTAGAGTTATTCCGTTACACTAAATAAAGGAGGGTCGCATGAATATGCTTAAGAAATTGACAACGATTTTAACCTTGCTGGTATTCCTGTCCATTGCAGCTTATTCTCCGGTACAAGGTCAGGCGCCGCAAGAGCCTACTGCCCAACCGGATTCAGGTCTTTCCAAAAAAGCGGAAATTGCGCTGATGGATAAATATTTGGTGGAGTTCTATGAGAATGCCGCTAAGATTCGGGGAGTCAAGTTGGTCGAATCCGCAAAAACAGTCGATACGAAGGAACTGCCGATTGATTTTGTGAAGGGATTCCGCAATCTAGAGAAGTTTGAGCGGCAGGGAATTGGGTATGTTCTTCGTTATGCGGCGATAGATTTTAAGATGGCTCAAGAAAATCGATATGGCATTAACGGAATCAACTACCGGATCTTCGTCCTCACCAAGGAGAATGGAAATTGGAAGGTGGCTGAAATGGGGTTGGTCCCTGTGGATCAAGTGGTTGCACAAAATCTTGGCTTTGGCGATAATGCTGAACGTGAGATGGCCGATATCTATAAAGATCAAGCAAAGGGCATCTTCCGGAACCGCCAAGGAAAGATTGTAGACCGATTGAACGTCGCAACAGAGGAGGATCTGAAAAAAGAAGTTGAAGGCAAGCCGCTGCTGCCTCTGCCCGAGGAGAAGTGGAGCAGCCTGCTGCCGGTACGGATCAACCCGTATTACAAGCGGCCCCAGTTCATTAAAGTGCTCATGACCACCACAGAAAATAAGCAGGCCTTCGCCTGCGAGTCCGACTGCGTTCAAGAAATCGACTTTCTTGCTTATATCCAGAATGTCTTCGCCAATACATGGCCGAAGGACGCCCCTCCTGAAGCATTGAAGGCGGGTGCATTGGCGGTCAAGATGTACAGTTGGTTCTCCATCGTGGTAAATCCAACCGCCGGGCAAATGAATGCCGATGTGATCGATACAGACCCAAGCCAGAAATATGTCGCAACACCTCCCGCCATGGATGAGGAAGAGCGGAAAAAGACTGAGGCGATGATGAGTGTCTTTTTCTCACCGGATGTCGCAGGCATCGGCTTCAAGGACGGCCTAAGTCATGGTTTATTCCTGCCGTTGACTTCGGACCAGAGGGATTTGACCTGGGCTACGGGCATTCTATCACGTCCGGGGGCGGTTGAGCTGGCCAAGCAAGGCAAGGACGCTGCCGAAATTCTGCAGCATTACTTCGAAGGTTCCGACCGTATGGAGGAGGCCGTTGCTCCGCTTACATTCTATAGGTATGCGAAGACGGCAGGTTAACCTTCACGTGGTCGATCAATATTGACTCATAAGTAAAAAAGGAAATCCAGATTCATGGATTTCCTTTTTTATATTTATATTTAATTTTCAACAGAAGAAATTCTCCAGACGATAGAGATGTTGGCAGCCTCGGTAGAGGCATGTGCAGTGTTGTTTTATTCTGACGGAGGAAATGGAGTGACGAGGTGAAACGTTATCAAACTGAGCGACAATCTCTATTTTGGGCACAGAATCGGCATTAAAAACACAGAAGGCATCATAGCAGTACTGAACAAGCATCGCGTTCCGGGAGCGATAAACTCCGCTTAACTGGATGACCAGTAGTAAAAATGAAATGACAAGAACGTTAAACATTCCCGACAAAGTTGAAATGCAAGCTACTATGGTATCAAAAGTGGAAGAGGCGCTCGACGAAGCTGCTGTCTAAGTCCTGATTATGTCGTAATAAAATGCACAAATGTAGGGACATTGTACTCTTACGCCATAAATCTTTAGACATTGTCTCGATTTTGTATTTAATACGGGTTTAAAAACGCTGGAAAGGTACAGGGCTATCGTTCTATTGAATGATCTTCAATTCGTGTGATACACTTTTTTTGTAATTTCTTGAAATAATTTATAGAATTGGGAGGTGTTGATCAGCGGTGAAACATCTTATTATCCTTGCGTGCTGTCCATAGCATTGAGCTTCTTCGTTACGGTGACAATTCTTTAAATGAATCTATATCGTCTATTAATGTTCAGGAGGTTGCAAAAAAATGTGTGAAAACAAAATGGAATTGTTCCCTTTAACCCAGGCACAACACAGAATATGGTATACGGATTTGCTATATCCGAACACAACAACATGCACGCTATCCGGCGCAGTTATCATCAGAGGAAATGTAGATGTGGATCTGTTGCAGCAGGCCATTCAGTTACTTATTCAACAAAATGACGCTTTTCGAATCAAAATAACAGAGGAAAATGGCGTACCCGTTCAATATATTGAACCCTATGTGCATAAAGAAATCGAGTTTATGGATTTCTCTACATGCAATGACGACTCACAAGCGGAGAAATGGTTGAAGCTGCATAACAGCAAGCCAATCAAACTGCTTCTTTCCGAACTATATCAGTTTGTTATTTTAAAATTTAATAATGAGCAATACGGGTACAATATAAAAATGCACCACATTGTTTCGGATGGTATATCGATGAATCTTGCAGCGAACCAGATTGCAGAAAATTATGCAAAGCTAGTCGAAGGAACTTCGTCCGCAAGGGATGAAAAAAACTCTTATATTGACTATATATACACGGAACAGGAATATGAGAAGGCAGATCGCTATCAAAAAGATAGAGCGTATTGGCTAAAAAAATTCCAAACTCTACCGGAAATAACCGGGCTTGTAACCTATAATCCTTTGACAACAAGCACAACGGCAGAAAGAAAAAGCGTCATAATCCAGGGTGATCTCTATCACAAATTGACAGCATTTTCTCAGCATAACAAGATCAGTGTTTTTACGTTTTTTTTATCTGCTATGTATCTTTATATGCATAAAGTAACAAATCAGACTGACATTGCGATTGGAACGATCTATGCAAACCGGACAACAAGGAAAGAAAAAGAAACGATCGGAATGTTTGCCAGTACAGTCGCAGCGAGGGTTTCTGTGGATCCACAACTGGACCTGCTCTCTTTTCTGCATAGAGTAGCCAAGGAACAAAGCTCTATCTTGCGTCATCAAAAATATCCTTATAATCAATTAATTCAAGATTTAAGGAATATACATAAAAATATTGAACTTCAACGGCTGTTTGGCATTGCAGTGGAGTATCAAGCCATGGATTTCCTGGATTTTCATCACATGAGTATGCAAAATAAAGTGAATTTTTGCGGGGATGAAGGGAATGATTTCGTCCTTCATATCAAAGAAATGCTCAATGAGCAGCATATCGTGCTCGATGTTCATTATCGCACGCAGATATTTGAAGAGCATGAAGTGCAGCGAATGTTGCAACAGATCATGACAATTACGGAACAAATCATTCGTAATCCGTTTGAAAAATTATATGAGATATCGCTGATTAGCGAGGAAGAAATACATACGATATTAACCGTGTTCAACGACACTTGTACGAATTATCCACGGGGGAAAACGATCCATCAGTTATTTGAAGAACAAGCGGAGCGAACGCCGGATCGAGTTGCGGTTGTATATGAAGGAAGCCAGTTGACATACGGTGAGCTGAACGAAAAGGCGAACCGGCTTGCGCGGAGGTTGCGTGCAGAAGGTGTACAGCCGGATCAGCCTGTAGGCATCCTGGTGGAGC